>CAVURA010000012.1:0-184050 GCA_963743775.1 uncultured Bacteroidales bacterium
GAATGAGCAATTGTTTTATCAGATGCCAACGTTTCAGATCATCATCAATATGATTGACATGCGGTAGAAAATAGATCGCACTCATGTAAATATTGAGCAAAAGCAGGGGAAATATAGTCATTGAGGACTTTGGGAATCGTTGGTGGTTTTCAGGAGAATGATCAGAAAAAATGGGATACGAGCTGAAAGGATAGGTCATCCAGGCACCGGTATGCTTCCCTAGTTGAATAAAAATACGGTTGATCACCATAAAGGAATAGTGGATCAATGAAAAAAATGGAGGTGCAGTCAACAGTGGAGTTGAACAATTGAGTTTATGGAATATCACAGGGCTCCTTTTTTGGGGCATGTATCAGGCTGAAGTGAAAATGAAAGCAAAAAAATGAGGATAAGACCAAGATTGTATTGGAGATACAGATACAGTTGGGAACCAAGATGTTCCAGATTGCTATAGGCGCAATGGATATGAAGAAAAAAAACATTGCTGAAGTATGTATCGTATTTTTGATTGACAGCAAGTATGGACACAGAGAGAAGGATACCAAAAACGGTGGTATGGAAAGCGGACTTTTTAATGGAAACAAAGAGAAACAGAAAAGGAAAAGAGGATCGGGAATACCAGTAAAAAATAGGTTTTTCCATAAAATGACAGAACTGCAAACCATGCGCTTGCAAGGAGGCTTTTCAGGGAATAGTTGTTCATCAGCGGGATGCTGAACGCCAATAAAAAAAGAACAAACCCGTGCTGTCAGGACGCGCCATCGGGGTAACGAAATACAGGAGTGAACCATACAATACAAGTGTGCCTCCCCAGGAATAGGGAAGGGATATTTTTTCATACCGCAGAATCCTGAAAAAGGTGAGGCAGCAACCAATGATAAACAATCCGGAAACAAAGCGATGAACCTGGAAAGAATACCCCAGAAGAGCTGAGAAAGGATAAACAAGGAGATTGTAAAGAATACCATAAACATTTGTATATTCGGGCTGATTGTCAAGACTGAACGGATTGATGCCATGGAGCAGCGCATATGTTGTGGATATCATATTGGCTTCACGATACTCCATGGGCATTTCGCAATGGATTATCAGGTAGTGTTTGTACAGCAGTACACCGGTCAGCAATATCAGGCACCCAATGAAACACAAGGAGAAAAAGGATGTGTATCGGTTATGGCCAGTGCAGCCGGGCCGGGTGTCTCTTTTAAGGAAAAACCGGATCAGGTTCTGATAATTAATGTCAAATGTCGAGTTTATTTTTTTCAAGGTTGATTGCTTCAAATGATGTATTCAGGCCGGTTTTTGACTTCATCAAACACGTTTCCGATATAAATGCCCATGATACCAATGGTCAACAGTTGAACTCCACCAAAAAATATGATGGTGATCATCGTCGAAGCCCATCCTGTCATATAGTTGGGTTGATCCGTGAATCGGATTATCATGACATAGATGGTGACGATCAAGGAAACGGTTACACAGAAAAAGCCAAGATTAAGTACCAGAGTTAATGGCTTTTTGGTAAAATAAAAAATAGCGGTCAGGGCAAACTGAATCATTTTAGTCAGGCTGAATTTGGTTTTACCTGCAAATCTTTTTTCTCTGTCATAAAAAATAGGGCATTGTTTAAATCCGATCCAACTGATCAGACCACGGATATATTTGTTCCGCTCACTGAGTTGTTTGAAGGTATTGATGACCTTTCGATCAATTAGCCGGAAGTCTCCCGTGTCCAGGGGAAGGAGGTATCGGAGAGTGAATTCAAAAAGCGATAGAAATAAGTGGCAGTTGTTTTTTTGAAAATGGTTTCCGATTTTCTGCTTTTTCTTACACCATAAACCACATTGCATTTTTCATTTTCATAAATATGGATCATGTCCGGAATCGCTTCCGGGAGGATCCTGAAGGTCGGCATCGATAATTGCTGCGACATCACCTGTGCAGTGGTGAATACCGGCGGTCATCGCCGGCTGGTGACCGAAACTTTCAAAGATGCAGCACTTTAACTTGTTTATTGGAGGAAGCTACGTTTTCCAGGTACTCCCGGGTTCTGTCTGTACTGCCATCATTGACATAAATGATTTCGTACTTTTTAAAATTTTGCTTTTGGATCATATCCATTATACGTTTATTCGTTTCACATATAACGGCTTCTTCATTATAACACGCGATGATGATCGATAGTTTTAGATCGCTCACAACACAACTCCTGTTCTTTGCATATGTTTCAACGGATTGTTATGAAATATGAGGTCTATTGCCCCATTTTTTCAATATCAGATCCGATAGGTGTCTTCATTTTTTTGAAATAATGACAAGATTCCAGCAATACCATTTTAAAAATGGAAACAGCATAAGCAGTGTATTATCAATTTTTTTCAGGGGACGGAAGATATGTTCCAGATTTTTATGCTCTGTTACAATCCTTTTCCAGTATCTTTCCTGATTCGGATCAATCCGGTCAATGAAATAAAATTTAACGAAAATCAAGAGAGTCGTAAGCCAAAAGGCTGTATATCGTACCTCGGAAAAATAGTATTTCACACGGTTCAGATCCCTCACGGTCAATGGTTTTTCATCAGAGGTTCTGACCCTGGTTGCAATCCGTCTGTACACATTGATGATGGGGTTATAAGCGATGGGATCGTACGATACAAAAACACCTTCAGGTTTAAGCACCGATTGATTTCCTGCAATGTTGTATGAATATCAACATGATGTGACAGGTTCGCACAGGTATGATGTCAACTGAATTCCGGGCAAGAGGGATAAATGCGGATGAGGATTTCATTACATTGATCGACACATGATATCGGGATGTAAGCTCCAGGGCCACATGCAACATATTTTCAGAAATATCAAGTGCAAAGACCTTTGATCCTCTGGTTGCGAAATAAACGGCCGTTTGCCCAGACCTGTGCCGAGTTTCCAGAACAGTCTTTCCTTCGAGATCTCCCAGTTCATTAAGGATAAACCGATTTTCGGGGAATCGTACAGGCCTCAAACATTGCTTCCACATCAATCTCGTCCACAGCAACCGAAGCGGCCCAGACGTCATGAAATTTTTCTTCGGTTTTTGTTATATTGATATCTGCCATGAAGTTAATGGAATACGCATGGAGCCAATTTCAAAAGTCTGTTGTTGTAGTTCCGGCGAAAACTAGAATCCAGTATTTTCGGCTCTTTTCTGGGCACCGACTTTCGCCGGTGTGACGCTTTTTAATAGTTTTGAAATTGGCTCTATCTAGATTTAAAATTATTTATTCAGTAGAAACGAATGAACCGAGTTTATTTTCATAGTGAAGAAACAATGGGGTGTCAAGCACATTGTAGTGCAGTCTCAGGGTAAACACATCTTCTTGTTTCTCTGCTTTGATTAAATTTCCGCTATATGAATCATGGTACGGAATTTGCTCACCTTAATGATAATTTGCAATTTTAGGATAACATCACTCCGGTAAAAGATTCACTCATGAAATCGGTTGATCGGGATTCCGGGGTGATCAATAAGATATGATAAGGAGAGATATCATGGCTAATCAAATACATATGTGTAAAAGTTGTGGAGAAGTTAAAATAGGGGCCGGCCATCTTTGCGATCCGGTCGAGATGATCGGCATATGTTTGTGAGCACTGCGGAGGCGCAACGAAAAGATCCAAGACATATCTGCAAACCCAAACTGCAAATATCAATTTTGTCTGTATCGCATGCGAAGGGCTGCTGAACTCCCAAACAGTTATGCAAATCCGCGTGATATTGCTGATGGCGGCGTCGCCTCCGGAAGACGAAGTTTAACCCAAAAAGATCCTTTATGGAAAAAGTATATTGGAGGTGGTATTATGCGTCAATCAAATGAAATATGTGAGAAAATTCGTACCATGCTTATCCGGATGTGGGGGAGTGCGGAATCGATATTCGCGTAAATTTTGAAGAGCAGAACAATGCATGGGCTGTCCATCTGCACAAAGATGGCCATGAATTGAAAACCTATCTTGAGATCGATGAAACAGATTCTTGCATTGACAGGGAAAAGTGTATCGGACTGGGTTTGCAGATCGCCCAGTTGCGTGACAACATTGCACATCTGTAAATTTCAATTTTTTCAATTGCGAAAGGCGATTCTGGTTTCTATTGTTTCCGGGAACCAGGGTTGTCATTTTTTTGAATTATTCCTGTATTACCTGAGACAGAAGCGTCTTGAAATATTGGTTATATTCAAATATGTAAGGAACGAAAAGATTTAACTATACCCGATACAATTCCTGATATAATTCTTAGCCAGAATTATCGTGTAGTTACTAACAACTTTAACCAAGATGGTGGTTGTTTCCTAATGTTTGGAGAAGATTTAGCTCCTGGTGAAAATAGCAATTTTGATTCAAATGAAGTTCAACACATGGATGACCAGCGACTTAAAGAAATGATGATTAAGTTCTCAAAAGGGATGATCTGGAAGTGTCCTAATTGCTCTGCAATTGTAGAAAAGAAAATTGATCCATTGCTTAATGAAGTATTTGGAAGTATAGTTGGAACTAATACATGTAAAGAATGTGGCGCGAGCTTTTCATCCCAAGATGTGTATAATAGAAAATTCGATATTACTTTCAGAGAGCTTAAATCAATAGCAGGTGAAAAACTTATAGATAGAGGAATTAATCTAATGATACAAATCCTTGAAAACAATCAAATTGATACTAATTCAAGGATAGAAGCTTTAATTGTATTAGAAAAGATCGGTGATTCTCATTTTACTTATAAAATTGAACGAGTAACCAAAGACCAAAATAATGAATTACAAAATGCTGCGAAAAAGACGCTAGAACGAATAAGTAAGAAGAAGTGGCAATTTTGGAAGAAATGATGAAAGACAATCAGAGCGCGTTTCCCTTTTCTTTAAATAACCTAATAATTGTTTTATCCCGATCCATTAATTGCAATGAATATTGACCGCAATTATTAATTGGATGGTGCCAGTTTTGGTGCCAGTATTTCCACCATATCTGTTTAAATCCATGTTATCTTTTACAATTATTCTGGTACAAAATAAACTGGTACAAACAGATACAAATTTTTTCATATCATAAACATCCCTCATGGAGGCGCGTAATAATTGTAGATTAAGGATATGACATTTTTAGAATCGGGAAATAACCTTAAATCCACTTATTTAAGGAAACATTATGCATCTTATGCTGTTTTATTATCACAAATCCTGACCCTTTGTAGAATCTTGTTTGTACGATTTATAACTTAAACATCATATAAGAAAAAATGCCAGTTAAAGTTTTCATAAATAATCACTTATATCCTAATTCATAAACAACACAACACCTATTGGATTAAGGATCGATTAAATAAGATTGGAATAATTGTTGGTTAATTGTATAATCATTTTTAAGATAATTTTTAACTTGCGTTAGAATGAGCATACATTATGAGAAGTATAAAGAAATCTTTTTGGACACAATATGCTCCTCCGATTCTCAAAATCTTGAGTTATGTCTTTATTGCCGTTGGTGTTCTTGGTTTGATTAAAACTTGGAAGAGAATCAGACTTAAACTCAGAGATCATTTCTGCAGATGATGGGTTATTCAAGTTTTTTGTGATTAGATATGGTGTTTATGCTTTCATAGCTATTATAGGAGCACTAATTCGCTTCTGGGCAGTAGATATATTAGCAACTTATGAGAGAAAAAAATCGAAAAGAAAATTTGGCATCTAAATAATCCAAAATAAATTTAATTTGTGTCTGGACGCGAGGTTGATTATTTCTCTGGGAAAAGTCACACTAAAATGCCTGTTAAAGTTTTCATAAATAATAAATTCTTGACTGAGTTGAAGGATATTCTTTATAATAAATTTAGTTGAGAAAACTTTGTTTAATTTCGATAATTATTTAAATTGATTATTTTTATAATGAGACTAATCAAATTCCCGAATGATTTGATTTTCTACTGCTTAAGTTTAGCTATAACAGCATTTACAGTATTAATCCTAATAGGACCAAATATTAACAAATATATTTCTGAAAATGTAAAAGCAGAAGGTCTATTTCAACCTAATGGATTTGTGAAATTTACCCTTACTTTGCCTGTAAAATCACTTAAAGGTCTTTCATTTGGCTGGATAGAATTGGACCTAAAAAACAAACTCGAAGGCTCAACTCCAAAGAGCTTTCAAGTTGGTAAGGAATATGGAAACTCAATAGAATTCCAGGGATACACCACTGTCAATTTTAACGAAGAAAATCCAGAATATGAAGTGTTTTTTAATTTGCCAGATGTTGATTCACTTTATAGCAATATTGCTGAATTTGAATTTCATTTCAATGTGCAATATCCCCAAAAAACGACTGCTGGTAAATTTGGATTTGTGAACCAACTTTATACTGAAGATTATACAATTAAGTTACCATTAAATGAAGAATTGGTAAATAAAAGTACACCACAAATATTCCGTATTCTATTTAAGACAAAAGAAATTTTTCTTAATTATGGTGGTTTAATACCAATCTTTCTTTTTGCTATTTTTGCTATTGGCCCTCTCGCTTTACTTGAGTTAAGGTGGAAAGACTAAAAGCAAAATTAAATCAATTAAAGTTTTATTGAGTAGTAAGCCATACAGATCCTATCTACATTAATAAAGTTAAAAAAACTTTATGAAGAACACTCCCGCAACTTGAGTCAGCTAATTGAATATGTCTTCATTGAATTATTTGATTAAATGTAAAATCCCAAACAAGTATTATTAAAAGGTGCCAGTTTTGGTGCCAGTATTTTCACCAAATCTGTATAAAACCATGAAATCTTTTACAATTATTGTGCAACAAAATAAACTGGTACAAACAGATACAAATCTGTGTAAATCCCTGGAAACCCTCATTTGACGCTCATAATCAGGGGGTCGCTGGTTCGAGCCCAGCTGGGCCCACTCAAATTCAAGAAGTTACAACCTCAAAAATTGTAACTTTTTTTTATGTGCCAGTTTGGTGCCAGGATTTGGGAGAAAAACGGTCTGATTAGTTGATCGTTTATTTATTAACCCACTCAATTATTGAATTGGCTAATTCATCCCTTGCATTAGTAAAATAATGGTCAGTTTCAAGCGCTTTTATAGAGACAGATTTTGGGTAAAGTGCTTTCAGATTCCGATAAGCAGGTATAATAAACTCCTCCATAGGTACAGTAGTATCGAACCAACCTGTGATAAATAAGATTTCTTTGTTTTTTAGTTTTTCTGCATTTTTTATCAGATCAAAATATTCATAGTTTGGCATTATCTGACCAAAATAATTGTGGATGTATGCTGAATCACACTTGATATTAGGTTTCCCAGAAGAAGCAATTCTCTTTTCCAGGGCTGTTCGGAATGCAGGATCTCTATTCATTTTTTGAAGATATATTGAGAGATCATTCCCTCCTGCAACAGCGATTATATTCCTTATCTCAGTGTTATATACTGCAGCAGACAAAGCTAATGCAGCACCCAGACTACAACCACAAACAATAATCTTTGAAGTGTCTATGGAAAATTGATGAATATTTTTTCCCTGCCTGAGGAAAGATATAGCTGCTCCAATATCCATCATGCAGTTTTCCCAGCTAAAAGTACCCTCACTGTTAAAACTTCCCTCATAATTAAAAACAAGGATATTAATTCCGCTTTTAGACAGCCTTTCAGCTAATCCGTATGGGCTGTCAGCATTACCAGGAAAGCCATGTAAGAGGATCAAAGTAGGTTGTGAAACTACTTTATTGGTAGAATAGAATTTAGCGTCTAACTTATTCCCATTGTTCCTTAAATCAATACTGAAAGGACCCACTTGGGCTAACAGAAGAATTGAATTGCTGAACAGGATAATAAATGTTAACAATGTAATTACAGAATAGAACTTGAGCTTTTTCATATGGTGAAAGATTTATGGATATATGCAATTTACACCAACAATAAGCTGAAGTCAAATAAATTTAAGTCATATATTTGTAAATCAGCGTTAAATCCCTGTTGTTTTATGCACGTTTCATGTTTTCAGACCTTCTTTAGAAGTGGTCAAACAAGGACGGATTTGGTCTATAAGTTTTATAAAAACATTAAATATGTAATATTTTAATGTCTGCTTTGTTTTTAAAATATTTTTTAAGGTCAACAAGCCGTGTTGGCCTTAAATATTTAAATATTTAATGTTTGGTGGAAATATTATACTATATTTAAGGCCAGAAGTTGAATAAGCATTAAATACTCCAGCAATTAATGCCTGAAATACTGTATCAAATCAATCCCGACAGAAATGTCCCATGGAACAATCTTCCCCTATTGCCAATAAGAAAAGAACTTTATCAGACAATAGAGATATTAGAGAAACTGGGAGATGCTAAAGCCGCATTAGCGAGGCTTCAGGGTCGTAGTATTGTGATTCCCAATCAAGGTTTATTAATCAACACTATCAGTTTGCAAGAAGCAAAACTTTCAAGTGCTATTGAAAACATTTTCACAACGGATGATGAACTATATAAAGCATATAGTGACCAACCCAATGAAATTAATGGAGCTTCAAAGGAGGTATTAAGGTATAAAGAGGCCCTATGGTCTGGTTACAATTATTTAAGAAACCAGGATCATTTTGATATAGAGTATTTTATTAAAGTCTTTCGGGAAATAAAACAAACAAAAGATGAGATACGGCCTGATTTTCTAAATACAACAATAAAGCAAAATGGCACAGGGCCAACTGCTGGTCAGGTTGTTTATACTCCGCCAAAGGGTCAGGCGATAATTAAAGAAAAGTTGGACAACCTGGTTACTTTCTTAAACGATGATGAAAATTTCAAAATGGACTATTTATTCAAGGTGGCCATTGCTCATTATCAATTTGAAGCTATTCATCCGTTTCGTGATGGTAACGGCAGGACAGGTCGGGTCTTTAATATTAATTATCTGACAAAAAAGGGTTTACTTGATGTCCCGATACTATTTCTAAGCCGATATATTTTAGATCACAAAGAAGATTATTACTTGGGATTATCTGGGGTTTCTCAAAGAGGTAATTGGAAGGACTGGTTATTTTTCATGCTTAAAGCTATTGAATATACATCCACGATTACCTTCCAGAAAATAAATGAAATTGTATCAACAAAAGATTCAATTTTAGAGTTTATTAAGAAAGATATGAGGAAGGTTAGAAGTCCCGAAGACCTGGTAAATGCATTGTTCACTCAGCCTTTTACTAAAGTGAAACACCTGGTTGATTCAGGAATATATTCTGAAAATACTGCAAGGGATTATTTGAACAGGCTATGCGAAATACATGTTCTTGAGAAAAAAGAAATTGAAGGCCGTCATTATTATTTGAATCTTGAATTATATCGCATACTTTCTGAATAAACATCCCGATAAACAAATATATTTCTGGTGCCAGTTTCGGTGCCAGTATTTGTATAAAATGGTGTAAAACCATGTAATCTTTTACAATTACTCTGTTACAAAATAAACTGGTACAAAAAGGCACAAATCTGTGTAAGCTTTTGGAAGCCCACATTTGAAGCTCATAATCAGGGGCTCGAACCAGCGACCCTCCCGACTTTAGTCGGGATGCTGCTAACCAGCTGAGCTATGGGCCCGAAAATTATCCTGTTTAACTTCGACCCTCCCGACCATCGGTCGGGATGCTACGGACCAGCAGAGTTAGGGGCCCAGTTAAACAAGTGGCAAATATAATACAGATTCGTTTTTGGGGAAAATCATGAAAGCGTCTGAAAAGAAGAGTAACCGAACTACAGCTCCTTCTGGTATATCCTGAATTTCTTGACAACCTTACAGCCAATTCTTTCGTACTCACCCCTCATTCTGAGGTTGTCTTCAAGTACAATGTGACTGTTCAGTGTCTTCATCCCGCTCTTGATGCCATCCTGGAGAATCTTTACCCCCATCAGTACATCTATCCCCTTGCCGCGAAAATCCTTTTTCACACCGCCAAGCATCATCATAAGCTTCTTTGATCTTTTTGAT
This sequence comes from uncultured Bacteroidales bacterium, assembly GCA_963743775.1. Taxonomy (GTDB): domain Bacteria; phylum Bacteroidota; class Bacteroidia; order Bacteroidales; family VadinHA17; genus SR-FBR-E99. The sequence goes on from CAVURA010000012.1 coordinate 10,008, forward strand.
GCACGAAGTACCTTTATAAATCCAAAGGGAAACATCCTTCCCCTGGCGGCTTTCACTCCGTCACTTAAATCAGGTATTCCAATCGCAAATCCTATAAGACTGCCGTCTTTTTCAACCACCTTCATGAACTTCGGATCAAGGATAAAAAGATATCTTGCGGCGAAATCTGTTTTTTCCTTATCGGTGAGCGGAACAAATCCGTAAATCTCGGCAAATGTCTCGTTCATCAGCTCAAGAACAGGAATAATATATGGTTTAATTTCCTTTTTAGTGGTGAATTCAACAATCTTAAAATCCTCTGTTTTCTTCACTCTCTCAAGCACCCTCTCATAGACAACGGGGAATTCCTTCGGTATGTCACCCAGGTAGTTCACCAGGTCTATCTTTTTTACATAACCCTCATTTTCAACCAGGGTATTCATGTACGGAGAATTGTTGGCGCTGGTTATGAACTGTGGGTATTCAAATCCCTCTGTCTGAAAACCCTGAGGATCCTTATCGGAGAAACCAAGCGGTCCGACAAGCTTAACCATCCCGTTCTGCTTTGCCCAGTCCTCTATCGCGGATATCAGTGCATGAAATACCTCGGGGTCATTATAGCATTCCATAAAGCAAAACCGGCCGTGCTGCTCTTTGTTAATTTCATTATACCGCCTGTTTATCAGTCCCATTATCCTTCCGACGGGTTTACCGTCTATAAAGGCAAGCAAGAGCCGCGCATCAGCATATTTGAATGATTTGTTCTTTTTTCTGTCAAACAATTCCCATTCATCCATATAGATCGGCGGGAGCCAGTCCTCATTCCTGTGCACTTTTTCAGGCAGATAAATAAACTCGCGGAGATCTTTGCGCGTCAGGACTTCTTTAATTACGATTTCTCCCATATTCAGTCAGTTAGGCGGGTCACAAAAACAAGTTATAATTTATCATTTATTTCTTTTTTATCAATCTCATCTGCCACCTTCATCAGTTTCCTGGTATCTCCGATGTTGACCAGAAACAGGACGATAACCACTACGCCAGCAGAGATCTGTAGTGATCCCGGGAGAAAGACCTCTGCTGCCATTATGGCTGCAATGACTATTCTTACTTCAGTAGGGCCGAAAATTCCGGAGTCGATCGAATACTTATCAGTGATCTTGTACCTCATCAGTGCAATGATCATTTCCCAGCCATACATGACCACAAAACCGTACCCTAAAAGCTCCCATACCCCTTTGGCATAGATAATATATCCGTATCCGATCAGTATAATACTTATCCAGTCAATAGTAATATCAAGTGCAAAGCCGTAGCGTTTTCTTGGTTTATTCCGGAAATAGGCCAGTCTTCCGTCCAGTGAATCCCCAAACCAGCTTATCATAAATCCCGGGGCAGCCAGCAACAGGTAATATTTACTGACATATGCTGCCAGTATGAAGCTTGCTGCCACAATGATGCTTCCAAAAAATCCGATGCCCGTCATGGCATTGGATGAAATGGCGGGATGGATGCGCTGCACCAGCCAGGTTATGGCTTGTTGTTCATATTTTTTCAGAAGGTTTGTCCTCGCCCTGTCGCTGAAGACAGACTTAATCAACTCCGTGGGGGTCAGTGATCTGTTTGTTTTTTTATTCCTGGTAGTTAGCATTTCTGATAGGTTGGTGGATGGCTGTTTATACTGATTCCCCCTCAAGTTTAAGCATTTTTCGCGGCATAAATGAAGTTGGCATGGGCATTTCATACACGCATTCCCTCAAAAAAGCTCCAAAGGCTTCAGCATCGGCAAATTTTTCTCTCTCCTCCACAGAAATGATTTTGCCAATTCCGATCCGGAGCTGCTGTTTCCTTTTATTAAACACCTCATACGGGAGTCTGAGAGCACGTATCCGCCAGTTAAGAAAACCCAGGAAATAGAAAAAAGCAGAATTCTTATCGAAGAAACGAAAAGGTATTACCGGAACTTTCGCCGAGTAAATGACATGAAGAATACTGCTCTGCCATTTACGATCCTGAATGCGGAAATCCCTCAGTCTGAAATCAGAAACAGCACCTGACGGGAAAAAGCCCATCGGATGACCTTTATGCAAATGTTCCAGCGTATCCCTGATCGCTTTGATATTGGCATGGTGAACGCCTGTAATTTTATTGCCGGCAGGTATGACCGGAATAATATTATCCTGTAATGTTTTGACCATAGAAATCATTTTGTTGACCATGAATCTATAGTCGGGACGTATCCGAGCCAGCAGGTCTATAGACATGATCCCGTCAAGGCCGCCGTAAGGATGGTTTGAAACAGTTATAAACGGCCCCTCCGGCAGCATTTTAAGTCGCTCGGCATTGCCTACAACGTAATTCACGCCAAGGTCATCCAGCAGCCTTGTGGTAAACTCAGCTCCGGTATACGAACCGGAATGATCATATACCTGATTTATTCTGTCAATGGCAAGAAACCGCATCACATATTCAGCAAGGCGGTGTCCCCGTTCTCCTTTGTAAAGCGGGGAATAAACCTCGAAATCCTTTGGTTCAATTACCTTCATTGCCATGCCCAAATTTAACAATAATCCATTGCTCAATCCAGCCGGACCTTTTCATTTAAATTGAATAACTTGGCGTTTGCCGTGAATTCTGATTGTTAAGATCCGCCTTGTTAAGATATCTACCAAACCATGATTTAAGATGAAAATACTGAAATACATTCAGATAGAGCCCACAGACATCGATGGTAACCTGATCAGACAGATTGCCTCTGACTGGATGCTTGTCACTGCAGGCGACAGGCATAAATTCAACACCATGACCGCCAACTGGGGTGGGGTGGGTTACCTGTGGAATAAACATGTTGTGTTTGTATTTGTCCGTCCGGAGAGATATACATATCAGTTCATTGAGGGCTCTGACGGATTTACGCTCGCTTTTTTTGACGAAAAATACCGGGATGCTCTTAACCTCTGCGGATCAAAGAGCGGGAGGGATTGTGACAAGGTCGCTGAGGCATCGCTGACGCCTCACTTCACAGAGCTGGGTTATCCCGTATTCAGGGAAGCAAGGCTGGTGCTTGAGTGCCGGAAACTTTACGCTGAGACGCTCAGCAAAAGTTCTTTCCTTGACGATGAGCCTCTCAAAATCCATTACAGTACCAAAGGGGGTATACATAAAATGTACATCGCGGAGATTGCCAAAGTGTGGTTAAAATAAGGGGGACTGGCGCGTTATCCGGGTCATAGTATAAACAGCAAACGCAAAAAAAAAGATGAAACAACTGTTAATTCTTATCATGGTTATGGCAACCGGATGTTCTTCTCCATCTGAAAAGAATACTGAAAAATACAAGGCACAAATCATTCAGACGGAGCTTGACTTTGCGAAGATGGCTGATGAGGCAGGTGTCGCAGCAGCCTGACGGATCGTGGAGGTTTGTGTGGGACTGAACCGGGTTATTTCTGGAGTGAATAGAGGTAAGCAATCTCTTCCGGCCAGAGAGATTCTTCCGGAGTTTCAAGAATAAGGGGCATGTTATCAAAGCGTGGGTCGTTCATTATAAGGCCGAAGACCGCATCCCCAAGCTCCCCTTTATGCAGATTGTCATGACGGTCAACACGTGTACCAAATGCTTTTTTTGATTCATTGAGGTGCATGCCCTTCAGGTACTTAAACCCTACGATCCTTTCAAACCCGTCAAATACTTTTCTAAATCCTTCGGCGGTAGAAAGGTCATAACCGGAGGTAAAAGCATGACATGTGTCAATACATACACCTATCCTGCTTTTGTCAGTTACACCGTCAATGATACGTTTAAGGTGTTCAAACCTGTAGCCAAGATTTGTCCCCTGTCCTGCCGTGTTTTCTATTACAGCTATGACCCCGGATGTTTTTGAAAGGGCGATATTGACTGATTCGGCGATAAGGTCGAGGCACTGTTCTTCCGTGATCTTTCCCGAGATGGCTTCCCGGGTGGAAATTGAGCCTGTCAAGCCCGAGTTGCTCGCATCGTTTCATCTCATCATTGAAAGAATAGCGCGACCTCCCGAGGGCTTCCGGGTCGGGGTTTCCCAGATTGATAAGATAACTGTCGTGAGGAAGTATCTGATAAGGCTTGTATCCCAGCTTTTCACAGTTTTCCCGGAAGGCTGTAATGCTTTTCTTAGTAAGCGGGGGAGCAACCCACTGACGCTGGTTCTTCGTAAAGAAGGCAAATGCCTTCGCTCCTATTGCATCTGCATTTAAAGGAGCATTTTCGACTCCTCCTGATGCACTTATGTGTGCGCCTGCATATTTCATACCGTTCAGATTTTACCGTCTGTCAATCAATGGTTTTTCATATACAAAGATATCTGTGAAACCCATTCCGGCAAGCTCAGGATAGTACGGATATGTTTCTTCCCTCGTATAGAACCCGGGAATAATGACCTTGTAGCTATCCCATTCAGTGATGATCTCAACCGGTCGTTTAAGTTTGTCCTCAATTTTTCGCTTCGCCTTTTCTGCCCTGGCAAGCTTATAGTAACTTCCCGCATGTAAAATAAATACAGGTTCCGGGGGAAGGATTTCTTCAATTATTACCTCAGGTTCTGCGGGTTTTTCAACCACTATCTCAACAGGTTTTTCAGGAAGTTCAGGCACTTCGACCTGTGCCGGTTGTTCCGGTGAAATCTGTATGTCCTGAGGAACCGGCGCCAGCCCGGTCTCTGACCCCTGGATCACGAGGATGTCAGTAAACCCGTACTTCTTCAGCAACGGAATGAAGTCCCTGACTTCGTTTGTGTCTGCAAAGCCTGTGATTTGTACCTTATAGACGCCCTCTTCCTGTCGTATGGTCACCAGTTTTTCTGCAGCGGCAAGGAGCCTGTCTGCCATTGACGATGATTCCCCTTCACTGCCAAAGGCTCCCAGTTGAATTGTGGTACCTGAGATTACAATTGGTACAGCCTGTGCCTCTATGGTCTCTTTCACCATCGCCAGGGAATCCTCCCTTTCTTTTGTAAGCCAGTCGCTCCGGACAGCTTTGTTGGTGATCACCCATATCTCGGTAATGCCCTGCCCGTTTATTATCGGGATATATCTGTTAAGGTCATCGCGGCCATTAAAGCCTGTTATGCGCACCTTCCAGAAACCATCCTCTTCAAAAAGTTCGACATTCTTATCAAGGACTCCCACAACCTTTTTCTTCATAATTTCTGCGTACAGCTTGTTTTTGAAGGCCCCGAACTGAACGGCGTAATAATCTTCAGTAATAGTTACAAGCTCGCGTGTAACCTCGTGAACAACAAGGTAAGATGTGTCTTTTTTGACCGACGGGGCTACCGGGGCCACGGGGACCACCGGCACTACGACAGGCGCGGTGGGGGCAGCAGGTGCGGCGGCGGGTGCCGTGACACTGTCCTGCCGGACGGCGGTCCTCCTGAGGGTGAAGTCCAGACCTTCAACGTAGTCACCTTCCATATTTGTCATTATTCCGAAGGAAACTGAATCGGGAGTTGAAGTCATATTAAGTTTTCTCAGCTGTGCGGTGTCTATAAGAACATGGTATGCCCCCGGAGCAAGCCCGAAGTAGGTGAAATACCCATCTTCTTCGGTCAGAGCCCTGGCTGTAAGCACATTTGTGCTGTTATAGAAGTTCACAATAATGCGTCCGAGGCCTGATTTCACCCCTTTGTCTTCAAGATCCACAGTACCAGTTGCTTCTCCTTTAACTCGAATCGGTATCTGTATCAATTTCAGCATGTTGGCATCAGTGATAACCGCAACGGATTTTTTGTCAATCCTCCAGGAGATATTGTCAAAGCTGCCCTCGTCAAACTCAAGAAAGTACTTTACATACGGTTCCAGGCCGAGGATGTGTATGACAGTATCTTTTTCACTTCGTTCTATTCTTCCGCCGTTTGCACGGACATTCAATCCGCTCGCCTTCGGTTCGCCGGCATCGCGGACGCCATTTGCGTTAAGGTCGAGGAATGCCACAATTGAAATGCCTCCTCTTCCAACATTAGTGCGGTTATCTGCCTTATGATAATTTGTCTGTCCGTCATTGATAAGACTGCCTCTGGCGTACTGAACATAAGTCGTCTCTTTGTTGATCTGCCTGGCTGAAATACCTGTCTGGGCGAACGAGAAGTCATAACGTAGACCTACCTCGGCAATCCTGATATTGTTTCTGAAGTATTGCTCATATGAAATATTCATATACCCTTTTTCAAAAAGGCGCTTCTCCAGGCTGACCTTGCCTGAAAGAAATTCATGACCCGTATAAGTGTACTGGACCTGGGGCAAAAGAACAAATCCTGCCGGCAATCGAACACCTAACGACAGGTTGCTGTATACATTTGGACTGAATTGTTCTGAAAAAGTCCCGTATGTGGTCAGGTTAGTATTTACCCCAAGAAATGACCCTGAAAACAGCCACTCTGCAGTAGAGTATTTGGATCCCGGAAAAATAATCTGATAATAAGAAAGCCTTGAATAGGCTGAAAACTTTTTGATCATTATAGGAAGAGAAACAGAGACCTTGCGTTCTTCCAGGTAATTGTATGATATGGCCGTCTGATTTCTGTCGTAATACGTATACTTGAGATCCAGCTGTATGTTCGAAGGAAGCCGGTATGTCAGGGTTCCATTTGCCCTAACTCCATAGGTGTACTCTCCTGACAGAATGAGATTGTTCGTTATCCTCAGTGATGCATCCACAAAAGGCATAAGCGGACCGGAGGAGACGGAGGAAAGATACTCGGCGCCTCCGCCAATGGTTAAAAACCGGGTTGCGCCATAGCTGACGCTTGCCCTCGAAAAGCGGCTCCACGATGTGTCTTCCACAACACCCGCACTCACGGTATATTCAAACTCTTTATGAGGCAGGAAATTATAAGGAATGTTTATGTTTTGTTCCCGGGTTCTTTCCTCTCCCCATGGGCCATAATATCTGAGTTTAACTTGTGTGTTACCGTAAACGATAGGCACTTCGAAGGTGAAAAAGCCTGAAGCATCCGCTTTGACATAGTCAACAAGAACGTTGTTTACGTAAAGCTCAACCAGCCACCCGGGTTCAGTTTTTTCCGAAAGTGTGTAACTCCCGAAAGAACGCCTGAATGTAGTAGGCGCACTGGTTAGTTGAATGCCTATTACCGGATTGTAAATGGAAGCTATTGAATGGGTGGCTATCTTTCCAGCCATGATCTGCCTGAGGAATGTACGGTCATTGTCTACGTAACGCCACAGGTAATCCTGCTGCTTCTCGGAAAAGGGACTCCCCGAATAGTAATTAAGTGATGCCATGGCCTCGCCTCCCGCAATCACCGCCCCAAGGGCAATATTGAAGCGTCCCTCCGAAACTCCGCTATTTCGTTCACTGGCATAAACAGACCAATCGGCCATGCCAAACCTAAACCCCGGGTAGTTTCTTCCGATTGTTGTGTCAACCTGCACCTCTCCCTTAAGACGGGTTATGTTTTTCCTCATCTCTTCCTGACGCATCTCACGTATCCCTGGTAGTTCAATTTTGGTATCAATAGTTACGGTCAGATCACGGAAGCTGAAATTGCAATTGAACCCGAATATTTTCCCATAATAGATCGATTTCAGATAAAGATTAGTCTCCGACCGAACCAGGTCACCTTCTTCAAGCTCATAGGTCTTACCGGAATAGATAATACGGTTATTATTTTTATCAATAGTGTATGTAGCTTCAGGCTGAATAAAATAGCCGGTGATAAGATCGAGATTTTCCGAAGGAACATTCCTGATTTTAAGGAAATCAAAAAGATCAGTAACAGGCAGGTAGATATCATCACCCTTTATCGCTGCATCAATCTCACCGATACCGACATACGGTATCTTTATATAGACCGTCACCTCATCGTATGGCGGCTCATCCTGTCCGGCAAGAGGCTGAGAAGGATGTAAGGCAATCAGGAAAAGCAGCAGCAGATAATAGTGCCATGGAACAAAAAACATACATCCTGAATGTGAGTTTCCGGAGTATGCTTTTCGCTTTGTCATTTTATTCTTTCTTCAGTTTTCTTGGTGGTCATTCCTGAATGCAGGTTACACTGAAGGTTCCATTATATTGTCCTGCCAGATTCGCTCCGATAGGACCGATGGTGAGCGTTCCTCCAACCAGCAGGGTGGTCTGCTGAGGCCATGGTAAGGTGGTGACAAATGGCGACGCCGGCTGTGTACCGCCCAAATTTAGTGTCAATGAACCTCCTCCACCTCGTATCAGGGTAACCGGAGAGGTGATCATAAGTGAGATCACAGACCCGGGATTTGCTCTTATATAAAACATTGCCGATGAGTATGTATAACCAAGGTTCAGCAATACCACATCGCCGGTAGACGTTCTTGTGCCGCCCGGGCTTATTATCACAGTGCCTCCGCCTGCACCGGGAGAGAAGGCTCCAAAGGCAAGGGGAAATGAATTATTCGCAGTCAGAATGACGGGCCGGGGAGGATTGGGCTGTGCAATTACGCCGGTGATAAATCCTCCGGAAATAATTAAGATGACTAAAAGAAATATCTTCCTGCGGGAATTTAATATGTTTCCTTTTTCTTTCATTAAAATCCAAGTATCAGTTTTAGCGTGCATCTCTGATTGCCTGTTATAAAACCAATAATATATATGCCCTGGTTTACTCCGGGATCAAACTCATAGTCACCCGTCTCATAAACCTTTTTAATGTAAAGCGGCCGGCCGGCCATATCGTAGATGGTAATTATGCCTTCGCCGCCGGAAACGGCATTCACTGTTGCCCTGATCTTTCCTGAAGATTCATAAGCGTTGAAAATTCCTTCAGATCCAGGATGATCATCAATGCCGGTAGCGTTCTTAAGGAATGCAAAACTGAACCGGCTGTTATAGTCACCTGCACTGAGCATAACCTTATATTCCGGGTCTGTCAGCATGTTTATAACCGATCCTGTAACTGCATCACGGAAATATATATTTAAACCTCCGGGAAGGTTCTCAATATCCCTGATCTTAAACCTGACCTCTCCGTCTCTGTAGATCATCAGCCCCAGCGGAACAGTCAGCGTTGTATCAAACTGCTGTGCGGGAAGTGCGTTTACGGACAACTTTTTATCGCCTGCAAGGACCGAATAGAAATTAGTGACGAGCCAGTCAGTATTCATGAGTTTTAGGGCGTCCAGACTTCCATCAAAGGCCGGTTGTGCAAAATCATCAAAGTAAATGACCGAAGGATCTGCGGAGGCAGGGTCATCCGTAAATGTCGCTGTAGCTCTTATCAGGAAACGGATAGAACTGTTAGCCGATTTGAGGAAGGGATGCGTCAGGTCGTTGATCCTGGCATTGTTGTTAACCCCGAGGGTGCCTGTGACCGGATAAGTTCCGTCAGAAACATGGACAAAGAATCCCTGCATTGAGGGTATAATGTTTGTTGCCACCCCTGGTTCTGTAGATATTCCACCTACATAGCTGCTGTAAGTACCTCCGTACTGATCCGTGTTACTGGCCTTAAAATAATAAACCGCGTCTTCAATGTTTGGCCGTGTCCATCCCGCAGGAGCGTCCCAGTCAACCGGTGAAGGATAAGGATTACCAACCAGGTTGAATCCTTTAGTGAATGTGCTGTCGTGGTTAAACAGTGTAAGTGAGAGGTCTCCGGTGTTCACCACACCTATGACATCCACTATTTTTGGTGCTGTTGCGTCGCCGAAGTTAACGGCATATCCTGCTAGTGGGTTAAGTATGTTTGTGCCTGTGGCATAGCCGACCCACCCTGAAGCTCTATGGTTTTCTTCAAACCTGTAGAATAAGGAAAACGATGAGGCAAGGTCCATGTCATCGCCAAATTCACTTACGGTGGCTGCCTGGAACGGAGAGCTGAAATACTTATACCCGAAGCCGACGGGAAGATAACGTTGCATGGTGACATTGCCTGTTATCGTGCCTGCTCCAGAACCATCAATAAGAGCAGTCTGCACAGCGCCGGAAACAAGGGTAAGATTACCGTCTGATGCCAGAGTGCCGTTCTGAACCAGCACAACGCCACTGACATTCATCTGGCCCTGAAGCGTAACTCCCGCATTGTTATTTACGGTTAAATTCTTAATCGTGTTACCGGTGAAAATATTGTTTCCCACACTCTGGGCCGCCGGTCCGGCAAATTCCACTGTACCGTCAGAAGCATCAAGACCGTTGCTGCTTGCGACCGCACCATAAATCCTTAGAGTGCCTGATGACACAGTGAGAGATGATCCGCTTTCAATTGTCATATTCCTTACTTCTGCCGTAAACCCGCTGTTTATTACAGGCTCGTTGGCAACGTCAGGTATCTGAACCGAGAATGAGGCTCCGGGAATAGCTCCACATGTCCAGTTGCCTGCATTGGTCCAGTCGTTGTTCACCGCTCCGATCCAGGTAAAATTGGCGATTATTTCAATTGGACTGTTGGCTGATACCTCTCCGCACCCTCCTGCGGCAGCAATAGTGTTGATTACTGTATATGTATCCGGGGTGCTCGCTGCAATATCTATTTCTCCTGTGGCCGTATTTACAAAAACAAGTCCGGGTGTCGATGAGAAGACTCCGGCTGTGCCACCACCGCTGAATGTAGGCAAAGGATTCACAGCATTGGGGCAATATGGCGAGCCTATAAAGCTGAACGTGGCCACAGGAAGTGTATTTATGGTCAGGAGTGCTGAGCCGCTAGTCACCGATGACCCACAACTGGATGTAACAACACATCTGTATGTCCTCCCGCTCATGGCAATAGCCGGGTTGGTAAGACTCAGTGTTGAGGTTGTGGCACCACTGTAAACTCCGCCATTGGATATACCGGCGAAACCGCTGCCGCTATTTTCCTGCCACTGGTAGGTCAGATTTAAGCCTGATGCTGCAACAGAAAAAGAAGTGTTGTCACCGGCGCATATTGTGGCCAGTTGCGGTTGTGTTATGATGGTAATACCGCTGTAGATTGTCAGGCTTACGGCAGTTGCAGCGCTTTCACATCCATTAACTGTTTGTGTAACAGTATAATTATACGTGCCGGCGGCAGTTTGCCCGGTTGAAAACGGATTTGCAGTACTTACCAGAGTGGCACCGCTATACCAGCGTATATTAACACCGGAAGAAGCTTCCAGGTATGCTATCTGATTTGTGCAATACTCTTTATTTGAAGCGGCAGGAGCCGGGGGCGCCGGGGTAATAATAAAGTCTTTTGTAACGCTTACCGGTCCACAACCGCCATCATACGTATATGTTATTGAATACGTCCCTGCCGACGGAGGAGTAAAAATATTTCCGGAAATATATGGATTTCCTGAGTAGGTCCCTCCTGAAGGATACCCAAATGTTAGTGTTATGGGCACGGAGCAAATGCCTGCTGACGGAATAGTACTGGACACAACTCCAGCAGCATCCAGTGTATAGAAAGTTGACGGTGAAGATTGATTATTATATTCGGTTCTCGTCCACCCGTTTGATCTTACTTTATCAGAAATTCTAATCTCATCAAAACTTCCGCTAAAATAATAGTCTGACAGCCAGGGTTCCTTGCCAATAGTTAATGTGTTTGACGCAATTCCCAGAATACCTGTTTTTTTAAATGGTCTCTCGGGACTTCCATTGACAAAGGTTTTTATTGAATCAAGAACATCCGAACTTATTCCGGCCAGATAATACCATTGACCGGTGCTCAATACGGTTCCTCCAGCTACGTCTCTGTTCAATGAAGGTGTGTTTGCAGAATTCCTGATCTCAAATTCAACTTTATTATTTGTGTAGATACCAAACTTATAGCCTCCGCTCGAATTATTCTGGTTACCAGCAATCTTCTGATCGCGATTTGCAGCATTCATATAGACCCACGCTGAAACAGTTATGTTCCCTGCAAAGTTTGTATTTGGGGCATTAATAACTTCGACATATTGATTTGTTCCGTTTAATCTCATGGAATTATAAATCTCCCCCGCAGGATATGTGGGAGAATTATACGGCGTTCCTGATTTATTGAATGAAGTGAAATCATTCAGGCTGTTGTTATCAAGATGCCAGACTCCTTTGTAATGGCTATCCCAGACTGATGTAGTTGAGGGATCGGTGGTTATCTGGGGATTTCCATAAAGTATTTTGATTACTGTATTTGATGAAGAAGAAAGGGTTGGAATACGAACCCATGCAATAAGATCTCCACTGGTTCCATTATAATATTCCAGCTGATGATCAAGCTTATTGTAATTATTGTCGGTAAAAATAATGTCATACCCGTTCGCATTTAATATCTGACCTGTTGGTGAGGTCTTTAAGAAATTCTGTCCGGTAAGATTAACTAATACTGGAAAACTAAAAAGATCTGCCCCCCCAGAGACTTTGGTATAATCAATTGTAATGTTCCTTGAATAACCATAGCTCATTAAAGTCGTAAGACATCCTGTTGCCAGAGCAAAATCAAAATATGTAGTATTAAGGTTTGACGCACTGGTCCGGGTAACAACATTGCCAGATTGCGTACCATGGACCCCCTGGGCTCTCCACGATGTATTGCCACTATCTCTGCCGGTAATTCTTGTATTATTGTTGATTGTATAACTGGTAAATCCATTGCCGGTTAAATCAAGTGTATAGGTGGCGGCAGAAAGGCCAGAACTGAAAAACCTCCAGTAACCTTCAGTAAATATGCTGTTAAGATAAATTACATCATCCGTGTAGGCGGCAAAACCTGCAGGAGGAGTGGAAATAAATTCAGCAGTTATATTGGTCCCCGCAGATAATGAAGAAAAATTCATAATAGCCGGTCTGTAATAAGCGGCCGTTCCGACAGGAAAAATGTAATTAGTAGACAGGGTAGTATTAATGGCACGCGTTAACCTGCCGATAATGGTTCCGGAAACATAGTTTAAAGAACCGACAACACCATTAGAAATTATCAGTGTATAGGTCCCGGTTGTAATATTTCCCTGCATCATTGTAAGAACACCTGCAACAGTAACACTCCCGGTCAAACCGACTCCTGAAGAATTATTCACACTGAGATTATTCAGATTTGCAACGCTGGTTGGTATTAATACGCCTGCCGAAGTTCCGCCAAAAACAAGATTGGATGAGGATGTTGTCGCCAGATTGGCCGGCGTTCCCGCTATGGTCGGTCCGTTTAATGTAAGCGTGTTAGCCCCAACTGTAAATGTACCGGCAGTGAGAGTTAACGTTCCGGCCACAGTTAAATCTGCCCCAAGGGTGATATTCCTGCCTGTATTGAAATTATTTATTCCGCCTGATATTGCATTTAATGTAATGGCTGTTCCCGTGCCAATTGTAAGGTTGGACGTTGCTCCTCCGGTTAATGAACCGCCTCCGTAACTGAGGCTGGCACCATTAGATAATGTAAGTGTGTTTGCCCCAATTGTTAATGCGCCTGTATTGAGAGCAAGTGTTCCTCCAACAGTGACATTACCGCATATTGCAGCTGCCTTGTTAAGAGTGAGGTTGTTTAGCGTAACCGCAGGTATGTTGGCTGCACCAACACCACCGATGATAAGGTTGGATGTGGCTCCGCCTACCAGGGTACCGCAGCTTGACGGTCCGTTTAGCGTCAGTGTGTTTGCTCCTATGGACAGACCGCCCCCCCCGGGAGTGAATGTTCCGCTTACTGTAGGAGAACCTTGCAGAGCAACAATGCTGGTATTGGATATTGTAAGATTATTTAAGGCAACAACGCTGGTTGGTATTAATACGCCTGCCGAAGTTCCGCCAAAAACAAGATTGGATGAGGATGTTGTCGCCAGATTGGCCGGCGTTCCCGCTATGGTCGGTCCGTTTAATGTCAGCGTGTTAGCCCCAACTGTAAATGTACCGGCAGTGAGAGTTAACGTTCCGGCCACAGTTAAATCTGCCCCAAGGGTGATATTCCTGCTTGTATTGAAATTATTTATTCCGCCTGATATTGCATTTAATGTAATGGCTGTTCCCGTGCCAATTGTAAGGTTGGACGTTGCTCCTCCGGTTAATGAACCGCCTCCGTAACTGAGGCTGGCACCATCAGATAAAGTAAGTGTGTTTGCCCCAATTGTTAATGTCCCGGCTGTAAGAGTAAGAGTTCCATCTACCGAAATATTTCCCTGAATTGTTTTGGTGCCGCTACCGCTCAAGGTGAGGTTTCCATAAGTCGTGGCAGTCACAGTCTGATCAGTACCATAATACTCAACTATGCTCGTGTTGTTAAGTGCATAAGAATAATTCGCCGGAAGAGCATTTGTTCCAGCGATCCTCAACGTTGCACCGGCGGCAATAGTCAATGTCCCACCGGCGGCCGTGCGATTTGACGTATAAGTGCTCAGGTCAAAGGTTCCTCCGTTAACCGTAAGGTTCCCGTTAGCAATACTGATATTACAAGCTAGAGTTAGTATTCCCGTGTTGTTGGTTACGTTATAAAATTCCAGTGTTCCGCTGCCGCCGATGGTCTGTGATGTGCCGTTAAAAGTTACGCTGCAAAAACTGTTATTATCTAACCGAAGGTCAAATGTTCCGTTGACTGTGAGATTTCCCCCGATATTCAGTTGATGTGTAACTGTGGAATTCTGAATAGTAACACTTCCGCCGGCAGCAACTGTTATATCTCCACTAACCGAGAGTGTCCTGGAGGTAGCATTATTTCCAATTATAAGTGATCCGCTTGTTCCGCCACCAATAATGAGATTACCAATACTGTTGGCCGGAGAAACGTTCAATGTGACGTTATGGCCATTTCGGATCGTAACGGTGCCGGTTCCGGCGTTCTGACCCGGGTAAGTGGTGCTGGTTGCACCGGCCCAGGTACCAGCGGTAACGCATCGTTGCCAGTTTGTAGCCGCATTCCAGTTGCCGGAGGCTATTGTCTGATAATCTCCAATTGCCTGACCATACCCATGCAGGCACAATCCTGAAAGCGCAACAAAAATTGCAAAAAGCTTATTGAGTTTATTGATATAGGGTTTGTGAAAACTCATTTCTGACTTAGCATCAGCTCCGCCTCGGCATATTTCTCTGGTTTTACATCTGACGGAGCAGAATAGGTGACACGCAGGCTTCCACCGCTGTAATCAACAGCCTTGTCATTAAAGAGACTGAATTCGAAGCTTCTCTTTGTGTTAGGAGTGTAAACGGCAATGCCATTGGCGATACCCACTCTTGTAACCGTACCCATAGTAGAGACATGATCAACTGAGATATCCCCGTAAACAGAGTAATTGCCTGCCCGGTTAAATGTAAATCTCAGCTTTGGAATTGTGTCGTTTTCAAATCTCAGTACCAGATCCGAGAGTGTCACATTGACAGCGGGCTTGCCGACCCTGATGATCACCGGAATCGTAATTCCAAAGATTGGTACAAGTTTTACTGAAATAGAAGCCGGATCCTGCTGGGTCACCTCTTCTTCGCCGAGAGGCTTCTCCTCTGGTATAGCCCGGAAATAGACATGTGATCTGTACTCGCCAGGCTCCAGACTGCCGGCCTTGACAACCTGAATCTTGACTGTCTGAGCTTCATTGGGACCCAGGGTCACAGACCTGGGAAAGAATCTCAGGTATGGGCTTGCGAATAACTGTCCTGCGTCCGGCTCGGTGATAGCCTCAAAACCACCCTCCTCGGTCATTCTTATCTGAATCAGTGAAATTGCATAAGTGGCAGTGTCATCTCCGACGTTAGCCAGATTCAGGTCCATTGATTTCTTATTTCCCTCAAACACAACCCTTTTGGGAGTGATGAGCAGGTTGCCCTGGGCCATTGTATTAAAAGGAAAAAAGACCTGAATCAGTATCAGGCCTGCAGCTGAAAGCAGAAATAAACGCTTTGACATTATATTATGTTTTACTTGTTCAGGTTCTTGTTAATTAAAGTCAAATGTGATAGTGTATGTTCCCGTATATATTCCGACCGGATTATCGTTCAGGTTTCCGACTTTAAGAGTCGCTCCCACATAAACTGTCTGAGACCCATTCTCAAGCATCCCTGCGCCCGGTGTAGCCTCCGGAACAGATTGCCATTCTTCAACAGTCATTGTTCTGGCAGAGCCCAGGTGACTAATTGTCACCGGTGATGCTGGAAGGGTAATAGTATATGCTATTCCCGGATCACCGGTGACATAAAAACTGGCCGCATTATGTGTACCGCTACCCGGCCATACGCTGCCGAGCACTGAGATCGTATTCTGAGGTGTCAGGATCAGGTCACCCCCCTGGGGGCCTGGGGAAAATTTGCCAAAGCTCATTTGCGAAGTTTCAATGGCAGATAATGTGGCAACCACCTCAGCTGTTATATGACCTGTGGCAGTTGCAGATAATCCTGATTGCGCAAATGTCAGTCCTGTGGTTAAAGTCAATAAACATACAAGGCTGATAAATATATTTTTAAGCCTTTTCATTATGTTTATATCAGGCAATAAATATTTTCTAGTTATAGTTAATGGTTACCGGGAAGTTGGCCGAGGTATAGCTTCCGGCACCCTGGTTTGCGGCTACAGACAGCGTCGCACCAACGGTGAATGCTGCTGCACCTGCACCGTTAAGAGCCGGATTAACACCTGCGTTGTGCACAAATGTGTTTGCAGCCATTGTATTTGCTCCGCTAATCAGGGAAACAGTCCCGTCTGCCGGAAGGGTAATTGTAAATGTTCTGCTTGCTTCCCCGGCGACAGTGAATGATGCTGCAACACCTGCGGCAGGTGGGACAAGGGCCGGACCAACTGCGGTCCTGGAATTGTCGGTCCCGAGTACAACAGTTCCTGCAGTACCTGTTACGGCAATTGTACCAAAATTCATGTCACTTACCTTGGTCAGCGCAAGCGGACCGACGATTACAGCAGAAGCTGTTGTCTGTTCTGTATCGGTTGACTGTGCAAACATACCTGCTGAAAAGGCCAGCAGAACAACTGAAAATGCAAGGATCTTTTTCATTTTTTCTTTTTTAAAGTTTTTATTAAGTTATTTATTCTCTTTCTATGCTTCGTATAGTAATAAACAAAGCTTTGGTGTTTAAGGAAACGAGCTATTTTTGAAATAATTGTAAACTCCGCATTGAAATAATAAATTCCGCACCGTAAAATTAAATTTTACAGTATGCGCTATCCGGTGAAAAATGCGGATTTATCAACAACACGTAGGCGTTATCAACAATATTCAGAAGGTGCTGCTGCCGTCCCAGCAGTGAGTACATAATTTAGCCTTGGGCAGGCCAATCGCCTTTACCAGATCCTCAAGACGTTGAAACATAAGCGTATCCATGCCCAATGCGGAGGCGATTTCCTTTACCATCATTTCATATTCAGGAGAATCCGGATCAAGATAACTCTCAATGTTCTTCTCCTCTCCCTCAAGTTTGACAATGGCTTTGCGTGCGGCCAGCTCAAGGGTTGAGCGCGACTGAGAGAAATTCAGGAAAGGACAGGGATAGAGGAGCGGCGGACAGGCGATCCGCATATGAAGCTCTGCGGCTCCTGCCTGGCGCAGATCATGCGTATTGTCTCTTAATTGTGTTCCCCGTACAATGCTGTCGTCAAGAAATATAATACGCTTCCCGCTGGTGACTTTTTTGTTGGGAATGAGCTTCATCTTCGCTACAAGATCTCTCTGTATTTGCCTCTGGGGCATGAAACTTCTGGGCCATGTCGGGGTATACTTTGAGAACGAGCTCATATATGGCAACCCCTTTGCATTTGCATAGCCAAAGGCATGCCCGATGCCGGAGTCGGGAACGCCGGAGACAAAATCAGCCTGCACATCATCGCGCTGCGCCAGGGCGGCACCGCAACGGTAGCGTACCTCTTCCACATTTCGACCTTCATATTCGGATGTGGGAAAGCCATAATACACCCAGAGAAAAGCGCATATCTGCATCTTCCTGCCCGCTGCCTTAAGACGGGTAAATCCACCGGGACGTATATGCACAATTTCACCGGGACCGAGAAAATATTCCGTTTCAAATCCCGTGTTTGGAAATGAACAGGTCTCAGATGCCACGGCACGTGCTCCGTCCTTCTTCCCAATCACTACAGGCGTGCGCCCCAGCTTGTCGCGGGCGGCAATGATGCCGTCCTTTGTAAGTACCAGCATGGAACAGGAGCCTTGGATCCTCTCAAAAACATTGCTGATGCCTTCGACAAAAGAGTCGCCTTCACATATAATATTGGCAACCATCTCTGTCGGATTGATGTTGCCCATGAAATTTTCAGTGAAGTGCTTCTTCCGTGCAAGAAAGAAATCTGCCAGCTCATTGATATTAATGATCCTCGAAACCGTTACAAGCGCAAACGGGCCAAGATGTGAGTTGAAAAGTATTGGCTGGGGATCCGTGTCACTTATCACTGCGATGCCGCTGTTTCCACTGAATGATGCAAGTTCTCCTTCAAATTTATTCCGGAAATACTCATTTTCGAGGTTATGAATTCTTCTCCTGAAGCCTATTTCCGTATCATAAAACACCATCCCGGCCCGCTTGGTGCCCAGATGCGAATGATAATCAGTACCATAGAAAACATCTTCAACGCATCTGCTTTCGGAGACAGAACCATAAAAACCGCTCATAACCAGTGTTTTACAATAATTTTTTGCGTTTATTTAACGCAATGCCAAGATAATCAAACGGAAGTAGAAATTGTTGTACTGTATTTTTTACTAATTTTGCACCGGATAAAAATTTATAAAATGGAAAATCAGGAAAAATATCAGGCTGAACACGTTGAGCACAAAAAAGGCGCTCCGATTGTCATGATTGTGTCAACCATTATCCTCACCCTGGGCTTAATTGCCCTGGTCGTGCTTTATTACAACCAGAAAAGCAAAATGGTTGAAATGGAGCAGGTTCTTACAGAAGAGAAAGATTCTCTGGCTAACGAACTGCGAATGATGATGTATGGCTATGACACGCTCAAGACTACAAACGATACTCTTAACGCAGAGATCATTCGCGAACGCGGAAGAATAGAAAAGCTTCTGGAGGTCAGTGCCTCAAACGCTCAGCTGATACGCAAGTATAAGGCCGAGATATCAACCATGCGCGATATCATGAAGAGCTATATAGTGCAGATCGACTCCCTCAATACACGCAACCAGGTGCTTACTGCGGAAAACGTTGAAATAAAACAGCAGATAACGCAGGTTCAGGAGACAAATACCGAACTTGAAAAGGTAAAAGAAGAACTTACCTCTAAAGTGACGGTTGCCTCAGTCATACAGGCCAAAGATGTAGTTGCCGTTGCTCTTAACAAAAAGCGCAAGGAAACAACCGAAATCAGGAATCTTGACAAGGTAAGGGTATGCTTCACCCTGAGGGAAAATCCGATTGCGGCAGCAGGCAATAAAATAGTCTATCTGAGAGTCGTGCGTCCCGACCAGCTGGTCATTACTCCTTCACCCGACAATCTTTTCGAGGTGAAAGGTGAACAACTGATCTTCTCAGCCAACAGGGCTGTTGATTATGCAAATGCTGATATTGAAATGTGTATCTTCCTTGACAATACCGGAGATTTCATCGCCGGAACATATAATGTCGAGCTTTATCTCGACGGCGAGAAAATCGGTGTCGGTTCCTTTATACTGAAGGGTAAGAACTGATCAGAGCTCCATCAGGAGTTCGGCAATAATATTATCCGAAATCATTCTGCCCTGGTCTGTAAGGACCAGGGTATTTTTTTCACGGTGCATCAGACCGTAACGGATATACTTGCCCGACAGGTTGACAAGATAGTCATGCAGCTCTTTGTCATAATAAGCTTCAACATGTCCGAGGTCGATGCCCCACATCGTCCTGAGCGAGGTCATGACGTATTCATTGAATATGGTCAGTTTGTCAAGATCTTCCCTCTCAAAAGGCACTTTTCCGCTGTTGATTGAGCGTATATATTTTTTTGCATCAGAAATATTCCACTGGCGTGACGTCCTGTTGAATGAATGTGCTGAAGGACCTAGTCCGAGATACGGTATCTGCTTCCAGTACGCCGAGTTGTGTCTAGAGATATATCCATCGAGTGCGAAATTTGAGATCTCATAATGTATGAATCCTTTTTCGCGGCACATATTTCCAAGAAGAGTAAACATGGCGTTGCTTGTCTCTTCATCAGGCTCGACAAGTTTCTTTTCTTTTTTCATCTTACCGAAACGCGTGCCTTCCTCAATAGTCAGATGATATGCTGAAAGATGTGTCACAGGAAAAGCAAATGTCTCTTCAAGATCATGCTTCAGATCTCCGGTAGTCATGCCCGGTATGCCGTATATCAGGTCTGCTGACACATTGACAATACCTTCCCTGAAAGCCAGCTGAAGGGCTTTTGCCGACTGTCCGGCATCATGCCGCCGTCCGAGATATTTCAGCCGCTTATCGTTCCACGACTGGACACCAAGGCTCACCCTGTTTACGCCGGCGCCGGCCAGCTCACTGAAATATCCCTCATATACATCATCGGGGTTAACCTCAACAGTAATTTCCGGATCTTCTGAAACACTAAAATTATTCCGTATGGCAGAAATAATCTGACCGGTCTGCCCGGCTGTAAGCAGCGACGGGGTGCCCCCTCCAAAATATACTGTCTCCACGGTTTCACTGTCGAGATACCTTTTTTGCATGGCCGTTTCGAGCATAACGGCCTGAACAAGAGATTCCGTTTCGCTTATATCTGTAATACTGTAAAAATCACAATAGTTGCAGAAGACTTTACAAAAAGGTATGTGGATGTAAATTCCGGCCATAGATAAATTTATGCTCTAAAAATACAAAAGAATCAACATTAGTTTGTTATTTTCACCGTTCCAAAAATCCGGTATGGTATATCTCTTTTTAAAACAATATTATAAGAGCATCCTTATTGGCATATTAATTTTATGGCTCAGCCTTACAGGAAGCAACATTCCCATTCCGGGACGAATGCTTGACATACCTTATCTTGACAAGCTCGGTCATTTCGGAATGTACGCCTTTTTCTCTGCCATCCTGCTTCTCGACTCCTGCCACTGGAGGGTTGACGGCAAATTTCATTACCTGATCCTGTTAATACCTCTTTTCTTCGGTGCCCTGATGGAGATCCTGCAGATGACCCTCACGGCAACGCGAAAGGCAGAAGAAGTGGATCTCCTCGCAAATATGGGTGGCATTGCAGCAGGAGCCCTGCTGGCTTACATCGTAAAAAAACTGATTGCGAAAATCAGATGAATGTATCCGGATTCCGGGTTACCTGATTGGCAAGATCCCCAATCGTCTTTGAGCTGAAAAATTTTGCCAGGTTGTCTTTTTCTTTCCTGAGATCATTGTGCAATATACAAACCCCGCTGTCTGGCTGGTCGAAATTGCACCTCTCCCCTGTTACATAACAACTGTCAAAAAAATCTCCGCCGTCTATTGCTTCAATTATATCCATCAGCGTCAGTTTTTCAGCAGGAATTAGCAGATAAAATCCTCCGTGAGGGCCCTTTGACGAGTGCAATATTTTTTTCCTCGACAGTACCTGTAATATTTTGGCCAGGTACGGCAGGGGAATTCTGAGTTTGTCGGAGATCTGCTTCAGGCCGGTATTTATCTTCTGATCGGGTCTGGAGGCTATGAAAATAACAGCCCTGATGCCATATTTACATGTTGCTGACAGCATCTCAGTAACTCTTCACCGGGATCTTGTCTATGCGGCGCTTGTGCCTCCCGCCGTCAAAAGGCGTATTCAGAAAAGTTTTTACAATGATTATGGCCTCTGCTTCATTCAGAAAGCGCCCGGGAAGAGAGCAGATATTGGCATCATTATGGGCCCTTGCAAGTCTGCCGATCTCTTCATTCCAGCATACGGCAGCCCTGATCTTCTGATGTTTGTTGCACGCCATGGCAATCCCGTTTCCTGATCCGCAGATTGTAATGCCAAATTTGAATTCCCTCTTTTCCACAGCTACGGACAGGGGATGTGCATAATCAGGATAATCTACGCTGTCTTCTGAAAAACAACCAAGATCCTTAACTTCATACTTTTTAGATATTAACCATTTCACCAGCTTCTCTTTAAGCCTGAAACCGGCATGATCTGATGCAACAATGATCTTTTCCAATATGTTGTTCTATTTTTATACAAATATAGCCTACTATTAACAAAAGAAAACATCCTGGTTTAAATGTGTTCATATCGTGTAACGAAAGCTCTCATTAATTGTTCACTCTTCTTTTGTTTGTTCATCTTTACCGTCACTTGTAATTTTTATATTAACTCAAAAACATTTTCTTACCTGCATGTACAATAATGTCAACCATTCGTGAACATAAGATTTATCCATTTTAGTAATTTTTCAGTATTAACAAAACATACCTAACAGTTGTTAATTATTGGCGTAAATGCCTCTTTTTCAGAAAAGGTATGTTTTTTGATGTGTTCAAAAGATGTTATTAATCTTTTAACTACCATTTTTGCAATATGAATCGTAAAATTGTTTGAACAGTATTAACAGGATATAATAACTATCATATATATAAAATTTCTAAAAACTATAATAAATTATGGTTGTTGATAAACCTATTTTAAAGGAAATACAGAGGTTAAAGAAGCAGAAGAATGCTGTCATTCTGGCTCACTATTATCAGACCCCTGATATTCAGGATCTGGCTGATTTTATAGGAGACAGCCTTGCCCTTTCACAGCAGGCAGCAGCTACAAAAGCCGACATGATAGTTTTTGCCGGTGTGAGATTTATGGCTGAAACAGCAAAAATACTTTCACCTGAAAAGAAGGTCATTTTACCTGATCCTATGGCTGGCTGTTCACTGGCAGACTCATGTAAAAAGGAAGACTTTGAAAAATTCATCAACGATAATCCGGGAAGAACAGTCATTACATATGTCAATACAACAGCAGATATCAAAGCCCTGAGTGACATATCATGTACTTCATCAAATGCAAGACAGATAATAGAGTCACTTCCTGCGGACGAAAAAATAATTTTTGGTCCTGACAGAAATCTGGGCAACTATATAAAGAGCCTTACAGGCAGAGATATTCTCGTATGGAACGGAACATGCCACGTCCACGAGGCATTTTCCCTGGAAGCAATACTGAAACTCAAAAAGGAACATAAAGGGTCAAAACTTATAGCTCATCCTGAATGCGAGATGCCGGTCAGGCTGGCTGCTGATTATATCGGATCGACATCAGGGCTGCTCTCTTTTATAAGCAGCGACGAAGGCAATACCTATATTGTTGCCACAGAACCGGGAATAATTCATCAGATGAAAAAAGCTCAGCCTGCAAAAGAATTTATACCTGCTCCTCCTGTTGATTCCACTTGCGGATGCAGTGAATGCAACTTCATGAAGATGATTACTGTTGAAAAGATATATAAATCACTTAAATTTGAGGTGCCGGAAATAAACGTTGACAGTGAGATTATCAAACGCGCAGTACTCCCTATAAAAAGAATGCTTGAAATTTCCGCAAAACTGGGTTTATAAAATGAAAAGGTTTTTACTGATAATGCTGATATTGATACCTTCCGTTCTGCAGTCACAGAACAATGAGGATCTGAAAGACGGTTTTCAGCAGTTCAGGTATCCTAACGGAAATCTCTCAAGTGAAGGTTTTATCCGAAATGGCAAACCGGACGGATTCTGGAAAAGCTATTATGTTACCGGCGTTCTGAAATCTGAGGGAAAAAGACGAAGCTTTCTCCTTGACAGCATCTGGGTGTTTTATGACCAGGCAGGCGACACAACTGAAAAAATCAGCTATCTCCTTGGCAAAAGGAACGGATATTATCTCAAATATCAGAAAGACCCTGTTTACGGCAACTACGTTTATTCAACCGAACTTTTTGCAGGAGATAAAAAAGAAGGAACAGCAAGGGTGTTCTTTCCGGAAGGAAAAATAAAACAGACCATACCCTATGTGAACGGGAAAAAAGACGGACTGTCACGCGAATATGACCGCGAGGGCAAGGTGATAACCCTTCTTGAGTACAACAACGACTTCCTGATCAGTCGCGAAAAGATCAATTTCACTGATGCAACTGGACTAAAGCAGGGAGAATGGCTAGACTTCTATCCGGATGGAAATATAAAGACAGAAAGAAATTACCGCGACGATATGCTTCACGGGTATTACAAGGAATATGATGAGAAAGGGAAACTGCTGGTAACCCTTCTTTATGAGAATGGCAAGGTTACCGGAAGCGACATTGACAACAGCGCTGAAATTGATATTGTCAACAGGTACAATGATGCCGGAAAACTGATTTATTCCGGACCTTTCAAGGAGGGCGTTCCGGTTGGAATTCACCGTGAATACAATGAGAACGGGACAGTCAAAAATGCTTATCTGTATAATGATAACGGAGTTCTGATATCACAGGGCGTTGTTGATGATGAAGGAAACCGTAACGGACCATGGAAAGACCTTTCTGCCGGCGGGACTGTAATTGCAGAGGGAAACTACACTGACAACAGGCGCACCGGAATGTGGAAATTCTATAATAATGCCGGAAAACTGGAGCAGGCAGGTTCATACAGCAACGGCCGTATTGACGGAACATGGAGATGGTACTATCCTGAAGGTGAGCTTCTGAGGGAAGAGGACTATTACCAGGGAAGGCGCGACGGACAATATACAGAGTTTACACGAAACGGTGAGATAATCGCACAGGGCACTTATGCTGACGGTGAGAGGAACGGAGAATGGACATTCAAGTCAGGTGATAACACTGAAGATGGAGCTTACCTCCTGGGTATGCGTGACGGACCGTGGAAAGCCGTTTATCCTAACGGAAAACTGAGATTCAAGGGTGATTACAACCAGGGTAATCCTGACGGCCATCATATGATATATTATGATACCGGCAGGCTTAAAGAAGAGCGGTTTTATAAAAACGGGTTGCGTACAAAGACATGGAAAAAATACAACGAAGAAGGAGAAGCGGTGCTTACCATCACCTATCGCGATGATGTTGAAACAAATATCAACGGTGTATCCATAAACCTGCCGGACAGCTCGGTTAAACGAATTAAATAATCAGTCTTTATGTCCGAACAGTTTAACCCGAGAAAAGAGACAGCGCTGGCCGGTGATCCGGATTTTGAGAAACAGCTCCGTCCTCTCTCCTTCTCCGATTTCAAGGGACAGC
Organism: uncultured Bacteroidales bacterium; assembly: GCA_963743775.1. GTDB lineage: Bacteria > Bacteroidota > Bacteroidia > Bacteroidales > VadinHA17 > SR-FBR-E99. The sequence goes on from CAVURA010000012.1 coordinate 35,046, forward strand.
AACGGATAACAGACAACCTCAGTGTCTTCGTCACGGCCGCCATGCAGCGCGGCGAAGCTCTTGACCATGTTCTGCTGCATGGACCTCCGGGCCTTGGAAAAACCACTCTCGCTACAATAATATCAAACGAGATGAAGGTCAAGCTGAAGGTCACTTCCGGACCTGTCCTCGATAAGCCAGGCGATCTGGCAGGTCTTCTGACGAGCCTTGATGAAGGCGACGTGCTGTTCATCGATGAGATACACCGGCTCAGTCCGATAGTGGAAGAATATCTCTATTCCGCCATGGAGGATTATCAGATTGACATTATGATTGACAAGGGACCGGGTGCAAGGTCTGTTCAGCTGAAGCTTAATCCGTTCACACTTATAGGAGCCACAACTCGCTCAGGATTGCTTACCAGTCCGCTGCGGGCACGCTTCGGAATAAAATTCCATCTCGAATATTATGACACCCCCGTGCTTAAGGGGATTGTGAAGCGGTCAGCAGCGATACTTAATATCGAAATCAATGAGATAGCCGCGCAGGAGATAGCCTCCAGAAGCCGGGGAACGCCTAGAATAGCAAACGCATTGCTCAGGCGCGTGCGCGATTTTGCACAGGTGAAGGGAACGGGATCCATTGACCTGGATATAACACGTTACAGCCTCGAGGCCCTGAACATTGACAAACACGGCCTTGACGAGATGGATAACAGGATACTTAGGACGATAATAGAAAAATTCAAAGGTGGCCCGGTTGGCCTGAATAATATTTCAACCGCCATCGGCGAAGAAAGCGGAACCATAGAAGAAGTTTATGAGCCGTTCCTGATCAAGGAAGGGTATATGAAAAGAACACCCCGGGGCCGCGAGGCAACCGAAACGGCATATAAACATCTTGGTATTGTAAGGGGAAATGAAAACTCCCTCTTCTGACAGGGAGTAACTTCTACGAACTTATCTTTTCAAGCCCCCGCAGATCAATGATCTTTATCTTGCGGCCGTTAAGCTCAATAAGCCTGTCACTTTTAAATTCGGAGAGAAGACGGATAACAGATTCTGTTGCCGTACCCACTATGTTTGCCAGCTCCTCCCTGGTAAGGGATATTCGCAGATATTTCTGATCATCAAGACCAAAATCCTTCACCAGGTTGAGCAATACCTCCGCCACCCTTTCACGTACAGTCTTCTGTGCTATGTCAGTGATATACGAATTTGCCTCTGCCAGTTCATGACAGGTGAGCTTGACAACCTCAAAGGCAAAAGCGGGATTTGTTTTAACAAACTGTATCAGCAGTTCTGACGGTATGAAACATACCTGGCAATCCTCGATCACCTTGGCCGAGGTGCAGGCCGGTTCGTTGCTGAGGACCGATCTGTAGGCAATGATCTCTCCCTTGCGGGCAAACCTGATGATCTGTTCCTTGCCGTCAACGCCGGTCTTGAAAACCTTGATGATACCGGAGTTGATGCAATAGAAACCACTTATCCTGTTGCCTTCATGGTAGAGAATATCACTCCTTTTATAGTGCCTGAAGTCTTTCTCAAAATTCAGCCTGTCGGTCTCATCCCTTGTCAGGAACCTGAAAACCGCATTCGTTTCAAAGGCACATTTGTCACAGAATGATATAGCATAGTCATGCTGTTTCATTGCTCATAATGTTTGGGTTACAAAGATGGGTATTTATCAGGTAATAACATAACATCACACTATCTCCGTCCTGAACTGATTTAGGAAACGTATGTCGTTTTCAAAGTAGAGCCTGAGATCGTTTACACCGTATTTAAGCATTGCGGCTCGCTCTATTCCCATGCCGAACGCATAGCCTGTATATTTTCCTGAATCAATACCGCAGGCCTCCAGAACGTTCGGGTCTACCATGCCGCAGCCTAGCAGTTCAAGCCATCCGGTGCCCTTGCATACGTTGCAGCCCTTGCCTCCGCATATGTTGCAGCTGATATCCATCTCTGCCGATGGTTCCGTGAACGGGAAGAATGAGGGTCTGAGTCTTATGTTGACGTCATGTCCGAAGAGCTCGCTTGCAAAATAGAAAAGCGTCTGCCGGAGGTCGGCAAACGATACGTTTTCTGCAACATAAAGTCCTTCGATCTGATGAAAGATACAGTGAGCGCGGGCAGAAACGGCCTCATTGCGAAATACCCTTCCGGGAGAAATGGTTCTGATTGGGGGCTTTTGGGATTCCATTACACGCACCTGCACTGATGATGTATGGGTGCGGAGAAGCACATCGTGAGGATCAGACTCCTGCCCGGAGGCTTTCTGGATGTAAAAAGTGTCCTGCATGTCACGGGCAGGATGATCAGCCGGAAAATTGAGCATGGTGAAGACATGATTGTCATCCTCGATCTCAGGCCCTTCCGAAACGGTAAATCCTATGCGGTTGAATATGTCTATGATCTCTTTGCGGACAATGGAAATGGGGTGACGAGAACCCTCGGCGAAAGAAAATGCCGGCATCGTAAGATCTGATACAGACGATGGCGCGTCTGTCGCCGCCAGGTTCTCCCTGAAACCGTTGAACTTATCTGTGGCCAGTTGCTTCAGGTTGTTGAGCAGGACTCCTATCTCCTTCTTCGCTTCCGGGGGTACGTCCCTGAAACCCTCGAAAAGTGAAGGAATCAAGCCCTTTTTACTCAGGTAGTTGATCCTGAACTGTTCAAGAGAATCTGCGTTGGTGATAATAAAGTTTTCTATCTCTTTCCTGAGTTCTTCTATTCTCGCCTTCATTGCGGAGTGATCTGATTATTTGATGATTTTTACCTTCAGGATCCTGATATCTTTAACAGGCTTGTCTGACAAATCTGTCGCCGTACCGGCGATGGCATCCACCACGTCCATCCCTTCCAGAACTTCTCCGAAGACGGTATAGGCTCCGTCGAGGAAGGGCGTGCCGCCAATTGTTTTATACACTTCCCGGCGGTTTGCCGGCATTGTATAAGGCCCCTCGGCTTCCATGACTTCATAAGCCTTTAAGATTGCATTTTGCTGGATCTCATCGTCATTCGGAGAGGCATTATTTTTAAGCGCCTCCTTGCGCAATTCACCCAGGGCCTGGTTGTATAAAAACTGTCTCCTGTTAAAATCGATGCGACGGATTGTCGTATTAAGATCCTCGTCATTGTAAGTCTTCCCCTGGACAATATAAAATTGTGTTCCCGATGAATTCCTGTCAGGATTTACATCATCACCCGTACGGGCCGCAGCAACGACTCCCCTCCTGTGATACAACGAATCGTTTATCTCTGCCGGAATTGTATAATCCTCCGGCAGCATGGTGGTATCCTGTTTTGTCGTTCCGTCACCGGTCTGTATCATAAAATCCTTAATTACACGGTGAAAAGAGACGCCATCGTAAAAACCGCTTTCAGCAAGCTTGATGAAATTATCCCTGTGGAGTGGCGTAAGGTCTGAAAGTGCAATGATAATATCTCCTTCGGTTGTCCTGATCTCGGCCCGAACGCCTCCTTTTTCCCTGCCGGTGCAACTCGTGATGACCAGGGCTGCAGCCAGCGCAAATAACATACGGAATGAAGTCCTCATTTTTCTTATAGTTTACGAAGGACAAAGATATATATTTGCACCAAGAGTTAAGCATGAACGAAATACGCAAGCTGGCCGGGCAGACGGTCATTTATGGATTCGGAACGGTGGTTCCAAGATTCCTTAATTATGCCCTGCTTACTCCGTTCTACACCTATATTTTCGCACGCGAACAATATGGTATTGTCACAGAGCTCTATGCCTGGATGGTTCTCGCCCTGGTCATCCTTACCTACGGGATGGAAACGACATACTTTCGCTTTGCCGGCAAGAAAGCTCCGGCAGATACGGTTTACAGTACGGCTCTTGTAAGCCTCTTTACCACCTCTGCACTGTTTATCCTGGCGATTTCTCTGTTCATTCACCCTGTTTCAGCCTTTCTGGGATATAGCCAGCATTCGGGCTATATAAAAATGTTTGCATGGATCGTGGCCATAGATGCTTTCTCGGCAATACCTTTTGCATACCTGAGGGGACATAACAGGCCTGTGGTTTTCAGCGTACTGAAGATCATTAATGTTGTTGTAACAATCATAACAGTCTTCTTTTTCCTGAGGACCGCACCCAGGCTGGCCGGAGAAGGAAGTACATGGATATATAAGATTTACAATCCGGATTTTCAGGTTGGCTATGTCTTTCTTGCCAACCTTATAGGATCTGCTGTTACGTTGGTATTTTTGTTACCGTATATTGTAAAAATAAAACCGGTATTTGACAGGAAGCTCCTTGGCAGGATGCTGTTATACAGCTGGCCGTTGCTTATCGGAGGCATGGCCGGCTCGTTGAACGAAGTGCTTGATAAGATACTTCTCCGCAGGCTGATAGGCGGACCGGAGGGCCTGGCAACAGTAGGTCTTTACGGAGCAGGATTCAAGGTGGGTGTACTGATGTCGTTGTTTATCCAGATGTACCGGTTTGCGGCAGAACCATTCTTTTTTGAAAAAGCGGGAAGCAAGGATGCAAAGGCGACTTATGCCGTTACTATGAAGTATTTTGTCATTACCGGACTAATTCTTTTTCTCGGAATAAACCTTTATATAGAAGCACTTCAGATAATAATCGGACCGGTATTCCGCGAATCACTGATCGTTGTGCCGATAATAAGTATGGCATACCTCCTGCTGGGCATTTTTATAAATCAGAGTATATGGTATAAGGTGGATGACAAAACAATATACGGAGCACTAATTACACTGGTGGGGGCCGCAGTAACTGTTGCGGTTAACCTTCTGTTCGTGCCATCTTACGGCTATGTGGCAGCGGCATGGGCCCATGTGGCATGCTATCTGTCAATGGTTCTGGTTTCATATTTCATAGGACAGAAACTCTACCCGGTTAAATATGAAATATGGAAAATCATGTCCTATATTCTGCTGGCCGTGGTTTTGCTGTTTATGTCAAGGATTGTTTCCGGAGACTTTGAAAATATGAATATTGTTCTTGACACAGCGCTGCTGTTTATTTTCTTTGCGGTTATTGAGATAAAAGACAAATTTTTCACGTTATTTTTCAGAAGAAGAAAATGAAGATCAGAATAGTAAACAAGTCCCGACACAAATTACCGGCTTATGAAACCGCACATTCGGCGGGAATGGATCTCCGGGCCCTGACCGATGGTCCGGTGACACTTTTACCCCTTGAAAGAAAACTTATCGGCACAGGTCTTTATATTGAACTGCCCGTAGGATATGAAGCACAGGTGCGGCCCAGGAGCGGCCTGGCTTTCAGAAACGGAATAACGGTGCTGAACTCGCCGGGAACAATAGACGCCGACTACAGGGGAGAAATTGGCGTGATCCTTATTAACCTTTCAGACAAGTCATTTACATTGAATGACGGCGACAGAATAGCCCAGATGATTATCGCAAAGCACGAGAAGGCTGAAATGATTGAAACGGTAGAAATTAATTTTACAGACAGAGGAGCCGGAGGATTCGGCCATTCAGGGAAAAAATGAGAAACTATTTAACGATATTTTTAGCGCTGGCACTTTTTACCGGATGTACACACGAAGCCGTGAAAACAACCGGGGCTACGGGCCAAAGCCCTAAGTCGGGTACCCGGTACAACTACCTCCTTGCCGAGGCGGTGAGACAAAAGTATGTAGGCGATCTTAGTGAAGCTGCAGGGATATTTGAAAAATGCATCGAGATTGATGACACTCGTGCTGTGCCCTTTTACGAACTGGCACAGATATATGCTGCTCTCGGTTCAGAAAGCCGGTCGCTGGCGTATGCTTCGAAAGCGGCACACCTGGAACCAGGCAACTACTGGTACCAGCTTGCATGCGGCTCCCTGTTTACCCAGTATAATCAGAAAGATTCTGCACTGGTCTATTTTACCCGTGCGCTGAAGGCAGACAGCAACGCACTGGAGGTCAATACTATTCTTGCAGGCCTGTACGCTGAAAAGGGAGAAGCGGCAAAGGCCGATTCACTTTTCAGATTGCTTGACGAAGAAGGGGCCCTTAATGATGAAATGTTCCTGATGATGATAACCGGCCTTATCGGCAACGGTAATATTAAAGAGGCAGCAAAAAGGACTGAAAAACTGATACAGGAACAACCTTCAGAGACCAGGTACAAAGCCCTGCTGGCAGATATATATTTTGAAGACGGCAGGAAAGAAGAAAGTGACAGCATTTACAGGGAGATCATTGAAAAGGATCCTGATAATATTGAAAGCCAGATGCTCTATCTTATGAACCTTGTTTATAAAAAGGAGTATTCTGGCATTTCAAGCTTCCTTAATAATGTATTTGAAAGTGAACTTGTTGACAGGGAAAGAAAGATTTCGGTGGCCGGCCGGTTGTTGCAGGATACTGCCTTTATAACTGACAATACCGGGTCTCTTGGCGAGAGCCTGATCATTCTGGAGGGCAAATACCCGCAGGATGAAGAGATCCTGTCACTTCGGGCAGCAATGTATGAGATAGCAGGGAAAAAAGATGAAGCAATTGCTCGATACGAGGAAATCGTGAGGACAATCAAACCTGCATTTTACTCTTCTGAGAAGCTTGTGCTGCTGTACGCAGAAAAGAAGGAATACGAAAAGCTCTACGGTTTTGCTGCGGTATACTCCGCAGAAAACAATAGAAGCATCCTCGGGAAAGTGTATTATGCCATTGCTGCTATGGAGCTGAAACATTACGATGTTGCTGATGCAGAGCTGAAGAAGGCCCTGATCCTCGCAGGAAACAACACTGAGTTGAAGGTACAGGTTCTGAGCATGATCGGGGATCTGAAATACAGGATGAAAGACTTTGAAAATGCATATAAATCCTATGAGGAGGCCCTTGCATTGGATCCTCATGAAGTTCTTGTCCTTAATAACTACGCATATTTTTTAGCTGAAGGAAATAAAGACCTGAACAAAGCGTTGAAAATGGCAGAGGAGGTCATGAAGACAGACGGGGATAATGATACTTATATAGATACATATGCCTGGGTTCTGCATAAACTCGGGAAGAAGAAGAAAGCATATAATGAGATGTTGAGGATATTTGAAAAACCGGAGGAACGTGATCCGGAAATCCTTGAACATATGGGCTATATACTGAAATCCTTGGGTAAATGTTCTGATGCCGCCGGATACTGGGAGGAAGCTTTGAAAAAGGACAATTCAAAATCTTATCTCGAAAAGGAAATTGAAGCATGCAGAAAATCATCAAAATAATAGCTGTATCACTGGTGGTTCTTTTAGTTACGGGTTGCGCAGCCAGCCGGAAGGCAAAGGAACGGCGGGCGGCCAAAGAGGAAATTTCGTCAGGCAATTTGAGCACTGTAATTAGCGGAATAAGGTCGTATAACATAACCGGCGACGGATTTATAATAAAGAAAGGGAGAATTGATCTTATCGGCGGAACTCCGGTGGAGGGCGAATACGGCTTTACAGCCAAGCTGAACGACAAAGGAGATTTTTATGCTTCCGTGAAGGGCCCGCTCGGAATTGAGATGATAAAGATACTTGCTGTCGGGAATGATATATGCGGAATAGTCAAGCTTACGCGTACGGTATACATCGGGAAGAAAGATGAAATGATGCAGAAGTATGGCCTGCCTGAAGATTTTTTTACTGCAATATTCGGCGATTTGCCGGAGATTGATATTCAGGAGGCAGATTCAATAGTGGGAAACAAATTGATCTTGCAAAAGAACAATGATAAACTGCAAAGGTTAATCACTGTTTGCCTGGATGAAATGAAGGTGTGTTCGGAAGATATATTTTCAATAAAGGAGAATAAACAGTTCTCTCTTGCATTCAGCAATTTTACAGTTTCCGAAGACCGGAAATATGCATCAGAAATAGATCTGGCTGAAAACGGCGAAGAGTTTCATGTCAAACTGTATATTGAGACACTCATTCCCGGCTGCAGCGAAACGATAGAATTCAATGTGCCATCATATAAAAACGAAAGCTTATGAGAAAGCTTGCTGTTATATGTTTTTTAACAGCATTTATTAATTATTGTCTGTTTGCACAATCCAGATCAGAACTCGAGGAACTGAGGAATAAGAATCTCCAGGAAATAGAATATGTTGACAAGCTGCTCAGAAATACTGCTTCGGAAAAGAAGGAAAACCTGAATGAGCTCAGGGTAATTGGAAAGAAACTAAACCTGCGCGAAAAGCTGATAAATGAATACGGTGAAGAGATCAGCCTTCTTGAGTACAGGATATCACTGAACAGGCTGGCAATTGAAATGCTTGAACAGGATCTGAATAGCTTAAAGGAAGAGTATGCGAGATCTATTATGAGCGCATACAAAGTAACCAAGGGAACACCGGCCCTTGCATTTATTCTATCCTCAGCAGACTTTAACCAGGGATATAAAAGATTGAAATATATTCAGCAGGTTGCCAGGTACAGAAGAAAGGAGTCGGGAACTATTGAAGATATATATGTGGAAGTGCAGGGAACAAAAGAGAGATTGGAAAAAGACCGGAAAAATGTAAACGATCTGAAGAACAAAGAGGAAAGGCAGAAACAGATTCTTAGAAACGAACAGAACAGCAAGGAACAGCTGATTACTAATCTGAGCAAAAAGGAGAAGCAGTTAAAGCAGGATCTGGATGAGAAGAAACGTATTGCTAAACAGATTGAAAATGAAATTTCACGGTTGATAGAAGAAGAAAGAAAGAAGAGCTCGGTAACACCAATGAGCAGCGAGATGAAGCTTATTGGTGAATCGTTCGGCGAGAACCGCGGCAGATTACCATGGCCTGTAGAAAAAGGAATAATTACAAGTCATTTCGGATTGCATCAGCATCCTGTGCTGAAGCATGTGACTGAGGATAATATAGGAATAGAAATTACTTCAAGTGGCGCAACAAAGGCCAGGGCGGTTTATAAAGGTGAAGTAGTCAGGGTTTTCGCTATCTCAGGAGCAAACATGGCTGTTATTTTAAGACACGGGAAATATTTAACGGTTTATCAAAATCTTGTAAACGTTAAGGTGAAGGCTGGAGACATGATAGTCTTGGGTGCGGAGCTTGGTGATGTTTTTCATGAAACGAATGAAGGAGACAAGGCTGTTTTGAAGTTCATGATATATGAAGAGAAGACGAAACTTGATCCCGAATTATGGCTTGTGAAAAAATAGTTTTTACTTTGAAACAAAATTAGCCCGCATAAAGTATAAATACGGATAGGGCAATAGGATGGAAAGCATTACGATTAATTCTGATATTGAGAAATTAAAAATTGTGGAAACGCTTGTTGATACATTATCAAAGAAGCTGGGTGTTTCTGATGAGGTATATGGAAAGATACTTATTTCCACTGTTGAAGCTGTTAATAATGCTATCCTCCACGGTAACAAGGGAGACATAAACAAGATGGTGACTGTAAAAATGAGTGCCGATGGAAGCGTACTTGATATTACGGTTACGGATGAGGGAGAGGGATTTGAATATGGTAACCTTCCGGATCCGACTGATCCTAAAAATATTGAAAACCTGCATGGACGTGGCGTATTCCTGATGAGAAGACTGGCTGACGCCATCGAATACAACAGCTCAGGGAACGAAGTTAAAATGCGATTTAAATACTGAAAAGTTGCCGGTAAACTTCCATTACGATATTGAGAAATTCAGACTGCGTGACGGTAAGGTTATCAGAAAGGTTGTAAGCAGAATTATAAGTGATGCCAGTGCCAGATTAGGCAAAACAGATGTCATACTGACAAGTGACCGGAAGGTTTATGAAATCAACAGTGAGTTTCTGGGGCATGACTATAATACCGATATAATTACCTTTAATTATAATAAGGGGAAAATAATAAACGGAGAGATTTATATAAGCGTTGACAGGGTTAAGGAGAACGCAAAAGAATTTTCTGTGGCGTTAAAGGCGGAAATCAGGAGAGTGATTTTTCACGGATTTCTTCATTTATGCGGATATGATGACAGTACAGATGTGCAGAAGAGGAAAATGACAGAGATGGAAGAGATGTACCTGGCCTTATCATATGCAGAATGAACTTCAGTTATGATATCATCGTTGTAGGAGGCGGTCACGCAGGATGCGAGGCCGCCTTTATTGCTGCCAGAATGGGAGCAAGAACGCTTCTTATTACAATGGACATGACAAAGCTGGCCCAGATGTCATGTAATCCGGCAATGGGTGGCATTGCGAAAGGTCAGATAATCAGAGAGATAGATGCTATGGGCGGAATGTCGGGAATAATTACCGACAGAACAATGATTCAATTCCGGATGCTCAATAAGAGCAAAGGTCCTGCCATGTGGAGCCCGAGAGCCCAATGCGACAGGATGCTTTTCAGCCGTGAATGGCGCAAGGTGCTGGAGAATACTGAAAACCTTAACATATGGCAGGAGCAGGCAAACGGACTGATAGTTGAGGACAACATTGTTAAAGGAGTTACTACTACGTTAGGAACCAGATTCCTTGCCCGCGCTGTCATACTTACTAACGGAACTTTTCTGAACGGACTGATGCATGTGGGATTCAAGACCATGACAGGAGGCCGTTCAGGCGATCAGGATTCTAAAGGCATAAGCGATCAGCTGCGTGAACTGGGGTTCACTGTTGAAAGGCTTAAGACCGGAACAAGCGCAAGAGTGGACGGAAGAAGCATAAACTTCGCCGCCATGACAGAACAGAAGGGCGATACGGATAGACGTTGCTTTTCCTATATGCATGACGCAGTAAAAATTAAAGATTCGAAGAGCTGCTACATAACTCACACTAATGAAGCTGTACATGAAACAATAAGGGAAGGACTTAAGTTTTCTCCGTTGTATACAGGCAGAATTAAGGGTACGGGACCGAGATACTGTCCAAGCGTTGAAGTGAAGATTGTAACATTCGCAGACAAGGATAACCATCAGCTGTTCCTGGAGCCGGAAGGTTGGGACACCACCGAATATTACATAAACGGATTTTCAAGCAGCCTGGAGCTGAGGACCCAGGTCGATGCGCTTCAAAAGGTAAAGGGACTGGAGAATGTAACTATCCACAGACCTGGGTATGCAATAGAATATGACTTCTTTCAACCCACTCAGCTGAAACACTCTCTTGAGACAAAAAGAATAAGCGGACTTTATTTTGCGGGACAGATAAACGGAACAACAGGATATGAAGAGGCAGCTGCACAGGGGCTGATGGCGGGAATAAATGCAGCTTTAAAAACAGGAGGGAGAGAACCGTTTATTTTAAAACGGGACGAAGCCTATATTGGCGTGCTTATAGATGACCTGGTTACGAAAGGCGTAGACGAACCATACAGAATGTTTACCTCTAGAGCAGAGTACAGGATACTGCTAAGACAGGACAATGCCGACGAAAGACTTACAGAGATGGCATTTAAGATAGGGGCGGCATCGGAAGAAAGACTCCTGAGATTAAGGGAGAAGACAATCCTGGTAAATGAGCTCTCTGCATGGCTGATGAAGAAAAGTGTTGAGCCGGATGAAGTGAATAAATTATTGAAAAGAAAAGGCACTTCGCAAATTACTCAGAAGATTAAAGCATTCAATCTTGCGGGCAGGCCGCAGATAGCCTTAAAGGAACTGCTTGCAAACATACCTGGATCAGAGGATCTTGGATTCAATAATTCAAAAAGAAAAACAGAGATAATTGAAGCCGCTGAAATTAAGATCAAATATTCAGGCTATATGGAACGGGAGAGAGGGGTTGCAGACAAGATAATGAGACTTGAAGATCTGAAAATACAGGATGATATAAATTATGAGGAACTGACTTCCATTTCGACAGAAGGCCGACAGAAACTTTCAAAGATCAGGCCGGCGACCATTGGTCAGGCTTCAAGAATCAGCGGTGTATCTTCTTCAGACATTTCAATTCTGATTATGTATCTTGGCAGATAAGTCAATCATGTTCCACGTGGAACATAAAATTTATAGATTATATCATGGAAATTTCAGGCAAAATTATTGATCTGCAGGAGAGGCGCATGTACCCTGGTACTATAACTATTAAGAAAGGAAAAATTGAAAAAATAGTTAAAGCGGAGAATGTACCGGATGTATATATAATGCCTGGACTTGTGGACGCTCATGTACACATTGAAAGCTCAATGCTGACCCCGTCTCATTTTGCTGTAGCTGTGGTAAAGCATGGAACAATTGCTGTTGTTTCAGACCCTCATGAAATTGCCAACGTCCTTGGCATATCAGGGGTGAAATTCATGCTTGAAAATGCAGATACCGTACCGGTAAAAATGATGTTCGGAGCTCCATCATGTGTTCCTGCAACCAATGCAGAGAGCTCAGGAGCAAGAATTGATTCCGTGGATATTGCAGAGCTTCTGAAAGACGGAAGAATTGGCTATCTCGCCGAAATGATGAACTTTCCCGGAGTTATATATGACGATGTTGAGGTTCATAGGAAACTCAGCCTGGCCAGGGAAATGGGAGTTCCGATTGACGGGCATGCACCAGGACTTTCCGGTGAAGATCTGAAGAAATATATTCAGGCAGGTATAACTACAGATCATGAGTGCTCTGATATAGAGGAAGCACTGGAAAAAATTTCCGGCGGAATGAAAATCCTGATAAGGGAGGGTAGTGCTGCAAAAAATCTAGATGCTCTTGACAAGCTGATCAGCCTTTATCCGGACAGGGTGATGCTTTGCACTGACGATCTGCACCCTGAAACTTTGGCAAAGGGGCATATTAATAAAATAGTTTCAAGGCTTGTGCGAAAAGGTTACGATATGTTTGATGTTCTGCGTGCCGCCTCTGTGAATGCAGTGGATCACTACGGCATTAAGATGGGACTTCTAAAAGCCGGAGATCCGGCTGATTTCATTGTGGTCGATAATCCTGAAAGCATGAATGTTCTGCAGACATGGATTGACGGGACTTGCGTTTTTGACGGAGAAAAAGCCCTCTTTTCACCTGGAACAGTGGCAAAAATCAACAAGTTCAACTGTTCAAGAATACGGGCTGAAGACCTGCGGGTGAAAAGGGAAGGAGACCAGATGAGAGTCATTGTGGCCATTAACGGCGAGCTGGCTACATTTACAGAAATATTGACTGCCGGCACTGACCCGGTTGTTTACCCCAGGCTGGATGATGATATTCTGAAGATCGTTGTCAAGGAAAGATATCACGACGGTCCGCCGGCTGTTGCTTTTATAAAGGGTTTCGGGCTGAAGGAAGGAGCCATGGCAACTTCCGTTGCGCATGACAGCCACAACATTATTGCCGTGGGAGTAACCGACCGTGAAATTGCTGAAGCTATTAATATGATAGTCGATGCGGAAGGAGGGATGTCTGTCGTTTCTGATGAGGAAACCGGTATCCTGAAACTGCCTGTGGCAGGCATCATGTCTGATATGCCGGTCACGGCCATGGCGCAGAAATATGAGCGGCTGACGGAGATGGTGAAAAGTCTCGGATGCAGGCTGGATGCGCCATACATGACCCTTTCCTTCATGGCCCTCCTGGTCATCCCCGAGCTGAAACTGAGCGACAAAGGACTGTTTGACGGCCTGGCCTTCAGGCATGTGCCGCTATTTGTCTGAATACCAGCCATTAGACAGTAGACATTAGGCAATAGTTTGCAGATATGACATTACAGGCGAAAGACATATTGCATGCCCTTCCGGACCGCCCTGGCGTATACCAGTTTATCGATGCCGCGGGTACCATACTATACGTAGGTAAAGCCCGCAGTCTGAGAAAACGCGTTGCGTCATACTTCTCCGGGAACCAGACGGGAAAAACGCAGGTAATGCTCTCCCGCGCCGCAGACCTCAGGCATATTGTGGTTGACAGTGAATCTGACGCCCTTTTGCTTGAAAACAATATTATAAAAAAACATCAGCCCAGGTACAACATACTTCTCAAGGATGACAAGACATATCCCTGGATATGCATTAAAAATGAGCACTTTCCACGCGTTTTCCTGACTCGTAAACTGATTGCCGATGGCTCATCATACCACGGACCCTATACCTCCGTGCCGGCAGTACGCACGCTGCTGGAACTGATAAGACAGCTCTTCCAGATCAGAACCTGTTCACTGCCCCTGAACCAGAAATCCATAGCCGAAGGAAAATTCAGAGTATGCCTGGAATATCATATCGGAAACTGCAAGGGGCCGTGCATAGGCCTGGTCAGCGAAGATGAACATAATCAGCAGATTGACAGGATCAGACAGATCATAAAGGGGGACGTAAGCGCCGTAACGGGGCATCTGGAGACCCTGATGAAAAAGTACGCTGCGGAGCTGAAATTTGAAGAGGCGCAGAAGATCAAGGAAAAACTTGAGCTCATCGCTAAATACCGCAGCAAATCAGTTGTTGTCAACACTTCGGTCAAGAATGTTGATGTCTTCGGATGCTCATCAGATGACGCTTCGATGTATATCAGCTACATGAAAGTTGTGGCGGGGGCCGTAGTGCAGTCTTATTCCATTGAGCTGAAAATGAGGCTTGAAGAAGAGAGAGAATCTGTTCTTTCAACTGCGGTGACAGAGATCAGGCAGAGAGTTTCAAGCGATTCGCCTGAGGTAATTGTCCCATTTATGCCTGATATTCAATTAGATAAAGTAAAGTATTCAGTGCCGCAGCGGGGAGACCGTAATAAGCTCCTTGAGCTTGCCAACCGTAATGCCGTGTTTTTCAGGCTTGAACGACAGAAGAAAGCTGCAGAGAAGTCTAAGGACAGCCGCACTGAACGAAACCTCGAAAAGATTAAAAAAGATCTTCATATGCCGTCGTTACCTGCTCATATTGAGTGCTTTGACAACTCCAACATACAGGGCGAATCGGCAGTGGCGGCATGTGTCGTCTTTCGCAACGGCAGGCCAAGCAACAGGGAGTACCGTCATTTCAACATCAAAACAGTAACCGGGCCAGACGACTTTGCCTCGATGGAGGAGGTGATCAAAAGACGGTATCAAAGAATGCTTGATGAAGGAACACCGCTGCCGCAGCTGATAGTCGTCGACGGTGGAAAGGGACAGCTATCTTCTGCCATGAAAAGTATTGACGGCCTGGGGTTGAGAGGAACGCTGACCGTTATCGGCATCGCCAAAAAACTTGAGGAAATTTATTTCCCCGGTGATTCTGTTCCGCTATACCTTGACAAAAACAGCATGACCCTGAAAGTCATCCAGCACCTGAGGAATGAAGCTCACAGATTCGGTATAAATTTCCATCGCGGAAAAAGAAGCTCAAAAATGAACAGGTCATTTCTGGACGAAGTTCCCGGAATAGGAGAAAAGACAAAAGAGCTTCTTCTGAAAAAATTCGGCTCGGTGAAAAAAATCAGCGAGGCCTCTCCGGAGGAGCTTGAAAAAGCTGTAGGCACAAAAAAAGCTGCAATTTTAACGGCAGCTCTTCAAAAATGATTTATTTCCACGTGGAACATAAAAAATTTAAAATTCAGATAACATACTGAAATTCAGCAAAAAACGCCGTGTTATCTGTTGTCTTAACTTCGTGAGAATTGAAAATATTCGCCTAAGCGGGCAGTCCCCCGAAGATTTTCTTCAGAAAACGGTGAAAGGAATGGACGCTGTTGGGTTTCCAGAACATCAGGATGCATTCTTTGGAAATCAGGTTGATATCTTCCTTTTTCAGTTCATCAACCGTTGACTTTGTTTCTGCCCCTTGCTGGACCCAGAGGTCTTTTATTCCGTGGGCGATTGCTTCCCTGGCGATTGTTAGAGTTTCTCCCTTTGGTGTCATAAGAATTAAGCCTCTGACATCAGATGGAAGATCGCTGACGGAACTGAAGCATTTTACTCCGTCGATGATGTCCGCATTCGGATTTATGGGTACAACATCCATCCCCTTCTGACGGAGTTCCCTGAACACAACCTGCCCGAACTTCTTCGGGTCCCTTGAAACACCTGCCACGGCATACTTGCCCAATGACAGGAAACGTGAGACGCTTTTCATGTTTTTCTTAGTGTTGAAAAGATTACAAATTCTATTAGTGCCGATTTGGTTTCTGATTCAGCATACCCATCGAGTTGCCGGATAGCCATGTCGGAGTACTCCTTCATTTTTGATTCTGCATATTCCAGGCCTTTGTGGTTCTTCACAAACCCGATAACCTTTTCAATCTCATTCCTGCCCTTCTTCTTTTTTCTTATTATCCGCATGATCTTTCTCCGTTCAACGGGCCCTGCTTCACGGAGGGCATGAATGAGCGGCAGGGTGATCTTCTTTTCCTTAATGTCATTGCCCTCTCTCTTCCCGGTAAGACTGTTGCCGGAATAGTCGAGGAGGTCATCCTTTATCTGGAAAGCTATGCCGATATTTTCACCAAACAACTTCATCCGGGCAATGGTCTCTTCGTTATCAGTGACCGAGCTTGCACCACAGGCAGTGCATGCTGATATCAGGGTGGCCGTTTTCATTGATATGATCCTGAAATAATCCTTTTCCCTGATATCCAGTTTTCGTGTCTTCTGAAGCTGCACGAGTTCGCCCTTAACTATTTCCTTAACAGCTGCCGAGACGATCCCGAGCATATTGAACTTGTTCTTCTCAACGCTTATCAGCAGCCCCTGCGCAAGAAGGTAATCGCCTACCAGAACGGCTATTTTCGAATTGTAGAGCGCATTGATTGAAGCCAGGCCACGCCTCTCGGATGCGTCATCAACGACATCGTCATGAACAAGAGTTGCTGTGTGCAGCAGCTCTATGAATGTGGCAGCAACATAAGTGGTTTCGTTGACGGTACCGTTGAGCTTTGCGGCCAGGAATACAAGCAGTGGCCGCATCTGCTTGCCCTTCCTCCGGATTACATAGTTCAGAATGGTGTGGAAAAAAGGAATATCACTCTTCAGCGTGTGATTGAAGTAAGATTCAAACTCGCGCATCTCGGCAGCGACAGGCTTCTTAATATCTGAAAGAGTTGACATCTCTGATGCGGGTAGACATCTCAAAAATAAGACAAAATGTCGATAATGTTCACGTTGTCTCGCCCAGGAATTTTTTCTGGAAGAACAGAATGATGAGTACACCCGTGGTTATTGACGCATCGGCAATATTAAAAACAGGTCTGAAAAAGATAAACGTTTCATTTGGCCTTATCGGTGACCAGGCGGGCCAATGGGTATCGATCAGCGGGAAATAAAGCATGTCAACCACCCGTCCGTGCAGAAATGACGAATATCCTCCGCCTTCGGGAAACATTATCGCAGGAGTGTGCCAGCTCTCGCTGAATATCATTCCGTAAAAAGCGCTGTCGAGCAGGTTGCCAATAGCCCCCGCCACAATGACGCTAACAGAAAGGACCAGGCCGGGATGTGCATTCTTCTTTATGATGCTGGCAAGGTACCAGAAGATTCCCGCTATGGCAATCATCCTGAAAATACTCAGAGCTGCCTTGCCGGCCTTGCCGCCCCATTCCATGCCAAATGCCATACCGTTGTTCTCCAGGAAATGGATCCTGAACCAGTGCCCGATCACGGAGTACTCTTCTCCAATGACCATATTTGTTTTAATAAGTATTTTGATGGTCTGATCAGCAACGAGGAGCAGCAGGATCAGCAGGATAGATTTATTCCTGAGAGACATATGGATCTTTATTTGGCCGCAAAATAGCAAAAAAAAGACAATCCCCGCAAGGACAATCACACATTGTCAGAATAAATGAAATGCTAAATGCAGGGGGTTGATCAGTAATAAAGAAACCTTTTTATCTTAAGGGTTGCGGTCTTCTGAAAAGGTTCGGGCTGATAGACTACGAGCTGAACCTGGCTGAACTTATTTACTTTTGAATTTACGTACCGGCGGACCTCCTCCAGGTACTCGTCTATCATCTCCCCGGCTTTTTCCGAATACTCTTTCTTCATCGAATGGTATTTTGCCTGCAGCTCCTCGATATTGATATGCACCATCGCAACAAGTTTACCCTTCTGTTGCACGACAAGTGATTCAATTACGTGGCTGAAGTCGTTGATGACAGATTCTATCTCTTCGGGATATATATTCTCTCCGCTTGAGCTGACGATCATGTTTTTCAGCCTCCCCTTTATACTCAGGAAGTTGTTTTTGTCCATCGTGCCCAGATCGCCGGTGCGGAACCAGCCATCGGGAGTCAGCACTTCGGCTGACATCTGCGGCTCCTTAAAATAACCTTTCATCACATTATCGCCCCTGGCCCATACTTCTCCTTCTCCGGTTACGGGATCAGGATTATGTATTTTCAGTATTACACCCTCCATTGCAGGGCCGGTTGTACCAAGTCTCGTAGAACCAACCTTTGTCCCTGCAAGCATCGGCGCCGTTTCGGTGAGACCGTAGCCGATTGCATACGGGAATTTGGCATCAAGCAGGAATTTCTCAACAGTGGGATTCAGTTTTGCTCCGCCAATACCGAAAAACCTTAGTCTCCCGCCAAAGGTCTTATAAAGTTTCTTCCCGGCTAAACGGTTGAAAAACCTGCGGCCGGGAGCCGTATGGTACAGGAAGGATAATACTTTGCTTTTATTGAATGTTGGAGCGATCTTTCCGAAATATATTTTCTCCATGATAAGCGGTACGGTAAGCATTGTGGTGGGCTTTACCACTTCAAGGGCCGGGAGAAGCACTGACGGCGTAGGTGCCTTGTGCAGATAGTAAATTGACGCTCCGTTAAACAGAGGAAGGATCAGTCCGAGTGTCTGCTCATAGGTGTGTGAAAGCGGCAGGATTGACAGGAACACATCAGTTTCAACGACATACTGAATTGTACGAACCTTTTCGGCCGTGAAGCAGATGTTTTTGTGGGTGAGCATAACCCCTTTAGATTTTCCGGTAGTTCCGGAAGTATAAATTATGGCTGCCAGGTCTTCTTCTTCAACAGGATATTCTTTTACCGGCTTCATTTCCGGGTCATAAACCGTTCCGTTGAACCCCGACAAAATCGAAAAATCTTCAGTAGAAACAACTGCAACAAGCGTATCCGACGTGAAGTCAGCAAGTTTTGATTCAAGCGCACCGGAGACAAAGATCATTTTTGTACCTGAGTGTGTCAGAACATTTGATATTTCTCCGGATGTGAAATCGTTAAGAACAGGCACCACAACTGCTCCCATCGAGGTGACGGCAAGATAGATGGCGCCCCAGTTTGGCATACCACCACTGAGAATTGCAACTTTATCGCCCTTCTGAACAGAATATTTTTCAAGTAAAGCCATAACAGACTCCACTGTACCTTTAAGCTGGTCATATGTAATAACCTCTTCTCCGACAAAACCCATTGCCTTGTTCCCGCCATGCTTTCTGAAGCTTTCCCCGGCAAGGAAAGGGATAGTTAACGCTTTATTATATTCCATTGATCATTGATGAATTGGGCACAAAGGTACTGTTTTAAACAAACTACTGACATTTAACAACGTAATTATCAGTGAGAAATTCCCTGTTAAACAATAATCTTGTTAAATAGTTTAATTTTGTGACCACCAATGCTGAAATAAATGGCTGTGATCCGGGTAACAAAGGAATTTCGTTTTGAAATGGCCCATGCGCTGTGGAATTATGACGGCCCCTGCCGGAACGTACACGGACATTCCTACATTCTTTATGTAACCCTTGCCGGCCAGCCCATGGATAATCCCGGCGAGCCCAGGAACGGCATGGTGATAGACTTCGGCGATCTGAAGAAAATTGTGAAGGAGAGTGTTGTCGACAGGTTTGATCATTCGCTTATGGTCTCGGGTTTTGCGCCGGCAGAGACAGTTGAGGTATACAAAAAGCATTTTGGAAACGTCATTGTTTCTGCTTACCAGCCAACATGTGAAAATATTGTCGCGGATATTGCAGCCATCATCGGCCCCATGATTCCTGACGGGATTTCCCTGCACAGTGTAAAGCTTTATGAAACGGCCACCTCGTTTGCCGAGTGGTACGCAACTGACAACCGGTGACAGAGACAGAAAACGATAAAAGGCTATTCCTGCTTGATGCTTATGCCCTGATCTTCAGGTCTTATTATGCATTTATAAAAAACCCGAGGATCACATCCTCTGGAATGAATACCTCGGCAATCTTCGGCTTTCTTCTTACCCTTGATGAGCTACTTGCAAAACAGAAGCCGACACATATCGCAGTCGTATTTGACCCGCCCGGAGGATCCGCCTTCCGGAATGAAATATACCCTGCATACAAGGCTAACCGTGATGCAACCCCCGAGGATATCAAACTCTCCGTTCCATATATCAAAAGGCTCATTGAGGCATACCGTATTCCCGTCATCGAGGTGGCCGGATTTGAGGCTGATGATGTCATCGGCACACTTGCCAGGAAGGCTGCTGAACAGGGATATACGGCCTACATGATGACTCCGGACAAGGACTTTGCCCAGCTTGTAACGGATAAAGTTCTGATGTACAAACCGGGGCGAAGCGGAGGAGAGGCAGAGATATGGGGTAAAAATGAAATTATACGGGAATACGGTGTGGCCCCCGATCATATCACTGACCTGCTTGGCCTCATGGGTGATTCTTCAGATAATATCCCCGGAGCCCCCGGAATAGGCCCGAAAACGGCCTGTAAACTCATCGGAGAACACGGTGACATAGAAACCCTGCTGCAGAAGACATCTGAGCTCTCCGGCCGCCATAAGGACATCCTTGAGCAAAACCGTGAGCAGATACTGCTGTCAAAACGGCTTGCGACAATAGAACAGGATGTTCCGGTCGAATTCAGGCATGAGTTACTTCACAGGCAGAGCCCGGATACCGGATTGTTGCGCAAATTATATGAAGAGCTTGAGTTTCGCACCCTGGCTGCGCGGCTCGGCAGGCCGGACATGCAGCAGGAGATACCCGCTGGTGAAACCACGGGGTTAACGGGCTTCACCACGCAACAACCGGTGCAGCAGGCACAGCAGGCACAGGGCACACTCTTCGGAGAGACTGTATCAAATGATCAAAAGGCAGCCGCCACGGCCGGCATCACACCTCATGAATATTTCACTGCAGAGACTGTTGAACAGGCCGAAGCCCTGGCTCTCACCCTGAGCCGTCTCAGCGAGTTCTGCTTTGATACCGAGACCACATCCCTTGATCCGCTGAACGCTGACCTGGTGGCTGTTACTTTCAGCTGGGAAAAGGGTTCGGGAACAATGCTCTGGCTCCCGGCAGACAGAAACGAAACACTCAAGCTGCTCAATCCGTTCCGCCCGGTTTTTGAAAACGAAAAAATAGGAAAGACCGGTCAGAATCTTAAATATGACATCCATGTTCTGTCAGGTTATGGCATAAGCGTCAGGGGCCCGCTGTTTGATACCATGCTGGCGCATTACCTGCTTGAGCCGGATATGCGGCACAACATGGACATGCTTGCCTTAAAGTACCTCAATTACAATACTATACATATTGAAGAGCTTATCGGTGAACGCGGGCCCCGCCAGAAAACAATGAGGGACGTTGACAAGGACAGGATCAGGGAATATGCCGTGGAAGACGCCGACATAACATGGCAACTCAAAGAAAAATTTGAGCCGGAGCTCCGGAAGGAAGGACTTGAAAAACTTGCCACGGAGATTGAGATGCCTCTTATCAGGGTACTGGCAGGCATGGAGAGGGAAGGTATTCTGATTGACGTGACGGTGTTGAAGAATTATGCCGTCGGGCTCCGGGAGACCATAATCAGGCTTGAAAAAGAAATTTATACCCTTGCGGGACAGGAGTTCAATATCTCCTCGCCTAAACAACTGGGGGACATACTGTTCGTGAGACTGCACCTCGACGACCAGGCAAGGCTTACAAAGACCAAACAATACCGTACCGACGAGGAAGTACTGCAGCGACTTACATCAAAGCATCCGGTGGTGGGCAAGGTCCTCGAATACCGGGGCCTTAAAAAGCTTCTTTCAACCTATGTGGAATCGCTCCCGGAACTGATCGACAGGAAAACCGGAAGAATACACACCACATACAATCAGGCTGTGGCATCCACCGGGAGATTAAGCTCAACCAACCCCAACCTTCAGAATATCCCGGTGCGTGATGAGGAAGGCCGCGAGATACGCAAAGCATTCATTCCTGCTGCCGGAAAAGTCTTCCTCAGTGCTGATTATTCACAGATTGAGCTCAGGCTGATGGCTCACCTCAGCGGTGATAAAGGAATGATTTCGGATTTTCTTTCCGGACAGGATATTCATGCCGCCACCGCAGCCAAGATCTTCCATGTTCCGGTGACAGACGTGACCCGCGAAATGCGTGCAAAAGCCAAGACGGCCAATTTCGGAATCATCTACGGCATCTCCGCCTTCGGACTCTCCGAGAGGCTTACTATCGGGCGGAAAGAAGCAAAAGAGCTGATCGACGGGTATTTCAACTCTTACCCCGGCGTCAAGGCTTATATGGATGACAGTATTCGCAAAGCCAGGGACCTGGGATATGTCACCACAATGTTCGGACGCCGTCGCTATGTTCCTGATATTCAGTCACGAAATCAGGTGGTGAGAGGCAATGCCGAGCGGAACGCCATCAACGCACCCTTGCAGGGCAGTGCCGCCGATATAGTTAAAATTGCTATGGTGAAAATTGCCGGGCGGCTGGAGAAAGAAATGCCGGAGGCAAAAATGATACTCCAGGTGCACGATGAGCTGATTTTCGAAGTAGAGGTTTCTTCACTTGAAAAGCTGAAGCAGATAGTCAGGTCAGAAATGAAGGGAGCCGCATCTCTCAGCGTTCCCCTTGAGGTTGATACCGGCACAGGCCATAACTGGCTGGAGGCACACTGATAATGGAAGCCAGGATAAAAGTGCTTTATTTCGGCCCGGCCCGGGAAATAACGGGTACGGACTCGGAAGAATTTTTGGCCGGAGATACCTCATCTCTCCGCAGCATGGTACTGAATAAATATCCCCGCATGGTAGCCTTACCCTTCCTTCTGGCCCTGAACAGCAGAATGCTCAAAGAAGATACCTTCCTGAAGGACAATGATATAGTTGCAATTCTTCCTCCTTTCGAAGGAGGATAAAACCCTTAAAATGAAAAACAACTTTCTGGTCACCGGGCCAATAACACCCCTCCGTATTTCTGAACTGATGACATCCGTTAATAATGATCCGGGAGCCGGTGCAGTTTCCGTATTCATTGGCAAGGTGCGCAACGACGAGGTTGACGGGAAGAGGGTTATGGCGCTTGAATATTCAGCCTATGAAGAAATGGCCGTAAAAGAGGCAGACGAAATCATCAGCACTATAAAGTTGGCATTCAGCGACGTAAGGACGGTTATTATTGTCCATTCGACCGGGATCGTTAATGCCGGCGAAGCCTCATTGTTCATAATGGTCACATCCGGTCACCGGGATCATGCCACACGTGCATGCCGGCATACCCTTGAGATGGTGAAAGAGAAACTTCCCGTCTGGAAAAAAGCAATATTCTGAAAGAAGACTACTTCGCAGGTGTCTGAAGAAGTGATCTGTAACGTGCTCCGTCTTCAGCTATCCTGACAGCCTCCATGACCTGGTGGTCACGGGAAAGAGAATATTTCACCATGCCTGCATCGTAAAAATATCTTCCCGCAAGCTCTGACTCCAGCAACTCGGTCACGTCCCGCTTCTGTGTCTCCAGGTCCTTTTCGAGGGAGTGGCTCATTCCTGCCTTCAGCTTGTCAATTGTTTCGGAATTCGCATCATATAGCTGTTCCTCGCGGGCCACTGCAACCAGGTCCCCGAGGGCGGCTTCAGAGTCTGTCTGATAGCTGAAGTTCTTCTCTTTCAGGAAAGAAGCAAAATCCGCAAGGTCACTCTCAGTCACCCTGAGGCTGTCAATCACCGACGGCACAGGATGGGACCAGAAATACTTCGTGGAATAGTCGAAGACCATGTTCTGAACATAGAGCTCGCTCGTAAAACGGGTGAGCATGTCTGACGGCACTGCAACATCAGGGATTATACCACCGCCGTCTTTTACGGGCCTGCCGTTCTTTGTCATGAACGTTTTTATCAGTGAATCGGGTATATATCCTACGCTGCCGTCCTCATTGGGATGAGAAAAATCGACTGCCTGGATGCATCTGCCACTCGGTATGTAATACTTTGCTGTTGTGATCTTTACCTGTGCCTTGTAGCTCAGCGGCCTTGCCACCTGCACCAGCCCCTTGCCGTACGACCGTTCGCCGACGATGATACCGCGGTCAAGATCCTGCAGTGCTCCGGCCACTATTTCCGAAGCTGAGGCTGATCCGCGGTTGATCAGCACAACCACCGGCATATCCGGCGCCACTGGATTTTTGTTTGTACGGAAGACGGCATCATACTGCTTTGCCCTGCCGCGCGTACTGACAACCTCCTGGCCGGGTTTAACGAACAGGTTAACTATCTCAACAGCCTCATTCACAAGGCCTCCGGGATTATTTCTGATATCCAGTATGAGATCCTGCGCTCCTTGCTTCTCTTTCAGGTCAACAAGGGCATCCTTCACTTCCGAGATGCAGTTCTGGGTGAAGCTTGTAAAGCGGATATACCCCGTGTTATTGTCTATCATCCCGTAGTATGGCACTGCTGAGATTGAAATCTTTTCCCGCTTAAGCTTTTTTGTGAGCTCTGCGCCATTTTGTCTGATCACTATTTCCGCTTCGGTGCCGGGTTCTCCCTTAAGCATGCCGGAGGCCTTGTCTGACGAAACGTCCTTGAGTGAAATACCGTCTATGCTAATCATAACATCTCCCGGTTTTATCCCGTTAAGATCAGCCGGAAATCCTTTGTAAACATTTGTAACAGTGATAAAATCCCCGGATTTTCTTATAAGTGATCCGAAGCCTCCGTATTTCCCGGTTGTCAGAAAATCAAGGTCCCCGGTATCCTCCTCCGGATAATAAACAGTGTACGGATCAAGTGTTGAGAGCATGCCGTTTATGCTCCGGGTGACAAGCTTTTCCGGATCAATTTCATCGACATAAAAGGCATTCAGCTCCCTGAAAAGTGAGATATAAATGTCAAGATTCTTTGTAAGCTTGAAGTCCTTGCTCTCCTGGCCACCGGCCAGAAAGCCGTATGTCAGTGCGGCCGTAACCACAATCAGGAACAGCAATATGATTTTTTTCGTTTTTCCGGAGCTCATAAAAAAGATTTTCACAAAGTTAATATTTCACATAAGACGTGACAGTTTTCCGATCATCTCTTTGACACACTTCTCGGTGAGAGCATAAGGCTGAATGACAGTATCATTCCATATTATTGCCACATCTATTCGTTTGCCGCTGCCCGGCAAGGAGCTGACGAGAGGCAGTTTATTCTGCCGGTAGGCTTCCCTGATGCGTCTTTTAATCAGGTTGCGGTCGACAGCCTTTCGAAAGTATCTCTTAGGCACTGAAATCAGTACCCTGACAGGCTCCAGGGATGGGTCTTCCGGCGAGATCCTGTAAATAATCTTAAGGGGCGGCAGAATAAGGGGCCTGCCTCCTGAAAACAGATCGCTGATGGCTTTAATGCCACAGAGTTTTTCTCCTTTTGTGAATGTTGCCTCTTTTTGTCTCATCTTGATAAACAGAAAGCATCGATCCTGCAGGATGGATGCTTTCATGAATGTGGTTATCCGGAATCAGACTTATTTGTTATTCCTGTTAAAATCATGAATAAAACAGTCAAGCGCCATGGTCATCGAGGGCGCTTTCGGGTTTGGAGCCTGAATGTCAAGCCTGAAACCCTCGTTCGTCACTGCCTCGGCAGTAGTCGGTCCGAAAGCAGCTATCTTTATCTCACCCTGCCTGAATGTTGGATAATTCTCCTTCAGAGACTTTATCCCTGAAGGACTGTAGAACACAAGAATGTCATAGTCAAGCTCCTTCGAATCAAAATCCTTGCTGATAGTCTTGTACATTGTGCCGATCGTAAATTTGACATTGTTCTTCTTCAGCAGTTCGGGGACATCAGCTTTGTGCGGGTCGGAGAGTGGCACGAAGAAATTCTCATCCTTGTGCTTCACTATAATATCAATTAGATCCTCGAATTTGGCTTTCCCGTGGAAGATCTTCCTTTTGCGGTAGACAATATATTTCTGCAGGTAAAATGCCACGTTTTCGGTGATGCAGAAATACTTCATGGTATCTGGGACCGTAAGACGCATCTCGTCACAAACCCTGAAATAATGATCAATGGCTGTTTTGGAGGTAAAGACCACGGCGGTAAAATCGGGGAGGTTGATCTTTTGCTGCCGGAAGTCCTTGGCAGGTATACCTTCCACCTGAATAAACTGTTTGAAGTCTATTTTCAGGTTGTATTTTTTAGCGAGCTCAAAATAAGGCGATTTAGGATTGTTTGGCTCAGGCTGCGACACTAGTACCTTTCTTATCTTCAAATCCATAAGTTTTAAGTTCAACCACCACTACCTGCCCGACTGATCAGAAAATACCGAGTATTTTCATTAACACCAGAACGGGTAAGATTTCAAGGGCACAAAGGTACAAAATGAAATATGAAATTGAAATATGCCTGTTTATAAAAATCGTCAGTAGTCTTAACGCTCGTATTATCAGGAAGATAGCAGTAACGATTATTCCTGTCCAGATAAATGGAACAGGGTTATTGACCGGCGCAAACAAAATAATTGCATTCAGAATAAATAAAATCAGTGAATCGGCGAACCAGGTATTGTATATAATATTCATGTATTCACGGTAGACTGATTTCAATCCGGTTGTCTCAGCAAGTATAATGCTTGCGAGATGCCTGAGCATCAGGGCGGCAAGAAAAGCCCCGGAGATAATTGCAGTCAGTTTAATTGAACCTGAAGTACTTTCGTACCGGATGGTGCCAGTAAGCAGTAATGACACGGAAGCAAAGAGGCTTACATTGAATACTGCAATAAGGTTTCTGATTATAGGCGGCCACGAAATAACTTCGGAGGTGCCCGGGACTAACTTTTCAGGCTGGCGCCTGAAGCTCAAAGACGCCAATCCGGAAATCATGGTTTTTCTTCCGAAGACCGTAAGCACGGTTATGAGCAAAAGGCAGACAGAAAGAAGGATAAAACTGAAATCTGCGCTCATTTTCTCCGGACTGTGCTGCTGGCCCTCGGCCCGCCCGGGGAGGGCATAGTAGTCTGTACGGTAATCTTTGCCTGCAAATATTTTGTCTGTCAGGCTGGTCCCTGTATCAGAAAAGGGTATAAGCCGTCCTATACTGAACTCATCATGTGCACTGATGCTCTGAAGAGTGTCAGCAGCAACCAGTGTGGTATCGACGGGCTCTGCTGTCATCAGGTTACTTTAAAAAAAAGCAGGTCTTCCGGGATAAAGTTCGCCGAGAATGCTGTTGGCGAGTCTGCTGGCGCCGATCCTGAAGTACTCAGGACTGAGCCATTTTTCTCCGAGTATCTCACTGACGATGTTATAATATACGATGGCTTCGTCAGGTGTTGCTATCCCTCCGGCAGCTTTGAAGCCTATCATGATTCCCGTTTCGTTCCAGTAGTCAAGTATGGCCCTGCACATGACCCAGGCCGCCTCCGGTGTTGCCGATACCTGGCTCTTCCCGGTCGACGTCTTGATGAAATCGGCTCCTGATTCGATAGCCAGAACGGCTGCGCGGTAAATATTCCTGGAATCCTTAAGGAGGCCGGTCTCAAGTATGATTTTCAGAGTTGCCTTGCCTGCAACAGCCCTCAAAGTCCTTAGTTCATTTATGACACCGTGGTAGTCATTTTCAAGGAATACCCCGACAGGGATCACGATATCGATCTCTGCGGCTCCATTTTTGATGGCCATCTCCGTCTCCAGCACCTTCACTTCAAGATATGTCTGTGAGGTGGGGAAACCGGATGATACCACTGCCAGTTTAACCCCGCAGGTGCCGAGTCCCTGACGTGCAGGTACCGCAAAATTGGGGAATACGCACAGAGCTGCCACATTGTTTATTCCCTGATAGGTCAGATGCAGTGAAGCTGCCTTTTCTGCAAAGCGCCGGATGGCAGGAGCACTGTCTGTTGTATTAAGACTGGTCAGATCGATGAATGAAAAAATATTCCTCAGAATACCAGCCCTTCCCTCCCCGCTGACCGTCATTTTAGCTTCGGCGACACCTTCATTCATCTCGTCGGTAGAGAGGTCGGGATTAAGCAGTTTCTTGTATAATTTAGTCATAATCAATATTATGTTTAAACGAACAGGCACTCGTTGTCCAAAGACAAACAGGGGTCAATTTAATTGTTTTTAATGAAATGCAAACAAAAAGAATGAGCAACCTATTTACGCAGGCCGTTGTTGCGAGCCAGCGAGGCAAAGATGCCTGCGATGCAAAGCACTGAAAATATAATGAAACCGCTTTTCATTGCCCCGAGCAGCTGCGGGTAATTTGAGGGGTTCACCCTGGCCTGTCCCATGAAGAGGGTGAGAAGCATCAGAGCTATTGCCATACTGAATGTCTGTCCAACGTTCCTCATTGTGCCCAGCATACCTGAAGCATTGCCCAGTTGTTTCTTCTCAACGGAACTCATGACAGCATTCGAATTAGGAGAGGAAAAGAGGGAAAAGCCTATTCCCATTATTACAAGCACGGCGATCACAAAAACAAGGGATGTATCGGCTGTTAAAAAGCAGAACATGATAAGTCCGGCGGAGGTGATGGCCATGCCGATTGAAGCCAGCACCCCCGGGTTCTGCTTGTCAGACAGCTTCCCTGCAGCAGGAGATATCAGCGCCATTGTCAGAGGCCAGCACATGAGGATGAAACCCGCATCACGGGGCCCCAGATCTTTAATATACTGGAGGTAGAGACTGAGAAAGAAACCCGTTGCGCTGGTGGCCGCATAATGTATGAGAGCGGCAAGATTTGAAAGGGCAAATACCCTGTTTTTTGAGATCAGTGTAATATCAAACAACGGGTGATTTGTTTTCTTTTCCCTCAGGACAAACAGCGGCATGAGAATGAGACCTGCGGCTGTAATGACCCATCCTGTCGCCGTGGGCAGTTTCGAAAACCCGTACATGAGAGCTGCAAGCGAAAGACCGTAGATCACAGCTCCCTGCCAGTCGAAGATTTCGCCTTTGGCCTCTGCCCATTCCTCTTTCATTTTCGTACGTATCAGAATGAGGCTTATTATGCCCATGGGTACCAGGAAGGCAAAGATGCTTCTCCATCCCAGATAGCGTGTCAGCAAGCCACCGAGGAAAGGACCGGAAGCAAGCCCTATATACACTGCCGTTACATTGATACCCATTGCTCTTCCTCTCTCCCCGGGCGGAAAGACAGAAGTCAGGATGGCCATGCTGGTGCCGAAAAGCATGGCGCTTCCAAGACCCTGAAGCACCCTTGCTCCTATAAGCCAGGATATATTGGGGGTGAAGGTGAGCAGGATCATTGTCAGGGTAAAGATGACAAGTCCTGCGGTGAATATTTTTTTCC
This sequence comes from uncultured Bacteroidales bacterium, assembly GCA_963743775.1. GTDB lineage: Bacteria > Bacteroidota > Bacteroidia > Bacteroidales > VadinHA17 > SR-FBR-E99. Next base: position 64,382 of record CAVURA010000012.1, read on the forward strand.
GGCCGAGGATATCCCCGACTCTTCCCGCCGGAAGGAGCAGAATAGAGGTCGAGAGCATGTAACTGCTCACTATCCAGTTAAGGGTGACGGCATTGACACCGAACTCATCACCTATTGATGGTAACGCAAGGTTCACGGAAGAACCCATGAATGGCGTAAGGAACGATGCAAAGGCTGTAACCGTGAGCACAGACCTTTTAATTTCTTTGTCTGTCATTCCCTGTTCCTGCTGTCAATAAAGATTGTTACCGGCCCGTCGTTGATCAGGCCCACCTCCATCATTGCCCCGAATTTGCCGGTGCTTACGGTGTGGCCCAGAAGTTCCTCTGTGCGTGCAACGAAAGAATCATATAACGGAGCAGCCTGCTCCGGCCCGGCAGCACGGATATATGATGGCCTGTTCCCTTTCTTTGTCGAGGCATGGAGAGTGAACTGGCTGACGATCATTATCTCTTTACCGGTTTCGTATGCCGACAGATTCATCACTCCGTTGCTGTCGTTAAAAAGACGCAGGTTTACCACTTTTGCAGCCAGCCAGCCGATATCATCATCCGCGTCAGCTTCTTCAATCCCGAGAAAAACAAGAAGGCCCGGCCCGATAGCCGAAAGGCGTTCTCCGCTAATTGTAACGGAAGCTTCTTTAACTCTCTGAACCAGAACTCTCATTTTTAACAATCGAGAAGGTAAAAATAGTAATTATTGGCTACTTTTGGAACCTTCCTGACATCATGGATTTTATCACAATAACCGGTATAGCCCTGGGGCTTTCTTTTGACACCTTTGCTGTTTCTCTTTCGTGCGGGGTTGTCGAATCCAAAATGCGTTTCAAAAATGCCATTCGTATTGCCCTGATGCTGGCACTGTTCCAGGGGGCTATGCCTGTCCTCGGCTATTTTCTGGGTTCTACGGTCAGCCAGTATATCGGAAAACTTGATCATTGGGTGGCATTCGGGTTACTAATGATTCTGGGCATAAGAATGGTTATTGAGGGACTTAAGAAGGATGATGACAGGGAGCCGGCTGACTTCAGGAAGCTGTCCGTACTTCTGACCATGGCTGTGGGTACGAGCATAGATGCTTTTGCCGTCGGGATCAGCTTTGCCTTTCTCAACGTGAAAATATGGAGCGCAGGTCTTCTTATCGGCACTGTGACTTTCCTGGCGTCAATGACGGCCATACGCATTGGAAAATCTGCCGGCAGCCGCCTCGGCTCAAGGGTGGAGATCCTTGGAGGACTTATACTGGCAGCCATCGGTACAAAAATCCTTCTCGAGCATCTGATGGCTGCCGGCTGATCAGGTTGAATTCGTCTTTATTCAAGCCTCTCTTTCCGGTCTCCTTCAAAGACCATGTCCCAGAATATTGAATAACGTTCGTTATACGTCTTGTAAAACGGCTTCAGCTGCACATCGTGCGGGCGTCCTGTGCTATCCGTAATAAAGGTGTTGATACCGTTTTCAACAGGAGTGGTCCAGTCTGCAGGATTTCTGTCGGTTGTCATCAGTACCGGCACGTACAGCGGATCAAGAGCAGACGGGTCCTCAACAGGGCCAAGTTCTCCGGCAAGAACAACAGGGCCATAGAAGACAGCAACCCGGAGCGAGTCGTCAGGCATAGATTCAAGGCGAAGCTCAAATGGTATTTTTACTTCAATATGGTCCCCGTTTTTCCACTTGCGGGTAAGGGGAATAAAGCTTCCGGGATCATTCTTAAGCTGCTCTTTACGACCGTTCACTGCGATCTCAATACCATTTACAGCCCACGAAGGGTACCTGATATTTATTGTAAGTTTAACGGGAGCATCGGTGGCAATTTCAAGAGCCGTACCCTGTTCGTCAGGATAGTTAGTCTTCTGTGTCACCTTAAGACCCTTCTCCTTCCAGTTAAGTTCTGATGCAATAAACTGGCTGACATATAGCTCCCTGTCGTTGTGAAAATATATTGACCCGCCGTATTTTGCATGATTTTCCATACCGGTACCGATGCAGCAGGTGAACCATTCAGGATCCTGGAAGCTTTTAAATCCGCCCATCGCAAGGGAAAGGTTGTACGTCACCCTTCCGTCCTCCGGATTCTGTGACGCCAGGATATGATTAAAAAGAGCTCTCTCATAAAAATCAGCCGTTTCGGCGGAGGCAGTCCATTCAAAGAGATGGTCAGTAAGTTTGAGCATATTGTAGACGTTGCAGGTCTCAGTGGTCTCATCACCGAGCCTGTTGCGCAGTTTGTCAGAATCGCCGAAGTATTCTTTGTTGCCATGACCTCCTGTCACATAGGTGTGATGTTTCACCACTGTGTTCCAGAAGAATTCAGCCGTCTTCCTGTCAAGAGTATCTCCTGTCAGTTCATACCTGCGTGCAAGACCGATAAGCTTTGGGATATTCGTATTGCCGTGTTTCCCGGGAAGGATATCCTCCCCTCGCGACAGCGGTTCGAGAATGAACTTATCCTGGAAAATCCTTGACATATTCAGATACTTGTCCTTGCCCGTATCGGCATAGAGGTCGGTGAGCACTTCAAGCATACCCCCGTATTCACAGTGCAGCATATCCTCAATCTGTTCGGGGGTGAGATCATCAACCACCGTATAAATCCAGTCAGCGAAGCGCTGAGAGACCTCAAGGGCTGTGGTATTGTTGCAGAGGCGGTATGCATCGCGCAATCCGGCCAGTATTTTGTGCTGGGTGTAAAAAGGAGCCCAGAGACCGTTAAGGTCAAAACTCCGGGAGCGGATGACTCCCTTGCTGACCTCTTCCTCAAAGATCTTCCTGGCGCCGGGGCAAGCTCCTATATATCCCGATACGCCGGCATCCTGACATTCTTTCAGTTCGCTCACTATATAGTTCACCCTTTCAAGGAAACGGGTGTCTCCAGTTGCGAGATACATCATTGATAATGCGCTCAGATAGTGTCCAAGGCTGTGTCCTGCAAGTGTTTCCCCTTCCCAGCCTCCGTACGGTTCTGCTTTCGGTTCAAGGCCGGCTTCTGATCTGAATTTGGAAAGGAGTCTGTCTGGTTCATATTTGAGAAGCACACCCACATTGAGATCAGTTGCATGTTTGAAAGGCCCGTCAAGAAGCCTGACATCATTAAGCGCAAAAGGCAGTACCCTGAATTCAATTACATCCCTTTCTCCGGTGGAAATGGTTCCTGGTTTGTTGTCAGCACATCCGCCACTAAGCAGAGAAGCCAGAATTATGGTAAAAACAAGGGTTCTCATAGTGTAAAATTCAGAATGGTATCATATATCGTTCCCTGCCTTTAAAGACAGCCATCTCAGTATATCCAGAAAGCTTAAGAAGTTCGTAAGCCTCATCGGAGAACTGTCCGATACGCTCCGGGGAGTGTGCGTCAGAGTTGACACATACGGGCACCCCGTGTTCGGCAAAAAGAGAGAGGTATTTCCTGTCGGGATAAAAATCATGCAGCGGCTTGTTTCGTCCGTTGGTGTTCAGCTCAAAGGCAACATCATGGATCTCAAAGGCAGACGCCATCATGCTGTAAAGATGCGTTATGTCTTCTTCGGGCCGGAAACGGTGTATCCTCACAAGGTCGGCATGACCCATGATATCATAAAAACCGGTGGAAGCCGCCTCGCAGACCAGGTTGAAATAATTTTCGTAGATCTGGCTGATATTTTTTCCGATATAGAATTCCGGGCCGAGATCAACCGTTTCGTCACCCAGGTAATGAACAGAGCCGATTATGTAATCAAACGGAAATGCGTCAATGATACCGGCGGTTTCCTGTTCTTTTCCAGGGATATAATCAAGCTCGATACCCATTCTCACGGCAATCTCCGGAAATTGCTTCTTAAGCCGGAGGATGTGTTCCGCATAAACAGGCAGACGGTCATGATCCATGTTCCATTTCAAATGCCCTCCCGCAGGAGTGAGATGATCAGAGAAACCAATCTCACTGAGACCGATTTTGAGTGCCGCAGCAATACAGGCTTCGGGCCCCTCCCTGCCGTCACTGTATGTGGTGTGGATGTGGTAGTCAGTTTTGTAAATCATCGATCCGTGGGCACTTATGCCATTCGTCAAATTTAGAAAAGCTGAACGAATTTATCTCCGGATTGTTCTAAATTTGCACTTTATGGATACGATCTTAAAAATAGCGAAGAAAAAATGCGATTGCTTTTCCTGCGAACTAAGGGATGTTGCTTTCGGCAACCTCAGCCAGGAGGATATCGATCGTATCTGCGATGCCAAGGAAGAAAAGAAATATTCCAGGGGAGAAGTCATCAACGAAGAGGGAGAGCCGGTACACGATTTCAAATACCTGAAGAACGGCCTGGTAAAGCTGTTCAGAAAATCCATCAGGGGTGAAGAGCAGATAATTGCCATTGCCAGGCCACTGGAATTTGTAAGTAACACAAATGTTTTTACTGAGGGGCGATACAGCTACTCTCTATCAGCGCTTGAAGACTCAGTAGCCTGTTGCATAAGGATAAGCCTCATGCAGGAGCTGATCGAAAAAAACGGGAAATTTGCCCTGAATCTCATATCTGTCCTCTCGCGTACTTCGGAGAACATCATTACCCTGGGGCTGGAGATCCGCAGCAGGAACCTGGCAGGGAGAATCGCGTATGTACTTCTCTATTTTTCAAGGGACATTTATCATTCATGTATTTTTGATCTGCCTGTCTCAAGAAAAGAAATAGCAGATTTTATAAGCATGAGCTCGGCCAACGTCATCCGGACATTCTCGGAGCTGAGGCGTGACGGCATTATCAAATCGTACGGCCGCACAATAGAGATCGTCGACATGAATAAGCTGGAGGTGATTTCAAAACGGGGGTAGTGTTCCTGTAAGCTGCGCCTCAGCAATTGGTGTTTCAGCAAGCCCTGAGCGCCCGGTCAATATCCGGATACCTGAATTCAAAGCCTGAACGGATAAGTCGATCAGGTGAAATCCTGCTTCCTGTGGTGAGCACCACGGACATTTCCCCGAGAATCAGTCGCAGCAGCCATGACGGCACATGGGGAAGAAACACCGGCAGATGTTTCTGCCGCGCTAACACACTCATCAGCATGTCATGTGTAATATGATCAGGCACGGAAGCATTAAACGGGCCTGACATCGTACTGTCACTGACGGCTTTAAGATATACATTGCAGAGGTCATCGATATGTATCCAGGGAAAATACTGGTTGCCAGGTCCAAGCCTGATGATCAGTCCGATGCCGGCAGGCGCCGTTAGCTTTGAGATTGCAGATCCTTTGGGGGCCAGCACCACGGCTGTTCTTATCCTGACAACCCTCACGCCTGAAGCCTCAAACGGATCAGCGGCCGCTTCCCATAAACGGCATGTCTCAGCCATAAAGTCAGTACCGGGTGGATCAGATTCCGAAAATATCTTTTCCAAGAAACGGGTGCCGTAAAAATCTTTTCCCGATGCTGTAATAAAGGCGTCTGGTCTGATCCCTGATGCAACAGTAGCATCATAAATCAGACTTGCCGTTTCAGTCCGGCTGCTGATAATTTCTCTTTTTCTCCGTGCACTCCACCGTTTTTCGCCGATATTGGCTCCGGCGAGATGAATAACAGTATCGCCCTCTTTGAATGCATCATTGTCGCAGTACCCGCTTTCCGGATCCCAGCGGTACGATCTGAACCTTTCTCCGGGTTTTCTGCTGCGCGAAAGATGCACAACGTCATAGTCTTCTTTCTCCAGCAGGACACTCAATTGAGATCCCACGAATCCTGTGCCGCCTGTTATTACAACACGCCGCATGCCTCAACGCATTTCTTCAATTATGTCAATGGCGTCGATGATGCATTTTTCACATACACTTGTATGAAGGTCTTTCGCCTTTATCCTCGACTTTCCTTCCGGAGTGTTAATATCTTCTCCAAGAAGCTCTGAACAAAGATCAGTGCCGTTTCGCCCTACAAAAATCCCGTTAAATTTTTTGACACGGTCATAGACCTGCATCTTGTCGTTTTCCTGCGGCAGCCCGGAAGCGCCGTAATTCAGTCCAAACCAGATATAAGCTCCTGTGACGGCGCCGCAGGTCTTCTGCATCCTGCCCATGCCGCCGCCAAATGCCGCGGCTGCTTTTACAGTAGCCTCACTTTCACCGGCACACGCCATCAGAACAGCCTGGGAACAGTTATAGCCCTCTCTGAAAAAATTTAATGCCTTATCCTTTTTGTTCATTCGCTTTTTCTTCAAAAATATCAAAAAAATATTGGTGAGAGTAATTACCTTTTGATATGATTTTGAAAAGCCCTACTTTTATCGCCTGCATTAAAGTATCTTAAAACATCAAGGTAAAATGGTAAATCAGAAGAAAATTAAAGGAGTGATTGGCATCCTGACAGGAGGAGGCGATGTGCCCGGTCTTAACCCTGCAATCAGGGCTGTGACAATCAGGGCAAACAGGGAAGGATATAAGGTAATCGGCCTGCGCAGAGGATGGGGAGGGATCATTGAAATTATCAGGGATCCGAAGGCTGACAACAGCGACTGCTTTCAGCTGCTGACAGATGATATTGTCAACAAGTCAGGAAGAACGGGCGGAACATTTCTTCATACCTCCCGTACAAGGCCGAGTCATGTTCCAAAGGCATACGTTCCCGAACACCTGAAGGATGTCTATAAAAATGACATGAATGATCTCACCCCTGAGGTTATTAAAAACCTCGAGTGGCTTGGGATTGACTATCTGATACCAATAGGTGGCGACGATACCCTGAGCTATGGCGTTCATCTCTATAAGCAGGGAGTGAAGGTGGTGGCAATACCGAAGACGATGGACAACGATGTGCCCGGAACGGATTACTGCATAGGGTTCAGCACCTGCGTCACCCGCACAATTCAGATGACCAACAGCCTGCGGACCTCCGCCGGCTCACATGAACGAATGATGATACTGGAGGTTTTCGGACGGTATGCGGGCTTCACCGCTATGCTTCCGACTATGGCCGGCGCCGCAAACAGATGTGTCATACCGGAATATAAGTTTGATATCGAACAATTGGCCCAACTTATGGTTGAGGACCGTAATTCAAACCCCAGCAAATATTCAACTTTGCTTATCTCTGAGGGTGCAATGTTCAAGGGCGGTGAAATGATTTTTGCAAACGCCGAACGTGACGCCTACGGTCACGCCAAACTGGGAGGCATAGGTGATATTGTCTCTGCCAAACTTAAAGAGCTTTCGGCAAAGCACAATAAAGGCAAGACAATCAACACTATAGATCAGAAACTTGGCTATATGGTAAGAGGCGGCGATCCTGATGCTGTTGATTCCATTGTCCCGATGGCCTACGGAAACCTGGCTCTTGACCTGATAATGAAAGGAGTACACGGAAGGGTAGTCGTACTTAAAAACGGCCGCTATGACAATGTGCCCATCGATGTTGTTACCTCCTCCAAGAAAGTGGTGAAGGTTTCCGAGTATTACAATACAGACAGACTGAGGCCTTACTATTCAAACTTTGAAATGAAGCCGTTCTTTCTCATGGCAGCAGAATATTGAAAATGGTTTACACTGATGATAAAAGAGGTGGTGCCGGGACAGGTCCGGCATCACTTTTTTCATTTTTATCCTAAATGTGAAGCAATTGACCCGGGGCGTTGTGATAAAGTCGACAGGCAGCCGCTACAAGGTGCGTGATGAAGCCGGAAACATTCATGAATGCACCCTCAGGGGGAAGTTCAGGTCTAAGGGTATCCGGACCACCAACCCCGTAGCTGTAGGAGACAATGTGGCCATCGATGAGACTGACAGCGTGATAACCACCCTGGAGCCCAGGCGCAATTACATCATCCGCAAAGCCACCAACCTCTCCAAAGAATCACAGATCATTGCGGCAAACATTGACCAGGCATTCCTGATGGTCTCTTTGAAAATGCCCGCCACGCCAATAGAGTTTATAGACCGCTTTCTGGCTACAGCTGAGGCTTACCGCATACCAACCTCGATTATAATAAACAAATCGGACCTCCATGGTCCTGAAGAGGAAACCCTTGCCCTCAGGCTGAAAAACGTTTATGAAAAGATAGGTTATCCGGTGTATATTGCCTCAGTCACGAATGATATCAGCACTGACCTGATAGCAGAGGCACTGAAGGGCAAGACCACCCTGCTTTCGGGGAATTCCGGGGTGGGAAAGAGTACGCTTCTGAACAGGCTGAACCCTGCTTTATCGCTCAAGACAAAAAAAATATCGGAATACCATGAGCAGGGCAAGCACATCACAACTTTCCCCGAGATGCATCCTTTACCGGGAGGGGGATATGTTATCGATACTCCCGGAATAAGAGGCTTCGGGGTAATTGACTTTGACCGGAATGAGATCTATCATTTCTTCCCCGAGATCTTCCGGGCCTCGTCAGGATGCCGTTTTTACAACTGCATGCACCTCGATGAGCCCGGTTGCGCCGTACGCTCAGCCGTTGCTGACAACGAAATAGCACCCTGGCGATATAAAAGCTATGTAAGCATTATTCTCGGAGAGGACCCCAAATACAGATAATACTTACTTTTACAGCATAAATCAGCCCCGATGAAAAAGATCAACATAATTGTATATTCAGTTTTTATGCTGATAATGCTGGGCAATGTGTTATTCTTCCGGAACCTCTACAGGAACCAGATTGAGTATTCAGTTAAGTTCCTCGACAGGCAGGTTAAGATAGTAGGGTCTGATATAGACAATACAAGCATGTATATTGTGAGTGACCTTACCGAGATCGACTTTTCGGAGGATATGGCTCTATTCTTTACAGATCGCGAAGTGAATGAACGCGCCAAGGAAAAGATCAAGCTTTATTATTCAAAATACGAGGATATTATTGTCGGCCTGATGCTGTACAATAATTCCGGCGATGTTTATACAATCTTCAAGGACGAGGAGAGGAATTCATGGCTCGACGGTTCATACAGGGCGCAGAATATACCCCGTATCTATGAAATGGAACAGCTTGAGCCCGATCGCGACAAATACAAATATTATCTCCCGGTGATCAAGGATGGCAAGGTGCTTGGGAACCTCGTCGCCACCGTAGATTTCAACAGGTACTTTTCCCGGGTCTTTGCAAAATATAATCTTGAGCAGTACCAGTGGCAGTGGATGGTAAATGACACCGGCATGATAGTCTATGACAATCACGGGGGAGAGGTTGCTTATTCTGAACTCAGGAAAATACAGGGGCAGCTTGACGCAGGAACGGCAGGGTGGATCGCCCACAGGATGGAAACGGAGGGTAAATCCAACGAAATCATTTCTGCTTTTTACCCGATCAACATGTTCGGGCTCGATTTCGGGCTTGTGTTCTCTGCCCCAACAGACTTCTTCCAGAAGTACATCTTCCGGAATGCAATCATTATGCTCCTGTTGCTGATGACCGCTATCCTTTTCATCATCTGGCTTTTCCAGGGTCATCTCCGAAAGAAGCACAAACAGTTTGACACTACAAGCGATTCCGAATCGACGCTTTTATCAATTCTTGAACAGATGCCAGTGGGTTTGCTTGTTTATAACAGGAACAGGGAGATTCAGAAAGCAAACAGGCATGCAGCGACACTTTTTTCATACGCTACCGAGGATGAAATGACCGGTAAGCTGGTTCCTGATATGTCACGTAATGATTACGAAAGCGACCTGGACGGACAGCCGGGACAGGGAAGGATAATAAGACTACCCGGCCAGAGCGGTGACCGCCTGGTCTTTCTGAACAGCATCCCGATTGATTTCAGGGGAGACAAATCAACCCTGGAGGTTCTGATTGACGTGACAACCCTTGAATCGGCACGTAAGCAGGAGGCAGATGCCAACATCGCCAAATCAGAGCTCCTTGCCCGAATGAGTTTCGAGATACGTACACCCCTGAACGGTATTATCGGCATGACCGAGATGCTTAACAGGTCTGAATTGCCGGAGCAGTCCAAAGAAGTTGCCAGGCTGCTCAGTCGCTCGGCAGATCTTCTCCTAACAATCATCAACGATATTTTCGATGTCTCAAAAGTTGAAACAGGCAAAATGATCCTCGATGAGGTTCCGTTCAAACTCAGGCAGGAGATAACCTATTGCGTCAATCTTGTCAGGCGGGAGAATCCTGAAACACTTGTCAAAATAATATCAAAGGTCGACGACGCTGTGCCTGACAACCTTATAGGTGATCCTTACAGGCTGCGACAGGTGATTACCAACCTGTTGTATAACTCCCTTGCCGGTACGCAGACGGGCGAGATCAATCTTGCATGCCGTGTCAGCCGGTCGGAGGGCAATCTGTTCATACTGGGCTTCACGGTCACCGACACCGGAAACAATTACACCAGGGCTGAGATCAAAAAACTGTTCGGCGATTATATTACAAACCTGAGCGAGCGGTCTGAATGGGCGGAAGATCTGAGACTTGGTCCTATCCTTGCAAGGCAACTGACCGAACTTATGGGCGGCGAGCTGACGGCAGAGAGTCCTGCCGGCAAAGATTCTTCAGGCAGGGAGAGAGGGCTGAAGGTCTCTTTCACCATCAGTGTTCACCTGAATGAAAAGATCACTAAAAACATAGACCTGGCAGGTTACAGTGAGCTGAGCGAAATACGCACCCTGGTGATCACGGGCTCACAGGGACGCGATGACGATTTCCTTGGCGTGATACACCGTCTCGGACTTCCTGTTTCTGTCACAAGCTTCCAGAAGCACACTGTATCGCAGATAAAGGCAAACCTGCAGAGCGCTCATGACAGATACATGCTCCTTATCATTTTTGATGAACCTGACACCGACGGCTTTGAGGCTGCAAAAACACTCCTCGATTCGGGAATGACAGGCGAACATATAGTGCTGATGTTTACATCGAAAGACCCGAAAGGGCACTTTTCACGGTGCGTTGACATGGGCATTGACCATCTGCTCGTCAAGCCGTTTGCCGGAGAGGATCTGTTTGCCGTACTGAAAGAACATTTTCCGTCACTCAGGAGCGATAAGGGCAACCTTGTCCCCGAAAGGTCAGCACTGCCGGTCATCCTCGTTGTTGATGACAACTATCTGAACAGGAAGGTGGTAGGCTCGCTGCTCAAGGTTCTCGGAGTAACGGCCGAATATGCGTCTGGCGCTGTGGAAGCAATTGCGATGGCAAGGGAAAAATCCTATGACCTGATCCTGATGGATCTAATAATGCCTGAGATGGATGGCTTTGAAGCTGCCCGTGTCATCCTGGAGTTCGACAAAAACACCATAATAGTTGCCCTTTCTGCCGACAATATGCCCGAGACCAGGACCAGAGCCGAACAGACCGGAATGAAAGAGCTGTTGTCAAAACCCGTAACAGTTGAAGACCTCAGAAGGGTGATTGCCAGGTATCACAAGCAATAGAAGCATGCCCGGTGATATAGAAAAACTACCGGCTCACAGGTTTCTTGACCTGTGTGTGTCACTACCTGTCGTTGACGTCAGATCTCCGGGGGAATATGCATACGGACACATACCCGGCGCAGTTAACATCCCTCTCTTCAATGACAGCCAGCGGGCGGATGTGGGTACCGTTTATAAAAAAGAAGGCAACCTTAAAGCTGTCCTTCTCGGCATTGACCTTGCCGCCCCTGAAATGGCAGGCAAGCTTAAGAGTGCCGTGGCGCTTGCTCCGGAGAAGACCATTATGACATACTGCTGGAGGGGAGGCATGCGCTCAGAGGCAATGGCATGGCTGTTCTCAATGGGCGGACTGACTCCGCTGCTACTCGGGGGAGGCTATAAAGCCTATCGTAATCATATCCTCACTGACCTTGGAAGAAAAAGGAACTTCATTATTCTGGGCGGACTGACCGGGAGTGGCAAGACGCATATTCTCAAGTACATGATGTCAACCGGCACGCAAGTCACAGACCTGGAGGGAATGGCATCCCACAAGGGTTCGGCATTCGGTGCCCTGGGGCAACAACCTCAGCCCTCTTCAGAACACTTTGCCAATCTGCTTTACAGCGATCTGAGCTGGAAAAAAGAAGAAGATCCGGTATGGCTTGAGGATGAAAGCCGTAATATAGGCAATGTCTTCATGCCTGACAGTTTCTATGACGTCATGCAATCTGCCCCGGTTATTGCTCTTATGATGAGCATTGAAACACGGATGCCCAGGTTGCTCCGCGAATATGCTTCTTTTCCGCCTGAGCAGACAATTGCTTCCGTCATGAAAATATCAAAAAGGCTGGGAGGAGACAAAACCAGGGAGGCCGTTGAGGCAATACGGAAAGGTGATTTCGCCACGGCCATCAGGATTACACTGGAGTACTATGACAAGTCGTATTATTATGCCCTTTCAAAGCCTCAGGCCAGACAGGTGGTTTTTTTGGAAACTGACACTGATGATGTGGCCATAAATGCCGCCAAAGTGCGCGAGGCTGCCAGAAGCCTGGCATAATTCACCCTCGCTTCAGGGTTGAGGCATCAACCCACCTGAAAACCTTATCTGAGCGCCTGACCTGAACAGGCAGAAGAACAGAGCATAGAGTGCCTTTGGAGACTGCCTCTGCCGGGTTGGTTGCCTCATCCCTCAGCTCGCCGACTGTATGCTCGGTAATGCCGGTTGTGGGCCCGGTAATAAGTATTGTATCGCCCCTGCTGAGATCGCCTGCCTCAAGTTTTATTTCCGCAACGTTCAGTTTGCTGAACCAGTTGGTGACCTTACCAATGTAAATTTTTCTTTTTGTTGCAGCGGAACCGTAAGTGGTGGTCCACTCTCCCAGTTTTTGTCCCAGGTAGTATCCGTCCCAGAATCCCCTGTTAAAGACTGTGGATAGACGTGTCATCCATTCTTCCGCCTTCTCCTTTCTGAAGGTGCCGCTTACTACTGCTTCGACAGCCTCGCTGTAGCACTCTGAGACTGTTCTGACGTACTCGGCTGACCGGGCTCTTCCTTCGATTTTAAGCACCCTCGCGCCGGCATTGATAATCTGGTCAAGGAAACCGATGGTGCAGAGATCCTTCGGAGACATGATGAACTCATTGTCAATCTCAAGTTCACCACCTGTCTCCTTGTCCGTAACAATATAGCTACGTCTGCATATCTGGTAGCAGTTGCCCCTGTTGGCTGATGCATCGGCCTCATGCAGGCTCAGATAACATTTCCCCGAAATCGACATGCAGAGGGCACCGTGTATGAACATCTCCAGCCTGACAGGCTCCCCTCCCGGGCCCCGGATATCATCCCGGACAATTGTGTCGTATATATTTCTTACCTGCTGAAGGTTGAGTTCCCTCGACAGGACGGCCACGTCAGCCCACTGTGAATAGAATTTCAGGGCCCCGCTGTTTGAAATATTTAGCTGGGTTGAAAGATGTACTTCCAGTCCGGCTTCCCTGGCCGCCATGATAGCTGCCTGGTCGGTGGCAATAACGGCGTTGACACCTGCTTTTTTTGCAGCAGAGAGCACTTCACGCACGGTGTCCGTTTCATCGTCGAATAAAACAATATTCAGCGTGAGATAGCTCTTTATGCCGTTCTCACGGCATATTTCCGTGATTGCCGGAAGCTCCTCCGCCGTGAAATTGTCAGACGACCGGGCACGCATATTGAGTTCTCCGATGCCGAAATAGACTGAGTCTGCTCCTCCCTGTATGGCTGCGCGAAGAGATTCCCATGACCCTGCCGGCGCCATAATTTCTATGTCTTTTCTCTTCATGAGGGCCCCGGGCTGTTACTTTTTCTTTTGTAATATCACTCTCATGCAGCTGCCCTTGCCAGGTTCAGAGTGAAGCACAAATATCCTCCCCCTGTGATACTCCTCGACGATCCTCTTTGAGAGTGACAGCCCCAGGCCCCATCCCCGTTCACGGGTTGAGTAGCCCGGCTTGAATATGGTTTTAAAATCTTTCCTTGGTATGCCCTTGCCGGTATCTTCCACGTCAATTATAGCCTCCTGGTCATTCTCCGAAAGTCTGACAGTTATGCTGCCGGCGCCTTTCATTGCATCAATTGAGTTCTTCACGAGGTTCTCAATTACCCATCCGAGAAGGACAGGATTGAGTGGCACACTTGTGCATCCGGTGGTTTCGTTGGCTATGTTAAGATCGACGGTTGATGCTATCCGTTTATGCATGTATGTAACTGTCTTTTCAGCGAGTGCCGGCAGATCGCCCGGCAACAGCTTCGGCTTTGAACCTATCAGGGAGAACCGCTCCACGACACTTCCGAGCCTTTCAACATCGACAGAAAGCTCTTCCGCTATATCTGTGCCCGGATATCTGCTGCGGATAATCTCCGCCCATGCCGACAGCGATGAGGTTGGCGTGCCAAGCTGGTGAGCCGTCTCCCGTGACAGCCCCAGCCACACCTGGTTCTGCTCGGCAGAGCGTGATGAATTGAAAGCAATGTAAGCTATCGCTATGAACAGCAGGATCACACCAAACTGAACATATGGATATATCCTGAGTTGCCGCAGAAGAGTGCTCTCACGGTAATAGATATAATTCACGATGCCATTGCCAAGGTCTACGATAATTGGCTCATTCCGCTTATCCATCCGTTTCAGCTCGCGCTTAAGGGCTGTGGTGTCCGAAGCAATGCCTGCCGGGATATTCCTTTGAGAGATAATATTCTGCCGGGAATCAATAAGTATGACTGGCACGGTGGTATTATCTTCAATGATCCGGAAAAGGAAGTCAAAGTCATCAGGACTGCCCGAAAGTCCCACCAGCCTCCTTGTTGCCTCAGCCCACAGCTCCGCCTTCTTCCTCTCTTCCTCCTTCAGCTTACCTACCAGGTCATGGGTATAGAGCAATGATCCGAAACCGATAACTACTGCGAAGATTAACAGCAGGACCTGCCAGACCAGTTTTTTACGGTAGATATTCATGTATTACTTTTTCTTTTTCAGCAACGTTCTGAGAGGACTTTCAGTTACTTCCTCCTGCTTTACTTCTGTCTGTGCAGCCGGTTCCTTGCCCTCTTCCCATGTTATTTTGAATTTTGGCTTGCTCTCGACGGGCTTCTTTTTCAGCGTATCTGCCTGATACCAGCCGTACTCCTCGTTCAGTATCCCTTTCATTGTCTGTTTCTCAGTCGCGATATCCTCTTTGATATTATCCTTTGCCTGCCCGAAATCATAGCCAACATCGACTATGCCGTTGATACACTCTATCTTCAGAGGTATGGTGGCTTTACCGGCGCCGTCGACCTGCACCTGCCCGAAAACGTCATCACCGCGGTTGCGGTCCCTTGCTTTCCTGCTCAGAACCTCTGACAAAAGCAGCCTTGCATGATATGAGTAATCATCGTCGAAGTTGTGAGTACCGTACAATGTGAAGTTGACCGCAGTTGAGTTGACCAGCATCTTTGGTATTGACACCGTGCGGTTGGTGATGAAGACGTCATTTTCCATTCTTGAAAAACTAATATCCCTCAGCTCATCGAGGTCAAGATATGTCGAGAGACTCTCAGCCAGGGCAAAGTGCACAAGCCTGCCGTCAGTGATTACCAGATGCGCATCCGAAACAAGAGCCTTTGTGACGATTTTATAATTGCTGTCAAGGGGGGCAAGCACTGTGACTGTGCCGGTCAGGTTTCCGAAGAGATTGTCGCTCACAATAAAATCCTGACCGAAATTGTTGAATGAAGAGAATGTTTTATTGATATCAATACTGGTCACATCGAGCTTTGATCTGGTGATATATCCTCCGTCTTTTTGCCTGCCCAGCCTGAACTCGCCTGTAAGCAGACCGTCAAGTCCTTCAGCCCTGATGTCATTGAAAGTGAACATAAAGGGCTCATATTCAAGAGATGTTTTGAAATTAGCTGCCCGGAATCCCTGGCTGATGATACTGTCAGCCGTGAGAGTGATTTTCATGCTGACGTCTGACGGAAAGATGTTAAGCCGCTTGCCGGCATTTGCTGTACTGTCATTCTCACTTCCGGTGAAAGAGGCTGTTACAAATCTGTCAGCTGCAACATCTCCTGTAACAACCATGATTTCAGGACCGCCGGATGCCCATCCCGTAAAATTACGCATTATTGCATTTACCCTGAAATGCTGATCCATCAGTGTGAAAGAAAGGCTGTCTGCAATAAAGTCTTTATTGATGATCAGAGAGCCGTTTGCATCTGTCAGGGCTATACCCGACGAAGCGATTGTAGCTCCGAAACCGCTGAACACAAATGCTGCGTCTGGATGAAGAGAGGGCAACGCTGCCATATCAAGCTTCATGCTGTCAGGGAGCTGGCCGGACAGTTTTATATGACCGCTGACTGATCCTTTCTGATCGCGGATATAATCTGTTTTTATGATCTTACGCAGATCATCGAAATTAAGATCGCCGTCAAGGGTCAAGGTGACGTGCGGCCTGGTCAGGCTGCTCAGCCTGAACGACCCTTTCAGTTTTGCCGAACCGTAGGTGGCGTTCATATTGTCAACTGTGAAGAGGAAGGTCTCCGGACTGTTGAGCGCCCCGTTGGTGAGCCCTCCGCTGAAGGAAAGGTTATTCACTTTCAGTCCGCTTCTCTGAGAACTGACCCGTCCGTCTGTCAGGGCATAATTAAGTTCAATATGAGGTTTGCCGGCTTCCCCGTACGGTCCCTTGAGTGTGCATCTGAAATCCATTATCCCGGAAGGACTTAATCCTCCGGTAAGTGACATCCATTTTTCAGGCAGCATTGAGACAAGTGATCCGATATTGATCTTTTTTCCCTCAACAGCCAGATCAAGGGTAGACATCGAGTAGTTTACCATTCCGTCAACCCCGAAATTCAGGCCGGCCAGATCGATTGTTCCTTTGGCCACGGAGAGCGAGTTGGCCGTCTTCCGCATTTTGACCGATGCCTTCACCGGGAAACCGGAGATGCTCATATCGCCGACATTAACGGAGTCAAGATCAACGCTGACAGTCGTGTTCAGAAAAATCCCCGCCCTGAAAATATCTCCGTCGAGGGTGGCTTCATTTATCCTGCCTGATATCCTGAGCCCGGAGCTCCTGTCGTACCAGACTGTTTTCATATTCAGGGCACTGATGTTGTTAAGCCTTATATTCTTACCTTTTTTCTTTTTCTCTCCGGTGACGACAAGGTAATTTATATCACCTCTCTTATCTGTAAGCAGGTTTATCTTCCCCTCCCTGACGGTTATTGAACGCACTGCCACCGTGCCTGTAAGCATCTGGAGAAGGGATGCTGTCACCGAAAAGGAAGAAGCGGAAAGAAGTGTGTCGTTATCCTCACCCCTGAACTGTGTCTTGTCGTAATATGGCGATGGCGTTACAAGGAGATCGTTAAACCTGAGGGTAATATTCGGGAATGACTCGAATAATGTCAGCCTGAGTGTACCATATGATATCTTGGTGTTGACGGTCTCATTGACCTTGCGGACGAGGGCGGCAGTCAGCTTGTCATTTCTGATCCATGCATACAGGCCGAGGCCGGTCACGGTCAGTAAAAACAGGCCTGCTGTTATCAGCGCTATCTTTTTCAGCCATCTCATTCAGCCGGTTCCCTGATGTCGTTATTTTTTTCTTTTCTTCAGGAGGAAGGAGAGATCCTGGCCCGGCGTCAGCTCCCTGGCCTCGGTTCCGTAACTGAACACGCGTGCGTTACGCGGCCCTATGAGCGACATCTTTCTGCCTTCAAGGAGGAACATTGTTCCCTCGCGCAGCCCTGCCACGAAAATATCCCTGTTGACTTCGATGAATTCGAGGATCCGCTGTTCGCGTGTTTCTCCTGCATGGCCGGCCGGATTGGCATCGAGGTAATGAGGATTGATCTGGAAGGGTATAAGACCGAAAGCCCTGAATGATGACGGTGCCGTCACGGGCATATCGTTGGTAGTCATGATTGTGGGGCAGGCCACATTTGACCCTGCACTCCAGCCAATATATGGTGTTCCGGCAATGACTTTCTTCCGGACAGGAGCTATCAGCTTGTTGTCTCTGAGGCACTTGAGAAGCATCCACGTGTTGCCTCCGCCGACAACTATTGCAGACGCTTCCATGACAGCCTTTACAGGATCGGAGAAGTGATGTATCGACACCACGTCATGACCCACCTCCCTGAAGCGTGTTTTTACCTTCTCCTCATACTCATCATAAGAAAAGGTCACAGCAGCATAGGGAATGAAGAGCGCCTTTGTCTTTTTGTTGCCGAGAAACTCCCTGATGTTGTTCTTGGGATAGTCAAGATACGCCTCCCCGGAATTTGTAGAGTTGCTTATAAGAAGAAGTCTCATCTGTCTGTTTTTCAGAAATTGAAAACTAACGAGCCGGTGTTCACCGGTGATGCGCCAAAGATATATAAAAAACAAAAGGCCGCACCTGTTCTGTGCGGCCCTTATAACGCATCACTGCCTATATCAGTTGTTGAATGTCAGGGCTATGCCGACCTCAAAGGGGAACAGCTCGGGACCCTTTCCTTCTTCAAACATTTTTGAAAGATAGTATGTGCCGTAAGCCTGGAACATCTCATATCCGAGACGTGCAGTAACACCGTATCTAAGGAGGTTAAGACTGAAATCATCCTTGTTTTTTATCTTCATCTTGTCGTTGTCATAATAGACCACCTTGGTATGGGAGTGCAGCTTTATTGCTCCTATAAACCCTGCACCGATATTTATTGTCCTGTTATGTGAAACAGGGATCTGTCCTTCAAGAAGTATCGGCATGGTGGCATAAGTTGTTGAAAGCTTGCTTTTTTCAAAATTGATGTCCTCGGGCGGATAGACGGGAATTATATTTCCGTTGTCATCCTCTGCTATTGAGTTATCACCGTCAAAATAGTAGTCACTCCAGCTCAGGCCGACTGTTGCAGCTATCCCGAAATGGCGGCTGAACCCCAGGTTGAGATTGGGCAGGAGGATGTTAAAATTCATTGACTTCGCAGTGTTGAGATTCATGTAGTTTTCCGAGGGGTCCAGCGAGGTGCTGAACGGCTCTGTGAAATAGCCGCAAAACCCCAGCTCAAAGCCTCCGACATGACCTCTGAATGAGGATTTCGTATCATCATCGTACTCTTCAAAGGTGACTGAAGTGTCATTATCATCTTCAGAAATTCTGATGCCCTTTTTCCCAATCCTTATAACAGTCTCATCATCACTCTCTTCCACGGTAACACCTCCGACAGTTACTGTTGATTTATCATCATCATAAGACTCTTCATCATTATATGCCTCTTCGTCTTCAATAATTATTTCTTCATCTACAGCGGTCAGTGTGTCCTGTTCAATAATTATCAGAGTGTCACCGGCTACTGTCACCTCCGCTTTCTGTTCCATCTCCTCAAGTTCTTTGAGTTTCTCCTGTTTCTCCTGGGCTTTTGAAGGCAGGACGAAGGATAAAATAATAATCAGTGTTATTGCTACTCTTTTCATGGCTTAATGTTATTTATGTTTATTGCAAGGACGAATTAACAGGCTTCAAAGTTACAGTTATTGAGAACTTTTTCTTACAGGTGCCGAAAATGAAAGCAGGGATGAGTTAAAGCTGACAGCGACGGTGTCTCCTTCTGCGCTGACGATTTTTTCAAGTTCCATATCCGAACCAAATACACTGTTTATGCCTTTGATACACGATTTGGCAATGACATATCCGTCAACAGGCGCCCCCCCCCTTTTTGTTGTCTTCGATAATCCGGCAATACCTTTCCGGATCCAGTTTTCTTCCCTTTCCGGGATATTCAGGGTTACGGGGATCTTGTTATAATTTACCGCGAGGAGTTCACGGGATTCCATCCCGGCAGTGATTGTCGGCCTGGCAGCCCTGGCGCTCACTGTCACGGGAGTAGTCTTAACGGGCTGTTCCCGTTCCGATGCAGGGAGCTCTTCCTTTCCTGTTGTTACAGGCGTTATCTTAACTGCAATAACTGGTTCCGGGTTCCCTTCTTTTACGACCGCGGGAACAGTTTCGACGACTTCAGGCGCTATTGCAACTTCAGGAGAACTGACCGGTGCTGTAATAGAAGTCTGTTTGTCCGTGACCGGCCTGAGAAACAGAATTGCAAAAATGACTGCCGCTGCTGCCAGAGCAGTTATCCAGTTACTCCGTATGATCTTGGCTGCTGGTGTTGTCCGTAAAAGAGCGTGCCGGCCGCTCCACTTATCATCAAAGGGTCTGAGCCGTAGCTGCCTGAAACTTTCGGCATACGCTTTTTTCGCGGGATCGGATGCAAACAATGCTTCCATTTCGGCAAGACTGTCATCAGGCAGGGCGTTTTCTGACCATGCTGCCGCAAGGAGATCAAACTGGTCATCAGTCAGATCACCTGCAGACCGGAACAGGTTGCCATGCGACGGATACCTGTCATCCGGCGGTGTCAGGCGCGGATAATCCGTATCATCGTTCATTGCCATACTGATGTTTTTACAAGATAATTTTTCAGTGCTACCCGCCCCCTGAAGATATAAGTCTTTACCTGGTGCTCTGTAAGCCCGGTAATTTCAGCTATCTCATTGTAGTGATAGCCCTCGTAATCACGCAGGAGGATAACTGACCGCTGAACTGCCGGCAAGCGTTCCAGCGCATGATGGAGCACCTCGTTCAGGTCAGCGCTGCTCTCTTCTGCATACAGGGAAGCATCGTCATAAAACTCAACATCCACCAGCCTCGAGTCTTTACGGATGACATCTATCATTCTGTTGTAGGCTGCAGTGAAAAGCCATGCCTTAACTACCGTATACTCCGTCTCTGTGACGCAGCGCCACAGTTTCTCGTAGGTGTCCTGCACAATATCCCCGGCCCTGTGGCTGTCCCTTATACTGCGGTATATAAAGCGATAGACGTGGTCGCCAAACTCCCTTACCGCGTTATTGTACTCTTTTACTGTCATCCCGTCCGTACTGACAACATAAAGACGGCTGTAATATATGTTTTGTTACAGAAACAATAAAAAAAAAGCAGTGACACCATAGCCGGTGCCTCTGCTTTTATTGTAACACCGCCCGATTTGGGCGGTGCGACAGCATGATTTTTCGAATTTATTATTTGAACTGATATACCCTTATCCAGTCAATCTCCATCGAGGAAATGCCTCCGATGGGCTTTTCAACGCCGCCGGCCAGGTTGATGTACATCGCCTCCTGCGGCACACCGCTTGTCTGCCTCATCACCTCAACTCCGTTTATCTTCCATACCAGGCTCTCCGGCCTCCACTCAAGGGTGAAGATGAAGAAATCAGAAAGGTATCTTGAACCGATGCTCTTTTTATAGTGATTTCCCGGAGCGGTGAACAGGTCAAACCATACCTTGCCGCTGCCCGATCTGCAGACATCGATATGGGGCGTGATCCGGTCGCCGATCAGCCAGAAGGCATTTCGTACTGCCGGGTCGGTCAGCTTGATCTTGGCAGAGAAAATACCGTATTTCTGTCTGAATGAAGTTCCGCTGTTGAGAATACCGGATGTGAAAGAGAATTCCTTTGTGTAAAAACCTCTCTCCTGGTCCCAGACCTTGCCAGTGACCTTCTGCGGTTTCGTGATTATGCGCAGGACTCCGTGACGAACCTCAAAATTGTCAGAGGGAGTATAACCGTGAAGGTCAGTTGCAATACTGTAGCTGTCGTGCAGCAGCTTGTCTCCCCAGTAATATTTGTTGAGCCACTTCTTCTTATCAGGCTCGCTGCCGTCAAACTCATCGCCAAATGTCAATACGCGATTTTTAAGAATATCAAACTTGTTGGAGTCTTTAACGGTGAAATACCACTTGATGTCGGCAGTGTTTTTAAGGCTGTTGTATTCATTCAGCTCCCTGAACATATCTGTTTTCTCGAACCGGTGTTTGTCAAGCAGATACTCTTTCTTTTCCGTGAACGCCTTGCTCTTCAGGTATTCTTCGAGCTCGAAATATCTCTTAAGGCGGGCTGAATCCTTTACCTGCACATAGTTGCCTAAATCCTTAGAAGCCTTGAATTTGTAGTAGGAAACAACGTCGGCAGCGCTTTTCCTGTTCCTGAAATCAAGCAGTTTCTGATACTCGGGAGTATCTTTGAAAGTGACTGGTTTCATGTTTTTCTTAACCAGGAAAGCGGACGATGTCACGTACATTTTCAGCTCCTCAAATATTTTGACCTTGGCGGCGTTAAGGTTTTTCCTTACCTCCTTGTCTTTCAGCAGTTTCTTGTATTCTAGCCATTTACCGTATTCTTCAGTATCCTTGAAGGTGACTGGCTTTAGTCTCTCTTTTTGCTTGAACTCAGACGACTGGACAAATCTTTCCAGGTCTTCGATCTCCTTTATTTTGGCTGATCCGTCGAGCGTGGTGAAGTTCTTGAGCGGAGCACTTCCTTCAGTTTTGAAATAGAGAGCTATATCCTTTGCCTTCTTCAGGCTGAAAAATTCTGTTTCTCTCGAAAATTCTTCTGAACCCTTATAGGTGAGCGACTCCAACTCTTTCTTCTTCTGTCTGAAACCGGCAGAATTAATGCTTTCATGGAGCACGTTATATTTTGCCAGTGTTTCAGAACCGGTAAAGGAGATCATCTTTTCATATTCGGTGATCAGTGCCTTTTCTTCCTGTTCCAGTTTAGAAGTTGAGGGGATCATCCCCAGCATCAGCTTTAAGGTTGACATTGCAGATAACTTTTTAAGTATAACCTGTTAAAGATAAAAATGTTTCAAATATTTTGATCAGGATCAGGCAATTATTTGTTATTTAGGAGACAACAAACAAAAGGAACTGATTCTGACAAATAGTTTATTTACAATAGAATAAAAACGCATGAAAAAGCTCATTATTGTTACCGGCCTGATAATGCTGGCGGCTTGCTGTCCTGTAAGAAAGGGAACAACCCCGACCGAAGTACCCGTATCGCCTCCCGAAACACAGGATCAGGTTTTACTGGCTACACTCTGGTACCAGCAGTCAGCTGAAATGAAAGCCCTCTATTACCAGTGTTTCCGGAACGCTGAAAATGCGCTCTCCGAAAACCTGGCATGGGCTGATAAGACCAGACCCGCTGCTGTCGTGCTTGACATTGATGAGACGGTGCTTGACAACAGCCCTTATCAGGCCTGGCAGGTGAAAGAAAACAAGCCTTTCACTGATCAGGACTGGACCCGGTGGGTTAACCTGGCGCAGGCCGAACCGCTTCCCGGAGCTGTTGAATTCACCCGCTATGCCGACTCGCTTGGAGTTGCGGTCTTCTATGTCTCAAACCGCAATGTCACCGATATGAACCCTACCATTACCAATCTCGCAGCCTTCGGCTTCCCCGATGCTGACACCACCCACCTCCTTCTGAAGCAGGGCAGTTCATCCAAGATTGATCGCAGGGCCCTTATTGAAAAGGATTATGAAATACTGTTGCTTATCGGTGATAACCTGGCCGACCACAGCGGGGCCTATGAGAAAAGGGGGCCCGACCTTGGATTTGCCGCGGTTGAGGCTGACAAAGAGCTGTTCGGAACCCGGTATATCATCCTTCCCAACCCCATGTACGGTAACTGGCTCTCTGAAATCATGAAACAATCGGAGGGAACTACCACGAGGGAGAAGTTATTGAAAATGCTTAAGGGTTTCTGATGAAAAAGATCACAAGGTCACTTATCCTGTCGCTTCAGGCATTGTTGCTGCTGTCTGTGTCCCAATCCGCAGGTGCTCAGCAACTCACCGCGACAGATATAATAAAAAAGGCCGATGAAAAGTTCAACGGGGAGAAATCAGGCTACAGCCTTATGACAATGACCATTGTTCGTCCCACCTGGCAGAGAACAGTGGAAATCAAATCATGGTCGCTTGGCGATGATTACTCTCTGGCACTAATTACCGCTCCTGCCCGTGAAAAGGGACAGACCTTCCTCAAGCGAGGCAGCGAGATGTGGAGCTGGAACCCTGCAATAAACAGGCTCATCAAGCTGCCTCCCTCGATGATGTCACAGGGATGGATGGGATCCGACTACACTAATGATGACATCCTGAATGAGTCTTCGGTAGTAAATGACTATACCCACACACTTGAGGGGGAGGAAGAGGTGGACGGCAGCACCTGTTACAGGATTAAACTCACCGCCAGGCCGGAAGCAGAAGTAATATGGGGTCACCAGATGTGGTGGGTTGACAAAAAAGAGTTTGTAGTGCTCAGGGCGGAACTGTATGACGAGGACGGGTACCTTGTCAGGACTGAACGCGGCATGGAACTGAAAAGCTTTAACGGGCGGGTGCTGCCATCACGCATCGAACTTGTACCTGCAGAAAATGAAGGTCACAAAACCATTCTCCTCATTGACGCGATGAAATTCAATATTGAAATTGATGAGAGCTTCTTTTCACAGCAGAATATGAAAACCATCAGGTGATTCCGGGTAACAGAAAGGAATGTTAATATGAAAGATTATCAACTAGCCTGGAGAAATCTGTGGCGCAATAAGAAAAGGACACTGATAACTGCCGCGTCTGTGTTTTTTGCTGTCTTTTTTGCGCTTGTCATGCGTTCTTTCCAGCTCGGGGCATACGACAGGCTCTTTAAAAATATAATTGAAGCATATTCCGGGTACCTTCAGCTTCAGCACAGGGATTATTTTGATGATGCCATCCTCGATAACAGCTTTGAGTATGATGATGCCCTTGGTGAGACCCTGAAGAATGACCCTAACGTAAAGGATGTGGTGCCGCGACTTGAATCTTTTGCACTTGCCGCTGCAGAGAGCCGCACACAGGGAGTGATGGTCATGGGTATCGATCCTGAAGGGGAGGACAGGGTTTCAGACTTGCGGAACAGGCTCGTCAGATTCAGACTCAGTCCTGCTGCAGTGGATGCCCTGAAAGCAGAAGTCCTTCCGGACCGGATTAAGACAATGCTTGAATTATATACCGGGGAAACCTACTCAAGCACCGGAAGATTGATGCTTGACCTTGGAATCAGTGACACGGACACCGCAACCGTACTTCCCATGATACGGAATCACGCTTCTTCCGTGAACCATTACTTCACTGCTGCGGAAACAGCCAGTGCAATAATAGGCTCCGGATTATCCGAATATCTTAAAATAAGCGTCGGAGACACATTGGTTCTGACCGGCCAGGGATATCACGGCGCTTCAGCAGCCGGCAAGTACCGTGTCAGCGGAATAGTAAAACTGCCGGCTCCTGATATCGACAATATCATTGTCTACTTACCCATTGAAGCCGCCCGTGAGCTGTACGCCGCCCCCGGCATGGCCACATCGGCCGTCATCGGGGTAAAGGACAACAGCGATAAAATGGTACTTGCCACAGGCGAAAGACTTGGCAGTCTGCTCACCGATCCTCTTGTTGTCAGGGACTGGCGTCAGCTGAACGCCCTCCTTGTGAACCAGATTGAGGCCGACAATAAGAGCGGTGCAATCATGATCGGGATACTTTACCTTGTCATTGCCTTCGGGGTATTCGGAACAATGCTTATGATGCTTGCTGAAAGGAGAAGGGAATTCGGCATGCTGGTGTCAATCGGCATGCAGAAACGAAAACTGGCAAAAGTAATCTCAATTGAAATGCTTCTGGTGGGGTTCCTTGGGGTAGCTGCCGGAATTGTTGCGTCACTTCCGGTGGTTATTTACGGTCATCTTCACCCGTTGAGGTTCACCGGGCAGATCGGCCGGATGTATGAGGATTACGGATTTGATCCGGTCATGCCTACAATGCTGCCGGACACATATTATCTCTGGCAGACGGTAGTGGTCTTCATAATCCTTCTGATTGCCATAGCGTTCAGCATCCGTAAAATATTCAGAATTAATGTTATTGAAGCACTCAGGGCTTAAGCTTTTATGATATGATAACAGAAATTGCATGGAAAAATGTCTGGCGAAACAAAACCAGAAGCCTTACCGTCATTGCCTCTGTTGCAGTCGGCGTCTTTGCCGGGGTGTTCACCATGGCGGCTATCAACAGCTCAATTGTTCAGCGGATTGACGCCGCAGTCAATGACGAGCTGTCGCATATTCAGGTCAACAACAAAGACTTCCGGAGCAGCGGTGATATCAGAAATTTCATGACAGATTCGGCAGGGATTGTCTCAGCTCTGTCAGGTACAGCCGGTGTCACCGAAATCACAGGGCGGATAATTGTCAGGGGGGTTGCTTCAACTTCTGCAAAAAGCACCGGGGTGGAAATAACGGGCGTCGATATAGAAAAGGAAAAACAGATGTTTACCCTTTCTGACAAACTCATACCGGGCACCGGGAGCTACTTCGCGCCCGAAAGACAGGGTAACAGTATATTCAAGCCGGTTTTTATCGGAGAGAAGCTGGCAAAGGATCTTAACATCATCAGGTACATCCTCTCTGCTGACGCACTGAAACAACTTGAGGAGAAGGGCATTCCTGCCGAAGTCATAGCAAAACTGGCACCACTCACGGACCAGCGCTTCACCTCAGACAAGAAGTTCAGCAGGGCTGTCGACGGGCTTCTCTCTCCGCGGGAAATAAAAAAATACAGCCTTCAGGTAAAGGAAACAGCCTGGTCATACCGGGAGGGATCAAAAATTATCCTTTCGTTTCTTGACATGAACAATGTCCAGACCGGTGCAGCCTTTCGCGTATGCGGAATATACAGGACCAATAATGATTTGTTCGAGGCCACCTCTCTGTTTGTCCCGATTGATGAGCTGAGAAAACTGACAGGAATGTCTGGCGGAATCTATCACAGGTTTATTGCCAGGCTCGAAGATAACGATCTGACCGAAAAGGCCACCAAAGAGTTAAGGATGAAACTTCCCGCTTATGAAGTACTGAACTGGAAGGAGATATCTCCTGACCTGGCAATGATTGCCGACATGATGCAGCAGATCTATGGGATATTTATGGCACTGATACTCGCAGCCCTGGCATTCGGAATTGTCAATACCATGCTCATGGCCGTGCTTGAGCGCACGAGGGAGCTGGGGATGCTTGCCGCCATTGGCATGAACCGCAGAAAAATGTTCTCCATGATCATGCTGGAATCAATTTTCCTTTCATTCGTGGGCGGAATAGCAGGCATGGTTATAGGGGAGGCTGTGATAGCCCTGACGGCAAGAAAGGGCATCAACCTGGTGAAATACTCGGAAGGGATGGAGGCATTCGGGTATTCCGCACACCTGTTTCCTTCAATCGATACACAGTTCTTTATAACGACAGCGGTGCTGATCATTCTTACAGGAATTCTCGCATCAGTTTATCCGGCCCGCAAGGCAATGAAATTAAACCCCGTGGAAGCATTAAGAGGCGAAAAATAATAAAAGCGACATAGTCATGAAAGTAGTTGAAATAAACGATGTGTATAAGACCTACCATGATACCGAAGTTGAGGTGAAGGCAATAAATGGCGTCACTCTCAGCTTTGAAAAAGGGGATTTTGCGGTGGTGGTTGGCCCTTCCGGATCAGGTAAGACCACGCTTCTGAACCTCATCGGCGGTCTGGATCAGCCTACAGGAGGCGAGATCATTGTGGCAGGCCACCGCCTATCGGAGCTGAAGCCGTCGGAACTGATAGATTTCAGGATGGAGCATGTCGGCTTCGTCTTTCAGTCCTACAACCTTATTCCTGTGCTGACTGCCGAGGAGAATATCGGGTTTATAATGAACCTCCAGAAGTGGCCTAAGGAAAAGCGCAAGGCACGCACCGATGAGCTGCTTCAGTCAGTAGGCCTCTCCGACAGGCATAACAGCAGACCCTCGCAGCTGTCGGGAGGGCAGCAGCAGAGGGTGGCAGTGGCGCGTGCCCTGGCGCCCCGGCCTGAATTCATCCTGGCTGATGAACCGACGGCAAACCTCGACTCCAAATCGGCCGAGACCCTGCTAGATATCATGGAGAAGCTGAACCGTGAGGAGGAGATGACCTTCATCTTTTCGACACACGACATACGGGTGATGAAGAGGGCCCGAAGGGTCATAACTATAGAGGACGGACGTGTCGTCTCAGATGAAAGGATTAACGGCACTTCATGAAAAAAACTATCCTGCTATTTCTTGCAGTGATGACCTGCACCCTTGCATCACTGTCACAGGATACCCCGGGCAGGTTTTCTGCCGGAGGCTATGCAACATGGCTCCATAACTCCGTATTTGAAGATCCTGCAGAGGAATGGCTCAACAGCAGCATGCTGCATAACAGGCTTAACTTCAAGGCATACCCCGGCACCGGGATTACAATGGCTCTTGAAATAAGAAACAGGTTTGTGCTTGGCGACATGGTACAGCTTGACCCCACATACAGCACGGGCCTGGCTTCTGACCCTGGCTGGGTTGACATGTCATGGAACATCCTCAGTGAGCAGTCTTTCGTGCTGAATACATTCATTGACAGGGCCTGGATCGACTACACATCAGGGAAGCTCAGGCTCACCCTGGGCCGGCAGCGGATCAACTGGAGCCAGGCGCTGGTATGGAACCCCAATGACATCTTCAACACTTATTCTTTTTTTGATTTTGACTATATGGAACGGCCCGGCAGCGATGCCCTGAGAGCCGTTTACTCCACCGGCCCGTCATCGGCAGCCGAAATGGTCGTCAAACTCGACAGCGCCGACAGGGTAACTGTTGCTGCGCTTTACCGCTTCAATGTTCTTAATACCGATCTCCAGTTCTTTGCCGGCGAGACAAACGAGGAACTCTTCACTGCAGGTACAGGATGGTCAGGGGCAATGGGCTCATATTCAATCCGCGGCGAAGCCACCCTCTTCACTCCGCTCGGAAATTCATCAGTGAAAGAGACAACCTTCATCGCAACGGCAGGGGTCGACAAGACCTTCACAGATAAGATTTCGGCACTGGTGCAGATGATGTATTCAAACAACCCCTTTGTTCTCGACAACTTCACTGAGCTTTACAAAGGAGCCATTACTGCGGACCAGCTGGCTTTATCGGAATTCAGCGCCATAGGGCAGCTTACATTTACCCCGGTTCCGCTGCTTAACATCTCATTGTCTGCAATCTGGTATCCGGACCTGAAAGGTTATTTTGCCGATGCCACGGTTGATTTTTCAATGGCTGAAAACGTTGATTTTTCACTTGTAATGCAGCATTTCGACAACGTCATATCGGGAGAAGTGACAAAGATAAACATGGGTTTCGTCAGGATTAAGTATAGTTTCTGAAATTTTCCTATTTTTACGGCATTAACCCTGAAACTATGTCACTCGTACATGAACTGGAAAAATCCGGAAACTGGTTATTCAGAAGGAGAAGCTGGTTACCGGTCATTGTTCTGGTTCCGGCTGCCGGTTATCTCTTCATTGCCAACAGAAGCGTTATTTACTTCAATCTGACATGGGAACTGACCTGCGTTATTGTCTCGGTTGCAGGTGAGCTGGTCAGGTCGTACACTGTCGGTCATGTGCCGAGAAACACCTCGGGCCGCAATGTTATTGACCAGATGGCTGATGAACTGAATACCTCGGGAATATATTCGATTGTGCGCCATCCGCTGTATGTGGGTAATTTCCTGATGTGGCTGGGCCCCGTTCTCTTTCTCAGGTCGGTTTGGTGCGTTATTATTTTTGTGCTTGCCTTCTGGATCTATTATGAACGGATTATTTTTGCCGAAGAACAGTATCTCCGCCGTAAATTCGGTGAGGATTATGATACATGGGCCTTCAGGGTCAGGTCCGTGATTCCCCGTTTCAGGAATTTCATCAGGGCAGACCTTACATTCTCGTTCAGGAATGTTCTCAAGAGGGAATACAACAGCATAGCCAACCTCTTCATCGTCTTTGCCATTCTGGATGTGATACGGAATATTGCAGTGACCGGAAAGGTTTACATGGAACCGCTGTACATCACCCTGCTAGTCGCAGCCCTGATCTTCTGGTCTGTTGTGAGGTACCTGGTCAAAAGAACAAAGTTCCTCTATGTTGAGGGGAGATAGGATAGAATAACTCTACCTGTTCCTCACCCCCATGAAAATCATAATGTAGTATATCAGCGATGCAATTGAGCCAAGCGCTGCTATGACATAGGTATATGCGGCCCATTTCAGCGCGTCCTGTGCTTTATCCTGTGTCCCGGAGTAGGTGATGCCAGCATCGGACAGCCATGCAAGAGCCCTCTTTGATGCATTGATCTCAACGGGAAGAGTTATCAGGCTGAACAGTGTGGTGAGTGCAAAAAGAACAATGCCTATCAGAAGTATCTCCGGCCGTGATTTGACAAGAAACAGGCCTGCTATAAGCACCCATTGAATCCAGTTGGACGAAAAGCTCACCACGGGGGTAAGCTTTGATCTCATGGTCAGCCATGCATACGAGCTTGCGTGCTGAACGGCGTGGCCTGTTTCGTGGGCCGCAACAGCAGCTGCAGCAACACTGGCGCCCGCATAGACATCGTGGCTCAGGTTTATTGTCTTTTTGAGAGGGTTATAGTGATCAGACAATTCGCCCGGAACACTGTGCACGGTGACATCGGAAATGCCGTTGTCGCGCAGCATCTTTTCTGCCACATCCTTACCGGTCATTCCGTTACCGATAGGGACTTTAGAGTATTTTCTGAATTTTGATTTTAATCTGGCGCTGACAATCCAGCTCAGAAACATGAATACTAAAAAAATGATCCAGTACAGTCCGTTATTTAAATACGTTGTTTCCATTTGTTTTCTTTCTCTTAAATAGTTACTCCATTTACTTCAAAATATCTGCCATTGTCATTTTGTTGATCAGACAGGTCATTTTGTCAGCACGATTCACCTTATCTTTGAAACCGATGCTGAATACGGTTGCAAAGATATTATCTTTTTTACTCCTTATACCGGTCTGGTTATACCGCGGATTAATATCTCCGTGGACTCCGCAGTCATGCCGGCATGTACCAACCTGTTCGCAGTTTACAATTGATGCAATTAAGATTCACGGTCCCTTTACAGGTTTGGTCATTTCAACCGGACGAATACTGCGGTGCAGACCGGGCGGAACACAGGGATATGATCCCGTTCCCATGTTCCTGTTCAGAAGATACAGGCCGGCCGGGCAATGGTTTCGACGGCCTCCACAGTGCAACAGGCTGAAAGAGAGAGATTAAAAATTCAGTTTTTCCCTTAGCATTTTATAACCTGTACGACTGACAGGTATCTTCTCCCCTGATTTGAGAACAGCAACATAATTATCCTTGCTGTAAGGTTCAAGGCGGGTAATCTGCTCGATGTTCACCATGTACGACCTGTGCACTCTCATGAAGAGACTGGGCGGCAGGTGGTCTTCATAGTATTTCATCGTCTTGGGCTTAAGGGCCTTGCCTTCGCTGTAATAAATCATAACATAGTCGTCTTCGGAGGCAAGGTACGAGATCAGGTTCAGCGGAATTATCTTTATACCGGCCCCCTTGCGGAATACGATTCTGGTCAGATACCCTTCCGCTTCGGTCACTGCGGTGACAAGCTTTTCTACCTTATCCGGCTCCTGTGTCTCTTTGCCTATCCTGCTTACTGCCTTTGCAAGGGCGCTGTCAAAACGTTCTTTTGAGTAAGGCTTGAGAAGATAATCCACAGCATTGAGTTCAAAAGCTCTGATGGCATACTGGTCAAAAGCAGTGGTGAATATCACCTCAGGCTTTTCATCGAGAACCTCCAGTAGTTCAAACCCGGTGAGTTTGGGCATCTGGATATCAAGAAAGATCAGGTCGGGGCGTTTTTCCTTTATCTCCCGTGCACCGCAGAAACCGTCAGCGCACTCACCTATGACCTCAATTCCCGGATGATCCTTCAGCATGTACTTTATGAGCTCCCGGGCAGGAGTTTCATCTTCAATGATCAGAACCCTGATGTTTTTCATGCTGTGTTATTGATTTTATGATTTTCTGTAAGGAAACTTCACCGTCACATTAAAGCTGTCATCCTTGCGGGTTACTGTAAGATCAGCCTTTTCACCAAAGAAAAGTTCCAGCCTGGAACGCACATTTATCAGTCCTATCCCCGCCCCCTTGCGTGTCACCACAGACTCAGGGTCAATGTTGTTTGAGACAGATATTACCACCAGGCCGTTTTCCTTGTGAGCGGAGGTTCTGATCACCACCGTTTCAGTTGATTCATATACACCGTGTTTGACGGCGTTTTCATATAGAGGCTGAAGGAGCATCCCGGGCAATAATGCCGTAAGGCACTCAGGCTGAATGTCCTCCTCGATTATGAGCCGTTCGCCAAATCTGACTTTCTCGATTTCAAGGTAAAGCCGCAGGCTTTCCATTTCATTCTGCAATGTCACCGGCTGTTCGTTGTGTGATGACAGTGAATAACGCATGAAATCAGACAGTTTCAGAATCATTTCCCGTGCTTTCATGGGGTCTGTAAGTGTCAGGGAGCTCATTGAATTGAGACTGTTGAAGAGGAAGTGGGGGTTTATCTGTGCGCGCAGCATCTTGAGTTCTCCCTCGCGCACCTGGGCCTCCAGCTGTGCCTGTCGTGATGCTTTCTCTGCAAGCTGTGTGGCGCTCAGGTACAGGTAATATATCAGCGTGACCACGAAGAAGATCAGTACCCCGGCAGCGACACGGAATACCAGTACCGTATGCCAGAACAGGTCATAATCTTCCTTCTCAGGAACCATAGCCCTTACAAGAGGCCTGGTAACGAAAAGCCAAAGGACAATAGTTACGGAACCCGTCAGGATGACGTTAATGATCGTAGACATGACCTTATTGTTGCTGCGCAGCATATACCTGACCGGGAACCAGATGGCGATTCCGAGCACACAGTACAGCAGCATGGAAATAATACCGTCAGCTACCGCGATATCCAGGGTACTGCCATATACGAAATGAATGACAGATGCCTGGCCCGCGGCTAATATAACCCAGGCCAGACACCATATCAGTACCCTTGACCGGCTTTCCAGTATCGGATGCGTCATTTTTTATTTGTGGCTTTTAAGCTCTCCTCCCCCGAAAATCACTGTCCCTTGTATTGTCAGAGACCTTGTTGTGTCCTTGATGACATCACTGCCTATCCTGCGGCTGTCTGAGAAGCCTCCCAGAATGGGTGTGACATTAAGAATGACATTCCAGTTTTCGGGAATGATGATCGTTGTACCTCCAAATATACATGTAATATCAATTACAATATCCCCGGGAGCCAGTGATGATCTTGTCAGGTCAACCTCACCGCCGCCGAAAATTGATGTTATTTTTCCTCCCTGGAAATTATTTGTAATAAGCTGCCGTTCAGCACCGCTGAAGATATTGACATAATCTATCATATCAGCCTTGCTTCCGCTGGTATAGTTCAGGTTCTTTACCAGGCGTTTGGAATTAATCAGCAGAACGACACCAATCACGATGAACATTGCTGGCCAGAAGAAATTAAATGACCTGAAGAAATCGGTGAAAAGCTCGGGGATCATGAAAAAACCTCCCACTGAGATGAGTACGACGCCTGGAGTCTTGTTATCCGACCCTGCAATTATGATCACGCCGATCGCTATCAGCAGCATCTGCCAGCTGAAGATGATATCATCAATAAAGTGATCAAGCGGTTCAGGAAGGACAGAGGTCTTTCTGAGAATAAGGATAAATCCTGCAATAATGAGTAAAATCCCTATGATTAACCTGTTGGAGGTTTCAGCAGGATTTTTTGCCGGTTTGTTTGTTTCGTTTTCCATTTCAGTATTTGTTTGACGGTTAATTATTTCAGGCTTTTGGTGAATGGCCTTATCATAAAAGCGATGCCGGCCAGGACCAGTACAGCCGGCCAGAATATCTCCTTATAGAACGGAGAGAGCTGAATACTCATTTCAGGCATCAGGAACCAGAAACCTGCCGCGAAAAGGAGGACACTGATAACAAGGTCCAGGTTCAGCAAATTGAAAATGCCAAAAAAGATCAGCAGCATCTCCCAGGTAAGATAGTCGGAGATTGGCCCCATTTTGAACAGGTCCAGTTTTGCAATTATCATCACCAGACCAAGCGAGATGAGGAGTTTGGCTATGCCGCTAAAAGGATTGTTCTTTTCTTTCATGATGTTCAAAATATTATTACGCTTCAAAATTATGACATACCAGCCATGACCAACAGTCATTTCCGGCAGGCAGCGGAATTATACCGGCAGGCAGCGAAGAAAATCGGGGATGTTACTTTTTTGTTGATAATTTTTTTTATTGGAAGAGGATTTATAATTTTGCAGACCGAAAAAAAGGAGATGCCCGGATTGTATTCCATACCTCTGGCCGGTCTTAAAGAAGGCAGACATACCTACGGATTTACAATAGGAAACGACTTCTTTGAGGCATTTGAAGGTACAGAGATCAGGAGGGGAGAGCTAAATGCCGGGGTGATACTGGAGAAGTGCTCCACACATCTGCAGCTTGACATTGCCATTAAGGGGAATGCCGAAGTTGTGTGTGACAGATGCCTGGAAAAATTTTATCTGCCGCTGTCATGTGACAACAGACTGTTTGTAAGACAGGGCAAGGAATGGGAGGAGACAGATCCCGATATGATTACAATGCCGCTGGATGAACACGAAATAGATTTAAGTCAGTATTTCTATGAATACATTCATCTTGCGTTACCTTTAAAACGAATTCATCCTGAAGACAAACAGGGACGGTCAACTTGTGACCCGGAAATGATCATGAGACTTGAAGAACATCTTGCTGCAGGTGAAAATAAAACAGACCCGCGTTGGGATGAGCTTAAAAAACTGACAGAAAATAATTAAACACAATACATTACTGCGATGCCAAATCCAAAACACAGACACTCGAGTACCAGAAGGGATAAGAGGAGAACACACGACAAAGCTGTTGTTCCGACAGTAGCTGCATGTTCCAATTGCGGATCAGCTCATCTGTATCACAGGGTATGCCCTGAATGCGGATACTACAGAGGCAAGCTTGCCGTAGAGAAGAAGGCGACAGCCTGACCCGTCAAACGTGCCAAATTAGAAAGGCAATGAAAATAGGACTGGATGCCATGGGGGGTGACTATGCCCCCGATGCTGTCATTGAGGGGGCGGTTGATGCCCTCGGCCAGCTTCCTACCGGTGACCGGCTGGTACTTATTGGCGACAATCGTATCATAAGGGAAAAACTGGCTTCCATGGATGTGGAACCGTCTCTTTTCGAAATCGTTCCTGCCACACAGGTGATTGAAATGTCCGATCACCCCGCCAAAGCCTTTTCACAAAAGAGAGATTCATCTATAGCGGTGGGCTTCGGAATGCTTAAGAGCGGACTGATAGACGGCTTTGCAAGCGCAGGCAATACAGGCGCTATGATGGTGGGCGCAAGCTATACAGTTAACGTTATACCCGGTGTTTTCAGACCTGCACTTACGGCTTTCATCCCTGACGTAAGCGGGAGAACATCCATAATACTTGACGTAGGTATTAATCCTGACGCTAAACCCGATGTACTCCTGCAGTATGGGATACTGGGAAGCGTCTATGCAAAATATGTCCTTGGCATTGAGAATCCGGAGGTCGGCCTGCTGAACATAGGCGAAGAGGAATCAAAAGGCTCTGCCGCCGTAAAAGCTGCATACGAACTTCTGCGTGAGAGTTCCGAGGTAAACTTCAAGGGCAATATCGAAGGACATGACCTCTTTACTGGCGAGATGACGGATGTGATTGTCTGTGACGGCTTCGTTGGTAATATTGTACTCAAAATGGCGGAGAAATTTTATCTGATAGCACAGGCCAGAGGCATCAGGGATAATTTTTTTGACAGGCTGAACTTCGAGGTTTACGGAGGGACACCCGTTGTAGGTATCAACGCTAACGTCGTGGTCGGCCATGGCATTTCAAACAGGAAGGCGATCACAAGCATGGTACTTCAGACAAGAGATGTGGTTCACGCTGACCTTGCAAGAAAGATTAAAGAGGCTGTCGGAGCATGACAAAAATACGAGCTGCAATAACAGGTATTAACGGATGGGTTCCGGAATACCGTCTGACAAACAGTGAGCTGTCAACGATGGTTGAGACCACTGATGAGTGGATAATGCAGCGCGTTGGTATAAAAGAGAGAAGGATACTTAAAGGCGAGGGAAAGGCAACATCCGACCTGGGTGAACAGGCTGTGAGAGGCCTGCTTGAAAAGACAAAAACATCACCTGGTGAAATAGATCTTCTCATCTGTGCCACGGTCACCCCAGACATGGCTATTCCCGGCAACAGCAAATATCATCTCCGATAAAGCAGGCATAAAAAGCGCTTTCAGCTTTGACATTAACGCAGCCTGCTCAGGCTTTCTCTTTGCCCTGCAGACAGCTGCCGCCTATGTGGAGACTGGCAGATACAAAAAAGTCATTGTCGTCGGTGCTGACAAAATGTCGTCCATAACGGATTATACCGACAGAACAACCTGTACCCTGTTCGGCGATGCCGGAGGCGCTGTGCTGCTCGAACCGACTGAAGAGGAGTACGGAATAATGGACCATATTTTCAAGGTTGACGGTTCAGGAAGAAAATACCTGCATATGAAGGCGGGCGGATCACTCAGACCTGCATCACATGAAACAGTCAGTGCCCGTGAACACTATGTCTACCAGGAGGGTCAGTCGGTGTTTAAATTTGCAGTCTCAAATATGGCTGACGTGGCGGCGGAGATCATGGAAAAAAACAATCTCAGATCCGAAGATATCGCATGGCTTGTTCCCCACCAGGCAAACCTCAGAATCATTGATGCTACCGGCCGCAGAATGGGACTCTCTCCTGATAAGGTGATGATCAACATACAGAACTACGGGAACACAACCGCAGCAACCATACCGCTCTGTATATGGGAGTTCGAACACAAACTGAAAAAGGGAGATAATCTTATTCTTGCTTCTTTCGGAGGCGGATTCACATGGGGAAGCATCTGGCTGAAGTGGGCCTATGACCCGAAGCCTGTGGAATAATAAACAGAGAAGCAGCATCCTGCCTCTGTGCCTGTTAAAAAATTCTATTTTTGTCGGAGGTACACAATACTTTATATATTTGTGGGTTAATAGAGAGACGTAGTATGCTACGCTTTCCGGGGAATTAACAATGATCACTATGGCAAAAATGAATGAGACAGATAACAGTGCAGCAGTTAACCTTATAAGTCAGGGCACCGAGATCACCGGCGACATTAAATCCGTTGGCGATATTCGAATTGACGGAACCCTGAATGGTAACATGGCAACCAAGGGCAAAGTGGTTATCGGGCCCACAGGTCGGGTGAAAGGCGAAGTCGAATGTAAAAACTCCGAGGTGTCAGGACTGATAGACGGTAAATTAACCGTGACACAACTGCTTAACCTGAAGGCTTCCTCAAAAATCAATGGTACGATCGTTACCAGCAAGCTTTCTATTGAACCCGGAGCCCTATTTACCGGTAACTGCACAATGAAGGACGGTGACAATGGCGGACCGGCAATCAAATCAAAAGAAGGAGAAAAATAATCCGGAGGAAGGACTTACGGCTTATTCAAAGTACACCACCATCGCCATCCAGATGGTGGTGATAATAGTTATTACATCCCTGGGGGGCGTTAAGCTTGATAAGCTGGCGGGTACGAAACCGGTATTCACGGTCATACTCTCCCTGCTCGGCGTGGCAGCAGCCATGTGGCTCATAATAAAGGAAGCTGTCAGAAACAAATAGAATGGTCACGCACAGGGCAATAAAACACTACATTTTACTTCTGGCCTTTGCCCTTATGATCTTCCTGCTGCTCTTCGGCCTGAACAAAATTTCACCTTCATTTTTCCCGGTTAATAATATCCTGCTGCTTACTGGCGGATTTGCTGTTATTTCAATGGCAGCCATGGTAATCTTTTTCCACGGGACGGAAGGAAACGGGGAAAAAAGAGTGTTCACCACACTGATTGCCATTGGTGTCAAAATGTTGCTGTCATTTGTTCTGGCTCTGTTGTTCATTGTGGTCTTTAAAAACAAAGAAACCGGTTCGGTAATATTGTTTTTTATCCTATATTTGGTTTTCACATTTTATATATTTCTTACTTTTTTCAGGATCGCTAATAGGAAGTCGGTTTAAAGACAGATAGCTTGAAAATCAGGTATATATATTCATTGATCTTTTTGTTTGGATTTATGGCCGGCACTATGCATGCCCAGGCCACCGGCGAAAAAGGAAAGCAGAATCACCCCGCCGATAAAGGAGCGGCATTTGACGCAAGTACGTTTATCCTGGACCACGTTGCCGACTCTCATGAATGGCATCTATGGACAAAGAAAGACGGCTCTGCGGTAGCTGTTTACCTGCCGGTAATAATTTATGACAAGGGTACCGGATTTCACGCCTTCTCGTCAAGGAAGTTTGCCCACGGTCATGACTATGAGGGCTTTGTCCTGGCCCACGAAGGAAAATATGAAGGCAGGATAGTGCGCCTCAATGCAGCAGGCCTTCCCGATGAAACGAACATTCCGCTTGATTTTTCAATTACCAAGGCCGTTTTCGGTATGATAGTGGCTGCTGTCGTACTCCTCTTGCTTATGCTTGCAACAGCAAGATCATACAGGAAAAGCGGCGTCACCGCACCCAGAGGCATTCAGGGATTTATTGAGCCGGTCATACTCTTTGTCAGGGATGATATTGCCTTGCCAAACATCGGAGAGAAAAAGTATGCCCGTTTCATGCCATACCTGCTGACTGTATTTTTCTTTATCCTCATTAATAACCTTCTCGGGCTGATCCCTATTTTCCCGTTCGGATCCAATGTAACAGGCAACATCAACGTGACCTTCGTTCTGGCGGTATTCACATTTCTGATTACGCAGTTCAGCGCCAACAAATCACACTGGAGACATGTTTTTGCAGCACCCGGCGTTCCGTTATGGCTGTTACCGATCATGATC
The DNA here is from genome assembly GCA_963743775.1 of uncultured Bacteroidales bacterium. Taxonomy (GTDB): domain Bacteria; phylum Bacteroidota; class Bacteroidia; order Bacteroidales; family VadinHA17; genus SR-FBR-E99. The sequence continues at coordinate 103,029 of CAVURA010000012.1, forward strand.
CCGATAGAGCTTATAGGGCTTATTTCAAAGCCTTTTGCACTGATGGTACGTCTCTTTGCCAATATCACCGCAGGCCATATAATAGTGCTTAGCCTGGTATCGCTGATCTTTATTTTCAAGTCCGTTTTTGTAGCCCCGGCATCCATCCTGTTTGTGTTGTTCATGGATTGTATCGAGCTGCTGGTGGCGTTTCTACAGGCGTACGTATTTACACTGCTGTCATCTCTCTTCATTGGCATGGCAACGGCGGAGCAGGAACATCATTAAAACTCAGAATAGTAATTCATTTTATTAAACTTAAATTATGGAACCACAAGCAGTAATGTCATTAGCAGCAGTAGGAGCAGGGCTTGCAGTCATTGGCGCAGGACTTGGTATCGGCCGCATCGGCGGCTCAGCCATGGACGCCATCGCACGTCAGCCCGAGGCTTACTCAAAGATCCAGCTTGCAATGATCATCTCGGCAGCACTCATCGAGGGAGCAGCCCTCTTTGCAATCGTTATCGCAATGATCAAGTAAGCAGAAAAGCAAAGCCTGCAACGGTTGGTTGCAGGCCTTACTCATTAATCACAAAGAAAAACGAAATATGTTACTATCAAGCAGTCTGGCAAGCCCCGCCATCGGAACCGTTTTCTGGACCACACTGATCTTCCTCCTTCTCCTGTTTTTGCTTCAGAAGTTTGCGTGGGGACCGATCATGAAGGCCGTAAGGTCACGGGAAGACACGATCCGTAATTCTCTTGATTCTGCGGAAAAAGCCCGCGAAGAAATGAAGGTGCTCCAGGCGGATAATGAAATAATCCTTCGGAAAGCCCGCGAGGAGAGAGATAAAATTATCCGCGATGCCCGCACAGCCACTGAGAGGATGCTCACAGAAGCCAAGGAGAAGAGTCAGTCGGAGGCAGACGCGATGGTGAAACGCGCCATGGAGCTCATTGAACGTGAAAAAAATACAGCCATCACTGAGGTTAAGCGTGAAGTGGCAGGACTGGCAATCGAGGTGGCTTCGAAAGTGGTAAGCGAAACCCTTAAGAATGATGCTGAACAGCAAAAACTGATCGGAAGATACCTGAAGGAGATCGAAACTAGCAGTAACTGAACCTGATGAATAACAGCAAGATAGCGGTAAGATATGCAAAGGCCCTTTTTGACCTTGCCGGGGAGCAGAAATCCATTGACGCTGTATATGAGGATATGAAGGTAATTGACCATCTGTGCGTGATGCCGGAGGTGAAGGAAATTATCAGCAACCCGGTAATTCCGCAGAAAAAAAGAAACGAGATCATTGTTGCACTTGCAGGTGACGGTATAAAGAAGCTGACTGTAAAATTTATTGAACTTATGTTCAGCCACGGCCGCGGTGATTATCTTGGAGCAGCGGCAAGAAACTATCTTGACCTCACCCGCCGTCACAGGGGAATACGACAGGTTACAATCACCACCGCCGTACCTGTAAGCGGTAAAATCAAAGAGGAACTGGGGGCAGTGGTCACCGGGGTAAGCAATGGCACCGTCGAGTTCATTGAACAGGTTGATAGCTCTGTCATGGGTGGTTTCATCATCAGGGTCGACGATGCTTATATTGACGCAAGCGTCAGGACCAGGCTGAACAGATTCAGAAAGGAATTTTCACTGGCAGGATATGCCGAATGATTGTAAATAAGATTTAATGATATGACTAATATTAAACCTTCAGAGGTATCAAAGATTTTAAAGCAACAGCTTGAGGGTGTTACTACTGCCATCGATGTCGAGGAAGTGGGAACGGTACTGCAGGTCGGAGACGGGATCGCACATATTTACGGCCTCAGAAACGTTGGGTCGAACGAGCTGATCGAATTCGTCGAAACCGGTATCAAGGCCATCGTCCTCAACCTCGAGGAAGACAATGTCGGAGTCGTTATCCTCGGAGAGTCAGACAAGATCAAAGAAGGCGACATAGCCCGCAGGACAGGCCACATCTCTTCCATAATGGTGGGTGAGGGGCTGATGGGCAGAGTCATTAACACCCTCGGTGTACCCCTAGACGGCAAGGGTCCAGTGACAGGAGAATTGTATGAAATGCCACTGGAAAGAAAAGCCCCTGGAGTGATATTCAGGCAACCGGTGAAGCTCCCCGTACAGACAGGCCTGAAGGCGATAGATGCCATGATACCGATAGGAAGAGGTCAGAGAGAGCTGATTATTGGCGACCGTCAGACGGGCAAGACTGCAATAGCTATTGACACGATCATTAACCAGAGAGAAGATTTCGAGAAGGGAAACCCGCTCTATTGCATTTATGTGGCCATTGGCCAAAAGGGGTCAACGGTGGCAAACATTGCAGCCACACTCGAGACTTACGGGGCAATGGATTATACGGTCATTGTATGCGCCACTGCGGCGGATCCTGCCGCCTCGCAGTTCTTTGCTCCATTCGCCGGCGCCGCCATCGGCGAATTCTTCCGTGATACCGGCCGTCATGCCCTGATCATCTATGATGACCTCTCAAAACAGGCTGTTTCTTACCGCGAAGTATCACTGCTGCTGCGCCGTCCGCCAGGCCGCGAAGCCTATCCCGGCGACGTCTTCTATCTGCACTCACGCCTCCTTGAGAGGGCTGCAAAGATCATTGAATCAGATGAAGTGGCCCGGGCAATGAACGACATACCGGAATCAATCCGTCACCTGGTAAAGGGTGGCGGCTCCCTGACAGCACTGCCCATAATTGAGACACAGGCAGGTGACGTGGCAGCCTATATTCCCACAAACGTGATCTCGATCACTGACGGACAGATATTCCTTGAGTCAAGCCTTTTCAATGCAGGTATAAGACCGGCTATCAACGTTGGTATATCGGTATCAAGGGTGGGTGGTAACGCTCAGATCAAGTCAATGAAAAAGATAGCTGGCACCCTGAAGGTTGACCAGGCACAGTACCGTGAACTTGAGGCCTTTTCAAAGTTCGGCTCTGACCTCGATGCATCTACTCTCGCTGTTCTTGACAAGGGCGCAAAGAACGTGGAGATACTGAAACAGAACCAGTATTCACCGGTGAAGGTTGAGGAACAGGTTGCGATAATCTACTGCGGAACAAATGCACTTCTTAAGGATATTCCGGTACAAAAGGTAAGGGCTTTTGAAAAGGACTTTATCGATTTCCTGCGTGATCATCACAGTGATACGCTCGAAACATTAAAGCAGGGGGTTATCAATGATGATGTTATCAGTGTGCTAAACAGTGCAGCTGCAGATGTGGCAAACCGTTTTAAGTCGTGATAAGCTGAAAATCAGTAAAGGAAGATGGCTAATCTCAAGGCAATAAGGGTCAGACTCAGTTCGGTGAAATCTACGCGCCAGATCACTTCGGCGATGAAGATGGTGGCGGCAGCCAAACTGCGTAAGGCACAGGACGCCATTGTTCAGTTAAGGCCTTATGCGGATAAGCTTAATGAGATACTGATCGGTCTCAATACAGCCCTCCGTGATACAGAAACTGAGAACCTTTTTGCTGAAAGAAAAAACGGCCGCGGACGGGTACTGCTTGTAGTGGTTACCTCAAACAAGGGCCTCTGCGGCGGGTTCAACGCCAATGTAATCAGAGACACCAGACGCCTTATACAGGAAAGGTACAGCGAAGAGTTTCGCAGGGGAGACCTCTGGTTCATGCCTGTCGGTAAGAAGGGATACGATGCTGTAAAAAAGCTGAAATGCAACATTCTCGAGGAACATAATGACCTGTATCTGGGCCTAACATTCGACAAGACCAAAATGATAGCCGACAGACTGATGAACCTCTGGCTGACAAAAGAATACGACAAAATAGAGATTATCTACAACCAGTTCAGAAATGCCGCTGTGCAGAAGCTCACTGAAGAGGTTTATCTGCCTGTATCGACTGCTCCCGCCGGCAAAGCAGGCTCGGTGCTGACAGATTATATTTATGAACCTGACCAGGTGAATATTGTCAGCGAACTGATACCAAAAACACTGCGCATTCAGTTTTACAGGGCCCTGCTTGATTCATTTGCTGCGGAGCATGGCGCACGCATGACAGCAATGCATCAGGCAACGGATAACGCTACTGAGCTTATCAGGGATCTCACCCTGCAGTATAACAATGCCAGACAGGCTTCGATCACCAACCAGCTGCTGGAAGTAGTCAGCGGTGCAGAAGCGCTTAAAGGATAACAAATAAAGAAATGTTCAACAGCGAATACCTCAGGGAACTTTCAGACAAGGCTATCACCAACCTGGGCTTCACGCCCGAAGCTGAGAAGCTATTTGCCCCTGTGAGGTATATAATGGCACTGGGCGGCAAGAGAGTAAGACCGGTCATGTGTCTTCTGGCCTGCAATCTTTTCAAGGACAAGATAGATGAGGCAGTGATGCCGGCTGTTGGTATCGAGGTGTTTCACAATTTTACCCTGATTCATGATGATATTATTGACAAGGCCGGCATGAGAAGGGGTTCTTCCACGGTGCACTCAAAGTTTGGCACAGAGCAGGCTATTCTGTCAGGTGATGTGATGGCTTTTGTGGCAACGGAATGCATCGGCCAGGCGCCGGAGAAAGTGCTGGCAAAGACATTAAAGCTCTTTAACCGTACAGCCATAGAGGTATGTACCGGACAGCAGCTTGACATCGACTATGAGAAGAAGGCGCTGGTCTCCGAGGCCGAGTACATGAGAATGATAGAACTTAAGACAGCTGTCCTGGTGGCAGCTTCACTTAAGACCGGAGCAATCATAGGCGAGGCTTCAGAGAAAGACCAGGAGCTTCTTTATGAATTCGGACGCTGCCTGGGTATAGCTTTCCAGATACAGGATGACGTGCTCGATACTTACGGCGACGCAAAGATGTTTGGCAAAAAAACAGGCAGCGACATCGTCACCAACAAAAAGACGTACCTCCTGGTAAAAGCTCTTGAGATGGCTGGCGGCGGAAAACTTCGCGACCTCAGAAAACTGATTGAAGACAAGAACCCTGACCCTGAGGAGAAAATACGGGGTGTGAGAGCCATTTATGACGACCTCGAGATACAGCTCCAGGCTGAGAATCTTGCGTATGAATATTTTAACAAGGCTTTCGGTTTTCTTGATCAGGTATCAGTGCAGGCTGAACGCAAGAAGGAGATTAAACAACTGGCAGTGAACCTGATCGGAAGAATTAGATGAACAGATTCACGGAATTAAATATTAAGAAGACACTGAAATATATTTAAGTCACGGAGATGGCAAAAAAGATTGGATTGATCAGCCAGGTTATCGGGCCTGTGGTTGACGTAACGTTTGAAAATGCCGGCACAGAAATGCCTAACATACTTGATGCTCTTGAAATAACACGCAAGGATGGCACTCTGCTCGTCGTTGAATGTCAGCAGCATATCGGGGAGAAAACGGTCAGGGCAATAGCCATGGATTCCACTGACGGACTGCAGCGCGGGATGGAAGTAGTGGCAACGGGCAAGCCAATAGTGATGCCCGTCGGCGAGCAGATCAAAGGCCGTCTGATGAATGTCATCGGAATGCCAATTGATGGCCTGGGCCCGCTCGACAATAAAGGCGGTTACCCCATTCACCGCAACCCTCCGAAATATGAGGATCTTTCAACAGAGAAGGAAGTACTTTATACCGGCATTAAGGTCATTGACCTCATCGAACCTTATTCAAAAGGAGGTAAAATCGGCCTGTTCGGCGGCGCCGGCGTGGGCAAGACCATTGTCATCCTCGAGCTTATTAATAACATAGCAAAATCCTATTCAGGCCTTTCTGTCTTCGCCGGTGTCGGCGAAAGGACAAGGGAGGGTAACGACCTTCTCCGCGAGATGCTTGAGGCAAACGTTATCTGTTACGGCAAGGAATTCCTGGAAGATATGGAAAAAGGGGGATGGAACCCGGAACTTGTTGACCACGAGGCGCTGAAAGAGTCCAAGCTGGCCCTTGTCTTCGGACAGATGAATGAGCCTCCCGGAGCACGCGCACGGGTTGCTCTTTCAGGACTGTCTGTAGCGGAGTATTTCCGTGACGGTGAGGGTGAAGGCGCAGGAAAGGATATACTGTTCTTTATGGATAACGTCTTCCGTTTCACCCAGGCAGGCTCAGAGGTATCAGCATTGCTCGGCCGCATGCCGTCAGCAGTGGGTTATCAGCCAACACTGGCGACGGAGATGGGTGTCATGCAGGAGAGGATCACCTCAACCAGGCACGGATCTATAACCTCAGTTCAGGCTGTCTATGTTCCTGCTGATGACCTTACTGACCCGGCGCCCGCAACAACATTTGCACACCTTGATGCAACAACGGTGCTCAGCCGTAAGATATCCGAGCTGGGTATCTACCCCGCAGTTGACCCGCTGGACTCGACCTCCAGGATACTTACTGCAGATATTGTCGGCGAAGAACATTACCGCTGTGCACAGAGAGTCAAGGAAGTTCTCCAGAGATACAATGAGCTTCAGGATATCATTGCCATCCTGGGCATGGACGAGCTCTCTGACGAAGATAAGCTGGTGGTTCAGCGTGCCCGCCGCGTGCAGCGCTTCCTCTCACAGCCGTTCCATGTGGCAGAACAGTTTACAAATATTCCAGGAGCGCTGGTCTCAATAGAGGATACAATCAGAGGATTTAACATGATCCTCGACGGTGCCGTTGACCAGTATCCTGAAGCTGCCTTTATGCTTGTGGGTACGATCGAAGATGCAATAGCAAAGGGCGAGAAGCTCCTTGCCGAGACCAGGTAATGCCAAACGTGAGCAGACGTGAAAATTGAAATTATCACACCGGGCAGTAAAATATATTCCGGAGATATAATATCAGTCAGAGTACCTGGGAAAAAGGGATCTTTCCAGGTACTGAAGGATCATGCCCCTATCATTTCAACCCTCGATCACGGGCCTGTAATCATCGAAGACGAAAAGGGACTGGTCATCAGATACGAAATTACCGGCGGTGTCATTGAGGTGAAAAAGAACAGGATCATCCTTCTCGCCGATTCGGTCTCAGAAAGCCGAAGCTGATGGACAGCAATGAGTTCCGGAAATACGGCCACGAGATTGTCGAATGGATCGCCCGGTACTATGAGAATATTGAACAGTACCCGGTTAAATCGAAGTCAACTCCGGGGTCTGTTAAGGCAGCACTTCCGCCGATACCTCCCACGGGCAGCGAATCCTTCGATCTCTTTCTGAAAGACTTTGATGAGATAATCATGCCAGGCATAACGCACTGGCAGAGCCCTAATTTCTTTGCATATTTCCCCGCAAATTCAAGTCCTCCGTCTGTACTTGCCGAGATGCTTACTGCAGCTCTTGGCGCGCAGTGCATGATATGGGAGACATCACCCGCCGCTGCTGAGCTCGAGGAGCGTATGATGGATTGGCTTCGCGAAATGACGGGGCTGCCGTTATATTTCGAAGGGGTGATACAGGACAGCGCTTCCTCTGCCACACTCGCAGCCATCATTACTGCCAGGGAGAAGGTGACGGGGAACGCTTCAAACAAAGAAGGACTGTATACCGCCGGCAGATTGCGCGTCTATTGTTCAGCTCAGGCTCACTCATCTGTTGATAAAGGTGCAGGGGTAGCGGGCATCGGCAGGGAGAACATTGTAAGAGTGCCGGTGAAGAATGATTATTCAATTGATACTGATGCCCTTAGAAAAGCCATTGACCAGGATCTGTCAGCAGGATATATACCCTGTTGCGTGGTGGCAACGCTGGGTACAACAGGTACGACTGCCATTGACTCTCTGCGCTCTGTTGGCGAAATATGCCGGGAAAAGAATATCTGGCTGCATGTCGACGCCGCCATCGGCGGCACTGCCCTGCTGCTGCCAGAGATGCGGTGGATGGCCGATGGCATGGAGTACGTTGACTCCCTGGTATTCAACCCGCACAAATGGATGTTCACCAACTTTGACTGCTCGGCTTATTTTGTCCGTGATGCTGCCTCACTGATACGCACCTTTGAAATACTCCCCGAGTATTTGAAAACCCGCACAAGAGGGCTGGTCAATGACTACCGCGATTGGGGAATACCGCTCGGCAGGCGCTTCAGGGCACTTAAGCTGTGGGCTGTCATACGCACATACGGCGTTGAACGGCTGCAGGCAATGATCAGGGAACATATCAGGCTGGCAAAGATGCTGGCAGGCCTGATAGAGGCTGAAAAGAATTTCACGGTGTTGGCACCGGTGAAGCTTAATACCGTATGCTTTTATTTCCAGCCCGAAGGGATGAGCCTTGAGAAGGCTAACAGGCTGAATGAAAAGATCAATCACACACTTAACGACACCGGCACGATTTATCTTACTCACACAACCGTTGGCGGACGGTATGTGCTGCGTATGGTCACCGCTCAAACCACCGTGGAGGAACGGCATGTGCTGAATGCCTGGGATATGATAAAGGAGTGTGCTTCAGCGCTTTCTGCCGAGCGTAGTGCCATAGACGTTGACTGAGAATACAGCATTGATGAACAGTCTGTTTTCTGCCGGTATATAACCGCCACTTGCTCCTGCGCTCATCTCAAACGGAAGTCTCAGCAGATAAAAATCAGCAAGAAGCTCGGCACCAAAAGAACCGAAGTCTGTAGAACCACGGGTTAATTTATTTGCCGCGTAATCATAAGTTTCCCAGCCTGTTGAACCATCAAAAAAGAGTGATCCCCTGACGCGTTTCAGGTAAAGGAGACTCCCGGCAGTAAGGTCCGGGTAAAAAAGCGGCATTGTATAATCTGCTGAAAAAGAGAAGAGCTTTTCTGAAATCAGGTTGTCTCCGTAACCCCTGGGATAGGCAATGTTATTTCTGTACAGCATTTCGCGGACGGGCTTCTGATTCTCGTAGCCGGCACTCAGCACCAAACTGTGGCTTGTAAAAAAGCCGGGAAAAAACAATATTCCTCTGGCATATCTCCTGCTGCCATAGAGATCATTGTCCCACGGCGCTGCGGTGAACCTGAGATCAATGACCTGACCCCAGCGCGGGTTGATATCCCTGTAAGCAGTCCTGAAGGTGTTTGAAAGATAAAGCCGTCCGGTGAGAAGGACAACACCCTTGTCATATTCATTCTCATCAGAAAGGTAAGTGTACCTGTTACTGTAGTTCAGATAAAGTGCCGGCATAAAGAGCTGCCTGAACTTTCCGTGCGCGAACCAGAACTGATCATAAATGCTGGTATTCAGGATCATATCGCCACTGATATCAGAGGGATCCGGTATTGCTGAAGAATCTTTGGTGACGATCTGTTTCCCTCCGTAGGTAATATCTGCTTCAATTACAGGATACCATCCCTTCCACTTAATGCCCGAATGAAAGTAATGACTGCCGTCTGAATACTCATATCCGATGGAAGAGACCAGCGTGCTGAGATGATTTTGCGACATTATTGTCACGCCGGGCTTAATAGTTGAAGGATCTGTCTGTATTTCATCGATATCGCCGTAGAACGGGAACCAGCTGTGGAAGTTCAGGAGGTGCCCTGCTTTGCTGTACGGTTTTGCCTCATATGATTCCGGTTCCGGTAACAATTCATCACCAGCCCTGGAAGGCAGCGGAGCAACGGCGGGAATGACATTCTTCATTGAGCCGGTCACTGGTCCGGCAGAGGCCATACGGCTCGTTGAGGCGATATTAAAGCCATCTGTGCTGTAATCTGAAAATAACAATTCGCCACCTGTAACGGAGAAGCCTGATATGCCGAAGCGTGCGCCTGTAACGCGGCTGAGGGCTGTGTCGTTTGACATCCTGTAAATATTATCAGAGCCGTCTCCCTGTGCAAGGAAGTACAGGGTGTCATTTACAATCTCTGCCTGGATGATGTCCGTAACAGTTTCAGGCCTGTTCACAACCCATTTTTTACCCGTGGGATGATATGTCCTTATCCCTTCTCCTTCAGCGCTGAGAGTGACAACGGTGACAGACTTGCCGTCAGATGACCAGGCCGGTCGCTGTATAATCAGGTTACCAGGTATGCTGACATCCATAAGCGTTTCTCCGCTGACAGCATCAAGGAATATCAATGAATACCGGAATTCGGGGGTGGTTGAAACGGCAACTATTGTCCTTCCGTCAGGAGAAAGGTCGGGAGCAGTATAACGGGTGCGGAATGTAAGCTGTGTAACCGGACCGCCGCCGGCACTCATCTTCTTAATCACCGAATAATCCCTGTTATCCCATCTCGGATCAGGGAAGGTTTCCGACCATACTAAAGTGCTGTCAGAATATGAAAAAATATAAGGATATATATATCCGGTGGTGGTCAGGACATGTTCTGTCCCATCACTCTCATCAGTGATCACAAAGCGTGAAGGCCGTTCCAGGGAGGTCTTCAGTGAGACAATTCTGTTGCTGTCGATCCTTTGAGGCATGTAATGGCTGACATGATTTTTCTTCTCCCTGAGGTTAATTGCAGGATAACTGATAGCGGTCATCGCTGCTCTGTCATTCCACATTTCAGCGAGATAATAAAAAGTCGAATCGTAGAGCTTTTTCTTTGTCAGTCCCGTCTCTTTCCTGAGACTGTAATTGACAGGGTTAAATGGGTAGCCCGAGGATACCTTTTTGATGGCGTTGCTCCATGTCTCACCGCCCATGCTGCGCAGGTTGTTCATCATCAGGTAGCCGAAGACATAATGGTTCGGGGTAAAATCTTTGTATGATCCGTCTATCATTTTGTCATACCCGTAAATACCGCCGGGACTGGCGACGAGGGCCCTTGCCCCCTGAGTGAAGGCGTTGCTGCGCCCCCTTCCTGAAAGTCCGGTGACTGTCTCCGCATAGACAGCGTCACCTTCAAAAGCCCACTGGGGTATCTCGAGGGCACTAAGTCCCACCGCCTGCTCCCCCAGGATATAACCCAGTGCTTTACCAAAACCCTTCCTGTTAAGTGACGACAGCTGCAGCACATGTGTCGTTTCATGGACGGCAAGCTGTTTCGCGGGATCCATCGGAAGATTGTCCTGCCCCGGCAGCGGAAAGAGCTCCATGCGATGCGGAGCCCAGCTGACATAGCCGTTTGACTGCATCGAATAATTATGGATGATTACAGGCATATGCGTCTTTGCCAGGGGATAAAGAACAGAGAGCTCATTGTATGACTCTTCGAGCAACCGTGCATATTTCTGGGCTTCAGCACCAAAATTATCGGGGAAAATCACCCGAAAATGAGGCGTTTGTATCTGCTGCCATCGCAGGGAAGCCGGATCCTGTCCCGTTTCATAATACTGCGCCCCCGCTCTGACCAGCGGCACCAGGCACAGCAAAAGCATCATCAGCCTCCTTATCATACATGTCAGTTTGGCCAAAAATACCAAAATTGGCCGATATCTTCCGTTGCACCATAAAATCTTATTATTTTCGTGCGGTGGAAACCCGGAAAAGTAAATATGCAGTTATGATAAAAAAATTCAGGCTTTGGGATAACATCCTCGGGTGGTTAGTCTTCGCCATAGCAGCGGTGACTTACCTTCTTACAATAGAGCCCACAACAAGCCTGTGGGACTGCGGAGAGTTCATTTCTTCAGCGTTCAAGCTTGAAGTTGGGCACCCTCCCGGAGCACCATTCTTCATGCTCCTTGCCAGGTTCTTTGCCAATTTCGCCGGCGGCGATGTCTCAAAAGTAGCCATGATGGTCAACGCCATGTCAGGCCTGGCCAGCGCCCTGACGATACTTTTTCTCTTCTGGACCATCACCCACCTTGCCCGGAGGATCATGCTGAAACAGGAGTCTGACTACACCGCCGGCAGGGTAATAGCTGTGCTGGGGGCAGGACTGACAGGAGCTCTTGCGTATGCCTTCTCCGATACGTTCTGGTTTTCAGCTGTGGAGGGCGAGGTCTATGCCACCTCGTCACTCTTTACCGCTGCTGTTTTCTGGGCCATCCTCAGGTGGGAAGATGTTGCAGACGAACCTCATGCGGATAAATGGATCATTCTTATAGCCTTTATGATGGGCTGCTCTTTAGGAGTGCATCTGCTGAACCTTCTGGCTATACCTGCTATTGTATGCTTATATTACTTCCGTAAATATGAGTTTTCATGGAAGGGGCTGGCTTTATCGCTGGCAGTATCTTTAATGCTGGTGGTACTGATAATGTACGGCATCATACCCGGTATCTTCATGATCACCTCGCGCTTTGAACTGTTCTTTGTCAACAGTTTAGGTATGCCTTTCAACAGCGGGATGTACATACATCTTATCCTGCTTATTACCGCCCTGATCCTCTCTGTATGGTATACCTTTTCACACGAAAACGGCAGGAAGGGTTTCATACTGGCAGCAGTGACACTTCTCCTGTCGGGTATATGGCTGCTGACCCATTCGCTGGTGTTTAATATTATTATCCTTGCCGGCATCATCTATGTTGTATATTACCTGGCAACACATAACAGGGTGGCGCTGAACACCGTGATGACTTCCATCCTGGTGATCATTATCGGATATTCATCCTTTGCCACCATCGTCATCAGGTCGACGGCAGAAACACCCATGAACGAGAATGACCCGTCGAACCCCTTTGCCCTGCTTTATTTTCTTAACCGTGAGCAGTACGGGCAGCGTCCGCTCTTTTACGGGCCATATTATAACGCTCCCGTGACGGATTACGTAAAAGGCAAACCGACATATAATCCTGTCGAAGGCAAGTACAAGATCACCAACCGTGAGACGGTGAGGAAGTATGATGAAAGGTTCATGACGCTCCTGCCCAGGATGTGGAATGATCAGGCTGAATATGTGAAGGTCTATGAAGAATATGTCGGTAAGAAAGGCAAGCCGGTGCGGATCAATGATCCCCAGACCGGAGAGCCAACCATCGTACGTATACCTACCTTCGGACAGAACCTGTCGTTCATGTTCAACTACCAGTTCGGCTTCATGTATTTCCGGTATTTCATGTGGAACTTCAGCGGACGGCAGAATGACGTTCAGAGTTACGGAGGCACTATCAACGGCAACTGGATCACAGGCCTTAATTTCCTTGATGCGCCGCGCCTTGGCACCGTGGACAACATGCCCGATGACATGAAAAATGATCCATCGCGCAACAGGTATTTCCTGCTTCCGCTGTTGCTGGGTCTTGTGGGCTTCCTGTGGCATTTTAACCGTGATGTGCGTAACTGGTGGATAGTGCTATTGCTTTTTATAATGACAGGCATTGCCATCGTGGTCTACCTGAACCAGTATCCTAACCAGCCGAGGGAGCGTGATTATGCCTATGCGGCCTCCTTCTATGCCTTCACCATATGGATAGGGCTGGGGGTGCTTGCACTCTTTGAGCTCCTGAGAAAACTGGCAGGAGAAAAGGCCGGCGCTGTTGCTGCTTCACTGATAGCCCTGGCTGCCGTACCTGTGCTCATGGCTTCAGAAAACTATGATGATCATGACAGGTCGGGGAGATACCTCGCACGCGATGTGGCATTTAATTATCTCAACACATGCGCACCCCAGGCAATAATATTCACCAACGGCGACAATGACACCTTCCCGCTGTGGTATGCACAGGAGGTAGAGGGTATCAGGACTGACGTACGAGTCTGTAACCTGATGCTGCTGAATACCGACTGGTATATTGACCAGATGAAGATGCAGGCCTACACCTCCCAGCCCCTGCCTGTGAGCCTGCCGAAGAAGCTTTATTATGACGGGGTGAATAATCAGGTTGCAGTATATGAAAGGGTTAAGGAGCCGGCGACGGCAAAGGAAGTGATCAACTTCATCAACAGCGACAACGACGTCTCGAAGCTGACTCTCTACGGCGAAGAGATCTATTATATTCCCACCCGCACTGTACGAATACCGGTTGATGCGGCAAAGGTCATCGCAAACGGCACCGTCAGGCCCGAGGATGCTGATAAGATTGTTCCTTATATTGATATCAAACTTAACGGGTCATGGATACTCAAGAGCCAGCTGATGGTGCTTGACATCCTTGCCAACAACGACTGGGACAGGCCTATATATTTTGTTACAGGGTATCATAATGACGCCCTTGGCCTTGAGGAGTATTTCCAGCTTGAAGGACTGGCTTACCGCCTGGTGCCGATAAAAAGCGAAAACAAGAGCTGGTTTGAATATGGCCGGACAGATGTGGATATCCTCAATGACAACCTTATGAACAAGTTTCTCTGGAGAGGTGCCAATGACCCGGATGTCTGGATCGATTACTACCACAAGCGCACCATCACTGTTGTCAGGGCACGGCTTATCTATACCAGGCTGGCCAATGAACTGTCTGCCAAAGGAGACACGACAAGAGCCAACGAGGTCCTTGAGAGGTGCATGGAGGTACTGCCGGTTTCGAATCTTGGTTATGACATCTATTGCTCAGATATCATTTCGGCCTGGTTTAAGGCCGGTAACAAGGAAAAGGCGGTCTCGATGACGAAGGAGCTGACTGATTACTATCTTGAGCATACAGGCTACTGGCTTGGACAGAAACCGCTCATTGCCACCTATGCTGATCAGGAGATAGCCCAGGGTCTGCAGATAGTGTCACAGGTGATGCAGATATGCTACAATAATGGAGAAACTGCGCTTGCCGAAGAACTTAACGGCAGGTTCAGCGAGATGTATACAAAATATGTCTCATTGAAACAATAATTGCCGGCTGACACCGGCAACTGTTACTTGCTCCATGCCCCCTGCTCCAAGCTGATTGCTTTTTGCCGGTCCATGCCGGCAAAAAATTAGTCGTTGATCTGGTATGCCGGCCTCGGGGCGAGGTACTTCTCCAGGATCATGTGGATCTTGTCGGGGAAGATCGGCTTGAGGTTATATTCAGTGCATCCTGCAATATATGCCTCATTCTTTGTCTGTTCGGAATAATAAGCCGTAACCAGGATAACGGGTGCTGAACGGTTTACCTGACGGAAAGCCCTGGTGCAGTCAATGCCGTTAACCAGCGGCACAAGAAAATCCATGAAAACCAAGTCATAGACAGCCTTGCCTGAAGTGACACTTTCGACGAATTCCTTTCCGTTGCGGAAAACGTCTACTGTTGCTCCGGTTTCCCGCAGCAGCGTTTCATAATACTTCAGTGATGCAATGTCGTCTTCGACGATCGCAATTCTTTTTCCAGTGATATCCAGCATTTCGTATAAATTGAATCCGGGGATTAGTATTCCGAAATCAACAAAATATTCCCCGGCGAGAGTAAACAAGATTAGACATTTTATTTAACAAAGACAATCGTGCTGCTAAATTCTTAACAACAATTTTTAAACAAAAAAACAGGGTGTTAATAACTTCCGGAGAGGGAGCGTAAGAGGCTGATTAATTGCACTCCCACTTGTGTGTTACCTGCCGGAGGTCTCAGGCGGTGTTGTCTTGATTTTAAAAAGGTCATCACCACAGTAACTCTGACTCGGGGCCATATGCATAAGGATTACCATTTTCGTAAGACACAATCTGGCAAATCGCACAATTATCTCCCAGCATATCACACGAAGTGAATGTACAGGCAATCAGTAGCAGACCGGCAGCATAAGCAAGCTTCCTTCTCATCTTCATCAGAATTTGGGGCAAAGGTAAAAAAATTGACACAGCGCGGCGATGCAGCATTTTTATTAAATTAGAGTCATTAATCTGTAAACGCAAAATAACCTAAATCAGTATACCATGGAAGAGAACAGTATCCCGCAGGGGAACACAACCGTTGAGGAGAGCAGAATGAGAAAACATATTCATGTCGCTGCAATTCTTCAGATAGTATTCGGGTCACTGATCGTCATCGCTGGCCTTGCCATTGCCTTTGCCTTCGGCCTTGCCGATCAGTTTGTTGATGACCCCACCGCCCTGAAGGTGCTGGCTATAGTCGGCACTCCCCTGATTGTCATGTTCCTGCTTTTCGGCGGAGCTATGATAGCCGGGGGCGTAGGGTTATTGTCATGCAAGTCATGGGCCAGGATACTGACCCTGATAATGGCAGCACTGGGTCTGCTTAACATACCCATCGGAACGCTCAAGGGTGTTTATATCATCTGGGTGCTCGTGCAGCAGGAGACCATTTCCCTTTTTGAAAAAGGCTGCCCCGGGGACTCTGTGACACAATAAAGAAACTTAATATTTCTGCCGCAGGCAAAATGATTATTTTTGTCGTCAGTAACCGGATGAATTATGGCTGACGACAAGAAGATCATTTTTTCAATGTTCAGGGTAAGCAAAAGCTACCCTCCTCACAGACAGGTTTTAAAAGATATTTCACTCTCCTTTTTTCTGGGGGCCAAGATTGGTATTATCGGTCTCAACGGCTCCGGAAAATCGACGCTTCTGAAAATCATTGCAGGCCTTGAGAAGGAATATCAGGGTGAAGTGGTATTCTCTCCCGGTTATACGGTGGGCCATATGTCGCAGGATCCGCTGATGGATGATAAACGCACTGTGCGTGAGATAGTCGAAGAAGGTGCCGCCAGCGTGGTGGCAGTTCTGAAGGAATATGAAGACATTAACCTGCGTTTTGGTGAGCCCGAGGTTTACGAAAACCCTGACGTCATGGAGAAACTGATGAACCGTCAGGCAGAGCTGCAGGAGAAGATTGAGGCTCTTGACGGCTGGAACCTCGAACACCGCCTTGAACGTGCCATGGATGCCCTTCAGTGTCCTGACCCGTCAACACCAGTCAATATCCTTTCCGGAGGCGAGCGCCGCAGGGTGGCATTATGCCGCCTGCTACTCCTTGAACCAGATGTTCTTCTTCTCGATGAGCCAACGAACCACCTCGACGCTGAGAGCGTGCAGTGGCTCGAGACCCACCTGAAGCAGTATAAGGGCACTGTCATATGCATAACACACGACAGGTATTTCCTGGACAATGTTGCAGGATGGATACTAGAGCTCGACCGCGGCGAGGGTATACCGTGGAAGGGAAATTATACATCGTGGCTTGAGCAAAAGACAAAACGGCTTGAGCTCGAAGAAAAGGGGAATGTCAAACGACGCAAGACGCTGGAACATGAACTTGAATGGGTGAGGATGTCGCCAAAGGCAAGACGCGCCAAGTCAAAGGCACGCCTAAGTGCTTACGAGAGCCTCCTTAACCAGGATGTGAAGCAAAAAGAGGACAAGCTTGAGATTTTTATTCCCAACGGTCCAAGACTGGGCGATAAGGTAATAAAGGCGAAGGGTGTTTCAAAAGGCTTCGGCGAAAAGATACTGTTTGAAGATCTTGAGTTTAACCTTCCGCCCAACGGCATTGTGGGGGTCATCGGGCCCAACGGCGCCGGCAAGACAACGCTCTTTCGCATGATCATGGGCCAGGAAAAGGTGGACAAAGGCACTTTCGAAGTGGGCGGCACAGTGACCCTGGGATATGTTGATCAGGCTCACGCAGACATCGACCTGAAAAAAAGCGTTTACGAGGTGATCTCAGGAGGGCTCGATGAGGTTATGGTCGGCAACAGGCCTGTCAATGCAAGGGCTTATGCCGCCCGGTTCAACTTCACCGGCGCTGACCAGGAAAAGAAATGCGGCGTTCTCTCCGGCGGCGAGAGGAACAGGCTGCACCTGGCGCTGACATTAAAGAGCGGAGCCAACGTGCTGCTGCTTGATGAACCGACAAATGACATCGATGTCAACACACTTCGTGCACTGGAAGAAGGACTTGAAAATTTCGCCGGTTGTGCGGTGATCATCTCCCACGACCGATGGTTCCTTGACCGCGTTGCAACACATATCCTCGCCTTCGAGGGCGATTCAAAAGTGGTATGGTTTGAGGGCGACTTCTCGGAATATGATGAGAACTACCGTAAACGCACGGCTGACACAGGTCCTGTCAGGATGAAATACAAAAGGCTGGCCTGAGCAAAGCTAAAATTGCCGGGGAAATATCATATTAGTCATACTTCTGTTACTGTGAATTAAAAAACAGTATTTTCGTTTTTGCCCGGAAACTGACGATCTGATCGATCCATATATTCACAACACACAGAAATACAGTTTAATAGATGGCAACACGCAGGCAATTCATCAGAATCTCAGCGATTGGCGCCGGAGCGGTTATGGCCGGAGCGGCCGGATTCAGGCTTTTAGCTTCCGGACTCACTGACGGCCAGAAAGCCACCGCAGCAGTTCTGGCTGCACGCACTCCCACTTATTGTGAGATCTGTTTCTGGAAATGCGCAGGCTGGGTCTGGAAGGACGAGGGTGGAAACATCAAAAAGATCACCGGAAATAAAGAAGACCAGCACAGCAGCGGCAGATTCTGTCCCCGCGGTACAGGCGGCCCCGGAATGTATTACGATGAGGACAGGCTGAAGGTTCCCCTGATAAGGACCGAAGAACGCGACAAGCAGGTATTCCGGGAAGCTTCCTGGGAAGAAGCCCTGGATCATATTGCCGGGAAAATGAAAGAAATAATTGCGAAGAGCGGCCCCGAGAGCCTTGCTCTCTTCTATCACGGTTCCGGCGGAAAATACTTCACCGATCTTTTTAAAGCTCTGGGAGCCGGGAATTATGCACAACCATCATTTGCACAGTGCCGCGGACCCCGCGATGTGGCTTTTGCAGCTACATTCGGAGAGAATCCGGGCTCACCTGAAAACACTGACATAAGAGATACACGCTGCCTTGTGCTTATTGGATCGCATATAGGGGAGAACATGCACAACGGTCAGGTACAGGAGATGTCTGACGCCATCGACAAGGGTGCCACGATCATCACTGTTGACCCGCGGTTCTCCACAGCCGCCGGCAAATCGAAGTACTGGTTGCCCATCAAGCCCGCGACTGATCTCGCTCTGCTGCTCGCCTGGATACATGAGATAATTTACAATGAATACTACGATAAGAAATACGTTGAGAAATACTGCTCCGGGTTTGACGAGCTGAAAGAGCATGTCAGGAACTTTACTCCTGAATGGGCATATGGCATTACCACCATAAATCCAACGGTGATAAGAGATACCGCACGCGAAATGGCTGAGGCATCACCGGCAGTTATTGTGCATCCCGGACGTCATGTGACCTGGTATGGTGATGATACCCAGCGTATCAGGGCAGTGGCAATACTTAACGCTCTTCTCGGGTCATGGGGCCGGCGCGGAGGCTTCTACAAACAGGAGGGCAAAACCATTCCTTCATTCCCTCATCCGGAGTACCCGGCACCTGAAAGAACATGGCGCGAATGGTACCCCGGTAAGTATAATCTTGCTGACCTGGGCGTGGCCAATGTTCTTATTGATGCCAGTATCCCGACACCTGAAAGGGATGCGATGATAAAAGGATGGCTGGTGTCAGGCACAAACCTTCCACTGACGGTTCCTGATACCGAACATACTTTAAAGGCAGTTCAGAGCCTTGATCTCATTGTCGCCGTTGATACAATGCCCATGGAGATAACCGGATGGGCCGATGTGGTGCTTCCCGAGTGTACTTATCTCGAGCGCTGGGATACACTCAGAGACAGCCCCCACCGCAAACCGGCCATCGCACTTCGCATGCCGGCAACAGAGCCAAAATATGAATCAAAACCGGCTTACTGGATGGCCCGGGAACTGGCTAACAGGCTGGGCAAGGGAGAGTACTTCCACTTTGAGAAAACTGAAGACCTGCTCGACTGGCAACTTAAACAGATGGGAAGCTCACTTGAAGAGATGAAGAAAGCAGGAGTAAAGACATGGGAACGGGAGGCTGATGACCTGTTCTTCGGCGAAGGAGAAGATATCACATTCTGGACCAACACCGGGAAGATTGAGCTGTATTCCACTGCTTTGGAAAATGAAGGTTTCAGCCCGATGCCCGGGTATTCACCTCACCCCGAGCCGCCTGAAGGATTTTACCGTCTCATATACGGCAGGGCGCCAATGCATACGTTCAGCCGCACATCCAACAATGCCAATCTTTTTGATCTGATGGACGAAAACTCGTTATGGGTCAATCCGCGCGTGGCAAAAGAATGGGGACTTACGACCGGCCAGTATATCCATCTGAAAAACCAGGACGGAGCTGAGACAGATTTTCCGATAAAATTGAGAATCACCGAAAGAATCAGATGGGATTCTGTCTATATGGTACACGGGTTTGGTCATGCTGACAAGAAACTTACGAGGACCTATGGTCGTGGAGCGAATGATACAAAACTGATTACCAATGTTATGGTGGATCCGGTCATGGGAGGGACCGGCATGCGCGGCAATTTTGTGACATTTGTTACTGATCTTACCAAAGAGGAGGTGGCGTCATGAGATACGCGATGGCTGTTGACACAAAGAAATGTGTGGGATGCAGCGACTGTGTCGTGGCATGCCAGACGGAAAACGATGTCCCTATAGGCTACTGCCGAGACTGGGTTGTGGAAACGATGGATGGAACATACCCGCAGCTTGAGGTGGAGCTGAGGTCAGAACGCTGCAACCACTGCGCCAATGCACCCTGCGTAAGATGCTGCCCCACGGGTGCCAGCCATTTTGCAGAAGGGGGTATAGTCCTTGTCACGCATAACGAATGCATCGGTTGCGGAGCCTGTATTGCATCATGCCCATATGATGCAAGATATCCGCATCCGAAAGGATATGTTGATAAATGCACATTTTGCATACACCGGGTAAAGGAAGGTATGAAACCTGCATGCGTGGCCGTATGCCCCACAAAGTGCATGTACTTCGGTGATCTTGATGACCCCAACAGTGATGTAAGTGTGATCCTGAAGAAAAGAAAGAGCAAAACCCTAATTCCGGAAGCAGGCACCAAACCTCAGTTGTATTTCCTAATCTGACAAGACAATGAATGAAGAACTTATCATAAGCGGAAGAGACAACCTTGCGGTTGACCCGCATCTGCAGATCTGGCACTGGCCGATCCCGTTCTACCTTTTCCTGGGAGGACTGGCTGCCGGCGTACTCTTCTTTGCAGCCCTCTATTATATAATGGGAAAGGAGAAAGAATACCCGACTGCCGTCAGAAAGGTGCCTTTCATTGCACCAATACTCCTTATAATAGGCCTTGCAGCACTCTTTTTTGATCTCCGGCATAAAGCATATTTCTGGCAGCTTTACACTAACATTAAACTTCAGTCACCCATGTCGTGGGGCGCCTGGACACTGCTGGTGATCACCGCCGCCTCCGTCGTCTGGTCGGCACTGCATATCAGGGACCTTTTTCCGAACTGGGACTGGAAATATCAGTGGCTGAAGGATCTGGAGACTTTCTTCAATAAATATAAAAAGGCGCTGGCATGGGTGATTCTTATTTATGCCGTCATAACCGGCATATATACCGGAATCCTTCTCTCTGCCTTTAATGCGAGGCCCCTGTGGAACACATCGGTCCTCGGGCCGCTGTTTCTGGCCTCCGGGCTCTCGGCAGGTGCGGCCGCCATTGTTCTTATGTCGAAAAATCCGAAGGAGAGGCTGCACTTTACAAAGATTGACCTTATCATTTTGGGGGTGGAGCTATTTCTTATTGTTCATATGTTCATGGGCTTCCTGGCATCCACACAGGTGCAGATAGAGGCAGCAGGACTTTTTCTGGGCGGGCAGTACACTGTGGCCTTCTGGGTCTTCGTTGTCTTCCTGGGTCTGGTAATACCCGCATTTCTTGACCTGATGGAATTACGCGGATATCATATACCCGCTCTGGTGCCGGGAGTACTGGTGCTGTTCGGAAGCCTTATGTTCAGATTTGTATTTGTCTTTGCCGGCCAGGTGAGCCGATGGTTATACTGATCACAATAAAACATAAAAACAATATGAGCGATATTACTAAAACTGAGAGGAGCAAAACATACCTCAATCCTTACCTGGGAGGAGTGCTGCTGGGCCTTGTGCTTCTTGCCGCCAACTTTATTGCCGGCAGGGGTCTCGGTGCCAGCGGCGCCATCAAGAGCGTTGTGGCCACATCCATAGAGATTGTTGATAAAAACGCTGTCAAAACAATGCCGTTCATGGCCGAGTATGCCCAATCGCATAGCGGGAGCCCGATGAGATCTTGGCTTGTCTTTGAGATGCTGGGCGTGCTCGTCGGCGGTTTCATATCCGGGGCGATTGCCGGACGACTGAAACTGAAAGTGGAACATTCACCGAAAATAACCTCCCGGCGCAGGCTGGTTTTCGCACTCATGGGAGGGACGCTCTTCGGCTTCGGCTCGCAGCTCGGTCGCGGATGCACAAGCGGCTCAGCACTGAGCGGTATGGGAGTGCTCTCGCTGGGAGGCTTCATAACCATGATGGGAATATTCGGCACAGCCTTCGCGCTGGCATATTTCTTCAGGAGAAACTGGATATAAAAGAAAGGAGTAAAACATGGGACCACTGGCACCAAACGGAATAATATCGGAGAACACCAACTTTCTCCTCGCATTCTTCATCGGCATCGCTTTCGGATTTGTACTTGAGAGCTCAGGCTTCTCATCAAGCAGAAAGCTGGCCGGCATCTTCTACGGCTATGACACTGTAGTTCTCAAAGTCTTCTTCACCGGAGCCATCACATGCATGATAGGATTGCTGTTCATGAGCCTCTTCGGATGGATAGACCTATCCCTGGTCTATGTCAACCCGACGTATCTCACCTCCGCTATAATTGGCGGTGTAGTGATGGGAGCAGGGTTTATAATGGGCGGTTTCTGCCCGGGAACAAGCTTTACGGGTGCAGCTATAGGAAAGATTGACGGAATGGTCTTCATCGGGGGACTGTTTCTGGGTGTTTACGGCTTTGCATTTACTTACCCGCTGTGGGAAAAAATGTACTTTGCACATTATCTCGGTGAACCGAAGGTAAGTGAATCGCTGGGCATGAAAGACGGGCTCTTCGGATTGCTGCTGATACTTGCAGCACTGGTCATGTTTGCAGTTGCCGAGTGGGCTGAGAGAAAATTCCCGAGAGAAGAATATTAAAAACTGAAAGGATAGTAACATGAAACCACTTAAGTTATTGGCTCTTATAATTATCCCGTTGGGGATAATTCTTGCCGCCGTACCAGCAGACAAGACAAGGCGATTCAAGCTGTCGGCCGATGAGCTTCTGCAGGAAGCGGGAGCAGGGGTGCAGTTCATTTCGCCCGATGTCATTGCCGACATGCTCGTTCAGAAGGACCCGTCACTGCAGCTGATTGACGTGCGGACGCCGGAGGAGTTTGAAGCATACAGTCTTCAGGGAGCAATCAACATCCCATTGAGTAATCTTTTATCAGACGAATATATAGACATCCTCAACCAGGATGCACGGATGAACGTCTTTTACTCAAACGGTTCGGTCTATGCCAATCAGGCATGGATGCTTACCAGGCAGCTCGGTTACGAGAACAATTTTGTTCTTGAGGGAGGCTTGAATTACTGGTTTGGCAATATCCTGTCGGCGCAGGCACCTTCGCAGACCAGTCCCAATGAGGAGTTCGCCAAGTACGACTTCCGCAAGAGTGCTGCCACGGCGCTTGGCGGAGGCGGTGTTGTTACTACAGAAGGAGGTGCATCTGCCGTGAAGGCAGCCAAACCTGCCGTGACGGCAAAGGCCAAGAAGAAGCCTGCCGGCGGCTGCTGATTTTTTGGAGTAAGCAAAAAAAGGGTTACATTTGCGGCTGCAAAACGCGCGGCCCTATAGTTCAATGGATAGAACGCGGGTTTCCTAAACCTGAAATTTAGGTTCGATTCCTAGTGGGGCTACAATTATTAAAGCGAAAGGTCTGTAAATGAGTAATTTACGGACTTTTTATTTTAAAATTGAAAACATTCGGACATTTATAGTATAAAAGAGAAAAGGCGGCCCAGTGTAAAATTTAAACCCGGAAGGGGTACTGTCTGAGGAGGGGCTGTTCAATCAAACAAAAGCCCCCGGCAGATGATCCCGGGTCTATTTTTGGGTCAAAATAGATATCTCTATGATTATCCGGATGATAAATGTTCGTACTTTTGAGATAGATAAAGTACATTTCTGATGTATGCCATCAAAACTCTGGCAAAACAGTATCTGAGGTTTATCATTACCGCTTTCGGAGTTGCTCTTTGTTTGTTGCTGATGTTGTTCCTTCTGGCGATTTATTACGGTGTATCGGATGCTTCAGTCAGATATGTCCGTGAAAGCGACGCAGATATCTGGGTTTTACAAAGACATGCTGCCAACCTGCTCCGGGGCACTTCCCTCCTGACAAGCAGACATGGGACTGTCATTAGGGATGTAGAAGGAGTAAAATCAATTGCTCCTATTCTGTTTTTTACCGCAACCGTTAATGTGCCGGATAATACTGCATCTGTGCATCTGGTTGGATATGACCCGAGTACAGGGAAAGGTGGCCCTCCTGAAATCGTTGAAGGAAACTCCCTGCAGAATAATGATCAGATTATTCTTGATTATGCATTTGCAGCTAAATATAAGTTAAAGGTCGGCGATAAACTGCCAATCAGGGATGATACCCTTACGGTCACAGGATTAAGCTCAGGGACCAACCTGTTTGTGATTCAATTCGCTTTTATTACACTTAATGAAGCCCGGAGGCTTCTTGGCTTCTCCTCAATTTTATCGTGCTATCAGGTAATGATTATGCCCGGATATGATCTGGCGTCCGTTGCAGAAAACATAAGATCTGCTTCCCCTGACTTTGCAGTATTCGACCGGGATACATTCCTGGCCAATAATATTCATGAAGCCGAAACCGGTGTCATGCCTTTGCTTTATGTGGTTGCCCTTATAGGAGCAATTGTACTGACAGCACTCCTGAGTCTTATATTGTCAGTATATGTCCTGGAACAGCAAAAAGACTATGCAATTATGAAGGCCCTGGGAGCTCCGGCAGGATTCATCTCCCGGATTGTTATTCAACAGTCTCTGATACTGGCTGGCAGCGGAATGATCATTGCCATTCTGTTATTCGACCCTATGTTAAGTGCAGTGAAAAAGTTTTCGCCGACTATTTCAGCCGAATCGTCAGTGTATCAGATAATAATAGTTGCTTCAGGATTACTTGTGATAAGCCTTCTGAGTTCAATAATACCGCTTGTCCGTCAACGGCATATATATCCTCTTGAAGTATTCAGATGAAGACAGAGAGCAATATATGTAATGCCGAACTGGTAAAAGTTTCTAAGGTATTTTCCCGGTCAGGAAATGAGACGGTAGCTTTAAATAATGTCTCATTTAAAGTTAACCAGGGAGAACTTGTTTTGCTGCTTGGTCCCAGCGGCAGTGGGAAAACCACTCTGCTTACACTTCTGGCCGGGTTTCAGAAGCCAAGCAGTGGAGAAGTATATATTTTCGGGAAAAGAGTACAGGATTACAGTGCATCCGCATTGCAAAAGATAAGAGCCCGTCAGATGGGATTTATTTTTCAGACTTTTTGCCTGCTTGATTCTCTGAGAGTGCTTGAGAACGTAACGCTGGTTATGAAATTCGCCGGTATCCCAGAGAAATCAGCAAGGAGACATGCAATAGAATGCCTGGAAAGGTTTGGGATAAGTCACCTTTCAAATGAATTTCCGGGCAAACTCAGCCAGGGAGAAAAACAACGTGTAGCTGTTGCCCGGGCAATTGCCAACGGTTCAAAAATGGTTCTGGCTGATGAACCCACCGGCAGCCTTGCCACTGAACAGGGTATGGCAATCATTGAATTCCTTCACAACAGTGTTAAAAAGGATGGACTTAGCGTGGTTATAGCCAGTCATGACGACCGGATTTCAAATTATGCTGACCGTGTTCACTGTCTGAGAGACGGAACCCTGATCTAGATATCACAGGCAGGGTATATCTATAAAAGGAAGGTGGTTACGGATTTTATCATCCTCTATCATTGCCGGATTAGTGGAAACCAGCACAATGTTTGAAACGACACGCTGGTAAAAAAAGCCTTCTGATGCTTTCAGCAAAGGATCATCAGCGGAACTGCCCCACATCATATTCTGAAAACCGCGCTTTCGTAAATCATTATATATGAAACGCAACAAGGCATTCATTATTCCGGGGTCACGGTCTCTTGCAGCGTAATCAGTGATTATGGAATCCCTGAAGCATTCACCCTGTAATGGCAAGGGCAACAGGTTAAAAACCAGGGAAAGGCCTTTGTAAATAATCTTAGCCTTGCGAAATGTTTTACCATACTTTAAAACCCTCGTTTGTTTGAACGACGAGCAGTCCCAGGCCGCACATACTCCACAGGCCTTACCGGCCTTATCGAAGGCAAGGTAGTAATCACTTATTTTCAGGCCCGGGCGTTTGCTCAGATAATCCTGAAATGTTGTTACATCATAAAGGTTTCCAAACAGCCTTTCATTATGCTCATTATTCAATAGGGCAACAATTTCAGGAATATCGTTATTATCAGCCTTGCGGATTCTGAGAGCCCGCGAATTTCTGACCGGCCAGGTCAGCATTATATTCCTGACATCCAGCTGGTTGATCACACGAGAATAAGGAATATACGGGAATTTAGTATTTCTGCGACCCACGTAGTGGAGCGAAGGCTTGTTGCCGGCCATGATAACCACATACCCGACTTCCGCCTGATTATATGTTTCCTTAAAAAAATTCTCAGTAACCTTATATCCGAATCCTTTGCCCCTCGCCTCCGGAGAAACATAGTAATCTCTCATATGAAAAACAGTTCTGTGCTGCCCGTTCACCATTGCATTATGATATCCGACGCCTCCAAATCCTTTAAGCTGATCGAGATGGAAAAATCCATAATAGTAATACGGATTGTACCTGATATCAGGCAGTCTGAAAAAATCCGGCTGCCTGTCAAAGCAAACTGTAAGGTTTTCGGCATTATTCGGCGATGACCGGAGAATATTGAGCATTGCGGTGTTATGACTCCTGTCTATAGGTTTAATACTGTAAGGGCTCATACTATCTCCTCGCTATAGGTACAACTGAATAGAACGGGTAACGGTCTTTAAGTTCAAGGTTATTGCCCAGATCATAATCGGCAACAAGCTCTGGGAGGTTGCCCGGAATTTTGTGATTCAGGTGAATATAACGCATTACTGCCCTGGCGCCGGGGGTAGTCTTGTTCCTGACTAAGGTGAATATATCAGCCATTGATTCCTTCGACATCCAGTCGCCGATATTTGAGATATGTATTTTGTTGAATTTTCCGGTTTCTCCGGCTTCCAGGATTTTTTCAATGGATGTTCCCGTGTATTCAATATTGCTGATATTCCGGGTGAACTTCTCATGAAAATCAGGCTGAAGGAACTCGGGAAGTGCTTCCGGGAACAGGACCTCGTTGAAAAAAGTATATTGTAAGAAATAGTTGTTTCTGGAAAGGGTATTGCAGCAAAAACTACGGAAGCGCTGAAAGAAGAATTCTCCGATATTCCTTGCTCCGCTGTGAGTCAGTCCTGCCGGATCTATCCCGCGGCTTTTATATATCCAGGGATGAAAAGCAACCCTGAATAGCCCGTTTACAAACAGTCCGCTGATCTTTTTATCAAAAACCTCTTTTTGTTTTTCTATCGAATCAGAGTCAAACAGGCTGTAGAGATTCTTTTTACCTGCAATAAACCGGCCAATAACTGTTACTTTCTGCATGTATTGCTCAAACCGTCCGCTGTTTATCACACCTTTTTCTATGGCATCCGGATTTTTTATCCAGAATTCCCTGTCGTGCTCAGGCAACAAATGAGATATTTCTTCCCTGAAGATTTGTTCACGTTTGCTTTCTTCCATGCTCATATAGCCAAGGAATGATGCTGCTGTAACCGAATCATACTTAAGTGCTGCCGTTTGTTTAAGCCGGCATAACCTGATCTGGTTGGCAGAGATATCGGAAGCAACTATTTTTGCATCGCATAGTGCGGCTATATTCAGTGGAATTTCTCCTGCGCTTGCAATACATAACAATGAATCTCCATCGGTCAGATTAAGTGCCTGGCATTCTGTCAGTGCATCTTCCTGGGAGATGCCATAATTATATAAGCAATCCATGGTTTAAATCTTTTGTGTCCTGTAACTTCCGAGACTGCCTGCTCCCTGAAAGAGATTGTGTTTCTGAGCCAGGAGTGTTATAGCCTTTACTTCATCCGACAGGATTCTGCCTTTTAATGCTCCGTTGAACTGCCCGAGTCCCAGCAAAATTGCCTCGGCCGCACAGCAAAAAACAGTTCCGGGAGGAGAGTAGGAGCTTATTACAGCATTTTTGTCTTCAGGTAATGTTACGTAAGCTGAAAAGGGCATAGTTGTAACATTTGGCAGCTTGTTTACTTCCGTGGAAACAGCAGACGGAAGTGACAGATCCGATATCAGAACAGGTTTATTATGTGCAATATGATGAGGGAATACTATCGGATCGTTGGTGTTGGAGCAAACGATCAGAATGTCAGCATTTTTAATGTCGTTAATATTATCCGAACTCTTTATTTTTACCCCGATTGTCTTGTTCTTTATCAGGTCATTTACAAAATCATCCGTGTGTTTCACTGATCTTGATACCAGAACCAGTTCAGAGCAGATATCACTTTGTTCGCATAAAATTTCTGTAATGACCTGGCCTATGTTCCCGGTTGACCCTATTATTCCAATGATATTTGGTTTGTTAAATTCCGGGATAAGTTTTATCGTGTCTTTAAGATGAACTAATCCCGAAGCAGCAGTCAGCGTATTCCCCGTTATTATTCTTGAATCAGGGGGTTCGGAAAGTGAAAGTCCATTGTTGGTCAGTATTGAAGTGAAGCCTCCCAGGCTTATTATTTTTGCTCCATCCTCTGCTGCGAGGTTTACTGCTTTCTGAATTTTTGTCACAATCTGCTTTCTTTTGCCGGATTTGTGTAAAAATTCCATCTCCGAGGAATCCAGCGGGATTACCCAGAATGAAAAGTGAATTTTCCCGTGAAACAGGTTTAATGCTATCATCTTAACAGGTTCCATCTCCATCAAAGTTTGCATCCTGTTGAACATAATACGCAGGCCTGTATCGGAAGCTCTTGAAAAGTCAGGGACAAGCATCCTCAGCTCTTTCAGGGGGAATGCAAAATGAGCTATAAACGCAACCCGGGTTGCATGAATGCCGGGAGGTTCAAGATCCTGTCTGTAAAATGCCCCGGGCACAGAAGCTTCGCTGTCCTCTGAAAAGGGATCGTCATCCATAAGAAACGAGAACAGGTCATACATTTGTTTATTTATGATAATTGAGCACAGTTCATCTATGGCTGTGCACACTTTGTCTGATTCTTTTTTCGTCAGGTATGCTGATGGTTCCATTCTTAAAGTGTTCGGCGCAGAAATAGTCGGGAACATCCTTATCAGATGACGATTTAGTAACCAGGCTGAAAAAAGATAACCTGCTTTCTCTTTTTGAAAGAGAATTCTAAGAATAATATTTTCTGTTGCACATTCCGGGTTAAAGTAAATTGACAGCATCAGCCCCTTTCCCTGAACATCTGATATAACAGAAGGATATTTATTCTGAATTTTTGTAAACCTGTCTTTAATATAGTCTCCGGTTTCCACGGCCCTTTGTTTCAGTGAACCGGCTTCGATAATTTCAAGGCTTTTAAGTCCAACAGCAGATGCCAGTTCCCCGTTTCCGAATGTGGAGGTATAATATTCACTGAAATTGAAACAGAACCTTGATTTGTCAATAAGAACCGCGGAAATTTTTTCAATCCCTCCCCCCAGTGCTTTACCGAAAAGGTAATAATGAGCATATTTACATTCAGGGATATTTCCTGTCCTTCCAAGCCCGCACTGGATCTCATCGGAAATTAAAGGAAATTCATTTTGGGATAGCTCTTTCAGAAAGTCACTGTTTACAACGCGAACCCCTCCCTCTCCCATAACAGGCTCTGCAAATGCAGCAATTATTGTACTGACTTTCAGTGGAACGATTTTGATTTCATGATCTGCCTGTACTATTCGTTCTAAAGTGATAAGCGATTCGTCTAATATACATTTAAGCTGGTCAGCCCAGTTTTCATCTCTGTCGTCAATAAAAACCGCTTCGATATTTGTCAGCCTGGAGAAGCGGAGACGCTTGTTCCTGTTGCCCAGGATGCTCCTGGCACCTGTTGAGTATCCATGAAATGAATTTGTTACGGCAATAATCCGGCTCCTTGATTTTTCTATGATTTTTTCATTCCTGTTCCAGATCGCCAGAGCATCGATGTTTTTGTTCCCCACGTACATCTGGACCTGCTGTTCTTTAATCTTTTCAATTCTTCTTTCCCACTCAAAGTACGCATGATGAATAGCTATTTCGACGGCTTCGGTACCACTATTGCTAAAAACGGTCCTGTAACTTCTGCCAGTCTCTGATCCTATTATAAGATTAAGCTTTTCTGCAAGGAGACTGGCATGGCTCTGAATACTCAACTGGTTGCAGATAGCTATCCTGTTGTCTGAGATAAAGTCTTTTACTTCGTTGCAGATTCCGGGATTATTATGGCCAAGAAGATTTGTGCCATATCCGCCTGTAATATCAAGCACTTCAACTTCTTTGCCATGGATATATGTGAAAAGCGAGTCTTTTTCGCCACGGTGATATTGATAGTTGAGCTTCAGGGATGACAAAAAAGCCCCTATCTGGGGGCTGAGATATTGAGTGAATTTATATGCGCCATGGCTCATAATATCTGTTGATTCAATTCCGCCGGCATCTTTTCTTGTATCAGTTAAACGACTGATAAGCTCACGGTAATCGATATTTATTTGTTTAACAGAAATTGTGCCTTTACCTGTACGGGGAGGAGGCCGGTTTACCACAGCGATTCTGCATACATGCCTGTGCTGAAACTCGAACGGTTCAATAGTAGTTATAAGTCTGTTATTGGCCTCTTCAAAAATTCCGCTTAATTTCTTTAATATCCTGTTATCAGTAACAAGTCCCGGAGATACGGAATCATCATTAATAAATAATAGCGCAGCCAGACCCGGGAAATTCATTATAGGGTAGAATTCTGTATGCACAGAGCTTTTTGACAGGCTATTGTAATATTCCCTGATTGAAGATACCGGTATTTTGACTCCAAAACTGTCTTTAAAATAATCAAGGTTTGCCCTCCTGACATAGAAGAAATTATTACCCTCATCCAGGCAAATAATATCACCTGTTTCGAAAAATTTATCTGAACTGAGACTATCTTCACCTATACAGTGTTCATGGCCGAAATCCGATCTTATAAAAAGCCTGAAATCTCTTTCCCCTGTCTCTGACCGGATTAAGCCGATACTGACACCGGGCAAAGGTCTTCCAAGGGGGATAAGGTTGTCACTGAGAATAGATTCCGGACTTAGTAATGTAGAAATCACCTGCTGGGTTTCAGTGGTTCCGAAAGCGTTATGAAGGTGTAATCCTGTGGCGTTGAATATTTCATGTGCAGTCCCCTTATCAAATGCTGCCCCGCTTGATACAATTGTTTTCAGATTCTTGCTCAGTACTGTCTTGATTTCAGGGAATACCCTGAAAAGTTCCAGGAAAGTATTATAAACAGCCGGTCCGCCCGTTATATGTTCAGGATTTATTTTCAGGAGAAAATATCTGACCGTCTCAGGTTTTGTAATAAACCATTCTGTAATAATAAGACAGACCGGGCTCCCCGTCCATAATGCATTGATAAGTGCCCTTATTCCCATAGTGTGTGTTAACAACGGAGTAAATCCTATACCCCCGAGAACATTTTTACCGTAAAAACCTGCTTTCTCCCACGCCAGACAATTTAAATAATATGCTTCGTGAGTATAAACAACAAGCCTGGATTTGCCGGATGTTCCTGATGTAGTCACTATGAGAACTTCATCACCGGGCAGGACTCTTTTCAATTCATCATGAAGAAGGGTTTCATTATGATCAGATTTTTGAAAAGGTCCGAACAACGCTTCATTGATACCGAAATCTGTTAAATTATCCCAGACCTTTATGTTCTTAACAGCGGCAAGATTCCTGATTTCCCTTATCTCCGATTTTTCCATGTCATGCCCCTCCATGCTCATTACTTCATTCTGAGGCAGGATAATATGTTTTGAATGAGTCACGTCCACCCATTCTGAAAATTCCTCTGCTTCTGAATACATCGGGAGAAATGTTCTGCAACCTTTTGCAGCCAGAGCAATAAAGAATAATGCGGTTATCATTTCATTACAGCCATGGAATGTCAATAATATCACTGTTTGCCCCCTTAAAATCTTTTTCTCTTCAAATGATATTATCAGCATTTGGACTATTTCCCTGAGATGCCGGAGACTGATTTCGATATACTGATTTTCAAAATGACTTAGTATGATTTTGCTTTCTTCACTTCTGCTGTCAGTCTGGTCAAAAAGAATATCTCCGATGGTTTTCAGTGCAGCGGGAACCGTGTCAAGAGGATTTTCAAAAACCAGATCGAAAGATTTACCCATTTTGCTCCTCTTCTGATAGTTAAATCAAAGTTCCTAAAAATACCAAACCGTCGCAAATTTATTTTCGCCATTCATCTGTCCGGATATTTCACCGGGAGAGGTGAATGGTGGCAGATCAGAAATACCCGATTATTTTATCCGATAATGATCTTCAAGAATAGTCCTGAACAGCTTACCGGGTAAAATGGATTTAAGGAGCACGGCCAACTTCTGTTCAAATGAGGCGATTATGTATTTCTGCCGGGGATTTTTGCATCCAACGATCTTAACAAGTTTGCTGGCGAGAATCACAGGCTTCCATCCGCCAGCTTCATCCTTTTCAATCTGGGCAAGGGCATTTTTAAAAGCTACATGATAAGGGTCGGAATCGTTTGTTGAAGAAAGATAATTTCTTCGGTTGGCTGAATTATTTGTATGAAAATCGCCGGGATTAATTACCACTACCTTGATATTAAATGGCTTAACTTCCATTCTGAGTGCCTCGCTGAAACCTTCAATAGCAAATTTACTGGCTGAATAAAAGGCCTGGAACGGTAAACCCATAAGTCCGCCTATGGAACTGAAGTTTATCATCATTCCGCCCCCCTGTTTCCGCATAAATGGTAACACCTCCCTCGTGAGCTGAACCAATCCATGGAAGTTGGTATCCATCTGAAGTTTAATATATTCTGATGGCAAAGTCTCGATTGGCCCGCCGGAATGCATACCTGCGTTGTTAATCAGCACATCAATTCTTCCCTCCTTCTGAATGACGGTTTCAACAGCTTTTTTAATTGATATTGAATCTGTAAGATCCAATCTGATAATATTTATCTTGTGGCTTGTCTCGCAATTTCTGCGAATGGTTCCATAAACGATATGGCCCTGTTCTGCAAGTAGCCGGGCTGTTTCCAAACCAAATCCGGAAGAGATTCCGGTTATAAGAATAACCTTTTTCATTTATAATCAGCTCAGAATTCCCAGTCCCTTTGCGGCTCTGGTTATTTTTTCAAGGGAAATTTCAACCTGTTCCTTTGTATGTGTAGCCATGAGTGAGTACCTGATAAGACTGTCTTCTTTCGGGACTGCCGGTGAAACAACCGGATTGACAAATATTCCGTCGGCAAGCAGTTCCCTGGTCAGGGTAAGGGCTTTAATATCATCGCGGATGAACAAGGGGATGATTGGTGTTTCTGACTTTCCGGTATCAAACCCGGCTTGTCTGAAACCATCCAGGGCATACCTGGAAATCTCCCAGAGGTGCTGTGTCCTTTCCGGTTCACTGACCATGATATCTATTGCGGCAATGACAGAAGCTGCAGATGCAGGGGTCATGCTGGCACTGAAGATAAGTGACCGCGAATTGTGTTTAATATAGTTGATAGTCTCTTTGTCTGAAGCAATAAAACCCCCGAGTGATGCGAGCGATTTTGAAAAGGTTCCCATAATAAGGTCCACTTTGTCGGTGAGGCCGAAATGTGATGCAGTACCAGATCCGTTTTTCCCGAGCACACCTGTGGCATGAGCATCATCAACCATAACAGTGGCATCATATTTTTCAGCCAGGTTTACCAGTTCAGGTAATTTTACAATATCTCCCTCCATTGAAAATATTCCGTCAACTACAATAAGTTTAAGGCTTCCGGAAGCGCATTGTTTCAGTTTATTTTCAAGGGCATCCATATTGTTATGGGCGAACTTGAGAACTCTTGAAAAAGAGAGCCTGCTTCCTTCAATTATCGAAGCATGGTCACGTTCGTCAAGAAGAATGTGGTCGCGTCGTCCTGTCAGAATAGAAACAACACCCAGGTTAACCTGAAAACCGGTACTGTAACAAAGAGCGCCTTCCTTGCCAACAAGTTCTGCAAGCTTATTTTCAAGTTCGATATGGATATCGAGTGTTCCGTTAAGAAACCTCGAGCCGGCACATCCAGTTCCGTATTTGTCAATTGCCCTTTTTGCAGCTTCCTTGATTTTCGGATGGTTGGTAAGACCCAGATAGCTGTTCGATCCAAACATCAGAACATCCTTTCCCCCGATCTTAACAACTGTGTCCTGATCTGATTCTATTTCCCTGAAATAGGGATAAATGCCCGCTGCCATAACCTTTTGCGGGGCGTCATAACTTGCCAGTCTGGTCTGTAGGATTCTCATCTTTTTGAAGGTTCAATTAAATGAGGTCAAATATAAAAAAATTTTACGGCCTGCCGCGGCCGGTTAAAATCCGGATCAGACAGCGGCTTTCAGTCCGTCAAGAATATTCATGTCATCTTCCGCGATCTCAAAATCGATATCCAGGTTCTGACTGATATATTCAGGGTGTGTTGACTTTGGAAGCGGCAGTGCACCTTTCTGAAGAACATACCGAATTGAGAGTTGTGCTACGCTTTTACCGTATTTCTTAGCGATGCCGGAAATAGCCGTATTATGCAGGAGGTTGCCTGTGGCAAGAGGTGAGTATCCCTCAACAAGGATCTCGTTTTTCGCGCAGTGTTCCCTGATTTCCTGCTGCCCGTGCCCGATGTGAAACTTGATCTGGTTGACCATCGGCCTGATGCGACAGGTCTCCAGTATGGCATTGATGTCAGAGACATTGAAATTGGATATTCCTATTGAACGGGTGCTGCCGGCCTCATAAAACTCTTCCATTGCTTTCCATATCTCAATATTCTGCTTTGTATAGTCTGCACCTATCTGGTTCCATGGCCAGGGGGCATGGATAAGATAAAGATCAATATATTCAAGACCGATGTTCTTCATTGTATTTTCAGCGTATCGTCGTGCCAGGGCATAGTTCTTTATTTCTGCCGGCAGCTTTGATGTTACGAATATTTCCTTTCGGTCAATGCCGGAATCACGGATGGCCTGCCCGACACTTGCCTCGTTGCCGTAGGCGTAGGCCGTGTCTATGTGCCTGTAACCGCTCTTAAGCGCTGCGGTTACTGAATTGTATGCCACATCACCCGAGGGTATCTGCCAGGTTCCGAAACCGACAGCGGGGATTTTCACCCCATTGGTAATCGTAAAGAAATCTTTGCTGTTCATAATCTGTTTATATGCTGATTCGGTTTAAATATATCAATTATGGATAAATAACCGGTATTGCATGAAATTGTTTACCCACTGCATGGAATTGATTTATGATCTTTTCTGCAATAATACGATGACCTGCGATCATCTTTCTGCGGAAAACACTATTTTCACTACCTGTAAAAAATAATACATGCTTAAGGGTATATCTCCTCTTATCTCACCTAACCTGCTTGAGGTGATGGCGCGGATGGGACACGGCGACGAGCTCGTGCTGGCCGATGCACACTTCCCGGGCGAGAGCCTGAATAAAAGAATCATCAGGGCTGACGGACTGCACATAGCAGACCTGCTTGAGGCGATACTGCCTCTTTTCGAACTTGATACATATGTGCCTCACCCGGTCATAATGATGGAGCCGGTTGTGGGTGATAAGCTGGATGCCGGTGTTGAAATTTCATATATGAAGCGAATCTCCCCCAACACTCCCGGCCTTCCTCAGGTGAAACGCCTCGACCGCTTCGCCTTCTACGAAAGGGCAAAAAACGCCTTTGCCGTCGTTATGACCGGCGAGACTGTAAAATACGGAAACATTATCCTGATAAAGGGAGTGACACCAGTCTGATCAAGTGGCCAATGCCTGCATTTACTGCAGGGCCAACCACCGGACTACTTTTCAAAAGACTTTTAAACCGCATTAATAACAATCATATGAAATCCTTCAGACCAATCTGCCAACTGCTCATTATGGCCGCAGTTTTATTCGCAACCAATTCAGATTATGCTCTTGCGCAGAAACTGAAACCGGGACCGCAGGATCTCTCATTCTTCTCAACCGCGGATGAGAGAGATCAGCCTTACTCAGTCTATATTCCTGAAAACTTTGACGAGAATAAGTCTTATCCGCTTGTCATCTTTCTTCACGGAGCGTGGTCAAACCACCGGCTGGGGATGAGGCGCCTCTTTGGCGTAGGGAACAGCCAGGGATATGATTTTATCAAGCCCGGCAATGTGCCTTTCGAGACTGACGTTGAGGCCACAAGGTACTGGCCGCCCTTTAAGTCAGTAGATTATATAGCTGCGGCGCCGTATGCCAGGGGTACAGCAGGCTACCAGGGCATTCCCGAACAGGATGTTTATGAGATGCTTGATGATCTTAAGTCGCGGTTCATGATTGATGAAGACAGGATCTATCTGACCGGACTTTCCATGGGCGGAGGCGGCACTCTCTGGCTTGGGATGACGCGTCCGGACGTCTGGGCAGCTATCGCACCGGTGTGCCCTGCACCGCCGGAAGGAACCATCGACCTTGCCGGCAATGCCCTGAACATGCCTGTTCATCTTTTCATCGGCGACAAGGACTTTCTGTACAAAACAGCATCCGAGTGGAAGGCAAAGCTGGAAACAACCGCCCAGAAACTTGACTATGTTGAATATCCCGGCGTAGGACATAACAGCTGGGAATGGGCATATAAAGACGGATTTATTTTTGACTGGTTCTCACAGTTCAAGAGAGACCTGTTTCCCGGGCAGGTCAAATTCAGTTCAAAGTGGTTCAAATACAATAAGGCTTACTGGGTTACATTTGACGATCTGGTTCCAGGAACCATGGCAACCATAGATGCACGGTTTACTGCAGGCAATACGATTGAAGTGACCAGCACAGGACTTGGTGCGTTTACCCTGAACCTGTCAGGCCATCCGCTGTTCAATGCCGACAAGAAAGTAACTGTAAAAGTGGATGGCAAATCCTTTTCAGTAAGGAGCGCCGGTGCAATCTCGTTTATGAAGTCAGGCGGATCCTGGGCAAACAGTAAATTCACTCCCGGACTTACCTCCAAACAACCCGGTGCCGAAGGACCTCTTTATGCTGCAGTGAGCAGCAGTCATATCTATGTTTACGGCACAGGAGGCAATCCTTCGCCGGAGGAACTGAATGCCAGAAGGGAACAGGCGGCTGCTGCAGCCGACTGGTCTGGCATGGGCGGCCGGATTATGGTGTTCCCGAGGGTGATCTCTGACCAGGAGGTGAGACAAAGTGATTTTGTTACAGCAAACCTTGTTCTCTTCGGTACCCGCGAGACAAATTCAGTGATTGAAAAGTTTGCCGACAAACTGCCGCTGCACCTCAATAAAGATGCTGCCGGATATGGTTTAGTGTACATTTTCCCAATGAACCGGCATTACATCCTTGTCAACTCAGGACTTTCGTGGTGGACCCCTCCAAAGAACACCTCCGGTCAGGCCGGCTATGCCTTTATGGGTTCCAAGGTGGAGATGCTGAAAAAATTCCCGGACTATGTGCTCTTTAAGGAGAACACAGACAACATAGTGTCACAGGGTCTCTTTGACAATAACTGGAAACTGCCGGCGGAAGCAATCGAAACACTTAAAAGCTCAGGATCTGTTACTGTCAGTCAGTAGTGAGTTATTAATAAGCTAAAACCACGATCAGATATGAAGAATGTACTTTTATTCTTAACTGCATTGGTCCTCTTTCCATCCATGGCTTTAAGTCAACAGGATTCGTCATGGTTCTCAATAAAAGAGGTGGCAAAAGACGTCTGGCAGATTAATGACAGAGGCCCGAATATTTACCTGATCATCGGTCATGACAGCGCACTTGTTGTTGATACCGGGAATGGCGCAGCCGACCTGGCAGGACAGATCCGGAAGATGACGGACAAACCTCTCGTTGTGGTGAACACTCACGGTCACGGTGACCACACTGGGGCAAACTACCAGTTTGCAAAAGTATACGTTCATGAGGCTGACCTTGAATCAGCCGCTGCCTCAGGAACAGCTGAACGGGCGAAATCAATACTGGAAAATCTTCGCAAGGCGGAAAGACCACGGGATGCTGAGCGGTTTAAAGGCAAGCCTTTTAATACCAGGCTGATACCGGTGACGGATGGCGACATTTTCAACCTGGGAGACCGGTGGATAAAGGTTATTGAAACTCCCGGACATACTCCGGGCAGCATCTGCCTCCTGGATATCAGTAACAAGCTTCTCTTTGCCGGTGACAACAACAATGGACTTGTATGGCTCTGGCTACCGGGGTGTCTGCCTTTGAGCAAATACCTGGAGACACTCGAAAAACAGGTGGAGAAAATGAGTGAGTTCACAACTATTTTTCCCGGTCATGGAGATCCCCTGCCGGCCGAATTCATCCTCGATCAGGTGGCCTGTGTAAAGTCAATCCTCGACGGGACATGCCAGTCGGAGCCGTATGAACATTATTCAGGCAATCCCAGGGTGTGTGCCTTCGGACAAGCAAAGGTGGCGTTTAACCCTGAGAATTTATAGTTAATATTGCGTCTTGATTTTTAAAGCATGAGCAATATTAAAACTGTTGTCTTTGACATCGGGGGTGTCCTTATAGACTGGAACCCCAGACATTTGTACCGTAAGATTTTCAGCAGAGAGGAAGAGATGGAATGGTTCCTCTCGGAGATTTGTACATATGAATGGAATGTTCAGCAGGACGGCGGTAAGCTTTTCAGCGATGCCACTGCCGAGCTCTCTGCCAGATTTCCAGAGTACAGTGACAAAATCGCCCTTTATTACGGCCGCTGGGAGGAGATGCTTGGCGGGGAGCTCAAGGATACCGTAAAGATCTTCAATGAGCTTAAATCGGCCGGAATGCCCCTCTACGCGTTGACAAACTGGTCACATGAAGCTTTTCCTGTAGCTTTTGAGCGCTATGGTTTCATGAAACAATTCGATGGCATTGTGGTTTCGGGGTATGAGAAGCTCCTCAAACCTGATCATGCCATTTACCGGGTACTGATGAGCAGGTATAATATCAATCCGACAGAATCAGTTTATATTGACGACAACAAAGCCAATGCGGAAGCGGCCGCAGAGCTGGGATTCTATTCGATACACTTTCAATCGGCAGACCAGCTCAGACAGGAACTGCGGTCCTTAGGCCTTGAGGTCTAGATTTCCGTGTTTTTGCACTGGAGGATCTTTCTGTCTATATTTGAGAGTAAATCTATTCTCATGAAAAACATACAGAAACAAGGTCTTATTTCCCGCCCCCGATCGGGTATTTCATCATTCTGGGGAGTGAAGCACTTCATTATGATTGCGTCTTTTCTGCTTTTCCTGAATGGAATTGTTTTTTCCCAGGAGACCGTGGTCGTGACAACAGTCCAAAAACCTGCGGAGACGGAAAAAAAGGATTCCCTGACAGTTAGCGAAGAAACCCCGGCCAAGACTGTTCAGGATACGGCTTCCGTTCCAAAAACAACGAACACCGAGTTATTGAATGAGCTGGTATTGCAGACCAACTCTGTAATAACATTTGACAAACTATCAGTTGGTTTGGGAATTGGGCAGGATTACGGCGGGTTCGGCGGTAACATCCTGTATTACCCGCAGAGAAATTTTGGACTTTTTTGCGGTATCGGGTACAATCTGGCCGGTGTGGGTTATAATCTTGGGATTAAATCCAGGATTGCCCTCGGGAGCAGCACCAGTCATGTGTTGTTATCTGCCCTGGCGATGTACGGGTATAATGCCGTGATCAAGGTTACTGACATGAGGGAACTGAATAAAGTATTTTACGGTGCCACTGTTGGGGTAGGTCTGGATTATAAGCCTTTTAAGTATTCGGACAATTACATAAGCGTATCCTTATTTGTGCCGTTCAGAAGTTCTGAAGTACAGGAATATATGGATTATTTGGAACAGGTCTACGGCGCGGTGTTTGAACAAGGTTTATTTCCTATAACATTTTCAGTCGGGTACAGGATAGTCTTTCAATAGATTAATTCAGATTATGGATGAACAGTTAACCCGGCAATGATGAGGCGAATCCTTTTTGCATCTGCTATTCTGCTCTTTTGCCTGCCTTCTTTTACATACGGTCAGAATAAAAGCCCTAAACGGGGTATTTGCGGCGATGCTTCACCTCAGGATCTGGTCGTGCTGGCCCCATCTGTTACCTGGTATTACGACTGGGGGGTAGAACCTCCTGCCGTGTCACAGGGCCAGCTGTCAGGGATCGAATGGGTACCTATGTGCTGGGGCGCCGTGTATCCGGGTGATGTGCCTGGCATTGAAGCCAGGATACCGGCCGGGAGCAAATACCTCCTTGGATTTAACGAACCTAACTTTAAATCGCAGGCCAACCTGACGCCTGCACAGGCTGCCTCAATGTGGCCAAATCTTGAAAAAATTGCAGCTGACAAGGGTCTGGAACTTGTAAGTCCCGCAGTAAACTGGTGCGGCGATTGTGTTGATGGAGTTACCAACGATCCGGTTGACTGGCTCGATAAGTTCTTTGCCGCCTGTCCGGGCTGCAAAGTCGATTATATTGCCATTCACAGCTATGCCCCCGGCTCAGCAGCCTTAAGCAACTATCTGGATAAATTCAGGAAATACAACAAGCCTTTGTGGATCACCGAGTTTGCTCCATGGGACCCACCAAAGCCCGATTTTGAAGGCGTCGTGAAATACATGAAGGAAGCAATTCCGATACTTGAAAACGACCCGGTTGTGTTCAGGTATTCATGGTTTGCAACAAGGGTTGGCATTAATCCGGATATAAGCCTGTTAGGGGCAAACGGGGCCCTGACAAAACTGGGACAGCTATATGCTGCCATGGCGTTTCAGGGTATGACTTCCGATCTGCCTCCAGTAACAATGGCGGGAGCGGACATTTTTATAAATGAGCCTGCATCAACAACAACCCTTAAAGGATCTGTGTATGATGCAAACGGAGATGTGCCATCCATTGCCTGGACCCAGGTCAGCGGTCCGAATACCGCAGTATTTGACAATACTTCTATCGCCACTCCGGCAGTATCAGATCTCGTTTCCGGTGCATACACTTTCAGAATCACGGCCACCGCAGGAGACAAAACAGATTATGATGAGGTTTCGGTAACGGTGGGCCCTCCGAACATAGCGCTCAACAAACCGGCAACAGCATCATCCGTGGAAAGTGTCTCAACGCCGGCCTCGGCTGTCAATGACGGGAATAAGAGTACCCGGTGGTCATCAGCGTTCTCTGATCCGCAATGGATAAGAATTGATCTTCAGTCTGCATACAATATTACCGGTGCAAGAATCTTCTGGGAGGCGGCCTCTGCAAAGAATTTTGAAATCCAGGTTTCAAACAATGCGACAACATGGACGCGGGTATTTTCAACCACCAGCGGAGACGGCGGAACTGATAATTTTTCATTCACAGCAACCGCCAGATATATCAGGATGTTATCAACTGCCAGAACCACTCAATATGGGAATTCAATCTATGAATTCGAAGTGTTCGGCACCTTGCAGACAGGAATTAAAGATCAGCCTGCCGAGGAAACATTTTCGGTATATCCCAATCCTGCATCAGGAGGCATCGTAAATATTTCATTCAGCAGTGACTGGGCGGGCGAAGATGCAATATTGTCAGTCAGCAGTATTTCCGGA
Organism: uncultured Bacteroidales bacterium; assembly: GCA_963743775.1. Classification (GTDB taxonomy): domain Bacteria; phylum Bacteroidota; class Bacteroidia; order Bacteroidales; family VadinHA17; genus SR-FBR-E99. The sequence goes on from CAVURA010000012.1 coordinate 144,702, forward strand.
CAATTGATCTGCTCTGACAGGATACATATGTTGCATGAAGGAACCGGGGAAATACTTTTTCCCATAGATGACCAGATGAGTTCAGGCATATATATTCTGACAGTCAGCAGCAAGCGTGGCATAAAGCATACGAAGCTGATAATTAACTAGCAGGATTACCCGGTTTATGGGAGTTAAGTGTTTAGGGTTCAGCTAATCCGGCCCGCAAATTTTTAGCATAAATTAAAATTGTTAACTTATTCCTCATAAATAATTTATGAAATTTATTGTCGAGCCCCATATTAATCATATTAATTAATATTTTTGCCTCAGAAGGTTAATAAATGATTCAGGCTATTGCAACATTGTCGCTAAGCATTACATTAAGGATAAATGCATCCGGATGAGAGGGGTATATTAATACAGGAATTAAAATAACCGTTCTCAGAGAAACAGAGACCGGTTTTTTAGTTTTTAATAACACCAACAATGGGAAAGAAAACAGAACGGCCAGGTGACCAGGGACTATACAGACATGATTTTGAGCATGGAAGCTGCGGGATAGGTTTTGTTGCTCATATTAAGGGAGAGAAATCTCATACAATCATCAGCCAGGGTCTTGATATACTCAGGAACATGACACACAGAGGTGCCGAGGGCGCTGACAGCAAGACGGGTGACGGCGCCGGCATTATGATACAGGTGCCTCGCGATTTTTATCTTATACAGGGCTATAATTTACCCCAGGAAGGCAAATACGGTACAGGACTGATCTTCCTTCCCCAGGACAGTACTGAAGCATCGAGATGTGAGGAACTGCTGGGATCAATTACTGCAGAAGAAGGAGCGTCTCTTATTGGTTTCAGGGAAGTACCTCGCAATAATTCGGTCCTCGGTGATATATCAGGGGCAACGGAGCCTCACATCAAACAGGTATTCATTAAGGCTGACCTGCCGCAGGAAGATCTGGAAAGAACATTATATATCATCCGAAAACGAGTTGAGAGGGCTGTACGTGAGTCTGACCTGAGACAAAAAAGCTTCTTTTATATTCCCAGCTTGTCATCGCGCGTGCTTGTCTATAAAGGTATGCTCACTTCTGTTCAGCTGAGGGATTATTATTCTGACCTTACAGATAACCGGCTGGAAAGTGCTATTGCCATGGTACATTCAAGGTTCAGTACAAACACTTTCCCGAGCTGGGATCTGGCTCAGCCATTCCGCTTCCTGGGACATAACGGGGAGATCAATACAATAAGAGGGAACAGAATGTGGATGGAAGCCAGGGAATCTATTCTGAAATCGGAAAAACTGGGAGATCTTGCCAGGATTTACCCTCTTATAGAACCTGACAAAAGCGATTCCGCTTCACTGGACAACGTCCTCGAATTCCTCATCATGAGTGGCAAGAGCCTGCCCTATGCAATGTCAGTATTAATTCCCGAATCAGTCAATGCCAAAAATCCTATTCCGGGCGAGCTGCGCGACTTTTATCATTATTATTCAACTATCATGGAACCGTGGGACGGTCCGGCTTCACTGATCTTCTCAGACGGAAGATATATTGGCGGCATGCTTGACCGGAACGGGCTAAGACCCTCAAGATATGTAATAACAACTAATGACCTGATAGTAATGGGATCAGAAGCAGGTGTGCAGACATTTCTGCCTGACCAGATACTTGAAAAAGGAAGACTTAAGCCAGGCAAAATGATGCTGGTTGATACTAAGGAAGGGAGGGTCTTTTACGACGCGGAACTGAAAGAAAAGCTGGCAGGTGAGTTTCCTTACGGGAAGTGGATAAAGCAGAACATGGTAAACCTTGAGGAGATTGAAACCGGACATCTTGAAACTCCGGAGCTGGGTCCGGTCTATGAAAATTACATTATCTCGTTTAATTACTCTGCGGAGGATATCGATAAAATAATCGGGGAGATGGCTGCAACAGGCAAGGAACCGATAAGTTCTATGGGTAATGATGTGCCGTTAGCTGTCCTGTCAGAAAAACCTTATCGTCTTTTCAATTATTTCAAGCAGCATTTTGCACAGGTGACCAATCCTCCTATTGATCCTATCAGGGAAGAACTGGTAATGACCCTTTCGGGATATCTGGGATCCTTGCAGCAAAACCTCCTTGATGAGAGCCCTGATCATGTCAAGATGGTAAGATTCCGAAACCCGGTAATTTCAAACACCTACTTCCAGATTGTTAAGAATCTGCGCTACAAAGGCTTTTCTGCCGCCAGCCTCAAGATGCATTTTGATGCCGGGAAAGGAGAAGAAGGGCTGCGCCATGCAATTGACCAGCTGTGCCGGGATGCGGAAAAAGCTGTGGATGAGGGTAAGAACTATATCATCCTGTCTGATCGTGGCATTGATGAGAACACCGCCCCGATGCCTTCACTTATTGCAGTCTCTGCAGTGCATCATTACCTGATAAAGAAACGGAAGAGGATGCAGATTGATATTGTGGTTGAATCTGCTGAACCGCGTGAGGTTATGCACTTTGCGCTACTCTTCGGCTATGGTGCCAGTATAATCAACCCTTATATGGTTTTTGCCATAATCGACAGGATGGTGAAAGAGAAGGCAATACAACTCGACTACCAGAAGGCCGAGGAGAATTATATCAATTCAGTCCAGAAAGGCATACTGAAGATCATGTCAAAGATGGGGATAAGCACTTTGAGGAGTTACCGTTCTTCACAAATATTCGAAGCGGTTGGAATACATCCTGATGTAATCGACAGCTACTTTGAGGGCACTGCATCCAGGATAGGGGGCATTGGACTGAGTGAGATTGCCGAGGAGGTTCTTATTCCCCACAGACATGCATTTGCTGAAGAACACGAGGAAGACATACTGACAGAAGGGGTGTATTCATATCGCAGGAACGGTGAAATGCATGCCTGGAATCCCGAGATTATAGCGCACCTCCAGTGGAGTACAAGAACAGGTGACCGGAGCATCTTCAGGGCATATACGGAGAAGGCTGACAAGGATACAGCCCGTCCGTTGTTTATCAGGGGTCTGGTTAAGATCAGGAAAAATCAAATTCCTCTCGTGGAGGTTGAACCCGCCGAAAATATCATGAGGAGATTCGTAACGGGAGCAATGTCTTACGGATCAATAAGCAGAGAAGCGCATGAGTGTCTTGCCGTTGCCATGAACCGTATTGGTGGAAGAAGCAATACCGGTGAAGGGGGTGAGGACCCTGCCAGGTTTGTTCCCCGCGAGGACGGGACGAGCGTCAGAAGTGCAATAAAACAGGTAGCCAGTGGGCGCTTCGGCGTCACAACGGAATTTTTGGTCAATGCTGATGAGATTCAGATAAAAATAGCCCAGGGAGCCAAGCCGGGTGAGGGAGGGCAGCTTCCGGGTCACAAAGTGGATAACATCATCGCCAAGACCAGATATTCCATTCCCGGCATAACCCTTATCTCGCCTCCCCCGCATCACGATATATACTCTATTGAAGATTTGTCGCAACTGATTTTTGATCTTCGTAATGTAAATCCCCGTGCCAGAATCAGCGTCAAACTGGTCTCTGAGGCTGGTGTGGGAACAATTGCTGCCGGAGTTACAAAGGCCGGAGCTGATCTGATAACAATATCGGGTTTTGAGGGAGGCACCGGCGCTTCTCCTGCTTCATCAATAAAGCATGCAGGACTTCCGGTTGAGATGGGAGTGGCGGAGACGCAGCAGACACTGGTGATGAACAATTTGCGCCGGAAGGTCATACTTCAGGCTGACGGTCAGCTAAAAACCGGCAGGGATGTGATAATTATGGCTTTACTTGGCGCTGAGGAATTCGGATTTGCCACGGCTGCCCTGGTTGTCCTTGGTTGTGTCATGATGCGAAAATGCCATCTGAACACATGCCCCACGGGTGTGGCAACACAGAATTCTGAGCTCAGAAAAAGATTTACAGGTAAAGCTGAAAACCTCATCACATTCTTCCGGTTTCTGGCAGAAGATGTCCGTGAACACCTGGCAGAGATGGGATTCAGTAAACTTGATGACATAGTCGGCCGTTGCGACCTTCTCGAACGGAATCCGGAGGTAAACCACTGGAAGACAAAAAATATAGACCTCACAGCGCTGCTCCGGATACCTGACGAAGCCCGGACAAATCAGGTATACTGCACCGAACGAAATGTAAACAAAGTGGGAGAGGTTCTTGACCTAAGCCTGCTTGAAGAAGCAGAAAAAGCTATCTCACAGAAAAGCCCTGTAGCGATCTGCAGGTCAATCCGAAATACAGACCGGGCTACAGGCGCCATGCTCTCAGGCAGAATAGCTGAACGTTATGGGTCATCCGGCTTGCCTGAAGGTACAATTAAATGCAGGTTCACCGGTTCAGCAGGACAAAGCTTCGGGGCTTTTCTTGCGGCAGGAGTTGAGTTTTATCTTGAAGGGGAGACAAATGACTATCTCGGCAAAGGACTCTCTGGCGGGCGTATTATCGTCAAGCCACCGCCAGGATCGATGTTCGAGGCAGACAGGAATACAATTATAGGGAACACGGTGCTTTATGGTGCAACCGGCGGAGAAGCATTCATATCAGGTGTGGCCGGGGAAAGATTTGCAGTTAGAAACAGCGGTGCTATTGCCGTAGTCGAAGGCACAGGCAATCATTGTTGTGAATATATGACAGGCGGAAGGGTCGTTGTGCTTGGAAAAACCGGCAGCAATTTCGGCGCAGGTATGAGTGGTGGCATTGCTTATGTTTATGATGAGGATGGTGACTTTGACTATTACTGCAATATGGGAATGGTTGAACTTTCACTGGTTGAAGACAACAGGGATATCGATGAACTTACCTCCCTGATATCCGGTCACTACCGGTACACAAACAGTAAAAAGGCAAAAATGATTCTTGACGACACCGATAGATTTATTCCCAGGTTTATCAAGGTCACTCCATATGATTATAAAAAAGTACTTGAAGAGCAAAAACTTGAAGAGATAAAGAGGAAACTCGCAAATGTTGAGATGGATGTGGAAATGGGCGCAGGTTATTGAACATTAAGAATAAGGCGATGGGTGATATAACGGGATTTTTAAAGATAAAAAGAAAAGAAGCAGGAAACAGGCCTGTTGTCGAGAGGATATGTGATTTCAGCGAGGTTGAACAGATACTTAACAGTGAAGACCGGATGCTGCAGGCCGCCAGATGCATGGATTGCGGTGTTCCCTTCTGCCACTGGGGCTGCCCTGTCGATAACTTAATTCCTGAATGGAATGAATTACTGTTCAAGGGAGATTGGAAAGGGGCTTATAAAAGGCTGAACGCCACAAATAATTTTCCTGAGTTTACAGGAAGGATATGTCCCGCACCCTGTGAACATGCATGTGTTCTGAATATTCAGCTTGACCCTGTAACTATTCGTGAAAATGAAGTGGCAATAACTGAAAAAGCATTTTCTGAAGGATACATAAAACCTGTCCCTCCCCGAAGCAGGACTGGTAAAAAGGTTGCAGTTATAGGAAGCGGCCCTTCGGGTATGGCAGCAGCAGATTTACTTAACAAGGCCGGACATGAAGTGACTCTTTTTGAAAAGGAAGCCAGGGCAGGAGGATTGCTCAGGTATGGTGTGCCGGATTTCAAGCTCAGCAAGATAACTATTGACCGGAGACTGGGAATAATGTTAGAGGAAGGCCTGACTATCAGGACCAATGTTAATATTGGAATGGATATTCCTTTTCAGGACATTGTAAATCAACATGATGCTGTGTGTATTGCCACAGGTGCCTCTCTGCCGCGTGACCTCATGGTGGAGGGCAGAGATCTGAATGGCATCCATTTCGCTCTTGATTTCCTGGTTTCACAGAACAAAATCAACGGGGGGGAATCTGTCGGCACTGCAGAACCTGTCAGTGCCAAAGGAGAAAGGGTGGTGGTTATCGGAGGAGGAGATACAGGCTCTGACTGTGTGGGAACGGCTATACGTCAGAAAGCTTCTAGTATCACCCAGATCGAGATTTTGCCAAAGCCACCCATGGCCAGAACTCCTGATAATCCATGGCCCTTTTATGCCCGAGTCATGAAGACCTCTACTTCCCAGGAGGAGGGATGTGAAAGGATATGGTCATTATCCACAGTGAGGTTTATCGGGCATGATGGAAATGTCACAGGAGTGGAGGTGGAAGAGGTGGAATGGATTGAAGAAGAATCAGGGTATTCAATGAAAATTATTGATGGCACACGCAGAATAATTGATGCTGACCTGGTGCTGCTGGCTCTTGGGTTTATTCACCCGGCTAATTATAGTTTAGCTAAGGATTTAACCGTCAACCCTGATGGGAGATATAAAGCCAAAACAGGCCAGGGTCACGAGACCGGATTCAATAAAGTCTTTGCCGCCGGAGACGCTGTAAACGGAGCCAGTCTGGTTGTTTATGCAATTGCATCCGGCAGGAGTGCCGCCAGAGAGATAGACAATTTCCTGAGGAAGATGTAAAACCAACAAAGAAGAAATGGAAACGCCACTGTTAAAAGACCCTGATGCTTATCCTTCAGATGAAATACTGAGAAATGTTTTGAAGGACAGCTATTCTGCCTACGTGGAAACCATGAAGCAAATCACCGGTGTCGGTTACTTGCTTGTACCACAATGGAATTATTATAAGGACGGGAAGGCCTGGCTGTGCAAAGTTGGATACAAAAAAAAGACAGTGTGCTGGCTATCTGTTTGGGACGGATATTTTAAAGCTGGATTTTACTTCGTTGAAAGACACTGCCCCGGGATACTTGAGCTTGACATTGACAAAAGCATTAAGGAAGAATTCAAATCAAAAAAACCGATTGGCACCCTGTTCCCCCTGGCAATTACTGTCACCTCAAAAGAGCAGATTAAGGATCTTCTGGCTGTGATTGAGTATAAAAAGAGTCTGAAATGAATAAACGGCATGCTGCATGTTGCATGCCCTCCGCCCCCCTTCAGCCTGGCTGCTTACTAAAATGATTCACCGAATCATTTTTTAACGTTCGCCCCTCTATTGCCTCTATATTATTTACCTTCATCCTTTCAAATGCACTGAACAATGAACTGGATTGACTTTGTAATTATCGCTCTCCTTGCCTTCGGGCTGATACAGGGTTTCATTGACGGCCTTATAATCGAGATCGCAAAACTGGCAGCACTGATCCTGGGCATCTGGGGAGCCATACATTTCTCTGGATGGACTGCAGGCAAACTCTACGGGTGGTTCGACATGCAGGAAACCTGGACAGGTATCGTTGCCTTTGCAATCACTTTTGTAGTTATCGTCCTATGCATAAACCTGCTCGGCAGGCTATTGGATACCATCGTTAAATCGGTGTCCCTGGGTTTCGTCGTGAAAACGCTGGGCGCTGTTTTCGGGGTTATCAAGACCGCACTGATCCTTAGCGTCATTTTCGTTTTTCTTAATACGATAGATGAAAAAAGACACTTTTTGCCTTCCGCCACAATAGAGAAGTCATTTCTCTATAATCCTATCGCTGATATCATTCCCGCAATCTTCCCGATAGTGGAAGGCGGCGATCTGCTTGACAGTTTCAACCGCCATAAAAACAAACCTCAGGGGGTCATCATCTGACCGGTTTTGATATCTTTGCGACACTGAATTTTGAGCTACCGATGATGAATTTTGTCGAAGAACTGAAATGGAGAGGTATGATACATGACATCATGCCCGGAACAGAAGAATTTCTGCTGAAGGAAAAGAGCGCTGCCTACGTTGGATTCGACCCAACAGCCGATTCCCTGCATATCGGCCACCTGGTGGGAGTGATGATGCTAAGACACCTGCAGAATGCCGGCCACAGGCCCATAGTGCTTATCGGCGGCGCAACGGGAATGATAGGCGATCCCTCAGGGAAATCGGAGGAGCGAAACCTCCTTGACGAACAGACACTCCGCCATAACCAGGAGGGGATGAAAAAACAGTTCGAGAAATTCCTCGACTTCGGATCAGCTTCCCCCAACAGGGCTTTAATGGTCAACAACTATGACTGGATGAGGGAGTATTCCTTCCTTGGCTTTATCCGGGATATAGGAAAACACATCACGGTCAATTACATGATGGCCAAAGACTCCGTGAAAAAAAGACTTGACTCCGATACCGGTCAGGGCATGTCGTTCACCGAGTTCTCATATCAGCTGGTGCAGGGCACCGATTTTCTTTATCTCTATAATACCTATGGCTGCAAACTGCAGATGGGAGGCTCCGACCAGTGGGGCAACATTGTGACGGGTACCGAGCTCATCAGACGCAAGACCGGAGGCGAAGCATTTGCCATGACATGCCCGCTCATAACAAAAAGCGACGGTCAGAAATTCGGCAAGACCGAGGCAGGTAATGTGTGGCTTGACCCCGCAAAGACAACGCCCTACCAGTTCTATCAGTTCTGGCTGAATGTGGCGGACGATGATGCGGAGAAGTTCATTAAGATCTTCACCATGCTGTCACACAGCGAGATAGATGAGCTGGTGAAAGCTCACCGGGCTGAGCCGCATCTTCGCATCCTGCAGAAGCGTCTCGCAGAGGAGGTGACAGTCATGGCACACTCAAGGGAAGAATATGAAGGGGCCGTTGAGGCCTCCCAGATTCTGTTCGGGAAGGGAACCACAGAACAGCTGCAACGCATGGAAGAAAACACTTTCCTGGCCGTCTTTGAAGGTGTGCCGATGTATGACATAACTCCCGGGATATTATCTGCCGGCGTAACACTCTCCGACCTGTGCGCCGTGCACACAAAGATCACTGAATCAAAGGGTGAGTTCAGACGCCTTGTGCAGGGCGGAGCAGTCAGCCTCAACAAAGAGAAGATTGACGATTCGGAGCTGATCATCAAACCGGATAAACTGCTGAATAATAAATATATGCTGCTCCAGAAAGGTAAAAAAAGCTATTACCTTATCAGGGTCATTTAAATATAAAACCGGACAAGATGAAGAGTAACATAAAAGCTGAATTCAAACCGGACTCGATTGATCTGATAAATTTTATCATCAGCCATTTCAGGGTATTTCTTGTCACCGGAATTATGGCAGGAGTACTGTCAGCAGTGATCTCGCTTCTGATTAAACCGTTGTATGAATCGACGGTTATTCTCTACCCCTCATCGAATATTACCGAAGCCAGCACCCTGCTTGGTGAAGCCTCTTCGAAAACAACCCTCTACGGTGATGATGATGCAACGGAGAAACTGCTGCAGGTAATCAGCAGCGAGCAGGTCAGGGATTACCTTAAAATGAAGTATAATCTTGCTGATCATTATAATATCAAACCCTCGGAGAAATATCCCCAAACTCTCATAGCTGAGAAGATGGACAGGTATATACATTCCTCCAAAACCTCCTTCGGGTCAGTCGAGATAAGGGTGAGGGACCGGGACAGGGAGCTTGCATGCGCCATGGCTAATGACATGGCTTCGCAGAGCGACACCATTTTCAATAAGCTGCAGCGCACTGCTGCTGCTGCCATGCTCGATGAGATCAGCAGGAGCTATGAGATGCAGGATCGCCTCGTCAGGCAGTATGAGGATTCCCTTGTAATTCTCAAGGGAGCAGCCGTATTAAAGGCGTATGCCACTCTAGACACGGAGACAGAATACCTGGGCCTGATAAGGGGGAGATATCTTGAAGCTCTGGCGCTGAGCCAGCAGACCATGCCCTATACTCTGGTTGTTGACAGGGCTGTGGTGGCTGAGAAGAAAATTTACCCTCGCAGGAGCATATTGGTCATTGTTTCGACCTTATCTGTCCTTGTTCTTGCCGCGCTGGTACTCTTTGTTGTCGAAGGCGTGAAGGTGCACCGCACTGATGAACGGCATTGAATCACTGATATGGCTTATCCCTGCAGGACTGGCTGTTGTCATGCTGGCCGTGCTCTCCCTCGAGCATCTGTTGCTCCTGACGCTGTTACTGACCCCTCTTTCAATCCAGATCAGTTATCTCACTGGCAGTGCGGGCTTTGATCTTTCCGTACCAACTGAACCTGTACTTGCACTGCTGCTTTTTATAACACTGTTCAAGCTTATTGTCACACGCGAATTTTCCGTAAAACTCCTGAGGCATCCTGTGACTGTTCTTATCGGTCTGTATCTTATGTGGACACTGGTGACCTCACTGACATCGACAATGCCGGGCGTCTCATTCAAGACACTTGCCTACCGGATGTGGTTCATTGCAGGCTTCTACCTTATTGCAGCCCAGTTGTTCAGAAGCGAACGCTTTGCCGGGAAATATATTATCGCATATTCAACAGGCCTCGCTGTCGTGGTGTTTTATTTCCTTGTCAGGGCAGGAGGTGCGGGGCTGCTGAACCAGCAGTTTGCTCATTCAGCCTGCTATCCCTTTTATAATGATCATACATCCTTCGGAGCTTCAATGGCTTTTCTTCTGACTCCACTGTCAGTTGTTCTCATCAGGAAAGGCATCGGCGTCGCTTCGAGGATGTTCGTGTCTTTGCTGATAATTCTGTTTATGGCCGGTTTTATCTTTTCATACAGCAGGGCGGCATGGGTGAGCCTGATTGCAGCAGTAGCGCTGTCATCAATTTTGTGGCTCAGGATGCCAGTCAGGCTTCTCACCTTAACGGCTGCCGGTTTTATTGTGGCGATGATTCTCTCTGCAGGATGGATATGGCAGAAGATGGACAGTACAACAGAGGATTCATCGGCTGATCTCGGCCAGCATCTCCGGTCATCGTCAAATATCTCCACCGATCAGTCGAACCTGGAACGCATAAACAGATGGAAATGCGCACTCAGGATGTCTGAGGAGAAACCACTGTTCGGTTGGGGCCCCGGGACTTATCAGTTCAATTACGGGCCGTTCCAGAAGGCAGCGGACAGAACCGTCATAAGCACTGACTTCGGTGATGCCGGTAATGCCCACAGTGAATACCTCGGCACGATGAGCGAGTCGGGCCTGCCGGGGGCATTATTATACCTGCTGCTCACAGGTTTCATCGTTATTACAGGTATCAGGGTCTGGTACAGGGAGAAGAGAACCTGGGACGGGTATTTCGCCCTGGCCATACTGACGGGCCTGATGACATATGTCGTTCACGGTATAATGAACAGCTTCCTCGACAGCGACAAGATCGCTGCGCTCTGGTGGGGATTTGCCGGAATACTGGTATCGATGGATATAAGAGAAAAAGAGGAGCAGACAGGACAGCTCTGATAGTGCCGCTTACATTATTTCCAGGGCAAGAATTGACACATCATCAAACAGGTCAGGATTTCCGGCACGGATATCCAGTTCTTCTATCAGTGCGGCAATATTTTCCGAGATAGGCCTGGAATTAGGGAAGTGTTTTACCACAGTTGAGGCTCCGATGAAATTCCCGTTGTCATCTGTCAGTTCCGAGAGACCGTCGGTATAGCAGATTATTTTTGTCGGACGCGTGATGGTGATCTTGTCTTTACCCACCTGAGGCATTTCATCCAGCATCCCCACGCCCACGCATGACTGTCTCAGCATGGAAGAAGTGCCGGACAGGATATCTATTATAACCGGCGGGGTATGAGCCGCATTGACATATTCAAGCACCCTGGTGTTCATATTGAACCGGGCTATGAAGAGTGTGATGAAACATTCCCCGGATGAGTTCAGTACAACTACAGTGTTCAGTTTGCGCAAGAGAACTTCAAGATCGACATTCGCAGTGAAGAGCACTCTCAGACTGGCCTGAAAGTTTGACATCAGAAGGGCGGCTGATATCCCCTTTCCGGACACGTCGGCAATACAGAAGCCCACTGTTGTGTCAGACAAAGTGAGGAAATCATAATAATCGCCTCCGACCTCATAATGCGGATTATAAAAGCCCTGAACCCTGATCCTGTCGTTTGCCGGCAGCTTTTTGTTGTCAGGGATGAGCATCATCTGCATGCGTGCTGCCAGTTCAAGTTCTTTGCGCAGGGCTTCCTGGCGGAGGCTCTCCCTGAACAAACGCTGGTTCTCAATGGCAACCACGATTATGCTTGAGATAGTCTGAATGAAGTTCAGGTGTTTGACTACCGGGCTCATTCCTTCTCCTTCCTCATCAATATCCCCGATAAGCACGAATGCCGTATGGATATTGTTGTTCATGACCGGGATGATAATATCAACAGCCTCAAAAGGCTTTGCATTCACTTCAGTTGTGATCTCGGTATAACAGTTGAGATCACGCTCCACATTTATTTTTTTCTTAAGGTTGTCAGGGAAGCCCGCGTTAAGCAGCGCTTCCCACTTCTCGCCGTATTTGAATAACATCAGCTTGCCTATGCCCAGGTCCTCGCGCAGGATAGACTCATACTTTCTGAGAAGCTCTTTTGTAGGTAAGTTTGCATTGATTGAAAGGGTGATATCGAGCAGGGCGTCGAGTTTGAATTTCGACATCTTAAGCCTGTCCTTGGGAAGCCTGCTCTCATCCATCACTCCAGCGTCAGCCCTTGACTCTCTCTATGTATGAGCGGTCGCGCGTATCGATGCGGATCTTGTCACCTACATTCACAAAGAGAGGTACCATAATGGTTGTGCCGTTTTCTATTGTGGCCGGCTTCAGGGTGTTGGTGGCGGTATCGCCGCGAAGTCCGGGTTCAGAGTAAGTCACTTCCATTACCACGTTGATTGGGAGGTCAACAAGAAGAACATTTTCCGTATCTGCATGAACCACCACTTCAACTGTTGCACCTTCCTTGAGAAGATCACTGTTGTTGAGCATTGACTCCTGCACGGTGATCTGTTCAAATGTCTCGGTATGCATAAGGTGATACCCCATGTCATCTTTGTACAGATACTGATATGGTCTTCTCTCCACACGTGCCACGTTGACCTTGGTGCCTGAACTGAATGTGTTGTCAAGTACCCTGCCGGTTGTGACGTTCCTGAGTTTGGTGCGCACGAAGGCCGGTCCCTTGCCCGGTTTAACATGCTGAAACTGTATTATCGCATACAGGTCATTATTGTATTCAATTACCAGTCCGTTTCTGAAATCTGCTGTTGTTGCCATATAAAAAATAAAATTTCCTGAGTTAATTAATAAAATTCAGTGGCGTTCTAAGCCCTTCACTCTTTACCATTTCCACATGAAATGACCCCACAAAGATATCAAATCGGATTTTAACCGGTAAAAAATTTTCATCGGCACTAAACCACATCACCATATCTTCCTCTGTCTCGAAGACCCGCCCCACCTCCGTGACAGGATTGAATCTGTAACACATAATCTTTCCGTCCTTGATCTTAACCGTCTCCATTCCTGTGTATTTCAATACGATAGGGTAGAGCTCGTCAGAAAACCATGTGGTCATCTGATAGAGTTTCCCGGGAACAAGGGTGTCAGCTCTTGCCAGGTGGTATTTCCGGAACCAGTAAAAGCATGAAACAATATCCAGTAGACCTTTTGGGGCGGTATGATTTCCCGAGAGGTCACTGAATACCAGGGTTGAATCGCTCCTTGATGTATGGTCAAAAACCACCTCATTGTACTTTTTGTAGTGTCCCTCCACGATGTTTCTAATAGAGAAGACAGGAAGGTCTGTTTCCGGGTTTATGTAACTCTCATAAGTGTCCCTTACATGATAAAGGGCATCGGCGAGGCCTGTTGTCTGACCGGTAACTGTTGCATGCCATACAGGTTCTCCCTGGTAGAAGCCGTCTTTTATTTCAAGGACAGCACGTCCGCTGCCAACGGGGCCGTATTTAATCTGATAAAAGACCTTTTCCCCCGGCATATATGGCTGTAGCTGAGCGGTTACCCATTGCACTGTGGTAATCAAAATAATCAGTACTGCCGGTAAAATTCTTCTCATTTCGGAATGTTTTTTCTCAGAGGAACAGCTTTTTGGGAATTGTTGCTATGAACTCCTTAAGATAATAAGGTTCAAAATAAGCAACATCTTCAAACTGCTTTTCCCTGAAGGCGTTCACTGACGGCTTGTGCAAATATGATGCCGAGAGGCTGAATCCTTCTTCAAATATGGCATTGGGGCCTGTTATTGCTGACCTGCATTTGCCGGCTCCGTTTCCAAAGAAAATTATTTTTTCTGATTCAAGTCTGTCGCTGTATGATGACGCAGTGATAATGTCTGCGGAAGTCTCCTGTATCATCCTTCCATCCACAGTAAAAAGGGCGTTATATACCTCCATCCGCCTGGCATCGATCATCGGGCAGAGCAGGATACTGCTGTCTGCCGGAAAAGGGTTTGCCGTAAGATAACCGTGACACATTGCGGTGAGGGTATTGATGCCTATGAGGGGTATTTCCGCACCGTAAGCGATGCCTTTCGCTACAGATACTCCGATCCTTAGTCCTGTGTATGATCCGGGTCCTTTGCTTACTGAGACGGCATCAAGTTGCCGTGCTTCGATGGAAGCGCCTCTGAGCAGCTCCTTTATGAGGACGGTAAGACTTGAGGAATGAGACATCCCGGCAGGAGCCTCAAGCACGCTGATGACAGAGTTGTCATCACATAATGCCACCGAACAGACCCCGGTGGCTGTCTCAATGCAAAGGATCATTTAAGAAATAAATTACCGTTTACCTTATTTTCCCTTCTTCTTTTCAGTGTTGAAGAGGGCCTCTTTATCAACAACTTCGATAAGGGTGGAGTCGGAAAGTTTTTTACTGATCGCACTGAATGGCTGCACTATGACAGTGTCGCCTTCAGCAAGACCGCTCAGGATCTCAATGTTTACGTTATCCTGAATGCCTGTCTTCACGTCACGGGCAAGAGCATAGGTTCCGTCCGACACAAAAACGAGTGTTCGTATCTCTTCAGCTCCGACTGTCTTTGCCTTGGTAGTATCAGTGCGCGTTGTGACCGCCTGGATGGGAACGGTGAGGATGTCTGCCTTCCGGCTGGTGAAAATATCAACAGATGCTGACATTCCCGGTCTGAAAGGACTGGGGTTCTTCTCACTGATCAGGTCCTGGTATGACTCTCGCAGGATGAGTATTCTGACCTCAAAGTTTGTGACCTGGTCAGAGGTGATGGTGGTGCTCTTGGCCGAGTTGGCTATCTCTGTAACCACTCCCTTGAAGGTGCGGTCGAGATAAGCATCCACCTCCACTTCGGCTGTGTCGCCCAGCTTTACCCTGATAATATCGTTCTCGTTTACTTCGACCACAACCTCCATACGGTTAAGGTCGGCAACGCGCAAAACCTCGGTGCCGGTCATCATAGTGGCGCCGATAACTCTCTCGCCTAGCTCAACCGACAGGCTTGATATTGTACCCGTCATGGGTGAATAGACAGTCGTTTTAACCAGATTTTCATTCGCTTCCCTGAGTGAAGCCTCGGAGCTTTTTACCGAGTAGAGAGCGCTCTCTTTCTCGGCTTTTGCAACTTTATACTGGGATTCAGCCTGCTCAAAATCAGACTTGGATATCGTATTCTCATCAAAAAGCTTCTTGCTTCTGTTGTACGACAACTCAGCCTGGATCATCTGTGCCTCGACCTGTGCCTGACGGGCCTTGGATGAATTCACGGCGGCGGCAGCACGTTCACTTGCGGAGATGTAAATTTCAGGCTTGATCTTGAAAAGGAGAACACCTTTCTGAACAAAATCACCCTCTTTGACGTGCAACTCAACTATTTCACCGGAGACATCAGGACTTATCTTGACTTCCGTCTCGGGCTGTATTTTGCCGTTGGCTGTAACGGCTTCGACAATGGGAGTTTTTTTCACCTGTTCAATCGCCACCTTAACTGTGGCTTCCTTTCCGAACCAGCCTTTCTTTTTGCCAACGGCAGCGAAAACAATAAGAAGGATAACAATGGGTACGAGGATCCTGAGAATTTTATTTTGTTTCATCATAGTAAATTTTTATTTCTAAGGTATGATGCAACACCTGTGTTATTCATTTTATTACTATTGTGTAAGTGTTTTTCGGAACACAGGTGTTTCATAACTAATGAGTTTTCTGAATTAAAGTGCCATAATGCCAATGTTCTCAAGAGAAAGCGGGATGCCCTTGTAAAAATCAAGAACCTTTGTCTTGAAGACATATTCATATTTTGCCTGGGCCATTTCGCTTTGGGCATTAAGCAGCTGCGTCTTTGACTGATTGTAATCAACGGCAGTGACCAGGCCAACATTCAATTTTTGTTCGGCATACCTGTAAGCCTCCTCCATTGATGATACAGCCTTCTGGCTGGAATAATACCTTTTCAGCGCCCCTGTGGCATCGGTGTAAGCCTGTTGAATGTTCTTGTACAGCTGTTTCTTCGTATTTTCAAGCGCGTACCGCGAATTTTCAATACCGAGCCTGGAGTTCTTGATCTGAGTGTTGACCATCCACCCGTTCAGTATCGGGATGTTCAGTGAAAAGCCTACTGCACCGTTCCTGTTAATATCAAGCTGGGTTACGAAATCGTAGGGTTCCAGGGTAACAAGGTCGATTCTGTTATCGGAATATGCCGTGTTCCATGAAGCACCCAGTGAGATCTGAGGGCTCCTGCCACCCTTTGCAATGGCCAGGTCATATTCGGCACCTTTCAGCTTAAACTCTGCACCCAGGATCTCCGGTCTGATTTTTTCCGCAACGGAATAGATGGAGTCAGGATTACTTTCAAATGCAACGGGATCAACGGTAATCTCAGGAATTTCAATTTCAAAGTTATCAGCCGAGGGCAACTCAAGCAGCTGTGCCAGGGTCAGGACAGATATTGCCAGCTGGTTCTGGAGGGTGATCAGCTGCAGCTCTTCACGGGCTGCCTGTGCTTCAATATCCAGCAGGTTTCCGCGTGCCAGGCTGCCTGCATCGACAAGCTTGCGAGTGCGGTCAATCTGTTGGTTTGTCAGCTCAACCTGCGAGGCTGTGGTCGCTACCAGTTCATTATTCAAAAGTATCTGAAGATATGCAAGTGCCACGTTCAGGGAGATATTATCCTTGAATCCTTCGAGATCCTGCTCGGTGGCAAGCAGTTCATATTTGTTCTTCTGGATGGTATTGTAATTAACCAGGCCGTTGAATAATGACAGGTTTGAGCCGACATTGAAGCTGTTAGACTGAACGGTTTCGCCCTCGGTATACCTGTTGGATGTCTTGTCATATGACCGGCCAAAAGAATAATAATGATTGGCGCTTCCGTTAAGGGATGGAAGGAGATTTAATTTCGACTGTTCAAGGCTGGATTCCTGATACCTGGTCATGATCTCCTGCTGTTTTATCTCAATGTTGTTCGCAAGAGCATGGGCAATGCACTCTTCAAACGTCCACTGTTTCTGCTGTGAAAAGAGAAGCAAAGGACTAAGCAGCATGACGATGCTTAGGATAAAAAATTTTCTTTTCATGTTCACTGAATAAGGACTTTAAAACGAAGCTACGAAGATAGGAAATTGATCATTATAATAAAGACATCAAAGATATTATCATGCTGCATGGGGATCAGAAAAGAGTTCTGCATTTTTACTTATCTTTGCCGCAACCGACTTCGAAAATTCAATAAAACATACAAAAGAATGAGTAACAAAGGATTAAATCTTGAGCCCGGTGTCATCTCCGGAGAAGATGTAAAGAAGCTGTTTGATTATGCAAACAAGAATGATTTTGCCATTCCTGCAGTGAATGTTATCGGGACAGATTCCGTGAATGCTGTTCTTGAGACGGCGCGGGAGGTGAATTCGCCCGTGATAGTTCAGTTTTCAAACGGAGGAGCGCATTTCTTTGCAGGTCAGGGTCTGACGAAAGAGAATCAGACAGGCGCCATCGCCGGCGGAATATCAGGTGCTCTTCATGTACATAACGTTGCAGAGTACTACGGTATCCCGGTAATACTTCACACTGATCATGCAGCCCGCAAGCTCCTTCCATGGATAGATGCCCTGCTGGATGCCGGCGAGGAGTTTTATGAGACCAACGGCAAGCCGCTGTTCAGCTCTCATATGCTTGACCTCTCCGAGGAGCCTCTGAAAGAAAACATTGAGACATGCAAGAAATACCTTGAGCGTATGGATAAGCTTGAGATGACGCTTGAGATCGAACTTGGTGTTACCGGAGGCGAGGAGGATGGCGTTGATAATACCGGCATTAGCAGCTCAAAACTCTATACGCAGCCCGAGGATGTGGCATATGCCTATGAAGAGCTCCTGAAGATCTCGAAAAACTTCACCATTGCTGCTTCATTCGGCAATGTGCACGGCGTTTATAAGCCCGGTAACGTTACCCTGAAGCCGGAGATACTCAAGAACTCGCAGGACTATATCCAAAAGAAGCACAAGACGGGTCCCAATCCTGTCAATTTTGTGTTTCACGGAGGCTCAGGGTCTGAGAAGGAAAAGATCACCGAAGCGATTAAATACGGTGCAGTGAAAATGAATCTTGATACCGATATGCAGTGGGCATTCTGGGCAGGTGTCAGGGATTATTATGAGGCCAAAAAGGGTTACCTGCAGGGTCAGATCGGAAATCCTGAAGGTGAAGACAAGCCCAATAAAAAGTATTATGACCCGAGGGTATGGCTCCGCAAGGGTCAGGAAACATTTATTGCAAGGCTCAAGGAAGCCTTCGGAGATCTCAACGCCCTTAACAGGCTTTAATACTTATTAATAGTATAACATCAAGCAGGTCAGCTCATTATGAACGACCTGCTTTCTGTTGTTAATAAATCACTGTTTCCCATGCCGCTTATACCGTGGCCGGGGGCTATTTTAGTATAAAATTTAAAGCCGGGTTGAAACGCATACATATTACTGAGGAGAAGATTAAAAGAACGACCAACCTGACTCTCAGGCTTAACCAGAGGGAAGCGAGGGCTCTCAACATCTACTGTCAGCGTTTCAGGGTCAGGAGCAAGGCGGATTTTATGCGTCGCACCATCATGCATGCCATCATAGGCAGGTTTGACAGTGAGCATCCGACGCTGTGGGAACAGGGTGAGCTTACTCTGTTTTCGCACGAACCGAAAAATAACTGATCGTAATCAGCAGCAAACCTAATTTTACTATTTTTGTGGATGCCACATCAGGGGGATTTTTTATTGCGGCTAAAATGGGAATGAATATCATTAAGATAGAGCCTACAAAGGTTACGCCTGAAGTATTGTTTCTTGAGGGTCACCTTGAGATCAGGGGGAGGTCAATACCAGAGAATGCTTCTGATTTTTACCGTCCTCTTGAAGAGTGGGTAACAGAGTATGTGGCCCGCACGGCAATCAGGACGCGTGTGTCTCTTTCTTTTGATTTCATCAATACGGCATCTACAAAGTGGGTTTATGGTCTCATTAAGAAACTGTCACTTTACGATGATGTTCACAACAGGGTCTCGATAGAATGGTTTTATGAAAGGGGAGATGACGAGTTGTACGAGCTTGGCCAGATTATTCACTCATTCATTGACTGTCCGTTTATCTTTTACGAGACAGAGCAATCCTGAATTCAAAAAAATATCTACTTTTGCCACGCCTTATCAGGCGCCGATTGACCCATGGTGTAATTGGCAACACGTCTGATTTTGGTTCAGAAGAGTTGGGGTTCGAACCCCTGTGGGTCAACAATGTAGCATCTCAGTATGTTTATAACCGCTTTAAATCAATGATTTTTAGCGGTTTATTTTTTTTGAGGTACTCATAATGTACGTCAGAACTCCTTGAAAGAGGAGTAAAAATCGAGACCCATCTTAAAACAACCCCGGAGGTCTCGCTAAACCCTGTAACAGCCTGTTTATTATGCTATTATTTGCAGCAAACTGCATTTAAAGCGGTATGATTTTCGATAATTTTGATGTATGAATAGGGACCTGTTAAACAATAAAACGCAGAGAATGAAAAACAGAATTGTTACGCACTATTACATTAAGGAGTCTAAGATCGACGATAAAGTGGAAAATCCGGACAAACTGAGCACCTGATTCCGGAGTAAGCGTATTCGAGTGCACAGAGCAATATTTATGTTACTGCATAAGAAAAGAAAAAGCCCCGGATCATGTGGCAATCCGGCGCAAAAATGTCTCGCTGCCATCCTTCGTTGAGGTTTGTCCAGAGAATGGAGCTGAGGGCTATTCTGAGTCATTTGCGACTCTCGTAGACACAAAGCGGCAAACTACACATCAACTCAGCCAAGATACCTTAGAGCGCATGAGAAATAGCAATGCTGGCAATCGGTAAAGAAGGCAGCACCTCTTCATGAATCGCTGCCAAATAAAAGCCCTCTGAGTGATCCGAGGGCTGGAGATGATTAATCCTATTTAAGGTCAGTTCAATACAGCGTTCAGACATCGGCTCATAATAGCAATCCTGACCAGGTCTCGTCTGTCAGAATTGGGAATATTTTTATTTACAATAAGATAGGGCATAATTTGAGATTTCCTGCCGAGCGATCGGTATTCCTGAAACATAGACATAAATGTATTATTCATGAAAATCCATGTTTTACGATCTGTACCATCTGAGATTATAAAGAAATCATTCCCGCAAAATGTTCCTGAAATCCCAAAGTCAATCTCTGCAGCAGTCTTGACAGCGTAATTTGATTTAACTGTCAGATTGCTGTTTTTAACCTTCCGGGGTGGAAGGAGATCAGATGAGAAGGACTTCAGCAACGAATCTTCAAGGGGATTCATTATAATCCTGAAATATCCGATAGTATCAATATCTTCAATAAGTATACCGGCGGCATTCCTGTTCCAGTTGTAATTGTATGTCTGATTGGTCGAAACCCCGGTGCTTCCATCTTCATCCCGGACTCTTTCCCTGTCAGTCTCCCTGGATCCTTCGCAGAACATAAGAACACTCCAATCAGGAAGTGAATCATTGCATCTTACTTTTCCCGAGACTTCAAAGTAACCATCAACCGAGGAACCAAATCCTATTCCCGTAACTAAAGTCAATGCACCGTCAGCCATATCACGTAATGCCGGATCAGCTTTGTTTTGGACAAACGTGCTCTGGAGATCCCCATATTGAATTTCTTTATCACCGCTGTCGTGATATTGATATAAATTACCTCCCTGTTCATAGAACTCTGAAATATTGGCCACATCGGTTAAAAACCTGAATGACGGCTTACGCATATCAGGCACAAAAAATGCAACTGTATCTACCTCATTCATAACCTCTTGTCCTATAACCTCGGGTATGAGTAATATTCCGGCCAGTAGCAGAATTATCCGATATAAAATGGTTCTCAAAGTATTGGTTATTGGATCCTGAATATATTGCCTTAAAAGGGTAAAAGCCACACAAGCAGTTTTGGTTTAATTCTTAGAGAGACTCGCTCGCAAAAGTATGGACCATCAGGGAAGCTGATGCAGCTGCAAGTACTGACTTCATCTGCTCATCCAGATTTTGGTGCAACCAGACAAAAATTCTGTTGGTCTTTGACTGGACAGCTGCGATTTCTTTATTCTCAAGGAAAAAACCATAGCCGCAAATCATCATGTAGGGTGTGTTTTTGCCATCTTCCCATTGTTTGATCCCCCTTATCTGAATATTTGTTACTCCATTTGTTAAAAGACCCTCTGCATTATCTCCTCCTTGTTTAGCTTCGGTTGTGGTAACCAAAATCATTTCTTTTAAAAAAAAATTATAGGACCTTTTACTTGCTTTCAAGTAAATTGATGATCTGACAGCTATCTTAACCGCTCAATTGTCCGAAACCCTATAGAATTGGATGAATGGATTCATAATGAAAAAGCATCTTCTTTATCCCAGCATATTACTTAGATACCCACAAATATTAAGGTTAATCCTTGATTAATTTTCATATTTGGCCGTAGGATTGTAAACTATTAGGTGCCCCCAGACGTCCATTTCAGACGTACCTAAGCCATATCCACTTTTAGGGTTTTAGCAACCCGCAGTCTGCACGAATAACCTTTCGGTATGCTGGTCATCGGTTGAGAATTAAGCACTCATTGCCGATTCTATTAATTTATGCTAACTGGGATAGCCCTACTACCTCAAATGAGGTTTCTCCTCTGTTTTTGGCGGATGGTTAACCTACATCCTCAGAACTGTGTCAAAACTGATGCGAGGGCTTTTTTGATTGTTACTTGGTTAAATTCGGATTCTATCTTTTATTCTGGCAAAGCGACACAAAGATAAGCATTAATTTGTTAATATCCAAATCCTTACATAGAGATTTAGTTATACCAGGAAAAGATTTTTTATCAGTTATTTATATATATTAACCAATAAATTTAAAGTTATGATACCAGGACCTGCAATTATTCTCTCATGCCCAAACTGTGGTCAATACGCCAAGAAAAGAACCATCATCTCAGGAAACACATTTGGCTCTCAGCTATGGTCTGAGGGCAAGAAGATCTCTCCGATGATGCCAGACTTCCCAAGCCTAGTTTTATGTAAAAAATGTGATCAGTTTTATTGGGTAAGGAAAGAATTGCAGGTCGAAGAAGTTCGTGATCACAGAGAACTCGAAACGAAGTACAGAGATATTGATTATGTCGAGTTCCCAACATTTCATCAGTATTTCAAGGTATTAGAAACCATTCCTGCTGAGAGATACATCAGATTGAAAATTTGGTGGGCCTTTAATGACTATTTCAGAAATGGCCATCAAAATAAAATTACTCCTGAAATGCAAAAACTGAATACTGAAAACCTCATTGCTCTACTAAAAATCCTCAATGAAGCTGATGATAATGATCTTTTGATGAAAGCTGAAATATTTCGACAGCTTGGCTTCTTTGATGAAAGCAAACAGCTTCTTTATAGAATGAACAATAAAGATTTAACCTGGGTGAAGGAGAGATTATTAGTGAAAATAGGCAATCACAGCGAACATGTCTTTCAATTGATTAAAAAAATGACTTAGCATTAGAGTAATTGTTTCCTAATCAATATTTTCCTGAATTTGATACATATCATTTTTCGGGAAACTTGATGCCTGGGGCTATCTTGTTCTTGCAAAGGGGTAAATTGGATCCTTAGATTGTCAGTTGCCCACAGTTGAATAAACTGCGGGCTTTTTCCATTCCGTAAAAGCCAGACAATATCCTTTTATTTATTGAGTTATTTTTTTACATTGGTGGTTATTGTTTTATTAAAGTCTTTCGGCAATACAAAAACTGATATTATGAAAAGATTGTTCTTCATTCACCATCAATGAACCGGACAGGTGGGTTGCCACAAATGTTCCGGCCTTTAAGCCGGAACCCTACATGGACTCTCCCGAAAATTATATGACAAAATTTGAGATCGAGCTTCAGAAAATCAGCTATCTCGGATACATTAAAGAATTTAATACTTCATGGGGAAACATAAATGGTATTCTTCTCACGAACATTTCCTTCCCTGCCGAATCAACCAGTTCTTTATGTCTGTCACCCATGGTTCAAGAGCTGCAGGAATCAGGGTTGAAAGACGAAAGTCTGCTTAGAGCTGCTTTTGAAAAAGTGAAAAAAATGAAATATAACGGGGAAGACAGATTATTTATCTCAAAAAGTGGGCTATGCAGCAAGCTAAAAGTTGGCGCCGGCAACTCGGCTGACGTTAATATGACTTTGATCCAGGTCCTGAACAGGCTTGATTTTAAAACTTACCCTGTAGTCCTTAGCACCCGCGATAATGGCATCATATCTCAATTTGCACCATCCTTGAATAAACTGAACTATGTAATTGTGGCAATACCTTCCGAGAACGGCCTCAGACTTCTGGATGCCACCGAAGAATATATGCCATGTACCATTCTGCCTGACAGATGCATAAATGGAAACGGGCGGCTGGTGAATACACAAATATCACAATGGGTACCCCTGGTTGTCAACGGTAAAGATGAAAAAACAACCTCATACGACCTGAGATTTGAAGATGACATGTCTCTTTCCGGAACAATCACAGTTGATGCCGTTGACTATGCAGCTTATGACATTCGGAAAGCCTTTGCTAAATTCAATAGTAAAGAAGAATACTCCAGATCTGTTGAAAAAGCTAACCCCGGACTTACAATTACAGAAATATCCACCACTGGTATAGAAGATCTATATGCGCCACTACAAATATTGTATAAGGTAAAACTTGATGGCCTTACATCACTGATAGACAATGAGATATACTTAAGGCCCATGCTTTATGAAGCCCTGACCGAAAACCCATTCATTGTTGCTGATAGGCTCTATCCGGTCAGTTACTCTAGAAAGGTTGAACACCAGGTTAATTTAAGACTGGCACTTAAAGAAGACATGTCAGCAGAAGTTGTCCCGGTTTCTTCTGCCGGAAAAACGAGGAACGGATATATAGCCTATAATTATGAAGTAAAAACAGAAAGCGACCTGATAGAGGTAAACTACAGGTTCAGTATTAATAGCCTTACCATTACCCAGGACCAATACAAAGACCTGAGAGATATTTACAACATGATAGTCAGGAAGCATTCAGAACCAATTATCATAAAAACGTTATGACCATCTTCAGAGCTATTGCCAGCGGAGTAGTGTTTATCCTGATTCCAATCTCCGCAACGCTTTCCGGTCAGTCGCCCAACAGCGTCTCCCTGATTGATCCTGAATTGACACATAATGCAAAAGCTGTGATCAGACTTTCCGATACAAGGGTTAATATATCTTCTCCAACCTCTGCAACAATAAAAGTGATAAAAGTTGTAAGTGTGCTGAATGAGCCGGGAAGAAAAGAATCAATTTACTTTGGTATTGATGATAAATTCGTGACTTACCGTTTCAATAACCTGATAATTTACGATAAAGACGGGAAGAAGGTAAAAAGCTTTGGAATCTTTGACTTGAAGCCACTGATAACCTTCGCAGGGAGTACATTATACAGTGATGTTCATTACAAGGCTCTGGACCCTGGTTACCGGACTTACCCTTTTACAGCAGAGATTTCATATACAATAGATTTAAAAGGTTTTTTCTATTTGCCTGACTGGATAGTAGCCGAAGATTTTAATATAAGCACTGAAAAAACAATGCTGACAGTTGTGGCGCCTGCCGGGTATAAACTAAGGTACCTTGAGCAGAATCTGCCTGTCAAGGTCACCACCAGGGAGGATAAGGGAAAAGAAGTATATGAATGGACCGTTGAAAAAGACAAAGCGAGGGAGAAAGAGCCATTTTCACCGGACATCGAACAGCTAAGTCCTGCTGTTTTCCTCGCACCCGGGGATTTTGAGATAGCAGGGTGGAAAGGCAGCACTGACACCTGGGTTAATTACGGTAACTTTATCTCTGACCTTAACAAAGACAGGAATATACTGCCTCCTGATGTGACTGCAAAGGTTATGGAAATTGCCTCTCAAAATCATGACACAATGGAACTGATTAAAAAGCTCTATTCAATGATACAGGAAAAGACAAGGTATGTCAGTGTACAGATTGGGATTGGTGGATGGCAACCTATTGAGGCACTTGAGGTGGAGGAGAAATCATATGGCGATTGTAAGGCACTCTCAAATTATATGAAGTCGTTGCTTGATGCCGCAGGAGTAAAATCACACTATGCATTAATAATGGCCGGCGAGGATGCCCCCGAGGTACTTTATGATTTCCCGTCAAACCAGTTCAACCATGCTATTATTTGTGTGCCACGCGGTTCAGATACAATATGGCTCGAATGCACAAGTCAGAGCATCCCCTTCAACTATCTGGGATCATTTACTGATGACAGGTACGCCCTCCTCATCACTGAAGAGGGAGGTAAACTTGCACGAACCAGAAAATACGGGGAGGAAGAAAACAGGCTGCTCCGTAAGGCAGTTGTTACTATTGAC
The DNA here is from genome assembly GCA_963743775.1 of uncultured Bacteroidales bacterium. Classification (GTDB taxonomy): domain Bacteria; phylum Bacteroidota; class Bacteroidia; order Bacteroidales; family VadinHA17; genus SR-FBR-E99. Next base: position 170,354 of record CAVURA010000012.1, read on the forward strand.
AACACCGGTAATGGCAAAGCATCCCTAAAGACAAATCATTCATCATACTTTTATGATCAGATGGTGCCTGTACTGATGAGTGACCTTGAAGATCAGAAAAGAAGTCTGTCAGAGTCAATTCCAGTTCCTGGTATGACATTAATAAATTTTATAATTAATCAGCCAGACAAAACACTGCCGGTTATTTATGAGGAAGTTGACCTCGCAATTAAGGGCTATGCTTCAGTGATGAGCGACAGGATAATCCTTCCTCTTAACCTGATGAACAGGGTGCCAAAACTTCCGGCACTTAACTCTGAAAGAAGTTCAGAGGTAATCCTGAGACGTGAAAAAGTCATGATAGATACAGTAGTTTATAAGCTGCCTGCCGGTTATATTGTATCATCAACCATTACTCCGGTTAATATTGATTCGCCATTTGGAACTTATGCCACTACCATTGATGTCATTGGGAATGAGGTTATGTATGTCCGAAAGCAGACTACCAGAAGTGGGAGATTCCAGGCTTCTGATTATGCCGCTCTGGTAGAATATAATAATAAGGTAGCAACAGCAGACATGGTATTCATTGTTCTTAAGAGGATCTGATTTACAATTTAATTATCCTTTTAACAACCTTTTTACCTCCGGATGAAACTCTAATAAAATATATTACTGCTGCAGTAATGTCATGCGTGAGCGTTGTAGCGGTAACTTTTGTGATCCTGGCGTTGTTCTGCAGGAGTACTCATGGAATGCATGGAGCCGGCTCATGTACTACTATGGAAATTATGTATTCAGAAGCGGCGTAGCCAACAAGAGTGGTAGTTTTCGGGACCTGTCTATAGCCAAGTTCTTTAACTTAATAAATATTAAGCTGTTATAAGGTAAGTTCGAGACCCTGTGGGTCAACAAGAAAGCTGCTTTTTGCGGCTTTTTTGTTGAAAGGAGGGATTGGGGCGGATCTTAACAATCCGTCATTTCACTTTGTGGATACAATTCTAAAACCAATCCAGTTTGTGCGTAATTGGATAGGATCATCATAAGAGCGGACTGCACTGCGGCAACCTTCTTCCGGGGATAACCAGGCTCCGCCACGGTAAACACGGTACTCGCCAGTTAACGGTCCTTTTGGATTATCCTGAAGTGAAGTCGGGTAATTACCATACCAGTCACTGCACCATTCAGAAACATTACCGTGCATATCGCAAACACCCCATTGATTTGGAGGCATAGTACCAACAGGCAGAGTGAATCCAAAATATTTTGCTCCGGTATCTGTATTAAATGACATTTTGACGTCAAAATACTCCTCGTAATAAGTTAAGGAATCGCCAGTACAAAAAGGTGTTGTTGTGCCTGCCCTGCATGCATATTCCCATTCTGCTTCCGTAGGCAGTCTGCAGTTCATCCACTCTGCGAAAGCCGTTGCATCGGCCCAGCTAACGTAAAGTACAGGATGGTCATATTCAGTAGTTTGTCGCAGATTTCCCCTTGTATCACATTTCCAGTTTACACCAGCTACCGGTATATATTTTCCAGACCACACAACACTTCCATCATAACCATTCTTCGATTCCGCATCAGTCACATACCCGGTAGCATCAACAAACTCTTTAAACTGCTTAACTGTAATTTCATATTTACTGATTTTAAATAAACTCAGTTTAACTTGATATTGAGCTTCATCCTGCCTCCTGTTACTTTCATTTAAAGGACTGCCCATTGTAAAAGTACCGGCAGGTATATCTACCCATTCTATGTCAGCTTTAGTTTGGGCATTAGTTGATACCCATATACTTATCAAACAGAAAATAACAAACAATCTCTTCATACCAGTTAGTTTTTAATCCAATTACCCTTTGAATATATGTAATTTACGGTGTCAAGAAAAAAGCTACTGCCCTCAGAAAAGGTACAAGGTTTAACAGCGTCTGTACATATCATAGTACCTCTTTCAAAATACATGGGAATATCCTTAATAGAAAAATTACCTGAACAGAAATATTCACCATGTTCAATATGGAATGTAAGTTCCTGGCCAGGCATTGGCGGATTGCCGACAAAAACAATATTCTTTTGAATTACAATTGGTTTTTCTGAAGAGGCCAGACTGTCAGAAACTGACGAGCTGATGCCAGTTTCTGAATCTGAAATTGCCATTGTTGCATGCCCCATTATGATTAAACCAGAATACATTCCGACAATCATCGGTCCTTCTTTTGAATATGATAATTTTATTTTGAGCGGATAATCCTGACTAAGTTCCAGGGGCGCCTTAATTGTAGTTAAGATATCAGTTCTGATAGTGTGTGCTATTGCATCTATGTTTTTTTGAATTGATTCCGAAAGTTGGTTTGATTTCACTGGTGAAGAACCCGGATTTTGGGCATTAACGATTGACACGATAAAAATGGCGAGGATTATCGTAATTATGGCTTTATCATTTGCTGTTCTTTGCATGACACAGATTTTTATAAATGAACTGTTTTATTATAGTTTTTTGGCACTCTCCTGACTTCTTGCAGGCGTGTTTATCGCCAAAAGAATTAAAACCCTTAAGTTCTTACCTTTTCTCGCCCCATTGTACACGGTGGGAGCCATAGCCCTCACCTATATCATAGCCATGTGCCCTTCCCCAATCAGCTCCCGCACTATAAAGCTTCTCATTTCCGCAGTTCAGGTAGTCTTCTGCCAAACTTACATCTCCAAACCTGTTTAACAAGCTTATTAATTCAGGGATGCGTGAAGCATCACCGCGCTTGATAAAATTATGGCAAGCCTCTACCACATCATATGATGTCGGCTTTGGCAAGTCAACTAAGGCTGCTGCACCTATCACATTGCCCAAATCTCCTTTTGTGTTGGTCTCAACAGAAAAGGCTTCATTCCATGTCACTAATCCTAATCGTATCCTTGAGGCAAGAATGACGGCAGGGTCTTTTCCTTCACTGATAATACTTTGCAGTGAATTGTCATTCAGTTTCCTGAATGCTGCCTGACGGACAGTCCAGTCATTATTGTTTAATGTTATTTTCATTAATTCCGCCTGATCGTTCAGAAGCGCGATTACTCCCAATTTTAATTCAATGTCCGAAAAATCAGTAGCCAGCTTTGCAAGCATCTCCGGTTTAAGCCTGTTCATTGCAGCTTCCCTTATTATATTGGAGTTATTCCCTAAAGCTATTTTATACAGGGCATCCTCATCTGTCAAATTGTGTATAGCGACCAGTCGTATGTTTTCATATTTGCTTTCAAGGGCAAATTTCTTAATTATAACCTGGTCAGATATTCTGCCCAAAGCCGTCATCTTTATCTCGGTGTTTGGATCATCCAAAACAATTCTGTAAAGAAGATCCTGATCTGATACTGTGGCAATTGCCTTCAACCTCATCTTTGCATCCGGACTCGCCACAGCCAGGTTATTAATAATATTTTGGTCAGTAATCCTATTAAATGCCGCCATTCTCACTTCGGTGAGCATGTTTTTTAATGCTATTTTATGTAAGATATCCTGATCGGTTACCTTCGTTATAGCACTTAACTGCAATTCCTTATCTGTGCTCATAACAGCCAGGTTATTGATGAGATTCTGATCGGATATTCCATTAAATGCAATCAGCCTCACTTTGGGATCTTTTTCTTCCATAGCCATTTTATATAGAATATTTTGGTCGGATATTCTATTCAACGCCGCTATTCTCACTTCTAAATTCGAATCAGTTGATGCAACTTTGTACAAAGTGTTTTGGTCCGTTAACTTGTTTACAGCTTGTATTCTTTTTGTATAATCAGGGCTTGTCAGGCTTGCACAACTGTAAAATGCAAATGTCAAACAAGTCATTAAGAGAACATTGCCAATTTCCTTAAAATCAAAAAATCCGGGCTTGTGCGTCATTTTCAATTAGTATTTTGAATTTGTCTACCATCCTTAAAGTTAAAGAATAATATGAAGGCGGAAATACTTCTGTGTAAGGAGCAATGAAATTCCAGTTATAATTTACTGAATGAAGTCTTCAATTTGGGATGTAAATCAAGGACAGGAAGATTTTATGTTCTCAAAGATCAAAAAGTTGCCGATTCATTATGCAGGAGCATAGTAAAAATACCCTTTTATAACCCGAAATGGGGGAAAGGACTTTTTTAGTCAACGAATGTCTCTTTCAGAATTGATTTTATCTTTTTTATCTCTGGTTTGGAAAGTTTTCCAAGATCCTTAAGAATTCTCTGTTTATCAATGGTCCTGATTTGATCCAATACAATCCAGCCGGTTTTGTTGTCATGTTTGATTTCTACCCGTGAAGGATAGTTTTTTGAGATTGTTGTCATCGGAGCAATTACAACAGTCCTCAAATGGTTGTTCATTTCGTCAGGCGAAATCACGACACAAGGTCTTGTTTTTTTGATCTCGCTCCCAATTGTCGGGTCAAGGTTAACAAGAATTATCTGGTATTGTTTTATTTCCATTCCTCAAGATTTTCTTCTTCAAAAATATCCGGAATCATGAGTTTGTCATCTCCATTTGCATGCATTTCCATAAAGGCTTTATCCCAGCCCTTCCTTGGTTTAGCAAGCGGTTTGATAATAATATGCCCTTTATCCAGAATCATTTCAACCGTATCCCGGATATTATACCTCTCAATAACGGTTTTACTGAACCTTATTCCCCTCGAGTTTCCTATTTTAACAACTGATACTTCCATTATGAGAATGAATTAAATGTAATTACAAAGTTAGCACATTATATTGTAATACAAATCAAACAAAACAAATTTTTCATCAGCTTCTGCCGGTAACTTTAATTTTCCCCCAAATTTCTTCGCAAAACTGATCCGGCGGTTTTTTATTTCTTTCAGCCGATGTCTGAAGCAACCACCAGCATCTCGAAATCTTCGGTGGTCAGCTTGTCATTCCTCGAGAAAGCTCCCAGTTTTGCGCCCAATATCTCAACTTTAGAAAACCCCAGCGACTTCAGAAGCCATGTGATTTCACAGGGCACATAATACCTTTCATTGCAATCCAGTGTCTTCTTAATGCCATTGTCATCTTCGAACTCTGTGATATTATGATCACGGAATGTCATAAGGTCAAAAGAGTTGCTTCTGTACGTCGCATTACCTTCCCCGGTGGTGGAATCACAGAACTGCTCCACGGAATGATACAGTGGAAAGAGCCCGTTGAGAGTGGTGAAAATGAACCTGCCCTTTTTCTTTAAGGACTTTGTCACATTCTTCAGTATCTCAAAATTCATTTCATCCGTTTCCATCAGCGGGAAGCCGCCTTCACAAAGCATTACCGCCACATCAAACTCATTCACAAACGGCAGGTTTCTTGCGTCGTGCTTCAGGAACTTTATTTTTAAATTTTTAGCAGCAGCCTTTTCTTTTGCCACCTGCAGCTGGGATTCTGACAGGTCAATGCCGGTGACGTTATATCCCCTCCTTGTCAGCTCTATCGCATGCCTGCCCGTCCCGCATCCCACATCAAGTATCTTCAGTGATTTGTCATGACCGAGCTCCTTTTCAAGGAAGTCACATTCACCCTGCGTTCCCTGGGTGAATACCTCAGAATCGTATTTATGTCCATAGTTTTCAAAGAGCGCCTCGTACCATTGCTTTTTACCTGTTCCCGAATCGGATTGTTTATCTCCGTTGGATTCAGCATTCAGTTTCAGGCATTTGGCATACCTGATTTCGTCATATATCTTACCCTTCTTACAGACAGCGTTTTTGCTGACGGCTTCCTTTTCAAACCCGCATTTTTCAAGTACGCGCTGAGATGCCGGATTATATTCAAATATGCCTGAATAAATCCTGACTATATCCAGTTCTTTAAAACCGTATTCGCATATCAGGTTCACCGCTCTCGTCGTTATTCCCTTGTTCCAGTAGGGCTCGCCGATAAAATATCCGAGCTCGGCCGATTTGCTGTAAACGTCACTCTGCTTATGCAATCCTATGTTCCCGACATACTGTCCGTGGTATTCAATAGCGAAGATCTCAACGGGGTTTTGCCTGATACACCCGGCAATGAACGCTTCAGCGTCAGGAACAGTATAGGGATAAGGAAAGGCATCGCGCAGGTTGACACTAATTTTTTCATTGTTTGCCAGCTCTGTCATCCGGTCTTTGTCGCTGCGCCTGAATTTCCGGATGGCCACGATCCCGTCTGTCATTCGAATGGTCTTTGTTGTCATCTTTTCGTCCGGTAATATTGTCACCGGTCATAAAGGTATTAAATTGTGTATAATTGCAGGATGAAAAGGGTCTTCTCCGGAATATTAATCTGCTTTCTTTTAACTCATTATATTTCAGCCCAGCCCGCTTTCCCTGAAAACGGGCCGCTGTATGATGATACAACAGTACCGAGGATAGATATTACTGTCAATCCTGATACCCTCGAATGGATCTACAATAATCCTGAAAGTGACCGGGAGTTTCATGCCGTTTTTGAATTCAATAACGGAGCCGTGAGCGATATAATAGATCCTGTGGGATTCAGGCTCCGGGGAAATACATCGCGGTATTCAAAGAAAAAATCATTCAGGGTCTCGTTCAATACATTTACCGACGGCGGCAAATATTACGGAGTTGAAAAACTTAACCTGAACGGCGAACATAACGACCCTACGGTCATGCGCTCAAAGATAATGTGGGACATACTCAGGAAATGGAAAACACCAGCTCCGCGTGCCAATCATGTTAGGGTTTATATCAACGGAAACTATTACGGGTTATATCTGAACGTGGAGAACATCGATGAAGAATTTGCTCTTTCACGTTTCGGCAACAAGGATGGCAATCTTTACAAATGCCTTTATCCTGCTGATCTTGCCTACCTGGGCGCTGACCCTGACAGCTACAAGCTAATGTCAGGAGACAGGCAGGTTTATGAACTCACGACCAACAAAGAGGAGGACGACTACTCTGATCTGGCAGCATTTATCGATATTCTGGGAAATTCACCGGACGACAGGTTGCTATGTGATCTTGACGCCCTGTTTAATACTTACGATTATCTGAAAATAATGGCAGCCGATATCTTTTGCGGCGACTGGGACGGGTACATCTATAACAAGAATAACTTCTATCTCTATCACAATACCGCTACAGGCAAGATGGAATATATCCCGTATGATGTGGATAATACGTTTGGTATAGACTGGTTCAATATTGACTGGGCGGAGAGGAATATCTACGACTGGAAGCGGGGCGGAACAGAGAAAAGACCTCTGTATGACCGTCTTATCAATAACCCTGAGCTGCGCCAGCAGTTCACTTTTTATGCCGGTCAGCTCATAAACGATGCCATTAACATGGATTCACTGACACAAAGCATTAAGTCGCGAAAGAACATGATCGCTCCATATATTGCAACTGATCCGTATTACCCTCTCGATTACGGATATGATTACGGTGATTTTATGCTTTCATATACCGCCCCAACCGGAGGGCATGTCAAATATGGCCTGTATCCGTATCTGAGTGCGAGGAGCCTGTCAATGTCTCAGCAGCTTGAGCCAGGCACCATGACGCCGGTGATAAAGTATATCAGCCATCGCCGTGATCAGTTGCATGGGATTGAAATAATGGCATATGCCGAAGCGGAAGCATTGCCGTTGAGCGCGACTTTACTCTATACTGTTGATGGTGGACCAGATAAGCAAGCTGTCCTTAACTATGCCGGTTCGGGCATCTATTCGGTTACTCTCGAAGGAGTCCCGGATGCGGCTGCCGTATCTTATCATATAGTTGTGTCAGACAGAGATGGCCGGACAAATGTCAAACCCTGCGAACCTGCAGTTATAAGGCCGCTATCTGGCAATACCCCGTTGCTGTTTATTAATGAATTCATGGCTGATAATAAGGAAACTGTCGCTGATGAACTCGGGAACTACAGCGACTGGATTGAAATTTACAACGGGGATAACAAGACAGTGTTTCTTGGAGATCTGTATCTGACAGATAACTTCGATAATCCGGATAAGTGGCAGTTACCAGCGATCAACCTTAACCCGGGAGGTTTTGCACTTTTCTGGGCTGACGGAAACATTACTGCCGGGGACCACCATACGTCGTTTAAACTTTCTAAGGAAGGCGAAGAGATAGGCATTTATGACAAAGATTTTCTTATGGTCGACACTGTCTCATTCGGGTTGCAGCAGGAAGATGTCAGCCGTGGCAGGAAGAATGACGGAGCAATCGAAATAGTGTTTTTCAATGTTCCCACACCGGGCAGATCAAATAACGCCACCTCTGTTGAAGATGCACTGGATCAAAATCCACTCATTGTTTACCCCAACCCCTCATATGGTAATAAAGTCAGGCTAAATCAGACGATAGACTGCATTATATATAACTCACGCGGCGCAGTTGTGTTTAAAGGCACGGAGGTGGATGAAATTGATCTCAGCGACTACCTGCCAGGTCTGTACATAATCCTGGTGGATGATGGAAGGATGGTCAAATTCATAGTTGCCGGATCTAAATAACTACTTTCTGGAAATGCTGTTCCTGCTTTGAATGATCATACCATCAGAAGTGACGCCCTCAATCATTACGGTATAACTGGTTGAAGCATCGGCACAATTAAAGTCGAACCATGCCTCACCCGAAGGAGAAATGATCACATTCGGATTCCAGTAAATAGTTGTACGCAGATCACGCGGTCCGCTCTCCCTTTGTTCTTCTGTCTCATATCTGGGTGAATAAAACTCGGCAGGCTTCTGATATCCCAGTGGTGTGACAGTTTTAATATTGTATTTTGGTGTATTATCTTTCGGGATATAACCCTTTCTCGTTGTAATTACAACTGCTCCGCCGGCTCCGTCCCCACCTAGGATGGCCGCCTGGGTCCCTTTCAGGACGGCTATTCTTTCGATACTGTAAGGGTCAACGAGTCAATATCATAATCGTGAATTATCATGTCATCAACGATCAGTACTGCATATAGTGTTCCGTTCATACTGGAACTTCATCCTGTTAATTACCACCTTCCCGCCTTCGACACTGACAAAAGGAATATGATTTATGATTTCTGAAAGGTTTATCGGATGGTATTCTTCAATTTGTTCATAATCAATGATATTCATTGAAGGCTCCGCGACTTTAGGCATATAATATGAAAAGCTGTAATCCTTCTTTTTCGGAGCTGTTGCTTTTATGATCACTTCCTCAATGTATATGGTCCGCATACCATTCTCAAAAGTATATTTTGTATCAGCTTTTGTAATGTAGTTGCTCAACTGTTCTCCCTCCTTTATATTTCCTGTTTTAGGCGAAAACAAATAGGAAGAATACAAGGCGCGTGGAAGTTTTTCGGAATCAATTAACAGCTCAACCCCTCCGCTTCCCTTTTTGTTTAAGGCCTGAAGGATGAATTTTGTACTGTCTTCGAATTCAATACCTTTAAATGCAAAGCAACCGGCAGTATCCGTTTCGGCCTCTTCAAAATACCCTGCTTCCCATGAGAAAGCTGCTACCGATCCTTTTACAACGGGTTTGCGGAGTACCATGCTTATGACCTTACCGGTTATTTCCATTCCTGATTTTGCCGGTATTCCCTGATGTCTGTATTTCCCGGTCAGCACATCCGGAATATTATACCTGCGCCAGCCGTTTGTCAGCATCAGCAGGTCGAGTGCATTTGCTGCCAGTGGATTGTTTTCCTGAAAATAAAAGGCCGGATCGTTGATATAGCCTCTCAGGTCTGATGATAACAATAAAGTTGTCATTATTGTCACGGTCGAATCAGGTTGTATGTCACTGTCATCAGTAACAGATACAGAGAAAGTCCCCTCCCGTGGCAGTCCATCGCGGCCGGTTAGCTTCACAACAGTATTCACGGGTTGCCGTGCTTCATAATTCGGTCTGTCAGCATTAAATACAATCTGAGCCTGATCATTGTTATTACAAAATACAAGACGTTCACTCAGAGGATTCATATTGCCATCAAAAAGGATGATCTGCAAAACCCCTGAAGGGAACAATGCCGTATTAAAAGAGATGGCATCGTAATTATAATCCCAGGGCTCCGAGTAATGTAACATACCTCTTGTGTGGAGCACCAGGAAAAGGTCCTTCTCTTCCCTGATATCTGACGACTTAAGAACAGCAAGGTACAGAGTGTCATTGACTATTTCTGCAGCAAGGGCATACATTCCCTGACGGGCTGATGGCAGTTCGAAACGCTTTTCTATCTCCCGGTCATTTCGGCAGACCGCATAATAAACCATTCCTTCTTCAGACGCCAGATAAAATGAACCCATGCCGTCATGAATCGTTTTCTATCTTTGCGTACTCATTTCCTGCACTGTCTATAATTCTACCCGTAATCTTTTCTGGCAGGCCGGCAGGGTTCAAAGCCTTAAAAGCTACAATACTATTGACACCATCCAGGAGATAACCGCCTTCAGGATAGAAAGATACATCAAAATCATCCTGCAGATAAGGTATGAGCATGTATTCTCCGCTTTTACCGGTTTCGATATACAACACTCTGTGATTACTGTCGTCAGGAAGTCTAAAAGGGAAATAGGCTACAGTATCATCTGCTATGCTTACTTCCCTCAGGGGCTGAGAATTGATACTCATTTTCAGTTTGTCAGGAATTATCTTTTTTCCTGTTTTAATATCTGTAAAACTTACCTCCGCGGTAATCTTGTCCTTGTCATCATACCTGTATTCAACTGCTGTATTTACTGTTGCCGAGAACGGACCGGCGACACGGATTCTGTTCCTGAAAAAGTAATCTTCACCCATATTTAACATATTCTCAGTATATGCACGCAGGGTATAATTACCTTCAGGCAGCCTTTGGTCCAGATCGATAAAACCGCTGTAGGCTCCATGATCCGGTCTGATCTTTACCCTGGTGACAAATGAATCCAGCGGACTGATCAATTCAACATATACATACTGATTTATTACCGGGGTATGCAGGACAGCATCAACAAGCCAGGCTCTGAACCATATTTTCTCTCCTGAAATGTAAAGCGGTTTATCTGTATGAAGATATAATTTCTCCTGTGGAAAAAGTACGATCTGTTCAATGATATTGCCGATTAAAGAATCCTTCAAAGGTATGTTACTAACCTGCCCGCGACAGAAGAAAGTCAGTGTAAAAAACAGGGATGATATGACAATACGTTTAAACAGAAGCATTCACTATTTGGGTTTGGATATGTTATATCTCACCAGTTTTTCGGGTTTCTTTTGATAAATAATGAATATGAGCCGGATTAATGATGAAGCGGCCTCTTTTTCAGGACGCCCCCTTTGGCCTGGCTGATGGGGAAACAGTATATGAAAGCCTTCTCGTCGACATCATTGACGATCTTCTTTACCCTGCTTATCTCAAGCCTGGTCACGATGGTGAAGATTATCTCGAGATCTGCGGCACCGTCGATGTCAGCCTTTTTGCCGATCATGCTCCGCTTGCCCTTGTAAATAGTGATGCCGCGGCCGAACCGGGTCATAAGAGCTAACTTGACCTTGTTGCTCTTTTCTGATATGATCGAAATTCCGGTGTATTCTTCAATGCCCTCGACCAGGTAATCAATTGTCTTTGACGCTGCAATATAGGTCAGGATCGAGTAGAGGGCAGGTTCAATACCAAGGAAGAAAGCGGCGGCAGAAAAGATCACAATGTTGAAGGCAAGTATCATGTCACCGATTGAAGCCTCGACTTTGCTGGCCACCCACAGGGCGAGTATCTCCGTTCCGTCAAGCACGCTGCCCCCCCTGACAGAGAGACCCACCCCGCCTCCCAGGAAAAGACCGCCAAAAACTGCCGTGAGCAGCTTGTCGTCGGTAATGATCGGAAATTCCACAAAAGCCAGAACAAATGAAAGACCGGCAATGGCGAGCAGGGTCTTGAGCGCAAATATTCTCGATATCTGAGTATATGCAAGAATGATAAATGGTACGTTAATGGCGAAAATAAGCACAGAGAGCGGCAGGCCGGTGGTGTAATTGACCAGGAGGGAGATACCCGTGACACCTCCGTCAATAAACTGGTTGGGAAGTAAAAAACCTTTCAGTCCGAAACTCGCTGAAAAGATGCCGACAAGTATCAGAAGAGCACCTTTCAGATGGTGGTATACGGTTCCACCCTCATTTTCTTTCATTAAGCAATAAGATATTTTTGCCGGAAGATCTGCTGGAGCAGCTTCCGCGGCTTTTAATTTCACTAGTTCGCCCTACCAAGTTACTAAATTTTCATTGTTTCAGATTTATTCAGGTAAATTTGAAAAAAAGATGAATGAAGGCCGGCACGGTTGAAATAAACGGTATCCATCAGGGTGATTCCATTGAGTTACTGAAGCAATTGCCGGATAATTCAATAGATCTGATCTTTGCTGATCCGCCTTACAATCTTCAGCTTAAAGGCGATCTCTTCCGTCCCGACCAGTCGAAGGTGGGAGCGGTGAATGATCACTGGGACAAGTTTGGCTCTTTCAGTTCATATGATGAATTCACCCGTGCGTGGTTGCATGAATGCCATCGGGTGATAAAGAATAACGGCAGCATCTGGGTTATCGGAACATATCATAACATCTTCAGGGTCGGATCAATGCTTCAGGATACCGGTTTCTGGATACTCAATGACATTATCTGGATAAAAACCAACCCGATGCCCAACTTCAGGGGCACCAGGTTTAATAATGCACATGAGACGCTCATCTGGGCAACGAAGTCAAAGGAATCAAAATATACTTTTCATTACCGGACGATGAAAGGTTTCAATGACGACCTTCAGATGAGGAGCGACTGGCTTATACCCATATGCAAGGGATCAGAGAGGGTGAAGGAGAACGGGCGGAAAGCCCATTCAACCCAAAAACCCGAGGAGCTGCTGTACAGGATAATTCTGGCCACATCCAAACCGGGAGACCTGGTGCTTGATCCTTTCGCCGGCACCGGAACAACGGCAGCGGTGGCAAAAAAACTCGGAAGAAATTTTATTGGTTTCGAGAGGGAACCTTCATATATCAGCCTGGCTATGGAGAGAGTTGAAAGAGCAGAACCGGTCAGCCCGCAGCTGCTTGAGAACAGGACTGAGAAACGCAGGCCCAGGGTGCCATTTGGCAACCTGGTAGAAAGCGGGCTTGTCATGCCTGGAGAGTGTCTGTATTCCGCGGATAAAAAGTACAAAGCGGAAGTACAGGCAGACGCCTCGCTTTTATGTAACGGTCAGGCAGGGTCAATTCACTCTGTCAGTAAACTCGTAACGGGAAGAGAGAAACAGAACGGCTGGGATTTCTGGTATATTCAGCGCGGAAGTACGATGGTGAACATTGATGAATTAAGACAGGATTATATCAGGAAGTATCCTGGATGAACAAGGTTTACCTTGCGCCAGAAACTCCGGATAATAAGAGCCTTTTCAAATAAGATGATTACAACCCTTTTCCTTCCGGTGCATTTCATATAAGGGCTTAATTACAATATATTTTTTAAATTGCTGCAGGTAACCTTACCTCCGCCGGGGGTTTAAAAAATATAATGATGACTGTTTCACGTACTTTTGATCTGCTGGACAGATACAAGGAATTGTATGTCAAGGACGATGCCCTGTGTTTCAAGCAGGATGGCGTCTGGACGAAATTCAGCACCAGGCAGTACATTGAGTATTCATACAATTTCTGCTACGGCCTCTACGAATTGGGCTTCAGGAAGGGTGACAAAATCATATCAGTTTCTGCCAATAGGCCTGAA
>CAVURA010000013.1:0-14567 GCA_963743775.1 uncultured Bacteroidales bacterium
AACTTCTGCCTGGCATGACTGCCAACCTGGTGATTTATGTCGAGGAAACCAATGATGTGCTGACCATTCCCTACAAGGCTGTTAAATTCACTCCCGAAGCTGAATACCTTGCAAAGATGGGTGAGGGCACGGCATCGGCTGCAAGCAAGCCGTCAGGGCCGGCTGGTCCGGCAGGTGCCGGCACCATGACGGCAGGTCCGGCAGGCCCGGCAAGTCCCGGCACCATGACGGCAGGTACCGGTAATGTGCCTTCAGGTCAGAGGCCGGAAGGCGGTGCATCTGGTGCAGGCGGTAAAATTTCAGCAACAGTATGGGTCAAAGATAATGAGGGAATCCACCCGGCACAGATCGGACTTGGCACGAACGACGGCGACAATGCCGAGGTGAAGTCAGGACTGAAGGAAGGCGATAATGTTATCACAAAGATGACTCCTGCATCCTCAAAGAATAAGGAAAAGGAGGTGTCATCCAATCCATTCATGCCTCAGCGTCCCGGCGCCCAGAGCAACAAGAGTAAAACCACCACAAAAAGCTGAAAATGAGTGCTATAATAGATATATCATCACTGAAGAAGGATTATTACGTCGGAGAGGTGACAGTACATGCCCTGAGAGGAGTCGATATGCAGATATCAAAGGGTGAGTTTGTAGCTATCATGGGTCCATCGGGGTCAGGCAAGTCGACGATGCTGAACATTCTGGGCTGTCTTGACCGACCTACAGCAGGTACCTATTTGCTTGACGGAATAAATGTGGCAGAGATGTCGAAGAATGAAAGAGCTGCGATCCGTAACCGCAAGATTGGTTTTGTTTTCCAGTCTTATAATCTGCTCTCGCGCACCTCAGCACTTGAGAATGTGGAGCTGCCGCTATTGTATAACCCCGAAATAAGTGCAAAGGAGCGCAGGGAGAGAGCAATTGCTTCACTGGAAGCCGTGGGCCTTCAGGAGAGGATTGATCATATGCCGAACCAGCTCTCCGGAGGTCAGCAGCAGAGAGTGGCAATAGCGCGTTCGCTTGTAAATGATCCCGTCGTAATTCTTGCCGACGAGGCAACAGGCAACCTTGATACGCGAACATCATATGAGATCATGGCCCTGTTGCAGGAATTGAATGAAAAGGGCAAAACGATAGTATTTGTTACACACGAAACGGATATTGCCCGTTGCATGTCTCGAAGTATCGTTTTCCGCGACGGACATATTATCAGACAGGAAGATGTTAAGAACCGGCTTGCAGCAGTGGAAATGCTGAAAGCATTGCCGGTGGAAGAGGACTAAAAAAACAGAGTCATGAAACTGGGAAATCTTTTTAAAGTCGCAATGAACGCGCTTAGACGCAATAAGATGCGGTCATTCCTTACGATGCTGGGTATCATCATAGGGGTTGCCTCGGTAATAACGATGCTTTCCATCGGCCAGGGATCAAAGAAAAGTATAGAGGATCAGATCTCTAGCATGGGATCCAACATGCTGTTTGTGATGCCGGGAACAATGAGAATGGGAGGAGTACAACAGGGAAGCGCAAGCTCTCAGAGGCTCACCGTCGCTGACATGAACGCTATTAAAACCGGATGCGATGCCATTATTGCCGTTTCGCCTGAGGTAAGAAGCAGCGGACAGGCAGTATACGGCAGTTCAAACTGGCCGACAACAATCTACGGGGGGAACGAAGAATATCTTGAGATCAGAAGCTGGAGCATTGTCAGCGGACGTAACATCACCGACAGCGAGGCAAAGGGCTCTGCCAAAGTCTGCCTCATTGGCCGTACGGTGGCTGATGAACTCTTTGGCGAGGGAATTGACCCGACCGGTGAGACCGTGCGGTTTAAAAATATCCCCTTCAAAATAATAGGGGTCCTTAAGGAGAAGGGACAGAACAGTTTCGGACAGGATCAGGATGATGTGCTTATTGCTCCTTATACCACTGTTCAGAAAAGGATCCTCGCCCAGACACACATACAGTCCATTCAGATGTCTGCCAGGAGTGCAGAAGAATCATCCCTTGCACAGGAGCAGGTTGCGGAGGTGCTGCGTCAGACACATAAACTGCGTGACAATGAAGATAATGACTTTACGATAAGAAGCCAGGAGGAACTGGCAACGACAATGACCTCTGTTACGGATATTCTGACTATCCTGCTCGGAGCAATAGCCGGTATTTCATTGCTCGTAGGCGGTATCGGGATCATGAATATCATGTATGTCTCCGTCACCGAACGCACCAGGGAGATAGGACTGAGGATGTCTCTCGGAGGGCGCGGGACAGATATCCTTATGCAGTTCCTTCTTGAATCGATATTGCTGAGCGTGTTCGGAGGTCTGATAGGCATATTGCTTGGACTGGTGGCCTCCCGAGTGGTGGCTGCCCTTACTTCCTGGCCGATAACGGTCATGATGGGCTCGGTGATACTCTCTTTTGTGGTCTGTACCGCCATCGGCGTGTTTTTCGGATGGTATCCGGCACGCAAGGCATCAGATCTTGATCCTATCGAGGCGCTGAGATACGAATAAAGAATAAATCAAAATTGTTAGCTTTGAGGTTGATATGGCTGTAAGAAGAATGATAAAGGAAAGAAAAGGAATGCCTGGCGTACTGCTGCATGTCACCGGATGGATAATTCTCTTTATCCTGCCGCAGTTCCTTGTTACAGGAGGCGGGTTTGAAGATACCCGTACGACACTTATTATCTTTTTTAACACCCTTGTCTTCGGCATCATCTTTTATATAAACTACCTGTGGCTGGTGCCCTTAATTCTGCACAAAGGCAGGTGGCAAATGTATGTTGGTGCCATGCTCGCGTTGGTGATAACCGTTCATTTCGTATCCAACTTTGCATTCCAGAAGGCGTTTCCTCCTCCCCCGGAAGTTGAGCAGCGTATGCGCGATGCGAATCAGAAGGATGACAGCCACAGGAAAGGCAGACGCTCATTTGCCCGGATGATCACATATAACTACTTTATTACCGCCTTTCTTGTTACCGGGTTTGCCGTAGGATTGCGTTCGGTGGAGCAGTCGTTAAAGAAAGAACGGGAGATCAAGGAGCTGGAGCAGGAGAATCTCAATTCTGAACTGGCCCTGCTGAAGAACCAGGTCAGTCCCCACTTCTTCTTTAACACCCTGAACAATATTTATTCCCTCATTGAGATCAACCAGAAAGATGCCCGGGAGGCTGTTCTGAGTCTTTCAAAACTTATGCGTTACATGCTGTACGAATCAGAGCAGGGTAATACAAAACTTAGCAGGGAGCTTGATTTCATGAAGGTCTATATTGATCTCATGAAGCTGCGCATCAGCGAGAAGGTGACGCTCAGCGTGGACTTTCCCGAAAAGTATGATGATATTGACATACCGCCGCTGCTGTTCATCCCTTTCATTGAAAACGCATTCAAGCATGGTGTGAGTGTCCGGAAAAATGCTTTTATCCGCATCGGGTTGTTCAGGGAAGGTGATGATATCCGTTTCACTGCAGCCAACAGCATTAATCAGGTGACAAACGGTTCGCCTGAAGCTGATTCAGGCATAGGACTTGAAAATGTCCGCAAGAGACTGACGCTGCTCTATCCCGGAAGGCATGAGCTGAACATCAGCGACGACGGTACGGTATTCAATGTTGAACTGAAAATCAATACAGGAAGTCAGCCGGTGTCATGATAAAGGTCGTGGCCATAGATGATGAGCCGCTGGCGCTCCAGCTGGTGAAGGGTTATATCGGAAAGACACCTTTCCTTGAACTGGCAGGCTCCTTTGATAACCCGGTAGACGCCGTGGTTTTTATCAAATCCTCTGATGTCGATCTTGTGCTGCTCGATATTCAGATGCCTGACATCACGGGCACTGAGCTTGCCAGGGTAATAAGCGGAGGGCCGAAGATAATATTCACCACTGCTTACGAGAAATATGCCCTTGAAGGATTCCGGCTTGATGCCGTCGATTATCTGCTGAAACCTTTCAGCTATGCCGAGTTCCTGAAAGCGGTTCAGAAGGCACAGAAGCTTATCGGCCTTGAAACAAAACAGTTGCCATCGCTTGAGGTGAAGAACGACTTCCTCTTTATCAAGTCGGAGTACAAGATCAGGCGGATAAACTTTTCAGAGATAAATTATATTGAGGGGCTGCGCGATTATGTAAAAATATTTCTGACGGAGGAGAAGAAGCCTGTGCTCTCACTTTCGACGCTGAAAGCGCTGGAAGCCAGGCTGCCGGGAGACAGGTTCATGAGGGTACACAGATCATTTATTGTCAGCCTTGAGAAGGTAAAGGTCATCGACCGCAACCGCATTGTATTCGGTGAAGTGCGAATCCCTGTGACAGATCAGTACAAAGATAATTTTCAGAAGTTTCTTGACGGGAATTTTATCTAAGTCTGAATGTTACGGGTAAGGTGAACCAAACGGGGACTGCCACGCCCTCCTGTTTACCCGGGCGCCACCGTGGCAATCCGGAGACCACCCTGATAGCCTCGTTGTCAAGCAGGGGATCGACCCCGCGTATCAGCTCAATCTGGGTTATATCACCTGTTTTGCTTACTACAAACCGCAGGATAACGGTTCCCTCTATCCTGTTCATGATAGCATCTTCAGGATAGATAATCTGTTCATTAAGGTATCTCATCAGCTCGGTGTTGCCTCCGGGGAATGAAGGCATCTCTTTCACGATGACTCTTGGTGTATCGTCGGGTGGAGTGATCGGATCCGGGTCCGGTGTTTCAGGCAATACTTCCCCGGGTTTTCCGTCTTTGATATCCTGGTTAATAATTTCAGTTACAGGCATTTCGTCCGAAGACGCCGCTTCGTCAGCTACGATCTTAGGCGGGACGAACCGTACCTGGTTCATTGCCTCTGCCGGAGGTTTCTGGAGGGGAGGAGTTACCGGAAGTTCAGGTGGATCAAGCAGTGCAGGGTCAAAGGTACCGGTAATATCGATCCTTTTAACGATGCCGGGGTCCGCCCGATCGGTTGAAAAGAAGGGAATAAGAACCAGTGAGATGCTGAAAGACAGGCCTGCTACCAGGGAGATGCTCATTGTTGAGTTGTAGCGTCTGCGGAGGTCGTAAGCTCCGTACTCCTTGTTGCGGTCGCGGAAGATGATATCATCAAATTCCGGGACCTTTTCTTTATTCTTCTTCATTTTAATCAGGTTTGATTAAAGGTATTAATTAAAAAACAATATATAATTAATGAAAAACAAAAAATGTACCAGAATGATTAAATAAATCAATTCATTTGATGAAATTGCTTATTGAGGTGACGAAATTGAAATAATTATGTCGGTTAGACACCGGAGGTACACTAATTGATCGCGCCGGCGGGACCCCGGAGGCAGTCTCATTGCATGTTGCCGACCAGACCCCGGAGGTAGTCTCATTGATCTTTGCCAGTAAGACACCGGAGGTGTCCCCACCTATTAGCCCGGGTGGCAACCCGGGCGTGTACGTCACCACAAAACACAACCCCGGAGGGGTTGACTTCAGGTCAGATTATGAGGTAATCCTCATTATATTCAACAAGATTGTCATCAAGTAACCTGATCAACTCGGTTTTAAATGGCTCTGAATTATGATGGCTTTCCTGATTCAAGACGTAATTTACTAAAACAGTTTTGAGAGCAATATTGTAGGTAAATGCACCATACCCAACCTGCCATCCGGGGAAACGTGCGAATAAGTTTTTATTTTCGGTCATCATAGCATGACTGGCTTTTTTGATTTCTCTTACGAGATCTGACAGGGCAACAGATGGGGAGATATGAGTGACAATGTGTATATGATTAGCATATCCACCGACCTGGTATGGATGGCAGTCCCTTTTACGTAACATACCAACGATGTAGGCAAACAATATGCCCTGGTTTTCGTGGGTCAGGAAGGAAGTATAGTATTTACTTCCAAACACAATCTGGTAAAGAATTTGAGTGTAGGTTGACATAATTATTCGTATTAGCAGCATTACAAAATTAATTTATGCTATTCAAATAGTCAAGGGGAAGTCAACCCCTCCGGGGTTGTGTGTATACCCGCGCCATTAGCCCCGGTCTTCACCGGGGCTAATGGATGATAACCCCTCCGGGGTTACCGGGGTTATTGGATGGCAATGCCTCCGGCATGTGGAAGCCCCGGGTGGGACCGGGGTTAATGGATGATAACCCCTCCTGGGTTACCGGGGTTATTGGATGGCAATGCCTCCGGCATGTGGAAGCCCTGGGTGGGACCGGGGTTATTGGATGGAAACCCCTCCGGGGTTACCGGGGTTATTGGATGGCAAGGCCTCCGGCATGTGGTAGCCCCGGGTGGCACCGGGGTTATTGGATGATAACCCCTCCAGGGTTACCGGGTTTATTGGATGGAAACCCCTCCGGGGTTATCGGATGGCAATGCCTCCGGCATTGGTTATTATTTGTCAATATTATCCGGGTGGCGGAAACATTGTACGAGGTGGTCATTGACGATTCCGGCAGCCTGCATGAAGGCATAGCAGATTGTTGACCCCACAAAGGTAAACCCTCTCTTCTTCAGATCTTTGCTGATAGCGTCGGAAAGGGGTGTGCGTGCCGGCATCTCAGCAAGCTTCTTCCAGCGATTCACAACAGGTATACCGCCGGTAAAGCCCCAGATGTATTTATCGAAACTGCCAAACTCTTCCTGAATCTTAAGAAATGCTACTGCATTATTGATCGCAGATTTTATCTTCAGTCTGTTGCGGATGATACCTGTATCATTAAGCAGCTCGTTGTATTTCTTTTCGTCATACCCTGAGACCTTCACCGGATCAAATCCGGCAAAGGCCCTACGGTACCCTTCACGACGGTGTAGTATTGTTTTCCAACTCAGTCCTGCCTGAGCACCATCAAGGACAATATGTTCAAACCACAGGTTATCATCATGAACAGGCGTGCCCCATTCACTGTCATGATACGTTATCATCAGGGCATCGTCCGACGGCCATTCACACCTCTTTTTCATCTTAACCCGAACCTGTATGAAAGCTTGAGAAGGAAGACATTATAAGGCTTGTTGTCCGTAAAAAGATCACTGGCCTGCTGCCCCAGGTCAAATACACCGGTATCGGAAAAATATTCGCGTTGCTGTGACCAGACAAAATATGCAGTTGAGCCCGGAAGGAACTCCCAGCGGATCACAAAGTTGTGCAGGAACTCGCTTATATTGAAATCAGGTTTTTCAAAGGTGTAATCAACCATACCATCCCTGTTTTCATCGACAAAGTAATTGCCCTCAGCATCATCGTAGCTGATCTGATCCGATGTATACAAATGAAACCGGTCAGTATATTCTTCAGCAGCTGCAGACTCATCCGTGACATACTTAAATTCATCATAAGCACCGGACCCGAAGAATGGCTGTCCCCAGTACTGGATGGTAAGATCAGGAGTTATGCTGTAATCGACCCTTAATGACAGGCTCAGGATCTTCTGATCGATTGATCCGAAAATATATCGCGGCGTATAGACCCCGCTGGTGACTGAAGTCTCGGTGACGTACTGCATTGTGTTGACCATCTTCTCGAGCTCGGGTTCAACACTGAGGCTCAGGGTGCTGACAGGCTTGTAGCTTAATTCGAGGCCTACGCCTGCACTTTTATAGACATCCTCAAAGCCCCATGAATAGTCTGCATTTAATTCAACCACAAACTTATTACGGTCGTTGGAATCAAATCCTCCGTGCAGGCCTGCATTTCCGGGCATCTTCATTGAAGGCCCTCCCCGCAATAAATGGTTATCCGTCTCCTCGCCGTAGACCTGTCCGAAAAGATAAGCGGACCACAGGTTCTTAAACTGTGCCTGCCATGAGATTTCACTTCCAAGGTTAGTTAACGTTCCGCCAAAATCATGAGCATGAATAATATTTGTTCCGAAGCCCATCTGGTTAAATATGCTGAACGGTTTGTAGATATTGTAATTGAGTATAGCTGCACCTATGTACTGGTCAGCTATCCTCAGATAGCCGATGTCATTCAGTTCCAGTCCTGGTGATTTCCAGGCAGAGAGGTAAAATATGTTAAAATTGCCGCCAATTTTCCCTGTCATCAGGTTACCCCCGAAACCGCTGAGGGAGGTTCGGGTGGGGTCATACTCGACATAATCGGCATCAGGCCTCTCAAAATTATGGATCGCAGACCGTTGTGTACGTGCTATGGCATTCTCGCTGCCCTGGATATTGCTGAAGGCTGTCCGCAACCGGAAGATATAGTTCTTTTTACCGAAGTACTGGGTAAAATCTATACCGCCTGAGGTAGCATTCCTGTGGAAATTATCTTCAGTGTCATCATCAAGCGACCTGATTGTATTTGTGAGCATGCCTCCAATGATTGTGTTACCGTCATTTATGTCTTTCTGAATTCTTCCGACGGCATAGTTGGCGAGCGGTTCGGCAGTGACGTAGGTTGTCTCATCGCTGGCTTCGTTGTAGACCTTTGTACTGACCTGGGCAGTGACTGCCTCGACTGCTCCGACAGACCATCCGTTTGCAGACTTCCCGGTCAGTTTTGCAGCACCGATGATCGGAGTAAATGAGGGTGTGTAGGCATATTCATCACTTTCGGCTGAATATGGCAGACGAGGACTGCGGCCTATCCTCCTGGAATAAAAGAGATTGTCATTCCCTGAACTGCCCTCGCCCAGCCCGAGGCCGTAGCTGGTGATATTCTGACTCTCGACAAAAAACGGTCTTTTCTCCTGGAAATATGATTCGAAAGCGGTGAGGTTCACTTCTGAGGGATCGGCCTCCACCTGTCCAAAGTCGGGATTAACCGTCAGGCTCATTATCATATTGTTTGTGACCCCTATCTTGGCATCGAGTCCGGCATTCACTTTAAAGTCGGTGCCGTCAAGCCACGGATTACCTTCTTCTCCTTCATACGTCTCAAGCTTGGCAACGCCGTATGGGGTAATGTCAAACTGGGTACGCGGTTTTATATCCTTAAGACCCTGAAGAAGACCGGCGTTATGAACCAGTCCTGAAGCATTCCTGGCAATAGGCTGCCACCAGTCAGACTCATCATACCTGTAAATATTGCGCAATATTTCAAGTCCCCAGACCTGGTCACCGTTTGCAGAAAAGCGAAGCTGGGTAAAGGGTATACGCATTTCAGCTGCCCATCCCCAGCTGAGAACAGCTGTTTTGACATACCAGATAGGATCAAATGTCTCATCTTCGTTCATGCCATCATCTGTCAGAACAAGGTCCCCTTTGACGCCTGCAGCGCTGACACCAAAACAAAATGCAGTTCGCTGGTCAAAATATGAATCGAATGCTATTATAACATCATCGCCATCGGTGTCATCACGGCGTGTCATGCGTGAGACAATGCTGTCAGGAGCTGTGTCATAAGCTTTTACGGCGACATAGATATTATTGTCATCATAAAGGATCTTAAATTCTGTCTTTTGCCTTACAGGGCCTCCTTCAAGAGGACTGTTCTGCCAGAAATCGCCGCCCCAATCACCAAGGCTCCATGCTTCATCCTCAAGCTCTCCGTCAATGACAGGCGGGGTGCTTAGCCGGGTAGTAGTATAGATTAGTTTTTCATAATCCTGGCCACTTAACCAAAAGGGGATTAGCAGCAGGAGCAGGAAGAAATATTTCTTCATAAGGCGGTTTTGCGAAGGTTAAGATAAAACAGCCCAAATTTATGCAAAAAAAGTTACTTACCTAAGCCCGAACCTGTATGTAAATTTTACCAGGAGAACATTATAAGGTTGGTCTGTAGTATAAAGATTATCAAGATTTTGATTTAATGAGAACGATCCTGTTTCATCGTAATAATCGCGCGTCTGTGACCAGACCAGGTATATGGTTGAGGCGGGACGGAACTCCCAGCGGACAACCAGATTTGAAAGGAACTGGTCGAAGTTGCCGTCAGGATTTTCGAAACTGTAGTCTTCTGTTCCGTCACGGTTCTCATCCACATAATATGTGTTTTCAGATTCGGCAAACCTTATCTCCTCATCGGTAAATGAGTGAAAACGGTCACTGAACTCATCAGCTTTGGAATCGGTGATTCTCTTGAACTCACTGTAATCCATCGCTGCCAGGAAAGGCTGCCCCCAGTACTGGATGGTAAGGTCAGGTGTGATATTATAATTAAGCCGCAGTGATAATCTTACTATCTGCTGGTCTATCCGTCCGAGGATATACCGGGCTTCACCGTTGAATGAGGTCTCGGTCACATACTGAAGTAAATCCATATTTTTATTATACGAGGGAGAAAGTGTAACAGAGAAAGACTTGCCTGGTTTTGCTGTCAGATTAAAACCTGCGGCCCATGATTTGGAAGATTCCTCCCCGCCTTTGCCGTAGTTGCTCCAGAGTGTACCGTAAATGACTTTCGAGGAATTGCTGGAGATATTCGTATTAAGATATACACCTGAAGGCATCAGCATTGAGGGTCCGCCGCGAAGGGCTGTGTTTGAAACCGAGTTGCCCTCATAATTGCCTCCGATGTTGAATGACCACAGATTTTTAAATTCGGTATAGACGCTTAGATTACCCCCGGTTGAAAGACGGGTGCCTCCAAAATCCCAATTAGTCCAGATATTTGTATTTGGTCTGATCATCCTGAAAATGCTGAAAGGCTTATCGAATCTGTATGCGCTCCATAACACACTCATAATCTGGTCTGCGCGCTGCAGGTAACCTATGTCGTTAATGTCAAATCCCGGCGACTTCCATAATCCGAACAACATAAAATTCCAGTGACCGCCGATCTTGCCTGCCTGAACGTTCCCTCCGTGACCATTTAACGTTGTGCGTGTCGGATCGACTTCAACATAATCTGCATCGGGCCGCTGGTAATAATGCACTGATGAATTTTGCAGGTTCTCAATGGCGGTGGTGCTGCCGCTGAGGTTACTGAATGCGGCAGAGGTTGAAAGCGTCCAGTTCTTCTCTGTGCCAAAGAAATGTGTGAAGTCAATGCCGGCGGAGTTGGCATTGGATACCAGTCCGTCAATACCTGTTCCGCTAAGGAAGCGATGTGTATTGGTATATGCACCTCCGATGACCGTTTGTCCGCTGCCAAAATCTTTCATCACCCTTGAGACAAAGTAGTTTGACAACGGCTCGACGGTCTGGGTGCTTCTTTCTCCAAGCGAATCTATCTCAGCAATCCCGGCGGCTGTCACTGCTTCAATGATCCCTATTGAAAGGCCGTCAGGTGTCTTGCCCGTTACTTTGGCAGCGCTTATTATAGGCACATTGCGGGGTGATTCTGAATATTCATTTTCTTCTGTTTCTGCTGAAAGGTGCGGACTCCGGCCTATCCTCCTTGAATAAAACAGGTTGTCATAGCCGATGTCACCGTCGCCGATCCCGACTTTAAAACTTGTGATGTTGTTGCCTTCGATGAAAAACGGTCTCTTCTCCTCAAAAAAGGTCTCAAAAGCTGTAAGGTTAACAACAGAAGGGTCAGCCTCCACCTGGCCGAAGTCGGGATTGACAGTCAGGTCCAGGGTCATGTTGTTGGTCAGACCGATCTTGGCATCAAGGCCTCCGTTGAATTTCCATCTTTTGCCGGTGGCAAAAGGGTTACCCTCCTCTTCTTCAAATTTTTCAAGACTGCCAACGGCGAAAGGGGTTATGTCTGCCTGCTTCCTTGGTTTTATGCCTTTGAGCCCGGTCATCTCCCCGAAATTATGTATCATGCCTGAAGCATTGCGGTCGATATGCTGCCATACACTCATCTCCTGATTTCGGAAAAGCTCACGAAATACTTCCAGCCCCCAGATGCAATCATCAGAGATAGTGAAGCGCAGCTGGGTAAGCGGGATTTTCAGCTCTGCAGCCCATCCCCAGTCGTACATTTCCGTCTTTGTGAACCAGATCG
This sequence comes from uncultured Bacteroidales bacterium, assembly GCA_963743775.1. Lineage (GTDB taxonomy): Bacteria > Bacteroidota > Bacteroidia > Bacteroidales > VadinHA17 > SR-FBR-E99. The sequence continues at coordinate 11,840 of CAVURA010000013.1, forward strand.
GATCCCAGGTGTCGTCTTCGATCTGTCCGTCGTTTGACCATATAAAATCGTTCTTCACCCCGGCGGCATTGACGATGAAGCCGAAGCCGGTGCGGAGATCATGATAACTGTCAAAGGCGACGGCAACAAAATCGCCGTCGGCATTATCACGGCGTGATATTCGCCTTGTTATGCTGTCAGGTGATGTGTCATATGCCTTGATGGCGACATAGATGTTATCGGCATCGAAGAGGATCTTGAATTCTGTCTTTTGTGACGCCTGACCTCCGTTCACAGGTTCAAACTGAATGAAGTCACCATCCCAGGCCCCTTCCTGCCAGGCTTCATCCTCAATTGATCCATCAATTACCGGAGCAGCGGATGCGAAGGTTACATTATAGCTTTTTTTCTTTATTGTATCCTGTGCACTGAGCAGGGTGCATAATATCACAGCCAGGGCAGTCAATGCGATTCTTTTCATGGTAGTAAGGTCAACGGTCAAAAAAACCAGTCCGTGATAAAGACCGGTAATCAGTATTGACTGCTGCGCGGGCCGGTATTATTTATAATGATTCTAAATTGCCATGTAGAGGCTGGTCTCAGACCTGCCTCTACTATAGGGATCAGAATATTTCGGGATTGTTGCCAGCGGTTGTCAGAATAATTCGTATGGATTACCGGTATGGGCGAGGAATTTAAACAGCCCGTCGCGAGGTATTATGAGCGATGCCGTGTTCGTATTGGGATGGAATGAGAGCCGCTCATGGCTGAGGAGGGTTTTATCGATAAAAAGATGTACGTGGTGTGTATGATCATTAATTAAACCAAACGGTGAAACTGAGCCGGGAGTGAGACCGAGATACTGCATCATCCGGCGGTCGGATGCAAAAGACAGTTTCCCCTGGTGTAGCTGTTGTTCGAGATCGTGGATCTTCAGCTGTGAGCTGTAGTACAAAATGACCAGGTAATGTCGGTCGCCTTTGTGATTGCGGAGGAAAATGTTTTTACAGTGGCCTGATTCGATACCGGACCAATATTTCATAGCCTCCTCAACCGTGGGTACAGGAGGGTGTTCGATGTACTCAAAGGAAATCTGAAGGTCATTGAGCAGAGCATACAGTTCTGCCGGACCTCTCATTGATTGCTTTTCGTTTTGGGACAATACTTGAATTCTATCTCGCAGAGCAGTGCCAGGTCTTCACCTGCTTCCCGGTGGTCTGAATCTTCAGCGTCATAATGCCATTCGATGACAACAGGTATTCCTTCATTGTTTAAATCCTTGAGCTGAGTGAAGATGTCAAAAAGGAATTTGGCCGAGGATGAATTGAAATACTCAAGATCAATCTTAAAAGTGAGGGGTTTCTTATCCGTATACGGATTGTTTTTTTTCACCTCTGCAGTGAATTCCTTCATCCATGCCAGCAACGGATAATAAATCTCGCGCACATCCTCAGGAGCAGAGTTTCCTGAAATGACAAACCTGTTCTCCCCGGGAGATAAATAAATCTCCGGTGAGATATCTGTTGCGTGATGTACAAAGTTGTTCATTGTTCCCCTTTTTGCAAATTTGCATTTTTTTTTGACAAAAATCAATTGAAGGATATTAACAAATTAAATAAGCGGCTGGGCGTCGTTCTCAGGCAGATACCCCGTGTCTTCTGAAAGTGCCGGCTCTTTTGACGCGTTTACGGCAAGTATGTCACAGCGTTCATTTTCGGTATCGTTATTATGTCCTTTCAGCCAGAACAGAGTGACATTATGTTGTCTGAAAAGCCCGAGGAAGCGTATCCACAGATCCTGGTTCTTTTTCTTCTTAAAATGTTTGCGTTCCCAGTCAAATACCCAGCCTTTGTTGACGGCATTGGACACGTATTGTGAATCGGTGTACAGTTTCACGCAGGTACCCTGTTTCTTCAGTGCCTCAAGGCCTTTTATTGCGGCCAGGAGCTCCATCCTGTTGTTTGTGGTGAGACGGAAGCCTTCCGAAATTTCTTTCCGGTGGGTTCCTGACATCAGCACAACTCCGTAGCCTCCGGGACCGGGGTTACCGCTGCAGGCGCCGTCTGTGTAGATGATTACCTCATTAACCATGTGTCAGTGCCAGGCCGGTGTTATTGATAAAGAGCCTTATGGCTATTGCCAGGAGGATGATTCCGAAGAACTTCTTAAGAATATGCAGGATTGTAGGACCAAGAAACTTTTCAATGGTTGTGGTCATCTTCAGCACGAAAAAGACTACGCCTATGTTCAGCAGCAGTGCAATCAGAATATTAACCGTATGGTATTCTGCCCGCAGGGAAAGTATTGTGGTTATTGATCCGGCACCGGCAATCAGGGGGAATGCAATGGGTACGATGCCGCCTCCACCAGGAGAATCCTGTTTGAAAAATTCCACCCCGAGTACCATCTCCATGCCAATCAGGAAGATGATGATGGAGCCGGCGATGGCAAATGCTCCGATGTCAACCCCGAATATCCCGAGGAGCCTCTCGCCGAAGATGAGGAAGGCAAGGAAAATACCCAGGGAGGCCAGTGTCACCTTGACGGGCTGCACGTCGCCGGTCTTTGCCTTGAGATCAAGGATGATCGGTATCGATCCGATGATGTCAATAATGGCAAATAGAACCATGAAACAGGCTACTATCTCAATGAAATTGATGTTCATAGGTCAAAATTTCGGCAAAGATAACAAAGCTTGGGGCATGGTGCAAGGGGCATGGAGCAAGCTGGCGATCCCGCGGAGCCGGAG
>CAVURA010000014.1:0-204275 GCA_963743775.1 uncultured Bacteroidales bacterium
GATAAATAATATTTCAACCCTGATCTGCAATTATTTAAACACCCTGCAGGGTGAGGTTGCCATAAAGAAATACAGGGATGATGAAGAGCTCAAGCAAAAATTCCAGGCAGCCAGGGATTTTCTGTTAAACAAGCGAAAACTCCTCCAGAATTTCCTCGAGAAGAACAACTATGATCGTGATGTATTCCATGATCTGATGAAGTTTAAGGTAAAGGAGATATTGATTATTTCAAATCTTTATGACGCCTATAGCCTTGAACGTGAAGGCAAATTTTCCGATTATATCCTGGGGGTTTATTACCAGCTGAATTTAACTTCCATACCCAGAATCACAGGTGTGGGGTCATTTGAAGAAGCCTTTGAAAAGCTCTATTCCAAGCATTTCGACCTGATTATTATCATGGTGGGCATTGATAAGAAGGGGCCGATGGAAATTGCACAAAAACTGAAATCACTGTACAAATACATTCCCATTTATTTACTTCTCAATAACAATCAATTCATACATTTCTTTCAGACCGAACAGAAGAAAACACATCTTATCGACAATGTTTTTGTCTGGAATGGCGATTCGAGGATATTTTTTGCAATGGTCAAACAACTGGAGGACCACGTCAACGTTGAGAACGACACCAAGGTAGGTTACAGTCGTATCATTCTGATTGTTGAAGACTCGGCAAAATATTATTCGCGTTACATTCCACTGCTCTATCACAGTGTGATGGAACAGACCAGGCGTATTATTGAAGACGTCAGCTCCATGGATGAATTGTATAAGCTGCTTCGTCTGCGGGTTCGTCCCAAGATCCTGATGGCAACAAATTATGAAGAGGCAATCGACATTTTCGACAAATACAAGGAATTCTTCCTTTGTTTAATATCTGATGTGAAATTTCAAAAAGAGGGACAATTCGATGAAAACGCGGGGTTTGAGCTGGTTAAATTCATCAAGTCTGAAATTCCCGACCTGCCGACCATAATACAATCGTCAGACAAGGCAAATGAAAAGAAAGCAAAAGAATTAAACTGTGTATTTATTTACAAGGATTCACACACTCGCCCAGGATATAAAATACTTCATCAGCTACAATCTCGGATTTGGTGATTTTATCTACAAGGACGGAGCCGGAGAAACAATCGGCACCGCCAAGAACATGAATGAATTTGAGGAACAGCTTCAATCCATTCCGATTGAAACACTGTTATACCACGCGAAGAAGAATCATTTTTCATTATGGCTTACTGCCAGGGGTGAGATCCAGCTTGCCAGGGAAATTGCACCAAAGAAAATAAGCGATTTCAGGGATGCCGAAAGCCTGAGGGATTACCTTATAAATGTTGTAAAGAAGCTTAAATACGAGAAGAACAAAGGCAAAATTGTTGAGTTTGATGAGACGTTGATCCTTGAAGAAAGCAATATAATCCTGCTGTCAACAGGTGCGCTCGGGGGGAAAGGACGGGGCCTGGCGTTTATACACACCCTGATTTATAATTTTGACATATCAAATTATGTCCAGGGGATTAACATCAAAGCACCACGTACATTCATAATAGGCACCGATGAATTTGAGGGTTTCCTCGATAACAACAACCTTAGGGATAAAATTTATACAGAAACCAGTTACGAAACAATCAAGCGGCTGTTTATTGAAGGGAAGCTTTCTTCCGCTTTGGAAACGAAATTGAGGATTATACTTGAGAAAATAACCAAACCGCTGGCCGTTCGTTCCTCAGGACTATTTGAGGATTCCCTGATGCAGCCTTTTGCGGGTATTTTTGAAACCTATCTCCTGCCAAATATCAATGAAGATATTGAAATCCGGTTAACACAACTTATGGATGCAATCAAGCTTGTATATGCATCCATATATTCTGATACAGCCCGGGGTTATATCAATGCCATTAATTACAAGATTGAAGAAGAAAAGATGGCTGTTATAATTCAGGAAGTTGTAGGTGAGCAATATGAAAATACTTATTATCCTCATATCAGCGGAGTAAGCCAGTCATATAATTATTATCCTTACAGCTATATGCAGCCCGAAGACGGGTTTGCTGTCATCGGGGTGGGTCTGGGGATTTACGTGGTTGAAGGCGAAAAGGCCTTCAGGTTTTCCCCGAAATATCCGAACCTTGAAATAAACACTCCAAAGGATCAGTATCTGAATTCACAGATTGAGCTTTTGGCTGTTGACCTCGATAAGAAGGAATTCAATCTCCTCGAGGGAGATACCGCAGGACTGGTGCGGTTAAGCATAGAGGATGCTGAGAGGCACGGAGTGATTAAACACTGTGCGTCAGTTTATTCCGCCGAGAATAAAACAGTTTACCCGGGAACCGACAAGGCAGGACCAAGGATTATCAATTTTGCTGATATCCTGAAATACCGGTACATACCTCTGGCTGAAACGCTGGTGGAGATCCTGGATATTGTAAAGGAAGCGCTTGGCACTCCGGTTGAAATTGAGTTTGCTATCGATCTGACCAGGGATAGTAAAAATAAAGCTTCGTTTTACCTGTTGCAGATCAAACCCATTATAGGTGCATCGCTTGACTATGATGTCAATATGGATGAGATAGACAAGACGCATATCATGCTTTTTGCGGAAAAAAGTATGGGCAATGGGATGATAAACAATATCCGTGATGTGATTTTTGTCAACCGGGACGATTTTGACAAAACCAAAACCCTTGAAATTGCTGCTGAGGTAGCCTCTTTTAACGAAGAGATGATCAGGAGCGGTACACAGTATATTTTGTTGGGGCCGGGGCGCTGGGGAACTGTCGACCGGTGGATCGGGATTCCGGTAACATGGCCTCAGATATGCAATGCCAAGGTTATTATCGAAACCAGTCTTGATGATTTTCCGCTCGATGCCTCGTCAGGTTCGCACTTCTTCCACAATGTAACATCAATGAACGTCGGATATTTCTCTGTTCAGCATAATCAAAAGAACTCCGTATTAGACTGGGACATACTTAAGAAGCAGAAAATCGTTAAACAAAGGAAGTATGTCACTCATGTCCGGTTTGAAAACAACCTGACTGTCAAGATGGACGGGAAAAAGAGAATTTCCGTCATCACGTGGGAGTGATTTGATTTCTTGAGCCCATCTGTAATACAGATTCCGAAGCCGGGACATGATTTTAATGGTTTCCCCGGGTAAAGAAAAAAATTCATAATAAATTTCATTATGTTTCTAAAATGCACTATATTTACTGCGTAGTAGAAATAAAAATATGAATTTTATAGAATTCAGAAACCGATTTGTATCTCTGGCCTGTTTCAGTACAGATCAGGTTTTTGCAGCTTATCCCGGTTTCGACAGGAATAATCTCGGACGCTGGGTAAAGAAGGGTTACCTGGTCAGGATGCGTCAGGGGTATTATGCATTTCCTGACTATAAGGAGCAGAAAGATTTCGCCTGGTATTTTGCAAACAGGATATATAAGCCTTCATATATATCGTTACATACAGCATTGTCATTTTATGGAATAATTCCTGAAGCAGTCATACAAATCACCAGCGTTACCACGTTAAAGACGGCGATTTTCAGTAATGGCTTTGGAGAATACTCGTATAAAAATGTAAAAGACGATCTTATGTTCGGATATGATTTGAAGGAGATGGAAGGCGGCAGACGGATAATGTTCGCAACACCTGAGAAGGCCTTGATTGATCTTCTGTACCTGTATCCGTTCTATAATTCTGAGCATGAAATTTCAGAACTCCGTCTGGATGAGTCCTTCATGGGAGAGGAACTGAATATGGAAAGATTGCTCGAATATGCCAATCGTATTGGAAACAAGGCTCTGTTCAGGCGAATAAAGATACTGCAGACTGTATTTAATATTTAAACAGATTGAAATGGTAGATCTAAATCTCATAAGGAACTTCTTCCCGGCACAAATCTGGGGGAATCCAATTTTTGAAAAGAGCATGCTAAAGGAGTACGTCCAGTTGTCGATACTGGACTATCTTTCTGCAACGCCGTACATAGGTAAGCTTAGCTTTATTGGTGACTCAAACCTTCGGCTGGTAAAGGGTATCGATCGGTTCTCCGAGGATCTGGACTTTGACTGCAAGGACGTAAGTTCATCAGAATTTATGCAGATGAGTGATGATGTCATACGGTTTCTGGAGCGCAGCGGATACAAGGTTGAGGCAAAAGACAAAGAGGGCCCGAAGCTCACTGCCTACAGAAGAAGTATTTACTTTCCGCAGCTGCTTTTTGATCTGGGGCTTTCCGGACACAGGGAGGAGCGATTCCTGATCAAAATAGAAGCTCAGGATCAGGAAGTTGACTACCACTCGGTTATCGTCAACATCAGGGGTTGTGGTTTTTACTTCCCGTTTCCTGTTCCGCCAGATCCGGTACTTTGCTCCATGAAGGCAACTGCTGTAATCGACAGGGGGAAAGGCCGGGATTTTTACGATCTGATGTTCCTTTTAGGACAGACAAAACCGGATTACAGTTTTCTCACTGAACGAAAAGGAATTCGTAATGCCGGGGAATTAAAGTCCGCAATAAAAGAACGGTTGAAGGATATTGATCTGAAGGTGAAAGCTAAAGACTTCGAACATATGTTATTCAGCCGGAGCAGTAGTGACCGGATACTGATGTTTGGTGAATTTATCGAAGAGTATTTGTAAAAAAAAGAAACGGACCAAAAATCCGTTTCTTCCGTTTCTGCACCCCTGACTGAATTTTTTCACAAACCTTTTCGGAAGAATTTAGATTTATATGGCATTGTAAAAAGATGGTTAATTGAATATACTAATGAATAACGCAATATTCAAAAGTGTCACGATAGCACCAATAGTATAGAGCAAAACTCTAGTAAGAATTGTGTTTTTATATTTTCCCATCACTCTTTTTGAAGAAGTGAGGTAAACCTGTAAAAAAACAGTGAAGGGCAATTGAATACTCAGGCACATTTGTGATATAATTAGTCCATTAAACGGGTTTGATATTAAAAATATAATCCCCAGCCCAATTAACAGTGATGCAGCAACGCCGAGTCGTGAATGATTATCCTTAATATCATATGGTTCCCTGAACATACCTGAGAAAATTGATCCGGCAGCCATTCCGGATGTAATAGTTGAAGCTAAACCCGCAAATAAAAGTGCTATTGCAAAAACAATTGGCGCATGATTGCCCAGCAAGGGAGCCAGCAATTGTTCAGCCTGTTCAAGCTGTGAAACCGGTGTTCTGACTTTAAAAAAGGTTGCAGCCGCCAGAAGTATCATCGCACTGTTTATTGCCCAACCTATAATCATTGAAAATAAGGTGTCAGCAAACTCGAATTTCAATTGCTTCTTTATAATTTTTTCATCCTTCAAATTCCACTGACGACTTTGAATGATTTCGGAATGAAGGAAAAGATTATGAGGCATTACAACAGCGCCTAATACACTCATAATAATAATAATGGATCCTTTGGGGAACGACGGAACAACCCATCCGATAACTGCGGAATTCCAATCAATATTTACCAGAGAAAGTTCATACAGGAAAGACAATCCAATTACTGAAACAAATGCTATAATCCATTTCTCAATAATTTTATAAGAGTTTGTATATAGCATTACCATAACAAATATGGTAACCAGAATTGCTCCTGCCCTTACAGGTATATTAAATAACATTCTTAATGCAATGGCGCCCCCCAGTATCTCGGCTAATGATGTAGAGACTGATGCCAGCATTGCTGAAGAAAGCAGAATTTTTGAGTATCGGGGTTTAAGATATATAGTTGCAGCCTCAGAGAGGCAGAGTCCGGTAGCAATCCCCAAATGTGCCACGTTGTGCTGCAAAATAACGAGCATTATTGTAGACAGGGTTACAACCCATAAGAGTACATATCCGTAATCTGACCCTGCGGCCAGGTCCGATGCCCAATTTCCGGGATCAATAAATCCAACAGTTACTAACAGACCAGGACCAATAAATTTAAAAATAGCTAAGCCACCATATCCAGCTTTATAATTTTTATTATCAATATTTCGTAAAAATTTGAACATATATTTTATAACAAAAAGTATGGGGATATATCTGGCTTATTTATAGTTCCATTTTAACTGGTCATAAAATATGGCATATCCTTTCTCATAATTATCAGGCCGCCTATATGTACACTAAAGGTAAATATAATTATTCAGCTACCGAGATATCATACACTCCGCGAGACTTTTAATTAAGTTATCAGGGAATATTTGACAACCTTTGAAAATCAGTTCCGGAGGTTTACCTTAAGTATATTTTTATCTTGTCCTGAAAGAATTATTCTTGATGAGGAACAATATTGAACCACTTCTTACAACAAAATCCTTGCCTGGGTATTTCAGAATACTAAAGAGTCACAAAAGAAAAAAACGGAAGGATCAGATAAAAAATCTGTTTCTTCCGTTTCTGTACCGGAGCCGGGATCGAAGAGAGGGACTAGTATCTATGATTTAGATAATAAACTAATAAATATAGAGAAAATTAATTTTGATCGCCTTGACCCTCTCCGGAACTTTTGAGGAGCAAGTAAAATCAGCTGAGCATTATTTTGGCATCACTTTTAAAGAGCCCAAAAGCTCCATTGAGAGCGGGGAACGACTTCATCAAAAGATACCCCCCCGGAGTCCCATGACAGGTATCAACAAAGACCTCCTGTTTTCCTTTTACAAAGGCGATCAGTCACTTTCCGAGATAGCTGTCTTAGTCGCTCATTTGGCCATAAAGAGCATTCTTGGAAAGAAGTCGTTCTGCCGCATAACATCTGATTTTCTTCTCTGCCGGATGGCAGGCTATCCAAGCCTTCAGGAAATCAAAAGACAAAAGTACCGTGATCATGGACTTCCAGAGTACCTTAAGCCCTATACGACAAGAAGGCGCATGGACGGAATCAAGGCAGAGCTTCGGAAGAGCTATGGATTGGAAATATACGGTCGATACACACGAGGCTTTTTTGTCAGTGAAAAGCTCTCCTTAGAGGAGCTGATTAAAGAAGTCGAGATGAAACGTAAGAAGTACTGGCAGGCCAATCAGAAGAATGAACTTTCAACCGCCGTCACCAAGGTTTTAAAAGAGCTATACCAATGAAATCGCAGACTGTACACCATGCGTACACCAAGTGTACACCTATAACAAATCACACAGTTTGTACACTTATTGTACAAATATCGTACAACCACATGTACACCTATACTAAGGTATTTAATAAAGGTTCTTTACAAAGGTTCTTTACAAAGGTTCTTAACTATTTATTCGCAAAAGAATTTTTTGCGAAAGGCTCTCCTTTTCTATACAAGAATTACAGGCTTCCGGGTTGCTTCGCCGTTACCGGGATAGCTTGTTCAGGCCTCCTGGAGGGCCAGTTCACCTCCGGGGGCCTTTTTACCTCAGTTATAAAAATTAATAACCAAATATTTACAGTATGAAAAACGATCAGACATTTGAGAAACAGCTAATTAATTTCGACGAAGTTGACCTTAAACGACAAGTCAATGACTTTGAGAAAAATCGGGAGATTCTCAACCAGATTGCAGAGCTTTATGAAGGTCTGTTTTCTGGCAGAATAACGCATGAGCGGATCGGTCAGGTTTTTGCGGGTAACTACACTGCACTGAAGGAGGCCGCACACCAAGCTATAACGAAGGAGATCAAGAAATCAATCCCTTGTGGAAGTCGCTCTCCAAAGAACCGATGAAAGACTTGAAGAATTTGAAACCGAGGTCACACGACTGGTCTACCGGTTCAATCAATCAGGGCTGAGACTTGCCTTTGCCATTGTCACCCCACTGGACTGGTTTGAAATCAACTCAGGTGGTCGGTTTTATGTTCCAAAAGAAACGATTGCCAAGATCAGGGAAAACTGCAGCAACTACATAAGCACTCCTGAGGAGAATGAATTGTTCGAGGCATTGAAACAAGTCGGCAAAGGATACACCAGATTTCTGGCCGGTTGGGGACAACGGACCCGGGATCACCTGTCTGACAATACGCCGATTGAAACTTTCTTGTCAGCGGAGAATGGCCTTTTCATTCCCAGAACTGACATTGATTATTCACAATTAACTCGTTAATAACATGACAACAGAAAATACAATGATTGAATTTCTTGAAAAACAAGAAAGACAGCTTCAAGAGCTGGAAGACCATATTGCCGGAAGGGAAAAGAAACCAGAGCCGGACCCTAAAACAAGGGAAGAGGATCAGTTTATAGAAATGATGAAAACAATTAACTCATCTACCGCAACGGACAGAGTTTACGGCGAAGGTGATGAAGATGAGTTTATTAAAGCGATGAAGGACATAAATCGTTAAAGGAGTTATTGGAGTCCATAAAAGGAAGGGCCCGGGAAAGTCCGAGCCATTTAACAAACGGTAAAATATTGAGTATGGCAAAGTTTAGAAAAGGTGAGATCGGCAATCCGGCAGGAAGGCCCAAAGGGGCCAAAAACAAGGCAACAACAGAGCTGAGGGAGGTCATTTCTGCCGTATGTAGCAGAGAGATGACCCCGGCCAAGTTGACGGCAATATTAAATAAGCTGGACCCCGGCCAGCGGATAAACTATCTCATAAAACTATCAGAGTTTGTTTTGCCCAAATTGTCGGCAACGAACTTGGACCTGAATTTAGACCAGCTCTCTGAAGAGGCCTTGGATGCGATTATAAACAAACTAACCTCTAATTGATCCGGTCCTATCACTTTGATATTGGAAATGATTACAACAGCCCGCAGGGGCATTAAGCACGAAATATGAAAATAAATACACGTAAAGACAAAATTGCCCTGCTCAAGGCAATTCAGGATGGGGAGATTGATCCCAAAGACATACCGGCTAATCCTGTTGTTTGCAATAGGGTTGAGGATTTGTGGGTGGGACTCTTGATTAACGAATCAGAAGTAGATGAAATGGGTCGTGGTTGTGTAGTTTTTATCGGCCCAGCAAAGAGGACTTGGGATACATTTATGGCAGAACTCGAAGCCGAAAAAGATAAAAAGGAGCAAATATACGAATGAATTAGTATCTTACACGTTAACATAAAACCGCATGAAGAAAGTACCAATTAACAAAATAAGGCCAGAATGCAATAGCATGGACTTAGAACCGGATACAATCTATGCCTATCTGACTTTAGGCTGCAGGACCCCTCAGAATGATGATGAGAAGGAATTGCTCAAAGAAATAAAGCAGATAAGGAAGGAAGGCTACATAGTGGACATACCTTCAAACGGTATTTAATAAAGAAAACCAGCACTTCTTTAAGTAACCATAGCAGCCCTACATTAGGAATAATGTTCACTTGAAGTAAACATATAAACGAGTTGAACTAAACCGACATGGGTCGGTAGATTTATTTGGAATTTTGTAGCTTGTATGATTATTCACTTAATAATCATACTACTATGAAAAAAAATCATTAGAAGATTTGGTTCTGCGGGAGATGCAGACCCGTAATTACAGCCAGAGGAGCATTAATACTTATGTTCACTTGCTTTGTGATCTTGAAGAGTATTGTAAATTATCAGTTGATGAAATTACTGCTGATCAGGTAAAGGACTTCCTTCAGTACTCAATTACAGTAAGGAACCTATCAGTATCCTACATTAACCAGGTGATCAGCGCTGTGAAGATACTTCAGCAAGACGTTCTTGGTAAGTCGTGGGAGTCAATCAGAATCAAACGTCCCAGGGGGATTAAAAAGCTGCCTGTTGTCCTGTCAAAAGAAGAAATTAAATCGCTTATTGAGACAACAAGAAATTTAAAACACAAGACAATATTAGCTGTCATTTATTCTGCCGGTTTACGTATCGCTGAAGTGATAAGCCTCAGACCATCTGACATTGATTCAGACCGAAGACAAATCCGGGTTCTGGGTAAAGGGAATAAATACAGGTACACTCTGCTTTCAGGAAATACACTTGACATGTTAAGAATGTACTGGCGTGCATACAAACCGGTACGATACCTTTTTGAAGGGCAGAAGAAAGGGCAACCTATCAGCAGAGGGACCATTCAGAAGGTATTCAAACAATCATGTAAAAGGGCTGGGATAAAAAAACAAGCAACAGTACATAGCCTGAGGCACTCTTTTGCAACACATCTGCTTGAGAACGGAGTAAATCTGAAGATCATTCAAAACCTACTTGGTCATTCTTCCCTGCGAACAACTTCAATATACTTGCATGTTACCCGTTTTGATCCCTCGTCGGTTAAAAGTCCTTTCGATGAAATAGCCTGTTAACGCTATGGAAAACAAAAGACAAAAAATTGAAATCGCTGATATTTTCAGACGGTTCGAATCTGACTATTATCAGCAGCACGATCTTATCCGTGAAAAGAAAAAAGCATTTAATGCTATAATAAATTGCCGGTCACAGAGTATGGGTGGACATACTTTAAAGTGTGACACTTGCGGATATGTTCAGCATGCTTACAACTCGTGCAGGAACAGGAATTGTCCTAAATGTCAATATCTCAAACAGGTCGTGTGGGTAGACAAACTTAAAGCCAGGTTATTGCCGGTAAAGTATTTTCATATAGTTTTTACCGTACCAGCCTCAATGCACAAATTGTTTTATGCCAATCAGGGAATCTGCTATGATTTGCTTATGAGATCAGCCTCGCAGGCAATACTTAAAGCTGGTGAAAATCCCTGTTTCCTGGGAGCTAAAACAGGTTGTGTCGCAATTTTACACACATGGGGACAGGCACTCACATATCATCCCCATGTTCACCTGCTGGTACCTGCCGGTGGATTTGACAGCGACATGGTTGAATGGATTAAATCAGAGCAGAACTTCTTTGCTCCGGTGAAGGCTCTTTCATCCCTTTTCAGAGGAATATTTGCCGAGAATATTTACAAACATTGCGCCGACCTAATATCATCTGACAATAACGAAAAAGCAGATATCCCTTTTCTTAGAACCCTTATCTATAAGACCAGTTGGAATGTATATGCCAAGCCTGCCTTAAACCATGCTGAGAAAGTTATAGAATATCTGGGACGTTATACACACAGGGTAGCCATATCAAACGCCAGAATAGTTGATATTGTAAATGATGAAGTACGCTTTAACTGGAAAGATTACAGGCAAAACGGAAAGACAAAGGTCATGCAGATCAAGGCAGTGGAATTTATCAGCCGGTTCATGATGCATGTACTCCCCTGTGGTTTTTATAAGATACGCTACTACGGGATCTTTGCCAATAAACTCTCTAACGATCTGCTGGATACATATCTAACGTTGAATAACAAAGAGATGGAGCTGTCTTCACTGGAAGGGAGAAGCTGGCAGGAAATAGTACGGGACACATTTGGTTATGATCCTTTTCATTGTAAGAAATGCAAAACGGGAATAATGCTTCCGAGCCTCAATATTGAGGCTGAGCCACGGGCTGCATGACAGATACTGCCAAAGATGTTCTTTGATATACTATCATCTGCAAAAAAGAGATAATCTTTAATGGGAAAGGTATATCCGATTGCTACATCTTACTGAATTAAAATGTATTTGAGAGAGTTAAAACATAAGCTATTTAATAAGAAAGCTCCCCGTTTGGTCGGGCGTACAAAAACTCACACGATAGAATGCCATAGCAACACTCGGCTTAGTCAACAGTACCCGGAGCCGGGATCGAACCGGCACAGCATCGCTGCCACTGGTGTTTGAGACCAGCGCGTCTACCAATTCCGCCATCCGGGCGTACTCATGATTAACTCTGCTTCTTTATTATAATTTGTTATCGTTCAACACTTTGTTTACTCACCTCATCCGGATGGCGGAATTGCCTCCCCTTCATTCTGGCTGCTCGCTAAAAACACCTGTCGGTGTTTTCTTTACGCTCGCCCCTGCCATCCGGGCGTACTCATGATTAACTCTGCTTCTTTATTATAATTTGTTATCGTTCAACACTTTGTTTACTCACCTCATCCGGATGGCGGAATTGCCTCCCCTTCATTCTGGCTGCTCGCTAAAAACACCTGTCGGTGTTTTCTTTACGCTCGCCCCTGCCATCCGGGCGTGCGCATTGTCTTAAAGTCTAAAATCTTCAGTCTGCGAAAATAGGATATTTTTTCAAGTAATTACTACTCTTGCCTACTGCCTGTTGCCTTTTGCTTTTTGCCCGAGATCAAGCAGCTCCACCTTCCTGAACTCCACAGGGTGTGATTCTGCCTGCAACGCGATGTAACCTGACTTCAGAGGTGTTCCCTGTGCCAGCGGGAAGCCCTCAGGAAGATCCCCTCCGATCTGCGGCTTTGAATATGTCAGCACCGTGTCACCGTTCACAATATGATGAATGATGCTGTCTCCGTATACAACAAGCTCGGCTTTGACCCAGACATCATCATAAAAGTATTTTGATGTAGAAGAGGTACAGTGCTCGGTAATGAGGGTCGTGTCAATCATTATATGAGTATGGGGAGAACAGACATTCATCGTCGTTCGTTCCTGCTCTGCCTTGCTTCCAAGAAACTGAACCTCAACCGAGACCGGCCAGTCCTGGTCAAGACCTATTGTCGCCGGATCCTGACAGTGAAACATGATGCCGCTGTTTCGGAAACCCCATGAAGGGCCTCCCTGGCACTGCTCACCGGTGAACCTGTATTCAAGTCTTAGCTTATAAGAAGAATATGGTGTTTTATAATATATATGCCCGAATTCATTATCGAATGTATCATTATATTCAGAATAAGAGACCTTCATTACTCCATCTTCAACCCTGAATGTGTTCTTATAGTTCTCGCCGAGGGGTGATCCTTTGATCTTAATTACCCAGCCGTCAAGATTCTCGCCGTTGAACAGTTGCACCCAGTTATCCTTTGCAGCCGGCGGATTCCCGCAGGATGTCAGAAGTAAAGCGATAGTAATTAAAAAGAGGAGTTTTTTCATAGTTCTTTCTCAATAGCAAGTTTAATTCCTTCCGCATCATACCCGCATTCATGCCAGAGCTCATTCTGCGAACCGTGCTCAACAAAATAATCCGGAATACCCAGACGCTTTATCTTAACCGCATATCCGTTATCACCGGCGAATTCAAGCACCGCACTTCCAAACCCGCCTTTGATCACCCCATCCTCGACTGTGATGATCTTGCTGAAATTCCTCATCACCTCATGCAGAACTTCCTCATCGACAGGGTTGGCAAACCGCATATCGTAATGCTTCACTGAGATGCCTTTTTCGCGCAGCTGCTCTGCCGCTTCAACAACAAAGTTGCCCGGATGACCAATACTCAGCACTGCAATATCCTTTCCTTCACTGATGAGCCGTGCCTTCCCCACAGGTATCTCTTCAAACGGTTGCTGCCAGTCGCAAATGACACCCGTACCTCGCGGATAGCGGATGCTGAACGGTCCCTTTATTTTGTCAAGCTGTGCGGTGTACATCATGTTGCGCAACTCCACCTCATCCATAGGTGCGGAGGTGATCATGCCCGGGATGTTACGCATGAAAGCCAGGTCGAAGAAACCGTGATGGGTTGCACCGTCAGTCCCGACCAGCCCACCGCGGTCGAGGCAGAAAACAACTTTAAGTCCCTGTAATGCAACGTCATGCACCACCTGGTCATAAGCCCTCTGCATGAACGTCGAATAAATGTTGCAGAAGGGCAGGAGCCCGTCCGATGCCAGTCCGGCAGAGAATGTCACCGCATGCTGTTCAGCAATGCCTACATCAAAGACCCTGTCGGGCATCTCCTGCATCATGATGTTAAGCGAACATCCTGTTGGCATGGCAGGGGTGATCCCCACAATCTTCGCGTTCATGCGGGCCAGCTCAACAATGGTTTTTCCGAATACATCCTGGTACAAAGGGTGTTTTGAACACTCGGAAGGCCTGATCAGCTCGCCTGTACATGGGTCAAATTTTCCGGGTGCATGGAAGACCGTCTGTAGTTCTTCAGCCTTGGGAAAGCCTTTCCCTTTCACAGTCACGCAATGAAGAAGCTTTGGTCCGGGTATCCGTTTCATATCCTCCAGCACCCTTACCAGGTGGAGCACATCATGACCGTCAATAGGACCGAAATATCTGAATTTCATTGATTCAAACAGGTTACTCTTTTCAAGCATGGTACCCTTTATGCTTCCCTCGATCTGCGAGGCCAGTAACCGTGCTTTTGAGCCCATGCGGCTTGAAAGGCCAAGAAAATTCCACACCTTATCCTTGAACCTGTTGTATACTTTGCTGGTGGTGATATCGAGAAGGTATTCCTTTAGAGCTCCTACACTTGCGTCAATTGATATGTTGTTGTCATTCAGGATAACAAGCAGGTCGGCTTTTTGATTTCCGGCATTATTCAAACCCTCAAATGCCATTCCTCCAGTCAGTGCTCCGTCGCCTATCACTGCCACCACCTTGCGCTTTTCCCCCTGGGCCTTTGATGCCACGGCAATTCCCAGTGCAGCAGAAATGGAGGTCGATGAGTGCCCCACCCCGAAAGCATCATACTCACTTTCAGACATACGCGGGAAACCGCTGATACCCTTATATTTACGATTGGTTTTAAATTTATCTTTTCTGCCTGTGAGTATTTTGTGTCCGTAAGCCTGGTGGCCCACATCCCATACGATCTTGTCGTAGGGCGTATTATAGACATAATGGAGCGCGACTGTCAGCTCAACAACACCCAGGCTGGCTCCGAAATGACCGGGGTTGGTGCTGACCTCGTCAATGATAAACTGTCTGAGTTCATCACTGACCCTGACCAGATCAAGCTCGGTCAATTTCCTGAGATCTTCCGGAGTATTTATTTTATCAAGCAGCCTCTTTGTCTCTGACATTTCACAAGTGTCACAACTGACCGTGCAAAGATACTTATATTTTGATTTTTCAGTGATGGGCAAAAAGCCTGCAGTGGTTGTAAATAATCGTTTTTGTTAATTACTCATCCGGCAATTAACAAAGGGTTTATCCTTTTATTGTTTAATTCGCAGCTGAGGTAAAGTCAAAACAGGTAAGTCATGGTATCAAGAAAATTAATCTTGCCGGTGCTTCTTATAGCAATCATTACAGGCTCATGCGTAACGGGGACAAAATACAATTCCCTAAACAACAGATCCACTTCTCTTCTGATAGAACGTGATTCTCTCAAGGCGGAGAACCTGTGGTTATCAATGTCGAACAGGGAACTTGCAGCGAAGTCGAAACAGCTCACTGAAGACACAGACAAACTGACTGCAGATCTGGACAAAGGCCAGGGCTGATTTCACACAGTCTGAGGATGAGCTCAGCAGGCTGACAACACGTTACTCAGACCTTCAGAAGGCACAGGAGGAGCTGGTAACCGGAAAGGCCCAGGAGACTCAGCGCCTGCTTGCAGAACTCAGGACAGCACAGGCTGATCTTCAGAAAAAGGAAGAGCTGATGCGCGACCTCGAAATGAATCTGGACACAAAAAAAGCCACTCTGGAAGAGCTCACTTATGAGCTTGACAGGCGCAATGCCCGGCTGACGGAGTTGGAAAAGATGCTTGATGCCCAGCAGAAAGCCGTAAGGGAGCTGAAGGCAAAGGTATCGGAAGCACTTTACGGTTTTGAGGATAACGGTCTCTCTGTGACAATGAAGAACGGACAGGTATATGTGTCTATGGATGAGAAGCTTCTCTTCAAAACCGGCAGCTATGAGATTGATTCCAATGGCCGTGATGCCTTGCGTAAGCTTGGGACGCTGCTGGAGAAAAATCCGGATATATCAATAAATATTGAGGGTCACACTGACGACGTCCCTTACAGGGCAGCCACGGGCCAGCAGCTTGTTGACAACTGGGACCTGAGTGTGAAGAGGGCAACAACGGTTGTCAGGGTATTGACACAGGATACGAATATCAATCCGAAACGCCTGGTTGCATCAGGCCGCAGCGAGTATATGCCCGTCGATGCAAGGAAAGCTGCTGATGCACGGCAGAAGAACAGGAGGACGGAGATCATCCTTACACCTGACCTCACGGCATTGTACACCATTCTTGAAAGTTATAAATAGAATCATTTTTCGCTGAATTCACCCAACCTTATCTTCAGCCTGCCGAGTGCTTCCATCAGGTCATCCTCGGGTTTAAGGAAATCGAGGTTCTTCCAGAATTCAGCATCATACCCTTTTACAGTGTTTGAAAAGACCGAGTATACCGGAGCAAGATCCTCATGCTCGAAACGGACGACATTTTCGGTCTGGTGATCTGTAATAGCCAGCTCAAAAAAGACATTGAAGCGGCTGCTGAATAATTTTTTCCTGCCCTTTGCGAGGAAACCCAGATCTCCGCGAACGTGCGAAAGGTAATATCTTCCGTCGATGCAACGGTAACGGGTGCGGTATCTTACATACTCAGGCTTCATGGAATAATTACGCGGCAGCCTGCTTATATAAGATTCTCCGGTCTGGGCAATAAACAAAGGATTAATTTCAAATTCAGCCAACATGACACCGTAATTGTCTACATTGATATATACATCTCCCTTCATCAGAGGTTCCGTGACCCAGTCTTTCTGGTTGAATGAAATGACAAAGGCTGTCTCGCCGTCAATGGTCACTATATCTGTAAGATGATAATCGTATGAACTGAGCGACAGGGGGTTGAGGAAATCAAACATATTTCTCATGCCGTCAAGTGTCAGGGAGGAGCTGAGGCCTGCCTTCAGTCTGACCGCCAGGGTATCTTCCGCCTCGAGGTTTTCTATTTTTCTGCTGCGAATCACCTTCAGCTGGTCATTCTGCATTGACCTGGCGTAGGGGCTCTTATATATCTGCACTACAGCCTCCGAATAAATCTGGGGTTCTTTCTTCCTGTATACGCCCTCACGGTAGAAGCCGGTGAGGAGTACCGGGGTGGTGCCGTAATTTGATGCCACTGATGAAATGGCTTTTCCAATTATAAGCGCCGGATCCTGTGCCCTGATGATTATCTCCGGTATGGGGATGAAATCGCGCTCCATGCTGATTGTCATTACGTTGCCCGGCATGCTTCGGACAGGTATCCGGCGGTTAATATAGCCCACGTAGGAGACCGACAGTGTGTCGTTAAGACTCTCATCGGTGATCTTTAAAATGAAATCCCCGTTATTGTTCGTAACCATGCCTCTGCCGCTATGAATTATACCCACGGTGGCAAATGCAAGCGGTTCCGATGTCTGGTCGTCAATCACCTTCCCGTTTATGACATGCTGTACTGGAAGGGAATCGGTCACGGACTCAGGAGTACCGGTTATCATGTCACGGTACAGAATAATATGTTTTTCAATGACCGAGTATCTTATCCCGGGGTCGCCTGTCACCGAGTCTAGAAGCTCTCTGACAGTCATGTCAGAAGGCGGCAGGGTAAAGACCCTGTCGTCATCGATTATTCTTGTGTCATAGGTAAAGACGTAGCCGGTAAGCCTGCTTATCTCACTGAGCGCCCCGGATGCCCTGATACTGTTGCCCGGCATCTTTACCCGTCTTTCGAGGATACTCTCCTGCGGGAAAAGCTGCAGTGTCAGAAAAAACAGGCCGGCAACCAGGATCAGTATCCTTTTCTCAGCACATGTCGGCCACATCGGATCTTGTCAATCCTGTCCCGGAAGAAGGTTGTAAGTCCCGCCTTCCATGACAGAATGAAGGTTAAAGGTAGTGCAAATTACCTTAATAATTGTATCGTGCGGCTGACTGTCAAAGCGGGAAGTAAGACGGTAATCATTTATTGCCGGGTCTGAAGCGACAATATCGATATTGAATGTACGTTTCAGATCCGCAAAGATCACTCCGAGCCTCTCGCCGTCATAAGTAAGGATGTCAGTGTTCCATGCCAGATAGTTGGCGTCGGTATTGACTTCACGGGAAGAGCTTGTTCCTGAAACCCTGCCGACGTAACCCGGCTCAATCATAAGGCTCTCTGACCCGTCGTTGCTTGTAAGCATGACTGTCCCGGTGGTAACAAATACCTCCACCTCGTTGTCCTTATTATCGGTGATCACATTGAATGATGTTCCGAGCACCTTTACCCTGGCATTACCTGCATCAATTATGAACGGGTGCGATGCATCCGGTGCGATATCGAAATAGGCTTCACCCTTCAGGGTCACCTTGCGGTTATTGCGCCCGAAAGTTTCAGGGTAGATCAGCCTGCTGTCACGGTTAAGATAAACTTTGCTGCCATCGGCAAGGAGCACCTCTATGTTTTTCTCATCCATAGCCACAGTCACGGTTACCTTTTCAGGTGCTGCTACCTCAAACATCAGCCATCCGAGCCCTGCGACTATTATCACCATCGCTGCTATGCGTAAAAACGCCGGCATCAATGACTGTCTGCGGAAAGGAATAACAGGTTTCTCTGCTTCTATCCTGTTATTAAGGTTATTCCATGCTTTGTCGACATCAATATTATCAGTTTCCGTGTTTTTCAGATCATTCCATTTTTTCATTATCTCTCCGTCTTCACTTATCAGGAAACGGCCTGACACATCGTTTGATGTCTCTTCGCCTGAGAGCCATGCAGCTGCATCAGCCCATTCCCGGTCGGTAATTTCTTCTATTTTATTATTCTTTTTCATTGCTCTGCAAGTGCTTTTCTGAATTCTTTAAGCGCCTTTCCCATATTTGCCTCAACTGTCTTCAGCGAAACTGACAGTTTCTCTGCTATCTCATTATACTTTAATCCTTCAAACCTGCTCATCCGGAAGATGACACTGCATCTTTCGGGCAGCCGTTCAAGCACTCTTGCCACTTTCGACTGCAATTCACTGTAATAGATTGCATCAGTCACGGGCTCAGCTGTCTCATCAGCGCTGGCGGCAATCTCTCCGGCATGCCTGTCGATCACTTTCTGATGTTCAATAAAGTGAAGCGACTTATTATGCACGGAGCGGAAGAGATAGCCATTCAAAGAACTTTCAATCGTGATGTTGCCTCTGTCCTGCCACAGCCTGAAGAATAAATCCTGTACAATTTCTTCTGCCGTGTCATGGTCTTTTAGAATTGTTTTGGCGTACCTGACCAGGGAAACATAGGAGGACCGGAACAGCTTCTCAAACTCCTGTTTGTCGCCCTGTCTGATCCTCCTTATTATTTCACTGTCGCTGTTCATGCGGCACCAACGCTTTGTTATTCGGTTCTGTCACTGAATTTGACTTTCCTGCTCAGTCTTTTTATGGCTGCCTCGATGCTCTGGTCAGGTTCGATTACGTTATAATCACCCCAGAACTCAGGATCTGCAAAGGCTGCAACTTCTTCGGTGAAGAAATCAGTTGTATGGACCCTTTCCTTTGAAGCGAACTTAATTACATCTTCCTCAGTACGGTCTGTGATGGCCAGCTCAGACATAGTGGTGTAGTTGGTGTTGAAGAGTTTCTTCTTCCAGTCAACCTTGAACTTGACCTCTGCCCTTGAGTGTGCGAAGTACCACTTGCCGTCCACTTCGCGGTAGCGGACAAGGTATGATGTGACTTCGGGTGTAACCTGCATTCCCACAGGTTTCTTCCTGATGAACATTGATGCTGCAAGTTCCTTGTTTTCAAGGTTGAAGGAGAATTCTGCCTCTGCTATTGCGTATGTCTCTATATCGATGTACATGCGGCCAAGATACAGGGGAGTTGTAATAAACGGCTTCTGGAAGAAATTAATGACGTAGTTTGTTCTGTCATCTATCACAACTATGCTTGACAGTTCCAGGTCATACTGTTCGAGTGCTTCCCTGGTGAGGAATGTCTCAGGGTTCTTGACGATATCAAGATAAAGAGCCGTTGTGGGGCCGCCCTGAAGTTTGAAGAGCACGGTGTCCATTTTCTCGACATCATCACTCTTTCTTCCTTTGTAAATTTTGACTGCGTCATATCTGAGGTCATTCTGGTAGGGCGCCTTGAATATTTCAACGACTGCTTCCCCGATGGAAATATAACTGCGGTTTTTCCTGATCGTCTCCCGGTAGAAGCCGGTCATGTCATTAGGCACAGAGGTATAGTTTTCGTCAAAGCGTGAAATCACCTCCTCAAGGATCTCCTCAGGAATCATTGGCTTGACAATTATTTCCTTTATCGGGATCATTGCCGTCTCAAGCTCAATAACGTTTCTCTGGCCGTTGGTTTTCATCTCATCGATGGCCATCACCCTGTTCTTGTAGCCTATAAAAGAGAACTCTATTTTTCCTGATTCGGTATCAGGAACCTTCAGGGTGAATTCACCGTCAAGGTTTGTCACTGTGGAGACATTGCTTCCCTGTACTGATACGCCTGCGAAAACGAGGGGAAGACCGTTCTCATTGTCAACCACCCTGCCCCTGATGGTTATTATTTGCTGTTGTTCCTTCTTCGGCCTGGCCGAAGGTCCAGATGCAAGCAGATCTCCTGCTGTTACAGAGAAGAGGAGCGTTGCAGCTATTACTGAAAAAATGACTTTTGTTTTCATGGTTCTTTTATGTGTTGGTTTAAATCCGGATCATCTGTTCACAATAATGACCGGGAATATCCCATCTACCCTATACAGTGAAGGAAAAAAATTGTTCATTTGCTCCAATCATGCGCACTCCGTATCTGAATGCAATTTACTCCGTTTTATCTTACGGAATGAAAAGGTATGCAGGCATTTCTCTTCAGCCGCCATTGCCTCCGGCAATAAGTGTCGAGCTTAGCAGCAGGTGCAATCTCTCATGTCCTGAGTGTGTTACGGGGAAAGGGCTGTTAAGAAGAAATAATGATTTCATTGATTATTCGATTGCGGAAAAAATTGCGGCTGAGCTATCGGGTAGGACATTATCTGCCTGGCTCTATTTCCAGGGCGAGCCGATGCTTCATCCCCGTTTCTTTGACTTAGTAAGTCTGTTCCGCAAAATGAGACCGGTGATTTCGACTAACGGCCATTTCCTTGATGAAGAAAACTGCAGGAAGCTTGCAGATTCGGCCCTGAGGAAAATTATTATTTCGTATGACGGTGTGACACCTGCAGTATATAATATATATCGTACCGGAGGAGATCATTCACTGGTTTCTGACGGCATCAGGCGCCTTTCACAGACTATAAAGGCAAGAGGTTCAGAGGTCAGTATCGAATTGCAGTTCCTGCTGCACAGGCATAATGAACATGAGGTACAGGAAGCGGCAGCTTTTGCCCGGTCCGTAAATGCTGCCCTCACGATAAAGAGCATGCAGGTTCTCAACAGTGAAAGGGTCGGGGACTGGATGCCCTCCGGAGGGAGGAGATCACGCTACTTAAAGTCCGGCGGACAATGGAAACCTTTGAGATCACCCTCCAGGGGGTGCTTCAGGATGTGGACCACAGCCGTCATTACGGTTGATGGCGATGTAGTGCCATGCTGCTATGATAAGTTTGCCGGTCATGCCATAGGCAATATCAATGATCAGGATTTTGGCGATATATGGAACAGTGAAAAGTATAAGTCGTTCAGGGATAACGTTATCAGAAGCCGTGCTTCCATTGATATCTGTTCGGGGTGCCCTCAGGGAAGGCAGATCCTTTTTAAAATCTGAAGGACGATTTCACGCACCATCCCGGACAATTAGTCATTTTAAGCCGACCACTCTTTTGCAGAAAGCATTTGGCAGGTCTCACCACCGGCAGATGTGCCGGATATCACCTTGCCACCTTTACCACGGAGACCTTGTTGTCATAGAATATACGAGCGAAATATACTCCTGAAGCCAGATTTTTAAGAGAGAGTTGCAGGGATCCGGAGATATCAGAAAATGTTTCCTGGCATACTATTCTGCCGGTATAGTCAAGAAGTTCAATTTTCACCGAAGAGCCCCTGGTGAATGCCTCAGATTCTATATTTACAATATCTTCAGCAGGCAGGGGCCAGACCTTTATTTCTTCATCAGTCAAGGGGGTGTCGTCAACTCCACTCAGGACACTCATATTAAGGTAGAAAGTGCCAGTGAGCCCTCCTCCGCTGCCGTCAACCTGAACCCAGTACTTCTGTCCTGCACTGACATTTATCGAAGTGATCCGGGGATTATAGTCGGTATCGGTATAATCATCATTCGCTCCTGCGAGCGTATAATTGCCGCTTAGTACATCCTGATATGTTGATGCCCTGTAAATGGCTATCTGGTTATCGAACCCGGTCGAATAAAATGTAATTGTCTGATTTGCTGAGGGTGTAAAATGAAACCAGACACTTTTTTCAACTATGTTTTTCCCTGTTCCATATTCATCGCACCATGAGAGCTGCCCTGTGCAGGATTCAAAAGGCGGAACAGGTTCACCATCTTCAATGGTGGCGCATAAGTTGGAGTAGGGACCGTTTTTGCCGGTAACAACTTCAATAGCATCAGCGATATTATCATTTGTCTGGGCCGTAAGCGGAATCTTGAACTGGAGGGTATTCTGGCAGGTTCCCTGGGTACCAGTCAACCTGATCTCAATATTTGCGCTCTGAGTTAATGGCGCTCCGTTGATCAATTTTATCTCTGCCGGATTGGCTGTGTTGCTTTCTATATAAAAATAGTCGTCTGAGGCCTCTGAGAGTGACCATAAATATGCGTCAGCACCATATGCCTGCAGCGACAAACCGGTAAAAGAACAGGCGCAGGAGTCTGTAAGACCGGACGGGTATGCTTCAAGTGAAAGATTAGATCCGGCACTGATAAAGTTATCGACAGTCTGCATGTCGGAACCAGAGAGGTTGGTTACCGTCAGAGAAACACTATAACTGCCTTTCACCGTGAAAGATACCTTGGGTGACTGCGAGCCGGAGCCGGTTCCTTCGTGATAAATGACATTCGAGGGATAAAAAGACCATTGCCAGGCCAGGGGATCAAAAGCCGAGAGACCGGTGAGCTCAACAGGTGAATCAACACACGCTGACCTGAATTCCGACAGGAACTTTGCATCAGGCAGGTTGTCGGGAGGGTAGTAACCATCAGTGAAAGCCACTCCTGTGTTATCGGGATCAAGAAAGAGCTGAAGCGGCAGGTAACTTTGTTTTGGATGCTCCCATGAATAGCTGAACTTGCCAAAGTAATCCTTTGC
The DNA here is from genome assembly GCA_963743775.1 of uncultured Bacteroidales bacterium. Taxonomy (GTDB): domain Bacteria; phylum Bacteroidota; class Bacteroidia; order Bacteroidales; family VadinHA17; genus SR-FBR-E99. The sequence continues at coordinate 22,954 of CAVURA010000014.1, forward strand.
GCTGCCACCATGCAACTGCCCGGTAATTCTCCTGTTTTCATTGAACAGTGGTCCGCCGGATGAACCCGAGAATGTTACCCCGTCATCAAAGACAACTTCCCAGTGCGATCCGGCCGGCGTAACTGATCCCCCTTCCCACGCTATTGTATCCTCATACGAGAGTGCCGGATCGTTATCAATTGATATCTTCTTTTTGTTTCCGTCGGGATGATGAATGCAAACCGAATTGAGAGGCGCTGTACCGCTTATATCCCAACCGCTGAAGAACGGCTGGTACGATACTGGCACCTGATCATTGAATCTGATAAGTGTAAAATCGGACGATTCGCCCATTGTCCTGACCGACGCCCCGGAAAGGGTCTGTGGTGTGTAACGCGAGGTAACTACACATGAGGCGTCTTCATAATTGAAGTACGCCAGAACGGTGCCGGCTTCTGATTCAGTGTTGATACAGTGGTTGGCTGTCAGGAAGTATGGCGTCCCGTCATTTTTGGCATTGTTTATCAGAGCTCCGGAGCACAGGTAACTGTACTGGCCGTCATTGAAACTGTACTTGCAGACTGAATGTTTCTGATTCTGCCAGTCTTTCCCCTCGTCGCAGTTGACCGGAATAAAACCCTTTGAATCAGCATTTCTCGATTTGATCGCGAATATATCAATGTATGACTGCCCTATCCAGCCAATGACGACCTCACCACTGAATTCAACTCCGGCAGGCTCATAATACTCTATAATTGCATGGTTACCGGGGATATCACCTGTTACAAACATCAGGTTTTCGGTCATATTTGATTTTGTGAATGCTCCATTGACATTAACATATCCGTCATTATAGAGATAAAGCTCAGCATTTTCAGGTACCAGGTATTTTTTAAAAATCACCTGAACTGACTTGCCGGCTTCTGAATTAATCCTGTACTGCCATAAAGTCCCTCCGTCAGATAGTTCTGTCCTGGTGCCTGCAGATTTCACATCAATGGAAACCTCTTCAAGAACAGCATACCTCAACGGGAGTGGGTACTCCTTGTTATAAGCCAGCAGACTGGCAGTATCAATTTTCGAAAGATTGTAGTGAGCTGTCGGTGCGATGCTTTTGACATCGGTTGATTTATATGACCGGGGTAGTCCGCCTTCGGAAATTTGAGCAGACAGGTGAAAACAAAAAGAAAAAATGACAGATATAAGAAATACTTTTTTCATTTCGCAACGCTAAAGAGTTCGTAAAATTAACTCGTGGTAAGTGTATTGAAAGGCAGATATCAGACAGTCATTATTTCTTTTTCCTTGGCCTCCATCACCTTGTCGATTCGCGCAATATGCTTATCGGTCAAATCCTGGATAATCTTTTCACCGTTTTTCTCCTCATCCTCCGGTAAGCCATCTTTTATCAGTGTTTTAAGCTCATCATGAAACCATTTTCTTGCTGTGCGTATGCTGATCTTGGCTGTCTCGCCTTCCTGTCTGACCTGTTTCACCAGCTGATGCCTGCGCTCTTCCGTAAGGGGAGGAACGTTAATGCGGATTGCCTCTCCGTTGTTTATGGGGGTCATCCCTATGTTGGCTGCAAGAATGGCTTTCTCAATAACATTCAGCATGGGTTTTTCCCATGGTTGTATCAGAATACTTTTTGCATCGGGAGTATTGATGTTTGAGACCTGAGACAGTGGTGTCATGGTGCCGTAATAGTCGATACTTATTCCGTCAAGAAGCAGCGGATTGGCCCGCCCTGCACGAAGATGTGAAAGCTCGTATTCAAGGTGCTTAATGGCCTTGTCCATGCGCTCTTCGGCTTCGTCTTTTGTCAGTTCCAGTTCGTCAGTCATATGATCCGTATTTTTTCCGGTGGTAACAAATGTAAAAAAATCTTTTCAGGGAGCAAGGAAGGTGCCACACTTACTGCCGGATGTCACAGCTTCAAGGTTGCCTTCAGTGTTCATATCAAAGACTATGACAGGCATTCTGTTCTCGCTGCACATTGAGAAGGCAGTCTGGTCCATTACCTTCAGCTTTTTCTCCATTGCCTCATCAAAAGTCAGGGTCTCATACCTGACAGCAGAGTGGTCCTTCTCGGGATCGGCAGTATAAACGCCGTCTACGCGTGTGCCTTTTAACAGTACCTCACAACCCAGCTCTACCGCACGCAGGGCAGCTGCCGTATCTGTTGTGAAGAATGGATTGCCGGTACCTCCTGCAAGGATGCATACATTACCGTTGTTCATTGCTTCAGAGACCTTATCACGGTGGTACAGTTCGCCAACAGGTTCCATACGTATGGAGGTGAATACCCTCGCCCTGCATCCTTCGCGGGTGAGAAAGCTCCCAATGGCCAGACTGTTAATCACTGTAGCTAGCATGCCCATCTGATCTCCCTTATAGCGATCATATCCTTCGTCGCTTCCCCCCAGGCCACGGAAGATGTTGCCACCACCGATGACAATAGCCACCTGGCAGCCTGAATCAGCCACTTTGCTTATCTGCCTGGCATAACTTGCCAGTACCTTTGTATCCAGTCCGTTTCCATCAGGTCCTCCGACAGATTCTCCGCTGAGCTTAAGCAGTATCCTTTTATATTTCATTGTAACAATCTGTTCTTATGATGGTAACGAAGTCAGCAAAAATTATGCCTGAAATCACATTCATATATTACAAGTAACGACGCCTTGTCTGGGCGTCGCTGCTTGAATAGCATTACCAGGCAGGGTGATATTATTCTTTTTTCTCCTTATCCAGTGTGTCTGCCCTGAAAATATACCAAATAGGACAGGTCCTTGTTAATGCAGTCACTACAAGGATTATAGCAAGGATAATTAATATTATCCCTAACCCCTTGTTTACGACGAAATAGAGAATTACAGCCAGGGCTGCAAGTACCAGTCGTACAATCATGTCTGTTTTACCAACGTTCTTTTTCATTGTTCGTATAATTTAAGGGTATCAAGTTACAGCTTTTTTATGATATACATAAAAAAGTAACGACGCCCTGATAGAGCGTCGTTAGAATGTGTTTCAGAGTGTGTTGGGCAATCAGACGTTCAGCGAATAGCGCAGGAACGCGGTTGCCCTGAGCTCTTTATTCTGGTTCTCAAGGTACTGCCTGACAGAGAGCTTACTGTCCTTGATGAACTCCTGGTTCATGAGCGTACTCTCCTTGAAGAATTTGTTCAGTTTGCCCTGGGCAATCTTTTCAAGCATTTCTTCAGGCTTGCCTTCACGGCGTGCCAGTTCCCTGCCGATTTCCAACTCCTGTGCAAGGATCTTTGCGGGGACATCATCCTTGTCAACGGAAACGGGGTTCATTGCTGCTACCTGCATGGCAACGTCCTTGTAAACCTGAACGTCAATTCCCGGTTTGGTGAAACCCACGAGGGTTGCAAGCTTGTTTCCCGCATGAATGTAAGCCTGAACAACCGGAGCACTCATTTTATCGAAATAAGTCAGTTCGAATTTTTCTCCTGTTATACCGCTCTTCTCAAGAACAAGCTCTTCAGCCTTTTTCCCGTCAACGGTGGTATTCTTTAAAGCTTCAAGATCGGCAGGATCAGACTTCAGGGCAGCGTCAAGGATCTTGTTTCCAAGAGCAATAAAATCAGCGTTTTTGGCAACAAAGTCGGTCTCGCAGTTGAGTGCAATCATAATTCCTTTCTTGCCGTCAGCGGTTGTTTTTGCAAGTACCACGCCTTCTGAGGCTTCACGGTCGGAACGCTTGTTTGCTATAGCCTGACCTCTTTTACGAATCAGTTCCTGGGCTTTCTCGAAGTCGCCTGCGGCTTCTTCAAGTGCCTTTTTACAGTCCATCATGCCGGCTCCCGTCAATCTTCTCAGTTTGGCGACATCGGCAGCACTTATATTTGACATACTTTCTTCAGTTAAAGGTTGATCTTATTTTACTTCTTCCTCAGTCTCTGCTTCAGCTTCGGGTTTTCCAACAGCCTCAGTCTCTTCTTCTTCCTCAGCTGCAGCTTCGGGCTTCTCTGCTACCTCATAATCAAGTGCATGGAATTTACTTTTATGTGCACCTTCCGGAGCATTTTCCTTTTCTGCCGGTGCACTCTCCTTGTCCTTTTCTGCTTTCCGCTCATTCAAACCTTCGGCTAGAGCCTGGCACATGATATTGATCACAAGTGAAATTGACTTGGCGGCATCATCGTTGGCAGGTATTACGAAGTCGATCTCTGAGGGGTCAGAGTTTGTGTCAACCATTGCGAATACGGGTATACCCAGTCTTTTCGCCTCATGAACGGCTATGTGTTCCTTGGCCACGTCAACGACGAATAAAGCGGAGGGCTGACGTGTCATGTCTGCTATTGAACCGAGGTTTTTCTCAAGCTTGGCTCTCTGGCGGGTGATCTGAAGCTTCTCTCTCTTTGAGAGGTTGTCAAATGTACCGTCGGTAGCCATCTTGTCAATAGAGCCCATCTTCTTCACCGCCTTGCGGATGGTTGGGAAGTTGGTAAGCATACCACCCGGCCACCTCTCGGTGACGTAAGGCATGTTAACTGATGCAACTTTTTCGGCAACAATATCCTTAGCCTGTTTTTTTGTAGCCACGAAAAGAACCTTACGGCCAGACTTGGCTATCTGCTTCATTGCAGCAGCAGCCTCGTCAATCTTGGCTGAGGTTTTTTCAAGGTCAATGATATGAATGCCGTTACGCTCCATAAATATATAGGGAGCCATTGCCGGGTTCCATTTTCTTTTCAGGTGCCCGAAGTGTACACCGGCATCAAGTAATTCATTAAAATTTGTTCTTGACATTTTCTGTGTTTGTTAAAGTTTACGTTCTGTGAAGTCAATTGCAGAGTAGTTCCTCGCGGGAAGTCAATGCAATTTAGATACTAAACCTGCATCTATGATAATTGCTGTTGAACTCCTAACGCTTGCTGAACTGGAACCTCTTACGTGCTTTGGGCTGACCAGGTTTCTTTCTCTCCACCTCACGAGGATCGCGGGTAGTGAAACCTTCAGCTTTCAGCTTGGGTTTGAACTCGGGATCAATCTTGATGAGAGCTCTGGAAATCCCAAGACGTATCGCCTCTGCCTGACCTTTGGATCCACCGCCGTCAAGGGTGACTTTGATGTCATATTTGTCGGCAACATTGAGAAGGTTTAGAGGCTGAAGGACAACATATTGCAGGATCTCATCCGGAAAATACTGTTTGAATTCCCTGTCGTTAATTGTAATCTGTCCCTTGCCGTCGTTAAGGTAAACCCTGGCAACAGCTGCCTTCCTTCTTCCGATAGCGTTAATAACTTCCATGTTCTTTACTTAATGGTTTTTAAATCAATTAGTTTGGGTTTCTGGGCCTCGTGCTGGTGCTCCGGGCCTGCATACAGATAAAGGTTCCTGAAGATGGCGTTGCCAAGACGTGATTTCGGAAGCATTCCTTTAACGGCATATTCCACCATTCTTGTCGGGTGCTTCTTCATAAGGTCATTGGCCATGACGATCCTCTGGCCACCGGGGTAACCCGTGTGCCTGATATACTCTTTGTCTGTCATCTTTTCACCCGTAAGCGTGACTTTGTCGGCATTGATAACAATAACGTTATCACCGCAGTCAACATGAGGTGTGAAGCTTGTCTTGTGCTTCCCCCTCAGCATCAGGGCTACTACAGATGCCAGACGACCGAGTGTCTGACCCTCTGCATCTACCAGTACCCACTCTTTCTCTACAGTAGCCTTATTGGCTGATACTGTCTTGTAGCTTAAGGTGTTCACTTTAGTACTTAGGTTTCGTTAATAATTGATGTTCAAAATAAAAACCCCATTTTTAGGGTTTGCAAAAATACAACATATTTTTATTTCGAGCAATATGTTGTACTTTTAATTTCTTCGTGATCAAATGTTCAGCAGTCCGGTCAGCCGGATAATACACCTGACATACCACATGCCGGCCGCATTTTTTATGCCGTTACCATCCGGACTTCTGTCTGCGGTATCAATTGGCGAAGCCACTTTCTTTTCTTACTTTTACACACTGTTACTTTTGTTTTGAAACAAGTATGGAACTTAATTCTGAAGACAGAAAATTCCTGAAACTGGCAATAAAGACCGCATCAGACAACATTAAGGAACAGGGCGGGCCTTTTGGCGCTGTCATAGTCAGCAAGGGGAAAATCATCTCCCGCGCCGGCAACAGCGTGGTTACCGGGCATGACCCGACGGCACATGCCGAGGTGCAAGCCATAAGGATGGCAGCTGATGCCATGGGCACACATGATCTCAGCGGCTGCGTGATATATTCTTCCTGTGAGCCATGCCCCATGTGCCTTGGGGCGATATACTGGGCAGGCATCAGGCGCCTGGTCTATGCGTCTGACCGCTATAAGGCAGCAGCATCCGGATTTGATGATGAAATGATTTACACCGAGCTTGCCCTTGACCATGAAAAGAGAAGCATTGTCATGAACCGCGGTTTGAAAGACGAAGGAGACAACGTATTCAGACAATGGGACAATTTCCCGGGCAAAGTCTTATATTGAGGAACACGGATGTCAAGAGTAAACAGGGAGTTTTTCCTCAGTGATGCTGTCATAGTGGCACGGCTGCTGCCGGGAATGGATATCGTAATTGATGAAGACAGCATTCCGCAACACTATATGATAACAGAGACCGAAGCATATCTGGGAGAGAGTGACAAAGCATGCCACGCCAGCAAGGGAAGGACAAAACGAACAGAAGTGATGTATCTTGAGGGCGGTCACCTTTATATTTATTTTGTTTACGGAATGCACTGGATGATGAACATTGTCACGGGTCACGCCGGTAATCCCCAGGCAGTACTGATCCGGGGGGCATCATTATTCGAAGGCCCGGGACGCGTGACAAAGAACATAGGCATTAATGGAACTTATAATGGTGAGGATCTCATATCATCATCCAGAATCTGGGTGGAGGACAAAGGTTACCGACCGAAACTTACAGCCGGCCCCCGGATTGGCATTAACTACGCAGGCGAACCCTGGGTTAGCAAACCGTGGCGGTTTAAAATCACAAAAAAATAACCGATAAGATATGATAAAAGGATTTCGGAACTGGAACAACATTACGGGATGGATAGTATTTGCCATTTCGCTGGTGGTTTACCTCCTGACAATTGAACCGACAGTATCCTTCTGGGACTGTGGTGAGTTCATTCTCTGTTCTTACCGTTTAGAGGTTGGCCATCCCCCCGGAGCCCCTCTGTTCATGCTCCTGGGGCGCTTCTTCACCCTTTTTGCCGGCTCAGACTCATCAAAAGTGGCTATGATGGTAAATATTATGTCTGCTTTCGCAAGCGCCTTTACAATTCTTTTCCTCTTCTGGAGCATAACAAGACTTATCCGCCTGGCAACCGGTGATGATGAAAATGTAACCGGCGGAAAAGCAATTGCAGTCATTGCATCAGGAGTGACAGGAGCGCTTGCCTATGCGTTCTCGGACACTTTCTGGTTCTCAGCTGTTGAAGGTGAAGTGTACGGCACAAGCTCACTCTTTACAGCAGCTGTTTTCTGGGCTATGCTCAGATGGTATGACGAGGCCGATGAACAGCATTCAAACAGATGGATCATACTTATCGCTTACCTGATGGGACTTTCAATCGGGATTCACCTGCTTAACCTCCTGACACTTCCTGTGCTTGTGCTTGTTTACTATTTCCGGAAATACAAGGCAACGGGAAAAGGAGCTGTATGGGCCGTCCTTATCGGATTTGCCATGCTTGGGGTACTCAACTTCGTTTTCATACCAGGAGTGGCAGAAGTGGCCGGGTGGTTTGAACTGCTGTTCGTAAACACATTCGGCCTTCCATACAATACAGGTCTGTATATCTACCTGGTCCTGCTTGTGGGTCTGGTAATATTCGGAATCTGGTATTCCCTCAGGAACAAAAAGGTCATGCTGAACTATCTTTTAACCGTGGTTGCGGTGTTGCTGCTGGGTTATTCCTCCTTTGCCCTGATAATCATAAGGGCAAACGCTCATCCTCCCATGAACCAGAACGATCCCTCCGATGTCTTCTCATTCATTTACTATATCAACAGGACTCAGTATGGCCGCACCCCCCTCGTTTACGGGCCGTATTATTCAGCCCCTCCTGTAAGTGTGGATAACAATATTTCGGGATATAATAAAAAGGACGGTAAGTATGTGCCATACTACTTTCCTGACTATAAATATGACAAGCGGTTCATGACCGTTTTCCCCAGGATGTACAGCACTGATCCTGAACATATAAAGCAATATGAGTACTGGGGCCGCATCAGTGGCAGAAAGGTCACTGTAAGGTCAGGGGGCCAGTCAGAGCAGCTGGAGCTCCCCACTTTCGGCGAAAACCTTCGCTTTTTCTTCAGGTACCAGGTAGGAGTGATGTATCTGCGATACTTCATGTGGGACTTTGCCGGACGGCAGAATGACATGCAGGCCAACGGCAACGTTATGGACGGCAACTGGATCTCGGGAATCCCCTTCATTGACAATGCCAGGCTCGGAGACCAGTCGCTGATGCCTTATTATTACAGGGACAACCCCGCCAGGAACAAATATTTCTTTCTGCCGCTCCTGATCGGACTGGCAGGGCTTGTTTGGCACTATTTGCGGCACAGAAAAGGATTTTCCCTTGTAATGTTGTTTTTCATCATGACAGGGCTGGCTATAGTGGTTTACCTTAATCAGTATCCAAGTCAGCCAAGAGAGCGGGATTATGCCTATGCAGGCTCTTTTTATGCGTTTGCATTCTGGATTGGAATGGGGGTAATGCTCCTTTATGATCTGTTCAGGAAATTTCTGGATGAACGTCCTGCTGCCGTTATCCCTGCTCTAGTGACTCTGGCAGCAGTCCCTCTGCTGATGATTATACAGAATTATGATGACCATGACCGTTCAGACAGGTATACGGCACGGGATATTGCCTCTAATTACCTGAGTTCCTGCGACGAAAACGCCGTACTTTTAACTTACGGCGACAATGATTCATTTCCCCTATGGTACATTCAGGATGTAGAAAATTTCCGCACCGACGTGCGCGTGGCAAATCTAAGTTACCTGCAGAGCGGCTTTTATATTGAAACAATGAGCCGCAAGGCTTTTAAATCAGACGCACTGCCCTTCACTCTGCCCGTTGAAAAATATATTGAAGGCGAGCGCGTCCAGTTGCCTGTGGAAGACCTTGTTAAAGAACCTACAGACCTTAGAAAGGTGATCGATTTTGCTGGATCCGATGATCCAAAGGCAAAAGTTGATCTGTCAGGCCGTGGTGACTTCTATAATTTCATACCTGTCAGGGAATTTGTTGTTGATGTGGATTCTGCCCATGTTATTGCAACAGGAGCCGTGAAACCCTATCATGCCGGCAGGATGCTGAAACCGATGATATGGAAATTTAAAGGGTCAATGGCAATGAAGGATGACCTGGCCATAATGGATTTTATGGCAGGGAATAACTGGGAACGCCCGCTCTATTACGCTGTTACTGTGCCGGGTTCAACTTACATCGGCCTTGAAGACTACTTTATTCTTGAGGGTATGGCATACAGGGTAAGCCCCGTGACCATTGACAAGCCTGCCCAGGGAGAGACCGGAATGATTGATACGAAGGTGATGTATGAGAATATGATGAATCGCTTCAAATGGGGTAATGCCGGAAAGGAAGGGGTCTATCTTGATGAGAATATCCGCAGATTGTTTGACGCCTCCAGGCGCCAGTTCGGCCGCCTTTCCAAAGCGCTGGCCCTCGAGGGAGATTCTGTCAGGGCTGTGGCTGTCGCCGAAAAAGGATTAAGTATTGTTCCTCCGGAGAAAATGCCTTATGATTATTTCAGCTCCGACCTGGGGGAAGCTCTCGCCATGGCAGGTGCAAAGGATGAAGCCGAAAAAATACTGACGACGATATCTGATAATGCGGTGGCAATGCTGAGTTACATCTCTACACTGCCTGGAAACAAGACCTACGGTCTCGATTTTAACATGGGGATCTCACTCCAGGCGTTATACGAGGTCTCCAGGCTGGCAGACCATTACGGGATGACAGCGCTGGCCGTTAAGGCTACAGAAGAGCTTAACAGGTTTTATGGAGAGATGCCGGTCAAATGATCAGTAAGTTCGGCAGACCGTTCCCCGCTGAGATTATTTACCCTGATGCGATATTCAGGATCACCGGTACTGGAAAAAAGCTTTACCTGACATTTGATGACGGGCCCGACCCCGCTTCAACGCCCCGGATACTTGATATCCTCTATTCACATGATGTGACTGCCGCCTTCTTTTGCACCGGCAGCAAGGTTCTCGGGTCACCTGGCCTACTGGGCCGCATCGCCTCCGGAGGCCACACCATAGGCAATCATGGCTTCAGCCATCTCAACGGCCTGACGACCCCTGTCAGAACCTACTGCGCCGATATAATGAAAGGCAGGGATGTTACTTCCGGCAAATTCTTCCGCCCGCCTTACGGCAGACTGCGCATAAGACAGTACCGGATACTTGAAAGAACCATGAGGATAGTGTTCTGGGACATTATGCCGTATGATTTTGACAAAAAAATATCTCCTGAAACTTCTTACTCAATTCTGTCGCACAGAGCCAGGCCCGGATCTGTCATAGTGCTTCACGACAAACCTGACAGCCATGCGCTTGTTTATCTTGACAGGTTTATCCGGTCATCCCTGGAAAAAGGGTATACTTTCGGTTCCCTTGATGATTATTCAGCGCACAGATGAGTTATTTAATCCGAAATGCTATTTTTGAAAGAGAATGAAATCAGGACAATGAATATTCTTATTCTCGGATCGGGAGGACGTGAACATGCCATTGCCTGGAAGCTATCACGGAGCAGCAGGCCGCTGAAGCTGTTTGCTGCACCGGGTAATCCGGGAATAGCTGCCGTCGCAGTGAACCTCCCTGTTGATCCGCTTGATTTCAATGCCGTAAAGAGAGCTGTCATCTCCAATAGAATTGAAATGGTGATTGTCGGTCCCGAGACGCCTCTCGTTGAAGGCATTTCTGATTTTTTTGAAGCCGACCCTGAACTTTTGTCCGTTCATGTGATAGGCCCTTGCAGGAAAGGGGCTATGCTGGAGGGAAGCAAGGATTTTGCCAAAGGTTTTATGATACGGCACGGAATACCCACCGCCGCATATGAAACTTTCACTGCAGACCGTACCACGGCGGCGGCGGCGTTCCTCCGCAAACTTGATCCTCCCTACGTGCTTAAGGCAGACGGACTGGCAGCAGGAAAGGGAGTACTGATAATAAATGATTACAACGAAGCGGTCAGCGAGCTTAATGCCATCCTGGAAGGCCGTTTTGGCGCTGCCGGTAATAAGGTTGTGATTGAACAGTTCCTGTCAGGCATCGAAATGTCGGCTTTTGTAATTACAGACGGCATCTCCTATAAGATTCTCCCCGAAGCAAAAGACTACAAGCGTATAGGCGATGGTGACACCGGTAAAAATACAGGTGGCATGGGTGCTGTCTCACCGGTACCGTTCGCTACCTCATCATTCATGAAGAAGGTGGAGGATAGGGTCATCATACCTACAATGTCGGGACTGAGAGAAGAGGGTATCGACTATCGCGGCTTTATCTTCTTCGGGCTGATGAACGTTGCAGGCGAGCCTTATGTCATTGAATATAACGCCCGCCTCGGTGACCCGGAGACGGAGGTGATGATGCCGCGCATAAAGAGTGACTTGTTCGAACTTCTTGAGGGTGTCGCCCTTCGCGATCTTAAAGACCGTACCCTCATGACACACGACAATACCGCCGTCACAGTCATGATGGTGTCAGGAGGTTACCCTGACGCCTACGGAAAAGGATACGGAATAACCGGCCTGGACAAGGTCTCGGAAAGTGTTATTTTTCATGCAGGCACAAATCGCACTGAGGGCCGGTTTGTCACATCCGGCGGGCGGGTGCTGGCAGTCACTTCTTCGGGAAGTACCATGACGGAGGCGCTTGAAAAGAGTTATCGAAGTATCTCGGAAATACACTTTGAAGGAGCCCGGTACAGGAGAGATATTGGTTTTGATCTGAAAATGATGAAAGGATGATCAGGTTTTTCAGGGGGACAGGAATCGGTCCGGTGCTGGTGATGACACTCTTCGCGGGAGCATTATGGGGTCAGTATTTCATATCCCCGCCTCAATTGGTGCCTGCTTCGGGCGGAGATGCAATGCCCTTATGGGATCTGATATTTGATCCCCTTTCCGGCTTCCCCCTGCTTGCTGTTTTCCTTTCCGCTGTTCTGATGGTCATTACGGTCTTTGTGATGATCAGGTTCAATACCACCGTTTTCTTTATCCCAAAGAGAACTTATTTTCCGGCACTCTTTTTCATATTGTATTTTTCTGCTTTCCCGGACGGGATGATACTCAACCCTGCCATGCCGGCAGCACTGCTGATTATGGTGGGAATATGGCGCATGATGGCCGCCTACAGGATGAACGGCATGGCATTCAACTTTTTCGATGCAGCCCTGATCATCTCATCTGCAGGAATGTTCTACGCCGGCGCATTATGGTTTGTGTTGCTGGTGCTGACAGGCGCTCTTATACTCAGGACTCCTGATTTTCGTGAAATCACCGTTACTGTGGCGGGAGCCCTGCTGCCATGGATTATCCTTTATGCCATCTGGTATCTTACCGGAAGTACCATGTCAGACCTGACAGAGGTTATAAGACACAACCTGTTTGACAGGATGCCCTCCGTCTCCCTGAGCCGGGCTCTGATAATACTGCTTATTGTGATTGCAGTTGGTTTCCTTCCCGCGTTGTTATCGCTGATCAGAGAAATGCCGACAATGAAGATAAAGTCAAGAAAGACATTTGAGCTGCTTCTCTGGATGATCGTGATCTGTGCTGCAGCCTATGCAATTACACCTTCGGTATCAGTTGAAATAATTGCGATAGCAGCAATACCAGTCTCGTTTATCATGGCCAATTACTGCGCCTTCACACGTCGCCTGGTGATTGCCGAGATCCTGTTCTGGCTTATGGTCGTAATGATTGGGGTGGCACGCCTGTGGCCTAACTGATCATTTGATCATCGACACCACACCGACACCCGAGCCCTGCTCCCCGTTTTTAAACCCGTACCACAGGGTATAAAGGCCGGTTTTGTTACAGAAGAAATCAACCGAATTGTATTGTTTTCCAGTGCTCTTATTGAATGAAGATATAAGCTCTTTCCCCTGGTCATAGATAGTGACAACAAGCTCTCCTTTTGATGCAAGGGCATCACAGACAGAAAATCTGTACTTCATGTTTTTCATCAGGTACATGTTCGCCTTATAAACAGGCGTTGCATCATTGGAAGCAGTTTTTGGCAACTGTACCCGGAAGTCTTTCAGATAGGTTGTGTTTTCGCCTGCGGCAAGGACACAAGTACTGACAAGATCATCTGTTGCAGCCTGACCATTCATAACAGCAGGTAAAAAGACCAGTGCGAGGGACATTATGACAAATCTGCATTTCATAATTTACCTGAGATTAATTTGTTTCTGACATCTTTTGAGAGATCAGCAATTTTCATCAGCTGGTCATCGGTCATCTCAACCATGCTTTCCTCATGCTGTATCATTACGAGACGGCCGTCCTGCTCCAGTGTCTCCGGCTCTCCGAGTCTGTATGTGATCCGCACATCCCGGTATGAAGTGCTTATCTGCTCCATCATATTATACAATGCGGCGTATTCAGCGCTGCTCTCCCTGTACGGGCGCAGCAGCATCAGGAGATCTCCCAGGATGATCTTCTGTTCTCCTATCCTGTCTCTGAGAATCTTATCCTGATGATCTGCAACAACCTGTGTTGCAAGGTACTGTCCTTCAACCCATACCCCTGTGATCATCAGTGCAGATATTGAACCCCTTTCATTCTCCCTCAGGTACTGGTCTATCTGGTTGTAGGAGTTAACTGACATGAAAAGCAGTGAGTCAAGATCGGTCTTATTGATGGAAAGCCTTTTAAGTATCTCAAAATCAAAATATTGCCCCACGCGTAGTCCGTCGGCAAGCCGTTTGATAGTTGACAGTACGTCAACTGAATTGCCTGTTTTTTCGTACATATTCAGGTAGCCGAGATCAGCGCCGTATATCCCCAGCATAATGGCCTTCTGAAAGTTTGTAGTCAGCCTGTCTGCTCCCTGTGTGGTGGCAAGATGCTCAGCTGAGAACGGCACATTCAGCGCCTGGAGAATTGCGGCGATCTCAACGGGTGATGCTATATTCTGCACTATATCGGCTATGGCTTCCTCACTCAGTTTTTCGGCCTCACCCGCCGGCACCGAATCATCAATGGGAAAATTGAGACTTCCCTGCCTTGTCACACTGTTTCTGCATGAGCAGATACATATCAGCAGGATCACTGCAACCAGCTTAGAAATAGTTCCTGTCATCAGGCGAATACGTTATTATACAAATGTAAGAAAAATGGTCATTCCATACCTCCTGGTCAATCTTTTTGGAGCCTGCGGCTTTCGAAGAAGGATATAATCCGTTTCAGCACATTAAAGTAGAGAAGCACGTAAAGAACAAGGGAGAAAAGAAGAACCAGCACGATATTGAAAGTGTACGTATCTATCTTCAGACCCATGAAAGTTTTTACAGGAGCCATGAAGTGTGTACGAAACTTAAGCAGACCTTCAGGGGCAGGCTCAAGGTAGATAAGGTCAACATTCTGTATGAGCCGGTCCTTGTACTCAAGCATTTTGTTCTTCTCATAAATTTTCCTGACTATCTCTTCAAGCTTATCATTGTGATAATTGTCATACATTATGTCAAGCGCTTCCTTATTCTTGCTGACATAATTGTCAAGTTTCATATCAGCCGCATTGCTGAGCCTTCTGTATTCTTTATCGGCAGCATTGAGCCAGGCAACCGCCCTGTCTCCAAGTTCCACAGTAAAAAGCTCAGGTGTGAGCGAATCTGATCCCGTGAAGGGAGTGATGATGCCTGCCGAAGAAATTGTACCGATCTCGTTCCTGGTCAGCTTTAGCTGATTATCTCCGGGTTCGACCCTGCCTTCCCATTTTACCCTGCTTTTGGTAATTTCAAGGGCATCCTTGATTTTCGGAATACGGTAGACGGTATTGAAGTCGGAAATGCTCATCTGTTGCTTCAGCCTGTAGACTCTTTTACTGTATTCGTTACCCGTGAACTGCTTTACCATAAGCGCTTCGTACGTCCAGCGTGTTGGCATTATCTCCGCAATAAGAGGAACTCTGTCTACACTGCCAATCTGCCTGTTCAGCTTATCGAACGGGAACATTGCACCGCTGAGGATCATCATGGGAATCATCAGCAACGGGATAACAATATAGATTGTAATGGCTGAGTTGAGCGCTGACGAAATATTCAGGCCTATCATGTTTGCACAGAAGGCGGTGGTGAACAGTGCCAGCCAGTACTGAAAGAACAGACCTTTTATCCCGAGAATGGGGTTGGCAATGATAAGGAAAAGAAATGCCTGAAGTGATGAGATCACTATCAGCACTGCTATCTTGCTTACAAGGTAGCTGCTGTGACTCAGATGAAGAAAATGTTCCCGCTTGAGCATCTTCCTGTCCTTGAAGATCTCTTCTGCGCTTATTGTCAGGCCGAGGAAAAGAGCCACGATTATGCTCATGAAGATGTAAATCGGTATATTCTCGTTTTCCCTGAAGATATAGTTGACTGATGACGGGTCAGCAATATATCTTATTATATAGGAGAGGATAAGACCCAGGATAGGACCTTCGAGCAGTGTCAGCAAAAGATACTGTCTGTTTGCCATCTTGCTTTTAAGGTCACGCGACAGAAAGACCATCATCTGACGCCACCATCCCGGCCTGTCGAGCGTAGAATACGGAGTGGAGGTCACCTCCTTCGGCTGGGATGTCAGGCTCACGCGCAGGAAAGCCTGGGCCCACTCCCCGGGGGAGACCCTTCTTTTATCGGTATAACGCCCATACTCATCAACCACCCTTGTCTCGATAATATTAAAGAGGGTTTCGGGATTGACATTTCCGCATTCGGAGCATTCACCCATCTCGCTGTTTATCTGGGTATCAAGCGTTTTAAAGTGAACGATTGATTCTATCGGATTGCCGTAGAAGACCAGGTGTCCTTCCAGGTCGAGCACAAGCACCTTGTCAAAGCCCTTGAATATCTCCGATGATGGCTGGTGAACAACGGTCAGCACCAGTTTCCCTCTAAGGGTGAGCTCATGCAACAGATCCATCACGTTCTCCGAATCACGCGAGGAGAGCCCGGATGTAGGTTCGTCAAGAAAGAGCACAGATGGCTCCCTGATGAGTTCGAGCGCAATATTCAGCCTTTTTCTCTGGCCGCCACTGATCACTTTATTCAGGGGTGAGCCAACCTGGTAGTTTCTCTTTTCATATAGCCCCAGCGTGCTCAGAGTCTGGTTCACGATACCGGTAAGTTCCTCTCTGCTCATCGCTGCAAAGCACAGTGATGCTGCGTAATAGAGGTTCTCAAACACTGTCAGGTCCTCAACAAGGAGGTCATCCTGGGGTACAAAACCGATTACGCCGTCCAGTTTATTTCCCGGCGAGAAGATTGAGATACCGTTAACCCTTACATCACCTGAGCGCGGTCTTATCAGTCCGCTGAGAAGATTAAGCAGGGTGGTTTTGCCTGAGCCACTGGCTCCCATAATTCCGATCAGCTGGCCTTCACTGGCTGAAAAGCTGACTTCTGTTATTGCAGGCAATCCGTCAGGGAAAAAATACGTGAGGTTACTGGCAACGAATGACAGGCGGTGAATATCCTTGTCAGAGACAAACCGTGCGGTAATGTCGCTGTAATATATCGGGGTGGAAGGAGGTGTATGCACCGAGCTCCCCTGTGCGAATGTATAAACCTTGCGGCATACGACCGGAAGACCGTTGAGAAGGGTTGTGCCCGTACAGAAGCATCTCAGGAAGTAAAGATTTACACTGGCAATCTTAAGGAAGACAATGAATTGCCTTGAGTCTGTCTCCGTTTCAGTAATGCTGCCGGTATCCATCACCAGCATTGAGGGATCAGAGAAGCTTTCCCTTTTCTCCGCCCTGATAAAGAGCAGCATACTATTGAATTCTTCCAGCGAGACCCTGAATACCTCTGCGATGGTGTTGATAATATTCATCCGTTGCGGAGTATACTGCTTGTCAGCATCAATCAGCTCCAGGCATCTCAGAACAACAATCACCCTCTGTTCCTGGGAAAGGGTTTTATTGATCTTTTTGCAGATATTGAAGATTCTTATAGAGTCCTTGACCGAAGGGGTATCGCTTCCTGACACATGACCTTTTTCCTGCAGCGGTCCCGCGTTTTCAAGAAAAAGACTCATGAACTCATCAGCGCTCTGGTGAGAAAGCTGCTTGTTGAGAAAGGTCGAGATGTATTCCCGCTCACTCAACTGCATACCTCCGTCCTGCTTGACTATCAGCGCGAACAGCTCCATCATTGCCCGCAGGATCTCTTCACTCATTTTTCAGGTTCTGTTCAGTTTCAGGTTCAGCCTCCAAGATAACGAAATTAGGTATAAAATCTGTTTAAAGTGGTGGACATATTGTTATTCAGGCATCACAGCTACATATTAAATTCATATATTTAATGCTTGCATCCCTTAACTTCGGTTAACTGAAACCTATAAGCATTAAATAAAAACCCTAATCAATTTGTCTATGACAGAATCTATTAATGAAATCAGAAGATTCCTTTTCCGCAGTTGCAGCGGTTTAAGGACTTTGCTGGTCCTTGCCATGCTTGTGATCCCGTTATCTTCCTTTTCGCAGAATATTACTGTGAAGGGTAAGGTCACCGATTCTCAGACTGGAGAGACAATGATCGGCTTGAACGTAGTTATCAAAGGAACAGTGCGTGGTGTCGTCACTGATATTGATGGCAATTACACGGTGACCAATTGTCCACCGGATGCCGTACTCGTTTTTTCCTACGTAGGATATGACCCGGTTGAGGTACCTGTTCAGGGCCGGACCGTTGTTGATGCCTCAATTTCATCTTCAAGCAGCCTGCTTGACGAAGTAGTTGTTATAGGATATGGTACTGCCTCCAGGAAAGACCTGACAGGCGCTGTTTCCTCCGTAAAAGGAAAAGATCTGGCAAGAATTCCCGTGACTACAGCTTCGGAAGCCATGACCGGCAAGATGGCAGGTGTTCAGGTTGTTACCACTGAAGGATCACCCGATGCAGAGATCAGTATTCGCGTCCGCGGCGGGGGATCAATAACCCAGGACAACTCACCTTTGTATATTGTTGACGGATTTCCTGTAAGTAATATCAATGATATTCCTACATCGACGATCCAGTCAATAGACGTGCTGAAAGATGCTTCTTCGACAGCTATATACGGAGCGCGCGGTGCCAACGGAGTAATTCTTATAACCACCAAAGGAGGTACTGCCGGTAAGGTAAGTGTGAACTACAACGCCTATTACGGCTTTAAGAAAGTTGCAGATCATCTGACTAACCTGAGCGTGGAGGATTATGTTAAATGGCAATATGAATATGCCATTCTCGCTGATGATGCCTCAGGTAATTCTGACAGACTTGAAGATTATGAGAAATATTTCGGCATGTACCAGGATATAGACCTGTATAACGGTCAGCCCAGCACAAACTGGTATGATCAGATTTTTGGTCACCTGGGTGAAACCTTCAATCATGATCTGAATATAACCGGCGGATCGGAAAAGTTCAGATATGCCTTCACCTATGCGGGCTTGAGAAGCGATGAGATCATGCTTGACTCAAGATATACACGTGACAATTTGTCCCTCAAGATGGATCATCAGGCAACTGACAAAGTCGCACTTGCATTCTCAGTGCGTTATTCTGACACCAAAATATACGGTGCCGGCGCTACGGATCAGGCAGGTGGAACCCCGACTGACTCAAGGGTAAAACAAACTATGATATATGTTCCGATACCGTTTACCTCCATCGGCGAATTTGACGATACCGAGTTCTCATCAAACATGACAAATCCAATAGATAACGTCAGGGATAATGATCGTCTGCAGCTGAGAAAGAGATTTAATGTCAGCGGAAGCTTTGCATGGGATATTATTGATGGCCTGCAATTCAGAACCGAAGAAGGCCTCGATTATTATACTACCAACGATGACCGCTTTTATGGCATAACTACCTATTATGTAAAGAATACTCCTTCTGCACTTTACCAGAACCTGCCTGCACTGGAATCAAATGAAAATATAAGTAACAGTTTAAGAAGTACAAATACCCTTACCTATGATTTCCGGCAACTTGTGCATGGTACCGGGCATTCTGCAAAACTTCTTGTCGGGCAGGAAGTTAATGTCGTAAAATCAAATACCGTATTTAACCAGGTCTGGGGCTACCCTGATTTCTTTACTTCGGATCAGGCATATAAACTCACCAGCCAGGGGTTCTCCAACAGGTATACTGACACTTACAATCCTGATAATAAACTGCTCTCCTTCTTCGGTCGTATCAACTATGACTACAAAGGAAAATATCTGGTTCAGGCAACATTCCGGGCTGACGGCTCAAGTAAATTTTCCACGGAAAATCAATGGGGGTATTTTCCTTCAGTATCAGTAGGCTGGAGAATTTCTGAAGAAAATTTCATGAAAGGCATCTCGTCAACTGTTTCCAACCTTAAGTTGCGTCTCGCATATGGCACTTCCGGTAATAATAATATCCCGTCAGGTCAGATAGCACAGATTTTCATATCCGGGAGTTCATCATGGATCAACGGATTTTCAACATTCTGGGCTCCGTCAAAGACAATGGCCAATCCGGATCTGAAATGGGAAACAACTTATACCCGCAATATAGGATTGGATTTTGGTCTGTTTAAAAACCGTTTGAGCGGTACTCTTGAGATCTATGACAATACAACGAAGGACCTTTTGATTAATTTCCCTGTATCTGGTACCGGATATGACACTCAGTACAGGAATATGGGTGAAACTGATAACAGAGGTCTGGAAATTTCACTTAACGGCGTGATCTATGATAAAGGAAACGTAAGAGTTAATGCCGGGTTCAATATTGGTTTCAACAACAACGAAATCATTTCGCTGGGAACTATGCAGGACTTTGGCGTGGCTACCGGCTGGGCATCGACGGAAATCGGAAATGATTACTGGATAGCTGTAGGCGGATCGGTTGGCGAAATGTACGGCTATCAGTCCGACGGAAGATACGAGGTTTCTGACTTCGATTATGATTCAGAGACTGAAACATGGAACCTGAAGGAAGGTGTTGCTGATGCAACTGCCGTGATTGGCACATTGAGGCCCGGCATGCTGAAGCTGAAAGACATTACGGGTAATGACACTATTACCGTTGCAGACTGCTCTGTAATAGGCAATGCAAACCCTGACAATACCGGAGGGTTCAACATTGAAGCCGTTGTATACGGTTTTGACCTGTCAGCTCAGTTTAACTGGAGTTACGGGAATGATGTCTATAACGCCAACAAAATTGAGTACACAACAGGCCGGTACCAGTTCAGGAATATGATTGATGTTATGGCAGACGGAAAAAGATGGACCAATCTCAATGCTGCCGGAGAACTTGTCAACGACCCCGCAGAGCTGGAGGCCCTGAACGCAAATACAACCATGTGGTCACCGTATATGTCAAGGCATGTGTTTTCGGACTGGGCTGTGGAAGACGGATCATTCCTCCGTCTGAATACACTGACCCTGGGCTACAGCCTGCCTACGGAAATAGTCAGGAAGGCACATATCCAGAACCTGAGGTTCTATGTTTCTGCATATAATGTTTTCATATGGACCAACTATTCCGGTTTCGATCCTGAAGTCTCAACACGGAGAAATACTGCTCTTACACCGGGACTTGATTATTCGGCTTATCCAAAAAGCAGACAGATATTATATGGATTAAATCTTACATTTTAATCTGATCTAACTACATGAATATGAAAAAAATACTGTTTATACTCAGTCTGGTTTTTGCAGGCCTTTTAGTGTCGTGCGAAGACTTTTTGGATGCCCCATCCCAGTCGACAT
Source organism: uncultured Bacteroidales bacterium (assembly GCA_963743775.1). Classification (GTDB taxonomy): domain Bacteria; phylum Bacteroidota; class Bacteroidia; order Bacteroidales; family VadinHA17; genus SR-FBR-E99. The sequence continues at coordinate 43,954 of CAVURA010000014.1, forward strand.
TTGATGAATCGCTGATTTTCTCAGATCCAACCCTGGCCGCTTCGGCTATCGATGGAATAAAGGTTCCCATCGGAGAGACCAACTCATACAGGGGCAGGTTCCTGACACACTACGGTTCAAATACTGATATTGAGTGGAACAACAGCTCCGGCTCAGTTACTGCCAGGACAGATCTGGCCAGGTATGTGAACTCTCCCATCAACACCGATATGAATACTTCAAATAATGCCTGGGCACAGATGTATTCTGGCATAGAACGTGCAAATATCTGTATCAGGGGTTTAAGAACTTACGGGAACCCTGCTCCCGGCACTGAAATGGGACAGCTCCTTGGCGAGGCATTAACCCTCAGGGCTATATTTTATGCAGACCTTTTAAAGGCATGGGGAGATGTGGTTGCCAGGTTTGAACCGGTTTCATCTGAGACGATGTATCTCCCGAAATCAAGCCGTGAGGTAATTTACAAACAGCTGATTGCCGACCTTGGTGAGGCTGCAACTCTGGTTGCATGGCCGAATGAAACTGCAAGGACCGCAACAACGGAACAGATTAATAAAGCTTTTGTAAAAGCATTCCGTGCCCGCCTTTGCCTCTGGGCAGCCGGCTATTCCCAATATCCAGATGCGATCAGGAGAAGCACTGACCCTGAGCTGTCGGTATCGGTTTTGTATCCTGTTGCATTGCAGGAATGCAAGGATGTAATTACAAGCAACAAGGTAAAACTCGAAACTACTTTTGAAGGTCTTTTCAGGAAGAACTGTGAAGACCTGACCGTCGATCCTGATCCCGCCGGAGGAGAATCTCTGTGGGAAATACCGTTTGCCCAGGGTCGTGGCCGTCACCTTTATACTTATGGTGTAAAGCATGCCAGCGTCGATCAGTACACAGGGCAGGCACAGGGCGGAGTGTACGGACCATTGCCTTTTGTATTTTATGATTTTGACGTAAAAGATACCAGAAGGGATGTTACATGTGTTCCCTACCAGTATGGCACTGCTGTCAGCGGCGTGGCTAAACAGCAGCTGCGATCATTGAATAACTGGTGTTTTGGCAAATGGCGTTATGAGTGGATGGATCGTCTTGTGACATCAACCAACGATGACGGTGTCAATAAAATCTATTTGCGTTATGCCGAGGTTCTGCTGATGGCTGCAGAGATTGAAAATGAACTGACGGGACCCTCCGCGGCTGCTCCTTACCTGAAGCAGATACGGCAGAGGGCCTTTGCCGAGGCCGACTGGCCAACCAAAGTAGACGCTTATGTTAATGGTTTATCAGGCAAGGAGGCAATGTTCGCTGCCATAGTGAAAGAGAATGCCTATGAGTTCTGCGGTGAAATGGAACGCAAACAGGCGCTTATCCGCTGGAACCTGCTGAAAACAAAAATGGATGAGGCAAAAGTAAAAATGGATAACCTGCGCAAACAAACAGGTGAATATACAGATGTTCCGTCTAACCTCTACTACAAGTTTGTTGCTGATGAGGACGGACAACTGACGAAACTCTCCATCTACGGACTAAACAGGGGAGAAACAGCCGATATGTCCGGTGAATATCCTTTCTCAGTGATTGGCTGGGCAGGTCCCACCAAGATTGATGACGCCAAAATCGGCTCACTCTTTACCAACAACCCCGATCTGAACCAGTTCTGGCCTATATGGCAGGTATTTCTTGATACCAGCAACGGTCAGCTGAAAAATGATTATGGCTATTAACAATAATAAATTGTTACTATGAAAAAGACATTAATAAATACAGGACTGATCCTGGGGGTTTTTACAGCGCTTTTTTTGAATGCCTGTAAAGAGGAAATTGACCCGATTGTCGAACAGCTTGAATTTGACAGGGCATTTACCCCGACCGGATTGACTTCCCAGATAAGCAATATAACAACCGTAACCCTGACATGGATTGCGGCAAAGGATATTGACCATTATGTGGTTGAGATTTATCAGGGCACTGATTTTGCCCCGGCTTCACTGGTACATACAGCTGATGTTCCAGGCGGCATTGTGACTTATTCTTATGTTCTGCCTGCCGGTGATACCCAGTTCTCTGCCCGTGTGAAAGCAATAAGCTCGCTGAGCGGAGTTGCAGAGTCCAAATGGATCCTTGCAGATTTCAAATCAGGTCCGGAGAACCTGTTCAACGGTTATGAAAGTGAAATGACCGGCATAGGCACCTGTACCGTCAGATGGCTGCCCGGATCAGTGGCTACATCCCTTTTATTCGTCAGCGGAGGCACTCAGCTTCCATATACTCTTTCTGCAGGGGAGATTGCTGCCGGTGAGAAACTGGTTACAGGCGTGCCAAACGGAACATATGAGATCCGTCTGATGAATTCAACTTTCGTAAGGGGAAAGACGAATATTTTGCTTGAAGGCGATGTATTGCTTGCTCCCGGAGGTGATCTGACTGCAGCTTTGGATGCTATGCGGGCAGGTGGCGTTCTGATCCTGACCAATGGAGAGAAATACGGATTGACCGAGGTCGATACTGTCACTTCAAGCATTAAAATTCGTGGTTTGTATCCCGATAATCTGCCGGTTATTTATCTGCCCACCGGAGGAGGAAACCACATGTTTGATATTGGAACCGGTATGACACTTTCTGACTCACTGGTCTTTGAAAATGTCGATATCAGCTGTTATTATGACGATGCCGGTTTAACAAGGCACAGGGGAGTTATCGACCAGGAACTCGATGCGTTTGCTATTGGTGCAATTAAGTTCAATAACTGTATTATAAGAAACTCAGGTCGTAGCGCAATTCGCTTGCGCGGAAATGCCGCCGGTCAGATTATCAATAATGTTGAATTTAATAACTGCATCATGTATGATTTTGCCTTTGACAGCCATTACGGCGTTCTGAACGGGGCTGCCACAGGTAATTTCCTTAACATTAAATTCATCAATACTACTGTTTATAACATCAGGGGCGGTATCATCAATTATGGAAGTGGAGCAGGAGTACTGAGTGTTATAGTTGATAATTGTACTTTCGACAGGACCAGTATGGATGCTGCTTCCGGCAGATATTTTATTGATTTCGGAACAGGAAGTAATCCTTCTACCGGATCATTAATAATTAGTGACTGTATCTTCGGGCAAAGCAGTGCTTTGGCAAACGGTGTAAGGCCTGGCACCATGTCACTGACTATCACCGGCTCGTATTTTACCAGCGATTTTAATGACGGAACAGCTTTCCCGATAAAAGGTAGTATGACTGCCTATGCAGGTGCATCAACCGCATTATGGACCGATCCTGCCAACGGGATCTTTACATTCCTTGATGCAAATTTTGCCGGAAAAGCAACGGCCGGCGCACCGCGGTGGAAGCCGTAACATTATTATTGGATTTGGGTTAATTTTTTCATCATCCGCAGGATATTTGTCCTGCGGATGATTTTAAATCAGAATTCTTGAGACAGGTCCTGGTGATAGCGTCTGTCCTGTTAAGCCTGACACTTACCGGCACGGCACAGGATCCGTATAAGGTTATGGACTGGAAGACGGAAACGACTCTCAGATCATACCTTCTGCAGGCTATGCATCAGCAGTACGATAAGCGCCGTATATCACTGGACTCTGCTCTTAAGACACCTGAAGGCTTAGCCGGTTACAGGGAACAGTGCAGGAAGAAATATGTCAGCCTCCTGGGTGAAATGCCTGCCAAAACACCCCTCAATGCGCAGGTAACAGGGCGCATCGACCGTGTTGACTATGCTATTGAAAAAGTCATCTATGAGTCAAGACCCGGCCACCATGTTACATCAAACCTCTACCTGCCTGCAGGAAAAGGCCCTTTCCCGGCCGTCCTCATTTTCTGCGGGCACGAAATGACGTCAAAAGCAACAGTGACATATCAGGAGACCGCGATCCTGTTTGCATCAAACGGCTTTGCCGCTCTGGTAGTTGACCCGGTATCGCAGGGCGAAAGAGTGCAGTTTACCGACTCTGCCGGAAAGCGCATTCTCCGGGGAAGCACAACGGAGCATACCCTCCTTAATGCCGGTGCAAGCCTGACAGGTACGAGCGTTGTCGCATGGGAGTTATTTGATAACATAAGGTCGCTCGATTATCTGACATCCAGACCGGAGGTTGACCCGGACAGGATAGGCTGCCTTGGCAATTCCGGGGGAGGGGCACAGACAACATGGTTTATAGGGTATGATGAAAGGGTCAAAGTCGCCGCTCCATGCAGCTTCATCACAAGCAGGGAACGCGAATATGAGCTAAACGGTACGGGCGACGGTTGCCAGCAGCTGCCATACGAGGGCAGGGAGCAGCTTGAAATTGCCGACTATCTTATGATTTTCGCACCAAAACCCCTGCTGATCCTGGCCGGCAGGTATGACTTTGTGGATTATCGCGGTACTGTGGACGCATTTAATGAACTGTCTGACGCTTACAGCGTGCTCGGGGCACCGGATAAGATCAGACTTTTTACATATGAGGATGGTCACGGAATATCATGGCCCAAGCAGGAGGCTGCCGTTAAGTGGTTCAGAAAATGGCTCTGCAATGACACCACAGATATAAGTCATGATATGCCAGTGCCCGAGACTGAAAATGATACCTGGTGCACCCCGTCGGGACAGGTCACTTCTTTCTTCACAGATGAGGTCACTGTCCAGGCAGTCAACCTCAAAAATGGCAATGACGCGCAAAAGGCAAGGAAACAATTCATGAGCCTGAACAGCAATGAGGAAGTCCGGACAAAACTGCGCGAACTCCTTGGAATACATGAGAGTCACGGCGAAATAAAAACCGCTTGTATTGCCACGCAGGAATTTCCGGGCTATACATTGCAGAAGCTGATAATCAGGAGGGAAGGCGAGGTGCCGCTGCCCTGCCTTTTATTCCTGCCCGATAATAAAGCCTCAATGGATACTGTTATTATGCGTTTTGATCACAGGGGAAAATCGGCGGCACTTGCGAACGATGGATTTGTTGATAACAACATCGCCAGGGGTCATGTATTGATCCTGGCAGATCTCAGAGGAATGGGGGAGACCGCAGAGAAGCCGGAGGCAAATGACCCTAAATACTACAACATCGAGTACCACAATGCCATGCTGAGTCTTCATACCGGACAGCCGTTACCCGGTCAGCGTGTGAAAGATATTATCTCACTTCTTGATTTCATTTCCTCAGACAATGATCTGGAAGGCTTACCAGTGAAGATTATCGCTTCGGGACAGGCTGCTGTGCCAGTGCTTTTTACCGCAGTGATTGATACACGTATTGGCTCACTGGAGTTATCTGAAACTATAAAATCCTATATTGAAATCACTCAAAGACCAATGGACAAAGACTGGTATTCAATCGTTATTCCGGGAATAATGAATTACTTTGACCTGCCAGACCTTGCGGCCATGCGGCCGGATCTGACAGTGAAATATACCGTCCAAAAAAACGATGGGTATGGGAAATAAGATATACACACTGGCTATTACCCTGATGATTTTGCTGTTCGCTTCTTGTAGCAGGGTGAGCCGTGACGCTGCCGGGATATTTACCAATCCCGTAATACATGCCGACTATTCCGATCCGGATGTGGTACGGGTTGGTGACACTTTTTATATGGTAGCTTCATCCTTTAACTGTGTTCCCGGTTTACCGGTTCTTAAGTCAAAGGATCTTGTCAGCTGGCAGCTGACAGGCTACGCCTTAAACCGGCTGCAACCCGAAGAATATTTCCGCCGGGTAAGGCACGGAGGAGGCGTGTGGGCTCCATGCATAAGATATCATAATAATGAATTCTATATCTATTATCCCGACCCTGACCACGGCATATACATGGTAAAGGCAAAGGATCCCTCAGGTCCATGGTCAGAGCCCGTCGCTGTAAGACAGGGTACCGGCATGATCGACCCTTCACCCCTCTGGGATGAGGATGGTAAAGCGTACATGGTTTACGCCTTTGCGGGCAGCAGGGCCGGGGTGAAAAGCGTGCTCATGGTTAGCAGAATGAATGCGGAAGGCACGGCGGTGTCTGATGATGCTGTTATGGTCTTTGACGGACATGATACCAATCCAACAGTAGAGGGACCGAAATTCTACAAACGAAACGGTTACTATTACATCTTCGCCCCGGCGGGGGGCGTCACCAATGGATGGCAGCTGGCGCTGAGATCAAAAAATATCTTCGGACCCTATGAGGAAAAGGTGGTCATGCATCAGGGCAACACCGCTGTCAACGGCCCTCACCAGGGTGCCTGGGTCACAACAGAATCAGGAGAAGACTGGTTTATTCATTTTCAGGATAAAGGCGCCTATGGGCGTATTGTCCGTCTGGAGCCTCTGAAATGGGTCAATGACTGGCCGGTCATCGGTTCCGATGAGGATGGCGACGGTACCGGCGAACCGGTAACCTCATTTTCCAGACCTGATGCCGGCAGAGAATGGCCGGAGGTATCTCCCCCGGCAGATGATGAATTCAACGGCAGCACCACCGGGTTGCAATGGCAATGGCAGGCAAACCCCTCGTTGTCATGGGGATATCCCTCTGAGGCATACGGCTGCTTCAGGCTGAACTGCATTGCAAGACCCGACAGCATGCGTAACCTCTGGGATGTGCCTAACCTCTTCCTGCAGAAATTTCCGGATGAGAAATTCAATGTATCAGCTTCCCTGAAATGCAGCCTCAGATCTGAAGGCGAAGAAGCCGGAATGGTAGTGATGGGACAGGATTATCAGTATATTTCCCTTAAACGGATTGATGGAAAACTGATGGTAAGGGTGGTGAGATGCATAGCGGCAGATAAAGGAGGCGGTGAGGAAATTCTCTTTTCGGAAGAAGTCATGGGCGGAGAAATATTTTTCGGAATAAATGTGACACCGGGAGCATTATGTAAATTCAGCTACAGCACTGACGGTATCAATTTCAGGGAAGCCGGCGACCTCTTCACTGCCAAAGCAGGCATGTGGATAGGTGCAAAAACAGGTTTCTTTGCACTGCGCGACGGATTTACAAACGATGCCGGATATGCGGACCTGGATTGGTTCAGAAGAAATGACACAGAGTAAAATATGATAATAAAAAGGATTCTGGCAATAATGTTGATGGCGGGTCTCTTTCCGGCCTTCATCGGTGAACAGGCGGTAAATGATTGCAGCGCCTCGGGCAGGAAAAAACCAGTCAAAGTGTGGATCATCGGAGACTCAACAGTGGCAGATTATTCGCTGGAATCTGATTACCTGGCCAAAAGATACCCCATAATGGGCTGGGGACAGGTGTTTCAGGCATTCATGTCATCCGATTCACTTCACCTTGTAAGGCAGATTATTAAAACCGACAGCGTCATAGTCGATGACAGGGCAAGAGGCGGACGAAGCACCAGGTCATTCTTTGAGGAGGGGAGATGGTCCGAAATTTACAGGTCACTGAAGCCCGGCGACGTGGTGATGATACAGTTCGGACATAATGACGCCTCAGTGAGCAAGGGTGAACGTTATACCTCACTGCCGGGCTATAAGGAGTTTCTCAGGTTATATGTAAGCCAGTCGCGGGAGAAAGGTGCGATACCGGTACTTATCACACCTGTTGCACGAAATTATCCATGGGAAGATGGCAAGCTTGGAAATACTCATGGCGATTACCCTGACGGGATGAGGGCTGTGGCAGCAGAACTGGGGGTATATCTTATTGACCTCTCCGCACTCAGTATGGAATTTTTTACTGAAAAGGGACAGGATTATGTTACCACCACTTACTTTATGAATTTCCCCTCTGGTCTTTACGAGGCTTATCCTGACGGAAGCAAGGACAACACCCATTTTCAGCCTGCCGGTGCAGCCGCTATTGCTGCCCTGGTCTTCGACGCAATGAAAGACCTTAAGCCCCGGAAGCCTTCATTACCTGAAGCAAAATAATAAAGAGAAAATCCAAATGAGAAACCTGGTATTCGTTTTCCTTTTTATCGCCACAGCCCTGCAGGCTCAGCTGCCTGCGTTTCCCGGTGCCGAGGGCTTCGGACGCAACACAACCGGTGGCGAGGGGAGGAGCTGTTTATGTTGTCACAAACCTTGAAGATTCTGTCACAAAACCGCCCGAGGGTTCCCTTCGCTGGGCTCTCAATAAACAGGGTCCTAAAACCATCGTCTTTGCCGTCTCGGGAACAATTGAGCTGAAACGCAGGCTTCACATCTCCAAAGGGGATGTGACCATTGCAGGGCAGACGGCTCCGGGTGACGGGATATGCATCAAAGGGGAGACCGTCTCAGTGGAGGCTGACAATGTGATCATCAGATATATCAGATTCCGGTGCGGCATCGGCGGCCCGACCGAAGAACCTCCTGATGCAATTACCGGAATAAGGCGAAAGAACATCATAATCGACCACTGCTCCATGAGCTGGTCTGTAGACGAAACAGCCTCGTTTTATGATAACACCGACTTCACAATGCAGTGGTGCATCATCTCCGAGAGCTTGTACAATGCCGGACACTATAAGGGAGAGCACGGCTACGGCGGGATATGGGGAGGTAAGGGAGCCTCCTTTCACCATAATCTGCTTGCATCTCACACCAGCCGCCTGCCTCGCTTCTGCGGAGCACGCTATCACCCTGAAACCAGAGAGACGGAAATCGTTGACTTCAGGAATAACGTAATTTTCAACTGGGGTTTTAACAGCTCCTACGGCGGTGAACTGGGCCAGCAGAACATGATAAATAACTATTACAAACCGGGACCTGCCACAAAAAACAATGTGCTATGCCGGATAGTAGAACCTTTCGATTCTCTTGGCATATGGTATATCCATGGTAATTACATGAAAGGAAGCAGGACAGTAAGCTCTGACAACTGGGCAGGCGGCGTTCAGGGCGACTTTGCACAAGCTGAAGGGATAAGGTCTGAAACTCCCTTCCCGTTTTCACCGGTGGAAACAACATCGGCGAAGAAAGCATATAAGGCTGTCCTCAAAAATGCCGGCGCAACCTTGCCCCGGCGTGACAGTTATGATCAAAGAATCATAAAGGAGGCGATGACCGGCAAGTGCGCATATGGTGATTCCTACGGACCCCTTACCGGTATTATCGACTCGCAGAACAACACCCCCGGATGGCCTGAACTCAGGACTTATAATACTGTGATTGACAATGATAAAGACGGTATGTCTGACAGCTGGGAAAAGGCAGAGGGACTCAATCCTGATGACCCCGAAGACCGCAACACGATTGCCCCGTCAGGTTATACAATGCTTGAAGAATATATAAATAGTCTCGTAAACCACTGAAATACTGACACATAAAGATTATTCTGAGACTTTTATTCCTGTTTTTTGGCCAGGTTGCTTTTCCTGTAGCCGTACAGGAAATAGATTGTCAGGCCTATGACCAGCCATACCCCGAACATAGCCCAGTTGGTCCATCCCATTCCCGTCAGCAGGTAACAACATGCCAACAGGCCTATGACCGGGATCAGGGTAAAGTTCCTGACATACGATAGAACTGCGATGACCGCCCAGACGATATAGAATATGATCATCGGGTAGTTCAGCCGGGTGTTTTCGGCATCCGAATATATGGAGTTGGGATAAAAGAGAGCAATAGCAATGAAGCTGACGACAGTCACTGCGGGAACAATATATTTAGCGTTCACATAGGGTATCCTGAACCTGCCATTTTCCCTGGGGGCAGTGTCCCGGGGCAGGATCAGTATCCCTCCGCAGACCAGCGCAAAGGCAAACAAAGTGCCTATGCTGGTAAAATCGAGGACTATCTTTTCGTCTGTAAAGAAGATTGGGATTCCTACTACCAGACCTGTAACGATCGTGGCAAATCCCGGTGTCTTGAACTTCGGATGTATGGACGAGAACTTCTTTGGCAGCAGTCCGTCGCGGCTCATGCTCATCCATATCCTTGGCTGGCCCATCTGATATACGAGTAGAACGCTTGTCATGGCTATAACGGCAGCCAGTGAAACAATGAACAGCATCCATTTTACACCCTGGATCTTGAATATCTCCGCAAGCGGATCGCTCACCCCGAGAAGCTTGTAAGGGGCCATTCCTGTTATCACCAGTGCCAGGATCATATAAACCACAGTGCAGATAATCAGGGAATAGATCATCGACCGAGGCAGGTCTCTCTGTGGATTCTTACTCTCTTCAGCCAGGGTGGAGACAGCATCGAAACCTATATATGCAAAAAATACTGCCGATACTCCGGACATCACACCGTTGAAACCGTTGGGCATGAAAGGGGTCCAGTTTTCAATATCAACATGGAATGCACCGACGATTATCACGAGCACAATAATGGACAGCTTAATGATGACCATTGTGTTGCTCAGGTTCCGTGACTCACTGGTACCGACAAACACCAGCGCTGTGAGAAATACGTTTATCGCCAATGCCGGCATGTCGAAAATAATTCTCAATCCTGCAACCTGCGGCGCAGTGATCCAGGCAGTCAGGCCTTCTCCCGGAGTACCGGAAACAAATGCCTGGTGGGCCGACTTGTAATTGATTGTGAGCCATTCCGGGATCCCCTGAACCAGATTGGTGAAATAGCCACTCCATGAAAAGGCGATGTAAATATTTCCGATGGAATACTCCATTATCAGAGCCCAGCCGATGATCCATGCAAACAGCTCGCCGAAGGTTATATAGGCATAGGTATAGGCGCTGCCTGAAACAGGCACGCGCGAGGCAAACTCGGCATAACACATCGCCGTGAAACCGCAGGCAACTGCACAGATTGCATACAACAGTATGACAGCAGGGCCGCCTGCAAAACATGCATTTCCTATGGCGCTGAAGGTGCCACCGCCGATAATGGCAGCAATTCCGAAAAAAGTGAGATCCTTAACGGTAAGCACGCGGCGCATGGCCGTATTCTTACCTTCTGCATCCGCAGTTGATACTTCCTTTCTCCGGAGTAAAGAATTCAACATCTTACATTGACACGAACAAATATAGCTATTTAAAATCCTGAATGAAAAATGGGAAGACTCAATAAATATACAGGTACATTTACTTCCGCTAACACCAGGCGGAATGATTGATTTGCCAATCGTACGGAAATTTGAATGTATGCTGAAAAAAACAACATTTTTGATGTTTCTGATCTTCTCCGGGACTTCCGCACTTTACTCCCAGGCACTTCCCGGATTTACACCATCAGGTTCCTTTGATGAACAGCAGATGGTTATAGAAGACACTCCGCCCGGAACACGCATCCTCATAAATGCACCGCTTAAGGGATTTGAGAAGGATGACCGGGTGCTTCTCGTAATTTATGCATTGCCGAATGGTAATTCAATTGAACAAACATTTGGCAAGAACCTCAGGGAGGGTGACGACTGGCATTTTAATATACAGCATATCGGGGCACAGACTAGGTTTCTGAGGAACATAATTAAGGACAGGACCATCGTGGTAGCATATTTTGAGAACAGCAAAAAAAGCTGGCCTGCATGGAACGCCGGTGTAGCTGATTCCGGTGAACAGGTGAGGAAGATGGCAGATGACGTCAAAAGATTGTTTGAACCATGGCAACCCGAAATTGTGCTTAACGGCCACAGTGGTGGGGGAAGTTTCATATTCAAATATTTAAGGGCGACAGAAGATATACCTGACGATGTTGTCCGCATTGCATTTCTCGACAGTGACTATGGTTATGAGGATACGGTTTACGGACCGAGGCTTACCCGCTGGCTTGAGTCAGGAAGGGATAAATACCTGTGCACACTCGCATATAACGACAGTGTTGTCATTTACAACGGTAAGCCACTTGTCTCGCCGACCGGTGGCACATGGTACCGCAGCAGGATGATGAAGGATTATATTGGCCGGTCATTCAGGCTTCGGGAAAGAGTGTGCGATTCTCTGATCTGGTATTCATCGCCCGGAAGAAGGATAGAATTTATCTTAAAACCCAATCCGGAGGGGAAAATATATCACACTTATCAGGTTGAATATAACGGGTTTATTCACAGTATGTTAAGTGGTACCCGTCACGAGCAGAAGGATTACCGTTATTTTGGAGAGAGGGCTTATTCGCAGTTCATTTCCGATACGCTGGTACTGCCCATCCGCAGAATGAATATACCGGAGCGTAACCCCCTTGCAGAGACAGGAACAGATTTCATGAAACGTGTAAGTGAACTGCCGCTGACCGTGCGTGAGGAAGAGATATACAAAGCCATAGCTTCCGGAAACATTCCGGGCTTTCTTAGAAAAACTGTCACATTGCAAGCTCTCTTTGAGGACCTGAACGGGGGCAGGCACAGCGTTATATATGAGGTTATGCCCGACTATCTTGCTGTAGGCAGCGATGACGATTTCTGCAGGGTGCCGATGAATCCTCGCACTGCACAGAGGCTGGCAACGCTTTTTGGAGCCTCTCTCGTAACATCAGCGCTGAGTGATCATATCTACAGCCAGGCAGAGTTGAAGCTGACACCTTTTAATTACGTGCCTGTCGGCAATGCAAATGAATTGGTTTCGAAATTTGTTGATCATAATACGCAGATCGAAAAGCAGTTTTCCGAAGCAGGAGGGAAGCACGGTCAGCTTGTGGCAGGCATTAAGAAGGATATCATTCTTTCATCGAGGACCACGGAAAAACATGACAGGGTCGTTTTGTACGGCTGGCACAAACCGGATGGCATGCCGATTCAACCTGTGTACAGCGGTCATGTCTGGTGGTATGTCGACTACAGTCACGGGATCAGGCTGATCAATAACCAGGTCATCCTTGACGGTAAGCCGGCATTGGTAACTGATATATTAAGGGATCCGGTGCTGTTCAGGGTTCTGAGTGATGAGGAGACGCCGATGGCAGAGCCGTTACCCACCCCGGCCCTCTGACCACTCTCCCTGGTGTCGCCCCCGTATGCTCTCCGTCCTTCAGAACCTGCACGCCATTTACGAATACATGGCTCATGCCGGTCGAATACTGGTGTGTATCCTGGAATGTCGAATGATCCTGGATCTTTGCAGGGTCAAACACCACCACGTCGGCATAAAAACCTTCCTTCAGGGCGCCGCGCTTTTCGATCTTCATGGTAGTGGCCGGCAGTGTAGTCAGCTTGTATATCGCGTCTTCAAGCGGAATAACCTTCTCATCCCTGACATATTTGCCCAGCAAACGCGCAAAATTGCCATATGCTCTTGGATGTGTCGCCGATTTCAGGAAGACGCCTTCCGGAGCCATTGATCTTCCGTCGGAGCAGAAGCTCATCCATGGCAGCGCCATCTCTTTCTTCAGGTTGTCTTCAGACATCGAGAAATACACAACACTGCAACGGCTTCCGTCATCGATGACCAGGTCCATCACCGTCTCTTCCGGTGAGGTGCCTCTTATGGCAGCTATTTCGGCAAGGGTCTTTCCCTGGAGATATTTTAACGAATCGGTATCAAAGCCCACAACAAGCACCTTTTCCGGAGAGCCCTGTTTTTTCATTATGGTATTGATTATATCCTGCCCGACAGTTTTCCTGATCTCCGGATCCCTGAGCCGTTCAACCAGCTTCTCAAAGCCACCCTCCTGCACCCATTCGGGCATAAGTATGTCGAAACCTGTTGAGCTCGCAACATAATTGTACATGTCGGCAGTTATAGACAACCCGGCCGCTCTTGCAGAATCAATTTTTGCTATGGCCTTGTCAAGCTTGTACCAGTTGGTTTTTCCCACCTGTTTAAAATGATAGATTTCCGACCTTATATTTGCCTCTTTTGCCACTTTGAGAAATTCATCGATGGCTTCGAGGAACTGAAAATCCTCGTTTCTCAGGTGCGAGATATACATGCCGTCATACTCTGCCGCCACCTTGCACAGCTCAGTCAGCTCTTCGGGCGAGGCAAAGCTTGCAGGTACGTATTCCAGCGCCGAGCTTACGCCAATGGCTCCCTCTTCCATGGCCTGCCTGACAAGCAGTCTCATCGAATCCAGCTCTTCCCCGGTCGGGGGACGGTCGTCATAACCTATAACATGTATCCGCAGTGTTGAGGTGCCGACAAAGGATGCAATATTTGTTGACACACCCTTACTCTCAAGATATTCAAGGTATTCGCCAAGAGTAGTCCATATGATGTCATACCTGATGTCAGCCTGAGATGCCTTTATATCTCTTTTCATGCTCTCGTTCCACGGGCCCCATGAATCTCCCTCGCCCATCACTTCGAGAGTCACCCCCTGCCTGATGTCTCCCTGCGACTTGCCATCCTCAATAAGCGACTCGACGGACCAGCTGAGCATGTTGATGAATCCGGGTGCGACAGTCAGACCCTCAGCGTCGATTTCTGTCCGTCCTTTTGCGTTTTTCAGCTCCCCGATGGCGGCAATAGTGTCTGCCTTTATCCCGATATCCCCCCTGAAAGCCGGAGATCCCGATCCGTCAATGATCTGTCCGTTCCTTATCAGGACGTCATATTCAGCATGCGGTGTGCATCCGTAAGCCATCATCAAGGCGAGCAGAATAGCTTTTACAGGTCTCATATTTCCGGGAGGTTAGTCTTTATTAAGGTAGTAACTAAAGCAAATTTAACGTTTTCAGTCAGAAAGCTCTCTTTTTGTCCTGCAGTTATGTCGGAGCGAAGCGGAGATCCCGACCGAAGCGCCGGGACTGTCAGGCAATCGCTTCAAAAATTATTATAGGTGTCCGCTATTCCAGCTTTTTCCTGCCCCTCCCTGTGCGGGAGCTGGCTGTGAAGGGCTCCGCCGGACTCGTTTCCCTGCCCTAAACCCGGCGGATCACCCTCATCATGCATGCATAAATATGTAGAAAATCGTTATGATGTATGACAAATTATTTTTTTTGATATTTAAATAAATCGTAACTTGTACGTGCAAACCTTAATACTAACGCACTTTTTTCATGAAAAAATTAATCTTCATTGTACTATCGGCATTTTTTGTTAATGCCGGTATGGCACAGACAAGGGTTACCGGAACGGTAACTGCTTCTGATGATGGTGCTCCGATCCCCTATGCAGTAGTCCTTTTACAGGGCTCAAGGGGAGTGGGTACCAACACTGACACTGACGGCAAATATGCCCTCGGTAATGTTCCTTCTGACGGCGTTCTGGTCTTCAGTTTCGTAGGCTACAAAACTCAGCAGATACCTGTAGCCGGGAGAACAGTCATTAATGTTGAGATGGTGACTGATGCCCTTGCACTTGATGAGGTAATCGTTGTTGCTTACGGCACTTCGACAAAAGGGACTTTCACCGGCGCTGCCAGCGTAGTGAAAGCGGATGCAATCAGGGATGTGCCCACTCTCTCATTTGAGAACGCCATGGGTGGCAAGGTCGCAGGTATGCAGGTCACAACCAACTCCGGCCAGGCAGGATCAACATCCGCCATAAGGGTACGCGGTATCGGGTCAATGAACGCTTCCAACGAACCGCTGTATGTTGTGGACGGCGTGCCGGTAATCTCGGGTGACGTCACGAATATGGGGATTTATACTTCAAGCAACGTGATGAGCTCTATCAATCCAAATGATATTGAGTCCATAACTGTCCTGAAGGATGCTGCTGCCTCTTCCTTATATGGTTCAAGAGCTGCAAACGGAGTTATTGTCATTACAACCAAACAGGGCAAACAGGGAAAGGCTGTCATCAACTTCAAGGCTTCCGTTGGATTGACCCCGGCATTTGCCACGGACAACTATGAGACAGCAAGTACCGAGGATCAGGTTAAAATGTACTATGAAAACTTCTGGAATGCGGGTGTCTATAGCTACGGTGATACCTATGAGGATGCAAGCGCAAGCGCCCTGGCCCAGCTTAACAAGAGGTTCAATAAGCACGGATATATTTTCTCGGCTCCGGATAACACCATCAACTCGCTGACCATCACAGGCGACAGGGCAGGGACCTACTTTAACTGGGACGATGTACTCTTCCGCACTGCAGTGTTTCAGAATTATGACCTCTCTGTCAGCGGTGCAACCGAGACATCGAATTATTATACATCATTCTCTTACACGAATGACATGGGTCGCAGTGTAATAAACGGTTACGACCGTTTCACAGGCAGAATTAATTTCGGCCAGCAGGTGGGTAAATTTGTTGAGTTTGTTACTAATATCAATGTTTCCAGCAGTGAAAAGGAAGGCTTTAACGATTCACGTGCTACCGGCAGTAACTACTTCCTCCAGAGCCGCAACCTGCTGTGGGGCCTTTACTGGCCTACAGACTACGTGACAGGTGATCCGTGGACAGCGAGATATGGCAGTTATGCATACAACCCGCTTTACTATAATGATCAGTGGGAAAACAATTCGAACACACTAAGATTACTTGCCAACGAGACTGTCACAGTGAAGATACTGCCCGAACTTGTACTGAAGTCAATTTTTTCATATGACAATGCAAATACGTCAGATCATCTGTATTACAGCGCATTGCACTTCAACGGGTCGAACACCAACGGATCGGTTTCTGAAACGAACACTATTGTAAACAAGCTGGTCTCGTCAACAACCCTTAACTATTTTAAAAAGTTTGGAACGGTACACAATCTGAACCTTCTCGTAGGATGGGAGGCTGAAAAGAATAATACTGATTATCAGTACTCTTCCGGCACCAACCTGCCGACAAGTGCACTGCATACGGTGGCAACTGCAGGAAAACTCAATGCCAGTGCGTACTACTGGGGTAATACGATGCTTTCAATGCTGTCGAGAGCCGAATATGATTACGATAACAAATATTACTTATCCGGCTCGTTCCGCCGTGACGGCTCATCGAGACTGGGCGAAAGTTCCCGCTGGGGTAATTTCTGGTCTGTCGCCGGTTCCTGGAGGGTTGACAAAGAAAACTTCATGGAGAATATCGATGTAATATCCGCCCTCAGGCTGAGAGCATCCTACGGAGTGAACGGCACCCTGCCTTCCGCCAATTACGGATGGCGCTCCCTGACTTCGTACACCAACAAATACATAACGGAGCCGGGCGGTGGCGTCAGTACCGCAGCTGATGAAAACCTTTCATGGGAAACCAGCTACACATACAACGTCGCTCTCGAATTCGGACTGTTTGATCAGAGACTGTCAGGTACACTGGAGTTCTTTAACAGGGATTCAAAAGACCTTCTGCAGGATGTGCCGACTTCTCAGGTGATAGGTTTCTCTTCGACACTGAAAAACGTGGGAGAGATAAATAACCGCGGACTGGAATTTGAACTGTACGGTCAGATATTAAACAAGAGTGACTTTACCTGGGGCGCCGGACTGACAGCATCTCACGTGAAGTCTACCGTCACAAAGCTGTACGGCGGACAGGATATTATATGGTATGACCCGACAGGTGATGATGACAGGGCCAAATTTATTTATACCGAGGGTGAATCAACCCTTGCACTCTACGGGCTTGAATGGGCCGGCGTTGAAAATGAAACCGGGAAGAATCTCTGGTTCCTCAACAACGACGAGACACCTGATCTGACCGTAGATGGCCGTCCTGCCACCTATGACTATTCAAATGCCTCTGAAGTGATTATCGGAGATGCTAACCCCTGGCTGTTCGGAGGTCTGAACACCGACTTCGGCTGGAAGGGCGTGACATTATCCTTCAACTTCGCCTATAAATTAGGAGGAGATATGTATGATGCACCTGAACGTGACGTCAATGATGACGGCTACTATTGGGAAAGGATCATGTCGCAGGATGCCTTTGACAACAGATGGACACCTGAAAACCCTGATGCAAAATATCCGATGCGAATCGCCATCGACCTCGAGGATGTCAACCAGAAAAGCAGCAGACACATGCATCCGGCAGACTACATGAGACTTAAGAGCACAACCCTTGCATATACACTGCCGCAGAGCATAACCAGCAAGATAAAGATCTCTGGTGCGAGAGTTTACTTCAACGGTGCCAATCTATGGACCATAGCAGCGTGGAAGGTTTATGACCCGGAGGTTAATGAGTATGGTACCAGAGGCTGGGAGATGCCCCTTGGCAAGACATATACTTTCGGAATTGAAGCCAGTTTCTGATCTAAAAAGGTACTACGATGAAAAAGATATATACAATAATTACAGTACTGGGCGTCTTACTGCTGGCATCTTGTGAGGATTTTCTGGATGTCAAGCCAAGTAACTATGCTGCAGCCGAAACATCAATAACCAACTCGGCCGATGCCAAGGTGGCAATTAACGGACTGATGAGCAAAATGGCCTCATCGGATTATTATGGCAGGAACTTTGTCATTTACGGCGATGCCAAGGGCGGCGATTTCGCAATTAGGTCACAGGGAAGGGGGCTGGATCAGTTATATACATTCAACCATTCAGCTTCGTCAAACTCATTTTCCGGGTTCTGGTCACAGATTTACCATAACATCCTGCAGGCCAATAACCTGATCCTTAATATCAATATGATTGAGGAAGCGGGTAACGGAAATGCGACCCTGAGCGGCTATAAAGGACAGGCTCTTACTGCTCGCGCCCTGATGTATTTTGACCTTGTCAGGCTTTATGGAAAGCCGTATAATATGGACAAAACATCTTACGGTGTTCCGCTTGTTCTTGAGCCTCTTGATGTCTCGGCACAACCTACAAGAGAATCGGTTGAGGCGGTTTATACACAGATAATGAAGGACCTGACTGATGCTGCACCCCTGCTTTCAAAAACGGTGTCGAAGGGTTTCATTAACTATTACGCCAACCTGGTTATTCAGGCAAGGGTAAACCTTTTCATGGGCAACTATGCAGCAGCACTCACCGCTGCCGAGGAAGTCATAAGCAGTGGCAAGTACACCCCCTATGCAAATGATAAATGGGTTGGTTCCTGGTCTTCTGAGTTCGGATCGGAATCAATTTTCGAGCTGGGAGTTTATGCCTCTGAGGCAGACCTTGGCACAGGTTCACTTGGTTACTATCTCCTGCGTCTGGCCAAAGTTAAAAATGCCATGGGATGGTTTATGGCCAGTGACTACTTCCTTGCACGTCTTGGTGAAGACCCTACTGATGTTCGCTGGGGAATAATGGATTATGATGAATCCTCCACAACAAGATTCGGCTCCTGCCAGAAATACGCAGGGGTAGATCTTAAGGGCGACAAAGGTTCGACTTCAGCAGTGAACGTTAAGCTCATACGTCTGTCGGAGGTTTATCTTATTGCAGCTGAAGCTGCCATAAGTCAGCCCACACCGGACAAGGTAAAAGCTGCCACATATCTGAATGTTATCCGCAAAAGGGCTCCTGCTCTTGCCCCGGCAACAGATGTGACTGTTACCCTTGACATGATTATGGATGAAAAGAGCAAGGAGTTCTTTGCTGAAGGATTACGTTATTTCGACATGATCCGTCTTAACAGAACGATCGAGTTCAATGACGAATTCATAACACCTGCTGTGGTCATTACTCACCGTACTAAGACGATAGACAGGACCTTTTATAAGACAATACTTCCGATATCAAAGACGGAGATGGATGCAAACCCGGCTATCGCAACTCAGCAAAATCCGGGTTACTAGATCATTTTATTAACTAAAATAAGGAGGGTGACTTAATCATAAGCCACCCTCTTTTTATTCCCCGTGTTTCGGGCACTATCGTCTGATCACAATATAGCCGTTTACCGGGGTGCGGTTTTCGGGTTCAAGGATGAAAAAATATGTATCATCAGGCAGCGGGTTCCCGTTATAGTCAACGCCGTCCCACATATTGTCATAATCCTTGTTCTCAAATACAATGACACCACGCCTGTCCAGGACGGTAATAACGGTTTTCCCGAGAAAGTCAAGTCCCTGCAGCAGGAAATAATCGTTTAAACCGTCATTGTTGGGTGTTATTAATGTTGGGATCAAAAGATCATGTACCGTAATTGTGAGATTATCTGTGGCGGGCGGACAGACGCCATTGTCTACAGTCCATTGCAGGATATTTTCACCTACTGCAAGACTGGTTACGGTTGTCTTTGCATAATTGACATCTTCAAAATGCCCAGAACCTGAAACAACTGACCAAACTCCGGTTAAATTATCCTCCGGTGCCTCTGCATCAAGGGAGGTGCTGAACTGATATTCCAGAACCTGGTCAGGTCCGGCAACGGCAACCGGTTGAATATACACGGTCACAATTACCGGCTGAATATCGGAACAACCAGACGCCGTTGTCCCCTTTATGTAGTAGGTGCCCTCTGTAGCGGCAGTTGGGGTATTGTACGGTATTGATCCGATAATATCCTTCCAGTAGGAATAAGTCAGGCCCTGTGTCGAACCTTCAACGATTACAGGATTGGTAATATCGACCGTTGCAGGAGAGCATACAGGTCCGGGATTTGTGATATGCACTGAAGGAACAGGCCCTGGCCGTGGATTGATGATCACATTGACAGATACCGCTGAGGGACATCCTTCTTCATTTGTGACATAGAAATTATATATTCCGGATTCAAGGCCTGAAACAGTAGTACTCGTGCCGGTTCCTGTTGAGGTTATGCTGCCAGGTAAGCGGATAAGTGTCCATGTACCTGTGGCAGGCAGACTGCTCAGCACTACTGTTCCTCCGGGCACCTGGCAGGTGGGGTGGGTAATGGCTCCCGGTACCGGGGTCGCCGGTGTAGGAGGTTGTTGATTGATAACCACATTGGAAGATACGGGTGAAGTACATCCGCCTGAATTGGTAACTGTAAAGTAATATGTGCCCTGCTGGAGACCGGTTATAGTTGTGCTTATTCCTGAACCTGAAAAAGTCGTTCCGCCAGGATAACGTGTCACTGTCCAGATATCTGCCGCCGGGAGTCCGGTCAATACAACACCTCCGGTTGATACATTACACGTCGGCTGAATTATTGTGTCAATTTCTGGTACGGCTGGTGCAACAGGCTGGAAATTGATGACTGCGTTGGCGGAGGCCGGTGAAACACACCCCACTTCATTGGTTACAGTGAAATAGTATGTCTCTGCGGCAAGCCCGGCAACAGTCGTTGAGGTTCCTGTACCTTTGTCACTGATCACATCAGGGTAACGGGTTAATATCCATGTACCATTTCCGGGCAATCCTGAAAGGTATATGCTTCCTGTCGCAACTGTACAGGTTGGCTGGGTTACCGCATCTATTACAGGCGCTCCGGGACCTGCAGGAATTGGCAGGATAATAATATTTTCAGAAGGGGCCGATGAGCATCCTGATTCGTTTGTAACGTAGTACGTCCATGTGCCGGGCTCAAGCCCGGCGATGGTTGTACTGGTACCTGTGCCCGTCGTGATCACTCCCCCCGGCATGCGGGTAAGGGTCCATGTGCCGGCAGAAGGCAGTCCCTCAAGTACGAC
The DNA here is from genome assembly GCA_963743775.1 of uncultured Bacteroidales bacterium. Lineage (GTDB taxonomy): Bacteria > Bacteroidota > Bacteroidia > Bacteroidales > VadinHA17 > SR-FBR-E99. The sequence continues at coordinate 65,196 of CAVURA010000014.1, forward strand.
ACTGCCCGATGGCAGGTCACATGAAGGTTGTGTTATCACACTCACCTTGGGCTGAGCGACCTGGGCACATATAATTTTGATCATGTAATCTTCAACCTCGCCGTATGTGGCTGATCCGGTGCTTGCAAGGCCACTTGGCCCGTACCTGAAACGGGCAAAGAGAGGCTTTGATGCGATGGCATCTGCCGGCACATTAACCGTAAGATTATAAGATCCGGTTGATCGCAGAATGTTATTGGCCACCTTTTCATTCAAATCGGCAAAGTCCCCGTCAGAGTTCCAGTCAATCCAGCCGTTCAGCCGTCCGTTTCCGACAATATCTATCCTCACGGTCACCCTTGTTCCCTGGACCATATCCGGGAAAGTTACCCCGTCTTCATCATCAGCTCCGTGTAAATCGTCTCCGTCGGCATCAGCGGAATACTGCTGGCTTGTTTCAGCGTCAGGTTTTGATCCCAGAAAACGGCTCGTGCCATCAATTATATGATCTGCTGAACCGTAGCTCTCGGGAGCATCACCGAAGTCATAGATGATCTGCGAAGAAGTTTGATGAGAAATGATGAGGGTTAATATAATCAGCAATGATTTTTTCATTATCACATAACCAATTTTTAACGATATCTGAGGGTTGGCTGATCAGTCCACAGGAACAACTTCCTGCTCCCTCTCGCAGAACCTGCACACCTTGGCCTGGGCCTGGATTTTTTCTGCGCAGTACGGACACACTTTGAAATCGTGAAATCCTTCTTTTGCCCTGTCTTTTTCAAGTGAAATTATGCCCTGGAAAAGATCGAGTTCTGTCTGTGTGACAAATTCCACCGGAAGGATCATGCTTCCCCCTGCATACTCGACAATCAGACAGTTCTGTCTGCGCCGTATTAGCAGAAGCACTCCTCCAGCCACTGTCAGCAATGCAATACCAAGCATTATATAGGTAGACTGTCTGACATCAGACAATAACCCGAGAAATGCAAACAGAAGGCCGAGTAATATTACTGAATAGCCCAACAACGGCTTTGATAATTCCCTGGTTGTTGTTCCGGTGACATCTTCCAGGTTGACAATTTTTTTGCCGGAGTTTACTTTTTGCCGGCCGGTCATTCCAAACTCATATACTTTTCCAAACTGATAAACGCGCTTGTCGGATATGACTATTGCAGGCTTTGAAAAATCATCTTCGGTTAAGATCGATGAAAAATAATCCGGACCCATGATTGCAACGAACTTTTCGTTCCTGGTTGCAAACAGGCTTTTGTAACTATACTTCATGACGATCAATTTTAAAGTCTGAAATCAATCTCATGTCCGGATGTTTACTGAACGCTTTGAATATGCCGCAAAAACCAGGTATTACTTCTGGAGTCAGAAAGAATAGTGTCATATGGGTAATAAGGCAGCTCATTTTCCTGTAAATGTCATAAAACCGTTACATGCCGTTGCAAAATATCCGCTATAAATATTGGCAGTGCTTTAGTAATCAGGGCTTAAATTAACAAGAAATATTAATCCATTTATAAAACGTTTGGCGATTTTTGACTAATCCAAGGTTCCGATAGACGAAATGGCAAATATCTTAAACGGGATGGGTTCTTCCGGTAAAAACAGACAGCTCCGCCACTGAATCACTCAGCGGGGAGCTGTCCGTATTAAGAATACAAAGTTGCGAAGAAATTATTTTTTCTTTGGCGCTGCTTTCTTAACTACTTTTTTTACTGCAGGTTTTTTAGCTGCTACTGCTTTCTTGACTACTGCTTTCTTGACTACTGCTTTCTTAACTACGGCTTTTTTTACTGCAGGTTTTTTAGCTGCTACGGCTTTCTTAACTGCGGGTTTTTTTGCAGCAGGTTTTTTTGCTGCTGGTGTTGCTTTCTTTACTGCTGTTGCCATGACACAAATGTTTATTGGTTCGAGCCAAAGTTATTTAATCAATATGCAAATGCAAATCGTTTAAAATATATTTGTAAGTATCTCGCATAATTTTATTAACAGCTATCAGAAAAAATCTATATCGTATTGTTCATTGCCTGTAAAAAACGATGCTTTTTTGATTGCAAAATGCAATTCTACTAAATAAATTAGAAGTCTTAATATGAATTTCCGGAATCAATACTGCAATTTATTTATACATCTTGTAATGTGCATAAAACAAGGTATATAAAAATATTTAGGTGTGGAATTTGGTTAATCGCAATTATCAGAACCAGGAATTGTTCCGGGATATCAATTGCTATAACAAATATAGAAACGTGTTGTTGCTCCTAAATAAAAAAATATTTTTTCTGCACATAAAAAAAAGAACATGCAAATACTCACGTTAATTCTTTTTTAGTGATTCAATTTGTCGAACTAAAAAATGGGATGTGAGAATTTCAGAGTCATCGAACAGGATGATATTTGTTCTCTGATTTAGTGCAACAAAAATTTGATTTATGCATTGAAGAATTTTCTCCGGGAGGGAATAAAGTTCTAAGCCACAGATTTAGTTTTCCTTGTACAGAAATATGTCAGACCGTTCAGTTCTGTCATACCTACGAGCTGGAGACTGCATTCTTCAAGGAGATGTGAAACCGTTTTTTTCGTCAGGTACCTGTTGGTCTTCGCGTCAATAAAGCTGTACATCCTGTTTATAAATGGTATTCTTGATTCAATGCCATTCTCGTATGCTTCTGCTTTTTCCGAAAGTTGTTTTGGCAGATTACTGTACTTATCTGAAAAGCCGGTTTGCGATTTATTGTCGATGAAGCAACCGACAAAGCTGCTGTTATTGGGAAGCATTTCGGAGATCTTGCTCAGGAACTCCCTTATCTCCCTGACATAGTTAAGCTGTTTCAGATTAATCACTGTCTTAATTCCCCGGAGGTCTTCCGCGTCATAAAAGAAATGGCGGGTTGAAGGGATGACAAGAATTTGCGCTTCACCGGCCAGACCCATTCGGCTAAGATAAGTGATGAGATCTTCACGCACTTCATCGGTCAGCTCCTCGAACAGAATGTTTAGTTTCCGCGTCCTTTTTGCATTATTCATCCGGTACGAACCGTTGATGGCCTGATCATTATTGATACCTGGATTATAACCGGTGGCATTGTTATCCATAGCTTGTATTTTGATTGGTGTAAAAGTAACTCATAAGTAAACTCATGACAAGCGGCAGGGGCTCATATAGTGGTTATTTGCGGCTGTGTTAGAAACCCTTGATCACAACAAAACGGGAGTTCACTGCCGGTTAAAAACAACTGACATCCGTAATGAGGTTATTCGTCAAAATGGAATCAATTTTTACATTGAGAGAGAGAAAAACATGATTTATCAGGTCATTAAATATCCTATTGTATTAATTTGCTGAACGATAGAGGCGGGGAAATTTCAATACACAAGGAAATTCCATTTTGACAAACGAATGAATTTAAATGATAAAATTCAACAAAATATTGTGTTTTTGGGACTAATGGAACAGAGTTTGGGACGCATAGCAAAGTCAATGATAAAACAAAAGCCGAACTTTGCCGAAATATCCTGGCACTAACTAAAATTCCTCAGCTATGAAAAAACTTATTGCACTGCTGGTAATTCTCATGCCAATGTCCTTGTTTTCTCAGAATATGGATATTGACATACTTAAGGCAATTCACTCACCTGAACCACTTCCTTCTGATGATTTCTTCAGGTTTATATCAAATTCCAATGTTTATGTATATGCCGGTACTCCAGTCACCATGGCAGTTGTCGGATTAGTCGGACATGATAATGACTTATTGCGAAATGCGGCTGTGATGGCAGCAGGAACAGCAGTTGCCTATGGAGTTACACTAGGCTTAAAGCACACCGTCAAGCGCGAACGGCCCTTCCTTACTTATCCGGATGATATAGTAAATAAATCCGGAATAGACTGGAGTGACAGCTACTCATTTCCATCGGGGCATTCCACAATGGCATTTGCTACTGCAACAGCCTTGTCACTTGAATATCCCAAGTGGTATGTCATTGTGCCTTCCTATGCTTATGCCGGGACCGTTGCCTATTCCCGGATGCATCTCGGTGTTCATTATCCCTCTGATGTACTTACAGGTGCTATAATCGGATCCGGTTGTGCCGTTCTTTCTCATTACGTCAATAAAAAGCTGCAAAGCAACTCAAAGAGACATTGAGCATAAAAATTTGCCGGCACTGTTTCTCTCCCCTTTATTGTCACGGGCCAGGTTAAGGATGTAACATTTTAATGAATTAAACGTTCAGTAAGTAAGGCATTAAGTTGTTTTAATGACCTGCTTTAATAAGTGTACAGTATTTCAAGAATCCAAATTCCGATAAAATGAAAAACATATTCGTTTGCCTGACAATATTGCTGTGCAGTTCTGCATACGGACAATGGAAGGCGCAAACTGCAGAAACTTACGACAAGACTTACAGGATTGCTTATGTTACTTCCAGGAGCGGCAACGCAACACTTAGGGTTCTTCGTGATATATCGTCCACTCCCAAAAAAGGGGCAAATCCTTATGACCAGATCACCGGTCAGATCTTATTGAATGAAAGAATAGATAAAAACAGTAAAGTTCAGAGTCTGGTTTTCAGTTTTGACGACAGTCCCAAAATTTATGTGCATCAGCCGGCTGAGTTCAAACAGGAGTGGGATGCCAATGCAAGGAAATACATTGTCACATCAGACTGGAATGCATGGCGGCCTGGAGATTCGAGAAACAAAGAGGTCAGGTCAAATAATCCGAATTCTGATTCGCAAACCGGACAAGTCTCCGCAAAAGAGATTATCGAAATGCTGAAAGCTCATAAAAAAGTCATTTGCCAGGTCGTAATGCTGAACGGAGTTTATGGCACTCAGTCAGTAACCGATTTTGAGTTCACATTGCAAAATTCAACCAAGTCAATAAACTACTTATTCAAATAGTTTCCCCTCCCGCGTGCCTACTCCGCTATTTTGTTTCCTTCTGTATAATATAAGGAATTCAGAATAACAAACAGCATTGTAATTTCATTTGTAATAGCCTGAATAAAGACTCGCTCATCCTTGCTGATGTTGTCGACAGATAAAATACAGCAAACAAGGAAATTAAAATTTTGCTGATTTGAAATTATTGCAGTAAACGGAGGACAGGACTGATTTTCAATTATCGTCTTATTGCTGACATGAGGATAATCAAAAGTATACCCATGCCTTGTTTCAAATTGCTCGTTGATGGTTTTACTGTTTTTGATGTCTATAATTTTAAACAGGATCCAATCTGCCTTTGTGATTCCAAAAATGCGTTCACTTAAAAAGTATAACGTTTTTTTAAAGTCATTTTTTGTCCCGGGCAACTTGTCGGAATTATTAAAAATCAGTTTTATTTGTTCTATCTGGACATTAATCTGACCAATATATTGAAATGAATCAAAGAGCTTTTCCTCAGCCGACTTTTTGGCCAGATTGATTTTATTTATCAGTTCTTTTTGTTTAGCAGATTCGTGCGTGTATAAAGTATATATCAGTATGCTCAGAAGAACCAGAACAGAAAGAAGGAACCCCTCGATAATCTCTTCTTCAAGAATCAGCTTTTCTGTTAAATGTAAAGGACCTTTGATTAATACTGGTGTTAATAATATTACAGAAAAAAGAATTAAAGTGATGAGTAGATACAAAACCTGCAGAAATGAAGGTTGAATTTTTATTTTTTTCATATTAAAGCACTCCCGGGCTTTTCTTCTGTAGAGATCAAAGTTACTACATTTTGAGTTCTACATGCATTGTGACGGAATAGTGATCAGAATTGCCTGATCCGGGACCATGGCATTTGACTGTCAAAGATTATGAGTCCAGTGGAAGACAGGAATAAATCCGGGGGTTACTTTCTTCACTAAACCTGCCATTTTCGCTATAGGTTGAAATCAATTTTAAACATATTCAGGTAAAGGATTCCCTGAATGATGAACCTTATAATCCTCGAGAGACCGAAAAGAAGGTACATTCTGAAAGGATATTTGAACAGGCTTACGGCAATGACAACCAATGAAAAAGGGGAGAAGGGGAATAAGGCAGAAATGATAATAAAAGCTCCTCCCCACTTTCTTACCAGGTTGATGTATTTGTCAAGCACGCGTTCGGAATAAGCCTTAATTCTTTTGCTTTTCAGCAGCCACGATCCAATGAAGTATGAAATTGCTCCGCCGATATAAGAAAGCACACCAAGGACAGTCATAATGAGAAGCGGGCTTTCGAACTTTGTAGCCCAGATCACAAATAAATCCGGAGGGATCATTCCCAGAAACGACTCGGAAATGAAAAAGACGGCAAACACGAGCATGTCAGGGAAACGCTCTGTAATAAATATGAAAATGGCATTGAAATCTATAAGGTACTTACCGGCCAGCACAGCCGGTATCATAACCAGCAAATAAATCCCGATAATCTTTAATGCCGTCTTCCACATATAGCCGTAAACTCCCTCCCCCCTGTTCATGTGGTGTTTGGCTCTCAGCCTTGCAAGGAAGTTTTTCAGTATAGTGTTTCGCATTATGTAAGGGGGTTTAACTTTCAGGCCTGAATGTAACAAACAGAGGGTGACCAGGGGAGTGCTGCTTCCTGCCCTCAGCGAACCTTACCCGGGATATTAAACACTTCATGCCGTTTTTTGTTTGATTTAGTGACAAACCGGGCAATATTGTGAAGTCCGGGACCGGGAAATGAATTAAAATGATCTCAACACCTATTGCCTTCAGCGTGCCGGCAAAAAACCAGATTCACTTTATTTTAATTGCAGTTATAACCGTAGGATTCCCATTTGTTTTTGGTCACCGCACTGCACACATCAAATATGTCTGACGGGTCATTGGGATTAACGCAGGTCCAGCAAATATCAGCCTCCGCACACGAGCTGAAAGTCAGCATAAGGATATAAAGAAGGATGCTGAGGAGTTTATAGTTGATTCTTCCCGTTTTCATAATCAGGCGCACTTGCTGCATCCAAATATACAAAGTTACAACAGCAAAAGCCATATTTACCTTTTTTTATAATTTAAGGAAGAGGAGGCAGCTCCAGGTTTCAAAGCATAAACCCCCTATAAGCTATTCAGAAAACGAGAGCTGCCTCCTGTTCAGATTGCAGGGAAGCTGCAGGAGTGAGTATGCTATTTAATCTGAGTTTCCTTAATTTTGGCTTCGAGTTCAAATATTACTCTTGCATCAAAAACTGAAGAGCCTTTTCCTCCGTATATCGGAGTAGTGTCAGTAATAATTATTCGGTTATGCTTATTTAAGATTAAAGGGAATTCGTCTGAAACGAAAGTGACGTCACCTATTATGATACCAAACCAGACAGAGGTTCTATCGGTTACAACAATACCCGTCTCCTCACCTATTGATAATTCCCCATGTGCAAGAAAATCCTGTATTTCCATACCGTCCCAGTAGAAGGAGTAGAAGGTTGGCAGATTGTAGCTTGTACTATTCCTGAAAGAATAGGTGATACCTGTGATTTGTAATTCTTTGCTTACGATAGATGATTCTTTTTCCCCGATAGCTTCGAGTAAGACGGTATAGCTTCCCGGTATGGCAAACGCATGAGAAGGATCACTCAGTGTTGATGTTGACCCATCGTCAAAATCCCATAAAAACTGGTCAGCGTTTTCAGACAGATTACTGAATGGAATATATTCGCCCACCTTTGTCGGGCTTGGGTAGGAAAAGTCAGCGACCGGTTTTTTGGTACAGGATACTGTTACTAACAGAATACAAACCGACAGATAAAGAAGTTTCTTCATATTGGCCAGGTATGATAAGAATACATGATCTAAAGTTATGGAATTACTTCGATAAATACTGAAAATTTAGCTGCTCTGAAACCGACAGTTTATCTTCACTGGTGGTTGCCAGATATTTCGCTTGAATAGGCGATTCAAAGATTGTTCTCAGTGTGCCAAAATCAAAATAGCTACCGGTGCTGATGTCCCAGTCTGGAAGATGTTTCTTACCACCCACCATCACATGTCCATCCTTCACTCCTGAGTCGATCCGCTTCATCAGTAGAGCATGTACCATATTTTTCAGTTTTCCCTTTATCATTGGTACGCCTGCATGAATAGCAGCCCATTATTTCACATGAGGTAAAACTTAACATATAAAGGAAAAAGACAACACCCATAACTCTGAAAAGAACTTTCTTTGTTTTCATAGCTTTATAAATATATTTATCATCTAAGTTCGACCTTCTTTTAAAAACGAACTTTACTTTTCGTCCCAAAGATTGTTCTCTGTGTACCAAAATCAAGAAAGCCTGCGGGATCCAAGGCTATCATTGATTCTTAATTTAGGTAAGTGCCCCTGGTTTCTATAAAATCTCCGGGCGGTTATTTCGCAGTTTCAGGTTCCTCTGTAACAACCTTAGGTTCCGGTTTGGTAATCCATGCCGCAAAGGAGAACTTCCATACTCCGTCTACCTTTTCAAGAAAAGTTATCTGTATATTCTCAGCTTTTTGCTCTCCTTCCTCAGTCTTCATATTTCCAGGCATTATCACAGATCAGCCATGCGGTATTTCCCATTATTTTTATAACCGCATTCTCTTTAGTAAACGATATTTTGGTTGTATCAACCTCCGGATTTGGAGTATATTCTTTAAACAAGGGAGCCAACTTATCCCATCCGGTGATGATTTTGTAATCGTCTGCGTTAACATTTAAACGTGTATTGTACTCATCTTGTATATAACAGGACATTAATCCATCAGGATTCCCTAACCTGGCGGCTTCAGATTCTGCTTTGACAACAGCCATTATGGCTTGTTTTTCTTTTTCAATGTCAACTTTTTTCTGACAGGAGCTACCAGCGATCAGAATAAGTGCAAATAATAATAAGCAATACCTTTTCATAGTCCAGTTGTTTTTGGTTATTCCCAAAGTTACGCTAACATAAAACGGATGTCAAGTTTATTTAAATGACAAGGAGGAAAGGGTAAAAAAACCCTTCCTCAATGTTTCGCTGCATGGAGAATAAAAAGCCTCTGAATTAGCAGAATCCCTCATCACATCGTCCTGATAAAAAGCGAAACCCTCCGACGCCAAAGCGTAGGAGGGTTAGGGTGGAGATAAGGAGTTTCGAACTCCTGACCTTGTGACTGCCAGTCACACGCTCTAGCCAACTGAGCTATATCCCCGGTCCGGTGCAAATATAAAACTTTTTCCCGTAATTCGATCCATCAGCCTCGGTTGGACTTCACAAACAATTTCATAACTTTGATGTGCCGACTAACAGCAAAGAAATGGATGCCAAGAAAAGCCCGAAAGCCGACCTGGAAAATAAGAAAACAATCTTCCTCCAGATAGGCCTTGTCATTGCACTCGTCCTGTGCCTCCTCGCATTTAACTGGACCACCGGACAGAGAGATGATTCCATCTTCGCAGGCATGACTGAACAGGCAATAGAAGAGGAACAGATACCTGTCACGGAAGAGATACCCCCCGAACAGGCCCCGCCACCGGAGGTGACGGTGACTGATCTGTTCGAGATAGTAAAGGATGATGTTGTGCTGACAAATGATGTCTCATTTGATGATGATGAAACAACTGAGGATAAGGTGGTGGAGATCTATGCCCCCGTCAGTCTGCAGGCAGAGGAAGAGGCAACAGAGGAGGAGGTCTTTGTTATAGTTGAGGATATGCCCAAGTTCAAAGGGGGAGACATCAATAAATTCCGCGAGTGGGTCCAAAAACGCGTCCGCTATCCCGAAATCGCTTCCGAAAACGGTATACAGGGAAGGGTATATATAACCTTCGTGGTTGAAACCAGCGGCCTTGTCAGCAATGTGAGCGTCACCCGCAGCGTAGACGCACTGCTCGATGAAGCTGCAAAAGAGGCGGTTGAGGCATCTCCCAAATGGGAGCCGGGAATGCAGAGAGGACGGCCTGTGAGAGTGAGGTATTCAATACCCATAATCTTCCAGATTGAATAATCAGTTACCCAATAACTTAAAATAATTCCATACATTTCAGCGTTTAGCATCTGTACAATAATCACTGAATGAAAAAGACTATAACCATCCTGTTCGTTTCCGCACTGCTGATGGCAGGATGCGGATCATCAAAAAAATATGTTGAATCCGGGAACTACGACGCTGCTATCAACAAGGCTGTGTCAGAACTCAGAAAGAAACCCGGGAGCGAAAAGGACATCGTGAGCCTTGAACGCGCTATGAACATTGCAATCGAACAGGATAACGAACGGATACGTTATCTGAAGATGGAAGGCCGGGCCAACGCCTGGGATGAGCTCTATCTTATCTATAAGAAAATGAGCGACAGGCAGTCATTGGTTCGTACGGTAACCCCTATTGAATACCAGGGAAGAACAATACAGTGGCCTTATGTCGACTACATGCAGGAGATGGTGGCTGCAAAAAAGAATGCTGCTGATTTCTATTATGCTCACGGACAGGAGCTGATGAAGGGAGGCACAAAAGATTCATACCGCCAGGCATATTATGAATTCATAAGGGCAAAGGAATATGTCGGCGACTACGATGGCATTGACCAGATGATAGGGGAGTCGAAGTACATGGGCACCAGTCGTGCTTATGTCGCCCTGAAGAACCTTTCAGCAACAAAATTTCCGCCGGAATTCGAAAAGGAACTTATTGCGCTTGACCTTCCGCGCCTTAACAGCGAATGGGTGGAATACCATACCTCCGTGCTGAATGAAGATACACAGTATGACTACCTGGTAAACGTGAACATCAGAACAGTAGGCGTCAGTCCTGATAAACAGTTCCAGCGCGACAGCCTTGTGAAAGCAACCGTTGAAGACGGTTTTGAATATGTGAAGGACACAAGGGGCAATGTGCTGAAGGATTCCCTGGGCAACGACGTCAAGGTCAAGAAGTATACAAATCTCCAGTGTGCCCTCATCCAGACCTTTCAGGTCAAGGAATGTGTTATTGCCGGCGATGTGGAGATACAGGCACTTAATCCTGAAAAAATGGTTAAGAAGGAACCCATTGGCGCCACATCCAACTTTGAACACGTGTCAGCACGGGCGATAGGCGATGTCAATGCTCTCTCCGCCGAACAGAAGCAGATGCTTAAGTCCCAGATAGTGGAATTCCCCACTGACCTTGATATGGTTATCATGTGCACCGAGAACCTGAAAAATGCCATAAGGGGTTTCATGGAAACGAATAAGAGATATATTAATTAAAAAACCCCCTCGTCCCGACAAGTCGGGACACTCCCCCTTGTCAAGGGGGAGAAATGGATAGATTTAATATAAGGGGGAGAAATGTAAGGAACAAGGAAATAGAAAAAGCGATATTAGTCGGAGTAATCACTCCGGAGATCAGTGAGAGCACAGCCCGCGATTATCTTGACGAGCTGGCATTCCTTACGAAAACAGCCGGAGCGGATCCGGTCAGGCACTTTCTGCAGAGGGTAGAACACACCAATCCGCGCACATTTGTCAATAAGGGCAAGATCGGGGAGATCGCAGCTTTTATTGCAGAAAATGAAATTACTCTTGCCATCTTTGATGACGAGCTCTCTCCCAGTCAGATGCGTAACATCGAGGAAGAGCTCAACTGCCGTATCATTGACCGCACCAATCTCATCCTTGATATCTTTGCCAGCAGGGCCCGCACCTCACATGCCCGCACTCAGGTAGAGCTGGCCCAGTATCAGTATCTCCTCCCCAGGCTCACAGGCATGTGGACACACCTTGAACGCCAGCGGGGAGGTATCGGCCTGCGAGGACCGGGTGAGACCGAGATAGAAACAGACCGGCGTATAATACGCGAAAAGATCTCGAAGCTGAAGGAACAGCTGAAAAAGATCGACACCCAGATGAGCACCCAGCGAAAGGGGCGGGGCAAAATGGTCAGGGTGGCCCTGGTGGGTTATACCAATGTTGGCAAATCAACCCTGATGAACCTAATCAGCAAGTCTGACCTGTTCGCAGAAGACAAGCTGTTTGCCACCCTTGATACTACTGTAAGAAAGGTGGTCATTGGAAACCTGCCGTTCCTCCTTTCCGATACAGTGGGTTTCATCCGCAAGCTGCCGCACGACCTGGTCGAGTCATTCAAGTCGACTCTTGACGAGGTGAGGGAGGCCGACCTCCTGCTGCACGTCGTTGATATCTCCCATCCCGGCTTCGAGGAGCAGATGCAGGTCGTCAACGCCACACTCAGCGATCTTGGTTCGCTGAACAAACCAACTATCATGGTATTCAATAAGACTGATATTTTCTCATTTACTGAAAAGGATCAATACGACCTGACCCCCGTCAAGAAGGAGAACCGTTCACTTAACGACCTGCGCAATACCTGGATGGCGAACCAGAATGCTCAGAGTACAGTGTTCATCTCAGCTAAGACAAGGGATAATATTGAAGAACTAAGGCAGACGCTGTACGGTGAGGTAAAGAGGATACATGCCCTCCGTTACCCCTATAACAACTTCCTTTACGAAGCTCAGTGACCTGTTACAACAGTCCGGCAGAGATCATATACTCTGCAATCTGGACGGCATTTGTGGCAGCTCCTTTGCGGATATTATCTGCAACGACCCACATGTTAAGGGTCTTTTCCTGGGAGAAGTCGCGCCTCACACGTCCCACAAAGACCTCATCACGGTCATGGGCAATGATCGGCATGGGGTATTTTAATTCAGCCGGGTTATCATAGAGGATTATCCCGGGCGTTTCTGAAAGCAGCGCCCTTACCCTGTCAAGTTCAAACTCCCTGGCAAACTCAATATTGACGGATTCGCTGTGACCACCGGTGACCGGAACCCTTACCGCTGTTGCGGTGACACGTATCTCTTCATCACCCAGTATCTTGCGTGTTTCGTTCACCAGCTTCATCTCCTCCTTCGTATATCCGTTGTCGATAAAGACATCGCAGTGAGGAATGCAGTTCTTGTCGATGGGCCAGGGGTAGGCCATCTCGCCGCTGATTCCCTGCCGTTCATTCTCCAGCTGGGCAACAGCCCTGACGCCTGTGCCGGTCACGGACTGATAGGTTGAGATTACGAGCCGTCTGACTGTATATTCTCTGTGCAGGGGAGCGATGGCCATCAGCATCTGTATCGTTGAACAGTTGGGGTTGGCGATGATCTTATCCTTTTGAGTAATGACCCGGGCATTAATCTCGGGCACTATCAGCGGGATATCCTTCTCCATCCTCCACGCCGACGAGTTGTCGATGACAACAGTACCTACCTGTGCAAAAACCGGGGCCCATTCCCTGGATACGGCACCACCGGCGGAGAAGAGAGCTATTTCGGGTGCTGCCTCAACAGCCTCCATCACACTCACCACTTTCACGGGTTTGCCCCTGAAGGTCAGCTCCTTGCCTGTCGAACGCTCAGAGGCTGCGGCAATAAGCGTGTCGACCGGGAACTTTCTTTCCTCAAGAACTTTCATCATCATCCGGCCTACCATCCCTGTGGCACCAACAACTGCTACCCGCATTTCTTTTTTTATTTGAAATATTTATACGAACTTTATCATGTAAGACCGACAAATTTAATTCTTTTTTGTTCCCGCTGCATGAAAAAGGTTATACTGTTGTCTTCGTTGCTGTTGCCTTTATGTGCATCAGCTCAGTTGTCCTACAGCTTCGTGAATGGTACAAAAGGCTGTGCCATGGGTGATGTTGTTATCTCCGAGATCATGGCCGACCCGTCGCCCCCGGTTAAGTTACCGGCCCGCGAGTATCTTGAGATCACTAACAGGACAACTGACAGCATCTCTCTTGAAAGATGGATGCTGATTGCCACGAATGATACTTCATTTCTGCCCAAAGCATGGATAAGGCCGGGTGAGTACATCATACTTTGTGCCTCTTCAGGGAAGGCTGATTTATCTCCATACGGTCGTGTCATTTGTCCTCCCTCGTTCCCGACACTCAACGACGGCGGTGAGGTCATAGCTCTGCGTGACGCCGGCGGATCACTTATACATGCCATATCATACACACCTGCATTTTTCAATGACGGGCTCAGATCCGGGGGCGGGTGGTCGGCGGAACTTGTCGATATGACCAATCCGTTCACTGAGCCTGAGGCATGGAGAGCATCCCTTGATCCTTCGGGTGGAACGCCGGGAAGAGCCAACTCGTCAGAAACAGTGACGGAAGATACCAGGTGCCCGGAGGTAATAGCGGTATGGCCTGTTGCGCCTGACAGGCTGAAGGTGCTCTTTGACGAGACCGTGGTTCTTTCCGAGTGGCGAAAAATGGCTTGCCGGCGGAGCAGAAACATTTCCTGCAGTTTCGGATGACATAGCTGACCGTGCATTGATGATTCCTCTGAAAGAGGCGCTTCATCCTGGCGATGTCAGCAACCTGCTTATTCCTTCTTCAGTCACCGACTTCGCAGGGAACGCTCCATGTGTGACGGAACTGATGACCGGGCTTCCTTCTGATCCCTCAACCGGAGAAATTCTTTTCAATGAGATTCTGTTTGATCCGGTGACGTGGATGCCAGGATTATATTGAACTTTACAATAATTCCGATAAGGTCATTGACCTGTCGCAGTTATTCATTGCCAACGGAAGTAATGTGCCCGTTATCCACATCACATCAATACCCAGGCAGCTTCTGCCGCACGATTATGTTGCGCTGACAACCGACAGGGAGTCGGTTACGGATCATTACCGCTGCTCTGGGGTTTATTCACTGTTTGAGATTGCCGCCCTGCCGTCGATGCCTGACGACGAGGGCAGCCTGGTGCTATATGACCGCGGGTTAAATATCATAGACAGGGTCGATTACAGCAGCTCAATGCATCTTCTCTTTCTTGACGGAACAGAGGGCATAGCCCTTGAAAAAGTTGCGCCCGGGATGTCGTCACTCATCCCCGGCAACTGGCACTCGGGTTCTGAAGCCTGCGGATGGGGTACGCCGGGTGCGGAAAATTCAAACCTCGTCGATCCGGCGGACGAAAGCATCGGAATGACCCTTTCATCATCAAGGGTTTCACCCGACTGTGACGGATTTGAGGATGTTGTATCCGTGGATGTCTTTCCCGGAGGGAATGACAACGTCATAACAGTAACCATCTTCAGTGACCGCGGATACATCGTCAGGAAGCTGGCCGAGACGGTTTGCTGCCGGAGAGGGTGCCCGGTTTGTATGGGACGGAACTTCTGACACCGGCGCAAGGCTTCCGGCCGGCCTCTATATGATAACCGCCGAAGCCTTCAACACTGAAGGTATTTCCGGAAGATGGAAGAAGATATGTGCTTTGGTGTACCGCTGACGGTCAGAGGGAGGCAATGAGCTCCTTAATAATTTCCGTCATCTTCACCTCGCTCTTTTCAGCTGCCTGCTGAACAGATTCGTGGGTTGTATATTCGATCTTGCCGTCCACGCCAAGGTCTGTTATAATGCTTACGGCAAAAACAGGCACGTCCATATGCCTTGCAGTTATCACCTCGGGGGTGGTTGACATGCCAACAGCATCCGCCCCTATCATCCTGAAATGGCGGTACTCGCCGGGTGTCTCGAAAGTCGGTCCGGTGGTTGAAAGGTAAAGTCCGTGAGTAACCTCTATGCCAAGCCTGGCGGCTATGGCATCAGCTCTGGCGATAAGGTCCCTGTCATAAGCCTTGCTCATATCAGGAAAGCGCGGTCCGATACGGTCGTCGTTGGGCCCGATGAGAGGGTTTGGCAACAGGCTGATGTGATCGTTGATGATCATGATATCACCTATTCTGAAGGCAGGATTGGTGCCGCCGGCTGCGTTGGAGAGGAACAGTGCCCTGATACCAAGCTCTTTCATGACCCTGATGGGGAAAGTCACCTGTTCTGAACCGTAGCCCTCGTAAAAATGGAACCGGCCTTGCATGGCCACCACTTTCTTCCCGCCGAAATCACCGCAGATAAGCCTGCCGGCATGGCCTTTCACCGTAGAAATCATGAAATTAGGAATGTCTGCGTATGGTATCCCGATCTGATTCTCTATGGCAGTGCTGAGTCCGCCGAGACCTGTTCCAAGTACGATACCGGCATCAGGCGACTTAAAGCCTTTCGACCTGAGAAATTCAGCGGTCTCTTTTATTTTTTCCAGTATATCCATATACTTTTCTTATAAATTCGTCTTCATTTTCAATGAATTCCACACTCATGGGAAGGCAGTACAATGCTTCCCTGACGTTGTCTGCAATATTAGTGATTTCTTTCAATCTCACGCCATCCTTCTCGGTGGTAACGACTATTTTATCTTCGTTATCTATGGCATCAAACGCCTTGCATATTGCATCAATGTCTTTCTCCCTGAACCGGTGATGATCGGGAAATGAAATATGTTTCACCCCGGCAGCGACGCCTGACAGATATTTGACCATGGGAGCGGGGTCAGCTATACCCGTCACCAGCACGACATCCGTTTTACGTGTTATTGTTCTTCCTGATCTTGCGAAAAGTGGCACAGGTTTCCCGTAAATAAGCCCGGTGAAGAAAATGCACTGTCTTCCGCTCATACTCAGCGATGCCTTTATCCTGTTCAGCTCTTCCGGTGCAGTCCACGGCGGCACCTTGGTAACGATGATCACATCCGCTCTCTTCAACCCGCTGAGATTTTCCCGCAGCCTGCCCAGTGGCAGGAGGTGGTCATGAGTCATCGGCCTGCTATAGCTGGTCAGCAAAATATTCATTCCGGCCTTCACCGACCTGTGCTGAAAACCGTCATCAAGAATGATTGCCCCCGCAGCAGGTGTTGTGCGCATTATCTCGGTGATCCCGTGAACCCTGTCGCGGTCTACAAAAATGCGCGCATCCGACATTCGGCGGGCCATCAGCAACGGCTCATCCCCGGTTGTGTCGACACGGTCGTCAGCCCTGACGGGTCTGAAACCCCTGCTCTTCCTGAGGTACCCGCGGCTTAGAACCGATACCTGCATCATGTCAGACAGCAGTTGCGTAATGTATATCACATGCGGTGTCTTGCCCGTGCCTCCGACTGTAATATTACCGACACAAATCACCGGAAGCGGGAATGTCCTGCTCTTCAGAATGCCAAGGTCATACAGCCTGTTTCTCAAGGCGGTGACCGCCCCGTAGATCACCGAGGGCAGCCACAGGCAGATTTTCCCTGGCAGGGTCATTTTAATAGATATCTATATAGCAGGGCATTACAGCCTGTACACCTCTTGAAGATATAATCTCTTTCAGGTCGTAATAATATCTTGCGGCCTCACCCAGCTCCCTGGAAACTATTTTTTCTCTCACCTCACCCGACATTTCCTTCAGCAGCCTCGAATATATATCAACTGCCGCAGGCCTCTCGACAAGCCGGTAGGTCTCCAGTTTTGCAAGCGAGGCAGCTTCTTTGATGGCATCGTTAAGTCCGCCGAAACTGTCAACCAGTCCTGCATCGGCAGCATCTGTCCCGCTCCATACATGCCCCTGCCCGAGACTGTCAACATTAGCCTGACTCATTCCCCTTCCTGCCGCAACAACACCTGTGAAGGTGCTGTAGGTACGTTCCACATTAGACTGAAGGACCTCTTTCTCAAAAGCGGTGAGAGGCCTCATAATCGAGGGAAAGTCTGAGTGAGAATTGGTTTTTACAACGTCAGAGCTGATACCCAGCTTTTTGTCCAGCAGTGTCTGTGCGTTTGGAATCAGTCCGAAAACACCTATTGATCCGGTGACAGTCATGGGTGAAGCCAGTATCTTATCTGCAGCAGCAGAGATATAGTACCCTCCGCTGGCGGCATAGTTACCCATCGAGACTACCACCGGCTTAACTTTGGAAGTGAGCTCCACCTCGCGCCAGATCATGTCAGAGGCGATAGCATCTCCTCCACGGGAATTTACTCTGAAAACCACTGCTTTAATGGCAGTGTCGCGGCGCACTTCGCGCAGCACGGAAGCATAACTGTTTCCGCCGATATTTGTTTCGTCCCCTTCACCCATGACAATGCTGCCTTCAGCGTAGATCACAGCGATCTTCGATTTTGCGAGGCCTCCTGAATGCTTCTCAGGCACCTTTGAATATTTGGTCATGGAGACAAAATTGATCTTTTTACCTTCCTCAATGCCCGCAGCGCTTCTGATACTGTCTTCAAGCTGATCACGGTAGATGGTTCCGTCAATCAGTCCGGCGCCAGTCAACAGTGCTGCGTTGTAGCCTGAGAGTGAGTCAGCCAGTTGCATGACACGTTCGACGGACACGCCTCTTGATTCGGAGATGGCTTTCACGGCATATTCCCATATAGAGCCTACATATTTTGAAATCTGGAGGCGGTTCTCATCGCTGAGCTTATCAAGAATGTACGGTTCGACCGCTCCCTTGAACTTACCGTGACGAATGACCTGCACCTCGACACCCAGTTTTTCAAGCGCATCCTTATAGAATGTAACCTCAGCAGCCAGTCCTTTAAAGTCGAACATCGACGTCGGGTTCAGCCAGATTGCGTCTGCAGCGGTGGAGACGAAATAGCTCTCCTGCATAAGGACATAATCTGAATAGGAATAAATGAACTTGCCGCTCTGTTTGAATTCTTTCAGCGCAATGCGCAGTTCGTCTGCGGTGGCCCATCCTGAAGGCATCAATCCGTTTTCGATGAGAATACCGCTTATCTTTTCATCGCTGGCTGCCTTGCGCAGGTTCTTAAGGATATCGTTTAATCCTGCCTCAGGTGTGAACGTCAGTGAAAAGGGGTCCAGCATTGAGAGCGGATTGCTGTTTGTGCGGTCAGGTATCGCTGTGCCAGTCTTGAGCACCAGGACTGATTTTTCAGCTATCTCGGCCGGCTTGTTGCCTGCTGCGGCCATACCGGAGATTACTGAAAGCATGATCACGAAGAACAAAATGCCGGTTAATATCAGACCGGCTATGACCGCCAGGGTCATCTTAAGGAAACTTTTCATTTTGAGCTTATTTTTTCGATGGCCAAATTATAAAAAATTCAGCATCTTTAGGGCAGTAAAGCCTTTGAGATGAAATTACCAGCCCGCTCCCGGGTCATCATCGGATTGGGAAGCAATCTTGGTGACAGGTTTGCTGCTCTTTCCCGTGCCCTTACGCTGTTGAAAGAGGATGCCGGCGATGTCGTTGCTGCCTCATCAGTATGGGAGACTGAACCGTGGGGTTTTGATGCAGACGATCAGTTCCTTAACATGGTTGTGGTGCTTGAAACGAGCAGGCAGCCACGTCAGCTCATGCAGCTATTCAGGTCCCTTGAAGGGCGTATGGGAAGAAAACGCAGCGGAGGGGGAAGGTACGAATCACGTATTATTGATATCGACATTCTTTTGTGGCAGGACAAGGTCATATCTATGCCGGGACTGGAAGTGCCCCATCCGAAGCTTGCAGACAGGAGGTTCGTCCTCGAGCCTCTGTATGAGGTGGCTCCAGGTGCCGTGCATCCTGTCACAGGACTAACGGTAACGGAAATGCGTGACCTGTGTGATGACAGGTCAGATGTCAGACTCGCTCAGAGGCAGTTCTAGAGCGCCCCGTTGTCAGCAAAACTGTAATAATCCTTGCCGGTGACGATCAAATGGTCAAGCAGCTGTATATCCATCAGCGCCCCGGCCTCTTTGATCTTCTGGGTGATGCGTATGTCGGAGTCGCTGGGACTGTTGTTCCCCGATGGGTGGTTATGGCATATCACCAGCCCTGACGACAGTGTCTCAATTGCCTTTTTCATTACTATACGCACATCCGTTACTGTGCCGCTGACGCCTCCCTGGCTGATCTTCATTCTTCCGGTGACCCTGTTGGCCCTGTTGAGGAACAGTATCCAGAATTCCTCATGAGGCAGATCTTCCAACAGGGGGCTGATGATGTTAAACACATCTGCTGAAGAGCGTATCTGAGGGTTTTCAGAGGCTTCGGCCATCTTTCGCCGTCGTCCCAGCTCCAGGGCAGCAGATATTGTTACGGCCTTGGCATTGCCCAGCCCTCTTATCTTACGTATCTCGCCCGCGCTGAGCCTCCCCAGTTCGCTGAGTGAGTTGCCGGCCAGAGCCAGCAGTTCGTGCGCCAGGTCAACGGCTGACCTGTTCCGGGTACCTGATCCGATCAGTATACCCAGCAGCTCAGCATCGCTGAGGCTTGAGGGCCCCTTGGTCCAGAGCCTCTCACGGGGTCTGTCCTCGACAGCCCAGTCAGTAATTTTAAGTGACATGCAGCAAAACGTATTATCCCACTGCAATATAAAAAAAATAGCCGTCACCTGGCGGTGGCGGCTGAAAAATAAATGTCCGGGAAGCCTTACTTGAGGCCGGACACATGTTTTGTTATCGAAGACTTGAGGTTTGAAGCTTTGTTCTTATGAATAACATTCTTCTTTGCAAGCCTGTCAAGCATGGAATTAAGTTTGGGCAGCAGTTCGCCAGCCTCGGCCTTATCCGTGGTCTTGCGCATATTCTTAAGTGCATTGCGCATGGTGCGGGCGTGGTACTTGTTACTCTCCTTTTTCCCTTCGGCCTGTCTCGTAGCCTTCAGTGCTGATTTGTGATTAGCCATGTTTATCCGTCTTTTTTTCCGGTGCAAAATTAGTAATATTTTTTATTATCTGGCTTTTCCGGTCAGATTTTGAAAAATCATTCGAAACTAAAAGCCCTGAACGAATGTGGCTTTAAGGTGATGCTGTATCTGTTTTTCAGTTGGTTGCTGCCATCAGGACTATAGGGTGACACTCGGCTAAGTTCTCCGGGAAACTGTTGATTCGTGCCAAGATCAGTTATTTTACTGTATTTATCAGATGTGACAATTTTCAGCGTAGTTTCATAATCTGAGAAGGATTCTACAATAAAGGTATCATTATCATAAAGATACAGACTAATATTTGATGGCCCTTCGATTGAAACGTTTAAATTGCCGCATAAAATTTCTCTGATTTTGTTCAAAACCTGGGGAGGCATGTTATAAAGATCGGCAAAGTTATCCGGAATGGTAAACACATAAAGTTTTCCTTTTGAATAATCGGCCATATGCAAAACAGGCCAGCCATTTTCTCCTGCAATCCCTGAAACAATCTCCCACGAATCGTTGGTGAGATATTGCAGTTGTTGCATTAATATGGATTTATCATTATGCACCATTTGCCGGCGATCGATCATAAAATCCTGTACCAAAGCTTTCCTGTCCGTATATCTCAATTCAACGATATCGCCCAAACCTTTATCCTGCAATGCGCGTAACAAACCGGAAGTTATAACCACGGTTTTCCCTGCTGTCAATTGATTTTTTATTTTGCCAACAATGTCTGCGTCAAATTTTGCTGTTTCCGTTAACAGTATAATATTGTCTTTTGCCGGAAACTCTGGTCTTATATCCATTGGCAAACCAATCATGCCAAGATAATTTTGCAGGAAGTCCTCCCCTATAGAGTGATACGGCCGGTAGCTTTTAATACCAATGGGATTACCTGTTTTGCCCATAATATTATCTGCCGTTTCTAAGGCATAGCCTGCAACCCTTGCAATGCTGGTTGGTCTTACCGGTGTACCATCATTTTTATTTACCGGTTGCATCATCTCATCAAAGTCAAAACTGGTTCCTTGTCCCTGCCAGGCTGACCGATTGGACGGATCGATAGTAGTATTAAGCAGTCCAAAATGGAATAAGGTAATTTCCCTGGCTTTACCAAAGGCGGTTATCCACAATTGTTCAGCATACCTGTCATAATTACTTATATTGAATGGATCAACCCAGCCACCACCATTCCGGCCCGGTGCAATGTTCTCAAAATAGCGCATGATATTGTAACCCAGGTATGCCTGTAAATGCTGGTCGGTCGCCACGGCATCCCTGGTTTCGGTACCGGTATAGATACCGTCAAATATTTTGGGTTCTGTTTCAAGATTAAAGCCGAGACCCTGGAAGTGCTCGTACCAGTTTGGATACTTGACGATCATTTTTACATTTGGATTTACTCTTTTTGCAGGCCCGACGATAAGGTTTTGTGCGACTTCAGTCATCAGGTCCAAACGATATTGCGTCCAGCTTCTGTCGCCTTTATCCTTTATGGCGTCGTCGGTTTTGCAGTTTGTAAAGAAAAAATCATCAAGGATGACCTCGTTAAAATTCTTTGCTGTGTATTCAGCAATTTCTTTTGCTTTTTTCCGGTCCCCGGGATCGTTATAACAGAAAGACTGGAAATTACCGTTTGGTTTGGCGGTATAAGTAATGCCTCCGGCTATTTCAATACCCTTGTCGTTGAAAAACTTCTTGGCAATGTCCAGGGTTTTTTGGTCAACAATAAAATAATCACGATGAGTCTCAAGATAAACTTTGTCGATTTTTATTTGTCTTGTAATCTCCTCCCACATTGGTTTGAGGTAATTTGTTGTATCGGCCATCTGACTCACATCATGAGCCGTGCAATAAATTGATACTTTAAAGTTTTGGTACTTCTGGGGAAAGCATATCGCAAACAGTGCTGAAAACAGGATAACAAACAAGGTTTTTTTCATGATAAGCAGTTATTATGGAATTAATGATTGCTAACGACTGGTTATTTTACTAAATCTTTAAAAGCTGATCCAAAAATTAAATAACCGGTGTTTCCGCCAATTGTGCCCTCGTTTTGTCCCCACAGAAATGGCCAGTCGTCGTAGTTTTCAAAATGGTCGGGTTTTCTGAATAATAAACCCGGGGCAACATTGCCCGGAATAAATGAGAAATCAGCCCTGTTATTACCATAAAAGACTGCTTTCGGACGAGCGGCGCCCACCGTTGCCACTAATGAATAATTGTGGTACGGATGGCAGCCAAACAGCCAGTTGGTGGTTTTGAAAGCATGACTGGCGTCGATAATGTCAGGGAAATATTTGCTGGCAAAGCAAACGGTGGTACCAAAGCTCACCACGGCTCCGCTTCCTGCCCAGTTACCAAGGCCGATCGGTACTCCGTACGGATTATCTTTTTCAAGCCCGTCGATGTATTCTTTGTACTTTACAACATACGGGCGGAGCTTTTCTTTGAAAGATGCATCCATATGTGGTATGGCATCTAATGCCGTCAAAATGTTGCTACTGACGTTACGCTCAAGTGCAGGCCATAAAAGTTCCTGAAATTTATCGATATATTGTTTCTCCCCGGTTGAGATGTACAGTTGAAGATTGGTGGCCATATTTGCTGATCCACCTCCCCATGCCAAGCGTATCCTGTGGCTGATTGGCAAGTAATTCCGTTGCCTCTTTCAGGAGTCTTTTTGACTGTTGCAATGCTCTTGCCGAAAGATCGTCGTTATATCCTTTCAATGCCCGGCTTGCTGCGGCAAACATAGTTGCTGCCCTGAGATCGAGGCCGGGATTACGGCTTGTAAATGCCCACATATCATCCTTAACTCCGCTCGACCGGCCGTCAGCGGCTACTTCGTAAGGGCCAAGGTTCGGATTATAAGGAAGGCCGTCTGTTATTGAGGCTGCGTCACCAAGGTGATGGTAATTATCGAGAACAGAGTTAGAGAGCGCTTGTGCCATGTGGCCGATAATCTCTGCCTGAGCTACCAGGTTCAATGTTCCATGCTCGATAAACTGCAACACGTCTGGTGTCCCATCCGGACGGTGAAGATCGACATAACGTTGCTTCTGATCAACAAAAGTCTGATCGCGTAAGGGTTTGAAATGATTCCCAGGTCTGAACAAAGTTCTGCACCACGCCAATGTTCGATCCTGTCTCGATATCAAAATCTCCGGCATCGAAAAAACCGCCTATGTTTAATCCGGGAATCAATTCCAGTGCCTTATATTTGGTATCTGTTGTTGGTCCCTGTCCATGCAGGTCGAAGTGATCGGTGTTTGGCGGAGCCTGGAGATAACCTTCCTTGAAAGGCTCACCATGCCACACCCTGTAAGCCTCGTTTACGAACATGTGATTCATGTGTATTGGAATCCATATATCGCTGGTGGCGTCGGTGATCTTATCGTAAACGTTGTTTTCTATTAAAAAGTTATTTGTTTTAAATCTGCCATACTGAATATAGTATATACCCGGGGTCTTAACTGAAGAAAAATCGAATTTTACATAGTGGTACTTGTAATAGTCGCCCCAGGGTACGATTTTGCCGCTGAATACTTTGGCAGCATTGCCGTCGTCGCCTACTTTATATATCGATGCTTTTGCAAGCGGTTTGTCTTTCTTGTCGAGTTCAATGACAGAGACTTTGGGTTGAGAAGGGAGGTAGCCCACCTGCGAGAAACCGATATTTGGCTCTCTTATCCAACCTTTAATGGCATTTGGTTCAACTGTCCAGGTCAAAACCTTGCCTGTTTTTCCTGCCGGAAGCAGACTGCGAACGACAAACCAGCCGTTTTGTGCCAGCACACGGCCGTCGAAAAGCATTAGATCGGCATCCGGCGAGGTGATTTTTACCAGACGTTCGGGTTCATCAGGTGCCAGAAGAAAGGTACGGCCGGTTTCGAGAGGAAGCGGATCGATAAATTTGCCGGTTCCCCTGTCGTCGGAAGTTACATACCCCTTGAATTGCTTAGGCTTTTTCACTGTTAGGCTTCGTAACGGTGTTACCTGCCACATAGCGCGGAAATCGATTAAGACGCCCATCCATCATATAGGTCTTTCCCCAGTATTGCGAGGGCAGAAACTCAAGATTAAATCCGGCGCTCCCTTCAAGTGCGGCAGGAACGGGCTTATCGAGGTAAACAGATATCTCAACACCTTTACCCCTGGCCGTGACAACCACCCGTGAATCAAAATCGTAATCGTCATACCTTAACGCAGACCTCAATGGTTTTCGATGCACGGTCTACCTTTCGGGTCGGCATTGCAGGAACAAGATCCCATTGCTCCGGAGTGTTGGAAAGTCTCACAGCACCGCCTTGTGCTGTTCTGACACCATGGTGGATCAATTCTATACCGGCGTTTTTCTCATCGTTAAAACCTCCGGTAAAAAGGTTACTGTACACAAGGACATTGACGCCTTGCGTCTCGAAATACTCAAGATCATTGAGTTTCAAATCCTGGCCCGAAGCATAATTGAATGCCGCCAGCAGTATCACTAAAACTGATACAAATGTTAGTCTTTTCATATTGAATAAAAAATTAGGTTGTGGTTTAAATATGTAATCCATTATTGCCCTGTTGCTAAAGTATAAAGGTTAACAAAATTGTCTGAAATGCTATGCAAAAAAAAATATTTTCCTCAATTCTTGCGCGATTGCATCAGTTCCTCACAGCGTTTTTACTAATGCGGTTATATGCCTGCCGAAAGTTTAAAAGTAGTCTCATTTTTCACCCTATAGCAGGCTTTCTGACGTACATTTTGAGTACCTTTTTAAAAAAGGAAACCGCCTGAAATCCTTGATTCTAAGCGGTTGCGAAAAATAATGTGATTTTTTGTAGTCCATAGGGGAATCGAACCCCTGTTACCAGGATGAAAACCTGACGTCCTAACCACTAGACGAATGGACCTTAAAGAACTTAAAAAAGCGGATGCAAAGATGGTAGCTTTTTTTTGAACTGCAAAATATTTCGCCAAAAAAGACTTCCCGCCTTGTATCCGCCATTAAATGGGCGTTTAAATATAAACTAGAAGATGTACCTTACTGAAATGCCTCCGTTCCAGTAGAACGGATCAGGCCCGCCTGTGAACTGGATGGAGGGTCCGACACCGAATGCAAAATTCAGCGGAATATCCTCCAGGGTATACTCAAGACCTACCACACCGTCTACACCGAACAATACTCCTGATGAGTACTCATCCTGGTATGTCTGGTTCCAGAATCCGATATGTACTCCGGGGCCGGCGAACCAGTCAAGGTTGGGTGTCCATCCGGTGGCATTCTGCCATTCATAATAACCAGCAAAGGCAAAATTATTTCCCCAGTAACCTGTACCCATTAACAGTTCAATTGCGTTGGTTTTCGATATGAATGTTTTGAATGTAACACCTGTAGGGTCGCCCAGCCTGAGTCCGATTGCTGATTTGTAACTCTGTGCCTGCGCGCCTATGGTGACCGCCGCAAGAATCAACATAATTATTAAAGTTTTCTTCATCATTGAAATTTTAATTAATGAACCGCGAAATTAAAAAAAGTGAACGTAAAAAAAATATTTTGTCTATTTAAATAGTAACAAACTTATCGCCATGGTGCTGCCTATACCTGTCGATAGACCCGCCAAAAGGGTCAGCAGGAATGCCATCAGTACCGTGTGGAGGCCGGGATTCATATTGTTTTTATATTGACAAGTTTTTCGATGATGGGTTGCATTCCGGTATCGAAAATCCTGAACCGATGGCAGCGTAGAACTGATCTTCAGTCAGTCCGGCAGCAAGGCAGACCTCACGGGCAGCGCTGAGATTTAGCATATTATGCGCTTCGGAAAAACCTACCTTCACCATTCTGTTTATCGTCACAGCATAACATCCTGTCTTGTTGACCATGTATCCGTGAACATCATACGGCACCTTCCTGATATCATCACGGCAGTGTGCCGCAATCTCAACTGCCTGCGGGTCATTGGCATAATAGAGCAGCGATCCTCCCGGCATTATCGCCGATGCAAAATCGGAAAATTGTTCACGGTAGTTCTCTAAAGCGGGTAAGACATTCAAGTGATCCGATTCTATACCGTTAATGACAGCTATATGGGGTTTGTAAAAATGAAATTCCGGCCCGGGGTCGATTGACAGGGCGTGAGACTTGTCAACTTCGGTGACACCTTTCCGGGAATCGCTGCCCGGACCTGCCATTGTCTCATCACAATCTGTCGCTGAACCGGCAAGATAATCGAAGGGTATATTATTATGTTTAAAAACGTGCATTATCATGGCAGCAACAGTTGTCTTACCATGACTGCCGGCAACCACTATCCGTAATTTGTCACTTGTACGGTCAGAGATATCTTCGGGACGGGAAACAATATTCAGCTTCAATTTCTTTGCTGCGGGCAGTTCAGGGTTATTGGCACGGATATGCATTAATGGTCCGCCGGCAGCTATGAAGTGTACTTTCATGGTCATGGATTCCTTCCGGCAAAAATACCAAAATTGGCTATCTTGCACCTGCGTAAAGATGCATAAATGAAATTATCTCTTTTCAATATATCAAATTTCAGGGTTGACGGCGGCGCCATGTTCGGAGTCATTCCCAAAGCCCTGTGGAGCAGATCATCCGTTCCCGATGAGAACAATACCATAGTCCTGTCGCTTAATTCGCTTGTGATAGAGACTGACGGCCACATCATACTTGTCGACGCCGGATGGGGTGACAAACAGGACGAAAAGTTTTTTCGTCATGCTTATCTCCACGGCGGTACAGGACTTATCGGCGGGCTTGCCGGATGCGGGTACAAGCCGGAGGATGTTACAGACGTTCTGCTGACGCACATGCATGCAGATCACTGCGGAGGATGTTTCGTCAACAGTTCTGACGGAGGCCAGGCTCCGGTATTCCCGAACGCGACCTACCATGCCAGCCGTGCCCAGTGGGAATGGGCCATAGAAAATAATATAAGGGAGGAGGATGCTTACCTGATTGAGAATCTAAAACCTTTCGGCGATAGCGGCAGGCTCAGCCTGATTAAAGACAATGGCGAACGGTGGCCCGGCGTCAGCATCAGGATATGTTACGGTCATACACCCGGGTTGATAGTGCCTGAGGTCAGGTACAAAGACCGTGTTTTTATATATACCGGGGACCTTATACCAACAACTGCCCATATACCCGTTCTCTGGAACATGGCGTACGACCTGCTACCGCTGGTAACAATAGCCGAGAAGCAGGAATTGCTTGGTGAAGCACTGCAGGAGAATCATATACTTTTATTCCAGCATGATCCGGTCACAGAGTGCTGCACTGTGGTGGAAACACCCAAGGGTATCAGGGCAGGAGTGAAGGGGAGGCTTGTGGATTATTTGTGACTTGCCGAGGAAGATCCTCTTATGACAAGCTCCGAGGTAATGATCTTTGTCTGCATGGGAGTCCGCAGATTCTCGATGCGGTCAAGCAAAAGCCTTGCTGCCATCTGCCCCATCTCATATCCTTTCTGATCTACCGAAGTGAGCCCGGGGTCAGTCAGGGTAGCAATCTGGCTGTTTGTAAAACCGACGATTGCAATATCTCCTGGCACCTTGAAACCAAGACGTTTCACGATCATCAGTGTCTGGGCAGCGGTAAGGTCATTGACAGCAAAAAAGGCATCGGGCATTGGTTTTCTCATGAGCAGCCGTGGCACAGTAATTTCCGCGCATTCAATGTCATCGCACTTGATGATGTCGTCACCGGAGGGCGTCAGCCTGTACTCTTTCATTGCCTTCAGGTATCCGTTGAGCCTGTTACGGGCAATGGCAAGCTGCTCAGGGCCGGCCAGGTGTACTATACGCTTTTTACCTGAACGGAGAAGATGGTTTACAGCTTTGTAAGCCCCTGTCTCATCATCTATTACTACCTTATCCGTCTCGATCTCCTCGGCAACACGATCAAAGAAAACGAGGGGTATGCCCTTCTCTATTATGCTTCTGTAATGATCAAAGTTCGTGGTGCTCTTGGCAACAGAGGCGAGGATCCCGTCAACACGGCTTGAAAGAAGTGTCCTGATATTCTTGACCTCGTGTTCCCACATCTCGTTGCTCTGGCAGAGGATCATATTATAATCCCTCTGGTATACAACATCTTCAATACCGCTGATCACTGTCGAGAAGAAAAAATGTACCACGTCGGGTATCATAACTCCGATGGTCTTTGATGATCCGCTCTTAAGGCTCAGTGCTATAGGGTTCGGTCTGTAGTTCCATCGCTCTGCCAGCTCATTCACAGCATCGCGCGTGGCTTTGCTGATATCGGGATGATCTTTCAGCGCTCTTGAAACTGTGGAAGGAGATATTCCAAGCTCCCGGGCGATATCTTTAATTGTAATATTTTCTTTCCCCATATCTCTGGAAAATCACGTGGGTAAAGATAATAAAATCAATTTTCCAAACTAATGCTTTTATATTACTTCAAACGTTTGCGGTAACGTTTGCGGAAAAAAGCAGAAAAAGTGTTGGTTTACAGATTTAAAAGGACGAATTTTAACAGCCCAAACCGAAACAAATCAATCTTAATAAAAATAACTATTCTGTAAACTGCAATTAAACTAATCTATTTATGGAGAAACTATCTGGAAAACGGCTCTTCATGCTGACCTTCGGCATAATGATGAGTCTTGTTGTCTTCGGGCAACAGGTAAGAGTGTCAGGTACAGTTACCGATGCTGCCGACAGATCGACTTTACCTGGTGTAAACGTCGTTGTCAAGGGTACGCTGACGGGAACTATTACCGGCTTAAACGGAGAATACTCCCTGCAGGCTCAGCCCGGGGACGTTCTTGTATTCACCTTTATCGGTTACCTTCAGCAGGAGGTGGCTGTCGGTAATCAGACTGTGGTCAATGTAGCCCTGCAGACTGATGTGCAGGCTCTTGATGAGGTTGTGGTGATCGGTTACGGTACTGTAAAAAAGAGTGACAGGACCGGGTCGGTGACAGCTGTAAGCTCAAAGGACTTTAACAAGGGAGCCATCACTTCGGCGCAGGACCTGCTGGTAGGAAAAACAGCCGGTGTTGTAATCACGACTCCGGGTGGTGCTCCGGGAAGTGCAGCTACCATACGCATCCGCGGCGGATCATCACTGAATGCATCCAATGACCCGCTGATCATCATTGACGGTGTACCTATAAGTAACAACAACGTATCAGGAAGCTCAAACATCCTTTCATTCGTTAACCCTAATGACATTGAGACCTTTACAATTCTCAAGGATGCCTCCGCAACTGCTATCTACGGTTCAAGGGCATCAAACGGCGTTATTCTTATAACAACCAAGAAAGGCAAGGCCGGCACTCCTTTAACTGTTTCCTATGATGGAAATGTCTCAGCTGCCAACCCAATAGCTTTCGTTGATGTTTTTTCTGGTGATGAAATGAGGCAGATCGCCTATGAGAAAGCTCAGAGTGGTCTCTATGATGTTGATGACCTAAGCCTGTTGGGTTCGCAGAACACAAACTGGCAGAAGGAGATCTTCCGCACAGCCATATCAAGCGATCATAACCTTAGCCTGGCAGGCGCTGTCAAAAACTTCCCTTACCGTTTTTCGGTTGGCTATACTGATCAGAACGGTATCCTTAAGAACACCGATATGCAGAGGTTCACGGGCTCATCTAAATCTTAACCCTACATTCTTCGGAGATGCTCTTAAGGTCAACATCAACCTTAAAGGCATGAACACTCACCAGAACTTTGGTGACTCCGGAGCCATCGGATCGGCAGTCAGTATGGACCCGACACAGGTGGTCATGGACGGCAATGAAGCTTCAGACGGATACTACCAATGGGAAAATTACGGTGCCAACCTTGGAACTCCCAACCCGGTTGAACAGGCGCTGGCAGTCGACAACAGATCGGTAGTCAACAGGTTTATCGGGAACATCCAGCTTGATTATGCACTCTTTTTCCTTCCGGAACTTCGAGCCAATCTTAATGTTGGTACTGATTATACGACGGGTGACGGGTATAATAACCGGCCCGTGACCTCTCCGTCAACACTGACAACTCCTTTGAATGGCAGGCTTACTGATTACAGCGGAACGAACAGAAATAACCTCCTTGATTTCTATCTTAACTACGTAAAAGACCTGAACAGTATCGACAGCAGGATTGATGCCACTGCCGGATATTCGTGGCAGCATTTTCAGAGGGAGGGCAACAACTATACACGCGGTATAATTGATGAACAGCATCAGCAGTACACGAAGTCGGACAGCTCTTCATATATTACTGAGAATTATCTTGTCTCATTCTTCGGCCGTGTGAATTATATACTGAAGGAAAAATATTTGCTGACCGCCACCATCCGTGAGGACGGATCATCACGTTTTGCAGAGGATAACCGCTGGGGGTTCTTCCCGTCAGTGGCCCTGGCATGGAAAATCAAGGATGAGACTTTCCTGAAAGATGTTAAAAGTGTCACGGACCTTAAGCTCAGATTAGGCTGGGGTATTACCGGCCAGCAGGATGTAGGAAATGATTATCCCGCCCAGGCTGTTTACAGGGAGGCATCGATGGGTTCTTACTATCCCATCGGAGGACAGTACCTGCCAACACTGCGTCCTGATGCTTATGACCCTGATATAAAATGGGAGGAGACAACCACCCTGAACGCTGGTCTTGACTTTGCCTTTGTTGCTGACCGCATCACCGGTTCGGTTGATGTCTACAAGAGAATAACCAATGATATGCTGAATACGGTTACAATACCCAGCGGAAGCAACTTCTCCAACACTCTTCTCACAAACGTGGGAAGCATGGAAAACAGAGGGTTTGAGCTTTCCCTTAATGTTGTTCCGGTATCAAAATCAGATATGACGCTGACAATTGGTCTCAACGCAACCTATAATCAGAATGAGGTTACAAAACTGCTGATCACCGATGATCCCAATTATATAGGTGTCACTTACGGAACCAGTTTTGAAGGCATCAGGCAAGTGACGAGAGTAGGATATCCCGTAAGATCATTCTTTGTCAACAAACAGGTTTATGATGATAACGGCAAGCCTATAGAAGGTCTCTACGTAGATCTTTCAGGTGAGGGGGGAGTTGTCAACGGCGATAATGCTGACAAGTACATCTACCATAACCCCGCCCCTGAATGGCTGCTTGGCCTCTCGGCAAGATTTGAATACAAGAATTTCGACGCCTCTGCCTCAGCCCGCGGAAGCATAGGCAACTATGTTTTAAACAATGTGGCATCAGGTGCATCTTATGACCAGCTGTACCAGATAGGCTACTTTAAGAATTTCACCAAGGCACTGGCCGAGACTAATTTTGTAAAGCGTCAGTTCACCAGCGATTATTTTGTGGAGAATGCCTCATTCCTGAAACTCGACAACGTAAGTGCTGGTTACAGGTTTGACAACCTTTTTGGCGCAATAGGAGCTCGCTTAAGCTTCACGGTGCAGAACGCCCTGATATTGACGAAATACAGTGGTCTTGATCCGGAGATCTCCAGTGGTTTTGACAGCAATTTCTATCCAAGACCCCGCACCTTCATCGTAGGCTTAGGGCTTACCTTTTAATTAGTAAAATGATAAGCAGATATGAATAAAAAGATTGTAATATTCGGAATTATACTTTCAGCACTGATGATATCATCGTGCGTGAAAGACCTGGACGTCACCCCGCAGGACCCGACCAAGATACTGGCAGGGAACCTGGGCGATGATCCTGTTTACATGCAGGAGGTCCTTGGTAAGATCTATGCCAGCTTTATAATCTCAGGGCAGGGTGCTAATGGCGGAGCTGATATAGCTGCATCTGACGAGAACTTCTTCACTACCATGAGAGCTCTCTGGAACCTTCAGGAGATAACCACTGACGAAGCTATATGCGGATGGGGCGATGCAGGTATTTCTGACCTTAACACCATGACATGGAGCCCGACAAACCAGTTCCTCACAGCTTTGTTCCAGCGTCTCAGCCTCAGCGTCACATACGCCAATGATTTTATTGTAAAAACTCAGGGGAATACCGATCCTGATGTGGTAAGATATGTAGCCGAAGCACGGTTTCTGAGAGCTCTGGCTTACTACTGGGCAATAGACCTTTTCGGCCAGTTCCCCTTTACCACTGAAGCAGACGGTGTTGGCAAGTTCTTCCCGCAGATAAGTTCAAGGAGTGCAATATTCGCCTATGTTGAGTCTGAACTGCTCGATATACAGAATATTCTCGGAGCTCCGAAATTCTCTTATCCTCAGGCTGACCAGGCTGCAGCGTGGATGCTGCTTGCCAGACTGTACCTTAACGCTGAAGTTTACACAGGCACAGCCAGATGGGCTGACTGCAAGACTTATTGCGACAAGGTGATCAGCAGCGGAAAATACTCCCTGGCAACTGACTACAGGCAGAACTTCAGCGCTGACAATGACGGCGCCCATAATCCCGAAATGATCTTTGCATGGGAACAGGACGGCGTTTATACGCAGGGTTATGTAGGTACAACATTCATTATCGAGTCATCCAGCGATGCAACCTATATAAGGGCTGAGGATTTCCACGGACTGACCTCTAACACAAACTGGAACGGCAACCGTGCAAGGGTAAATTTCATGAATATCCTGGTTGACACAATTGCAACTTACGGCAATGTGCAGGTACCTGCTACAGATCCTACCTTTTCACAGGCCAAGGACAAGCGCGTTTTCCTGAAAATGAAGAAATCGATGAATATCCCCAGTGCTTCATCGAGCGGTGATTACGGAATAGGCGTTTATAAGTTTACGGCAAGGAACCATGACGGTACCCGGCCGGAAAATTACAGCACTGCCTATGCATGCACCGACTTCCCGATCTTCCGCCTGGCTGACGCATATCTGATGAGGGCTGAATCGCTCTTCAGGTTGGGCGGAGCTGCAAATATCGATGCAGCTGTGATTGATATCAACCTGATAAGGGAGCGCGCATACGGCAATACCAGTGGTAATATCAGTGCCGGACAGCTTACCCTGGATTTCCTGTGTGACGAGCGTGCACGTGAGTTCTACTATGAAGGTCAGAGACGTACAGACCTTGTCCGCTTTGGCAAATACACCGGCGGGGAATACATCTGGCAGTGGAAAGGCGGAACCTATGCAGGTCTGAGTACTTCCAGCCACATGGATCTCTTCCCGATCCCCGGTGATGAGCTCTCTGCTAATCCGAATTATAACGGAGTGAATAACCCCGGTTATTAATCTTAAAAATACATAACAATGAAGAAAAAATTAATTATATATCTGACATTCATTGGGTTACTCGGACTTTTCACAGGTTGTGAAGAGGACGGTACAAAGGTCGTGATACTGACCAGCCCGATTGCTCCGACTCTCAAGACCATGCCTGACCTGACCCTTGCGAGGGCCAATGGCACGGACGTGCTTGAGTTTGTCGGCACTCCTGTTGATCCGGGTTTTCAGGCTTCAGCTTCATATATCCTTGAGGCTTGTGCCGCGGGAAATAACTTTGCTGATGCAGTGACAATCTATTCAGGTATTCAGGATACCTCCATAAAGATCGTTGCGAGTGATCTTAACGGTATGCTTCTTAAGAAGTTTCCGGGAGACGCGACTTCTTCAGTTGATTTCCGCATCAGATCACTTCTGGTTGTGGATGCCGGCACCGGAGCCCCCGGTACTTCAAGTGATCCGATGGTGTATTCTTCGGCTGCCAAAACAGCAGATGTTACCCTGTACGGTCTTCCGCGACTTGATTTGATTAACTCAGGTTTAACGCAGAAAATTGAATCTGCACTGGGAGATGGGAATTACCTTGGTTATGTTAAGCTTGAAACTACAAAAGCCTTTACTCTGAAAGATCCTGATGCCAACATTGTCTACGGAGCAAATGATGACAAAAACCTCGTAGTAAATGGTCCGGCCATTTTGGTCACCGCTAACGGATGGCACAAGCTCACAGCCAATACCAATGATCTTACTTACGTACTGAAGGTGTTTAATGTAGGTTTCATTGGCTCAGCCACTCCTAACGGATGGAATTCTCCTGATACGAAAATGGAATACGATGCACAGGGAGATTACTGGCACATAACTGTCCCACTGGTCGTTGGAGCATGCAAGTTCAGAATTAATGATAAATGGGATGATGGCATTAACCTCGGTATCGGAGACGCAGCCCATCCGGAATATACGGTTTCAAATCTGTGGAACAATGGCAGCAGTAAAGATATTCCGGTAACAGAGGCAGGTAACTATACTGTAAAACTGTTCATCAAAACATCGACTTACAGCTGTACTTTTACTAAGAATTAAATGTCGCTGAACTGATCTAACTGTTAATAAACAGAAAAAAAGAAAGATTTATGAAAATAAAATCAATATACAAAATGATGATGGTCCCTGTGGCTGCCGCAATACTTTTTGCCGGCTGCACAAAGGATACATCGGATGTAAGGCTTGACCCAAAGCTCGGTACGGCCAAGATTTCAGGCATCACGTCAAATTCGGCCCTGGTGGAAGGATTTGTAGTGGCTCAGGGTGACGGCTTTACCGAAAAGGGTATTTGCTACGATATCGCAGCCAATCCGACTGTGGCCAAGTCAAAGACCCTTTACACCGGGTCACTGACATCAGCCTCCTTCGAAGTGGCTCTGGCAGGGTTGAATTATGCCACGCAGTATTTTGCAAAGGCATATGCTGTCGGACCGACAGGTACATTGTACGGTGAAGAGTTGACCTTTACCACACTGCCTGTTGTTCCTACTCTCACCACTGCGGCTGTAACTGCTGTTACAGGTAACTCAGCTGCAGGCGGAGGTGAAGTGACTGTCTCCGGCGGTGCCGCTGTAACTGCCCGCGGTATTTGCTGGGATATAGCCGAAAATCCGACTACAGCCAAAAGCAAAACCACTAACGGGGAAGGTATCGGGGCGTTTACAAGCGCCATGACCGGCCTGCTTGGCAATAAGACATACTATGTACGTGCTTATGCTACCAACAGCGCAGGTACCGGTTACGGTCCTCAGGTATCCTTCAAAACTGAGATTGACCTTCCTACGGTTACAACGACGGCTGTGACAGCAATCACAAAGGTCTCAGCTGTCTCCGGCGGTAATGTTACTTATGACGGTGGAGGCACCATCAGTGCAAGAGGACTTTGCTGGAGCATGAATGCCAGTCCCACCGTGACTGATAACGTTATTGCAGGTGGTACGGGAACAGGTGCATTTGTAAGCAACCTGACCGGGCTCGCTCTGTATACAACCTATCATGTTCGCGCTTATGCAACCAACAGTAAAGGAACCGTATACGGAAGTGATATTCAGTTTACCACTTTGGCAAACACCCGCACGTGGAACGTGCCGGGCAGCTATGTGGCAGCAAGCTATCCCGGTTCAGGCTACAGCGACTGGTCACCGGGGTCATCACCGCAGGTGAAGAGCACTGTTACAGCTCCGGATGCGATCGAAGGTTATGTTTACATGGCCAATGCATCCAACGATTGGAAGTTCGCTACCCAGAATGACTGGTCAGGACCGAATTACGGAGAAGGCACACCAGCCGGTACATTAAGCGAAACAGGCAGTAATATAGTTTCTACTGCAGGTTATTACAAGATCAACGTAAATGCAGCAGTTAATCCTATGACTTACACTGCTGTGAAAACAGTATGGGGTGTAATAGGAGATCTAACCTCATGGAGCTCACAGTTACCACTGACCTATGATCCTGCAGTACGTGTATGGAAAGGTGGCATTCACATGACGGCCGGAGGCTGGAAGTTCAGGGCTAACGACGACTGGGGTTATAACTATGGCGCCCCGGCAGGCAGCAATGCCCTTGTTGCCGGCGGAGACAACATCTCAACCACACTTGAAGACGACTATGCAATCACACTTGATCTAAGTCATCCGAATGAATATACCTACAGTGCAAACAGATGGGGTATAATAGGCGGTGCTACTGCAGGTGGCTGGAGCTCAGATCAAAATATGGCGTGGGATAATGCCAACAAGGTCTTTAAAGCCACAATCGATCTGGTCGTTGGTGAGATGAAGTTCAGAGCTAATGATGACTGGGGCATTAATTTAGGTGGTGCTCTTGGAGCACTTACACAGGACGGTGCAAACATTGCTGTCACTGTTGCCGGTAATTATACAATAACCCTAGACCCATGGGCTAAGGTTGCTACTGTAACTAAAAACTAAGTGCGAATAAAGACTATCAAAAAGTTTTAATCGTTTAGTTCTTTAATATCAAAAACCTCTTCTGCCTTGTGCAGGAGAGGTTTTTATCAATACATGCGGGTTAGTTAATAAACCGTGCCGAAATTGTGTACATGAAGGGAAATACGTATTTTGTATTTTTGTAACAGGAGGTGCATGTTTAACAGGACAGTCACTGTTAGTAAATAGCTGAATAAACCAAATGAGAACGCTGATCATACTGCTTTTTGCATGTTTGCTGCCGGTATCCTGCCAACCCTCTACTGGAAACGGAAACGGTGATCCTGATAAGAGGGTGTTCTATACCCATGATAAGTTTTCAATGGGCGCTGACCTCTCTTATGTAAACCAGATACTTGATCATAACGGGTCATACATTGATTCAGAGAAGATAACAGACCCGTATGTCATTTTCAGTAAATACGGAGCCAATACAGTCCGTCTCAGATTGTGGAATAACCCGCAGTGGACCAGGACCGTTTATGACCCTCCGGCTGCAAATATGTATAATGATTTTGACGATGTTAAAAGGGCTGCCACCGCTGCAAAAGCTCAGGGTATGGCTGTCAGTCTCGATTTTCATTACTCTGACACATGGGCTGACCCGGCGAAACAGGAAACTCCTGCTGCATGGAAGGGACTGTCGCTTGAACTCCTGCATGACAGCCTCTATAATTATACCTTAAAGACACTTGATAAGCTTGAAACTTCCGGCCTAATGCCTGAATATGTCCAGGTGGGAAATGAGATCAACCCGGGTTTTCTGCTTCCGCAGGGAAACAGATGGGATAAAAAAGCAGATTTCATTTACCTGATCAACGGCGCCATTAAGGCAGTGAGAGACGCATCTGTTTCATCAACAGTCAAACCAAAGATCATAATTCATGTTGCCCAGCCTGAAAACGTTCTCCCTTGGTTTAACGGTATGGCCGCCGCAGGTCTTACTGATTATGATATCGTCGGATTATCGTATTATTATATCTGGTCAACAGTCCCCGTAGACAGTCTGAGCAATTATATCGCTGACATTAAAATAACGACAGGCAAAGATGTAATGGTCGTCGAGACCGCATATACATGGACGCTTGACAATGCTGACAGCTATGGCAATATCCTTGCTGCAGACAAGCTGACTCCTGCCTATCCTGCCAGCCAGGCCGGGCAATTCAATTACCTGGTAAAACTGACCCAGGAGATCATTGACGGCGGTGGCACGGGTATTCATTACTGGGAGCCGGCATGGATCACATCGGATACGAATGACAGATGGGGCACCGGATCATCATGGGACTGCAATACGCTCTTTGATTTTTCAGGCAATGTCATTAAAGGGATGGACTATATGACGTACCCCTATGACTTCCGGGCAGGATCAGAGATTAAGTGACTTAGAGAATAACAGACAGTAAAACACAAAACCATGTTACTGAGACCAAAGATATTTATCCTCCTGCTGCTGGGCACTTTCGTTACCCTTGATGCACAGGTCATTACTGTCAATCCTGTTTTCCCCACATCTTCAGATGCGGTTGTAATTACATTCAACGCAGACAAGGGCAACATGGGACTGAAAGACTATGCCGGTGACGACGTCTATGCCCATACAGGAGTGATCACTGACCAGAGCTCAGGCGGCTGGAAATATGTTGTTGCAGAATGGGGTACTAACCTGCCAAAAGCGAAACTAATAAAAGTTTCTGCCAATGTTTATACACTTACCATTTCGCCCTCGATCCGGGAGTTTTACGGCGTTCCTGCAGACGAAAAGATACTTAAGCTTGCGTTTGTCTTCAGAAATTCCGGAGGGAGTGTTACGGGCCGAGATGTTGGCGGGACTGATATTTTTTATGATGTAACGGAAGCAGCCACCTTCCAGTTAATGCTCTCGCAGCCCGACAGCTACACTTCCCTGGTAAACACCGGGCAGGTGATCCCGGTTCAGGCTTCAGCCTCAGTATGCGATTCCATGATACTCCTGCAGAACAATGTCAGGGTGACGAAAGTAACGACAACAACACTGGCGCATGACATCACCGCGGCAGGGTCGGGTAACTTCAAACTTATTGTAATGGCATGGTATAACAATGTCATGAAGTCGGATTCGGCCTTTTATTTTATCCGGACACCTGCTGTAACCGAGGCGGTACCGGCCGGATTGAAACCCGGGGTTAATGTTACTGGGGACAACAGCGCCACGTTCCTTATTTATGCCCCTGGCAAGAGCACTGTTTTTGTGATGGGCGATTTCAACGGATGGCTATACTGTAATGAAGGCTTTATGAAAAAAAGTCCTGACGGCTACTGGTTCTGGCTGGCAATTTCGGGTCTCGATCCGGCAAAAGAGTACGGTTTTCAGTATATGATCGATGAATCAATACGTATACCTGACCCCTATGCCACAAAGGTGCTTGACCCTGCGAATGACAAATATATTGATGCGGCAACATATCCTGATCTCAAACCTTATCCGGAAGGAAAGGCTGACGGCCTGGTGGCTGTCTTCCAAACCCGCCCTGCGCAGTATGTGTGGGATCACAGCACGTTCACCCCACCGGCAAAGGATGATCTGATTATTTATGAGCTCCTTGTCCGCGATTTTGTTGCCCTACACGATTTTAAAACGATCCGTGATTCACTCGATTACCTGGACCGGCTAGGAGTGAACGCAATTGAATTTATGCCGGTGAATGAGTTCGAAGGCAACAACAGCTGGGGATATAATCCTTCAATGTATTTCGCCGTTGACAAGTATTACGGTAAGTCTGACAGCTTTAAGGAGCTGATTGATTCATGCCACGGCCGCGGAATAGCAGTGATTATGGACATGGTGGTCAACCATGCCTATGGAAGTAATCCACTGGTGAGAATGTATTTCAACACCAGCACCAATCAGCCTGCTGCAAACAATCCGTGGTTCAATGTCAGTGCACCTCATACTGCATTCAGCTGGGGCTATGATTTCAACCATCAGAGTATTTCTACGCAGGAGTTTGTTGACAGTGTCTGTCATTACTGGATCAGCGAGTTCAAAGTTGACGGTTTCAGGTTTGACTTTACAAAAGGATTTACAAATACGCCAACAAATAATGACGGCACTATGTCGGCATATGATCCTTCAAGAATTGCTGTTATTAAGCGCATTGGAGATAAGATCTGGTCGTATAAGCCTGACGCCGCACTGATCCTTGAACATTTTTCCGGTAACACTGAAGAAATGGAACTTGCATCTTATGGTTTCCTTCTGTGGGGAGACGGTAAATGGAGGTATCAGGAAGCTTCGAAGGGCAATTCCGCAGACCTGTCGGAAGCATCATGGAAGAACCTGGGCTGGTCAGTGCCAGGCGTCCTTGACTATATGGAAAGTCACGACCAGGAAAGGATTATGTATCTGAACATGACCAATGGCCAGGCGGTCACAGGATATAATATCAGGGACTTCAAGACCGCCCTTAAGAGGGTTAAGCTGACAGCAACATTCTGCCTTACAATTCCGGGCCCGAAGATGTTATGGCATTTTCAGGAACTTGGTTATGACTATGCTTATAATTACAATAATGACCCGCTGGGGCCAAAACCCATCAGGTGGGATTATTATACCGACCCTGACAGAAAAAATCTCTATAATAATTTTGCGGCTCTGATAGAACTGAAAAAAAGCAATCCGGCCTTCTCATCAGACAATTACTCACTGTACCAGGTCGGCAAGGCGAAGAGGGTGAATATTCAGAACTCTGATATGGATGTTGTCGTCCTTGGCAACTTTGATCTTACTCCCCAGACAATTGATCCGAATTTTACAAAAACAGGCACCTGGTATGAATTTTTCCAGGGCACAACACTTGAGGTTACTGCTGCCAGTCAGAATACGCCAATTTCGCTTTTACAGGGTGAATACAGACTATATACCTCCAAACAGGTCTCACGCCCGTCCTTCCTGACAGGTGTTGAAGATCAGTCGGCTGACGACAACAATGCCAGTCTCCTGTTTGATGTGTTTCCAAATCCTTTTGCGGAAGAGACGCAGATCAGGTTCACGGGTGAGGATGCTTACCAGCCCCATACAGTTGAGATCTTCTCCGCGGATGGAGCAAGGGTGCGCCTCATTGCCTGTCCCGCAGGTATCAGCGAAGTGCCATTGGACGGTGCTGGTTTTGCGGCCGGAATATATTACATCAGGGTCACCTCAGGCAAACTGCATTCGGTGAAGAAGATCATCAGACTCTGATCGTCTTACGGCATTGTATGAATAAAAATCCCGGGCCTCACCCCGGGATCTTTAATTCACAATTGCTTTCTCCATGCTCTCCCGCTCCTCGGGACTGCTTCACTTCGTTTACCAGCTTGCCGCATGCTCCAAGCCATTTATTTCGTCAGCACCAGGTACCCCCAGGCATCAAGCTGTACGGGTTTGCCCTTGGCCAGTTCATATACTTCACCTGTGAACAGCTCGGTGTAGCTCCCTGCGGTAGCATCGTCTTTCAGCTTGACACTCAGCGGCTTTTTGCCGAGGTTAAGGAGAACGACAACTGCCGCATCGCCTTTTTCTCTCTTATAGGCATATACGCTCTTCTGATCTGTCTTCAGAGTAACCAGAGATCCGCCTTCGGTCCCGTGTCTCAGTGCCGGATGCGATGTACGCAGGTGCACAAGCTTGGTGTAGAACGCACGGAGCTCGGTCTCCTTCCACTCAATCGGGTCACGCTTGAAGAACTCAAGTCTCTTGTCAAGGTCAGCTTCCTGTCCGTTATAAAGGAGGGGAACACCCGGAATGGTGAATATATAGGCAGCAAACGCCTTTTGTGCATCACCCAGTTTCTCGTCTATGGTGCCGTTCCATGAGTTCTCATCATGATTGGTGAGGAACCTGAGCCTGTAAGCATCTGCGGGATAGTAAAGCAGCTCATGCTGCATCATGGTGTCAAGAGCGGCAGGCCTTCGCTGACCGGCAGCAACGGCATTCATCAGGTGATGATGAGCCCATCCGTAGTTCATGTCAAAAGCCCTCTCGAGGAGATATGAGTGATCTTCGTCCTCTGCAAGCATCAGCACCGGTTTGATGGCATTGAGTTCGGTGGTAGCCCTGAACCAGAATTCCTCAGGTACCAGCCCCGGGAAGTCACAGCGGTAACCGTCGACGCCGGCTTCGGCAACCCAGAATTTCATTGCGCCAACCATATAGTCCCATAACGGCATGGCTGTATAATCAAACTGAATTACATCGGTCCAGTCAAAGGGCGAAACGAAGTTGCCCACCGAGTCCTTCTCATACCATTCAGGATGCTCACTGGCAAGAGGATTGTCCCATGCGGAGTGATTGCCCACCCAGTCGAGGATCACATGAAAGCCCATTTCATGGGCCTTTGCGACCAGCGCTTTAAAATCATCGAGGGTACCGAATTCAGGGTTTACAGCCATATAATCGCTGATGGAATAATAACTGCCAAGCTCTCCTTTTTTGTTTTTCTGACCTATAGGGTAGATAGGCATAAACCACAGGACATTGACACCCAGTTCTTTAAGCTGGGGCAGGGCTTTTTCAACACCGGCCAGGGTGCCTTCCTGAGAGAACTGTCTGACGTTGATCTCATACAGAACCATATTACGGGTCCAGTCGGCATGAACGACAGTTGATTTAAGCGGTTCCGCCACACTTACCGGTTTGGGGCGGCATGAAGCCGCCACTACGGCTATTCCGATAACAAGAATAATGATCTTGAAAATGTGCTCTTTCATCATGGTCAGGTTAGTTTAGTTCTATTATCATTGCTGTTTTAGGTTCTATTGTAAACGAACTGAGGTCATCAATGGTCCTGCCGGTGATGACTTCATGCCCTTTGTGAAACCCTTTGAGTGACTCAATATACTTCTCCTTTGTTATTGTCCTGCTCTTCGTATCATTGCTGTTGAGGATGACCATCACGCTCTCCTCCTTATTATATCTGAAATATACATAAAGTCCGTCATTGGTGATATAATGTTTCAGTTTACCTGTATGGATCACCTCCTTTTCCTTTCTCCAGTTAAGCAGGTTCCTGGTGAAATCGGAAGCTTCCTTTTCCTCATCAGTGATGTTAGCCCCGGTGAAGACATTCTTCGTATCTCCTGCCCAGCCTCCCGGGAAGTCTTCGCGCAGGAATCCGTCACCCTTGCTCTTGTCACCCTCCATTACGATCTCAGTGCCGTAATACAATTGCGGAATGCCTCTTGTTGTCAGAATAAAGCTCAGTCCCAGCTTGTAGACAGCCAGGCTTTTCCCGGTCTCGGTGAAGAACCGGGTCATATCATGATTGTCGAGGAATATTACGTTTCTGAGCGGTTCAGGATAAAGGAAATCCTGTGAGAGCACTGAATACAATTTTTTCACCCCTTCGTTGGAATTGGCCGGTGACGTGAACGCAGTGTGTGTGGCAAAGCACACCGGGAAGTCAGTCACTGATGGGAGGTTGGAACGGTAACCGTCACTGTTTCTCTTGTCCAGGCTCCAGTACGCCATCTGTGCCGGCTCATCAAACCATACTTCCCCGACAATAAAGAAACCGGGAAACTCATCGGTGACACGTTTTGCCCATCGCGACATCATTTCGGGCTCGGGGTAGGGGTAGGTATCCATGCGGATTCCGTCAAGGTCCGAGTATGCTATCCACCAGAGGCTGTTCTGAGTGAGATAAGTCTCCACCAGAGGGTTGCTCTGGTTAAGGTCAGGCATTGACACATCGAACCACCCCTTCTCCATAAGCCTGATGTCGGACTTTGCAGCATACGGATCCATGTATGTTGAAGCCTGGTAATTGGTACGGGTAAACTCATCGAACTGATGTATCCAGTCGCTTGAAGGGAGGTCCTTCATCCACCAGTGGCCCGAGCCGATGTGATTGAAGATCATGTCCATGACCACCTTCAATCCTTTCTCATGGGCCTGTGTCACCAGCTGTCTGAACTCTTCATTCGAGCCGAAACGCGGATCGGAACGATAGAAGTCAGTTGTAGAATAACCGTGATAGGAAGATCTCTGCTGGTTGTTTTCCAGGAAAGGATTAAGCCAGATAGCCGTCACTCCCAGGTCTTTAAGATAGTCAAGGCTGGTTGTTATTCCCTTCAGGTCACCACCGTGCCTTCCGCCCGGTCTGCTGCGGTCAGGCTGTTCAGTCATGCCTTCGACACTGTCATTGGCCGGATCGCCGTTAACAAACCGGTCAGGCATCAGGAGGTAGAGCACATCGGAGCTGTTGATACCCCGCGCCTTCCCCGAAGGCCGTTCATACAGCGGATATTCATGGGTAAAGCTCTTTTTACCGCTTGTGAAGGTCAGCTTTATATTGCCGGCATCCGCTTCGCGGCTTATATCGAGGTTCACAAACAGGTAATTGGGATTCTCTGTTTTTACAAGGGTTGTCACCCTGACGCCCGGGTAATCCGCTTTAACATCGTATGCAGCAATGCCCTTTCCATAGACCATGAGCTGAAGGGCGCCATTTTTCATATCCGTGAACCAGGAGGGAGGGTCAACGTGTTCAATTACCTGTCCGTTCACCGGCACAATGGCCAGTGCGATCAGGAAGGCAGCAAAAAATAATCGTATGTTTTTCATTATTTGGAGATTTTCTTTTCTTCCCCGGGTCCGAGAGTGAGCTGTTCGTCGCAGACTGCCAGCGGGATTGATTCTTTTGAGAGGTTCACAACCGTCACCGTCTTGCCGTTAACCTCAACCCTGAGAGGATTGTTCCTGAATCTTATTATGAATGAATAGGAGCTCCATGCAGCAGGTATGACAGGGTTAAAGTGCACCCTG
Source organism: uncultured Bacteroidales bacterium (assembly GCA_963743775.1). GTDB lineage: Bacteria > Bacteroidota > Bacteroidia > Bacteroidales > VadinHA17 > SR-FBR-E99. Next base: position 109,634 of record CAVURA010000014.1, read on the forward strand.
TTGTTGCGTATTCTCATCCCGCCGAAGCCCTCAACAATCGAGAGCCATGTGCCGGCCATGCTGGTGATATGAAGTCCGTCCTTCACCTCCCTGTTATAATCGTCAAGGTCGAGCCTGGCGGTGCGCAGGTACAGGGTGTAGGCTCTCTCAATGTCATGCAGCCTCGCTGCCAATACGGAATGAATGCTGGGGGATAGGGAGGATTCGTGAACGCAGCGCGATTCATAAAAGTCGAAATTGCGCCGGATGGTTTCTTCCTCATAATCGTCTTCAAAGAAGTAAATACCCTGAAGTACATCTGCCTGCTTGATGAATACTGAACGAAGGATACGGTCCCACGACCAGTGCTGGTTAAGCGGTCTTTCGGCAGGGTCAAGGTTTTTCACTGTCTGCTGCAGCTTATCCATATATCCGTCCTGCTGCAGAAAGATGCCAAGGTCATGATGTGCCGGCAGATACATATTGTTTATGATCTCATTCCAGAGAGTGAGTTCGCACTCCGTATCAAGCCTTGTGCGCGAGATGACGGAATTGAATTTCACGGCGCTGGTCTTACGAAGCCACGCAAGTGAATCGACCGTGTATTTTAGTGTCCACCGTGCCAGCGTATTGGTATACCAGTTATTGCTGACGTTGTTCTCATATTCGTTCGGACCGGTGACACCCAGGATCACATATTGATCTTTCTCCTCTGAAAAGTTGCATCGCTGAGCCCAGAAACGCGAGATGGCTATCAGAACTTCCAGGCCGTACTCGGCAAGATAACTCTGGTCACCGGTATGCCTGATATAGTTGTATATCGCAAAAGCGATGGCTCCGTTGCGGTGTATCTCCTCAAAGGTGATCTCCCACTCGTTATGACATTCCTCACCGTTCATGGTTACCATTGGATAGAGTGCTGCCCCGTTTTTAAAGCCGAGTTTTGCAGCATTCTCTATTGCCTTTTCAAGATGCTTATATCTGTATAACAGCAGGTTGCGGGCTACATGAGAATCGGCGGTGCTCAGATAAAAAGGCAGGACAAACGCCTCTGTGTCCCAATAGGTGCTGCCGCCGTATTTTTCTCCCGTAAACCCCTTGGGCCCTATGTTCAGCCTGGGATCTTCACCGGTGTAGGTCTGGTTAAGCTGAAATATATTGAACCTGATACCTTGCTGGGCAGCTATGTCGCCGCGGATCACTATGTCACCCATCTCCCATTTCGCAGCCCAGGCTTTGATATGGTTGTCAAGCATTGCATCAAAGCCTTTCTTTGCAGCTTCACCTGCCGATGTCATGGCCTTGTGTGCAATTCCTTCCGCAGGATGGTTTGTCGATGAGAGCACAGCAATATATTTTTTCACTTCAACGGTGTCTCCGTCTTTGTACTGGTATGTCAGGCTGGCATGGGCCGATTTCTCCCCGGCACTCATTGCAATCCTATTTTTCACCGGCTTGCCGTTGACGGTGAATACATTCTCCATCGCTGTGGCTACCACGAAGGCAGTTTTGCGTGTCTGCGCAACCACCGCTGCCTTTAAACCGTCATATTCAGCATACTCCTTCTCCCAGAATTTCTCGTCATAGTTGGCGTCTTCATTATAGATATCAGCGTTCAGCCACGGGGTGACCTCCACCGATCCGCTGCCTCCCGTGATCGTAACGGAATAGTTTATGGCAGCTCTTTCGGGCTCGCTCATCGAGACAAAACGCTGCGCGGTCACCTCCGCCACCCTGCCTGAAGGCATCACTGCGGTGAACTTTCGCGTCAGCAACCCTTCCTTCATATCAAGCACCCTGCTGAATGCTTTCACTTTGCACTTTGCAAGGTCAAGTATCTCGCCGTCTATCTTCACGTCTATGCCAGTCCACGACGGGGCGTTGGGCACTTTCGCAAAATATTCCGGGTAGCCGTTTTTCCACCATCCGACAACAGTCTTGTCAGGATAATAGATCCCTGCTACGTAAGTACCCTGCAATGTATCACCTGAGTATCTCTCCTCGAAGTTGGCCCGTTGTCCCATCATGCCGTTTCCCAGAGCAAAAATGCTCTCGGAATCACGACCTCTCTCCGGCTCAAAACGTGTCTCGATGATCTTCCATTCATCAGACTGAAATCGGGAATCTGTCATTTAGCTTTATAGGTTTTTTAATTGGCTCACAGTAATTTTTATGAGGTTTGGGATGACCAGGTCTGCCTTTCCAAGCAGTTTCGGATCTCCCACACCCACGCATTTCATTCCTCCGGCAAGAGCAGCCTCCACACCTGCCTGCGCATCTTCAAATACAACACAGCATGAGGGGTCGGTATTCAGCTCCCTGGCGCCTGTCACAAATACTTCAGGGTCAGGCTTGGCAGTATGTATCTTGTTGCCGTCGACTATCACATCGAACATATCCGTGATCTTTATTCCGTCAAGGATCGTGCGGGCATTTTTGCTTGCTGACCCGATTGCCGTGAGGATGCCTTCCTTACGCAACTGCTTCAGCAGCCTGATGCTTCCGGGAAGGATCTCATCAGGGGTCATGCCCGTTATGAATTCGACATACCATCTGTTCTTCCTGGCAGCCATTTCTTCCTTTTCCTTCTCTCCCGGCATTAGTCCGCCTACCCTTAGAAGGATCTCCAGTGATGCCATACGGCTGACGCCCTTGAGTGCCTCGTTATCCGCGAGGGTGAATTCAAAGCCCAGTTCCTTGGCAAGTCGCCGCCATGCCATGAAGTGATACTTTGCAGTGTCTACAATGACACCGTCGAGATCAAAAATACATGCCTTAAGATCCATGACTATCTCTTATCGTCAACGTCTCTGACAAAATTCACCATCAGGGCTGCTATCACCATTGAAATGCCGCCGGCCACAAGTGCAAGCATCGTGTTGTCTCCGAAGAGATGCTTGACCATGCTTCCCAGAATACTTGCTGCAAGTATCTGTGGTATGACGATGAAGAAGTTGAATATTCCCATGTAGATACCCATCTTGTTATGCGGCAGGGAACCTGTCAGGATTGCATATGGCATCGAAAGGATGCTTGCCCATGCCAGGCCGACACCTAGCATCGGAATGATGAGTAAGCCCGGGGTGTGGATCAGGCTGATGGCAGCCAGGCTGATGCCCCCGATAAACAGGCAGATCATATGAGTGGTCTTTCTGGATGTGGCCCTGGCCAGTACGGGCAGCAGGAATGCCACAATGGCTGAAAATCCGCTGTAAACCCCAAAGAGCACGCTGACCCAGTTGGCTCCCTTGTTGTACACAACGGAAGTGGTATCGGAAGTTCCATAAACCTGTGTTGTGACAGCTGCGGTTGTATATATCCACATGGCAAACAGGGCAAACCATGTAAAGAACTGGACGGCAGCCAGCTGTCCCATGGTAGATGGCATTCTTTTCAGATCGGTCAGGACGCTGTTCAGACCGTTTTCCCCCTTGCCCGTTGACTGCATCATGCCAGCGAATAGTTGCAGGAGACCGAAGAGGGAAATGCCGCCGGTAACGACATACAATTCCTTCTCAAGGTTAACCCTTGTGAGTGCAAAGGTCGATACCAGGCCGACAGCAAGCCAGATGATCCCGGGCTTGTAGAAATTTACGGTTCCCTGAGCCCTGAGCTCTGAACTCTCTGCCTCCGCGGTCTTGATAACTTCGCCCCTTGCTATTTTCTCTCCCTTTTCAAACTCTTCCAGTTCGGCGGGTGAGTATTCCTTTGTACTGAAAATGGTCCATAATACTGCAGTCAGCAGGACTGCCGCACCGATATAAAATGAAAGTTTCAGGTTGAACGGAATTAGCTCCCCTTCACCCGGTACGGCAGCTACGTTGAACCAGTTGGCAAGGATCCATGGAAGGAACCCGCCTACGACAGCGCCGATGCCTATGAAGAAGCTCTGCATGGCAAACCCTGTCGTTCGCTGTTTTGACGGAAGCATGTCACCTACGAATGCCCTGAACGGCTCCATTGAAATATTTATCGAGGCATCCATGATCCACAGCATCATCGTGGCAAATATCCATGTCGGTGAATTTGTAATGATAGCCAGGGCAAGGGAAGCCAGAACGGCACCTGTCAGAAAATAGGGCCGGCGTCTTCCAAGGCGGTTCCACGTCTTGTCGCTCATATGCCCGATAATCGGCTGAACAAGCAGTCCGGTCACTGGCGCGGCGATCCACAGAATAGGGATTTTTTCAATGTCAGCACCCAGGGTCTGAAAGATGCGGCTCACATTTCCGTTCTGAAGGGCAAAGCCCATCTGAATACCCAGGAAACCAAAGCTCATATTCCATATCTGCCCGAAGGAGAGCTGCGGTTTCCGCCTGAAGATCACATTCATAGTCAATTACAGGTTAGTTTTTATCACACTTAAGTTATGAGGTATTCAAAATTAGTCTAAAATCCGGTTCCCCAATATCGTATTGTTGCTCCTTAGCCTTGATTTTTCGGGCGTTTGCGTTGGATTTGTTATTTCAAACGTTTTCGGCCTGAGAGACTTTTTTCTCAGTACGTCCCTATTTAGATCATTTCTAAATAATAAAGACCACTATTGCCTATTGCCTATTGCCTAATGCCTTACTATATTTGATATCAGATCAATCCTAAAATGTACCACCATGGCCGAATTTATCTATGAGAAGCCCTTCCAGTCCGGGAGTGATGTAACACAGTACCGTCAACTGACTTCTGACCACGTCAGAGTTACGGAATTCGGAGGCAGAAAAATTCTGCAGGTAGATCCTGAGGCTCTGGAAATACTGGCACGGCAGGCCTTCAGCGATGTTAATTTTTACATGCGTACATCGCATCTTGAGAAACTTGCTGCCATACTTAAGGACCCCGAAGCTACAGACAATGATCGTTTTGTTGCGTGGATAATGCTTCGGAACACTGTGATATCAGCTGAGGGCAAGCTTCCGTGGTGCCAGGACACCGGTACGGCAATTGTTATGGCCAATAAAGGCGAGGATGTCTTCACAGGTACCGATGATGCGGAGCACCTCAGCCGGGGCGTATGGGAAACCTACGGTGAAAAGAACCTGCGCTACTCGCAGGTTGTCCCCTCGACAATGTTCGAGGAGAAAAACACCGGAAGCAATCTGCCGGCTCAGGTTGATATCACTTCTGTGACCGGGAACGAGTACAAATTTCTTTTTATTGCCAAGGGAGGCGGCTCAGCCAACAAGACTTTCCTTTACCAGCAATCTAAGTCATTACTCAATGAGGCTTCACTGAAAAAGTTTATACGCGAGAAGATAGAAGATCTCGGAACGTCAGCCTGTCCGCCTTATCATCTCGCCGTTGTCATCGGAGGTACTTCGGCAGAGGCTACGCTCAAGGCTGTCAAGCTCGCATCGGCAGGTTACCTTGACAACTTGCCATCGACGGGGAATACTGCCGGAAGGGCTTTCCGCGACAGGGAATGGGAGCAGAAGATTGAGTTGATATGCCAGGAGTATGGCGTGGGTGCCCAGTTCGGAGGGAAATATTTTGTACATGACGTGCGTGTGATACGTCTGCCGCGCCATGCCGCCTCGTGCCCGGTGGGCATAGGCGTCAGCTGCAGTGCTGACAGGAACATAAAGGGAAAAATCACCGCTGAAGGGATCTTCCTCGAGCAGCTTGAGTTGCATCCTGAAAGGTTCATGCCCGAAAAGGCTCCGCAGCTTGACAAACCTGTGGAGATAAACCTCGAACGGCCCATGAAGGAGATCCTTGCCGAGCTGACAAAGTACCCCGTCAGGACCCGCCTGAGCCTGAGCGGAACGCTGGTGGTGGCGCGCGATATAGCTCATGCACGCATCAAACAGATGCTTGATGAAGGCAAACCCATGCCTGAATATTTCAAGGATCATCCCGTCTATTATGCCGGACCGGCCAAGATCCCGCAGGGGATGGCCTCCGGGTCCTTCGGGCCGACAACGGCAGGGAGGATGGACGGATATGTAGATCTGTTCCAGAGCCTCGGAGGATCGATGATAATGCTTGCCAAGGGTAACCGTTCGAGGCAGGTGATCGATTCCTGCAAAAAGCACGGGGGGTTTTACCTGGGTTCCGTAGGCGGACCGGCAGCTGTGCTTGCTGCAGAAAACATCCTATCCGTTGAGTTGGTCGCCTTTGAGGAGCTGGGCATGGAGGCTGTCAGAAAAATAGTCGTGAAGAACATGCCGGCATTTATTCTGACAGATGACAAGGGGAATGACTTCTTTGATCAGTACAACAGGCATTAGGCAGTAATGAGGGTCTTAGTTAATTATAAAATATTAATTAAAACAATCAATTAAATTAAAAATACATCACAATAACTGAATATTTAATAAATAACAATACTTTTACGCCTTCAATAACGTAATTCATTTTTTACTATATGTGCGGAATTGTTGGTGTATTTGATCTGAAGAAGGATGCGAATGAGTTGAGGCCGCTGGTCCTTGAGATGTCAAAAAAACTGAGACACCGGGGACCGGACTGGTCAGGGATATACTGCGGAGAGAAAGCTATCATAGCACATGAACGGCTATCAATCGTTGATCCGGAATCAGGAGGGCAGCCGTTGTACAGCAAGGACCGCAGGCTGATACTCGGCGTCAACGGTGAGATATATAACCACCGTGAGATAAGGGAGAGATATAAGGGAAAGTATGAGTTCACGACCTTGTCAGATTGTGAAGTCATCCTGGCTCTGTATGCCGACAAGGGTTCGGGTTTTCTTGATGAGCTCAATGGTATTTTTGCTTTTGTGCTATATGATGAAGTGAACGATTGTTACCTGGCCGCAAGGGATCATATTGGCATCATCCCGCTTTACATGGGATGGGATACATACGGAAACTTTTACTTTTCCTCAGAACTGAAAGCCCTTGAGGGTATATGCAGAAAGATTGAGCTTTTTCCGCCGGGACACTATTACTCGAGCAGGGACGGAGCAATGACAAAATGGTACAACCGTGACTGGGTTTCTTATGATACGGTATCAGATAACCTAACTGACATCGATGTGTTGCGCGATTCCCTGGAGAAGGCCGTGCACCGCCAGCTGATGTCTGATGTACCTTACGGTGTGCTCCTCTCAGGCGGTCTTGACAGCTCGGTCATCTCTGCCATCGCAAAGAAATTTGCTCCCCGCCGCATTGAGACTGATGATCAGGCTGAAGCCTGGTGGCCCCAGTTGCATTCTTTTGCTATCGGACTGGAGGGCTCACCTGACCTGGTTGCAGCACGAAAGGTGGCTGACCACATAAAGACTGTTCATCATGAGATTCACATTACTGTACAGGAGGGGCTGGATGCGGTACGCGACGTCATTTATTATCTTGAGACTTACGATGTCACCACTGTCAGGGCTTCCACACCGATGTATCTCATGGCAAGGGTGATCAGGTCTATGGGAGTGAAGATGGTTCTTTCAGGTGAGGGCGCCGATGAGGTTTTCGGCGGGTATCTCTATTTCCATAAGGCCCCCGGACCGCGAGAGTTTCACGAAGAGACTGTGAGAAAGATAAGCAAACTCCATCTCTACGACTGCCTCAGGGCTAACAAGTCGATGGCGGCCTGGGGCGTTGAGTGCAGGGTGCCGTTCCTCGACAAGGAGTTCCTTGACGTTGCCATGCGTATTAACCCCAGGGAAAAGATGGCAGGCAACGGCAGGATGGAGAAGTGGATCATCAGGAAGGCATTCGAGGATTTTCTTCCGCAGGATATTGTCTGGCGGCAGAAAGAACAGTTCTCTGACGGGGTGGGGTACAACTGGATTGACACGCTTAAGGAGCTGACTTCCCAACAGGTCACAGATGACATGATGGCAGCGGCCAGGTTCAGATTTCCCGGCAATACTCCAAGGAACAAGGAGGAGTATTATTACCGTGCCCTCTTCACAGAACACTTCCCTTCAGAAGCGGCTGCTATGACCGTACCATCCGTGCCGTCAGTGGCATGCAGCACGGCAGAAGCCCTGGCCTGGGACGAGTCATTCAGGAACCAGAATGATCCCTCAGGGCGTGCCGTTAAGAACGTGCATAATAAAGCCTATTAAAACAGCAGAGACGCCCAAATTGGACGTCTCTACCTGTCAATTGGTTAAAATTCTTAATTCTTAATTTTTTATTGCCTTCTTGCCAGCATCAGCTCCAGATCTTCCCTCAGTGCATCCAGATCTTCCTCATGTTCAACTTCCTGGGAGAGTATTCCAAGGATCATGTTGTAGGATACAGGGTCGCCTTCCCGGGTGAGACCAAGCAGGTTATTGTAGGTCTTGATAGCACACTGCTCTCCCTTGATATTCTGTTCAAGAACTTTTTCGACATACGGATCCGCAGGGGCATCATAACCGCAGTTGGTTATATTCATCCACTCTGCAGGCGAAAGTACTGGAGTACCCCCAAGCTGAATTATACGCGTTGAGAGAAGTGTGGCATGTGCCAGTTCCTCTGTTGCGTGCAGGTTTAACTCGGCAATCACGGCATCCTTCATTGGACCCTTGACCACCTTTGCACCGATCCAGTACTGATAGTAGGCCAGCCACTCATCTGCCAGCGCCTTGTTAAGGAGGTTGATGAGCTCATCAACATTCATCTTAACGATTTCTCTTCCTTTTTGTGCCATAAGACGTTATTTTAGAGGTTGTTTATGTTGTGAATTATTTTGCCGGGTATTTTACACCCAGCCCTTTGGCAACCAGAAGAGCAAGTTCCTTGTCAGCCTTATGGAAGTGACCGAGCTGACGCATGATTATCTCCTTTTTCTTTGGTCCTTTGACACCTTTCAGAGCGCCGACAAAGTTATTGACGGTGTTTTGCCTTTCCTGATCAGTCATCACTTTTCTGAACAGGGCGCCGGGCTGCGTGTAGTAGTCATTATCATCCTTGTTCCTGTCATAGTAGTCAGCTATATTAGACTCCAACGCCATCGCTGCCTCTTTGTAATTTTTATCTGCCTCAATGGTATCGAAGCTGTTGGGATAATAATTTTCAGCCGGGCCGCCATTACCGTCGACACTCATAAAACCGTCCCTCTCGTGATTATGTACCGGAACTATAGGTCTGTTAACGGGTATCTGCAGATAGTTGGCTCCAAGCCTGTACCTGTGTGCGTCGGGATAAGCGAATATACGCCCCTGCAGCATCTTGTCGGGCGAAAGTCCGATGCCATCAACCGTGTGGGCAGGAGCAAAGGCTGCCTGTTCAACTTCTGCGAAATAATTTTCGGGGATTTTATTGAGTTCCATCACTCCGGCTTCAATCAGCGGAAATTCTTTATGCGGCCATACCTTGGTCACGTCGAAGGGATTCCATTTGAACTTTTTGGCCTGTTCAGCTGTCATCACCTGGATTTTCAAAGTCCACTTCGGGAAATCACCTTTTTCGATTGCCTCTACCAGGTCTCTCTGTGAATAGTCAGGGTCAGTTCCTCTTATTTCCTCAGCCTGCGGACCTGTCAAGGTCTTGTTCCCCTGTTGTGTTTTAAAATGGAACTTCACCCATATCCTCTGGTCTTTTTTGTTGATCATTGAGAATGTATGGCTTCCGTAACCGTTCATAAATCTGTAGCCGTCAGGCGTTCCCCTGTCGCTGAACAGGATCATCACCTGGTGCAGGCTCTCCGGATTAAGGCTGAAGTAATCCCATACCATTGTCGGGCTCTTGAGGTTTGTCTTCGGGTCACGCTTCTGGGTATGTATAAAATCGGGAAACTTCTTGGCATCCTTGATAAAGAAGACAGGGGTGTTATTTCCAACAAGATCCCAGTTACCGTCTTCCGTATAGAACTTCATAGCGAAACCTCTCGGATCCCTTTCAGTATCCGCGCTTCCTTTTTCTCCCCCTACGGTTGAGAAGCGGACCAGCACACGGCATGAGTTACCGACTTTACTGAAGAGCTTTGCGCGGGTGAATTTGGTGATGTCCTTTGTTACTGTAAATTTCCCGTAAACACCTGTTCCCTTGGCATGTACGACACGTTCCGGAATGCGTTCACGGTTAAAATGTGCCAGTTTTTCATGCAGATAGTAATCCTGCAATAATACAGGACCTCTCGGGCCTGCGGTCATACTGTCTTCGTTCTCGACATATGGCCTGCCTGCGGCGGTGGTGAGTTTTTTCTTTGCCATCTTTCTATTGTTTTTAATGGTTATCTGTTGTTCAGTGATTGCCTTTCCTGAAGAAGTAATTAATCTTGAATATTGTCCCGGTTATTCCTGCAAGAACAAGCAGTATCCTTAGCCAGGTTTCATCAACAATAAAGAGTGCTGTCAGGACAATCATGGCCCACATTAACACGATAGCTGAGATCACTGCTTTTTTCCCGGCCTCCCGTGTCAGGTACCGTGAGGTCAGACGGCTGGTCATTATCTTGTTGTAAAGAGTGGGCGAACTTCTGATATACAAGCCTGCGGAAAGAAGCACAAACGGCGTTGTGGGCAACACCGGAATGAATATCCCGATCAGACCCAGAAGCAGTGAAATTGTTCCTCCTGATATCAGCAACAGCCTAATCATTCTTTCTTTTACCCTTTACGGTTTTTCCGGTGAACTTCCCCACTATCTGCAGTTTTATATCCTCTATCCTGAAGTTCGGAATGACCTTCTTTTTAAAATGCCGATTTATGATCTTAGTCAGATCAGTATCATAATAATCTTCAATACGGTCTGTTTGTGCGCAGTACAGATGGTGATGCGCCTCCCTTACAGCATCGTACCTTAGTATGCCACGGTCAGTTTTAACCCTGATAATAATGTCTTTGTCAACAAGCGTTTCAAGCGTCTTGTAGACTGTGCCCGTGGCAATATTCGGATACATTTTTCTGATGAAGTTACCTACTTCCTCAGCCGTGGGATGATCATGGAGAACATCAACAGCCTCCAGAACCGCCAGGCGCTGAGGTGTGACCTTCAGTCCCCGTTCCTTTAGCTTTATTTTGTAATCAGTGGAATTCATTAGATAAGAATAATTCCTAAATAGGAATAATCAAAGATAAGAAATTTAAAACCGGAATCCAAATAATTCCGGCACATAAAATGACAATACATTTTCAGTGTCATGTCAGATCAAGGATCTCACATAGTTTCAATTTGATGTCCGGGACTGCCAGCAAAATATTATCTATTATTTAAATCACTATTTTTGTCATCATTAATATGCAAACATGGTTCGGAAACTCACAATCACCGTCACATACCTGTTCCTGTTCCCGCTACTGATGCTTCAGGGTCAGGTCCTGGAGCCTGTCACATGGAGCTTCGGCACCGAAAAAACAGGAGATAACAAGTTCGATATTGTAATGACAGCTGAGATTGATAACGGCTGGCATCTTTATGCAATGGATATAGCAGAAGGAGGCCCCATTGCCACCAGTTTTACATTTGAGGAACCTTCGGGTTATGCCCTGGAGGGCAAGCCTGTAGCCATAGACAAGCCTGAAGTCAAATTTGACAACAGCTTCGGCATGGACATCGGAATGCACAGTGTCAGGGCCGGGTTCAGGCAGAAAATCACTGTTACTCAATATCCTGCCACAGTAAAAGGATTTGTGACTTTTATGTCGTGTGATGACAAGCAATGCCTCCCTCCAAGGGATATCGAATTTTCATTGGTTATCAAGGGCAATGGTGCCGCACCTGCCTCTGCGGAGAAGACCAATGCTGATGAGTTTGTCGTTACAACAGCACAACAGTCCACCGGCAATACTCCGCTCATAACTGTCACTCAGGGAGATAATTCGTCTCAAACGGTGAAGGCATCATCCGGAGAGCGGTCCAGGAAAGGATTTCTTAAATTCTTTTTGTTGTCCATGCTTGCCGGATTTGCCGGTATTCTTACACCTTGTGTGTTCCCCATGATTCCAATGACTGTGGCGTTCTTTTCACAGGGAGCGGAAAAGAAGGGCTCAGCAATCGGGAAGGCACTTGTTTTCGGACTGACTATCATTCTGCTTTATTCTTCCCTTGGTATAATTGTTTCTCTTACCAGTGCAGGAGCGGGTTTTGCCAATACTCTCAGCACCCACTGGATACCCAACCTTCTTTTCTTTGCACTCTTCCTTGTATTTGCCGCATCGTTTTTCGGTGCATTCGAGATGGTCATGCCATCAAAATGGGTTAGCTCAACCGACTCCAGGGTCGACAAGGGCGGCGTGCTTGCAGCTTTCTTTCTCGGACTGACAACCGTGCTGGTCTCTTTCTCGTGTACGGGCCCGATCGTGGGTGCCCTGTTAGTTGAGGCTGCCTCGGGTGATGTTCTGCGCCCTACAATAGGCATGCTCGGCTTCGGCCTCGCTTTCGCCCTGCCGTTCACTCTCTTCGCCCTCTTCCCTTCATGGATGAAGAAGATGCCGAAGTCAGGCGGATGGCTCAACTCGATCAAGGTGGTACTTGGTTTCATCATGCTGGCTTTCAGTTTGAAGTTTGCCTCAAACATAGACACCGTATATTCGCTTGGCATCCTGTCAAGAGATGTTTACCTTGCAATATGGATCGTTATTTTTGTCCTCATGGGGCTTTACCTGATGGGGAAGATCAAATTCGAAAATGACAGTGATGTGCCTCATATTGGCGTTTTCAGACTGGTGCTGATCATAGCTTCATTTTCCTTTGCCTTATATTTGGTCCCAGGCTTGTTCGGGGCACCGCTGACACGTATATCCGCACTATTGCCTCCGCGTGAGACATCAGGCTTCAACCTCCTGAAAGCGATTGGCGAAAACAGGGGTGGTAGTCCTGCTGTGGTCACAGGATCAGCCGTTTGCGAAACACCAAAATACTCAGATATTCTGCACTTTGAATATGGTCTGGAAGGCTACTTTGACCTTGAGCAGGGACTGGCATGTGCTCAGAAGCTTAACAAGCCGGTGCTGATCGATTTCAAGGGCCATGCCTGTGCCAACTGTAAGCAGATGGATGCCCGTGTGTGGTCTGACCCTGAAGTACAGGGACGCATAAGGGAAAACTTTGTGCTGGTGGCACTGTACGTTGACGATCGCACTAAGTTACCTGATAATGAGGTTTTTGTTTCAAAGATTGACGGCAGAGAAAAAAAGACCATGGGCAAAAAGAATGAAGACATTGAAATCTCAATGTTCAACACCAATACTCTTCCTCTTTATGCAATTGTCGATCCTTCCGGGAAACCCCTGGTAGAAACCAGGGGCACCGACTTTGACATTCAGGCTTACACTGAGTGGCTTGACAGGGGAGCAGGGGTTTTCGCAAGGTAAAAAACTGAGCCGAATAGGGGAGATCAGAATTTAACGCCTATTGACACTGCGAATCTTATTCCTCCCCAGGGGCCGTCAAAGAGCATTTTAACTTCGTCAGCTGTCGCATCGACTGTCTGGTCAACCAGTGATGATTCAACTTTTAAAAACTCCGCCTCTATGTCTGCCTGATCCACCTGTGAGAGAGGAGATGAAGGCAACCCCAGGAAATCGCCGGAACTGACCCCGAAATGTGGCCCGAACATCTGCCAGTCCAGACACATATGCTTTCCTAATGCCCACTGATAGCCGAGCATAAACCCACCGGTGTGAGATGTTATTGTGCCTGCGGTGTTAATTGTGATATCCTCATCAAGATCGTTTGTATATGGTATAGGCATTTTACTGAGTTCGTAATGACCATACCTGTAGAAAAAAGCCGTATAGAAACCTTGGCCGTATCTCTTTTGACCGAGATAGAATCTTATTTCTGGAGTGATCGTATAGCTGCTTATTAACAGGTTTCTGATGATATCCTCTGATTCGGGGCCAATACCGTCATCAGACATTTTATCAACCTGATTGATAACCTGATCAGCTATATAGGTTGGAATATTTGTTTCAGGCATATAGGCGAATGATAATGCCCCGGAGATGCTTCTTGACAGAACTCTTTCATATTGAAGTGAAAAGTTCATAATTGCTAAAGAAGTGAGATTGAACTTTACGAAGTTCTTTGAGATATCATCGGTCTCAGATTTGTACTTTTCCATATCATCCGCGGCCAGTACGGCATCAGGTGGGGTTTGAACGGTTTCATCCGTGGTCTTAAGTGAATCAGCCGGTATCTCCTGTGAGTTTAAAACAGAAAGTGTACAGGCAAGGAACAGGGAAAGAATGAGCAGCCTTTTCATAGGATAATCAGATTAGTTAACATATAAACACAAATCACTACATAAAATTAAACTATGAACCAATGCAAAAAAAATATTTTTGACTGACAGTCAGATTGAACTGATGAACAGCCCGGAGGGAAGTACTCTTCAGTTAAACAGAAGGCAATTGAAATGAAAAGGAGATTGTCAGGCTTTGTTCTGTGATTATTTACCCATAAAGAATTCCAGCTTGCCGCCATTCATTATCTCACTGTGGGTGATCCATAACCTGTCAAGCTTTTTCCCGTTCAGCATTGCTTTCTTAACGTATACATTATCAGGCGATTGATTCACTGCGGAAATTAAAAACTGTTTTCCGTTTTCAAGAATGATCACTGCCTCCATGACGAGCGGACTGCCGAGATCGTACCTGTCTGATCCCGGGGCCACCGGGTAGAATCCAAGTGCGCTGAAGATATACCACGCGCTCATCTGCCCGCAGTCGTCATTACCGCCGAGACCGTTTGGGGCAGGCCGGTACATGGCATCCATTATCTGACGAACCCGGAATTGGGTTTTGCGGGGTTCACCGGCATAATTGAAGAGATAAGGGACATGATGCGATGGCTCGTTACCGTGGACGTAGTTGCCAATTATACCGTCACGTGTTATGTCCTCGGTCTCTGCAAAATAGCTGTCGGGAAGCTCCATTGTGAAGAGTGAGTCAAGGTGCTGAACAAACCTCTTCCTTCCGCCTGAGAGAGAGATCAGCGCATCAGGGTCATGAGGCACATAGAGGCTGTAGTTCCACGCATTCCCTTCTATAAACCCCTGTCCGTGAGTGCTGAGGACATCAAAATCTTTCCTGAAGGTGCCGTCGTTTTTACGGGGACGCATGAATCCGGTTGACGCATCCCAGACGTTCATGTAATTATGTGACCGGTCGGTAAATTCCTTCAGGAGATTTGTGTCCGTCTGTAAAGACGTTGCAAGCAATGTCTCCGCATGTAATGCCTTAACAATTTGTGATATACACCAATCGTCATAGGCATATTCCAGCGTCACGGATACCGATGAACCTGTACGCTCATCCGGCACAGTATTTATAAACATCTTTATTGTATTTGCCGTCAGCCTCATAGGGTATCGTATCCGTATCGGGCGAAAGCTGAACCATACCGAACGGTACTGTAGCTCCCGGGTAAGTATGTCCCATACGGTCAGTGCCGATAAACGGATTGACATATTTAAGAAGTTCACTTTTCTGGCCGAGGGATACGGCACAAAAAAATAAGGAATAACACAAAAATACTTTTCTCATTTCCTAACGTTCGTTCTGGTAATCCAGAACTTCGTTGTTATACAGTCTGTTCTCCAGGATTCTTACATAATCGAGTGCAAGCTTTATCTTATAGTCTGCATAAGCTTTCTGCGCCCAGGTTTTTGCCGTTTCGAGGTCGCCGTTTATCTCATTGATGATGGCCATGTTATAATGAGCCCTTCCGGCTACCTTCCTGTCAGGGTTGCTTGTCTCCTTTTCCCACAATTCAGCCGCCTCATCCCATTTGCCCAGCTGTGCCCTGCGTTTCGCGATCTTGAAATTATCAGTCCCTCTAACAAAATAATCCCGTGTTGCCCTGAGCCGGTAGGGAATGAGACGGAGGGCGTAGATATGCCCCGCTTTGTTGCTCACCTCTTTTACTGCTGCCTCACGGTTCATAAGCGCACTTACAGCAACGACCGGATTTATTCCCCTGCCTGTGAAGTTTACAGTCTCAGCTACAATATATTCGTCAAGAATTGCCTTATCGGCAGGTGAATAGATTCTCCAGCCGGTCTTGACAAGGATCTCCATGGAGGCTATGTGTTCAAGGGCGGGAATATTACCGAGCGGTGTTTCGATCTGTGTTTTTTCAGTCGAATAGTTGACGTGAGTATCAGTATCATACATCTCAAGTGCAAACAGGGCATCCGTACCGTTCGCGAGGCATATACCCTCTACCTGCTCCCAGGTCAGGGGCGATGGGAGGGAGCCAACACTTGATGCCTTGAACTTAATGTCAGTCAGCAGCTTCACTTCGTTGAACCTGTCGTTTTCCTTCAGCTCCTGTGTAACTCCCCTGATAGCCTCAAGTGTGCCTATCGAGTCCAGTTCGTCACCTTCCAGCGTCAGAAGCTGTTCGATCATATCAATTGTTTTGGTCTGATCAGTGGGATTTGACCGATCTATTATTCCAATGGTCTTTATCTCCGGGGCGATGGTCACCGGCGCCGGTTGTGTCACGTTCAGGTACAGCTCCTGAGTGGCGCAGGAAGTGGCGGCAAGTACAATAAATGGCAAAATGAAGTATTTCTTCATGGCTGATATTTATTTATTCAATTGTAATAATACAACGGAAAAAAGCCACGAATGGTATTAATGCCCCATGCTGCATGTTCCATGCCCTCACGTTTCGCGGGACTGTCTCACTTCGTTCGCAGTCTGCCGCCTGCCCTGTACAATGTCTCTACTCCAAATTTCCTACAGTCTTCTCCACCTCCTCCAGGATCTCGCATGATTTTACAAGTTCCTTCATGGCGGTGTGGTCAGGATAGAGCGGCCGGTCAATGTCCAGGAAATCAACATGCTTCCTGATGACATCCTTTGCCGCCTGAACGCCTTTTCCGAAGCTGTATTCTTCCTTTCTGAAATCAAGCGCCTGCGCTGCTGCCATCAGTTCAATACCCAGTACGCCGTAAGCATTGTCGAGTATCTGGTTGTTCTTTATGGCCGTGTTCATACCCATGGAAACGAAATCCTCCTGGTCGGCTGCTGCCGGGATCGACTGAATAGAGGCAGGCATAGAGAGTATCCGCTGCTCCACTATCATCATATCGGCAGTGTACTGGCTGAGCATCAATCCTGAAAACATTCCGGCGCCCTTTGTGAGAAAATCTGGTAATCCGACGCTGAGGGCTTTGTTATTCAGGCGGTTCATCCTTCTCTCTGACATAACGCTGACCATTGTCACGCATGCACCTGCCATATCCATGGGTACGCTCACAGGCGAACCCTGGAAGTTGGCTCCCGAGAGCTGCAGGTTTTTATCGGGGAAGAAGATCGGGTTATCGCCGACGCCGTTCAGCTCTATCTCCACCTGGCTGCGTGCGTAAGCCAGCATGTCATGTGCCGACCCGATGACCTGTGGGGTTGATCTCATCGAATAGGCATCCTGTACCTTGGCTTTTACCTTGCCTTCCTTAAGGTCGCCACCGGCAACGCATTTGTTAATGGCGGCTGCGCTTCTGATGGCGCCTTTAAATCCGCGCACCTCATGCAGTAGCGGTTCGTATGGTTTCATATTTGCTTTGAGGGCTTCGAGCGACATGGAGGCGGCAATCTCAGCCTGTTTCAGCCAGTTATTGGCATCGACGAGCCAGATGGCACTCATGGCGGTAAGCATGTTGGAGCCGTTGATGGCTGCCAGTCCGTCGCGGGCCTGCAGCCCCGGGATGGCTATGCCGGCTCTCTTCATTGCTTCCCCGCCATCAAGTAGCTCTCCATTGTAATAAGCCTCGCCCTCACCCATCAGCAGAAGCGCTATCTGGGACATTGGGGCGAGATCGCCGCAGGCACCAACCGATCCTTTCTGGCAGGCGAATGGGGTGACGCCCTTGTTGAGCATCTCCACATATGTCTCTGTGATCTCAAGCCGGCAACCTGAGTTGCCGTGTGCATGGACATTGATTCTTCCCAGCATGGCTCCCCTGACAGTCTCGATGGAGGCAGGGTCACCTATGCCGGCAGCATGGTTGTAAACAAGATATTTCTGGAAATCCTTAATCTGGTCATCGTTGAGAACTATCTCCGAGAACTCACCGATACCGGTGTTGACACCGTACATGATCTCATGTGCCAGTATCTTCTTTTCAAGCATCGCCCGGCACTCGAGAATCCTCTTGCGGGCATCAGGGTGCAGTTCAACCTTTTGACCGTGACGGGCGACGTTTACCACATCATTGATCTTGAGAGCTGATCCGGTTATTATTAATGTATTCATTCTTGCAAGTATTAAAATTGTTTGAAAGGAGGGTTATAAATAAAATAAATGGAATGGCAGATCGCAGCGGCGCCAGGGTTGGGCGCCGTGACGCGGGGCATTTTAACACAACCCCGAACGGTTGATTTTGATTTTATATTCCAGCGTCCAGCTGTGTGTCATGATCAATTGTTACGATACCAAAAGTAAAACAAAAATTCAAAATATCATACCTGGTCAAATTTGCTCAATTTGCACAGTTCGATGTTGAAAAAAATAATTTAACCAGGGAAGGTTCTAAATATTTTTTGTATCTTTTATTGTTAATTCCCAAATCTATGAAAAAGAAAAATACCACCGTGTTAACATTGGCTATTGTCTTGGCTATTATCCTGTTAACCCTTACTGCCTTCGCTTTCATCAGATCCCTTCCCCAGGAAGACCTTAAAGGCAAGTATGCATACAAGGAGTTTGAATCGGCAAAAAAATGCCGGTCCTGCCATCCGGGTATCTATGAACAGTGGTCGCAGGCCATGATGTCTCAGGCCTACACACATTCCTGGGATGAGATTGAGTATTTTAATCTTGCCGTTCCTCATGCTGAGGTTAAACCTGAGCTGAAAGGTCCTGTTGACGGATGCAACGGCTGTCATACACCTATGGGATATATGGAGGGGACGATGCCTCCTCCGCGCCCTTCGGAAAACAGTATGGCCAATGAGTCAGTTTCGTGCGAAGTATGTCACCTGATACAGAAAGCACAGACCGATCCGCCGTTTAACTTCAGCTATTTTATTGTTCCGGGAATGACCAAGTACAGCGGTCGAAAGCCGGAGATTCAATCCCCGGCACACAACATTGTACAGAGCGATTTTCACCGGACCACGGAGTTCTGCGGTAACTGCCACAATGAAAAGAATCCTTATGGCATCTGGGTCAAGAGCACCCAGCTCGAGTGGAAAGAAGGACCTTATGCTGCCGAGGGAGTACGCTGCCAGGACTGCCACATGCCAAAGGGTCCTTACCAGCTGGCGCTGATGGGCAAGTCACGTGATGATGCCAGACTTCACCTGTTTCATGGTGCACATGACCCTGGTAAAGTCAGAGGAACAATTGAGCTCAGGATACAGCCTGATATCAGGGAAGCAGAACCCGGAGAAAAAATCATATTTACAGTTGCTTTGTTTAACGCCAAGACCGGCCACAAATTTCCAACAGGGTCAGTTGAGGACAGGATCGCATGGCTGGATGTTGAGGCTACCGATGCCAAGGGTAATGTTTACCATCTCAATGTTGATAAGAAGGGTTTCGAAGGGGAGGAATATACAATATCAGGTGATTACCTTGCCTACCAGGATATGGGTGTTCCGCTTAAGATTGCTGATTTCAAAGGAGTTCAACGCGACGGCATACCTTACGGAAACAGGATCTTCAGAAAGCCTTACTTTGACGAGCAGGGCAGGATGACTATCATGCAGTGGAACACTGCCAGCCAGGGCGTGGATTACAGAATTGGCCCCAGGGAAACAAAAGTTGAGACATTATCTTTTCGGGTTCCTGATACAGCTGCTCCGGGTGAGATGATGGTAAAGGCTGTTCTAAACTACCAGCTTCTGGTGAAGCCTGTAGCCGACTTCCTGAAAGTTCCTTCATCTGAGTCTGAAATATTAAAGGTTAACGAACACTCCACCAAAGTAACTATCCTTCCCTGATAATTTTCAGAACATAAAATGAAGAACATGAAAAGGTCATCAATTACCCGGATCATTACCCTGGCTTCTGTGGCTTTGATGTTTATTCCGGTAAAACAGGTCGAAGCCATTCCGGCTTTCGCGCGCAAATACCAGATAAGCTGCCAGGTATGTCACACTCCTGCCATGCCAAGATTGAAAGAATTCGGTAATACTTTTGCCAGCAATGGTTACAGGATGACAGATTATGAAGCACCCAGGTACCTTATCGATGTGGGCGATGAAAAGCTTTCTCTTTTCAGGGAGCTTCCGCTGGCTGTCAGACTGGAAGGGTATGTAACGGCAAATTTTGAAAACGAGGGTACAATTGATTTCGCTGCCCCCTTTGTGGCAAAGATTCTTTCAGGAGGGGAGCTGTCTGATAAGATATCATACTATTTTTATTTTCTGATGAATGAGACTGGCACAGTCGTCGGTCTGGAGGATGCGTTCATGATTTATCATGATCTTCTTGGTTCCGGCATGAACCTGTACATTGGACAGTTCTCCGTCTCAGATCCTATTTTCAAGAATGAATTGCGGCTCACGCTTGAACCATATCAGATTTATGGCGTCAAGCCGGAAGGTTCATCAATTAATCTTAAGTATGACCGTGGAATAATGTTTGACAAGTCCTTCAAAACAGGAACAACACTGGTTGGAGAAATAGTGAACGGCAGCGGCCTGGATCCGGCATGGGGAGAATTCCTGTTCGATAAAGACAAATACAAGAATTTCATGCTGAGGATCAACCAGTCGATCGGCAAGAATATTACAGTCGGATTCTACGGTTATACCGGGAAAGAAGACATCACCAGTACTGGAACACCTTACACCAGTGAGGTAAAAATGTACGGACCAGATGTGGCAATTAACTTCAAACAGAAGCTGTTTGTTAATGTACAGTATATGTGGAGGACAGATTCAGAGGTTTACGATTTGGCTGCAGAAGAAATGATGACCGATATGACCACCCGGGGAGGGTTTGCTGAAATTATCTATGCACCCAAAGCAGATATGAGCAAGTGGTACATGGCAGGGCTGATCAACCTTGTTGATTCACAGATTGATGATCTTGATTATCAGTCGGCCACGCTGCACTTCGGGTATCTTCTGCGCCGTAACGTAAGGGTTGTGGCTGAAGGAACATACATCTTCTCAGGCGCCGATCCGTACGCAAAAGCCAGCGCAGGATTTGTCTCGGCATTTTAGATGTTCCTGGTTTAGTGTTCCGGGTTAAAATAAGGCCGGTGGTTATAGCATATCACCGGTTTTTTTTGCCTTACCGGTGAACGGCTCTGTGGCCCGGTCGAATATACCGTGAACATAAGCAATGGCCATTCCGTAGTTAGTGACCGGAATATTATGCTTCTTCGGTTCGCGCAGCCGGTTCACCAGCTGGCGGTGTGTCACCATGCATCCGCCGCACTGAATTACAAGGGCATAATCTTCTATTGGCCGGGGGATTGCATCCAGCCCTGCCACGTTGTCAAATTCCAGATTTTTTCCAGTGAAATTTGTCAGCCATCTTGGGATCTTCACCCTGCCAATGTCGTCGCATGATACATTATGAGTGCACGATTCAAGAAGCAAAATCCTGTCACCGTCCCTCAGCTCACTGATTTTCGGAGTTCCTTTCAGGTACTCTTCAAAATCGCCTTTTTGCCTGGCCAGCAAGATGCTAAAGCTGGTAAGCGGTATATCCTTCGGGATAGAGGCATCGGCTTTGAGGAATGCCTGGCTGTCAGTTACCACCAGTTTAGGTTTTATGCCGGTATGGCGTAAGAAAGCGTCAACCTCCCTCTCCTTGAGAACAATAGCTGCGCAGTCATTATCAAGAATGTCACGTATTACCTGTACCTGCGGAAGGATGAGCCTGCCCTCCGGCGCTTCGACATCCACCGGGGTTATCAGCATGACAATGTCTCCCTGGCTTACCAGGTCACCTATCAGACCCTGGCTTTTCATGGCCGACGGAGGAAGTGTCTGTTTCAGCGCTTTCAGGAGCCCCGCATTGTATTTATCCGGATAAAGAGCCGAATAGACGGTGATCTCCATACCGGTACGGTTTTTTACCAGCTGTCTGAAGGTATCTGTCACAGGGACAATATCATTTTTGTTGTGAACGAGGATGTACGGTATATCAAGCAGGCCGAACTCTTTCGTGAGGTCCGCCTCGTATGTTCCGAATTCATTGCCGGCAAGGACCAGGATGGCCAGATCAATCAGCTTAAGGGCTGCCATCGACTTCCCGATGCGCAGTTTACCAAGGTCGCCGCTGTCATCTATACCTGCAGTGTCGATGAAAATAACCGGACCGATACCATGCAGTTCAATGCTTTTTTTTACCGGGTCAGTGGTTGTTCCGGCAATTTCTGACACAATTGCAATGTCCTGCCCGGTAAGTGCATTTATAATTGAGCTCTTGCCAACGTTCCGGCGGCCAAATATGCCTATGTGGGCTTTTGCTTCTTTTCCCTTTGCAGTCATATTATGCTATTCTTCAAGATCCTTCAGGCTGTAGCCACCCTGCACAAGATTCCCCGGTTTGAGAATCTCCTTCAGTTTTTCTTCCTTTAAGAACCCAAGCCTGGTGTTGGCCTCAATCACGGAAAGGCCTGATTCCTTCATTAAGGCAGCCATTTCTGCAGCTTTCTTATAGCCTATAAATGGCACCAGTGCGGTTGTGATGGCAGGACTTGAAAGCACTTTTGCTTCAGAAATGCCGGATTCTATTTCCAGGCCGTGAAGGAGGTTTATTGCTGCGCTGTCGTCTGCTGATATCAGCAGCTTAAGGCTCTCAAGCATGGCATGGCCTATAACGGGCAGGTAAGCATTCAATTCGAGACATCCCTGAGCGGACAGCTGAGCTATAAGCTGATCATTACTGTAGACCCGGTGAGCACAGCTGATGACATATTCAGGTATCACCGGATTAACCTTTCCAGGCATGATTGAGCTACCAACCTGCTTCCCGGATATTCTTAATGAATGCACTCCGTGTATATCCGAAGCAAGCAGACGGAGATCACCGACCATTTTTTCAAGATTGACTGCATGAGCCTTCAATATGCCATGAACCTCAACAAAAGGATCAAGATTACTTGTGGCCTCCGAGAGGTTCTCTCCTCTTGTTACGGGGAGACTGCTCAGGTGCTGCAGCCTGGCCACCACTTCATTCACAAAGTATTTTGGAACAGCAACTGATGTTCCGATGGCCGTTCCACCAAGGTTTACAACTTTAATTCGCTCAAGGCACTTGGAAACCCGCCACCAGTCGCGCGACAGGGCGTCACTGTAGCTGCTGAAAAGCCTGCCAAAGGTGGAAGGAACTGCTTCCTGCATCTGAGTATAGGCAATACGGAGTGTGTCTCTGTACTTCCTCTCAAGGTTCTCTGATGCCGCCCGCAGATCATTGATCGACTTTTCAAGTGTCAGCAGCAATTGCATTGCAGCTATACGCAGAGCAGTCGGAACAACATCGTTGGTCGACTGAAAAATGTTGGCATCCTCAATGGGATCAATGACGGAATATTCGCCCGGCTTAAATCCCAGTTTCTGAAGCGCACGGTTAGCCAGTATCTCATTCATATTCATATTGATACTGGTGCCGGCACCCCCTGAGAAAGCCGGTACTATAAAATGCTCAAAGTGATTGCCTTCTTCACATTCAACAGCACTTTCCACGAGGGCATCAAGGCAGTCATTTCTGACCGTCCTTATATGCATTTTGTTCAAATCATATTTCCGGGAAGCTTCTGAAAAGAACTCACCAGCAACAAGGTAACATGACCTCTTGGTCAATGCCATGGCTTTGTACCATTCAATAGGAAAAGGTGTTTTATCAGGGAAATTATCACGTGCCCTTACCGATTGAAGGCCGTACAGAGCATTGTCATCCAGCTCCATCTCTCCTATAAAGTCTTTTTCCCTTCGCATATCAGAGCAATGAATTCTCTTCGGATTCGGGCGGAGTGAGTTTTCTTATTTCTGTTTCGGTGTTTATCTCCTGACTTTTCTTTTGCAGCTCATCAATAGATATGATCTTTGCCCGCTTTTCGGTCGGTGGGTTCAGCTTCTCCGATTTTTCAAATTCAATGACCTGCTTCTGAAGATCCTCCGGCAGGTCTTTCTGGCTCTTCAGCACAATATCAATGAATTCATTGGAGAAGTACTGATCGACTTGTATCCTTCGCTTTGCGGTATGGGCAAATTTGCCGATGATGCGGCAGATGCTGTCGCGGTCTCCGGGGCTGAGTTTGTCGGCAAGATCATATTCTTCGATCTTCTTAAGTGACAGGATCACCGGCTCAAGCGAATCCCTCGTGATGACAAAGACATCATAATCGCCCATTTTATATGTAAGCTGTTTCAGAACCTGGATTGTGTTCGTGGGCACAACCAGGAAAATTGATTTCTTCACATTTTCCTGGCTTGCATACTTTTTCACGCTTTCCGTCTGGCTTTTTATGTAGAGTGGAAAGTTTGTAAGGTCATCATTGGCAGGGCTCTTGGCATCGAAGATTATATATTCGCCGCTGATTTCGATGGTGTTGTCGGGGCTGCCCTTGAACGGCACCGTATCAACATAATTTACATGGTTGGTATCACAGATCCTGATGACGGTGTTTTTAACATCAGTTTCGTGCTCTGACCATTGCCTCTTCATATTTTCAAGACGCTCGGCTGCCTCCCTGACCCTGTCGTCATTAAGCCTCTTGCGTTCCGCCTCGAAGCTTTCCTTGGTCTGGTTAAGGCGTGCTATATTTTCGTTGTAGTTTTTAACATTGTCCTCCTTGGAGGCTTCGAATGAAGCATTCTTTTTTGTAAGCTCATTAATGGTTCCGGAGTGCTCCCTGATCCGGGCGCTGAGTTCTTCAACCTGCGCATCCTTCCTGGCAGACAGCAACTCAATATCCCTTATCTTCTGATTAATGCTATCGTTTCTGGTGGATATTTCGGTGATACGGTTCCTGAGTTTTTCAATGTTTCCCCTGTTGGCCTCCATCTCTCTTGACAGAGCCCTGAATTCCTCATAGGCATCGAAGCTGAGGTTTCTGATCTTCCTCCAGCGGAAGAGCCTCTGCCACCAGCTCAGGTCTTTTATCTGTGCAAAAAAGAGATTGAGTTTTTCCATGGATGTAATGCCGGGGTAAAATTAGGAATAATAGGCCAAAGACAAAAGTATGCTTATTATTCTCCTTATTTATCTGTTGACGATGGTCAGAATATGAATGTATATGTATACTTCAGCAACAAAGTCCTGCCTGATGAGAACGGCAACCTGGGAGTTTCCCTTTCCAGATCGGAATTCATCCCCTCGTCATAGACTATGTAGAAATCGTTGCCTTCACGCGGATTATACCTGAAGCGAATATTTGTAACCACTTTATCTACTGCTGTATTATACTGAATATAAGCCGATATGGAGGTCTTTGTGGTCATTGTAAGCAATCCCCTGATCCCCATTATATGGTTGATAAAGCTTGTGCTGGAAGGGAGATTTACATAATCGAGATAATAAGAAAGCCCAAGATCAAAACCGGCGCCGATGCTCAGTTTCGGATTTGCAGAGAAAGAAATTTTCCATCCGTCGTAAAAGGTTCCGGCATCAGCAGTTAACTCGTAAGAGAGGGCATGAGCCCCCGATGAGCCGTACGAGGTACTGAGACAGGCAAATGAATATCTTCCGGGCAGAACTGATGCCTGATTGTTGCCAAGAATAAGCGTATCGGCAATATCTTCCAGAAACCAATTGGCTGAAATGTTTCCGTAGAATCCTTTCTTTGCCTCGAAATGCCATTTAAATATTCCATTAGTAGTTTCATGTAAGCCGGTTAAAGTATTCCAGAAATCATATGCCGTTAGCGAGATCGAATGATACCTGAGAAAAGTCTCTCTCTGTGGCAGCCACCCATATTGCAAGATTGCTCTTACTCCCTGGTAATTATCTTTTGTTTCAAATCCAACCCCGGGATTAAAACTTTTGCCTGACCATGTATAGACAAAGTCATACCCAAAGCCTTTTATTTTTCTCCGCTGCCATTCAAACAAGAACCTGGAAGGTGCGAAATCGAATATTTTATTAATGGAATCCCGCTCAAACGTCTGAGCCCATTTGACGGTCAGAAATTCGTCGCCAACAACCCTGAACTGTCCATCCAGTCCGTAAGCAATATTATAATTACCGTTCATGCCTAATCTGCTTGTGAACATTCCGCCGACATATGAATTCGGGTTGAAGACGCCTCGTTTTGTTCTGAAGATTCCGAAGTTTTCCGATGGATTTTCTTCAAAAGAAGCCGTCTGCATGTCGAGGATGCCGATATCCCATTTATTAATCCTTCCTGTCATTCTGACACCACCGTAGATCCTTACAGGATTGCCGTCATAGAGGCCTATTCTGCGGCTGTAGAATAAGTTGTTGCCGCCAAGAAAAGAGAAATCAAAAACGTCGGCTTTTTCCTGGAAGAAGACTCTCTTTTCAGGAAAGTAAAGAGAGTATCTTGTAAGGTTGATTTTCTGATCATCTGCTTCGACCTGTGCAAAATCAGTGTTGACAGTAAGATCAACGGTCAGGTTATTTGTTATGCTGTACTTTGCATCGAATCCGGCATCGAACTTGAATTTCGAAGTCATCTCATATTCGGTTTCGGCATCATTTAGCTCATTTACCTGGCCGATGCCGCCGGTCACGTAGGGAGTAAAGTAAACAGGGTTTTCCGGCTTCAGGCCTGTGAATTCCATCACTGAGCTCATTGATGGTTTCCATATGGCATTTGCAACATCCGGAGGAATCGCCGGAAAACTTATCCACTCAGATTTTACAGGGCGATAATTAACAACTGTTATCCCCATACTGGTTTTGTTCTCATTCACCTGGAACCTGAGGCTTGAAAACGGAATTCTGATCTCGGCTGACCATCCATGGTCATTAATCTTTGACATTGCATCCCAGAAAGTGTTCCAGCTGAAATTCATGTCAGTATTTTGATCTACTATATCATTCTGGGTAGTTCCTTCGGTCCTTACTCCGTTGGGGTTGGTCCAGAACATTACAGAATTCTGCCTGTCATTGAAAGTATCAATTAGCAAGCCTAACCAGTCGCATTTACCGACGTTGTAATCCCGTTTCTTGCTGAAAGCCCTTAAATCCTCCGGATTTTTATAGTCAAAAACACCGGAAACATATAAATATTCATCATCATATGCGATCTTAATCACAGAGAGTTCTGTAGGCTCTTTGCCAAATATAGGGGTATACATAACCAACGGCAAGGCCGGAATTGCCATCCAGGAATCTTCATCAGGCACACCGTCGAAATCAATTGCACCTGACAATCTTGGTACGGCCATCGGATCCTGAGACCAAAGGTTCAGCGATATCAGCAAAAGAAAACAAGGTAGGAATATATGCAGGCAGTCTGAACCTTTTCTGGAGCTTTTCTTCATTGGCTTTACCTCACGGGTATAGGCGTTCCGGCAGTCAGTTTCTTAGTTTAAAATGGAAGGAGAGTAAATTTAAATTAAAATGAAACAGGAGTCAAGTTTTTTATTTTTAATAATTTTCCTGGTTCTTAATCGCCTGTTGCCCATTGTTTGTTGCTTTCCCTGTAGTCTGACAGCTCCCTGTCCCGACATACGATGTCGGGACTATACGGTCGCTTCTCTGCTGCCTATTGCCTGTGGCCTTTTTATTATATTCACATCATGAAGAAACTTGTAATACTGACAGGTGCCGGCATGAGTGCCGAGAGTGGCATTAAAACATTCCGCGACAGCGGCGGACTGTGGGAACAGTACAAAGTAGAGGAGGTAGCATCCATTGAGGCCTGGTACAGAAACCCTGACCTGGTACAGCGATTTTACAACGAGCGCCGCCGACAGCTGGAGAGTGCTGAGCCAAACATTGGGCATACTGGACTGGTTCAGCTGGAAAGCGATTTTGATGTGCACATAATAACCCAGAATGTCGATAACCTTCACGAAAGGGCAGGCAGCACGAAAATACTCCACCTTCATGGGATGCTGACACAGGCCCGCAGCAGTAAAGATCCAAATCTGATTATCGACATTGGTTATCGCGATATCCTGCCGGGAGAGAAGGCTGCCGACGGATCTCCGCTACGGCCGAACATAGTGTGGTTCGGAGAGGCTGTCCCGGCCATGGAGGAAGCTGCTGATGTTGCCTCATATGCAGATATTTTTGCAGTAATTGGATCATCCCTTAATGTATATCCTGCCGCGGGACTGATCCATTATGTTCCGTTGCTGACACCGGTCTTTCTGATTGACCCGAAGCCGGTGCAGGTTCCTTCAGCTCACGAGGTTCAGGTAATCATGGAAGGAGCATCGAAGGGAGTGGCGATTCTGGTTGAAAGGTGTAGAGAGGTGATAGGTTGATGGGTTGAGAGGGTTGAAAAGTTGAAGGGCTGAGGAAGTTTAAGAGTTAGATTTGTGTTTCTGAGGCACTGAGTTTAATAATCCTGTCACGGATGTTGGTCATTTTATCGAGCCGGTCCATCGAGAGAGTTTTCTGTTTAATGTCGATGAACTCGAACAACAGCAGCGCCTTTTCCGAATACTCAAGACAACCATGCGGGTTACCCTGCGCAAAGGCAAGCTCAGCCTCAGCGTTGAACAGCTCTGCCAATATCTCAAGATGACCGTTTGTGTAGTTATGCTCATCGAGAAGCTTATGTGTCAGATCCTCTTTGGGTATTGACCTGAAGAAAGCGGCATCCTCCTTTAGCATATCATAATAAATACGTTCAAGATTCTCAGTGGCCTGCTGAAACTCCCCTTTCCTTGCGAGCCCTAAAACTGCGGCGATCAGATCGCCCAGCATCTCGATCATGCGAAGGATGTAGTCTTTCTGGTACATGGTATAAAGATAATTGAATGATTGAATGGTTGAGAGAGTTGAGAGGTTGAATGGTACAGCAAAACACGATCCGGGGTTGGAAATTTCCGGTCATTTTAATTAGCTTGCAGCTCTTAAAAATAAGTACACAATGAAAAGAATCCTTCTTCCCGTTTTCATGTTTTTAATCGCAGCCGGAGTATCAGCCCAGCACAACAAGGTTGTTGACCGCATCATTGAGTTGGGTCAGACTGATAACCACACGATGCAGCATCTTGATGTCCTCACAAACCGTTTCGGCGGAAGGCTGGTTGGGTCCGATGCCTACGACAATGCCGCTGAGTGGTGTGCATCAGAGTTTAAAAAATGGGGTATGGAAGTGATTATGGATGAAGCCGGAACTGTTCCTGTAGGTTTCAATCGCGGTCCATGGTTCGGAAGGATGCTTTCAGACAACGGAATGATACTGCATTTTGCTACCCCGTCATATACATCCGGAACCAAAGGTGTTCAACGTGGTCCTGTGCTGATCGAGCCTAAAAGCAAGGAGGAGTTTAGCAAAATGAAGGGAGCGCTTAAGGGTGCCTGGGTACTGATAGGAGGTAAAAGCAACGGATGGCCCATCGACAGGTCTCTTAAGGCTGATTCCGCCAGGGTAAGAATCATTGCAGAGAATGACTCCATCTCAAAACTGAACCGCGAGATCATGAGAGAAAACTACACCAATCGTGATAAACCCCCGAAAGATCTGATCCCAATGCATGAAGAACCTGCGCTCTTTTACCGCGAGATGCGCGATGCAGGTATACTTGGTATCATTCAAAAAGCCTCCGTGCCAATTACGGCTCTCTATGACCGCAAGAACCTTGATAGTTTGACTTTTGAAACTCTGCCGACAGTATGTGATATCAAGCTCGATGAGAAGCAGTATGCAGTCATTGAGGAGATGGCAAAGGAGAGACAGTATTTTCTGCTGGAATTTGACATTCGCAATCACTTTAAACCCGGCCCTGTCAAATATCACAATGTCATAGGAGTTATCCGCGGCACCAGGTACCCTGATGAATATGTGATGATGGGCGGCCACCTCGATGCCTTTGATGTTGCCACAGGCGGCGTTGATGACGGCTCAGGAGCCACACCTATGATGGAGGCGGCACGACTGATAATGGCGGCGGGAGGGAAGCCTGAACGTACAATTATGGTATGCTTATGGGCCGGTGAAGAGTTTGGGCTTATCGGATCAAAACATTGGGTGGAGAGTAATATGGAAAAGTTGCCGGGGATCTCAGACTATGTCAATCGTGACGGAGGACCCACTCCAATCACAGGAATCACAGTCCCCGAGGCTATGTACGATGATTTTGAAAAGGTGTGCAAGCCACTCAACAGTATTAATCCCGATTTCCCCTTCACTCTGAAGAAAAGAACAGAGCCGGCACGACCAAGACCTGTCAATGCGGGAGGATCAGATCACGCCTATTTCGCAAAGAATGGTGTTCCTGCCCTGCGGTTTGACGAACCTGACATCAAGGGGTACAACTTCGATTACGGTGAAATATGGCATTCAGAACGTGATACCTATGATAAAAGCATCACTGAATACCAGGAGCATGCCGCAGTTGTCACCGCCGTGATAGTATACGGACTTGCAAACCTTGATCATCTGCTCTCGAGAGACAATCTCTACGCTGACGAGAATCATTTGAAGTAATTCACTTCAGAGCCTGAAAAGGAGTTCTTAATATTTTATTTATGGCAAAGGAGTCGGTTTTATACTTATTTATAAAACCAGGAATTTGATTGTCTGACTCTTCGTGCCATCTTCTACTCTTATGAAATATAGACCAGAGCATAATTGCAATTTGCATGCATTAAAAGTCATTGAGTAGTTTGTGGCCTCTGTTTCCATGATCCTTTCGCCTGAAATATTATAGAGGGATATTACAGCCGGAAGGCTAAACAAATCAGGTATCTCAACAATGAAATAATCATTGACAGGATTAGGGTATAGTAATGTCTGTGGATCTTCCAGGCAGATGTCTTTTGCTGATGTGCTTCCTGAAACTGTCATCTTCCACAGCTCAGTTCCGTGTGTAACATCACTGGCAGAGAACACGAAAGTTTTATTAATTCTTCTCAATTCCGGTCCCCAGGCTCCTCCCCCGGGAATGTTGGTAAATTTTTCCGGCTGGCCGTCAGGATTGATCAGTCTCCACAGTTCTCCTCCCATTCCGTCATCGGCGGAAAAGTATAATGTGTCTCCGATTATTACAGGACTTATAACTCCGGAGCCTGACGGTCCGGGATAAATATCTTTTATCATTTTGGTACCTGGTCCGGTACCGTCGGACACCCAGAGTTCCTGTCCCGAATCAGGAACATAGGCCGAAAAAACAAGTCTCCCCTTGAATTCAGTAAAAAAAGCGTCTGTCAGACTGGAATGTCCTTCAGGATTGATATCCCTGGCCATATATGTCACCCCGGGTTTGTCGTACTGTTCACCTGCATAAAAACATAACTCCACGCCAAAAGGAAATACATCTCCGGCGAAAAATAACTTATCTCCAACTTTAGTCAAAAAAGCAGGATCAAGATCAACGTTATTGTTGAAACTTTCTGATAATCTTAAAACATAACCATCGGTAAGTACTTTCCATAATTGTACTCCAAAGTCATTAACTGGTTCGGGATTAGCTTTGCTGGCGCGAAAATAGACTGAACAGTTATAGTCAGCAAAATAAGGGTCATCAGCCGGCCCGGGCTTCACTACATCAGTATAGCGGGTCGTTGTTCCCGTTAAAGGGTCATGGTAATACAAGAAGCGGTCGTCCCGACCGAC
Organism: uncultured Bacteroidales bacterium; assembly: GCA_963743775.1. Classification (GTDB taxonomy): domain Bacteria; phylum Bacteroidota; class Bacteroidia; order Bacteroidales; family VadinHA17; genus SR-FBR-E99. Next base: position 141,122 of record CAVURA010000014.1, read on the forward strand.
AAAATATAATTTGCCAGACGCCGGATATAACCACCCCGGTTTTGTTGAAGCAGTTCCTTCAGTAATATCATAAATACTGATCACAGACTGACCATCGGTCACATGTAATACGCAGAGCTCCTCTCCGTAATCGGGGTGGGTTCCGCTAAAATAAAGAGCATCATTAAAGACAGTCAACTCTCCGGGTCTGCTTCCGTAGCTTCCGGGAAAGATATCTTTTACTATTACAGTGCCTTCAGAAGTTCCGTCGGTTTTCCAGAGTTCTAAACCGGTGGTCCCGTCATCGCCACTGAAATAGACCTCATTTTTAAAAACAACCATTGGCCCGGAGTAGCTGTCCAGTTTTTTTAGCATATATGTCCCTTCGGAAGTCCCGTCAGTAACCCAGGGTCCGTTGTCCGATCCGGTGACAGTAGTCTGAAAGATAACTTTATCACCCAGTTGGGTCATATAGTTTATATAAGAACTGCCGGGACCGGGATTGATATCCTTGAGCAGCTCAGCCTGCTGAGCTCCTGCAGTCAAACAGGCAGTTGCAAGGACAAATAATGACAAAGCTTTTTTCATAGCTGTTTTGATTTAAAAACCGGGCATTTCGGAGAAGGTGATATTCTTCGGAATGATGAAATATTTTGCTTCAACGGTAACGTTTGCCTTTATTGATGTGGCTTTCTGGCCTGAAGAATACCCTCCCATCTTGAATTCCATCATCATCATGATGCCGTTCCATATAAGTACTTTTCCCATGTCACCTTTAATGACATCGCATTCTTTGCCAAGCAAGGTTTCCTTCCCGCTTTTTACCATCCCCATTTTCTTATATGTTTCTTCAGTAAAAGATTCATAGTCACTGTTTGAAGCTTCATTGATCCAGGAGAGGAGCGGATTTCTCATCTTCATTCCGTTGTCAGGCTGATCCGGATCCCACATATACTGGTCGTCGCCGAAAGCGACCACCCATCCCATGCTTTCTTCACCTTCAGTTACGGTCTCCATGTACATTGCACTCTTCATACCGTAGTCGTCAAAGTACAGGGTTCCCGTACCTGTTTTGTCACCAGAGTAGGTGTATTCAATAATAGCTGATTTGATGCCGTAAGGTTTCAGGACGGCTTCCTGCGGAAATGCTGCCGGCAGCATGTATAGCAGGCAAATCGAAAATGCGAAAATCTGCTTCATTTTAGTACTATTTATTGTCAATGTTCAGTTGTATTTAAGTTACAGTGCTTTCAAATTCCAGGTGATTGTATATTTAAAATCAGCACCATTTTGTTCAGGATCAAAAGGTTTCTGATCGTATATGGCTTCAGTCATGTCTGTTGCACTGATAACTGTGGTCCCTCTTGATGAGCTCCATGGAACTCTGCCCTGAAGGAGATAAAGATCTTTAAGTTTAAAGCGTATGTCTGCTCCAGTGAGATTGGTGGTAGAAGTAGAATTCTCCCATTGGCAGCCACCATCCTCCTTATATGATTTTGTTCTGTTTTCTGTTTTTACATTTTCTGTAGGTGTGGTAATATCATACCAGTTTTCCATGCCGAACTGTGCCATCTGATCAGCTACCTGCTTGTTACCGGTTGGCCACACATTTGTTGTAATGATAAGGCCATCCATTGTTTCAGAAGACATGCTGCCTGAACCGTACTCCTCGTAAACAAGTCCGTTGCATTCGCCACAACCACTGCCCTCACAATATCTTTGTTCATTATGTTTCCAGGATCCTTGTGCAGGGCTGGCTCCGAGCATTCTTATTGGCTGACCCTCCATCCCTTCCATTTGGGGGATAGGTTTAAAAATACCGGTATAGGTAATAGATTGATTTCCGATGAAAGTCTCAGTATAGTCATCATGATTCTTTTTGTAATCCCAGCTCTTTGTGACGGTGATTGTGCCGGAATAACCTTCATTAATTATTACTATATCAACTGCACCGATTTCCTCCTGGACTTCAATCATTGACATAGCGACCATGTCAGGGCTTTTAATTATACAACCATTAAAAACAGTTATGTGGTCCAGGGTAGCTATATGAGGATCCGGAGCTTTATATTCAATTGTGGCCTGACCTTCCTCGCACATGAATGAATAGAATTTCACATCCTCACCCGTTTCACAACAAGGTGTTCCATTGGTTAGCGAGCCAAAATCAACCTTTACCGCAAGTCTTTGCCACTTCTTTGGTTTCTCTCCATTTGCATCAGTCACTTTGAAGGTGATTCTTTTTGTGGTTTCCAAATTGACTTTTATAATTTCGCTATTGAATTCAGCTTTTTTGGGTGCTTTTTCGTATTCAAGAATTATCTCTTTAAGATTGGCAAAATGCTGAGTATAAAGAGCTCTATGAATTTCGTCATAATCCCCGATACCCTCATATATAAGAGTAGAGGCTTCCTTTACCACTTCATTCCAGAATGGATTATAGAGCTGAATTGTAAAACGCCACTTCCCGAGGGCATTACCCGGTTCATAGCGTTTAGTACCAGGTTTTGTATCCTCATCAATGTATGCATCTTCCCATTCTCCCGGAACGATTTTATCAACTGAGAGTAGTTCAAGTTTACCTTTCCAGATGTAGTCAGCCCCCTTTCTTGACTCTTCATCGGACAGGAATGTGGGCTTAGTTTTCAGTACGGCAGCTGCCATTCTTGCGGTCATGCTATCAACTTCCAGGTTCCCTTCCCATGACCGGAGTTCAAGCGGTATTGGACATTTACCTAACTCATGAGCTCCATTTTTAAGGATCATACTATTCCAGAGTATTGAAATACCCAGTGAGAGATCACGTTCCTGTCCTTCTGGCATCGGGAATGAAGGAAACATTAATATTCTCCTACAACAATATTCCTCCTGTGCTGATAGGTATAGTGAGAAACTCGTCAGGAGAATGATCAGCCAGCCTTTTAATGCATTAAAAAAGGTGTCATTTTTCATGATCAATCCTTCTTCTCAGGTTCCACGAAACAAGCATAGATTGTGCCCCGCCCAGATCCTCAAGGAATTCTCTGAATTCCTCCGGGACATCCTTGAAAAGGTCTTTGGTACCCATGAGCTCTTCAGGCAGATCACCGGGCCTGACAGTTGTGAAAGTCCCTGATATCCCAATTTCTTCATCAATTCCTGTCGTACCTTCTGCCTCTTCATCAATCTCTGTGTTGATGGGTTTGACCTTTATATCAACCTCATCGGTTCCTTTTATCTCAATTCCCTCAACATGAATCTCACCTTTGACCCAATATTTGCCGCTCACGGTATCTATAATAAGCCGGAGGTCACACTCAGCGACTGAAAGAGATCTCCCGTTGGCCTCTGCCGTTTCCCTTGCCCGGCCTTCAATGCGCCTGCCTTCCCGTTCCATTCTGAACATAGTCTGGGCATACTCATCAGAGAAGCTTATGAGAGTTGCTCTTTCAACCTTATAGTTGAGGAGCTTTGAAGTTTTATCCACAGGCTTGAAGGAAAGGCCGATTATCCAGTTCTTTGAAATGTTATATTCACCCCCGGGAGTCAGAGCCGCAAGAAGCGACTGATCTTCTCCGGCTCCCATGGTTTCATACAAGGATATAGATCCCTCCCAACTATTAGATAAGTAGTCAGATAGAGCATCTGTTCCACCTGGTTGTCCGGTTCCACCTGTACCGGATTGGTCACCGGATGTACCGGAATTACCCTGGTTACCTGTCCCGCCTGTATCCCCCGATTGCCCGGTATTCCCTGGTTGTCCGGTTCCGCCTGTACCAGATTGGTCACCGGATGTACCGGAATTACCCTGGTTACCTGTCCCGCCAGTATCCCCTGTTCCTCCTGCTTTATTACTCCTTTTTTTTCGCGTAGTATCCTGATCAATTAGATTTCGGTCAGATAGGATTTTATCGCCGGCATTATCTACTATTAACTTCTCTGGCCAGGAACAATATTTTTTGATTTTACCAGAGGATTCGATGAAAGCTTTACCATAACTCAGAGATCCAGATTGAAAGAACAACCAGAAGAACATGATGCTAGCAAGCCGTAGCATTATTTTATAACTCATTATCATGATTTTACCTGTAATTAAGTTTAGTTTTTCACAAATTCAACTCTTCTGTTGGCAGCCTTGCCTTCAGAGGTATTGTTCGGACCGACAGGTTTGCTCTCGCCCCAGCCACGACTGATAAGCCGTGAACCGTCTATGCCCATTTTAACCAGTTGGTCAACTACCTCTTGTGCCCTTTGTTCAGAGAGTGTCTGGTTGGAAGCTTCATCCCCGTCACTGTCGGTGTGCCCCTCAACGCTCATCTTCAGTTCGGGGTGCTCCCTGAGAAGATAGTAAATTGAATTTACAACACCCATCGATTCCGGTTTGATTGTAGCCCTGTTCACGTCAAAGCGGATACCATTGGCTATGATTTTCCCGTCCTGCATCAGTTTGTCATATAGCTTGACAGCCCCTTCAGCAATCCTTACATTCTTAATGAGCCTGTTGACACCTTGCGTACCTGCCGAGTTCATGCGGTCACAACAGATCGTGAGGCCCTCAGGATTGACTCCAAGATTTGGAATATTGACAACGCGCGCATCATCAAGATATACCTTCAGTGCCCTCACATTGAATGAAATGGCTACATGACGCCAGAACCCTTCGGTTATTTCACCCTTTTCTTCCTGACCCGGATAGAACCCTTCCCCGACATCATTTATACCGGCATGATTAGCGTTTATGATCAGGGCATCTATGTCTATCGTGCTTTCGCTCTGATTTTTATGATCCCAGAAGTCAACAAGATACTGACAGTATTCATCCGGTTCAAACCAGCAATCGAACTCGATCGTGAAAAGGTCAGGGAGATTATCTTTTTCCGGTTCCTTAAAGAAGGGAATAATACATGACTCGGCTTCTTTGAAATAAATTACATTAAAGTTACCGAAAGCAGCGTTTTCAACGCTTCCTCCGCCGGCAAGATCCCACCTGGAAGGGAATTCTCCGTTAACTTCACCTTCCTGATTATCCTCAAAAATTATCTTTTCTCCGGGAACGAAGTCATACTTGTTCCATTGAAGTGCAGTCTGAGCCTGCACGGATGCGGCAGACAAGATCAGGATGTAAATAACCGCAGTAAAAGAAATGAGATATTTCATGGCATTATGGTTTTTAATCCAAGTTAAACCATGCTATACCATGAAGCAAGAGCAAATGAGCAAAGAGGGGGTTTGAATTAGCATTCGGGGTTTTTGGTCCTGCAGCCTTGCCGTCCTGCGGCCTTGCCGTCCTGCGGTCAGGCGTTTCCCTATTCGTACAAATGATCGCTGATAGCCTTGAGGACCTTTTGTTTGAGGTTGGGGGAGACGGGGATGGAGGAGCCGTCCCTGAGCTGAAGATAACCGCCGTCGCGCTTGACGAATTTGTCTACAAAATTCAGATTGACAAGATGCGACTGGTGAACGCGGATCAGGCCTGTACCTGCAAGCATGGCTTCATATTCTTTCATTGTGCGTGAGACCATCACGTGCTTTCCGCCTGTGAGATGGAAGTGAGTATAATTACTGTCGGCCTCAGCCCTGATGATATCACTCACCGCTATAAGCTGCAGTGCATCGGCTGTTCGAAGAATGATGCGCTTAAGGACTTTTTTACCCTGCAGGTTCTCGCTGAGAGCCAGCAGTTTCAGCTGCTCTTCTTCATGATTAAACATCTCCCTTGCTTTATTGATCGCTTCCCTGAGCTCATCCTTGTCTATCGGTTTCAGGATATAATCAAGAGCGCTGACCTTAATTGCATCAAGAGCATATTCCTGGTGTCCGGTGATAAATATTACCCTGAATTTTACAGGAGAGATCTTTCTTATCAGGTCGAAACCGAGACCATCAGGCAGCTCAATATCCAGGAAAAGAAGATCAGGCTGATGTTCCATGATTGCAGCATAACCATCATTTATTGTCCCAACGGAGGCGCTGATAATTATGTCAGGAAAACTCTCGTGTAGCAGGGCTGCAATGGTCTTCCTCACTGCTGATTCATCATCTACCACAATGGCTTTCATTTATCAATCATGTTTGTTTCAAGCGTATATCTTCTTAAACGGAAGCATCATCACCACTTTTGTACCTGCAGCTTCATCTCCCTCATAGAGATCAATGATCTCATAACTTATCTGTTTCTCTTTCAGTATCTTTCTGAAGTGCTCCAACCTCTTCTCTGTCAGCTTGGTTGAGATTGACTGTTTCTTCATACCAGTGGTCATCTCCGATGCTTTATCCCTTCCGACACCATTGTCCGTCACCTCAAGCATCAGCAGTCCGTCCCTCAGCGAGTAACTGACGCTGACCCGGCCATTTTCCTTACCAGGTAGCAGCCCATGCTCAATGGAATTCTCAACACACGGCTGAGCCAGCATAGGGGGTACGGAGATGTTCTCCTGATCGATAGTCTGATCAACGCTGATATCATACTCAAATCCCTTTTCAAATCTCAGCTGCTGCACTTCGAGGTAAAGTCTCAGGGTCTCAATTTCTTTGTCAAGCGCTATATATTCCTCCCGGGAGTTCTCAAGTATGTTCCGCATCAGTCTGGATACCTTCGTCAGGAATGTGTTGGCCTTCTGGGGTTTGTCAGCCATGATAAGATCCTGGACAGCGCAAAGCGAATTAAAAATGAAATGTGGATTCATCTGCGTTCGTAGCAGCCTCTGTTCAAGATCAATGCGGGCATACTGAGCCCTGAGCTGATTGTGACGTATATAAAGCAAAGAGAACAAGGCCAGTAAGAGAAGCAGTATGAGGAGTCCTCTGAGATAAAGTCCCTGCTGCTGGATCTTACTCTCCTGTATCACTCTTTCCTGTTCGCGTGCAAATTCTGCTGTTTTTTCCTTCTTGTCAAAATCGTATTGTATCTCCATCCGTGTGACCTGCTTCAGGAATTCATCACTACTGATACTGTCTTTAAGCTGCATGTGCTCCCTGAGATACCTGTACGCCAGATCCTCCCTGCTTGTTTTACTGTAAATGTCGCTGAGAAGCAAAGATGCGTCAGAAACAACCAGTGGCATTTCTTTTTCCCTGCCTAGTGAATATGCCCTGAGGCCGTTTTCAGCTGCCAGCCGGTAGTTGCCAAGCGTTTGCTGTACGTTGCCTAATGTTATATAATATTCAGGAGGTATTGTCTGGTCAGTTCCGGATGCTATATCCATCGCACGTCTGATATACCAGTAAGCTGAATCAGGCTGCAACAGATGAAGCAATGTAGAGGCAATATTAAAACAGGCATTGGATTCTCCCGACGGATAGTTCATCTGTCTGTTCAATCCCAGACTTCGACGCTGGTAGATAAGGGCACTGTCATTGATGTTCCTTGAATTATATATCTGCGCTATGGTATTGCATATCTTGCTTATCTCCCAGAGATCTCCTCGTTTTTCAGAGAGCGAGAGATGTTTCATGCTGTATTCAAGAGCCTTTTCATAGTCCTTCTGATAGTAATAAGCTAATCCTATGCTTCCGTAAGCGATTGACATACCACTGGAATCGCCTTTTAATTCCCAGAGACGAAGTGCCTCAAAATAGGTATCGATTGCCTGGCTGAACAGAGCCATCTCCTTGTAGATGTTACCAAGGTCATTTGTGGCATCAGCAAGCGGAAGGGTGTCTTTTACATCTTTTGCGGTCGCGATTGCTCTTTCTACATATGTCTTTGCCAGTTCGAGGTCCTGTTGTTTTCTGGCAAGATAAGAAAGAGCGTTCAGGCTGTTTATCATACCGCGGTGGTCACTTGCATCTTCAAAATAATCAAGTGCCAGGGTACTGTATTTTTTTGAGGTGGGATAATCGCTTTTAAAGCTGTAAACATATGCCAGTCCGTAACATGCACGGGCCTTACCAATAATATCACCGGTCTCTTCATAGATCGAAAGTGCCTGTTCATTGTAAAAACGGGCGCTGTCGCCATTATTATATTTTGCCAGGTACGCCATTCCCAGAGCCAGGGAGGCATCGGCAATGCCTTTCCGGAAGTTGACCGGGCGGGAGGTGCTCAAAGCCTGATGAGCGAGTAATATTGACACATCAGGATTACGTCTTGCTTCCTGGTAAGCAGTCTTAGTCTGTTTATTGATTTCTGCAGTATCAGGTTTTTCCTGCAATGCTCCGGCTGCTTCTGTCAGTGGAAGAAGTAAAAAAGTAATAATCACCAGAGAAACACTCGCAGCAGTCATCGTTGCAGATGTTGTTAAGGATCAGAAAACTAATTTAAATAAAAAAGCTGTTCAGGGCAAATAAAAGATTCAGAAGGAGATAAACTCAGCTCTTAATCTCAGGGCGTCTATCTGGAGGAGGCGACCGGCGAGGATATCGCCTGCACCTGTGATGATCTTGATTACCTCGCATGCCTGTACGGAACCTATAATGCCTGGCAGCGCTCCTATGACGCCAGGAGGATTGGCCTGGTTGTCGCCTGACAGGTGCATCTCTTCGGGGAAGAGATCCTTGTATGATAGTCCTCCATTATAATTGAACACCGAAGCCTGTCCCATGAACTGATAAACAGCTCCATACACCATTGGAATGCCTGCTTCGTTAGTGGCGTCGCTGAGCAGATAACGTGTTGCGAAGTTGTCGCTGCAATCGACAGCAATGTCATAGCCGGCCAGAATATCCGGTGCGTTTTCCACAGTAAGTCTTATCGGGTATGAAATTACCCTGATCAGGGGGTTAAGTAGGGAGATCCTTTCGGCAGCTGCATCAGCCTTCACCCTCCCTATGTCTCCGGTGACGTAAAGTACCTGCCTTTGCAGATTGCTTATGCTGACCGTATCAGAGTCTATGATGCCAATTGTACCAACTCCGGCGGCCGCCAGGTACATCAGGACTGGCGAACCTAGTCCGCCGGCACCGGTAATAACAACCCGGGCCTGCTTAAGCTTTTCCTGTCCTGCCTCACCCACGGCAGGAATGATAAGCTGTCGCTGATAGCGGTCTTGTTCATCTTTTGTAAGGGCGGTCATTGTTTCTCCTGATTACAACTGCTAACTTAAAAAAATAAAACGGAATAAGGCAGATTAATGACACAGAAGACGATCAGGAGTGGTAACGATTAAAAAATGGTACAGTATTTGTGCCATTTCACTGCCAACTAACCCTTTTAAGTCATGAAAAACACCATGTTTAGCCTTATATTAATAATGATTTCAGGCTTATTCGGATCAATGACTTCATGTGAAAAAACAAAGCTGAGTGCACCTCCCGGCGACCCGGTTCCTATAGAACTGTCGCTCAAGCAGAAGGAGGTGATTGTTTCGGCTAACAAGTTTGCCTTCGATCTCTTTGTACCCATAATAACTGAGAAAAAAGGAGCGGAGAATATCATGATCTCACCCTTCAGCATCACCAGTGCACTTTCAATGACCCTCAACGGAGCGGGAGGAGAGACGTTTGACGCTATGAAATCCGGTCTGCGCTATGACGGCCAGACCATTGAGGAGATCAATGATACATATCTTAAGCTCATAAAAGATATGGTGCCGGTCGATTCGAGGGTAATTATGGAAATAGCCAACTCGGTATGGGTTGAGAAGAAGCTTACTGTCAAGCAGCCGTTCATGACTGCTCTTGAGACATACTATCTTGCCGAAGCCAGAAGCTTTGATGTTACGGACAACGGTGCAGTCAATGTTATCAATGGCTGGATAGAGGATAAAACACATGACAAGATTCAGAAAATGCTTGAGACGCTGGATCCGGACCTTGCCATGCTTCTGATCAATGCTGTTTACTTCAACGGCAAATGGAGAAATCAGTTTGACAAGGATGATACACATGACTTGCCGTTCTATGTAACCCCTGATGCGCCGGCACAGGTTCCAATGATGTATCAGAAAGAGAAATTTGCTATAGCGGGTACGGAGAAGGCTACACTTGTTGAGCTGCCGTACGGACAGGGCAACTATTCAATGGTGGTCATGCTGCCTGATGAAGGTGTATCACTCGAAGAAGTGGCTGGCGAACTCAATCCGGAGAACTGGGTGCAGTGGATGGAATACCTTTCTAACGGAACCACAGAGGTGGAGCTCAGTCTGCCAAAATTTAAATATGAATTCAAGCGGAAGCTGAATGACGACCTGAAGAACCTCGGTATGGGAATTGCATTTGAACCTTTCGTTGCTGATTTCAGCAACATAAGTGACCAGGGCCTTTTCATCTCATACGTGCTGCACCAGACATTCATCGAAACGAATGAAGAGGGGACGGAAGCCGCCGCCGCAACCGTAGTAGGTATAAGCCTGACCTCAATGCCTCCGCAGCCGCAGATCATAAATATCAATCGCCCGTTTCTTTATTTTATAAGGGAAACGACTACCGGAACGATTGTGTTTATGGGTCAGGTGGTGGATCCGAGATAATTGTTATTTACTACCCTGGTATTCTTTCAGGAGTGACTGGAAGACTTCTTTAACAGAATATATTCTTGTCGACCTGAATGCATTTGCACCGGCAAAAGCAAAACCATGTTCAAAATTTCCTTTTAAGGCGTTCATCAGAGCAACGATGATGCAATAAGGGCTTTTTGAAATGTCACAGGTCTTAATGCACTTGAACGGACATTTCGCAGGTTGTTTCTTCCCGGCCTTTACCTTTTCGATAAAACTGCTCAGGATTGCACGCCCAGGCATTCCTACCGGGCTCTTTATAATCTCAATGTCTTTTTCCTCTGCGTCTATATAGGTCTGCTTGAAGGCGGCGGAGGCATCACATTCATCGGTTGTGACAAACCTTGTTCCCATCTGCACACCTGACGCCCCAAGCTCCATAATATCATGGATGTCCTGCCCGGTATAAATCCCGCCTGCGGCAATGAGGGGGATCTTCTGATTGTACTTGTCTTCAAATGTCTTTAACTCAGCCACAATATCCGGTACGAGCATCTCGAGTGTGAAGTTGTTGTCAGCTATTTGTTCTTCCTTAAAGCCGAGGTGACCCCCTGCCTTAGGACCTTCAACAATAACAGCATCGGGCAGGTAGTCGTAGTTTGATTTCCACTTCTCGCAAATTATTTTCGCAGCCCTGGCAGATGAGACGATGGGGACGAGCTTTGTAGTGCTGTCCTTTTTCAGGAACGAGGGCATATCGAGCGGCAGTCCCGCCCCTGCGATAAGAATGTCGATTTTTTCCGCAATGGCTGTCTTTACCATATCGGCAAAATTTGTCATGGCTACCATTACATTGACACCAATAATGCCTTTGGTCTTTTCTCTCGCTCTTCTGATCTCCTCCTTTAGCCCCTCCATACTTGCTTCCAGAAAATTCCCTGAAAGATCCTTGTATAGCAGGCCGAGGCCTGCACTTGAAATGACTCCTACGCCACCTTCATTGGCAACAGCAGCAGCCAGTCCCGACAGTGAAATACCCACACCCATGCCACCCTGTATTACCGGAATAGCAATCACAAGGTTCCCGATTTTCAATGATTTCACGTTATAATTTATTGATTAGGTGGCTAATGTATTGTTTAAATGTCACAGTCAGCGGTTATACCGATAATTATCATAAGATTATGATGCAGATATAACTAATTTTAACCATGTGAATGAATATCCGGCGGTTTAAGTTACTTTACACCTATGAACCTGACCTATATCGATTTACTTGTGAGCGGTGTGCTGGCCACAATCATGTTTGGCGTGGGGCTTTCAATAAACCTGAAGGACCTCAGAAATATTCTGCACTCACCCAGACCTTTCTGGCTGGGTCTCTTTGCCCAGATGATCCTTCTCCCCGTCATTGCATTCGCGGTAATTTATTTTACCGATATGCCGCCTGCATTAAAGGTCGGGTTTATTATCCTCGCCGCCTGCCCGGGAGGCACAACATCAGGATTTATCACGGTTCTTTACAGGGGTAATGTCGCGCTTTCGGTTGCACTCACAACCATTAACAGTCTACTTACACTTTTCACCATACCCTTGCTTGTAAATCTTGCACTTACAATATATCTTGGCAGACACTCACCTTTTAATCTTCCATTCCTGGAAACATTCCTGCAGATCTTTCTTGTTACATTACTGCCGGCGGCAACAGGAGTTTTTTTAAGACACAGATATGACCGGCTGGCAGACAAAATCCAGAAGCCGGTAAAAACAGCCATGATAATTTTATTTGCAGGAGTGTACTCACTTATCGCTTTTGCCGACGAATCAAAAGGAGGCTCAGGTATCAGGCTGGCGGAAGCCATAGAGATATTTCCCTACGCACTGTTGATCAATCTCCTTGGATTCATTGCAGGACTGGGGATGGGAGTGATGTGGAGAACAGGCTTACGGTCGTCATTCACAATGGGCATTGAAGTAGCATTGCAGAACACAACACTGGCTCTTCTTGTTGCCGGAACAATACTGCAGAGCAATGAGATGGTAAAACCTGCGTTGGTCTATGCCCTCTTCTCATTCTGGACTGCTCTGATTTATGGGATTGTTGTCAAGAAGTATAATAAAGCGAAGCTGTTCGGTGAGTTCAGGTGAGGACTTAGTGCCCTGTACTCTTTGAGTAGTTCAATCCCATCAGGTCAAACCGCTCCGTCAACCCTGGGAGCCTGGTATTGAAATTCTCCCAGTTTCTGCTCTCCGGTACTGACCACAGCACTTCCGACAAGGCAGTCAGGCGGGGATATTTTTTAATTTCAATCCGCCATCCCTGGTCATCAACAAGATGCCAGTGAAAGACATTCATCTTATGCATGGCGAGGATATCGATATATCTTTTTATGAAGTCTACATCAAAAAAGTGCCGGCTGACATCGAGGTGCATGCCTCTCCAGGCAAACCTCGGGTAGTCTGTCACTGCATGCGTGGAAGAAAACGCTCAATGCCAGAATGGGAAGAATTGGATTTGTCTTCATAGATCTTAAATCGGTATTCCTTGTCCTTAAAATCAAGCCTATTGGTGCAGAAGCTCAATTAATCACCTCAATATCAAATATTTCGTGCCTATCGAACTGCAGCCAGTATTTTATTGAATTCTGCCTGACAAGCTCCCAGTAAATGTCAGAGTCAAGACCGTTGACGAAGTTGATCTCTTTCAGCTCGGAAGAGACTTTCTCTGCAAGTTCTTTTTTCAGGGTGATGCGGATTGTTTTGCCCTTGTGTGTAAAATCAGCTGCGGGGAAGAAAGGTGTTTCAGTGCTGACAGTAAGCAGTCCGTGACCGGGTGTGGCTCCGGTACTTACCTGTACGCCATCGTTCATGCAGCTGAGGGGCGGGACGCTGCCGGCATGGGAGGTCACGCTCATCTCATCAACGCCGGTGCAGAAATATTCACGGGCACGGATACCCATCTTTACGCCTATGATGGCAAAGACACCGAGGTGCCTGTGAAGCTCATTGGCAATAACTCCGGAAGTCCACTCATCTTCACCGTATTTGTTGCGAATCTCCGTCACATTTCGCTGCAGGTCAGTCATATAAAAGGATGTGTCTGCCGGCATGGTTTTTATTACCTGCATCTTCCTGATTGTCTCGCCTTTTAGGATCGTTACGGTTGCCTGTCTCAATTCAGAGAGGTCAGCCGGGTACCAGTAACTGTTTTTACCGTCTGCCGGTGAGGCGGTGAACAGTGAAGGAAAGTGCAGCAGTAAAGGCACCATATCATCATAGGCAGTGAAGACAAATGAGTGTGCAGTCCTGGCTTTGATAAGACTGTACACTGTTTGGGCATACGGTGTTTTTATCTCACTTATTTCACCGAGAAGAGCATCATCATAAAATGCTTCACCTCCCCTTCCTGTAACGCTCACGGGCAGGGGTCCATTAAGTACTTCCTCAACAGCCTCGGGAGCTGTCTTGAAGTTAAACCCCTCTTCACCGGGGAGGCTCTCATTACTCCAGATTATCCGTTTTACTTTTGTTGTGAACGACGGAACTCCCTCCATTGCTTCTGCTGCCGTTTTCAGCGACCCCAGGGCAATAAACGTCACCGGTGATGTCTCTCCGTTAAGGCGCTCTTCGATGAGACTTATAGCTTCTGGGCCGTATGCCATGGGAAGTCCCTCATGCCAAAGGCTGTCGAGCATGGTCCTGACCATTTTGTATGCCTCGGGTGATTTATGAAATCCGTCAGACACTGTGATTGCAAGTATCCTTACATCGGGTGAGGCCAGCAGCAGACAAATCGCTTTCCGGTCATCAACCCCTCCGTCGGTGTCAATGATGACATAATGTCTTGGTTTCCACGGATGTGCGGAAAGGGATGCAAGTATAAACAAAAGTATAAAAGCAAATGTTGCTCTTTTCATCTGATACGTTTTTCCAAATGTAATAATTAAACTGTTTCCGGAGACTGAAAGGCATATTACATGCCGCAATCCGACCTGAAGAGAGATTTCATCAATCTTTTTTTATTATCTTGACCACAGCAATTTTTAATATGTGAAGAAAAGGATTTGGTTGTGTTTTATAGCCGGTCTGGCTGCCGGTGCTATAATTTTACTTGGCATGGGGAAGGCAGTGGAAGCCACATCAACAAATGATTATTGTGCGTCATGTCACGTTCACCCGCAGGCTACAACAAGCTGGAAGCAGGGGGTTCACTATGCCACGAAGTCAGGCTACAGGGTCTCTTGTACCGAATGCCACCTTCCGCCAAAAGGTGAGGGTTATCTTATTGAAAAAGCGAAGACGGGTTCACGCGATATATGGAGCCACTGGACTAAAGACTCAACGGAGTACGACTGGGAAGCCGCCTCGACACTCGAGAGGGCTTCGAAACACGTTTATAATTCAACTTGTTTAAAATGCCACGAGAACCTTTTCCCGGCTGCCCTGACGCGTGAGGGGTCAGATGCCCATCTCTATTACAAGCAGATGACAGAAAAAGGAGAAGATATGCAGTGTATCAGCTGTCATCTGAATGCGGGTCACTACCTCAAGGATTACGTGCACGGCAGCAATAAGGGTTTCGGGCTGGCGCAAAAGCAGGCAGATACAATTTATACCCTTCCCGCCACCGTCACCTCATTCACTGATTTTACAGAGCAGGTGCCCGGGTCGGGTGTGACATTCCGCATGATCGCCCTGCCCGGAGGTGCCTTTACCATGGGAAGTCCTGAGAGCGAACCGTTGCGTAACCCTGATGAGGCTCAGCGCAATGTCACCATAGACTCATTCTTCATCGCCGAAGTTGAAGTGACATGGGATGAGTACATGGAGTTCTACAGGCAGACAGCATCTGAAGGGAGGTCGACGGATACTGAGGGATCGCGTCTTAAGAAGGAGGATGTTGATGCCGTCACCGGGGCTACTCCGCCGTACGGCAAGCCTGACCAGAACTGGGGAATGGGACAGAGACCGGCTATATCGATGAGCTATCATGCAGCTGAAACATATTGCCGGTGGCTAAGCCTGGTTACAGGCAGGCGATACCGCCTTCCTACAGAAGCTGAGTGGGAGTATGCATGCAGGGCAGGCACAGAGACACCTTATTTCTTTGAAGGTGACCCCTCGAGGTTCGAGAAAAAGGGTTTATTTGGAAACAAAGCCGATACTGCAGTCATAAGCACTTATGTCATCTACAGGGGCAACAGCCAGTCAAGGACACAGGAGCCGGAAGCCGTGCAAGCCAATCCGTGGGGACTGAAAAATATGAGTGGCAATGTCGCTGAGTTCTGCTCTGACATATATGAGGGAACAACAGAACATGTCATCAGGGGAGGGTCATACCGTGACGGCGCTGCAGGTGTCAGAAGCGCTGCCCGTGACCGTACGCGCAGTGAAGCCTGGCTGAAGACTGATCCCCAGATGCCGAAGAGCGTCTGGTGGTATTCTGATTGTTTTTATGTGGGGTTCAGGGTAGTAATGGATAATGAATTAAAAATTAAGAATTAAGAATTTGACTGACAGCATATTACACCTTTCAACCTATCAACCCTTCAACCTATTGACCCTCAGACATCAGACCCTCAGACCAAACAACAGACAACAGATAATATAAAATTATAACTTTGACACATACATAAACTAACCATGAAAAAATCCGGTATTTCAAGAAGAAGTTTTCTGGGCACCGCTGCCGCTGCAGGTGCAGCTGGCATTGTTGTTCCCACACTACTCACATCATGCGCACCTAAACACAAGAATGTCGTACTCCCCGTCATGCTGGAAAAAGCACCTGACGGGCCGCTGCTTAAAGCAGGACTAATTGGCTGCGGCGGCAGGGGGACAGGCGCTGCGATTAATTTCATTCATGCCGGTCCGAACCTGACAATATCAGCACTGGGTGATGTGTTTACCGACAGGATTACCTCATGCCGTGAGCGCCTGGCAGAGGACGGCGTGCAGATAGCAGATGAGAATTGCTTTACGGGATTCGACGCATACCAGAAGGTCATTGAATCGGGTGTCGATATAATCATTCTCGCCACCCCTCCTGTGTTCCGGCCTGAACACGTCGAGGCTGCGGTGTCAGCCGGGAAACATGTCTTCATGGAAAAGCCTGTCGCCGTTGATCCTGTCGGCGCAAGACAGATACTGGCTTCAGGTGAGAAGGCTAAGGGGATGGAGCTTTCAATTGTTACAGGCACCCAGAGACATCACCAGCATGATTACGTGGCTACCTGGGGCAAGATTCAGGAGGGAATGATCGGCGATATCGTATCAGCTAACTGCTACTGGAACCAGGGACAGCTCTGGTACCGTGAGCCAAACCCGTCATGGACGGAGATGGAATATATGATCCGCGACTGGGTCAACTGGAGCTGGCTTTCAGGTGATCATATCGTTGAGCAGCATGTTCATAATATTGACGTCATAAGCTGGTTCACCGGCAAGAGACCGGTCTCGGCAGTGTCATTCGGATCGCGCCAGCGCAGGCCCACCGGTGATCAGTACGACTTTTTCAGTACAGACTTTGTCTATGAGGGAGGCATCCATGTTCACAGCATGTGCCGCCAGATCAACGGCTGTGAAAGCAATGTGTCGGAATGGATTCAGGGGACTAAAGGCACCAGTAACTGCCAGAATACGGTATGGGACAAAGCGGGAACGCAGCTGTGGAAGTATGACGGTTACAAGCTTGACGAAGCGGGTAAGATGACAGAAGACCTGGCAATCAGTCCTTATGACCAGGAACATATAGATTTTGTTACCGCAATACGCACAGGCAAACCTCTCAACGAGGCAGAATTTGTTGCCTACTCAACGATGGCGGGCATAATGGGCCGAGTCTCGGCATATACAGGCAAGCTGGTCACATGGGATGAGATGATGAACTCCGAACTGAAGCTTGGTCCGAAAGTGTATGCCATGGGCCCGGTGGATGTACCAAAAACAGTCCCGGTACCCGGCGAATAACATATAACAGTCATTATGGAAAATAAACGATCACGCCGCAGTTTTCTGACGGGCGCTGCTGCAACGGGTGCAGCACTCTTTGCTGCTCCTGCTCTTCTAAGGGGAAGCAGTATTGTATCCCGGGTGCCGGATCCGGATAAACCATTTACCCTTGGATATGCTCCTTCAATCGGCATGTTCCGCGAGCTGTGCGGCAGCGATGATGCAATCGACAATATTAAATTCATACACGACAGGGGATTCCGGGCCGTCTTTGACAACGGCCTCCCGGGCCGCCCTCCGGCTGAGCAGGAGCGTATAGCCGCTGAATTGCAGCGACTGGGAATGATGATGGGACCATGGGTTCTCTATGCCGATTTTTCAAAGACCTCCTTCGTTCTTGATACTCAGGAAGTACGTGATTTCCTGAAGGCAAAGATGCAGGAGGGAGTTGATATTGTACGTCGCACAGGTTTTAAAATGGCGCTCGTGGTGCCGGGACGGTATGATGAGAGGTTGCATCCTGACTACCAGCGGTCGAATGTGATTGACAACCTTAAGTACTGCGCTGAGTTTGCCGAACCGGGGGGTATGACCATCGTCATTGAACCGCTGAACACGCTCAGTGATCATCCGGGTCTCTGGCTCACGCAGATGCCACAGGCTTATCAGGTATGTGATGCTGTTAACAGTACTTCAGTCAAGATCGTGGAGGATCTGTACCACCAGCAAATCACCGAGGGAAACCTGATCCCGAACATCGAGGCATGCTGGGACCAGATAGCTGCTTTCCATGTGGGAGATAATCCCGGCCGCAATGAGCCTACAACAGGCGAGATCAATTTTAAGAACATATTCAAGTATCTCTATTCGCGTGATTATAAGGGTGTGATCTGTATGGAGCACGGCAGAAGTATCGAGGGTCCGGAAGGTATTAAGAGAGTGATAGAGGCATACAGGGAATGCGATCCGTTCTGACTGAACGTGGCAACACCATAAGCGATAAATGGATTAAGGCATCCATTATCGGAACGATATGGGCAGCTGCCGAGATTGTTCTCGGCAGCTTTTTGCATAATCTCCGTGTTCCATTCAGCGGTAATGTTCTGACCGCCATCGCTCTTGTGATACTTATTTCTGTCAGTCATAAATGGCGCGAGCACGGGCTCTACTGGCGGGCCGGATTAATCTGCGCACTGATGAAAGCCATGTCGCCCAGCGCCATCATTTTCGGACCGATGATCGCCATCATTGCAGAATCATTGCTGCTTGAAGCCTCAGTGAGACTGTTCGGCAGAACATTCATCGGCTTCATCATCGGATCGATGCTGGCAATGTCATGGAACCTTTTCCAGAAAATCCTTAACCTGGTCATTTTTTACGGAGGCAAGCTCGTCGACCTGTATTCGAGCCTGACCGATTATGTTGCACGTGAGCTGAATCTTAGGTTTGATGCTTTCTGGGCACCGCTGATTCTGCTGGTGACGCTTTATGCAGTGTTCGGCGCAGCGGCAGCCATTGTCGGCATCAGAACAGGACGCAGGATCGTTTCCCGTCCTGCCGGGGCAGTATTGCAGGAAAAGCCCGCAGCGCCGCCCTCCGGGGCACGTTTAGAAAAGCCGTTTAATTATTCGGTTATCTGGCTTGCAATTGATATTCTGCTTGTAGCCGGTGCACTGGTGATTGTCAGCCAGGCTAAATGGATTTACTGGATCATAACGGTGATCCCTGTGACAACATTACTGGCTGTGCGCTACAAGCGTGCCATGAGACAGCTTGGCAAACCCGGATTCTGGATCACGTTCGTTGTCATTACAATGCTGTCAGCTATGGCGTTTACCGCGTTCCAGCCGGGAAGCAATAATATTGCCAATGGAGTACTGATAGGCGTGCAGATGAATTTCCGCGCATTGATCATCATCGTCGGTTTCTCCGCCCTCGGTACAGAATTGTACAATCCTGTGATCCGCGAACTGTTCAGCAAAACACATTTCAGACAACTGCCCCTGGCGCTTGAACTCTCTGCCGAAAGCCTTCCCTCAATGATTGCGGCGATGCCTGACCTAAAGACCGCCATTAAAGACCCGGCATCGATACTCAGCAGCATGATAGCGCAGGTTGAGAGACGGCTGAGCGAGGCCAGGGCCGAACAGAAGACAATGCAGAAGGTTTACATACTTACCGGTGAGGCAGGCGAAGGCAAAACGAGCTTACTGCAGAAACTGACGGTAGTATTGAAAGAAAAAGGGATCATGGCGGGAGGCATCCTTGCGCCGCGGATTATGGAAGGGGAGATGACCACGGGCTATGACGTACTCGATATTATTTCTGGTATAAGAGCTCCGTTTCTCCGGCTGACAAATGCGGAAATCAGGGGGGTGGAGAGGTTCACCCGGATAGAGGCAGGGTATCAGGCAGGACTTAAAGCTCTTGACCCTGACAATAACAGAGACAGTCACGTGATTGTAATTGACGAGGCGGGTCCGCTGGAGCTCAGGGGTGAAGGCTGGGCCGGACGGATAAGCGAAATATTGAAAACAAATGAATGGCAGATTATTCTTGTCGTCAGAAAAAGTCTTGTCACCGAGGTTATCCGAAAATTCGGCATAAAGGATCCTGCGATTTACGTGGTCGGCCCGGGTGATTACAACAAACTATTAAATGAGGTCATTAAAACAGGCGGAAATGGATGAGGTAATCAGAAAAGTCAGGCAGGAGCTGATGGATGCTTCGGATGAAAAGACAAGGAAGTCAGGAATGAGGTTTTTCAAAGAGGAGGTCACCCTCTACGGTGTGAAGTCAAAGACTGTGGGACAGATTGCGAAGGAAAATTTTGCTGCAATTAAAAACAAGCCCAAGTCAGAGATTTTTAAATATTGTGATGCCCTGTGGCAGTCAGGTTATCTTGAAGAATCGTTCATTGCTTGTGAGTGGTCACACAAACTGAATAAGCAATACACGCCGGAAGATTTTCGCGTCTTCGAAAAATGGGTTCACAGATACCTGAATAACTGGGCCTCATGCGACACTCTGTGCAATCACACTGTCGGAGATTGTGTTCAGATGTATCCCGACCACCTCTCTGACCTGAAGAAGTGGGCTTTATCAGATAACAGATGGGTACGGCGTGCATCTGCAGTGTCGCTGATTGTGCCTGCCCGTCACGGAAAATTCCTGCCGGATATTTTTGAGATTGCAGAGATACTCTTACTTGATACGGATGATATGGTGCAGAAGGGTTACGGCTGGATGTTAAAGGAAGCCAGCAAACCGTATCAGAAGGAGGTGTTTGATTTTGTCATGAAGAATAAAGCAGTCATGCCGCGAACGGCTCTGAGATATGCCATCGAGAAAATGCCGCCCGAGCTGAAAATCAGGGCAATGGATAGAAAATAGCATGCTGGCGATCCCGCGGAGCGGGAGAGGCAGTCCCGCAAAGCGGGATGGCATGGAACATGGGGGAAGGCATTTATCACTTTCCGATCATTGTTTACCGGATATCCTTTGTTCTTTCCTCCCAAAAGTTGTTGAAGCTTGTAACAGGCTCTTCACAAAGAAATACCCCTGTGCCGTATTCCCGGGCGTCGGGGTCGGATATTCTTCCGACCAGGGTGATTTTGGCAAACAGCTCCTTCATATCTTCTCCGGGCTCACCGTTTATATAGACCAGTGACTTAATCTCAACCGGAAACTCATGCGGGAACCAGTAACTGAAGCTCTCATTGAAGCTTACTGCCTCGGGCAATCCGTACTTTTTACCGATTATTGTTATTGCTCCTGCCTGTCCGTAATTTTCACAGTATATAAATGAAGCTTCTTTTTCTCCGATCATCTGGTATGCACTGTCGGCAAGGGCCGTGAGCTCTTCCCATCCGATCATATCAGCATAATCCTGCGGCAGTGAGTGAATGGTGCCATCCTCAAATCTTCTTCCCAGGTCAATCCCGTATTTTTCGTCAAGTACCTTAAAATAGACTTTCAGGCCCTCTTTATCCCATACAGGCAATCCGAATGGCACATTGGGAATTGTTATCAGAATCATGAAAAATGGCAGGACAATCCGTGTTATCCGGCTCCTGAGCCATGTATCAAACGCCGCACCTCCTGCGGCGATCATCATGGGGTAGATACCGAGTGTATAATAACCCTTCCCCTTCATGAATAAAAGGGCGGCAACGATTAAGATTGAAAGGAACCCAAGGAATCTGAGATTCTTCATCTTTGGGGAAAAGAGAAGGAAGATAAGACCTCCGATTACCAATATTGACCCGGCAAAGGGACTGATTATCTGTTCAGTGAGGAAGGTGACGGCATCCATATGTACAAGTTGAGTATCATACAGCTCCGACATATGGTTAAAGACGGGGAAGCCCTTTGCTGCCTGCCAGAGCAGGTTCGGGAGAAAAATTAATCCTCCTGCAATTATGCCGAACCAAAAAGATCTGTTTCTGAAGATATTCCGGTATTTTGTAAAGGGAATAACAACCAACAGCCCTGTAAATAAAAGTCCCGAGAGGTATTTGTTAAGCAGGGCGAATCCGGCAACTATTCCAAGAAAAATAAGAAACCTGTCCTTTCCGGTATTTATGAACTTAAGAATCAGCCATATGCAGAGAGTCCATAAGAATACTTCAATATGTACAGGCATAAACAGAAAATAAGTTCTCATGAAAAAGATGCTTACTGACAGGCCTGTCGCAGCGAGTATGGAGCTGTATCTTGTTCCTCCCAGTTCTCTGGCCATGGAAGCAACGATGAAAATCATTACACCCCCGAGCAGGGCAGGAAAGAGTCTTACGGCAAAGAGGTTATTCCCAAAGATGTTCTGCATCAGCCAGCTTATCCATCCTATAAGCGGAGGAACACTGGCATAACCGAAAGCAGGATGATGACCAAGTGAAAAGTAAAGCAGTTCGTCGCGGTGGTATTCAAGGTTATCATATACAAGCAACCGCGCTGCTATGTTCAGCAGGGCTATTGCCAGAATAACAGGGTCAATCCTTTCAAAAATCTTTGTTTTTTGTTCCATGCCCACTATTGCCTTTCTATCCAGTCCTCAACAGAAATCACAGATGCATAACTCTTCATCGCAGCCAGGGTTGAGGCATGCACGTCAGCCGCGGTCACCTCGCGGTCACCGAATTTCAGGTTTCGTGACGCGCAGGCATCATGGAGCAGAAAAACATAATAGCCAAGATCACTGGCGGCACGCACTGCAGCCTCAACACACATCTGCGTCTGCATCCCGCAGATAACAAGTGTGTCGACACCAAGACTCTGAATATGTTCAGCCAGTCCCGTGCCCAGAAAACTGTTGACCTCTTCCTTGACGAATATTGCTTCGCCCGGTGCGGGTTTGACCAGGTCATTTATTTCCATTCCTGCCGCCGACTTATGCTGGATGAAAATGACAGGGTTATTTTCTGTCCGGGCATGAGCTATCGCTATGGCAGCTTTTTCGGCTGCCTGAACCGGTTCCACAAGCTCAGACCGGCCCCCCGGAAAGTAAAAGTTTTGAATATCTATCACCAGCATTGCATAGTTCTTCTGTGCTTCCATCACAACGACTGTGCATATAAGAGCGATGAAGAGGATAATCTTTTTCATTTTCTGTTACCTGTTTATGATTCAAAAGTAGAGGTTAATTCTGTATTGCGCAGGAACATCTGCCATTAAAAATTGTTATACTTTTCAGAGGTGAAAATCCTTAACAAGTCCTGATGAAATATTTCATTTATTTAATCACCGCAATCCTTTCAGTTCTGTCAATTACAGGATGCAGCAGTGTCAGAAGTGACAGGGAAACGCCCTATGTGGTCATGGTCTCTCTTGATGCGTTCAGATGGGATTACGATTCGATATACGGCACTCCTGTGCTCGATGATATCGCAGATAAGGGGGTGATGGCAGTGAGACTGATCCCTTCCTTTCCAACAAAAACATTCCCGAACCACTATTCAATAGCAACCGGATTGTACCCTGATCATCACGGGCTTGTGAACAACAGTTTTTATGCTCCTGACCTTGATCTTGTTTACAGGATAGGAGACAGGGCCATGGTTTCAAACGGTGCTTTTTACGGCGGTGAACCTGTCTGGATCACTGCCCGCAAGGCCGGCCTGAAGACGGCATCGTTCTACTGGGTAGGTTCCGAGGCACCGATAATGGGCATGCAGCCTGATTTCTGGAAGCCTTTTGATGAGGAGGTGCCTTTCAGCGACCGCGTTGACACAGTGCTTGCCTGGCTTTCCCTGCCTGAGCGGAAAAGGCCTCACCTGGTGACCCTCTATTTTGAAGAACCTGACGCTGTCAGCCATGTGTACGGCCCCCTGTCACCTGAGACAGGCGATGTGGTAAGAAGCCTCGACAGTCTCATGGGCAAGCTGCGCGAGGGGATCAGCAGGCTGCCTCAGGCAAAAAAAGTAAACCTGATAGTTCTCTCTGACCATGGCATGACTGAGATTGATACTTCACGTTACAATTATATATTTGACACTCTTCCCCAGACAATGGTAAAACGAATTTATGGCGGATCTCCTGTCTGGGCTGTCGAGCCTGTGGAAGGAATGACTGACAGTGTCCTGTACTATCTTAATATTCAGAAAGGTATGAAAGCCTACCGGAGGGAAGAGCTGCCTGGTCACCTGCATTACGGGACCCATCCGCGAATACCGGCAGTGGTTCTCATTGCGGACCCGGGATGGGTAGCGGGAGTACGCCTGAAGCCTTCAGGTTACAACAGGGGCGATCATGGATATGATTGGAAATTCCGCGATATGCACTCAATATTCTATGCAGAAGGCCCAGCCTTCAAAAAGGGCTTTGCGGTTGATACGCTGTACAACGTAGATGTTTATAATGTTATCTCGAAGATACTGAACCTCACCCCTGCGCCAAACGACGGCAACAGGGAGAGGATCTCACCTCTTTTCAGGTGACCCCGGGTTGGCAAAGTCGATATTCCTTTTGATCATCTTAAAGCCGGTACGCTTTATCGGCGATGACTTGAACAGTCTTTTAAAATCATCCGGTGTCATTGCCTGCCACTCCTTTCGGGTCAGCTGGGTGACAGGGTATTCAGGGACGAGCTCCCTGTCTGTGTAATGCACCGCTTTTTTGTTCCACGGACATACTTCCTGGCAGCGGTCACAGCCGAAAATTATATTTTCAGTTTTGCCTCTTAATTCTTCCGGCAAATCCCCTTCATACTCGATCGTCAGGTAGGATATGCACCGGCGTGCATCGATCGTACGGTTATCGCAAATGGCACCTGTGGGACATGCTTTTATGCAGAGGTCACAGTCACCGCAGCGGTCACGTGACGAAGCGTTTTCATATAAAAATTCTGCCGAAGTGACAATCTCACCCAGAAAGATGAATGAACCCAGCTCTTTGTTTATGACAAGGCTGTTGCGTCCGCGCCATCCAAGTCCTGCACGTATGGCCCATGCCTTTTCAGTCACCGGTCCGGCATCACAGAAAGCCCGGCATGCGGCGCCCGGCACGTCTTTCTTAATCACCTTAATGACGCGCTCAAGCTTTTCTTCGACTACCACGTGATAGTCCTTTACCCTCGAGTAGCGGCTTACGAAATAATTATCTCTTCCGGCAGAGGGGTCGTTGCTGTAGTAACGCAGGCCCGCCACAATCACCGATTTTGCGCCCTCAACCAGTGAGGTTATATCACCGCGTTTATCGAGGTTCCTTTCCAGGAATTTCATGGTGCCGTTCTTCCCAGCAGCGATCCATTCACTTATATGCTGACTGTCTTCATGATGCGAAGAGGCCGGTGCGATGCCGATAATATCAAAGCCTTCAGAACGAAGCGCTTCGTGAACCTTCCATGTAAGGGCTATTTTACGGGCATCGGTCATAGTTCAGATCTTAAAGAAATCCCAGTTCAAGTTTTGCTTCATCAGTAAGCATGCTGCGGTCCCATGGGGGATTGAAAGTAAGGGTCAGGTCACACTCTGTAACCCCTTTTGTACCTGCCACTTTATATTTGACCTCCTCCACGAGATCCTCAGCCATAGGACAATTCGGTGCGGTAAGCGTCATTGTAATATGTGCCTTCTGCTCCTCATCGACCCTGACTTCGTAGAT
The DNA here is from genome assembly GCA_963743775.1 of uncultured Bacteroidales bacterium. GTDB lineage: Bacteria > Bacteroidota > Bacteroidia > Bacteroidales > VadinHA17 > SR-FBR-E99. The sequence goes on from CAVURA010000014.1 coordinate 166,507, forward strand.
CAGGCCGAGATCATAAATATTCACCGGAATCTCGGGATCAAAAATGCTTTTCAGCACTCCCACTATCCTTGCTTCGGTCTCCTGTATCTCCTGGGTGTTCATGAGTGTTCCTGTTTTGATTTGTATGCCAGCGCATAGAGCCTCATCTGTTTCATCATTGAAAGCAGCCCGTTGGAACGGGTGGGCGAAAGGTTTTGTTTAAGCCCTATCCGGTCGATGAAATAAATGTCGGCGCTGATAATTTCATCCGGCGTGCGCCCTGAAAAGACCCTGACAAGCAATGCCACTATCCCACGGGTGATCAGTGCATCACTGTCGGCTGTAAATGTTATCACACCATTGTCGAGTGAAGGATAGAGCCACACCTTGCTCTGACAGCCTTCTATAAGGAAGTCAGGGACCTTGTGAGCTACATCGAAGGGAGGAAGTGTCCTTCCCATATCGATGAGAAACTCATACCTCTCCATCCAGTCGGCAAAGGCTGAAAATTCATCAATGATCTGATCCTGTATTTCGTTTATTGTCATACTCATACTTTCAGGCGAACATCTCCGTCACTTTTATCACTCCTTTTACCAGTTTTTCTATCTCTTCGCCGGTATTGTAGAATGCTATAGAAGCCCTTATTGTGCCTGTGATGCCGTAGCGGGTCATCACCGGCTGGGCGCAGTGCGTTCCGGTTCTTACCGCAATACCCATCTTGTCAAGAATCATGCCGGCATCATACGGATGTATTGTTCCCGGGAGGAACGATACCACAGAGACTTTCTGAGGGGCGGTACCGTAGATACGAACGCCACCTACTGATAATAGACCGCTTGTTGCTTCAGCCAGGAGAGCCTGCTCCCTTTCGGCTATCGCCTCACGGCCAAGCTCCGAGACATAATCGAGCGCTGTCGCGAGACCTATCGCCCCGGTGAAATTAGTCGTTCCTGCTTCGAACTTAAAGGGCAGCTCATTGTAAGTTGTCTTTTCAAAGGTGACATTGGCGACCATGTCACCACCACCCTGGTATGGAGGTATCTCGTTGAGCCATTTCTCCTTGCCGTAAAGCACCCCGATGCCATTGGGTCCGTAGATCTTGTGTCCTGAAAAAACGAAAAAATCACAATCCATGTCGGCCACATCGACAATGCCGTGCTGAATGATCTGGGCACCGTCGATCAGAACAGGCACCTCATGACGGTGTGCTTCCGCGATGATCTCCTTAACAGGGTTTACCGTACCAAGTACGTTTGAGGCATATGTGACGGCAACAATACGTGTCCGTTCAGTAAACATGCCGCGGTAGGCATCCATATCGAGCACCCCCTGATCCGAAAAGGGGATGACCCTCAGCTTTGCACTCTTCCTTTCGCACAGCATCTGCCATGGGACAATATTGGCATGATGTTCCATGCCGCTGATGATTATCTCATCATCCTTATGAACGAATCTTTCACCGAAGGAAAAAGCTACTGCATTAATTGCGGATGTAGTGCCGGCAGTGAATATTACCTCCTCTTTTTTTGGTGCACTGATGAATGCTCTTACAGTCTCACGGGCGGCCTCGTAGCGATCAGAGACAAGATCAGAGAGGTAATGCACTCCGCGGTGTACGTTGGCGTTGGCTGTCCGGTACAGCTCATCCATCATCCTCAGGACCTGAACCGGCTTCTGGGTGGTGGCGCCGTTATCGAGGTAAACCAGCGGCTTACCGTTGGCTTTTACCGACAGAATCGGGAACTCCGAACGTATCTCATCTATGCTTCGCGGGAGCTTCATGTTACCGGTCAGTTACACTGTATGGCGCAGGAGGCGCAGCGCGAAAGTTCACCGCGAAGTCGCTGCAGGACAAGATTGTCAATGCGGTCACGCAAAGCTTCCAGGGGAATATTCTGTATCACCTCGTGGGCGAAGCCAAACATAAGCATCAGTCTTGCCTCACGCGCATCTATGCCCCGTGAACGCAGGTAGAACAGGGCATTCTCATCAAGCTGGCCTACCGTTGCCCCGTGACTGCATTTCACATCATCGGCAAAGATCTCAAGCTGAGGCTTGGTGTCCATTTTGGCGCTGTCTGACATAATGATGTTGTTGTTGCGCTGAAATGCATTGGTTCCCTGAGCAGTCTTATGCACCATGATGCGGCCGTTGAATGCTCCTGTCGAGTTGTCATCAAGCACACCCTTGAAGAGCTGCGTGCTGTTACAGTTTGGGGCCACATGGTCCACGTTGACAAAATTGCCAACATGCTGATGCTTGTCGGCCAGGAAGAGGCCGTAGGAGTGTGTCTCCCCGTTCTCACCTGCCAGGTAGTGCCAGGTGGCATTGCGTACCAGGCCGCCATGAAGGGTGATGTTGTTTGATGATGCATAGCTGTCACGCTCCTGGTGAATAAAGGTATGCGTGATCTTACCCGAGTTGTTGTGCTGGTTCTGCACCCTTACGATATCAAAGCGTGCATTGCATCCTACATAAACTTCCGTGATGGTGTTCGTGAGGAAATGCTGTGGGGAGATGGCATGATCGCAAACAAGCAGTGAGAGCTGTGCGCCGTCCTCCACAACTACCAGGTTACGGTCCTGAACAAAGATATCCTTGTCGGAGTGAAGCAGGTTGACTATCTGTATGGGTTTCGTATAGACTGTGTGCTTCGGTGCGTAAATAAACAGCCCGTCGGAGGCCAGGGCAGTGTTCAGTGGCACCAGTCCGTCTTTTGCGTTATCGACATATTTGTTGTAATGCTTTTCCACAAGTGCCGGGAACTGTCTGACGGCAGACTTCATGCTGCCGACCCATATACCTCCGGGAAGCATAACCAGACCCTTTTCGCTGTTCGGGAAGAAACCGTTTAGCAGGACCATGTTCCATACGTCCAGATCCTCCACTTCGCAGTGGAACTTCTCGGCTTCAGTGAAGTCGGCAGGCACGGGAGAATAGTAATCCTGGTAATTGTAACCGAGAAAGGTTTCGAGATTGGTATATTTATATGCCTCGTTCTTCCTGTCAGGAATGCCAAGACGTTTGAACTCCTCAAAGGCATCCTCGCGGTATCTGTTGAACAGCTCCGGGGAATCTTTCAGGAAGCTCTCCAGGCTGTCAGCATACAGCGCTGACATTTTACTTATCACTTCCGGTCTGTAGTCCATGACTCTTCGCTTACATCAGCTTCTTTTCTTATCCAGTCATATCCCCGCTCTTCAAGCTCGAGGGCAAGTTCAGGTCCGGCTGATTTGACAATGCGCCCGTCATACATCACATGAACAAAATCAGGCACAATATAGTCAAGCAGTCTCTGGTAATGTGTTATCACGATAACCGAGGTGTCAGGCCTCCGTATCTTGTTCACACCGTTGGCGACGATGCGCAGTGCGTCGATGTCGAGTCCCGAGTCCGTCTCATCAAGGAGAGCCAGTCGGGGCTCAAGCATTGCCATCTGGAAGATCTCATTCTTCTTTTTCTCCCCACCTGAAAACCCTTCATTGACACTTCTGTTGGTGAGGGCTGAGTCTATCTCCACCAGCTCTTTCTTTTCGCGCATAAGACGCAGAAAATCAGAGGCTGACAGGGGCTCAAGGCCGTTGTGTTTACGTTGTTCATTGACGGCTGTCTTCATGAAGTTAACCATGCTTACGCCGGGGATTTCAATAGGATACTGAAACGAAAGGAAGATGCCATCGCGGGCTCTCTCCTCAGGAGACATTTCCAGAAGGTTATGCCCGTCGTAAGTGACCGAGCCATGAGTAACAGTTGCTATCTCACGTCCTGTCAGTACGTTGGCCAGCGTGCTCTTGCCGCTGCCGTTGGGACCCATGATGGCATGTATCTCGCCGGGCCCGACCTCAAGGTTCAGACCTTTGAGGATTTCCTTTGTATCAATAGAGGCTCTGAGTTCTTTTATCTCCAGTAAAAAGTTGTTTTTCATATTATCTGTAATGTAAATTCATTTTAACCGACGCTGCCTTCAAGGCTTATCTGCAGGAGCTTCTGTGCCTCCACGGCAAATTCCATGGGCAGCTTGTTCAGCACCTCGCGGGCATAACCGTTGACAATAAGTCCGATAGCATCTTCGGTGGATATGCCACGCTGGTTGCAGTAAAAGATCTGATCTTCACCTATGCGTGAGGTGGTTGCTTCATGTTCGACTATCGCTGTAGGGTTGTCAACCTCGATATAAGGAAAGGTGTGTGCTCCGCAATTTTGGCCAAGGAGCAGGGAATCGCACTGTGAAAAATTGCGTGCACCTTCTGCCTTGCCCAGTACCTTGACCAGTCCACGGTAACTGTTCTGCCCGAAGCCCGCTGAGATGCCTTTAGAAACGATTGTACTCCTTGTATTTTTCCCTATATGCATCATCTTGGTACCGGTGTCAGCCTGCTGGTGATTATTGGTCACGGCAACCGAGTAAAATTCACCTACACTGTTATCTCCACGCAGTATGCATGAAGGGTATTTCCAGGTTATGGCTGAACCTGTCTCAACCTGTGTCCACGATATTTTGGAATCATCTCCCTTGCACATACCCCTTTTTGTCACGAAGTTCAGAATGCCGCCTTTCCCATCCTTGTCGCCAGGGTACCAGTTCTGCACCGTACTGTATTTGACTTCGGCGCCACGTTCGGCAACTATCTCCACCACGGCGGCATGAAGCTGGTTCTCATCGCGCATAGGAGCCGTGCAGCCCTCGAGGTAACTCACATAAGCCTCCTCGTCAGCTATGAGCAATGTACGCTCGAACTGTCCGGTGTTGGAGGCATTGATGCGGAAGTAGGTCGACAGCTCCATAGGACACCTGACGCCTTTGGGTATATAACAGAATGAACCGTCAGAGAAAACGGCCGAGTTGAGTGTTGCGAAGAAGTTGTCAGTATAGGGAACCACCGATGCGAGGTATTTCTGCACAAGCGACGGGTGTTCTTTCACGGCTTCCGAAAAAGAGCAGAAGATGATTCCCATCTCTGCCAGTGTCTCGCGGAAGGTGGTCTTCACTGAGATGGAGTCCATCACTGCATCGACGGCAACGCCTGTCAGATGCTTCTGTTCTTCAAGCGGGATGCCAAGCTTGTTGAAGGTCTTGATAAGTTCAGGATCAACGTCACTGAGACTTGAAGGAGCAATTTTCTGCCTCGGGGCAGCATAGAAGCTGATCTCCTGGTATTTTATTTCGGGTATCTTCAGGTTTGCCCATGCCGGCATCTTCATCGTCAGCCAGTGCCGGTAAGCCTTAAGGCGGAACTCGAGAAGCCATTCCGGCTCCTCTTTTTTAGACGAAATGAGCCTTACCACATCCTCACTGAGACCTACGGGAATAACATCTGTCTCGATATCGGTTACAAACCCGAATTTGTATTCGCCCGATGTTACATCACTTAGTAGTTTGTCCTGGTCGTTTTCCATAAAATATGTTCTTCAACATGCATAAACATTCAACAAGCATGCATGCTTAAAGTTCTATGCAATTGCTGCAAATCGAACAAAATTACACAAAAATAGGGGAATAATCAGGAGGGTCTGGCAGTAACAAAGTATTGCCATGGATTGAGCATGCCGTTTGTTTCAATTTTGAACCCTGCGGAAGCGATGTTGTTCATTGCTTCATTCAGACTTATGCGGTGTTCAACAGGAGGCCCCATAGGAGAATCGATATCTGCCCAATCGATGATAACCAGTGTGCCGTCAGGTTTGGTAATCCGTTTGAGTTCAGCCAGGTAGTTCTGACGTTTATCAAGCTCATGGAAAACAAAAGCCATGAAGGTCATATCTGCAGTGTGGTCCGGAAGTGGCAGGCTGTCAGGAGGCGTTAGCAATACCTCCAGGGTTGTGCCGGTTTCTTCGGCCTTAACGGCCAGGTGATCAAGCATCTCCTCGGAAATGTCGGTTGCAATGACCTGGCCGGAAGGGCCTGTGATAGAGGCTGCAGGAATGGAAAAATACCCGGCGCCTGCGCCTATATCGACCAATACCTGTCCCGGCTTCAGTCCAAGTTCGATAAGGGTTTCATACGGAGGAACAAGCTTTCTGCGCTCTGGATTATCAAGGCGTTGCAGATGTTGGGGATCGAAAATGTGCGGCATTTTTATACTGTATTGAAATGATTCATTGGTCAGGGCAGGTCTCAGACCTGCCTCTGACATGATATAAACCACGAAATCTACTTTTTGTTTATAATCAATGCACCAATCACACCCGGCACCCATCCGCAAAGAGTGAGAAGGAACACGATAAGAACCGACCCGCATCCTTTGTCGATGACGGCAAGAGGAGGACAGATGATGCAGACAAGTACGCGGAAGCAACCCATGGCTATTTGCGATTTGCGAATGTCGATTTTCGAGTCACTAATATACGAAATTTCACTATTGTTTATTTATGCCCTCCCTTCAGTCTGACTGCGTCGTTAAAATGATCCACGGGATCATTTTTTAACACTCGCCCCTCTGAACAATTGATCAGCCGCCTGCAGTATCTTCAGCTTCAGATCCGGCGGATAGTCCGGGTGGTCATCAAGGAATTTCCCGACGGTAATTCTTGCCTCTTCCGAATGATGACCTGCCAGGGTGGTGGTGATCCAGCTCCCCGGGAAGAAAATATCACCGGTGCTTTTTATCTCCTCAAGCATCTCCAGCGACGGAAGGATGTATTTTTCCGATCTCTTTGCCACCATCGGGTGGTGAAGGTATCCCAGCGCTTCGATTACCCACTGTTCATGCTCACGGTTCACCGGATCACTGAGACTGCCGAAGAAAGCATCCCGGACCGCCTGGTCTTGTGAGACGGAGGGCACCACGAAATCAAACCGGAGCAACCGGTCATTTTCGGTAATTCTGTCGCGCTGACCGGCGATGATCTCTTCCGCGTTGCTATAACCTTTGGCCGCCATGGTCAGTGTGAGTGTACACAGATCATCCTCGCTCAGTTTAAGACCGCCTGGCAACATGGTACTTTCCCAGGTTTTCAGTAGATTCATCATTCCGTCTTCCGTTACGGCTATATTGCGGTAAAGGCTGAACCAGGTTCGCTGAACAGCGGGGTCAGTGGTCTGCAATACCTTATTCCACACCATCGTCCCGGCATCTGCTGCTACGGAATCGCGCTCAGCCGCTGAAAGAAAATCCCAGAAGACCGATGAAAATCTCCCGGCAAGATAGTTGCGCAACTGGAGATCACTCTCCGATTCAAGTGCAGTGAAGATGGTGTTATAAAAGGTGGCAGGAGCCATATTCCCATTGACAAGATTCTCATACATGTTGATCCACAGAACACCCCTCAGCAGCGGATCGGCAAACTCATTTACATGCAGTGTCAGGTGATCCGCAGTGATGCTGTCAAAAATAAAAGTACCGTAAGCCCTGCCTGAGATATCTGGTATAATGCACAAAGGTTCATCTTCTGTCATGATGAACGATTTACTGTCTTCAGGCATCACTTCTCCGGTCACCGTATCAGTCCTGGTAATGACCATCGTATTCAGTGTCTGTGGCCAGTGCCTGATTGTTCCCGCAGGATCATCTTCCCTGAAGGTGACTTTGTAACCGTCCTGCTGCCTGGTGACAACCGGGGTCATAACAGGCATGCCCGCTTCCCTGACCCACATCCTGCTCCACTCTTCCAGAGGTTTACGGGTCACCTTTTCAAGTATTGAGATGAGGTCATCCCATCTGGCATTACCCCACGAATAATTCTTCAGATAGATCTGAAGTCCTTTCCGGAAATCTTCCTCTCCGGTCAGTTTTTCAAGATGTTGCATTACTATCGGCGCCTTATTGTAGATGATTGCCCCATACAGTGAGCCGGCATCTTTCATATTGTCGAGGTATTGTATTACCGGGTTGGTGCCGCGGGTACGGTCGACAGCATAGGCGGCAGGGTAACGCGAGAGCAGAAAACGAAGCTCATGGTTGATGTCCGGGAAGTCAGGGCTGACAATCTTGTCTGACATGTACCCGGCAAATACTTCTTTGAGCCAGACATCATCAAACCATTTCATTGTGACAAGATCGCCGAACCAGATATGCGATGTCTCATGTGCAATGAGCGAAGCACGCGAGAGTCTTTCATTCAGGGTGGGCGATTCATCAAGAAGTAGTGAATTTGCCCGGTAATATATCGATCCGGGGTGCTCCATACCGCTGTACTGGAATGAAGGGATAAGGACGAACCCGAATTTTTCAAACGGATAGGGTATTTGGGTATAATCTTCAAGCCACTTCAGCGAATTGTAATGAAGTTTAAAGATTTCATCGGCATTATTTTCAATATAACCGGGGCGCGTCTCGCGGTGCAGCATCTCCATTTTCACGCCGTTAATTTCCTTTTCCACCAGGTCAAATTTGCCGGCGGCGAATGCAAAGAGGTAGGTGCTTATAGGTTTTGTCTCAGCGAAACGCACTGTGACATTATTGTCAGTTGTGTCTGTGGCAACGGCCGGACTGTTGGACATAGCCCTGTACCCGGACGGCATTTCAAGAGTGAGCTTGAAGCGGGCTTTTATATCCGGCTGGTCGAAACATGGGAATGCCGTTGAGGCACGGTCAGGGACAAACAGGGTATAAAGAAAATCATCATTGCGGTTGAGGGACAGGTCTCCTGCACGGAATGAGAGTTCAATCCTGTTGAAGCTTTTTGTCAGGTTTTTTTCATCAATAATGATATGTCCATTGAAAACTGACGGATCAGTTACCTTACCGTTGACAAGCAGCGAATGAATGTATTCCTGTGGTACACGGAAATCGATGACCACCGGTTCACGTTTCGATGTCAGGGAGAAGTCTATAACGGCCTCACCGGCTATCGGCGCTTCTTTTCCTTCAGGGATGCTGAATGAGAGCTCATAGCTTACATCTTTTACGGTGGCATTACGGTATGTTGCCAGAAACTTCGAGACACCCTCCTCAAAATATTTTTCCTTGTCAACAGGGTGACACGATGTGACCAGCAGAAAGGGAGTGACTATCAGCAGGGTCCGGGCAGATGGCATGAACCACATATCTAACACAGCTCCTGGAACGCCTGCCTGAATGCCATGGGTCTGGCGATGTTGTGGAAGGTCTCCTTTGTGCCGCCGGTGCCAATAATTGTAATTGAACCGTAATTGAAGATTCGACCCATCACAGTCTGGTCGACATTGACAGTTTCGATCTTGGAGAGGTTCATCTCAAAAGTTCTACGGGCAATGAAGCCTTCTTTGATAACAATGCGCCGGTTGGTAATTACGAATTCCGACAGCCACCTTTTCATCCAGGCATAAATAGTAAGCGTAAATATTGATTTCAGTGAAAAGAAGATGACCCAGTGTAGTTTGGTTTCGTAGGCCACTGTCTCATCCTTGATAAGATGTTTTTCGACGTAGCTGCCCATATTGCTTTATGTTAATTCATTATTCTGATCAGTCAGTGACTTTCACGGCCTTGTCCTCGCTCTGCCACAATCCGTGTTTGGTACAAACAGCCATGGCGCTGAGGTTCATTGACACTTCCGGGGCGACGATGAAAAAATCGACCTCAAAGTGCGTAGGTTTATGACCGTTGACGCCGGCAGTATACCTTGCCTCGGCAAGCAGTGTCTCCCGGTTCCAGAGTTGCATAAGGCCTATGAAATGGTCAGGGTCATCGGGATGGAGATATTCCTCGCCGAGTCGTACCTTGACCATGAATTTTTCTCCCCGTTTAACGGAGTCGGGACAAATTACATGCGGCATGTGGCGGTCAAGGTAATCGCGCATTACCTCTTTGTCTTCCTTCTCTACCTCAAGGGCTTTGAATACTCGTGGCATAGTTTATTTCTTAAAGTGGTTATTGTAAGATTTTCATTCAGATCATCTCTCTGATCAGCATGTAAATTTAGTAAAATTCTGTATCTTCCCTGGCATTTTTCAACCTTTGGCCCGGACGTTATTCTTTCCTGTCAGGTGCTTCAACATACTTTTTGAAATTATTCAGGATCGCCTGCCACCCTTCCTTCTGAAGTTCAATAGAATTTTCCTGTTCAGCTTCGAAGGCTTCCGTGAATGCTGTCACATCTCCCCTTGGAAAGAACAGTACCTGCATGTTTCTTCCGTCGTCGAGGGTGGTTTCTATTTGTTTGTGCTGTTCCACCCTGGTGTGTTTACCTGAAAAGTCGAAGCCGAACCGTCCATCCTTCGACTCCATGCGGGAAAGAAACCTGCCTTCTGTTCTCAGGTCGTTTTCTGCCTTTGTGGTGTGCCAGTCGTCTGATGCATGGTTCCAGTGAATTATATGCCTCGGATCTGTCCAGAGCTTCCAGACAGTTTCAACCGGTGCCTGTATTGTTGCTTCGACGATGATGATTGTTTTTTCCGGTGTTTTCATGACGGTTCCTCCCCCCCCCTTACATTTCATGAATAGAAACAATCCGGAGGTATATTATGTTTATCTTTTAGGAGCCATATCAGTCCCTGATATTTGAAAATCTGAAAACATTTCGGTTTTTAATGTAAATTGGCTGGCCCAATTCTGACACACATGAAAAAAATTATTTACTTCTTATTTCCTGCCTTAATATTTGTTTTAAGCACACATTTTTCGGTCTGCAATGCACAGGGCCTGACTGAAACGAAAGACTCAATCTACTCTGACATTCTACAGGAACAGCGGACGTTAAGAGTCTTTGTTCCCGATACATGGAAACCCGGTTCGGAGGAGAAATATGAGGTTATCTATCTGACAGATGGGGAATGGGTCTCTGAAATATTCCCGTTTATATACAGGTTCAACAGGAATGAGAATTATATTCCGCAGCTAATCCTTGTTGCCATTCCCAACACCTACATTGACAAGGTAAACCAGCGCGACAGGGATTTTTTACCTGTTCATGTGAATGATACTGCTTTATCAGGAGGTGCGGACAAGTTTCTCTCCTTTCTTAAAAACGAGCTTATCCCGTACATAAATAAAACCTATCCGTCCAACGGGACAAACTCTTTGTACGGACACTCATATGGCGGATTGTTTTCAATGTATGCATTCCTTGCCGAACCGGAATTATTCGAATGCTGTTTTGCCACCGATCCTTCCTTCTGGTGGAACAAAGATTTTGCAGTAAAGCTGGCTGCCGAAAAACTTGGAGATATCAAAACAGAAAGGCATTTATGGATTGCCGGGATAGAATCAACCTATAAGGGTATGGGAATCGGTCGCATGGATTCGGTTCTGAAACTAAAGGCCCCCGAAAATATATACTGGAAAATAGGCTTGTTCCCAAACGAAAGTCATAATTCCGTAAGGCTTAAAGCAATATATGACGGCCTTAAATTTTCATATGCAGGTTATCCCGGAACCCCGGCCCAGTTTCATCCGATGAACGGTATTCTTCTGAAGGACAAACCAACTATGATCTTCATTGCCGGTTCTTATCCAGACCTCAGGTATACGGTGGATGGTACGGAGCCAACCAGCACATCACCTCAGGCTGAGCAGATGTTTACTATAACAGGACCAGCACTGTTAAGCATAAAGTCGTTTATCCCGGGAGCCAAATACGGTGCAACGGCAAAAGGAAATTTTGAGCTTGGAGAAGTGATGCCGTCACTGCCGAAGATAAAAAAGGCTGCCCCCGGAGGATTAAAGTATTCATATTATGAAGGAAGCTGGGACAGCCTGCCGGATTTCAGCAAATTAAAACCTGTCGCAACAGGCGTTTTTGATACCACATTTAACTTTCAGAAGCTCTCCCGCAATGTCAATTTTGCATGCCTGTTCGAAGGGTATCTGGAAGTTGTGAAAGATGGGTATTACATTTTTGGAATAAATTCAGATGACGGCGCAAAACTTTATCTCGGCGACAAGCTTATTTTAAATAATGACGGACTTCACGACGATTCTGGTACAAAGTCGTTTGTACTGCCATTGCAGAAAGGATTTTATCCCGTCAGGCTTGAATATTTCCAAAAGGAGGGAGGCTCTGCTATTAAGCTTGTTTATCTGGTTCCGGAAACAACACCTGTGAATCCGATTATGATACCTTTTAAGTTACTGTATCATAAATAGGGCCTGACAGGTTCGACAATAATAACTTCTACTGTCGTAAAAAGTATTGGCAGTTTCTGAGATGAGTTGAGAGGCAGTTGACCCTGAATGAATTTATCCTTAACGAACTAAATAAGATCATAGGGGATTTTATCATTATTATCTTGATAAAAGTGTAATAATATACAATTTATTCATGATAAAAGTGTATATTTGTCTCAAAGAACACAAACAATTTTATGAAAAGGGACAAGTTGGCCGAGCTTATCCGGTGGAAAGAAAGCGCTGGCCGTAAGCCATTAGTATTGCGAGGCGCTCGTCAGACAGGCAAAACATGGCTGCTCAAGGAGTTTGGGACAACTCAGTTCCGACAACTTGTCTATGTAAATTTTGAAGAGACTCCGGGCTTGCAGGCATTATTTAGCAGTGATTTCGATATACTCCGCATTATCACAACTTTGCAGATTCACTCCAGGACGGTTATTACGCCTGAAGACACATTAATTGTGCTGGATGAAATACAAGCTGCTGAAAGAGGATTAACATCCCTCAAATATTTTTATGAGAATGCACCTCAGTATTACCTGATTGCAGCCGGTTCCCTGCTGGGGATGGGTCTGCACACAGGTGACTCGTTTCCTGTAGGAAAGGTTGAATTTCTTGACTTACGTCCAATGTCTTTCACTGAATTCCTTGATGCATTAAACGAAACTAATTTATCGGAACTATTAAAGAGGAAAGACTGGGAGACCATATCAGTATTCCACAATAAACTGACAGAATATCTTAAGTACTTTCTCTTTGTTGGTGGTATGCCCGAGGCGGTCAGTGTTTTCTCTGAAAAAAAGGACTGGGATCAGGTACGTAAAATACAGCATCAGATACTTAATTCATATGCGGGAGATTTCTCGAAACATGCCCCTTATGAGGTAGTCCCGAGGATAAATATGGTATGGCAGAGTATTCCCTCTCAGTTAGCAAAGGAAAATAAGAAGTTCATTTACGGTGTCATCCGCCAAGGGGCCAGGGCTAAAGATTTTGAAATTGCAATTCAATGGCTTGTAGATTGCGGACTGCTCCATAAAATAAACAGGGTTACGAAGCCAGCCGTACCGCTGATCGCTTACCAGGACTTATCTGTATTTAAGCTGTTTCTGCTGGACGTGGGGCTACTTGGGGCAATGGCGGGCATTAGTATCCGCACATTAATAGAAGGAAATTCCTTATTTACAGAATTTAAGGGAGCTCTTACCGAGCAATATGTCATGCAGCAAATCAGGATTGAGGGTAACCGCTATATAGGTTACTGGACAAATGAGCGGAGCACTTCGGAGGTGGATTTTGTTATTCAGGAGGAGGGTGAAGTCATTCCGGTTGAAGTAAAATCCGGAGAAAATCTCCATTCAAAAAGTTTCAGGCTTTTCTGTGAGAAATTTAAACCAGGAAGAGCAATAAGAACTTCAATGACTTCTTATAAAAAAGAGGACTGGATGTCGAATATTCCTTTATATGGAATATAGATTTAGCATAAACCTTGGATCAAATCCGGTCGAAAGGTTCAGAATCACAATTAGAAGGATCGGTAATATATTTATCATAGCATTATGACACAGGTAAACCGGACAAAAGTAGATCAACAAAAAATAATCGGTGTTGCCTGGGCGGCACATAAGGGAGCCGATACGGATACGGTCAGCATCGCTGAAAAATTCATGCAGCAACTTCTTCCTCAGGGTACTTTCATGATGACTGATCAGCAACCGGATATTATCCTTTTCATGAGCGGCGGTTCGGAAAGGAAGGCTATTTCGATGATACAACACGGACATCCGGTGCTGCTGCTTAGCATAAAGGGGAATAATGCCTATGCTGCAGCTACTGAGGTAATGGCGTGGGCAGTGAACAACCACCAGTACGCTATGCTGTCCGATGCTGCTGAGGCTTCTGAATCAGGATTGATTGAGAAATGGTGTCAGGCTTTAAGGGCGTGGAACAGCCTTAAGGGGCAGAAGGCGGGACTGATAGGCTCCGTCTCAGAATGGCTCGTAGCTTCAGATGTGCCGGCTGAAATTTTTCAGAATCTGTTTGGCGTCACACTCGAGGTGATACCGTGGAATACTCTTCAGGATTACAGTACATATAAGCCGGATGCTGCTTTGCTGACCCGCTTTAATCGCGATAACCCGGCTGGACTGATCGAAGCTGCCAGGGTGCTTACTCTTTTACGCAGACTGGTTGAGAAAAATGACCTGAATGCGATTGCGGTTGAGTGTTTCAGCCTCGTGCAGCAACGGAAGGTTACCGCGTGCCTTGCCCTGGCCCAGCTCAACAACGAAGGTATGGTGGCGGCATGCGAAGGAGACCTTGCTTCAATGGCCGGGATGATGCTGCTGAAGGCAGCAACGGGTTCAGTGCCATGGATGGCCAATACCACCGCAACAATCAACAACAGACTTCTTCTGTCACATTGTACAATTGCCTTTGACCTCGTCAGTGACATAAAGTTAGCCACTCATTTTGAAACTGATTTTTCGCTGGCAGTAAACGGGAAAATTGATGCGTATGACGTTACTGTCTTCAGGCTTTCAGACACTCTCGACAGAGCCTTCATAGCGGAAGGCAAAGTGATGGGCCACCCTGACTTTACAAACGCCTGCCGCACCCAGGTTGAAATTGAATTACCGCCACAATCACTGGCTTTGTTGCGTACCAAGCCTCTGGGAAACCACCTTTTAATGGCACCGGGAAGGCACGCTGAATTTCTTCACCTGGCCTGTGCTTACAAAGGAATCAGGGTCATTGATTAACCCCGTCCTGAATCACCGGCAACTTGCCCTGCCATGCCTTTACCCATTTCGGAATGGCATCTGAAAGAATAATAAACACACAAATGACGATGACGATGGTAAGGATCATGTTAATAATGCCGGTGACCCTGGTTTCTGCATCGATGGCCTGAGGCAGGTAAATATTCCTGATATTCTGCCATCCGGCCGTCAGTGTTGTCAATCCGACAAAAATCATCGGGAGTACAGTAATCCATGCGTATTTTATCTTACCCCGGTTTATTATATAACTCGTTCCTATTGCAAGTGCGATGGTTGCCAGCAGCTGGTTTGCACTCCCGAACATTGGCCAGATAGTTGCAACCGTTCCTGAATAAATAAAATATGCCCAGGCAAACACAACCAGGCCGCTTGCCAGCAGGTTTCCGGGAAGCCAGTTGGTCCGGCTGAAAGGCTTATATACCTTGCCCGCTGCTTCCTGTAAAACGAAGCGTGCAATGCGGGTTCCTGCATCAATGGTGGTAAGGATGAACAGAGCCTCAAACATAATGGCAAAATGATACCAGTAGGACATCAGTTTATCCATTCCCGGGATGGAAGAAAATATCTGTGCCATGCCCACAGCCAGCGATACTGCACCACCGGTACGGCCAATGATCTTTTCACCCACCTCCTGTGACAGAACCTGGATGTTGGAATCAGTAAAGCCCATGGCATGAAGCTGCGGTAAAATATGCTGAAGCTTTTCGGGGGAAACGTTTATCATGAAATAATCGAGCGGTAAAAGACTGGCCGCGGCAATAAGCGCAAGAATGCTCACCAGGCCTTCGATAAGCATTGATCCGACTGCAATGAATTTTATGTCTTTTTCGTTCATCAGCATTTTTGGAGTTGTTCCCGAACTCACCAGCGAGTGAAAACCCGAAATGGCACCGCAGGCAATTGTTATGAACAGATAAGGGAACAGTGTTCCGGGAATGATCGGGCCTCCGCCATGGGCAAATACAGTTACAGCAGGCATTTTGAGATCCGGTGCAACAACAATTACCCCTACGGCAAGCATGGCAACAACGGAAATCTTCATAATTGCACTGAGGTAATCGCGTGGTGCAAGCAAAAGCCAGACCGGCAACACAGAAGCCAGAAAACCGTATAGCGCAAGAATAATTGTCAGCGAATGATGATCGAAAGTGAACCACGAGGCCATTGCAGACCCTGGGATATATCGCCCGTAAATGACCGCCAGAACAAGCATGATCACCCCGAAGATCGTTGCTTCTGCGGTTTTTCCTTTTCTGAATTTCGTCATCCAGACACCCATTGTAAGGGCAATGGGGATGGTAGCTGCAATAGTGAAAGTTCCCCATGAGCTCTCGGACAGGGAGTTCACAACTACCAGTCCTAATCCGGCAAGGGCGACAATAATTATAATGATCACTGCCACCGAAGTGGTTATGCCACTTAACTTGCTGATTTCGCAACGGGCAATTTCGGCAATCGATTTTCCGTCGTGTCTTACCGAGGCTGTTAAAAGTACGATGTCGTGCACAGCTCCTGCCATCACAGCGCCGACCAGCATCCACAGGAAACCCGGAAAATAACCGAACTGTACAGCCAGCACCGGCCCGACAAGAGGTCCCGCACCTGCAATGGCAGCAAAGTGATGTCCGAAAAGAATCCATTTATTGGTAGGATAATAATTCTGACCGTCATACAAACGGTGGGCGGGTGTGACTCTTGATGGATTAATGGTCAGCACCTTGGCACAAATGAAACTGAAATAGAACCGGTATGCCAGTGCGAAGATCACCAGAGCGCATATCACCAGATACATTGCATTCATTAATGTCGCAATTTTGAAAATCAAAAATATGTGGAAACGGCATTAAAAAAGAATACTTCCGGAATATTTTGAGACAATTCTTAAGACGATTGTCAGGATTACGTGGAAAAACTGCTAACACCGGGCAAAATGTCTTGGTACAGTATGAACTGTTGTTATCTTTGCCGGAAGAATATTTAATTTGCAGTTCTTTTTAATCAAAAGGATAACAGATTATTTGAAATCAGAACTATTAATCAAACCAATAAAATCAATAATATGAAATTGAGAAACACAGCATTGCTCCTTGGTATGGCAGCATTGATAATTGCAATTATGCCGTCCTGTAACCAGGCACCGGCAAAGAAAAGTACAAATTCCGGAATCGTTTATTACAGGAGCCTCCTGTTCAGCGAGACACCATACGACCTTGAAAGGGGTGTACGCGAGCTGACAGCTGAAGAGGCTTCAGACATCAACAGCTATAAGTTCGTTTATGACGATACGGGCAAACTGCTGTCAGTGGAGTTTGTAAGAGGTGAAGAACCACTTGGGTATTCCTCGATGGATGGGGCCGCAAAAATAACCTACGAATACCTGGACAATAAACAGATCAAACACTTCTTTGATGAGAATGGTCAGCAGATTGAGTCGGGAGGCGCTTATACATATGAGTATACCCTTGATGAGAAAGGAAACAGGACAGGTCTTAAGTTTTTCGACAAAGACGGACAGCCGGTTGAGAACAGGAATAAGATCCATTCATGGGTATGGACAATCCTGGATAACGGAATGGTGCAGGAAAAAAGATACAACCTCGCGAATGAAGAGACTATCATGAATCAGTTCTGTCCTTTCTATGAGCTGAGATTCTCTTATAACGATAAGGGTTATGTCACCAGGATGGCCAATTATATGGGAGATACTCTCTATAACTGTACAGCTGAAAACTGCGGCGATATCGGTGTTTCTTACTTTGAGTTTGAACCGAATGAATTCGGTGACAACCAGAGCTTCTCGGTATACAATGCCACCGGCCAGATGTCAAATCTGTACTGGGGCTGGTCAAGAAGAGTGAGTAAATATGATGAGAACGGGTATGTTATGGAAACTGCAGTTTTTGACCAGGACAATGAATATGTTGGCGGCAAAAGTGTACCTGTAACCCAATATACCTTTGATAGCCACGGTGCGCTGATCGAAACCAGGAATATGGACAAGGACAGGAATATTATCAATAGTCCTGAAAATGGTGTTGCCATTACTGAGTTCAAATATGATGAGAAAGGCAACCGCACTGAGACCCTCAGATATGACAAGGACAGGGTTGCTGTTGTAGCCGAGTAGACGAGATCCGGATTGATCATGGCCAATAAATTAAAATATTTTGCTTTTTTCCTTTCACTGGTCGCAGTAATTGCGGCAGGGTGCACCGGAAAGAAAAGCGAAAAGAAACAGGAAGCAGTTAAGGAAGTGGCTGTCGCACCTGTCATTGGGCAGGAGACTCTGCTTCTGCTAAAGGATCTTGAAGAAAACGGTGATTATGTTAACAGCCAGTATTTCCCAAGTCTTATAAAAGCGTCAGTTGTAAATGATGAGCTTGGGAAAAATGACCTGATAGTTGATCTGAGGTCACCGGAGCTATTTTCCAAAGGCCATATAAAAGGTGCTGTAAATATAAACTTTAGCAAGCTTCCGGAATATTTTGAGACCGGCATCAAACCTTTCGAGTTCGATAAGATTATCATGGTTTGCGAAGACGGACAGGTATCAAGTTATACCACGTCACTGCTCAGGATGATGGGATACGGCAATGTCTTTGCCATGCGATGGGGAATGTGCGGGTGGAACAGGAGTTTTGCAGAAGAGGGCTGGCTCAAAGGCGCATCCGGCAAATATGAGGATCGCCTGGAGACCGCCACCAATGAGACTCCGGAACCTGTTGGAATGCCTGAGCTTAATACGGGCTTCTCAACGGGAAAGGAGATCGGAGATGAA
Source organism: uncultured Bacteroidales bacterium (assembly GCA_963743775.1). Lineage (GTDB taxonomy): Bacteria > Bacteroidota > Bacteroidia > Bacteroidales > VadinHA17 > SR-FBR-E99. The sequence goes on from CAVURA010000014.1 coordinate 185,079, forward strand.
AGATTCAAAAAGCTCTTTGCAGCCGGCACGGGTGATATCCTGATAACTGCTGATGATGTCTTCAGTGATCCCGGGAAATATTTTGTAATTAACCTTGAACGGAAAGACAAATATGATGCCGGGCATATTCCGGGAGCCGTAAGGTACAAACCTGAATCAACCCTGGGCTTCACTGACATGATGGCAACAATCCCTTCTGACAAAATAGTTGTAATCTACTGCGGAACTGGCCATAACTCGGGATTTGCAACTGCATTCCTGAGGCTTTTCGGTTATGATGCCAGAACCCTGAAGTACGGCAACAACAGCTTTATGTACGATAAGATGGTAAAGGAAAAGAGCGCCCTGTCATGGCTGCCCTTTACACTTGCCGAATCGAACGATTTCCAGGTAGTAAAATAATCAGGGGGTTATCATGCCCTATAAATTCCGGTTTGCAGGATTTGCAGACCGGAATTTTTTATTGCAGTTCATTCTTACTTGTATCCTGAATGATTAAGATATTTTTTATGCCCATCTCGCTGAGCACCATCCATACCCTGGCAGACACGGAGTTATCGTCAGAATAAAGGACGACGGGGCCCCTGTTCTTACTGATGAGTGAGAGGTTGGTTTTTTCGAGTATCGATTCGGGGTTCAAAATCAGGATCTTATCCTTTGGCAGCTCTATCCGCGGAGCTTCATTTCCCAGTACGACCAGCAGCATATCACTGCCCATGGTGCGAATCTGATCTGCAGTAACGATGTTTGAACGGAGAGCTGAAGGACCGGCCCACCTGGCGGCATCATATCTGAAATTATGACTGTAGGTCCTGATCAATACCAGGATAATCGCCAGAAGAGTTATTGAAAGAACGAGCCAATATCGTCTGAAGAATTTCATCTGTTTATCCGTTTGGTTAATTTATTATTCGCATCCGCCGTCAAGCTTTTTTGCAGAGAATTTTCTTGACTCCAGGAATTGTGTTTTAAGACTGTCAGGGAGGCTGTTCAGTTGGGTGAACATCTCTCCGGCGCGTCTTCTTGTTTCGAACAGGGCATTTTCCCTTGCCGTTATCCTGTCACCTGCAAATTTCGTCTCCATCACTGTCGTGATCCATTCAGTGATACCGCCTTCCATGACATAGCTGTTTTCATATCCCAGGCCTCTGGCATATACCAGTGCATAGTCCGCTTCGGTATCTTCCGCGGTATAGAAGATATTCCTGATCTTTTTATTGCCGAGCCAGGCTTCCGGATCTTTCCCGATGAACTCGGGATAGGGTATATTTACAGCTCCGGGGATTGCCTGTTTCCTGAATTCTTCCGGTGATCTGAGGTCTATCAGCTGAACCGTGTTGTCTTCCCTTACAATAAATTCCGCGACCTGATCAACGGTGAATGAGACATCCTCATTAAGGACCTCCGGAAGAAGCTGTCCGGGCTTTGCGGTAAAAGAGCGGTTGGCCGTGAGTGGCAGCAATGCCAGGATCAGGCTGAGGAGCAGGAGGAGGGCGGAAAATTCTTTTCTGATTTTCATACCTGTTAGTTATAAGTCGTTTGTTATTTCAGGCCGTGCGAATCTTTTTTCGGCCAGCTCGGCTATCCAGAACATGGCAACTGCTGCGGCTACCAACAAAAGAGTGAAGAGCCCCGGAGAGAGGCCCAGCGTCTCGTTGATCTTCACCGGTCCTTTATACTGTGCATTAGCCAGCCCTTCAATCATCGGGTAAGATTCAGTGAAGAGAAATGCACCGGTAAATCCTCCCGCAACAAAGACCATGGCGTCGATCTTGCCGATTGACATGGCACAAAGGCCTGTGCCGGGGCAAAACCCGCCCATGATGAAGCCGGCTCCCATTATTACTCCTCCAACTATGGATGCGGTGACATAAAACTCGTTTACGTATACCTGATTTAGGTTCAGCAGTCCCAGATAACTGAGGAACTGTGATCCGATAAGAGCAACTATTGCAGCTGTAAAAAATACTTTTATTACGGTGGCATCATATCCGTAAAACATGCCTGCCAGTTTCCTGCTCGAAGAGAATCCTGCCTGTTCAAGGGCAAACCCGAAGCCTGTCCCGATAAGCAATGCGGTCAGCATATTGAGCCATTCCGGGAAAGCAAAGTATGATGATAGTGGAGCCATTTCGATTGAGTTGTGTGTTTTACTTTAACCTTTATCCTTAAACCATTAACCTTCTCTCAGATCCAGTTTTTCCTGAAGAACCATGCAAAGGCAAATGCAGAGCCGAAGATGGCGATCATTGTCACGAACCCTGCCGTAGAGAGGACAGCCATGCCTGACAGTGCCGCACCGCTTGTACATCCCCTTGCCAGCTGACCGCCGTAGACAAACAGCACGCCTCCGAGAAATGCAAAAATCAGTCTCCGTGTGACAGATATCTTCGGCGATTTTTCCACTTTGAGTTTCAGTCTTCCCGAGACAGCACCGGAGATAAGACCTCCGGCAACCACCCCGAATATCTCAAGTGTCAGCCAGTTTGTAAGCGGCTTTTTGCCGTTCTCAAAATACTTTGAATAGTATGCTGAATTTTCCACATGCGGAGGATTGACGGCCCCGACTATCGATACGACGCAGTATTTTATACCTCCGCTGGCACCGAGGCCGCGGCCTGAAACGACCATTGCCAGGAGGAGGACTATGCCAAGCAGAGTTCCTGCCAGGTAGGGATTCATGTAACTTCGTTTCATAGTTGAAAGTTCTGGTGGTGAGTGTTCTTCAGATGACAAAAATAACAACTATCCATAGCTGGACAGATATATGGAAAGGAAATATTTTACAGAGTTGTACTGTCAGATGGTTATCAGGCCTTTCGGTTTTTGCTTTTATCAAAAGCTTCCAGACTTTTCGATACCTGAGCCTGACGCCTCATCACAATCTTGTTTTCGATAATTGAATATAAAATCGATATTGCCAGCGTTGCCAGGATAACGGTGAATGAGAACCATGAATGATTTGAGAAAAACATACTGACGGATTCAATGGCGCAGAGTATCATTTTTGCTCCTACAAAGAACAGGATAAAGCATATCCCGGTTTTCAGGTATTTGAATATTTTCAAAATCCCGTTCAGGGCGAAGAAAAGCGAAACAAGTCCCATGCAGGCAAACACATTGGATGTTATGGCCAGGAAGTTGCTTTCATTCAAAGTCAGGACCTGATTGCCTTCCTGAATTACCCCGATGACGGCAGGAACAGAATCGACTGCAAACATCACGTCGGTCGATCCAATCAGTAAAAATGTCAGCAGGAACGGCGTAATTGCAAATTTCCCGGCAATGCGTGAATGAAGTACAGGATTATGGTTGCCTGTGTCAACTGTGAATATTTTTTTGGCTGCCCGGATTAATAAATTTTTTTCCGGATCGATAGATTCTTCATCATCCCCATCTTTGATCATCTTTACAGCCATGACTATCAGGAAAGCCCCGAAGAGGTAAATCAACCATTCAAACCTGTTAATCAGGCTCATTCCAACCAGGATGAACAGGGTGCGGAATATGATGGAAAGCAAAATACCGAACTTCAGCAGTATCGGCTGAACATCCTCCCTTACTTTCATCATGGTAAATATCATAATGAAAACAAATAAGTTGTCAATAGACAGCATGTATTCAGTCAGATAGCCTGAAAAGAATTTCATTCCCATCATGCCCCTGGTAGTCAGGCCGGAATTTTCATTCTGCGGATAAAAGAAAGTAATGGCCAGGCCAAACATCAAAGCAACGCTGATCCATACGCCGGTCCATTTAAGCGCTGTCGCAATACTTACTTCAGTATGCCTGTGCTTTGCAGCCTGCAGATCGATAATAAAACCAATGAAAAAAATTGCAATAAAAGCAATCCAAAATAAGAATTCCAGGTTCATAGCAAAGTACATGATTGGAGGCCGCTAAAATAAACAACTGATCCATAAAAACAAGCTGCATTTGTCATGGTTACAATGATGTCTGCAGGGTCATACTGCCCTGGTCTGGCTTCCTCAAAAATTACAATTCAGGGTCAAAGATATTCCGAAAGCAGTCAGAAAATGATTGATGATTAAGCATCAGTAGTACCTGCCGGAGGTCAATCGTACTTTTTTCTTAAAGGTAATTTTATGGGAATTCCTGGAGAGATGAAATAATAACAAAATCTGTTATTATTTCAGAATTTATTTTTAAATTGCCATACCGAGGTATCATTTATGAATTTTGCAAAGACAACATCTTATTCACTAAATGTTTTAAGCTATCTGGCGAAACATGGGAACATCATAATGTCAGCCAGTTACCTTCATAAGAAGCTTGGCATCCCGTACTCATATTTACGTCAGGTCCTCAGCGAACTTTCAAAGAAGGGATTTATTGACAGTACCAGAGGAAGCAGGGGAGGCTTTATCATAAGCAGGGACATATCCACCATTTACCTCTCTGACATAATTGAAGCTACCGAGGGAATGGATAGCTTTAACAGGTGTATCATGGGATTCAGTAAATGTCCATTCAATTACGGGTGTTCCATCCATCCGGTATGGGTGGAAATGAGAATGAATATTATTAACGTTCTTAAAAAAACATCATTAGCAGATTTAATAAAGATCAGGAAGTAATAATATAAATCAAATTAAATAATTTTAAAAAAGAGATCATATGGTTGATTCCGAAATGGTTCTTACAGGGCAGGCAATTGCATATACAATTTATTGTATTGTAATTATTCTGGTTGTTGCCTGGTTTGCATGGAAAATAACAGGCAACGGTAATGGCAAAGGGGTTAAACCGGCATTGTTTTATACTTTCGTCGGTTTTCTTACAGTCCTGGGTGTTTCATTGCATATCATAACGCTTAACACTATTCCCTGGACAAAAATGGATCTTAACAGGTCTGATTATACACCTGACAAGTCATTTAACATCACAGTCAGAAACCATCAGTTCATTCTCCCCGAAGAAAAGATGGTGGTAAACGTCGATGACAAGGTACTCTTCGATGTAACCTCAGACGACCTGACTTATGGCTTTGGTCTTTTCAGGGAAGACAACAGTATGTTGTTTCAGATGCAGGTTGTACCTGGACACCGGAATGACATTATCTGGCACTTTGACCGGCCCGGCGTGTATACAATCAGGTCAACTGAATACTCCGGCCCCAAAGGAGCAGCAATGATAGTGAAAGGTGCGGTACAGGTAGTCCCGGGCAATGCTGCTAACTAAGACGTTTAAAAATCTTTAAAACATTACGGATATGAGTTTTACAAAAACATTTATATATGGTGAGGAAGGACTTTTCAAGTCTGAAACCCTAACCCCGATGCAAAAGCTGACACTGCGTTTTGTCGTTGTAGGGCTTATCTATTTCGGCTTTGTCGTGATAGAAGGAATGCTCATGAGGCTCTATGAGGTCAAACCTCTGCCGTTTATCACTGAACCCCAGTTTTTTGCAATCCTTACAGCACATCCTTTGGTTGGCATATTCGGATCCACATATTCTATTGTCTGTGGAGCATTCCTGTTCCTGGTACCCTTCCTGATGAAGAAACCTCTATGGAGCATCAAGCTCGGCAACTGGAATTTCATTCTTATTGCCGTCGGGACATTTGTCTTCTGGTTTTCAGGTTTTGTAAGTCATTATGCTCCTCTGTATACACTTTACTGGCCTCTTCCTGCTGACTTCTCCCAGTTCAGTGTCTGGGGAGGAACGTTCTTTATAATCGGGATCGCTATTGTCATGGTTGGGACAGCCCTTTTCATCATCAATATTTTTAAAACAATTACCTATACTCCTGACGGATGGGAGAAACAGCGTTCAGGCGCTCTGCTGTCGTCTGCCCTCGGAATAACCGGGTTCAATAATCTTTTCAGGAAAAACAAAAAGGAACATCTTGTTCCTCTGCCCGTGGCTGCTGTTGCCCGGGGAAGCGTTGACATGGCGTTAAATACAATCACCATTCTGTTCACAGGTGTCCTCATTCTTGTGTATATGATTGGTTCAATCCTGGGGTACGATCTGAAGGAGACGGCAATTGATGCCCTGCTGTACAAGAACTGGTTCTGGTGGGGACTCGATCTGATTGCTGACGGACTTGTTCTGATCTTTGTTGCCGGTACCTGGTATCTGCTTGCAATGATGATCACAGGGAAGCCCCTCTTCATGCAGAATATTGCACGTGCGGCACTGCTTGTTGAACTGGTCGTTTCATGGACAGTCTGGTCTCATCACCTGCTTTCAGATCAGGCACAACCAGCTATACTGAAAGTTGTCTCCGGCGAAATGGTAACTGCATTTGAACTTATTACCCAGGGACTTGCATTCTTTATCACATTGGCTACCCTGTGGAGTGCAAGACCTCTGAAAATGACAAATCCGTTGAAATTCCTTCTGGGTGGTTTACTTGGATTTGCCCTGGCAGTTCCAGCCGGAATTATGCAGGCGGATGTGGGCCTGAACAGGATTCTCCACAATACACAGTGGGTTGTGGGTCCGCATGTACATGTGGCAATTCTCATCGGGCTGACAATGACACTGTATTCAGCTATTTATCTTCTCTTCCCGATTCTCACCAACGGAGCTAAGATATACAGCCAGAAGCTTGCAAACGTTCATTTCTGGTGCCATCTGATCGGAGGAATTGGCATGGGTGCATTCATGGGTATGGCCGGATTGGGCGGTATGCTCAGGCGGTCTATCTATGTAAACGGGGAATTTAATTTGTTCATGATACTGGCAGCTGTATCCGGAACTTTAATACTTATCGGATTTCTGGCATTCTTCTATAATATAGTTATGAGTGTCGGGCTGAAAGGAGTACTGGGTATTTTTACACCTGCAAAGGTTAATACCAAAGATCTGGTGCCCCAGGGTTAGTCGGTTTAAATATATTTCTTTAAACTTTGTGTACTGATATTTGTCTTACATACGGATTTTTATTGAAGAGTATGAAAGAAAAAAAACTTTTGACTCTATGCACCGATTGCTAAAACAGTCAAAAATTGAAAATATGATTACAAGAAATTACAAAACAGAAGAAGCTAAAGAAAATCCGCATAAAGTGGATGTACGGCAACTTTACAATGATCCCTCGGCCCAGATCATGCATATCACACTGCAACCGGGTGAAAGCCTGAAACCCCATAAAACTCCTGTCGATGTGGTATTTTATATACTGGAAGGCACCCCGGTAGTTCACATAGACGAAGAATCGAAGGTTGTTGAAAAAGATACCCTTGTTGAGAGCCCGGCAGATGTTGTACATTTTATAAGCAACGAAAGCCACAATAATGTACGTGTACTTGTCATCAAGGCACCGAGACCGGAAAAGATCACAAAATTACTATAGTCATAAACGGTCATCCAAATGAGTGAATTAATCAATAATTCAAAATACAGGAAAGAAAAGCTGAAGGAGCTTATCCTGAAGTTGCACCACGGCGGGGATCCACAGCAGGTCCGTACTGAGCTGATAAGCACATTGCAGCAGATACCGTACGGTGAGGTTGTGGAGGTAGAGCAGGAACTGATAAAGGAAGGATTGCCTCAGACGGAAGTGCTGAAACTTTGTGATGTTCACGGTGAAGTACTTGACGGGCATATAGACCAGAGCGGGGCACAGCCCATTCCGGAAGGACATCCGGTGGATGTATTTAAACGGGAGAATAAAGAACTGGTAAAAGTTGTGGAAAAAACCCAGGTGCTGATTGCTTCATTATATACTGTCAGCGATAATGATTTTAAGAACTATTCGCAAAAAATCCTGTCGTGCTTCAATGACCTGATGGATGTTGACAAACACTATAAGCGCAAGGAATATCTTGTATTTCCGTATCTCGAGAAGAAAGACATCACAGGACCTCCCATGGTGATGTGGGGAAAGCACGATGAAATACGCGAACAGCTTAAGGGCTGTATCGAAATACTGCGTACAGAGGGACTGAAGAAATCGGATCTTGAGGATGCTGAGGAAATACTGTTTTCACCTGTACTGAAGGCAGTGGCTGATATGACCAAAAAAGAGGAGGATATACTTTTCCCCATGTGTATGGACATGCTCACAACCGATGACTGGTGGCAGATACACAAACAGACACTCGATTTTGGTTTTACCCTTTACGATCCGCAGATCGACTGGAAACCAGAAGGCATTTCCTTTTCCAATGAGAATGAAAGCAAGGGAGCTCTGGGCGAAAATGGCACAGTGCATTTACCCTCAGGCAGTTTCACAGCAAAAGAGGTACAGGCGATATTAAACACCGTGCCGTTCGATATGACTTTTGTTGACAAAGACGATAAGGTAAAATACTTTACCCAGGGGAAGGAAAGAATATTTGCCCGCAGCCGTTCAATTATCAACCGTGATGTCAGGTTATGCCATCCTCCCGGAAGTGTCCATATTATTGAAAAGATACTGGAGGATTTTAAATCGGGCGCGGCATCCCATGCACCTTTCTGGATACAGATGCAGGGCAAGTTTATCTACATAGAATATTTTGCACTCCGGGGTGAAAAGGGAGAATATCTTGGAACCCTGGAAGTCTCGCAGGACCTGTCAAATGCAAGAAGCCTTGAGGGTGAGCAGCGAATTTTATCATACACCGGCAAAAAAAATAAACAATGGCCAGCCTGATCATTACGCCAAAAACAAAGATATACGACCTTCTGCAGGCGTATCCCGACCTGGAAGATATTCTTATTAGCTCTGCGCCGGAGTTTAGGAAGCTTAAAAATCCTGTCCTCAGGAAGACTATAGCTCGCATCACCAGTATTGGCCAGGCAGCCACAGTCGGCGGTCTTGATGTGCAAGACCTTGTAAACAGGCTGCGTGAAAAAGCCGGGCTGGGCAGTATTGACCAGCTCGATGATACCGGAAGTAAATACGTCACTGTTTGTCCTGCCTGGTATAAAAAAGAGGCTGTCGTAAATACAATTGATACAAATGAAATGCTTAACAGGGGTGAGCATCCGGTTCATGTGGTACTGGCGGCAATAAAGGAACTTGGCGAAAATGAGATTCTGGAAATAATTGCATCATTTATTCCGGCGCCGCTGCTTGATAAAACTTTAAGCCTTGAATACAAACACTGGCTGAATAAAAAATCGGAGAGGGAATTCAGGATTTACTTCATGAAGTAATTGCATGGTTCTGTCCGGAGAGCTTTTGCAATTGTGTTTATTAAAGTTTTTCTCCGAACTCAGGGTGCCTTTCAGCTGCCATCATCACTATCCGTTTTACCATCTGGCCGTATGAGTAACTGGTCATTTCAGCGGCCAGTGCGAAGCTGGTATCGCTGCTGATATCGTTATTCGGATTTATATCTAGGAGGTAGAATTTATCATCGCGCAGGCGGAAATCGAACCTTGCATAGTCGAGGCACCCGAATCCTTTCCACGTTTTAAAAACAGCCCTTTCCAGCTTTTTAAGCAGTCTCTCATTAAGAGGGGCAGGTATCAGGGTTTCGATTTTTTCGTAATGTTCCGAGCCGGGACTAAACTTCGAGTCGTAAGTGCAGAGTCTTTTCCGGGCTTCAAAAAAAGCCGAAAAGTCCATCTCAACGGGTGGCAATATTTCGGGTGGTTCATTGTTCCATACCGACACATGAAACTCGCGGCCGTCAATAAAATCCTCGACCATAGCCGGCTGATTCAGTTCATTGTTCACCAGCAGAATCTGTTCCTTAAGGGAACATGTATCGTAAACCACCGATTTTTCAGTAATTGTCAGACTGCAGTGATCACGTGAAGGCTTTACAATAGCAGGAAAATGCTTCCAGTTTTCAGCCTCTTCCGCGGTCAGTACTGCTCCGTAAGGAACTCTGATACCGAGCGAACCAAGAACTTCTTTTACTTTCTGTTTATCGCAGCTCAGTGCTATCACATCAGGTATGTTCCCGGTATAAGTGAATCCTCTGCTTTCAATAATTTCAAGTACTCTTCTTTCGCTGAGAGGGACACCTGGCAAGGTTTCGCAGAGGTTAAAAATAATAGTATTGCCGGGGCTGTATTTTTCAAGAATTCCTTCAAGATCCGAGTCATTCAGTTCTTCAAGATAAGCCTCAATCCCTTCGTCTTTCAGCGATTCAACGAGTATCTTATTGGAGTTACGGGTAGTGCTGATTTCACATTCATCCCAGGCGGGATCCAGATCATATAGTACGAGTACCTTTATACCAGATGCTTTGTCACGAAACTAAAGTAAATGTTTCAACAAAGTATGTATTGTGAATAAAATTGTAAAAACTTTATCTAAGGTGCAACGAAGATCCTGGTTGTCTGCTGCGTTACGATGGCGGTTATCTTAGTTTCACCTGAACTATGACCGGATTGTGATCCGAGTTGGCAAAACCAAGGTTTTGGCATTTTACAGAGACGGATTCAATATTCGGTGAAATGCAGAAAATATCACAAACACTTGTGGGTGTTGTGGCAGGGTCATATGCCGCAACCAGGGTTCGGAATGAAGGCACTGCGGGATCATAAATCCATGTCCAATGCCTCAGGCATATAATCTGATTCTATTCCGGTGAGATTGAAACCACCAAATACGCCGGTAAAAACCTGATTGGATGAAAAGGCAGGTTTAAAATCCGGAGGATATTGGTTCCAGTCACCACCTGCAATCACATAATTGCCTGAATTAAATTCATTCAAAACAAATTCCTTAAGGCTTTCCATCTGAGCCTTTCTTATATTTCCACCCTCATCAAATGCTTCGTTATGGGTGTTTATAAGCACCAATTCTTTCCCATTCTCAACCTTGAATCTGCTGACCATAAAACACCTGTCGAGATAGAAGAGCTGAGTCGGGAAACCGAAATCCCCGGGTAAGGAATATCTTGTTGATGATTCAGGGATGAATTTCGAATAAACAGCAATACCTGATAAAACCTTTCCCATAGGTTCAGCGGGCGGAGCGGGAACAAAAAAGACATCATAGTTTTTTGCAAAGAAGGGGTTATAGCCGGAGAGTAACTCTGCTATTTTCTCATATTGATCAATCCTGTAACTTCTTTTGCTGTCCCTGTCAACTTCCTGCAGCATAATGAAGTCAATTGTATCATTCGCTTTCAGAAAATTTCCTATTGCGGCTATGTTTTCCAGACACTTATCTCTGGGTGTAATAACTTTCGTTCCGCCATCCTTGAAAAAATCCATATCCTTGTCCAGTCCCGCATAACCGATGTTCCAGGTTAAAAGTGAAATGGTAAGTGAATCGTGGAGCACTGAAGGACTGTCTGACCGGGAAATCAGCTCTTTTTTTTCAGGCTTATAATCGGAGATCACGGCATAGACTATCAGTCCGATAAAGCCAAGAACCAGTATGGCTATCAGTATCAATACAGCCTTGAGAATTTTTTTCAGTGTTTTCATGGTTCACGTCTTTAAGGTTTTTTATTTGTTCTTTAACATTGTGATAGCTTTTTCAGCCCTTATTTGCCTTGTCATCTCCTGCTTTGCGGACCCAACCCAATCGCAATAGCCCTGTTTGTACGAATTTACGATTTTATTCTTGTTTCTGTTTGATTGGCATTATAGTCTTTCGTATCTCTATTATAATGAACAACTAAGATGGCAAGTATGATTTCCCCTTACGATTCCAGCACATTCATCAGCTGCCGCAGGAAAAGCAACAGAGGCGAAGGGTCGATGAGTGGATTCATTTTATTTTAATCGAAAGTCAATAAAAATAAATAACTTAATATCCTGAAATTAACTAATCCCGAATAACATGAAAAAGTCCACAACATTCTTTACAGTTCTGTTTCTGATTGCAGGAAATTCGATAATGTCACAGTCGCTCGATGACATTCTTAAAGAACACTTTTCGGCTATTGGCCAGGACAATATTTTAAAAGTCAATACCCAAAAATTAACCGGAAAAATGCTCCAGGGTGGTATTGAAATACCTTTTACTCAAATGGCCAAACGTCCTGAAAAAATCCGTATTGAAGGTACTTTTCAGGGATTAACCTTCATTCAGACCTTCAATGGTATGGAGGGATGGATGCTTAACCCTTTTACCGGCGTAACAGATCCTCAGCCGATGTCAGAAGATGATCTTAAAGGAATGCGTTATCAGGCCGATATGGATGGAATGCTCTGGAACTGGAAAGAGAAAGGTTATACTGTAGCATTTGACGGGAAAGAGGATATGGAAGGCACATCCTGCTTTAAAATTAAACTGGATACGAAAGAAGGGGATTCATTCACTTATTATATTGATGCTGATTCCTATCTGATGTTACGCACAAATTCAAAAATGAAAGTAATGGAAAATGAAACGGAATCTGATACATATTACAGTAATTACACGATGGTCGAGGGCATGGCCGTCCCTGGAAAGATCGAAACAAAGATGAAGGAACAACTTGTGGCAACATTAATTATCGATAAAGTCGAACTGAATACTGAACTCGACGACGCTCTCTTTGAAAAACCGGTAAATTAACTGTATCAATCAAAATTAATTACCTTATAATCTCATATCATGAATCTCAGGCACCTTCTGATAAGCGTTTTATGCCTGGCTGGCATAACAGGACTGCAAGGACAGGTAAGCGATGCTACTTTCGGAGACATGGAAGGCAGACATATCGGACCTGCAAGAATGAGCGGGCGAATCTCCTGCATCGACGCCGAAAATAAAAACCCCGGTACAGTATGGGTTGGAGCAGCAGGCGGAGGCGTCTGGAAATCAATTAATAAGGGAACTACTTTCAAGTCTGTTTTCGACGAGTATCCCCAGTCGATTGGCACCATTGCCATTGATCAGAACCATCCGGATACCGTCTGGGTGGGTACGGGTGAAGTATGGACACGCAACAGTGTTTCTGTGGGAACAGGGATATATAAGACAACAAACGGAGGAGATAAATGGGAGCTCATGGGCTTGCCGGAAAGCGAACGCATCGGCCGGATCCTGATTGATCCGGTTAACCCTGATATTGTTTATGCCGCAGCAACAGGAGCACTGTGGGGGGACAGCGAAGCCAGAGGTGTTTATAAAACTACCGACGGAGGTAAATCATGGACCAGATTATTGTATGTCAATCCCTCGACCGGATGTGCCGATATGGCTATGGATCCCGAAAATCCTTCAGTAATATATGCTTCGATGTGGGATTTCAGGCGTCAGGCATATACATTCAGATCGGGAGGGCCCGGCAGCGGACTATATAAATCAACAGACGGCGGAACAACCTGGAACAAAATCCATAACGGATTACCTTCAGGAACGCTTGGAAGAATTGCTGTTGCAGTATCTCCGGTCAAGCCTCATTATCTGTACGCACTTGTAGAATCGGAAAAATCTGCATTGTACCGCTCATCCGACCAGGGGTCATCGTGGGAGAAAATGAGTGACCAGTATACAATGGGTGACAGGCCGTTTTACTACAGCCTCCTTGTTCCTGACCCGTCAGAACCTGAACGTATATATAAGCCGGGGACTATGTTATGGGTCAGTTTAAACGGAGGAAAGATATTCGAGAGTCCTTCCGTGACGGGAGGCAACTACCACAGTGATACGCATGCTCTTTGGGTAAGTCCTGCCGATAATCGTTTTATGTATATGGGGACAGACGGAGGGGTGTACATTTCCGATGATAAGGGAAACGCCTGGAGGTTCGTTCAGAGCCTTCCTGTTTCACAATTCTATCATGTCAGCGTTGATGACAGCTCCCCGTATAATGTCTATGGAGGTTTACAGGATAACGGATCATGGACCGGGCCATCAAGGAAGCCGGGAGGGATTACCAATTCAGACTGGAAAAACGTTGGTTACGGAGACGGTTTCTACACTTACAGGGACAAAACGGATCCGGATGTAATATATTCTCAGTACCAGGGGGGAAGAATCAGCCGGACCAATCTGAAGACCGGTGAAAGCAAATATATCAAGCCCTTTCCTGAAGAAGGTGTTAAGGACCTGAGGTTTAACTGGAATACTCCTACAGTCTTCGGTAAAAAATCGGGATGGCTTTATGTCGGAGCCCAATACCTCTTCCGCTCAAAAGACAAAGGTGATTCATTTGAAAAAATCTCTCCTGACTTAACGACAAATGATCCTCTGCGTCAGGTTCAGGAGAAATCCGGAGGCCTGACCATTGACAACAGTACAGCAGAAAATAATACAACCATTTTTACTGTCTCCGAATCTCCTCTCGATGAAAATATTGTTTGGGTGGGGACTGACGACGGCAATATACAGCTTACAACAGACGGAGGTAAGAACTGGTCAAAGCTGAACAGCACCGTTCCCGGCCTGCCTGCTTTTGCATTTATCTCACATATTGATGCTGACAATTTCAATAAGGATGCTGCATGGGTGACAGTTGATGCTCACCGCAACGGCGACATGAAACCGTATGTTTACTATACCGGAGATCTTGGAAAGACATGGAGTTCACTGGCAACAACTGATATAAAGGGATTTTGTCACGTTATTAAACAGGACCCCATCAATCCAAACCTTATCTTTCTTGGAACGGAGATGGGTCTTTTTGTAAGCGTTGATCGCGGAAAAGCATGGGTAAGGCTAAAAAACAAGATACCGCAGACCGGTATTTATGATCTGGCATTCCAGACTAAGCAAAATGATCTTGTTCTTGCAACTCACGGAAGAGGGATTATCATAATTGACGATCTCACCCCCCTCAGAAATCTTACTCAGTCTGTTTTGGACCAGGAGTTTGCATTTCTGCCTGTTCGTCCGTACTATTTTCCGTCAGGAACCGGATCACAGGATTTTCCCGGCGACGCTGAATTTACTGGACTAAATGCATCCTCAGCTGCTACAATCAGTTACTTCCTTAAGAAAAGGCATGTTTTCGGTGAGATGTATATCGATATTTATGGCCCCGATGGAACTTTCCTGAAAAAACTCCCTGCCGGTAACCGCAAAGGGATCAACATTGTCCGTATTGCCACTACAATGAATCCTCCAAAAGTTCCAAAATCTCCCAACATTCTCGGGGAAGCTGCATTCGGTCCGGATTATCCTGCCGGAAAATATTCAATCAGGCTGGTTAAGGGAGCTGAGACATACACGACAGATCTGGTTTTGAACGACAGTCCTGACTGGAAACATTCAGAAGCAGACAGGAAACTGCAGAGAGAGACGCTTATGAGTGCCTACAATCTTCTGGAAGAGCTTGCTTCAGTTGATCAGAAGATTCTGGATGCCAGGGATACGCTGAAAAGCAAAGAGGCAACTGCAAAGGGGTCCGGCCTGAAGAAGATAAAAACACTTATCTCTGCCTGTGATGATATGCATGAGAAAATTTCAGCCACGCAGGCTGGAGAAGGCGGTATAACAGGACAGGTAAGGCTTCGTGAGAACATAGCTGAAATCTATGGCGCCGTAGCTGGTTATCCGGGCAAGCCAACCGACCTGCAGATAAAAGCGCTGGAAAATTACGCCATTCAGGTCAGGGATTTTGGATCCAGGATTGATAATATGCTTAAGACTGACATTCCTAAAGCTATTAAGTAGTCACATTCCTGTTTTTTATGATATGCAATAGTGTTTGTTTTTTGCGTTTAGCGGATTTCTGGCAGTATTGTGAAAGGAACAGTTTCCTGCTCTTCTATTTCCTGGCAAAGTATCGTTTCAGGCGCTGGAACAGCAAGGATATATTGAAATACCAGGAAAGCAGGATAAGGAACAGGGTACGGTTTGTTATGACCAGATCCGAATTCTACCGGAGGCACTATTCAGGATACGATACATCAGACATCTGGAATCTTCCTGTTACAAGCAAGGCTGTAATGATGGAAAATCTCACCCATTTCAATACATGCGGCCTTGAAAAGGATGAGATACTCGAATTTTGCCTGGATGCCGAGAAGACGAGGGATTTCAGCAAACGGCTGAAGGGAGTTAACGTTGGCATGTCTTCCGGGACAAGCGGCAACAAAGGTGTCGAGATCACCGGCAAAAATGAGGAGAATCTGATGCGGGCAGCCTTCTTTGCAAGGTTCAGCTTCCCGAAAAATGAAAAGATCAATCTTGCATTCATCCTCAGGGTAACCTCGCCTGCATTTGCCCTTAACAGATTCGGACACAGACTAACTTATATCACTCAGCTGGACTCAATTGAGAACATCGTAAAAAAACTGAACGAACAACAGCCGAATATCATTTCAGCGCCGCCTTCAATGCTTAAAATTCTTGCCCGCGAGGCAGAGGAGGGAAGGCTCACGGTAAACCCTCGCAGATTGGTTTCCTATGCTGAGGTCCTTTATCCCGATGTCAGGGACTACCTCAGGAGAGTATTCAACTGTGAGTTGCACGAGATTTACAAGTGCAGCGAAGGCGCGATTGCAATTACATGCCGGTACGGCAGCCTGCATGTAAATGAGGATATGGTTGCCATTCAGCTTTTAAACAGCGATGGATCTCCTACGGCGCCCGGAAATCCCTGCCACAAACTGATCATCACCGATCTCCACAAGAGTACCTTGCCCATAATAAGATATGAGCTCAATGACATCATAACTATCAGCAATGAAAGATGCAGGTGCGGATCGCATTTCAGGGTAATAGAGAAAATTCAGGGACGCGCTGATGATCTTTTCTGGGGATTGAGAAAAACGGACAGGTCAAGGCATTTTATATACCAGGACTATATCAGCAGGACCATTATTTCTGTTTCAGACCAGATTGAAGAATTCCAGGCCATACAGAAGGATTATGAGCACATTATTCTGAGAATAAAACTCTATCCCGCGACGGAAATGGCGGAGGAGATGAAAATAAAGGAGACCCTGATCAGCAGCATCAGGAAAGTTTTTACCGACTACAACTGCATAGAACCACAGGTGGAGGTTATTTTTGCCGAACCTCTGAAAAATATCAATTCTGGAAAATTAAGCCGGGTGATCTGTGAAATAAAAGATGTATGAGGAACGAACGTATCCAATCCCTTGACATGCTGAGAGGTCTGGCGGTAATGCTGATCATTCTCTTCCACTCCTCGATTTACAACTTTGCCAACATCCATCTGCTTGATTTCAGCAATCCGCCGATTATTGTCGTGCTGATCAGTTTCATGGGATTATGGGGCGGTATGTTCATCATATACTCCATGACGATGAATACTCTTATGCTTGGTTCTGCCACCAGGGCCAACATGAGTTTCAGGCCATTTTATTTTCTCATCCTGGCCGGGTTGTTTTACCTGGTTGTACACTTCATACTGAATCTCTTTTTGGGCAGGTGGAACGTTGATTTCGTAAACAACCAGCCAATACTCACGGAAACAGCATATCTTCTCAGGAACGGTTCCTTAACCGCCCCTGCAAGCATTAAACTGTTCGACGGATCCTCTATTGGAACAATTGGAATGAATCTGATTATCCTTAGCGTTATGCTTTACCTCATCTTCAGGAAGGGTAGTATGGACAAAACCGGTCACTTACTTTTTATTTGCCGGAGCAGCCGGCACGCTCATAATGCTGCTGTCATTCGTGAGAGTGTATATCTTCCCGTTTTTTGCCGGACAAATTGAATCAGGCCACTACTTAACCGGGATAGTATTGAGTTTTCTTCTGGCAAACCCTTATCCGCTCCTGCCATATCTGGCCTACGGGATTTTTGGAATCATGATCGGACTGATGATATACCAGGGAAAGGATCGCTTGCTGAAAAGGGCAATGGTTCCTGTAGGACTATTCTTTCTGGTATACGGAATTACCGGTATGATGAGCTTCGACAAAACAATCTCGAAGCCTGATTACTTCTGGTATTTTAAAACCAATTTTGAACTGGGGCTGTTCATTCTTATGATCGTACTTTGCAGATTTTATCCCTCGCCCGGAAGCCCGGTCATGTTGCGACTGGTAATAATACAGTGGTTCAGCCGGGTAAGCCTTACCATATACCTCCTGGAAACCACCGTTTCAGAAGTGCTGCGGATAGCTGGTTTAAGGTTATTCCCGGGATGGAATGATACCATTAACGGATGCCTGGTATTTGGGGCAGTAAATATTTTATTCTGGACTGTTGTACTGTTTTTCTGGAGGAGGGTCAATTTCAAATACAGCCTTGAATATTTTTGGGTAATTATGTTTGAAAGACTGGGTAAGAAATCCACGAAACTCAAAGATATAAATTAATGCTATCTTTCTGGAAAAGCCTGGTGGATTTGACCATAAGTGGCCGGATTATTTGTTTGTCAGTATTTCCATTCTTTAATGATCTCAAGATCTCTCTTTACGCATTCCATTGGTGTCTTTCCCTGATATGATTCCTGCTCGATAATCATTACCTGTGCGCCTCCGGTGCTTTTTATGAGTTCAATGACCTTTCTGACATCGGCCACACCTTCTCCGATAATCACACTCTCATATTTTCCGGTCTCATCTGATTTCTTTACGTCCTTGACATGCACATTCTCGAATCGTCCGGGGTACCGGTTGACAACATCAAGAGCCACTGCACCTCCGTCAAAAAGATTACCGATATCAAGCTGCATGACAACAAGGTCAGGATCAATACTCTTCATTATGATATCGAATAATGACTCTCCGTTCAGTTTTTCGCTGAATTCAAAATTGTGGTTGTGGTAACCAAACTTCATCCCTTGTTTTTTGCACAGCTCACCGCATTTATTAAAAACATCAAGGAAGGCTCTGAAGTCGTCATAATTCTTTCGTATGTCCTCGTTTATCCATGGGCTGACAACATACTTTTGTCCGAGAATTGCAGCATCCTCCAGGGTGAACTTCCAGCTTTCGGAAAAATCTTTCCTGGCTTCGTCCCAGTGCTGTCTGCCCATTTCGGTGTGTCCGCTTATCATTTTCAGGCCCAGGTTGTCGAGTATCTTTTTGAATTCAGTAGCCGGATAGCCATAGAATTTACGGTCTGTATAACTGGCGTGCTCCAGGTATTCATAGCCTGTCTCAGTGAGTTTAGTCAGTGATCCGAGAGGGTCGCGGCTCATGTCGTCACGGACGGAATAGAGCTGCAGGCCAATTATTCCTTTCTTCGCTGGTGCAGCACATGATGCATTGGTAAGGAAGGCAGAGCCGGCAATTGCCAGTGCGCCTGTTTTTATGAATGTTCTCCTGTTGCTTTTCATGGTCAGATATTTTTTTGTTTTGAATATTTTTCAAACACACATCCGGTGCTCTTTGTGCCGCAAATTCCAATAAATTTAATAATATTTTGAATGCAGGCTTTCACAAACGATAATATGCAGATTGCCGGGATTTTA
>CAVURA010000015.1:0-9578 GCA_963743775.1 uncultured Bacteroidales bacterium
GAATTAAACTGACAGCCATCCTGCTCATCATGCTGCTGACATTCCTCAACATGACAGGACTGAAAGGCGGGGCATGGGTCAGCAAGGTTATCCTGCTCCTGGTCGGCGCCGGCCTGCTGACCATTGTGGTTTTTGGCCTGACAAGCAATGTCGCCAGACCTGCGAATTTCATGAATGTTAAAGAGCTGGCCAACGGAACTGTAACCATCTCTTCTTTTTATACTGCAATGCTTGCCGCATTCTGGGCATACCAGGGATGGGTCTCCGTCGGTTTCATCGGTGGCGAGATAAAGAATGCCAACAGGAACATTCCCAAAGGAATTGCAATAGGAGTGTTTGTGGTAATCGCTGTTTACCTGCTGGTAAACGTCACATACCTCTCTCTCATGTCCATCCCGGAGCTGGTGCAGGTTCATGAGGCAGGCAACCAGATTGCTGCCGTGGAGGCAGTCAGGAGTTTCTGGGGGACATCAGGTGTAATGTTCATATCACTGCTCATACTTGTCACCACCATGGGGTGCCTCCATGCCAGTGTCATCACCGGCGCCCGGCCCTATTATGCCATGTCGCGCGAACGCCTTTTCTTTTCAGGTATCGGGAAACTCAACAGGCACAATGTACCCGGTAACTCATTGCTATGGCAGGGGATATGGGCTTCTGTACTGGTTCTGTCAGGCACCTTCGACCAGCTGACGGACATGCTCATCTTTGCCGTCTATATTTTCTACGGAGCCACAGCCATGGGCGTATTCATTCTGCGCCGCAGGATGCCTGATGCACACCGGCCCTACAAGGTCTGGGGATACCCGGTTGTGCCGGCCATTTTTGTACTGTTCTGTGTTGGTTTGTTCTGCAATACAATTATAACACGACCGCGCGAAGCAGCCATAGGCCTGATACTCATACTGATGGGAATACCGGTTTATTTTCTCCTGCGGAAAAAATTCTCAAAAAACCAGGCTGATTAACTGTTCAGGAATTCTGCTGCATTTTGCTCCACAGCCTTTCAGCCTGCAGCCTTGACTCCCTGAGAATCTCTTTCTCATCGACCGTCGTGATCTTTCTGTCTTTCATCACAAGCCTTCCGTTGGAGATGACATCGGTGATATGATTTGAAGTGATGCCAAAAAGAAAATGCCCGAAGAAATTCTCACGTGAAACGGGAGTGGGGGAGTCATAGTCAAGAATGACGAGGTTGTTATCACCGTCGCCATCGAAGCCGTTTTCACTTAAGTAACGGTGCACATTCCTGAACCTCCTGTAGGCTGATTCATAATGTGATGTTGTCGTGACGCTGTCCGACAAAGAATGCTGCCCTGGCACTCTGAAGCATGTCACTGTGCATGCCGTCGGTGCCGAGCATGATATTCTCTCCGAGACCTGTGCCGTTGAAATAACCGACATTGTTGTTAAGGTTGCTCTCACAGTTCTGAACCACCCAGGCGGGTGAATTACGGATTAATTCCCTTTCATTCGCTTCGAGATGGAGGCAATGAACCAGCAGGGTCTTTGGTGAGCTCAGCACCCCGGCCTTTTCCAGTCGTTCAACCACCCGTCTGCCGTGTTTGTTCAGGCTCTGCCCCTGATCGTAGGCATCCTCGGCAACATGGATATGAATGCCGGTATTATGTCTCTTCATCATTTCCACGGCTTTGCCCAGGGTACGTTCACCGACAGTGAATGATGCATGCAGTCCCACGAGGCCCTGGTGATCGCTGAGGAAATGGTCCGTCTCGGACAGGCCTTCCCTGGCAACATGAACTCCGTCGCGGTCGGAGATCTCGTAGCAAAGAAGGTGCGACACACCGACTCTTTCAAAGGCTTTTGCTATTATCTCCAGTGAGCCCTTAACGGCAAACGGAGAGGCATGATGGTCTATGACGAAGGTAGATCCTGCCTTCAGGCATGCCATGGCCGTCACCAGCGCACTCGACTCAATCATTGCCGGGTCAAGGCATTTATCGAGGGTCCACCAGACATATTTGAGTATCTCAGCAAAGTTTTGCGGGTTCTCCTTTGGTGCAGCCATCCCTCGCGACAGGGCCGAGTAAACATGATGATGACCCACTGCAAAGGATTTTGTTACCAGCCGTCCTGTGCAGTCCATTGTTTCAACGCCCTGATCAACCGTCCCGATGTCACTGTCAGCAATAAACTGAAGGCTGCTGACATTTTCCCGGACAAGTATATTCTTTACACTGAATTCAAGAGAATTCCAGTCGATGTATGTTGCGTTTTTAAGAAGCAGATCCATTCTGAATTGATTTTGTTTTATTTCTTCCTTCTGAGAGGAAGCTTTTTCCTCCTTATGCCGTCATAAACGCACAGTGCGTTGGCTATCGCTGCAGCTGTCGGGACCATTCCTATCTCGCCTATGCCTTTTGCCCCGTACGGTCCGACCGGGTCTTTCTCTTCTATGCCGATCACCTCTATCTCCGGCGTCTCATTCGCTCTCAGGATACCAAGGTCGTTGAATTTCAGGCTCTCCGGCCTGCCCTTAACGAGGGGCAGGTCTTCGGTCAGGGCATAACCCATTCCCATTATCACAGCACCTTCTATCTGTCCTTCAAAGAGCATTCTGTTCATTATCTTCCCCGCGTCATGTGCCGCGATGATCTTTGTGACGGCGCCGTTATCATCAAGAATTGCAACCTGTGTTGCATAGCCGTATGCAAAATGAACAACCGGATCGTCGGTTTTTTCTCCGGGTTTGCTGGTCCAGTCGCAAACATATCTGCCTTTATAGACCCGGCCTGCAAGCTGCTGCAGCGATCCGTTCTTCAGGTCTTCCCTGATACGGACCGATGCATTGATGATAGCATTGCCCAGCAGATGCGGTAGCTCTTGATGAGGTGGTCATTCCTGTAGTCAACCCTGCTCCGGTATCAACCCTGACATTTATTATTCCGGGATCGATTCCGGTTTCCTGGTGCAGGGTCTGTACGGCCATTGTATGTATTCCCTGTCCCATCTCGCTCCAGCCGTGGTGCACCATGACTTTTTTGTCCGAAATTATTTGTATTGACACCTGGCTCTCATCAGTCATGCCGTTGCCGACACCGGTGTTTTTAAGTCCGCATGCAATGCCTGCGTACTTCGCACCGTTAAAGGCATCCTTAACAGCAAGCAGGGTCTTCTTCAGTCCCACTCCCCGCAATAACTGTCCGGTTGCTGTTCTTTTTCCGTCCTCGAGGGCATTGTCATACCGTATCTGCCAGCGGTCGAAGCCACCCATTCTGCAGAGTTCGTCGATACAGCCCTCAACGGCAAATGTTACCTGAGGCACTCCGAAACCGCGCATGGCGCCGGAGGGGATATTATTCGTATAAACGGTGACAGCTTTTATATCCACCACGGGAACAGAATAACCTCCTGTGGCATGGCCGACGACACGTTCCATCACCTTGGTGCCAACGGAGGCATATGCACCGGTATCTCCCACAGCATTAAGCTTCAGGGCCGTAAATTTGCCTGTGCTGTCGCATGCCAGGCTGATCTCCATCCACACAGGATGGCGTTTCGGGTGCATTATAATTGATTCGTCCCTGGTGAGATGGACTTTCACCGGCTTTTTCAGCAGGAATGCAAAAAGTGATGCATGTCCCTGCACCGTTATGTCTTCCTTGCCGCCAAAGCCTCCGCCGTTCTCCACCTGGATCACCCTCACCTTATCCTCAGGCAGCCTGAGTATTGCTGCCACAGCTGTTCTGTCGACATAAGCACCCTGTCCCTGGCTGTATAACCTGATGCCGTCGTTTTCTGGGAGAGCAATGGCTGTCTCGGTCTCAAGAAAAGCATGCTCTATGCGTTGTGTTTCATAGATCCCCGAGGCGACCCAGGCGGCTTCGCTGAACACTTTTTCAACATCGCCTGATCTGATACTGCATGTCTCCAGCACATTGGATCTTTCGTCGTTAACGCGGATACTGTCAGGCTTTATTGCCTCAAGCATGTCTGTCACGGGTTCGAGGATCTGATACCTTACCCTGATAAGCTCAGCGGCTTCACGCGCCAGGGTTTCTGTCTCCGCCACTACTCCAGCTACGACATCTCCGATACAATGAATTATCTCTCCTTCGCCGATCATCAGCGGCCAGTCCTTGAAAATCAGACCCGTTTTGCGGGCTCCGGGAATATTGCGGGCGGTAAAGATCCTGATGACTCCTTCAGCCCGAAGTGCCTCTGAGGTGTCAATGCTTATGATCCTGGCCCTGGGGTGATCACTGAACTTCAGTGCTCCGTAAACCATTCCCTCAAAATACATATCATCAACAAAGTCCCTCTTGCCAAGCGCAGTCTCGGCAGCCATATATTTCGGGTAAGGCTCACCAATGAGCGCTGATACAGGTGCCTTCCCCGGCTCATGGCCATGCATTTCAGAAAAGGCAGCTTCGATGGCATCCACAATTTTGACATAACCGGTGCACCGGCAGAGGTTGGGAGTGATGGCAGCAATAATTTCCTTACGGGAAGGTTTTTTATTTGTGTTGTAGAGCGCTTTAGCCCTCATCACCATTCCCGGAGAGCAAAATCCGCATTGCACGGCACCCTTTTCGGCAAATTTCTGACTGATTATTGTCCTGAATTTTACAGGCAGCCCCTCGGCAGTAACCACCTCTGCGCCCTCAAGGTTCTTCATCTTTGTACGGCATGCCATCCGTGCCTTGCCGTTGATCTCAACTGTGCATGCCCCGCATACACCCTGTCCTGAGCATCCGTCTTTATGTGAGGTGATCCTGTTTTCGATCCGCAGATGGTCGAGAAGGGATTCTTCT
Source organism: uncultured Bacteroidales bacterium (assembly GCA_963743775.1). Classification (GTDB taxonomy): domain Bacteria; phylum Bacteroidota; class Bacteroidia; order Bacteroidales; family VadinHA17; genus SR-FBR-E99. The sequence continues at coordinate 4,776 of CAVURA010000015.1, forward strand.
TCATCGCCCAGGAAGAATCGTTTAACTCCGTTGAGAAAAAAAGTGATCATTGAAGGAGCTTCTTCAGGTTAGTGATGGAAGGATCAATTGATGCCGGCATATTCAGCATCGGAGCTACAGCTTTCAGGTCTTTCAGTCCGCTTCCCGTCAGGAGAACAACGTTGGAGGAGCGTGATGGTATGCGTCCCTGTTTAATGTATGAAAGCAGTCCTGCAAATGCTGTGGCGGCAGCAGGCTCAGCAAACAGGCCGGTGTTCCCGGACAGATTCCTTGAAGCAGTCAGTATTTCGTCATCGGATACTGTCAGTGTCTCTCCGTTGTATTTCTGTATGAAATGCTGTGCCATGTAAAAGTTCCTCGGGATGTCAACAGAGATGGAGTCTGCCACGGTGGTTGAGGGAATGACTTTGAAATCCTTTTTGCCTATGTTCCTTACCAGGTTATCGCTCTTCTCCGACTGTACAACAACAATCACAGGCATCCTGTCAATGATGTTCAGCTCCAGGAGGTCTTCAAATCCCTTGTAAACACCGGAAACGATCACTCCGTCGCCTGCGGATATGAATATTTTGTCGGGCACAATGTTTCCCATCTGCTCAAACAACTCAAACGATACTATTTTTTTCCCTTCTATAGTGAGGGGGTTATATGCGGTGTTCCTGTTATACCAGCCGAACTCTTCGGTTGCCTTCACGCTCAGGTCAAACGCCTCGTCATATGTGCCTTTTACCGGAATAAGCGTGGCGCCGTACATAATGATCTGGGTTAGTTTGGCCAGTGGCGCTTTTTCAGGAACTATTATCACCGCTTTTTGTCTTTGGGAAGCGCAGATACCGGCAAGTGATGAGCCTGCATTTCCGGTTGAGGCGGCAACAATAATTCCAAGCTTCTTCTCCTTTGCGAACGCCGATACAAGTGCTGAGGCCCTGTCCTTGAACGACCAGGTAGGATTCTGGGAATCATCTTTAAGGCGAAGGCTGAAAGGCAGCCTGGAGCCATCGAGCTCAGTCACCGGATACAATGGAGTGTTGCCCACCCTGAGAGGAGGAAGGCTGCCAATACGGTCAATGGGAAGAAGGCTGATAAAACCGTTATTTTTCAGGTCTGTAAAACCTGTGATGCTTTTCCGGACCTCCGGATAGTCATAGAGTATCCTCAGCACGCCCTTTGGCGGGGCAGTTCTGCTGTTTCCGGGGCTGCACCACGGACAGAGATACATGATTCCGAAAGTACTGTATTCCCTGCCGCAATCATTGCATTTATATATATAGCCTGTAGGTCTCATGGATGGAGTGATATGCCTGATCAGTATGGGTTGCTAAATATCTTTCAGCAGACCCGTTCGTTCGTTAAATTCATTTATCAGCTCATCCCACCGTTTAACCTGCAGGAACATTTTGTTCCAGATATCGCGGTCGTACCAAAGCTGGTTCAGGTCTTCAACATCTTTTCCCTGCTGTTCAACCCAGGTATAATATTTCAGGTTATGGATAGCTTTCCGGTCAGTGTAACTGAGCTCTTTCATGTTGTCGGTCCGTGAGCCGGCCAGACATTTTTCAAAGTCCCTGACAGCCTGCAGGATATCATATTCACCTCTTTCCTGATTCAGTTCTTCAAGTCTTGACCTGTACATTTCCGCAGAGTCGGTGGCAATTGTTACGATAATATCATCAGCCGTCATTTCAAAATATCTGGCTGTCTTGATGGCCGAGATAAGGTTACCGATGCCGGAGATGCCCAGCAGAGGCAGATTACTGACAACATCTTTGGGTATACCGATTGACCTGAGGTAATCCTGCCCCTTTTTCTCATTAAAGAGACGGAAAGTCTTCATACAGTCTTCATCGTCTATGGCAGTGACAACATCGGTGTTTTTCACATTATGTATCCACGGGACATGCTTGTCGCCAATGCCCTCTATCCTGTGTCCCCCGAAGCCGTTCATAAGGAGGGTGGGGCACTGGAGGGCTTCCGAGGCTACTACTTTAATGGCAGGGGCTATGGTTCTCAGGTAATCGCCTGCCGCTATTGTCCCGGCCGATCCTGTTGCCGAGATATAGGCTGCGAGCCTGCTCCTGCCTGTTCTTGCCATGTTCCAGGCTTCTTCAATGGCATGGCCGGTGACGTTATAATGCCAGGCGCTGTTGCCAAACTCATCGAACTGGTTGAAGATGATGCATTCGGGACGCGTGCGGCGTATCTCCCAGCACTTGTCGTAGATCTCTTTTACATTCGATTCGCATCCCGGTGTTGCAATGACCTCTGACCCTATCACATCGCGCAGCCAGGTAAAACGTTCTTTGCTCATCTCCTCCGGGAGGATGGCAACGGATTCTGTTCCCATGAGTTTCGAATCGAATGCGCCGCCCCTGCAATAGTTGCCCGTCGATGGCCATACTGCCTTGTGCCAGGTGGGGTCGAAGCCGCCGGTGGTTATCCTGGGAGCAAGGCATCCGTATGCAGCACCGACTTTATGGGCGCCTGTCGGAAACCATTTGCCGGTGAGAACGATGATGCGCGCTTCCACCCCTGTGAGTGCTGCCGGAAGCTCAATGAAGTTGACATTGCCGTAGAGGCCGCCCTTTTCAACCGGCTCATTTTTCCACGTAATACGGAAGAGGTTAAGGGGATTGATATCCCACAGTCCGACCTCTTTCAGTCCGGATTTGATTTTACCGGGAATCAGATCAGGATTCCGTTGCTGTTCGAAGGTGGGAAGGATGATCCCCCGTTCCCTGAAACGGTTGACGGCATTTTCAAGCGCCGTCTCACTTGTAATTTTATCAATAGGCTGGATCATAATATCCGTTGGTTTGAGATAAATCAGATTTGCAAGTTAACCATTATGCAGATAAAAAACCGGTATCCTTTATCATGCGTACAGCAGGTTTTCAGCTGCCTTTAACAGAACTGACATCTCCGCGGCCTGGCGGAAATGAGCCTCCCTGACGCACGGTGTATTGAATTTTACCGAGGTGAGATTGAACTCCGGCTTGCACCGGATACAATGGAGTATTGCCCACCCTGAGAGGAGGAAGGCTGCCAACACGGTCAATAGGAAGAAGGCTGATAAAGCCGTTATTTTTCAGATCTGTAAAACCCGTGATGCTTTTCCGGATCTCCGGATAGTCATAGTGTATCCCCAGTACGCCTTTTGGCGGGGCAGTCCGGCTGTTTCCGGGGCTGCACCACGGACAGAGATACATGATTCCGAAAGTACTGTATTCCTTGCCGCAATCATTGCATTTATATAAATAGCCTGTTGGTCTCATGGAAGGAGTGATATGCCTGATCAGTATGGGTTGCTAAATATCTTTCAGCAGGCCCGTTCGTTGGTTAAATTCATTTATCAGCTCATCCCACCGTTTAACCTGGAGGAACATTTTGTTCCATATATCGCGGTCGTACCAAAGCTGGTTCAGGTCTTCAACATCTTTTCCCTGCTGTTCAACCCAGGTATAATATTTCAGGTTATGGATAGCTTTCCGGTCAGTGTAACTGAGCTCTTTCATGTTGTCGGTCCGTGAGCCGGCCAGACATTTCTCAAAGTCCCTGACAGCCTGCAGGATATCATACTCACCTCTTTCCTGATTCAGTTCTTCAAGTCTTGACCTGTACATTTCCGCTGAATCGGTAGCAATGGTTACAATTATATCATCAGCCGTCATTTCAAAATATCTGGCTGTCTTGACGGCTGAGATAAGGTTACCGATGCCGGAGATGCCCAGCAGAGGCAGGTTGCCGACAACATCTTTTGGTATGCCGATTGACCTGAGGTAATCCTGCCCCTTTTTCTCATTGAAGAGGCGGAAAGTCTTCATACAGTCTTCATCGTCTATCGCGGTGACAACATCGGTGTTTTTCACATTGTGTATCCACGGGACATGCTTGTCGCCAATGCCTTCTATCCTGTGTCCCCCGAAACCGTTCATGAGGAGTGTGGGGCACTGGAGGGCTTCCGAGGCCACTACTTTGATAGCAGGGGCAATTGTTCTCAGGTAATCTCCTGCTGCAATTGTCCCGGCTGATCCTGTTGCCGAGATATAGGCTGCGAGCCTGCTACTGGCTGTTCTTGTCAGATTGTAGGCTTCTTCAATGGCATGGCCGGTGACGTTATAATGCCAGGCGCAATTGCCGAACTCATCGAACTGGTTGAAGATGATGCATTCGGGACGAGTACGCCGTATCTCCCAGCACTTGTCATAGATCTCCTTTACATTTGATTCGCATCCAGGTGTTGCAATGACCTCTGACCCTATCACGTCGCGCAGCCAGGTAAAACGTTCTTTGCTCATCTCTTCGGGGAGGATGGCAACGGATTCTGTTCCCATGAGTTTCGAATCGAATGCGCCACCCCTGCAATAGTTGCCTGTCGATGGCCATACTGCCTTGTGCCAGGTGGGGTCGAAGCCTCCGGTGGTTATCCTGGGAGCAAGGCATCCGTATGCTGCACCGACTTTATGGGCGCCTGTGGGAAACCATTTTCCGATGAGAATGATGATGCGCGCATCCACCCCTGTGAGTGCTGCCGGAAGCTCAATGAAGTTGACATTGCCGTAGAGGCCGCCTTTTTCAACCGGCTCATTTTTCCAGGTGATACGGAAGAGGTTAAGTGGATTGATATCCCACAGCCCGACACTCTTTCAGGCCGGATTTGATTTTTTCGGGAATCAGATCAGGATTCCGTTGCTGTTCGAAGGTTGGAAGGATGATGCCCCGTTCCCTGAATCGGTTGACGGCATTTTCAAGCGCCGTCTCACTTGTAATTTTATCAATAGGCTGGATCATAATATCCGTTGGTTT
>CAVURA010000016.1:0-54087 GCA_963743775.1 uncultured Bacteroidales bacterium
CGAAATCCTGAAAAGGAAAGAAAACGCCTCCGATGCTCAGATTCTGCAGAGAGGGAAGAACCTCGGGGATGGTGATGATGCTGTTCAGCGACTGTGTAAACACGTATGCCAGGGAGGAGATGGTGGCAGACTGTATGACCGTAAAGAGCGACCAGCCGTAAAGAAATGAAAAGAAGCGGTTGTATATTTTCTTAAGATAGACGAATTCGCCCCCGGTGTCGGCCAGCATGCCGGCTATTTCGGCATTGCTCAGCGCCCCGAAAAGAGTTATAATGCCGCCGACAATCCATACAAGGAGTATCCAGATTGAGGAGTTCAGCTCATCAGCCATCGGGGCAATTTTCTTGTATACACCCGAGCCGATGATATTGGCAATTACAAAGATGACGACGTAACCTAACCCGAGTGTCCTGACCAGATTTCTTTGATTACTCATTGAGAGGCATTTATTAAATTGCAGAGGCTAAATTAAGAAATTCACAGAGACATTGTGTGTCTGGTTTAATAGGGTTAATATAATCATCAACGGTCTTACTTATTGCAGGATTTGTAAGTCAGATATTTCAAAAGAACCAGAATGGGTAAGTACAGTTCCATAATTAAAATATATTCTGCGATTCTTATTATCCTGATTGTCTCAGGTTGCACAAAACCTGATAAGGAAGAAATTAAAGACCAGTATATTTCCGGCTTTGTGAATAGAATAAATCCGGATAGTCTGGCATCTTATGTCACCTGGATGCAGAACATGTCTACCCGCTTTATGCTTGCTGACAACCACAGGCAGGTTGCTGTTGATATAAAAAATAAGTTTATCCGGCTTGGTTATCCTGACACCAGGCTGGATTCGTTCAATGTAACAGTCACTTTTAACGGACTGGAATATACTACGACTCAATACAATGTCATTGCAACTTTAACCGGGAATACATACCCTGACAGTATATGCGTTCTTGGCGCCCATTATGACAACAGGATCAGTTCAGCTTCCGGTGATCCGTTTGTATTTGTACCCGGAGCAAACGATAATGCCACAGGGGTTGGCGCTACGCTTGAAATAGCCAGGGTAATGAAGCAAAAATCTTTTATTCCATCCTCCACCATTCAATTTGTCGCCTTCGGAGCTGAGGAGTTTGGATTATTCGGAAGCTTCGATTTTTCAATGAAAGCAAGTTCCAGAGGAGAAAATATAAGTATGATGCTTAATAATGATATGATAGGTATCCCCTCTTCCTCTGATCCCGGGATGTGGTACGTGAACATCATTGATTATGACAATTCACATTATCTGAGATCCGAAGCCCAGAGATTATGCGAAAGGTACTCTTCAGTAGCATATATCAACGATAATACAAGTGCTAAAAGAAGCGACAGTTACCCATTCTATCTTAACGGATTCAAGTCCCTCTTCTTCATTCAAAACACACCGGGCATTACATATCATACGGAAAGTGATCTTGTCACTACTATTAATTTTCAATATTACAGGGAGATAGCAAAGATTTCCTGTGCATTGTTAGTCGACAGGAATTATGTTGAATAAGCTTCAATTAGTGTTGAGATCCGGGCTCGGTTTCCTGCCTGGTCATTCGTGATAATTACTGCCTTGCGACACGCTTAAGTTTAATGTATATCCCTACAGGAAATAGGAGCTGGTTGTTTTTGCAACTATAGTGCCCCCGGGAAAATCCCGAATTGGAATAAAATTGACTTTGTCTGTTTATCGGTGTAATTTTAACTTGTTATTGGCTTCTGATTTGTTATTCACTTATTAAAGCCCCATTACCATGAAAAACAAAGTGAAGACATTACGCTGTATTCTGTTGATATTGGTCTTCTTACTGACCTCTGGCAGGCAAATGTCCGGACAGGAGAAAGTAAATATATCTGCCGGGGCCGGATTTTTGGAAACGTTAAATATTGGTTTACGGTATCAGCTTAATCAGTCACAATTAGGGTTAAGTATCGGGACCTGGCCGTCTGTGAATGATTCGTGGTTTGATTGGAGCAGTCTTATTTCGATCTCCGGGGATTTCTATTATCACTTTGGCGGTTTCTCTGAATTCTCAGATCTGCGACCATGGTATGGAAGGATTGGATTAGATTTCATCAGAATAGGATGGGATGGTGACATTGAAAACAACCTGGAACCTCATTTCCGGGTCGGGAGAGATATTTATTTTGACAGGGATTTCGGATTAAGCCTTGATGCAGGAGTGGGATTTTTTATAATAAACGAATCAGGAATGGCACCGGTTGTACCAGCTTTTGGCGCAAGTTTCTTTTATCGCTTTAATAATATTCAATAGTGCAGAACTTCAGCCCGTCACATAATGAAACCAGCCTCCGGACATCATCTCCGGGGGCTTTTTATTTAAGCCTGGCTTTAGCTTTTTCCGTGATGGAACTTCATTAATAAAAGAGAACAATCAGAAAATTCTAAAATGGTACCTGCAAATTACAAATGGTATAATTATTGTGGCATTATACCTGCCAAACCGCGTCTTTTATGAAAATACTCATACCGTTTTTTCTGATCATCGCTTCTTTTTTACCGTCATGCGAAAAAGACAATATTGAAACTGATCCCGGCAACCTGTTGATAGGCATCTGGATCAATGATGGTTACAGGGATGACGTCACCATCTATAAAAGGAGTGATGAGTTCACCGATAATTACTGTTATCTCTTTAAATCGGATGGTACTCTTACTGAGAGGCAGAATGCCGGGTGGTGCGGTACGCCTCCAATATCTTATGCCGATTACGAAGGAACCTGGGAGATAGCAAATGACACCCTTATCCGCATTACTGTAGGGTATTGGAATGGCAACAGGTCCTACCGGCTTGATATTGAATCGGTTAATTCCGGGGAATTAAAAGTCGTTGTTTTACCCGACAGCGAATAGGCTATCCCCTTAGTTATTAATGCGATACCCGACTGATCCAACCCCGGGAGCTGCGCAGTTACACCCGTCAAGTCCAAATTATAACATCCTGGGAATATGGCCCGGGAAATAAAATGATTTTGGGACGCAGAGAACAATTTTTGGGACGCAGAGAAAAGTCTCTTATCAAACTTAGGACGAACTTTATCCCCGGAAATCAAGTGTAACAATAAACTTGACTTCGGCTTTAAATTATCGTAACTTACCGTGTTAGATCGTTAATAGCATACCTGTATTTAACTAATAAACTAACTATGATAGTAAAAGTCTACTTAAGAGCTATCAAACAAGGTGATGCAAACTGCCTCGCATTGTTCGATTCAAAACGCCAGGGGGATATCAATAACCTTATTACAGATGCCAATGTGGGGGATACTGTTATCTGGAAACCGGACTGCTGCAGCGGGATAAAGAGTATAACCAAAATATACTCCAAAGAGGACAAACATCCTGTTTTTAAGAGCCATCCGAAGAAACGAATGCTTTGCGCAGGATTTAAACTTCCCATAGAAAAGGGGGCGGGTGGAATAGAAAAATATACCGTTGAATGCATCCTTTGCGATAATACAGAACTCATTACGGATCCTTACATTAGGGTCCCGCCTCCACCTCCCCCCAAGACCTGATTATCCATTCTTATATAAGGATACATTTCAAAGGCGTGATCATGTATCTTCGTATTATTTTGACTTTTAATGTTGCCATTATCATGGCAATAAGTTCACTGACTGCAGTTAACGGGCAATCAGCCGATAGTCTGCTGTATTTATTGAACCACGACTATGTCAGGGAAGACACCAATAAACTAAACCTCCTAATCAGGATAGCCTCAGTATCAGTTGATGCGGATACCATTTTAAAATACAGTGATCAGGCTATAAAACTGGCTGAAAAATTGAATATAAGTCCTGTGCAACCTATTGTTATGAAAGGAACGGGCTACATGAGCTCCGGGAAACTTGCATCAGCACTTGAATGTTTTTTAAAAGCAGCTAATTTTTATCAGGATAGTCACCAAAACATCGGCCTGGCAATTGTATATCTGTATATATCAGAAGCATATAATCAGCAGGAAAACCATGACAATGCGAAATACTATCTTAAAAATGCCATTGAAATCTTCGAAAAGGAAAACGATTCGACACACCTGGCTCCTGCCTTGCACAATTTAGGTTATGTCAATTACAGCATGGGAAAGTACGATACCGCCCTGATCCTGTTTGCACAGACAAGTAAAATATACCAGAAGCTGGGTTTGCTGGCAGAATATGGCTGCTGCCTGGGTAACATGGGGTTGGTTTATTCCAGACAATCGGAATTTGAAAAGGCAGAGGATTTTCTGCTCCGGGCCATTGAAATACTTACCGGACAGGGTGATAATTATGCGGTTACACAGTTTATGATTGAATATGCCGGCATTCTTCAGCATAAAGGGGAAATTAAAAAAGCCATAGCCTGCGCAACAAAAGGTTTTGATAATGCTGCGAGAAATAATATCGTTGAGTTTGAACGTGATGCAGCTTATCGTCTTGCCCGGCTATATCGAGGTTTCAGGGAAATATGACAGTGCTTACTATTATCAATCGTTGTTTATAAGCGCTAATGACAGTATCAGGAGCTATAAGAATATCCAGAAAATGGCTGATCTGCGTACAGAATTTGAAGTATCAAAAAAGCAGGTTGAGGTTAATGTACTGGAAAAAAACAAGATGATTCAGCTTATTGTGATCATAAGCCTGGGGCTCATCCTTTTGCTTGCCGTGGGACTCATCATGGTTTATTACAACAGCCTGAAACGGTCGCGGAAGTTTACAGCAGCTCTTGATGAGCGCAGGATATTACTGGAAAAGCAGGGCACAGAGCTGAAAGAACAGAACGACAAAATAATCAGGGCAAATGAAGAACTGAAACAATTATATGAGATAACCAACAGTCAGAAGGATGAAATAATCAGCAGTATTCTCTATGCAAAAAGTATACAATCAGCGCTTATGCCACAGGAAGCGTACATAACTGAATTACTGAATGAAAATTTCATACTCTACAAGCCAAAAGAGATTGTAAGCGGTGATTTCTACTGGATAAAACAGGTAAATCATTTCATCATACTGGCAGCTGCAGATTGCACTGGTCATGGAGTGCCTGCGGCATTTATGAGCATGCTTGGCATAAGCCTTCTGAACGAAATTGTACAGAGGAGAGAGATCACTCAGGCGAACCAGGTTTTGAACGAATTGAGAATACAGATTAAACATTCACTCAGGCAAACCGGGAAAAAGGAAGAATCAAGAGACGGGATGGACATAGCAATATGTGTCATAGACTGCAAAAAAAATATAATGCAGTATTCAGGTGCACATAATCCGCTTCTTTTTATAAGCAACAATAACGGAGCCCCGGAACTGAAAGAGTTTAAGGCTGATCCGATGCCTGTAGGTGTAAATTTTTCGAGTGATAAATCTTTTTCCAATCATGAGATTTCAGCTTAAAACCGGGGATATATTTTACATTTTTTCGGATGGTTTTACAGACCAGAATGGTGGAATCCACAACCATAAATTCACCAGCGAAAAGTTTAAAGAGTTACTGTTTGGCATCCACGATCAACCCATGTATGAGCAAAAGGAAATTCTGGAGCAAACTCTTAAAGACTGGATGGGTGAGCAACCTCAGAGAGATGATATATTAATCATCGGGGTGAGGATGTGAAGAGCGCCACTCCCGACGTTTAACATAAAGAAATTTTTATTAATTTTGCACCCATAATATTATGGTCGGTTGTCCGAGTGGCTAGGAATCGGTCTGCAAAACCGGCTACGGCGGTTCGAATCCGCCACCGACCTCAATCAATCCCTCAGGCAAAGCCTGGGGATTTTTTGTTTTATGACCGAACACTGCTTGCAGGAGTGAGGGAATAAAATAAAAAAGACCCTACCGCCGAAGGCGGGAGGGATTGGTTGACAGGCTCCCCAAAACCGGATCACCAAAGGTAATCCGCCACCGATCTGTTACAACCAGCTATTTTATCTCTTTGTAAGTAACTCAAACAGCGGATCATTTATGTAGTAGTTGCCTGTCCCCAGTTTCTTTTTGGTTATTAGTTTGTCCTCAGCAAGCTGATTCAGATAATTGGCTGCAGTAATCCTGGATACATTTAAATCTCTCTGAACAAACTCAATCTTGGTATATGGATGCTTAAACAGGTTGTTTAATAAATCCTGACTGTAAAACTTATATTTTTCTCTTAATATGCCCTTATACTGCATCATTAAATCACGAATTCCCGAAATCAGATCAATGGTCTCCCGTGCAGTCAGCTCAATCCCCTAAATCATAAATAAGAGCCACTCTTCCCAATTGTTGTTTTCTCTGACATCCTGAAGTAATCTGTAATAGTCAGATTTGTTCTTAATTATATACTTGCTTAAATATAAAATTGGAAGGCTTTGAAGTTTTTCATGAATTAGATAAAGAATATTGATTATTCTGCCGGTTCTGCCATTACCATCATAAAACGGGTGAATACTTTCAAACTGATAATGAATGATTGCCATTTTTACCAAAGGATCATAATCACATAAGCTTCGGTCATTTATAAATTTCTCGAGATTAGCCATCAGGTTTCTGATTTCTTCCGGATCCTGAGGTGGAGTATAAATGACCTCACCCGTTGCAGCGCTTTTCAAAGTAGTACCAGGCAATTTTCGAAATCCGGCATTGTTTCCCTCAAGTTCTTCCTGGACCTTTAAGATGATCTTATTTGTTAGAAGACCAGATTTTGAAATTAATTCAAATCCCCTTTTTGTTGCACTGATGTAATTTTGAACTTCTTTGGCATTAAGCGATTTAAAAGAATCAAGGTTTAACTCTGTCTTGTACAGATCATCATGAGTTGTTATGATGTTTTCAATTGCTGAACTATCTTTTGCTTCCTGTAACCCAAGAGTATTGATTAGAATAGTCTGGTTTGGAATAGTTGAAGCGATCCCCTTTAGTTCAGCAAGTGCGGCATGCGCTGAAGGCAGTCTCTTTAGTACTGGCTTGGTTTCAATGTCAATATTAAGGGGCAGTGGAATTAATTTCGTATTCATTATGTAAAGAAAATTCGGTTTTCTATACAAAGAAAGTGTCTTTTGTAAAGAAAAGCAAGTTTTCTTTACATTCCGGGGTATCTTTGATAAGATTATGTAAATATTTTACGATTGATTAAGGCTGCCCGACAATAGTGCCAACGGCCAGCGGGTATGAGCAGCAAGTGTTTGTGGCGCCGTCTGCCGAAACGAGCCCTGGGACTTTGGCTAAATCTGCAATTATTTCTCAGTGAATCTGGAGCCTATGGATCTTTGAGTTTTAGACTATAGTTGCTTTAACTGGAGGATAAACTTCTTAAATAAGTTGGGGTTTACTCAGTCCTTCAAGCAGGACAGTGTCACATTTAGCTGCTCTTAATCTATACTTAAGGATTTTCTGATAATCATCGGAATAATACCATGCTTCAAATTCTTCCCTGCTACTGAATTCTATCAATACAGATTTTGTATAGTCCCAAGATCCCTCTAAAAGAGAAGGAGACTCGTCTATCGCAAGGTATTTTCCATTGAATTTAGAAAATATCTTGTCGAAGTTTTCAAGGTATTTTTCATATTCATCATGCAAATATTTCACAAATCAAGACTGCCTGGTAGTAGTGCTAACTCGTTTATATAATATTAGGGTGAGCAGAATACGTATAATCCATTAATTGGTTAATTTATAAAATATTTTGCCACATATAATTTTCTCAATTAACGTGTATTCCTTGCAAGTAAGCGAAGGTAAAAAGATGCCATTGATTACCGAATGCATATTGTGTGTAGTGCCAATGCCCAGAGAGTGCATTGCCTGATCACGCAATGCACGATATGCATCTGGTGTGCCATTCAGATAGTAACCGGGCTGCTTCAAGTTTTCGCACATTCTTGTGTTCCCGTTATCACTAAACTGCTTAATCATATAATCGTACGCCAGTTTTTCAGATTTGAGCTGATCCGACATCTGAGCTACACCAATATAGGCATGATACAACTCTGGCATCTCTTGCTGCCACCTGGATGCCAATGAAGCTTCCTCCCGAATGTCCCATGAGGTAAATCTTTTCCTGTCCAAAACGGTTGCGGAGGTAATTTGTCAACTCTTTTGTATCAGATATCATTTGTTCCAGAGTCATTGTCTCAGGCGGAATGTCAGCACTATAGGAGAGTCCTGAGCCACGCTGCTCCCACCAGACCACTGTGAAATAGTCTTCAAGGCCTGTAGCGTATTTCTGTGTCAGGAAGTAATCAGGCATACCCCCGTGAAGGTAAAGTAACACTGGATTATTTGCATCTTTGCCTTTAATAAACATGCCCTGCTCAACTCCATTAATATTTACATATATTTTTTCTGAAATGCTTCCCTTGAGAGGTTTTCCGTTTACATCCAGGAATGGAATAGCTTTCCCCGGACTGCAAATTCGCAGAAACCCGACAAAAATGGAAACGCAAACCAATATAACAGATAGCATAAGAATATAATCCGGCCCCCCCTTCGTATAATTGACAGATTTGTAAATCGTTTCATAAAGTCTCTGGTTATTATATCAGTTAACACATATTCATTCCGACTTACCGAAAAGAAGACCAATGTAACAGGAAAAACCTCTCATGTTTTGATCCTCCATATAATTCAAATGAGCATGATGGACATACCTGTAGCTGATACCTGCATGAAGCCGCATGACCCGGTTAAGTGTGACTTCACCGTAGAGTGATTGTTCCAGAACCGGAAATATATTAAAGTCATCATCGAATAATTTCTCACTGCTGCATATCGGGTCGTTTTGCCAGAAGGCCGCCCCGGCAGCAATCAGCAGAGAAGTACCGATATTTACCTTTTTAGTTGATAAAATTAAGTACCCTGCTTAAGTCCCCCGTAACCTATTTTAAAGTTCCGGATGGTGTCTTCACTTGTTCCGGAAAGAACGATTGAGTTTGCAATTCCATATCCGCCGCCGCCGATTGTATATCTGTTGTTGATCGTTAGTGCTCCGCGCCCGCCAGTCATGAAAGCTGTCTGTTCGTTGAAGCTGGAAATCTTTAGAATAAATCCGCCATAACCACTATTGGTGATTTTTCCGCCAAAAGAGTTCTGTTAGCATTTGATGAAGCTTCTGTGGGTGTTGATGAATTAGCTGGCAGAGTATTCTGTGCATAAGTCCTGCTGACATTCAACATGAATTAAACTAATAACCAGATAAAAAGTATATTGTAACTTGCTGCTGACTGAATGCCCATGGGCACTTACTTCTTATAGTTTTCATAATTCGATTAATTAAATATGATCAAATTCTTTTACTCATTGAGGACTACAATCAGAATCCTTTTTTTTGCGAATTGTCAATCTCCTCTTTTTCGCGGTTTATCTTACTTCTGCTTTTGCCGGAGTTGAACTGAAATCCAAGTTTAAACCAGAATGGGAATAGCCGGCATTATTACATTACCTTCATAAGTACTTTGAAAGTTTGCACCGCTGATTTTTGAACCGTTATATGTAAACGATCGGGTAAAAGGCATAGCAGTGACAATTCCCAGTTTAATTTTTTGTTTAAAGGTTTTCTCAACAGAAAGGAAATAAAGTACATCGGAGTAGTGAACTGCCCTGAATATCATACTTCGTGCTATTATATTGAAGTGTGATGGAACAGGCAATATCATGTTTAAATGACGCAATGGTTGAAAGTCCTGATTCTAAACCAATACTAAAGGTTAAAAAGATGAATGTTAAAGTGAACACAATACGATAAAACATTATAGGATAAAATAATGCCAGCTCGGGAGGTCAAAATAAACGGGAACTGAACCCCGGGGAAGGATAATACACCGAGCTCAACTAAATCCCATAAAATAAAGCAGAGACGTCGCATGCAACGTCTCTGAGTGTTTTTAACAAATGATTTTGTTATGCGCAGTTATTTTTTTGGCATCGGCGCAACACCTGCCATGTCACCGATAACATTCACCAGGTCACTGCCTGTCGGAACAACAATCTTTGTATTTGACTGCAACGATGTCTCCAGCGCCTGCAACTTTCTTAATATCTGTGCGTTACCTACGAAATATTTCTCGGCGGACTCGTTCACCAGCCTGATGAATTCAGCCTCTCCCTCTGCCTGCAGTATCTTAGCCTGCTTGGCTCCCTCAGCTTCCTTGATCTTCGCCCTCTTCACACCGTCAGCCACTGTTTCGGCGGCAGAAGCCATGTCAATGGCAGCGATCTTTTCATTCTCGGCCTTCACAACCTTGTTCATCGTCTCCTGAACATCCTTCGGCGGATCAATCTGCTTCAGCTCAGTACGTACGATCTCAATACCCCACCCCTTGGTCTCGGTGTGCAGTGTGTTGTACAACTCGGCATTGATCTTGCCACGCTCACTGTTGGCCGACTTCAGCGTCATCGTTCCTATAATGTTACGAAGTGTGGTCCTTGCAAGGTTGACAATCTGCCACTTGAAGTTGGCAACATTATAAATAGAGCCCTTGACGCTCTCCTCATCAGATTTGACCCTGAAATATACCTGTGCATCGACACTGGCGTTCAGGTTGTCATTGGTGATGATCTCCTGAGGTTCTGCGTCAACCATCTGCTCGGTCACATTCACAAGGTACATCTTGTCAATGACCGGAAGGATCCAGTGAAAACCCGGATTGGCAAAGTTGTGATACTTGCCCAGTCTCTCGATAAGACCTCTCTGCGTGGGTCTTACAATCCTTATTCCTGCGAAGAAAATAATTAAAACGAAGAAAATGATAACTCCATAAATCATGGCAATATTCCTTTCATTAGTTAATAATTGTTATCCCACTAAAGTACAAAAAAAGTTGATAGGTTGAGAAAAATGTTGATGGGTTGATGAGTTGAGATTTGAAGGGTTTTGGCATATAGCATGGGGCACTGGGGCATGGTGGCATGGTGAAATTGAACAAACGAAATCAGAATTGGAAATTAACCAAACACGGTATTGGACTGAGTTTGTCCTGAATTACACAGTTACACTATTGCCAGCTGCCTAATGCCTAATACCGCTTCTGGACATGATCTCGAGGCACATGCGGGTGTTATGGTACGGGCATTTCCAGAACCCTGCCTTGTCGTCATAGGTATTGACAACGCCGTTGGCTCGGATGCTCCAGAACCACTCGCCGTTGACCCGGTCGACAAGGTTAGCCCTGATATAATCAAAAACCCTGACCGCATGATCAAGCCAGCTCCTGTCGCCGCTCAGCTCCCATGCATTGATGAACCCTACCACCGCCTCCGCCTGCACCCACCAGTGCCTGTCCCTGTCTATGTGTCCCTTCGCATCATCCCTTTCATAAATCAGGCTGCCGTCGTCCGCCAGTCCCTCAAGAGCAGCACGTGCTATCCGCAGCGAGACTTCCCTGATACTGTCTTCCTTACCGAGTGCTGCAGCTGCCTCGTAGAGGAGCCATGAGGCTTCTATATCATGTCCGTAGGAGACAATCGTTGAACGGCGGTTCCATTTCTCATCAAAAAAGAGGTTCAGGTGCGATGTTTCGGGATCAACAATCTTTTCAGCAAAAATGCGCACCATATTGCCAAGCTGCTTTTTCAGCTTTGCGTCAGGCCATATGCGGTACAGGCTGGTGTAAGCCTCCAGGATGTGAAGATGCGTGTTCATGGTCTTCTTCTCGTTCGCATCCTTTTCACTAAGGCGCAGGTCGGCGAGCTCGTCCCATTCGCGGTTAAAAGCTTCAAAATATCCGTTCAGCTCACGGTCAAAACTGTGCTTTTCAATGAGCCGGAAAAGCTCAATAGCCTTCTCCAGGGACTCCTGATCGCCTGTGGCCATGTTATGCCAGCTGAGGGCATATATGAAGAAAGCGAGGGAATAGATCTGTTTCTTTGTTTCGAGAGGCTCGCCGTTATTCCGCAGACACCAGTATGTGCCGCCGTTTTTTTCATCGAAGAAGTGGCTGAAGATATAGTTTCTTGCCCTTGTGGCCATCTCCAGGTACAAGAGGGTCTTTAACATACATATATGCTGCCGAAAAGCTCCACAGTATTCTGGCGTTCAATATGGCTCCCTTGGGAGCTCCGGCAATTACATTATTCTTTCCGTCAATCCTGCCGTAAAATCCTCCCTCCTTGTCATCAGTCATTTTCTTTGTCCAGAAAGGCATGATGTTGCGGTTCAGCTCTTCCAGAGCATCGATGCGCATTTCTACCGGCAGATGTTGCGGGTTTACAGTCATTTATTCAGGTACTCTTCGTTATGCTCAATAATCTTATTGATGGTCTTCACCGATGCAGCAGAGCGAAAACCGTCCGGAGGGGTGTTCATACAGTAATCCGTAAGTTTCTCAACGGTTGATACTGCCACATGCATGCGACTGTCCGACGAGGCATAATAGATATAGACGGTACCGTCATCATCGGTAATCCAGCCGTTGGAGAAGAGTACGTTGGAGACATCACCAATACGTTCTGCGCCCTCAGGTGCCATGAAGTAACCGCCCGGTTCGGCAATCATCCTGGAAGGGTCATGGAGGTCGGTCAGATAAAGGTAAAGAACATAACGCAGTCCTGCGGCACACCCTCTTACGCCGTGGGCCAGATGAAGCCACCCCTCTGGTGTCTTAATGGGATGCGGGCCCTCACCGTTTTTAACCTCCTTGATGGTGTGGTAGTGTCTGAAATTAATGATCTTCTCCTCTCCGGCTTTAACCTCAGCCCTTGTGATATCGTCAACAAGCGCCCATCCTATCCCTCCGCCGCTGCCGGCATCGATGAACCCGTCCTGCGGCCTTGTGTAGAGAGCATATTTGCCATCGACGAACTCAGGATGCAGAACCACATTGCGCTGCTGGCTGGCCGAGATGAGATCAGGCAGCCTCTCCCACGTCACAAGATCGTGAGTGCGTGCAATGCCCGCTGCGGCAACGGCTGATGAGAGATCACCGGGCAGTGCGTCCGGGTCTTTTCTCTCGCTGCAGAAGACGCCATAGATCCACCCATCCTCATGCCTGGTGAGCCGCATGTCATAGACATTTATGTCAGGGTCAGCGGTTTCAGGCATTGTTAAAGGATGATCCCAAAAGCGGAAGTTATCCACACCGTTTGGACTTTCGGCAATTGCAAAGAACGACTTCCTGTCGTTGCCTTCCACCCTTGCGACAAGAAGATACTTTCCGTTATGCTTCATTGCACCGGCATTAAAAGCGGCATTAACGCCAAAACGTTCCATCAGGTGAGGATTGGTGGAAGGATCCAGGTCATATCGCCAGGTGAGAGGCGCATGGGCACCCGTAAGCACAGGATTCTCATAACGGTGATAAACGCCATTCCCAGGCTCAATCCTTCTGTTCCTGCGGGTGACAAGCACCTCGTGCAATTCGGTTAAATTCCCAAGTCGGAATTCAAAACTGTTCATATATCCTTTTAATAAAACCTTATTTATAAATCTCAAGTTTTGTCAGATCACCCTGGAACAAGGTACCCGGCAGATTGTAAAAATCAATGAAGTCGTCAGCACTGAGCTGTCCGGGATAAGGTGCATAGAAATGTCCGGGGATGTTGTTTGCGTTGCGCCACACAAGCAGATAGGATATCTTATGATCTTTCACGGCCGGCCACAGAGTACTTGTCCACCATGTAGAGTCAGGTATTGATTCGTATCCTGCCTCAGTCAGGGCGGCAATCTTGCCATGCTCCTCCGCGACGCTGGTTACGATGCCCAGCACCCTGCTCACCTCTTTAATGAATGAACTGCCTCCGGCATCACGCATCTGGTAGTAATCGAAGCCTACAAGGTCAATATAATCATCACCGGGATAACGTTCAAGATACTGCTGCTTATCTGCAATATCACCTGAGCTTGAATAGGCAAAGAGCACGTTGTGGACATTCTTTGTCTTGCAGAGGTAGTCGACTGTAAACCTCCACAGGCCGATATATTCTTCATTGGTGCACAGCTTCTGTCCCCACCAGAACCAGCTGCCTGTATGCTCATGGTAAGGCCTGAAGATAACCGGGATGGCGACACCGTTCTCATCTGTGAGCGAGGCAAAGTATGCCGCTATATTATCAAGCCAGCCTTTGAATTTGTCATGATTCTCTCCGCCGGGCAGAACAGAGGACACAACCTTGTCGGAGGCTATATCCCAGGCATTTCCTCCGGTAAGTGGATTGTCGCAGTGCCAGCTGAAGGTAATTATACCTCCACGCGAGTAAATCTCCCTGGCAAACAATTTCATATTTTCAAACGGTACCGCATCAAGGTTTGCGGGCGCCAGGTGCTCAATATGCCCCAGGTCCATACCATAGACAGCAGGAAAATCAGAACATACCCTTTTAACGTCTGACTCGCCGTCGGGGTAAACCCACCCTAATCCGTAAGAGAGGTCGTCCTGATGCCCGAACATGATACCCTTTTCTGTGGCAGCCTTCATCCCTGCCAGCAGGTTCACCGTTTCAGCGGTGGCCGAAGGGTCAGCAGTACCGGTTTTTTTCTCCTGTGACTGACATCCTGTAAGAAGGAGAAGTGCTGCGGTTAACATGATTAGTTTTTGCATGACTGAGTTATTTTTTCGTAAGTTCATTCAGTTTCCGGTTATATCCGGTAATCAGTTCAATTGTACTATCAGTATCAAACACCGAGTTCAGTCCCTGCTCTTCCTGCGGAGGATCGCCGAGATAGTCGTCACCCGGCTGCCAGTACAGGTGGTCCTGTGCCGGCCGGCCCTCACCCGAATATGCCCAGATATTGCATCCTGCAAGGGGCCCTCGCCGGGCTGCATGTTCAACGATGCGTACAAAGGCATTATTGTAGTACTTATCACGGCTTCCCGTTGATTCTTCGGGGAAATAACCGTGATGGTCACGAGGCAGACCGAATTCCTCAAGCACCAGCGGCTTGCGGAGGCGTTCTGCCACCTCGAAATGTTCATCCATATATTTATTTGTCTTCACAATGCTTGAGTCAATGGTTCCGCTGATATCCTTTATGTTGAGCCAGCTCCAGTTCTTTGGCCAGATATGCATCGTCAGGTAATCGATGTTGGGATCGGCATGGACCTGTTCAAACACTTCCATGTTGCCCTCGCATCCCCATTTACCCTCTGTGCCCGTTGTTACAAGGTGGTTCCTGTCAAGCTCCTGAATCAGCGCCGCCACACGTTTGATCATTGCTTCCATAGCGGGTATATTGGCATCAGAAAAGGCTCTCGGCTCATTGGCGATCTCCCACGTCATGATGGCAGGGTCATCGGTATATTTCAATCCTGTATACCGGTTGGTGCGTCCGAGGATGTACCTGATATGATCTTCAAACATGCTGATACATGGGTCGCATGAGTTGAACTGTCCGGAGAATGTCATGAACTGATGCCAGGTGTTTGGCGGTACATTAGGATAAGGAATGGCACCGTAGCCATTCCAGTTAAGATACTGGGAATAACCACCGGTCCAGTCCCAGCTGTTATTCAGGAAGAGGATGGCATACTGCCCCCGTTTCTTCATCTCAGCAAGAAGGAAGTCAAGACCGTCGAGGAGGTCATCATTGTATACCCCCGGTGAAAGCATCAGGGCGGGTGTGACGCGGAAGGGCTCTCCATCTGGCCCTTCGGCACCGACAAGCACGCGAAGGTTATTGACCCCCATGCTGTCAAGCCGGTCAAGTTCTCTCAGAAGCCGCGGCCTGTCGCCGTATTTGCCGGGACTGCCAATAATAGCGCCGTACCAGTAATTGGCGCCAATGTAGTAATAAGGTTTCCCGCTGATCTGAAAAGTACCATCCGCGACAGTGACAAAATCGTGTCCCGGATTGCTTTTACAACCAGCAAGCAAAGCCACAAGCATTAAGCCAAACAGTATCCGCTTCATTTTATGTTTTTTATGATCCTTACCAAAAATACTCAATCACTCTTCCTGCAATATAATACCATTCTTGTAAATCATGATACTTTAATGCCATGATAAGTGACAGTGTCAATTCGCAGGCTGCCCTGTGATACTATTTTGACTGTCAGGTAAGCATTTTTCACCCTTCAGAATCCATTGCAACTGTATCGTCTTCATTATATGTAATTTACATCGCCCATAATATGCATCTCCGGATATATAATTTATGCCGCCAATTTGTATATTTGCTTTCTGAATAATCCTGAACATCCGTTATGCATGATTCCATCCTTCGTGAAATAACACCCCTGACACAGTCTGATTGTTTCACTTACTTCTACCGTGCCAAGTCGGAATTTGACTTCCCTCTTCATTATCATGATGAGGTAGAGCTTAACTTCATAAAGAATGCCCGCGGTACCAAGCGGATCATCGGTGATCATGTTGAGGAGATCGGTGATAATGAACTGGTACTTGTCGGGCCAGGCATGCCGCATGGGTGGTTTGGCAGCGGTTTCAAAAAGAACCAGATTGAAGAGATCACAATACAGTTTCACAAGGACTTTTTTGATGAGAAGTTCCTTCAGAAGAACCAGCTGAGTTTCATACGAAACATGCTAAGGAGATCATTGCGGGGCATACTCTTTTCCACGGAGACAACCCTGCGCCTCGAGCCCAGGATATACGGGTTGGGGAAAAAGCAGGGCTTTGATTCCGTACTCGAGCTGATGAGCATCATGCATGACCTGTCCATATCAAGGGATTTCCGGATACTTTCAGATTCAGGCTTCAGCGATACGGAGGTCTTTTCATATAACAGCCGGAGAATAGAGAAGGTAATGGAGTTTATCCACACTTCTTTTAACAAGCAGATCAGTCTTGGCGAAGCGGCAAAGATTGCCAGCATGACCGAATCGGCCTTCAGTCGTTTCTTCAAGCTCAGGACAGGGATGACCTTCATCGACTGCCTGACGGAGGTCAGGCTTGGTCATGCATCAAGGATGCTGATTTCGACTACCAAAACGATTGCTGAAATCGCATATTCATGCGGCTTTAACAATATATCAAATTTCAACCGGATCTTCAGGAAGAAGAAAGGTTGCACACCCCGTGAGCTCAGGGAGAGCTACGACCAGGGCACAAGGGTATTTATCTGATTTCCCGGGAATTCAGCTCTTAATTATCCTGCATACCGTCTGGCTGTCATCACCCGACAAAATACACAAGTACACACCTCCGGGAACCGGCTCTCCGCCATCGTTGCATCCGTCCCATAACGGATTATAATATCCTTCCGGCTGAACCTCGCTGACCAGGCTTCGGATATTCCTGCCATCCATTGAAATTATGTCAAGGGAGACTTTCATTCTGGAAGGCAGATAATATGATATTACTGTTCTATGATCAAAGGGATTAGGGCTTGCATTCAGCTCCGTGAACGGAGATTCTCTGATGTCACCGATACCCACTGTACCGCTTTCCCTTACAATGGCTGTGTCGAGATTGGTAATATGAATATTGTCAAACCACAACTCCTTGCCTGAGGTCCCCGTATATTCTGTCGAGACCTCGAATTTGTCTATTTTTGACCAATCGAACTTGCCCTCCTGGTTGTACCATGTGCCATTGTCCCACGACCCGCGTTCAGTGAAGCTGGTCAGGGCAATATGCACATGATGCCAGCGGTTATCCCATGCAGCAAAGCTCTCATCTATCGTAAAGCCCATCCTCCACGGATGATCTGATGCATCGATTTTTGTGTCTATAAACCTTACATCAAATTTTATCCCGGCAGCATTTCCCCGCACCATAAAATCAAGAGCATAGCCTTCTGTTTTCAGCCTCGTGAGATCCCTGACAGGGATGAAGCTTATGGCAATTGTATTATACTGGCTGAAGCTTCTCCAGTCAGCGCAATAAGTACCGTTATTAGGGAGGTTTGGTGAATAGAAGTTCAGCGTGCCGCCATAGCTCGCATTACTCATCTTTTCTCCTATATAGTCAGTGTACATCATGAAACCGATTGAATCAGGCTTTATGGTCAGAGGCGTCTGCGGCGGGACCGTAAAGCCCAGTGCCTCCAGCAACGGTACATTAAGATCGTGGTCAAAGAGTTGGTTTGATCCTTTGTTAAAAAGCCCGAAACCGCCCTGATAGTCCCACGTGGTCCATGAGATCCCTTTTTCTTCAAGATACTGTCTTACGACGCTGTGCCAGTAAACCCTGTCATCTGCCGGGCTGTTGGGGATATATACTCCCAGTTCGCCGCAGAATAACTTTACATTCCTTGCGTTTTTGAATGCAACAGCAATGTCTATCAGTGACTTAACATAAGCCACTGTTCCCTGAGTGGGATAATTGTTCATGGCTGTTTCCATCCAGGTTCCTATAAATGTCGGAGGTATGGACGGCATTTCAGAAGCGTTATAAGGAAATGGCACACCTGCAAGCGGAGCCATCGAAGGCGTGTTCCACGTTGCACCCTGATGGGTGAACATGAAGGGGTCATAAAAGTGGAAGGTATAGATCAGGTTCGGATCAGAATAGACCGGCAGATTCTGAAGTTCGGTATAAGTGTTGAAATTTACCCCTCCCACCATAATGGCATGTTTTGTATCGACAGCGCGTATAGCATTTATCACCTCGCCCTGTATCGTACCCCAGAGTGAAGCTGATATGCCGTGAGGCTCATTAAGTACCTCATAGATAATATAATCTGAACGGCTTTTATAATGCTGTGCCATCTGTGTCCAGACCTTTTTAAGTATGTTACCGATACCCGGATCTGTACTGACACCGGGGTCAAAGGTGTGGTTGTCGAGAATAAGGTAAAGTTCAAGGTCCTCAGCCCACACGACTACTGAATCAAGAAATGACAGGAAGAGAGGATCAAGTGTGTACGAGGGGCTGCCTGAGGTCATGAAATGGAGGTTGATCGGAAGGCGGATGACGTCGCATCCGAGGCTTTTTATATTGACAAGATCCTGCTTCGTATACTTTGTGAACTGTATCTGACCCGGACCATCCACCTGGAACCAGCTGGTGAGGTTCACTCCCCGGCTGAAGGGCGTTTGCGATCGTGCCGTAACGAAGCACAACAGAAAAATAACAGGTAAAAGGTAAATCCCTTTTCTCATGAGTGCCCTTTGTTTAACTGCTCCTCTATATCTCTTTCAGTTATCTTGAAAGGATGGCCGCTGTGGCAGCTGTCAGCCCTTCGGAAGATGCCGTCACATTGATGTTGCCTGCTTCCGTTCCGGCCTTCACAACCAGCAGACATTTACCGTTAAAGGCTTTCCTGAAGTCAGCCTTAAAAGGCTCCATGCTTGTCTGGTTGCCATTGTCAACACCTGCGATGGTCCCTTTGCCGTCAAGACTGAATTTAATCAGGTTATCTGCCCTGGGCACAGGAATACCCTCCCTGTCAACCACCGTCACGGTTATGAATGAAAGGTCCGATCCGTCAGCCATGATCTCTGTTCTGTCAGGAGTAAGTACTATGGCTGCAGGCTCACCGGCAGTCTTTACTTCCTCCCTCAGGATTTCGACACCATCCTTATAGCCCACGCCTGTGATGGTTCCGGGCTCATATTGGATCCTCCACACAAGGTGCAACTGATCTTCGGTCTTCTTCTGCCTGCCAAGTGAGTTACCGTTAATCAGCAGTTCCACCTCGTCGCAGTTCGTGTAGGCCCATACATCGACCACTTGTCCCGGGGTCCAGTTCCAGTGCGGAAAGATGTGCAGCACCGGTTTTTCGGTCCATTCACTCTGGTACATATAAAATGCATCCTTCGGGAAGCCTGCCAGGTCAATTATCCCGAAGTATGAACTTCGTGCCGGCCACCAGTACGGTGTCGGTTCACCCAGGTAATCGAAGCCTGTCCAGATGTACATACCCGACAGGTAATCATATTTTTTAGTCAGTTGCCAGGCATACTCATGGGTTGAACCCCATGGTGCTGAGCAGTTGTCATAGGCGGAGCATGTAAGGTCCGCGTTGCCATCCTTGAAAGGCTGATCCCAGCGCGCAGGCCAGCGTCTTACAATGTCCGAAGGCATGTCGTAACTGCCTCTTGTGGCCAGGGCCGAGGTTGTCTCGGAACCAATGAATTTTCCTCCCGGGAAGACTGCAGGGAAACCTGCGTAGAGGCTGTCGTTGTAGTTGTAACCTATCAGGTCAAGCGCGCCGGAAGCGATGATCGGGTTTTGAGGCCGTGGGTCATTGCATGCTGACGTCACCGGCCTTGTGTCATCAAGTGCGCGTACAATACCTGCCAGCTCTTTTGCCATTGGAATACCGGTTAGAGTTGTATCCCACTGCTCCATTATCTCGTTGCCTATGCTCCAGATAAAAACAGACGGGTGATTGCGGTCACGCAATACCATGTCCTCCAGATCACGCTTGTGCCATGCATCATAGTCAAGGCTATAGTCAAAATCCGTCTTCTTTATTTTCCACATATCAAAAGCCTCGTCCATGACTATAAAGCCCATGCGGTCACAGAGATCGAGCAGCTCCGGTGCCGGCGGGTTATGTGATGTGCGTATTCCGTTGCATCCCATTTCCTTCAGGATCTCAAGCTGTCTCTCAAGGGCCCGTGTGTTGACAGCTGCACCGAGGCATCCGAGATCGTGGTGATTGCAAACACCCAGTATCTTCAACGGCTTGCCGTTCAGGAAGAAGCCTTTTGCACTGTCAAAGGCAAACGACCGTATGCCGGCAGAAGTTTCATATCTGTCCGCCACCTTACCTCCTGAAATTACTTCAGTCACTACACGGTACAGGTAAGGGTTCTCAACAGACCAGAGCTCAGGATCTTTCACTTTCATCTCCTGTGTCACTATTGTGACAGTGTCGGCCAGTTTTATCACCGGGCTTTTAATTGAAGCCACTTTTTTGTTATCCCTGTTGTAGAGGGAGGACACCACTGTGACATCTGTCGGGGAACCGGTGGAATTCTTTACCTGCGTCCTGATCCTGACAAGGGCTGCTTCCGGATTCACTTCGGGCGTTGTTACAAATGTCCCCCAGTGGTCAACCGCTACCTTTCCCGTTGATACCAGCCAGACATTTCTGTATATTCCTGATCCTGAATACCATCTGGAGTTAGGCTGTTTTGAGTTGTCAACTTTCACTGCCAGAACGTTCAATTCATCGCCATATATCAGGTAAGGTGTCAGTTCATATCTGAAAGAGCTGTAGCCGTAAGGCCTTTTCCCCAGGTAATTGCCGTTTATCCACACCTCGCTGTTGCGGTAGACACCGTCAAATTCAATATATATCAGCTTCTCCTTCTGGGAGGGATTGATTTTAAATGTCTTGCGGTACCAGCCTGTTCCGCCTGGCAGGGCTCCGCCGCCGGGGCTGGCAGGGTTTGATTCGCTGAACTCTCCCTCGATGCTCCAGTCGTGCGGCAGGTCAAGCAGCCGCCATCCGCTGTCATCAAAGTCCCCCTTCCGGGAATCTTCAGTACCGGCCAGGGAGAACTTCCATCCGGTGTTGAAGCTGTTTCTCTCACGGGGGCTTTCCGTTGTACACGCCATTAAACCTGCCATCACAAGGATGGCAACTGTAAATACCGCTTGAATTGCTGATTTGTGTCTCATAGCACCTGGGGTTGTATTATTTCATTCCGAATTCAGAACGTATCCATTCCATCTTTGCATTATAAAAATCCTGCGGCAATCCGTGGCCTGCTTCAGGATAAACAATGTATTTCTTTTCGCTGGTAACATTATTGTATGCAGCAAAGTTTATATGCGGCGGGCAGGTCTGATCCATCAGTCCGACGCCCATGAGAAGCGGCGCCCTGATCATCGGGGCGAGGTTCTTGATGTCAAAATAACTCAGGGTATAGAACACCTGGTCCCATGTCAGTTTCTTCTCAGTCTCAACGTATGTAATGAATTCATTTGCAGGCCACATTGCTACCTTGAAATAGTCTCGGAAGTCGGAAAGGAAGGGTACCTGCGGAGCGCATACAGCTATCCTGTCATTATTGAGAGCTGCAGTGGCAAAGGTGAGGGCACCTCCCTGACTTGCTCCCTCAACAGCGATGCGGGTCACATCAACCTCGGGCCGTGAGCAGAGAAAATCAACTCCCCTGACACAATCCATATAAGCACCCCGGTAAATGTATTTTTCCTTGTCTTCAAGGTTATACTGGAGATACCCCGGGAAGCCTGGATTAACATCATCCTTGCTGTTTCCGTGACCGCGTATATTAAGCCCGAAACCTATGAGATCATCACCGTAATTTACATAAGAGGGAACGATGGTGGAGCTATAACCCTGCACCTGCATCACTGCTGGATAACGTCCAGGTTTAACAGGCACCTGGTACCAGCCTCTTATAAGAGCGTTGCCAAGTGAATGCATCTCTATCAGGTAAATGTTATGCTTGTCAGTGCAGAGACTGTCAATCCTGATCATCTTAAACTGCGGATCAACGGTTTTCAGTTCTGCTTTCGCCTTCTGCCAGAATTCCTGAAAATCCGGCTGCGGGTCAGCAGGCGAGACTATCTTCTCAGGTTCGTATCCGAAGTTAAATACAGACTCCTTGTTGCCCATCTTGCTCTCAACAGCGGCTGTGGCTTTGTAAAAGCCCGGGGCAAGATCCTTAAACCTGAAGGTCCACATTCCGGTACTGTTCTTTTTTACCGCTATCTCCCGATAATTCGTGGCGATGGCTTCGCCCATGTCAGTTGTGATCTTCAGTGAGAGCATTCCCCTGTATGTTTTTTTAAAATCGCTCTTCAGCGACAACGGCAGCTCAACATCCTGTGAGCCTTTAAAAATCATATCAGGCTTCGTGAAAACAGGGGTCAGTTCGATCAGGTCAGGATTACCCCTGTTTGTCAACTCAACTGGTCCCCCGTACAGGCCACCGTCGCCTCCGGCATCATACACCCTGACTGCAACGGTGTTCTTCTTGCCCCACTGTACCATCTCAGCGGGAATAAGATAAGCGCGGGGCGCATCATACGCACAGACATAATCCGGAGGAAGTGAACCTGTTTTGCCAATCAGATGACCGTTAAAATAAGTAACGTCAGCATCATCAATTTTGCCGAGTTTCAGCATCAGCCCGTCATACTTGACGGCGCTCCTTTTCATCGACCGGGGGATGACGACCTTAACCCTGTACCAGGCATATCCGTCATACCCTGCATTCCCCTGCTTCTCCCACACAGTGAGTGGAGAGATATCGTTCCACCAGTAGTCGTTAAGCGATGAATCGGCGTATTCGGGCTTGTCTCCGGTAAGAAACTTCCACTCTGCAGGGACTATGTTCTGTGAACTGACTGACAGGCTTATCATCATGGCCGCCAGGGCCGAAAAAAATATTTTTTTCATCATTATGCCACTCTTTCAGATTGTACTTTTAAAATTATTTTATTCACTTAACTCTTTATGGTATCCGCTGTCTTTACAGTTTAACACTTATTTCCTCGCCGGTGTACCTGATGACTTTGTCAGGGGCGACATTGAAATCAGGAGTGACGGGTTTTTCCTTTGATATCACCACCACATTAAAGGTACGGTCCTGCAGCATCCCTGAAAATTCGCCCTGCCTTGCTCCTGCTGTAAGGGTGCGGTCGGTTTCAGAATAAACGAACGGGATCAGGGCGTAGGCTCCGTCCTCGTAGTTGTTGTTGACACCTTCATCCTCATAAAGAGTGAACATGCCGTCCATCCCCGTGAAAACAAAAAGAGTGACCGGATCAGCCGGTTTCTCAGATGTAAACTGAAGGTCAGGACCGATGGGGAGTATTGCTCCCTCCCTCACAAACACAGGAATTGAACTGTAGGGAGCGTCGGCGCTTATCACTTTTCCTCCGGTGAAGTACTTTCCTGTGCGCAGGTCATACCACCCGTATGGCCCTGGCAGGTACACGTCACGGCTCCTGGCTTTGTATTCAGTAACAGGATTTATCAAAAGCGACGGTCCAAACATATACTGATCGCCGATATCATTCACTGCCGGGTCACCGGGGAAGTCCATCGCCAGTCCTCTCATTATGGTATAATCATTCAGGTATGTCTGCCCGGCCAGTGAGTAGATATACGGCATCAGCCTGTATCTCAGCCTGTCGGTGGCAACTAATGCCTGGTAGGCCGGGTGGTTCTCTGGTGCAGTGTTGTATATCTCCCTGTAAGGGAACTCACCGTGTGACCTGAAGACCGGAACGAAAGTGCCGAACTGGAACCAGCGTGTCATCATCTCACGCCACTCTTCGAGGTCTGCGGCAGAAGGCTTATAAAACCTGCTTTCAACGGAGAAGCCGCCTATGTCCATGGTCCAGTAGGGTATGCCCGACATGCAGAAATTCAACCCGCAAGGTATCTGCGCCTTCATGTCATGCCAGCGGGATGCGATGTCACCGCTCCAGTTTGCGGCCGAGTAGCGTTGCAGGCCGGCGAAGGCTGAGCGTGTAAGGATAAACACCCGTTGACCGGGATCAGTGCCGCGCTGGCCCTCCCAGACACCCTGAGCATTGACAAGTGAAAAGGCATTGAAGACTTTGTCTGCCGGACCCAAGGCAGTTGGGTTCATAAGAGCCTTGCGCTCAGCCATGGGCAGATTCGAACATATATCCGGCTCAGTGGCATCAAGCCACCAGGCATCTATACCCTTGCTGTAAAGCGAGGTGTTTATCTGCTCCCAGAACGCCTTGCGGGCATCGGCATTGAAGGCATCGTAGAAGGTGGATACAAATCCGATCCAGTCTTTCTGACCCTTCTCCACATTCCTCTTATAGAGCCATCCCTGGCTGTTCATGGCCTCGTAGTTCTTTGTACCCACATAATATTTTGGCCATACTGAGATCATGATATTCGTATGGAGCTCATTATGCAGTGTACTGATCATTGCATCAGGTTCAGGGAACCGGATAGAGTCAAACTGATGATCGCCCCATTTGTCAATCGGCCAGTATTGCCAGTCGAGCACGATATTATCAAGAGGTATCTCTCTTTTCCTGTATTCACGCACGACGTTGAGCAACTCATCCTGGTTCGTATAACGCTGACGGCTCTGCCAGAAGCCCAAAGCCCATTTGGGCATCATCGGCGCCTTGCCGGTCACGGTGCGGTAACCGCTGATGACATCATCCATGGTGGTACCGCTGATGAAATAATAGTCTATCTGATCAGCTACTTCCGACCAGAATGATATCCTCTGCTGCTCATCGTTATCTGCAGGTGTAAGATATTTCAGGGTAATGAATGACTCACCGCCGTCGGGTATCCATTCTATTTTCACCGGATAGCGCCTGCCCTTCTCCAGGTCAAGGGTGAAATAGTTGGAGGAAGTATTCCAGCACTGGCGCCAGCGGTCGAAGATAAGCTTTCCCTCTATCCACAGCTTAGCGTATCCTGCCGATGTAAAATTGAACTTATGTGTTCCTGAGGTATCAGATTCGAACTCACCTTCCCAGGTCACCTGGCCATCTCCCAGTTTAAAATTTTCAGGGAATTTCACCAGGTCAGGAATGAACTGGTAGTTTATCTCAGATTCGTTACGGGTTATAAATATCTTTTTTGCGTTTTTCCTGTCTGCGTACACTGCCGTGAGGCCTCCTTCGACTCCTTCACGGTTATAAAGCTTCAGGGCAGACAGCTCTGTCCAGTCACGCACATCACCGAACTTTGTGCGTGAGTTGTTGTCCCACAGTATCCCGTAATTGTGGTTTGAAACAATGAACGGTATGACAGCCATGGTGTTATACTGAAAGAGGTCAGCGTCTTTTCCCTTGAGGTTCATGAACGATGTCTGGTTTGCACCAAGGCCATAAAGTGCCTCATCCTGAGGCGATTCAAACTGCTGGCGTACTGCAAGAAACGATTCCCCTCCAACGGTAACAGGACTGAATGATTTTCCTCCTCCTGTCTGTTCTGCCAGGAAGACTGACCCGTTATTATCCGTGAAGATCACTTCTCCTGTCGTAAGTGAGAGCTCTGCGCTGACCATTGTAGTGCTCAGGATGATGCTTCCGTCACCTTTCTCAACGGTGAACTCAACCTTCCCTTCCGTCAACGGTAATGCCATAAGGCTCTTCGTCTCCGGGAATTCACCTGAAGGCACCGATGTGACCCTTATGATCTTTTCACTGACAACACTGAGCCTTACTGCCTGGCCGGGATAAACAGCCTTGTCACCCAGGCGAACTACAATACCGTTATCACTTCTTTCATACGATCTGTCGCTGCACGACTGGCAAAAGAGAGCCAGCAGGACCATTGCCGCCATAACGGCCATCAGAGCAGAAATTTTTTTCATGTCGATTGTTATTTGATTACTAATTTTTTTGTCAATGAACGGCCTTCACCCCTGAAGTTTACAAGGTACACTCCTGGAGTTAGGCGGGTATATAATTGCGTTTCAGAAGAATCTATTCCGTTGTCTTTCCTGAAGACTGCGGCACCATTCAGATCCTGAATTTCAATGGAGGTGACAAACCCAGGCAGGTTTCTTACTGTAAATGAACCGTCAGAAGGGTTAGGGTAAATGATGATCTGATTTTCCTCCTGTATTATTCCGACTGAGGTGACTTCATTATTGATGGTAAGTGTTTTTGTACCGGGTTCCACCAGTACATATACTGCTGAAAGAGGAGGAAGTATGATCTTTATTTCCTCTCCTATCAATGAGGAGCTGGCCTTTATGCTCTCATAGTCTGCCGGTCCGCCGGCGACAAGAGCAGGACCTACGCCATTTACGAATACCTTACGTGAGAAATCCTGACCCTCAGTGCCGGTAAGGGTATATGTATAAAATCTATCTCCCACCTTGTAATCCTTTAGATTGAGTCGGACCACCTTTTTAAGCTTTGCGGTGTTAATCAATGTTGCTCCTATCTGGCCCGAACTGAATGCAGTAGGCATAACCACCACGGCCGGGGCCCCGGTCATAGATGAGTTCAGCAGGACATCACCGGTATGTTTCCGCATATAATACAGATGAAAGAATGCGGGATGAGGCGTGTAGTTCGGAACATCAGGCTCATTATAAGCGAACATGCCATGGTCATTTCCATTATCATAGCCATTTGCCAGGTCCCACCTGGTGGCCGCACCGTAACCGGTCCTCATGGCCTCACCTGTTACCAGCACTGCGTGCATTCCGTTGGCATGGGATACAGGCTGATTTGAATTGACGGCAAAAATATTGTATTCCGTCAGAGCTACCGGCAGTTTTGGTTTTCCGGCTTTTGCCACCTCGTTCCAGACATTGTCTTTATAAATGCCCGTATATGTGTAGGAGTTCAAAACAGAGCTTACATCAGAATTTGTATTGTAAGGGGTGAAGTAGCTGTGAACAACGTAAAAATCAGCTTTATCTCCGGCCACAGCAGCTACATCTTTGTTCCAGGTGGGAAACGATGATGAGTAACCTTCATGCATCACCAGACCGATCCTGATATCGGCTCCCACCTCGAGTGCTGCAGCTTTCATTGAATCAATAAATACGAGGCAGTGCTGGGCATACAGGGTAGGGCTTATGTATTCCGGCTGGCCGTCCTTGTTCTGGGTTCTGTCTATACGGTAACCGGCCTCCCAGCTCCCGGAGACCTCATTGCCTATCTCCCAGAATTTTGATCTCCCGTTATCATATCTGACCCAATCGGCTGCCATGTGAGCAGCCTGTGCAACGGGATTGGCACTTGTGCCGTACCTGGCGTATCCGTAATTAACGGTAATCATGCCTGTGGCGTTCACTTTGCTGAGGATGCTGTAGAAGGAGTCGACATCCATTGTCCAGCTTTCCGGTCTGTCACCGTACCATGGCCAGGTAAGGTTGGACGGGTCGTTAAGAAGAAACGCCGGAACGTCCGGTGGCCATTGATTTTTATTCCTGTTCCAGAAGAAAACATCTGAGATGCTTCCTCCGGGGCCCCTCATCACACCAATATTACGGTCAGCAATATGTTTCATGAGCCCCTTGTTGTCTGACATCCAGCCGGTCCACAGGTTGGCATTGTCGCCAAAAAGGTAATCCGGTATTTTAGTGATTGTATCGCTAAAGTCGACCGTGACTGCAACAGAGACCGGGTCTGTGGCCTGTGGAACGTCGTTATATTGCGGGCTCGTGGTTGTTCTGGGCTGCCAGTCAGAAAGAAAAAAGCCCTGGGGGGACTGGCAATATCCGTCAGGTACCAATATCAGCAGCAAGCCTGCAAAAATTACTTTTGTTTTCCTGTTCATCCTGCTAAAATATCTAAATAAAGGAAGCCGGCCGATAGGTAAAGATAAATATTACTATCGACCGGCAACCTGGTTTGATTAACCACTATAACTTTTCAGATGATCACTCAACAAAGATCAGGTCATCAAAATAGACTGTCTTGCCTGTGCTCCCGTTAATAATAATATTCAATCTTCCGAACTGCTTTGAACCCCCTACAAAGTCAGTGAGCGGGATTTTAAAGTAAGTCCATGCAGCTTTTGGTACGTCGACTATCTTCTCTCCCGTTGCAACGCCAGACCATGGCGGGGCGTCGGGGACAATCCTGAGAGCCACCCCGGGTTCACAATAAGCCCAGAAGACAAGGTAGGTTGCCTGATAATAATCGGTGAACCAGTGCCCGTCAGCCCAGGTGTCTGAGCCCAGGAAGAGGCTAAGGCCGCCGTCAGCATAATCTACCTTCAGCGATTTTGTACCTGTCTTCATAAATGCACTTGTCTCTCCCACATTGCAACCCCAGCTCCATGACTGCACTCCGCCGTTAAAGGCTCCCGGACCCCATGCATCAGCATACATGATGAAGGTATTCGGAATGCAGATAAATTCCTGTGTCGATGTAGTCAGTCCGGTGACATTTGTAATATCAAGTGTAGCCCTGACCGCTGCCGTGGAAGGCATTGCAATAGTCATCTCTTTCCTCGTTTGTGAGACTATTGTTGCTGCGTCATTGGTGCCCGTGAGCTTAACTGACGTAACATCATTAAGGTTATTTCCCGTCAGGGTAATATGGTTGCCGGCTTCAAAGTCATAGTTTGACACCGAGGTCACAATAGGGAAAGCCAGAACATTGAATGGCACATTAAGTACCTTACCCTGACTGTTAATAAGTATTATATTCTGATTACCGCCGAAGGCATCAGGCGGTACCCGGAACAGGATAGACGTTGCAGTGTTCAACGTGGGGTTAAGGTAGGTGGGAACTGAATCCGTTTCAAAAATTACAGCCTGCATATCTCCGAGGCCGGTGCCGATAACGGTGACCAACTCATCACCTTGTGCAGAAGTCGGAGTAACAGATGTCAGAACGGGATTCCCCGGTGCAACGTAAGGGCTCCCGTCACTGTCTTTCTGGCAGGAGCTGAATGCAAGTGTCAGTGCTATAACCAGCACAGGCAGCAATGCAATACTATTATTTATCGTCTTTTTCATATTCAGATATATCTATTTTTCATAATAAGATACCGGAGGTTCCAGCAGCGCTGGATCCTGAAGTGATTCAGAAGCAGGTATCGGAAGGTACATCATCGACTCAGTGAAATTAGTAACATATATGGGGACGCTCCATACCGGATTATTTCCAACTGTGCCCCTGTTCTGAGATTCAATGATTTCTTTAGCCTTTGCAAATCCCTGGCGCTGGATATCATACCAGTAATCGCCCTCGAATGCAAATTCAACACGACGCTCATGCATGATATCCTCGAGTGTAATAGATTCGAGGGGTACCAGCTCAGCGCGTGCGCGAACCCGGTTGATGGCTTCCAGGGCTGATGCGTCGGTAGTGGAAGCTGCCGTTCCCAGGGTAGCCTCTGCATATATAAGCAACACATCGGCATAGCGCTGTACCATGAAGTTAATGCCTGTATTCATCCCAATCACCGGCTCTCCGCCGTAAGCTGAACCAGGTCCCACAACATATTTTGCAATGACTGCGCGGGTCTGATTATAATAACCACCCTGAGTTCCAGGCTGTATTGTATCAAACTTGTACCCGTTTGCCATGAAGGCATTATAGGCAGCATCATCAGGCTTGAATGATCCGTCATCCTGTGGCAGTTTCTGCGGTTTCCAGTCGGGCTTGGTCCATCCATGCTCCATGACCGAACCGGCACGTCTCCGGTCACCGACTTCATATTCAGCAAGGAGGTCCAGTGAAGGTCTGTAAAGTTCCCACATTGATGCCTGATCAGTCTGCATATTTGAAGGTCCGCGGTCAGGATTCATCTGATTGCCCGATCCCCACGGGTTACCCGTGCACTGATGCTGTATAGCGAATATTGATTCGATGTTGTTGTTATTGGCGCTCGAGTTGAACATGCCTGCATAATCAGGAAAAAGATCATAATATTCTGAAGTCATAACTTCCTGTGCCTTGATTTTGGCATTGGCATAATCCTTTGTATAGAGATAAAGCTTTGCCATCATTGCTTTCGCAGCCCAGGTTGTCAACCGGCCGGGGACATCTGACTCAGGCAGTCCTGCCTCTGCAAGCTGGAGTTCCTCAAGTGCAAACCTCAGTACATCAGCCTGAAAGTAACGCGGTATGGCGAAATCGCCTGTCAGTGCAATGGCACCCGGGTCAGTTATTATCGGAGCGTCACCCCAAATACGGGCGATAATGAAATAAGCTGCTCCTCTGAGATAGTGACATTCTGCAATAGCCGGATCGAGAAATGAAGCATCGCCGCCGTCTGCCTTCTTCTGTTCCAGGGTAGCTATCAGAGCGCTTGTCCATCCGTTAACTTTGTAACATGATTTCCATGCATCCTGAAGCCTTACTGAAGTAGCGGATATGGTGAATTGCTGGAAGGGAGGATCATCAGTTCCGCCGGAAAGTTCATTTCCCGCCATCACCTCGGCTATGGCGTCCATAGCGCGTTCTTCATAGCCTGACCATGCCAGCCCTGAGTAGAGTGTGCTTGTGGCACCCCTTACCTGATCTGCAGTGTTGTAATAGTTGGCTACGGTAGCACCATCCAGTGAAGGTCGTTCAATGAATGATTTCTCACATGATGCAATTGTAACAGCCAGTATTACAAGTGCTAATATGTATTTTTGTTTCATGATTTTATATTTTTTACATGTGATCATTAAAATGTGACATTTGCTCCAACCGAGAAAGTGCGGGGGTTGGGATAGTGTCCCATATCAACGTTCATCAGGGTGATCTGGTTGTTATAAACACCTACTTCAGGATCATAACCGCTGTATCCGCTGAACGTATAGAGATTCTGTGCAGAAACCCAGACCCGGAGGTTGCTGATATAAACTTTACTGGATATTCTGGCAGGGAGCGTGTAGCCAACGGTCAGGTTCTGAATGCGCATGTATGAACCATTTTCAACATAACGGTCTGACATGGCAGTGTTGTTGGTGTTCGTGTTGGTGAACCTTGGCAGGGCACCGTCAGTGTTTTCGGGAGTATACCTGTCCGTAACATTGACAGACTGGTTCATATAGTTGGTGTTCATCCTTTCCAGCTGCCATTTCATGAAGTTGTAGATCTCTGCTCCCACGCTTCCCTGCAGGAACAGTGAGATATCAAAGCTCTTGTACTGGAAATTGTTTGTCAGACCAAATGTAAAATCAGGTATCGGGCTGCCGATGAAAGTGAGATCTTTGGAATCAATTACCTGATCATTATTCTGGTCTTTAAATCTTATGTCGCCAAGCCAGGTCTGGTTTTCTGCAACTGCATATCCAAACTGCGGGTATGAATTATCAAGATCTTCCTGGGTGCGGAACAATCCGTCGGTCTGAAGTCCCCAGAATGAGCCGACCGGATAACCCGGAACAGTGTGGGTAATAGTGTACCAGTCATAGTAAACCTTTCCTTCAATTGATGACTGCTCATTGATCAGGCTAACCAGTTCGTTTTTGTAATGTGAGAAGATTAATGTCGTGGTCCACGTGAAATCACTTTTGACGATGTTCCGGCTTGTGATATTGAGATCGATACCTGTATTTGTCATCTCGCCAACGTTACCTATCGGTGCCTTAAGGTCATTCCATGCAGATCCTATGCCAAGCAGGCTGGGTCCTGTACTGAAAAGAAGCATATCTGAAGTAATCTTCTTGTACACATCCAATGACATATCGATTCTTCCTTTTAAGAAGCCAAGATCAATTCCACCGTTGTATGTAATCACAGACTCCCAACCCAGGTCAGGGTTCGGAATCCCGGCCAGGAAGTTGGTTGTGGCAGAACCCACCGTGCCGAAGCCTACCGGTCCGGGCCAGAAATTAACGTTTGCTGAATAAGGCGGATTGGGAGCGCCGCCGGGCAGGTTCTGATTGCCGACAGCACCAAAGCCTATCCTGACCTTCATATAATTGACAACATCAAGCATGCCGGCTGCAAAGTTCTCGTTTGAAACAGTCCATCCGATGGAACCACCCGGGAAATAACCCCATTTATTGTTGGTTCCGAAGTTTGCCGAACCGTCAGCCCTGAAGCTGGCTGAAACTGAATAGCGGTTGCCAAAGGTGTAATTACCTCTTATGAAATAGGATTCCATTGCCCACTCACCTTTTCCTCCGCCAAGCTCCCATGTTGTCTTATCAGTACTTCCGGCATTAAGATCGAGGATATTATTCTGGAGATCATACTTTTTACCCCACTCCTGCTGCCAGTACGAATATTGTGCTTCATGACCGCCGGTGATATTGATATTATGCTTCCCGAAATCCCTTGTGTAATTCAGGTAATTACGTAGGGCCCAATAATAACTGTCAGATCTCTGGTCGTATAGCTGGGACTGAAGCGAGCGGGTACCTACGTTGGCCGCATATTGAAAGGCAATATTTCTGCTTATACCAATATTATACGAAAACTCATTCCGGAATGTCATCCCCTTAAAGAGCGTCAGGTCGGCATAGAGATTACCGAAGATACTGGATCTGTCAGATGTATTGCCCCTGTTACTGCTTGTTGCAACAGGGTTATCCTGGGTATATGTATAACCGCCGACACTTGTGTTACCGGCCCATGTTCCGTCAATATTCTTGACAGGTACCAGGGGGCTCTGCAATGCTGCCCACCAGATTGTGCTTTCTGCGGCATCTGCCAGGGTCACATTCTGGGTGCTTTTGTTAATATTTGCACTGATCCCCACTTTTAACCAGTCTTTAACCTGGTCATCGATATTAAAGCGTGTTGAATATCGTTTGAAGTCCGAGCCTATCAGAATTCCCGTCTGGTTGAAAAGGCCCACTGAAATGTAGTAGTTTACTTTATCCTTGCCACCTGAAAAACTCAGCTGGTTATCCATCATGGCTCCGGGCCTGAAGATAGCTTCCTGCCAGTCGGTTCCGACGCCAAGAATTGAAGGGTCGGCAAATTCTTCCGTCAGGTCCCAGCCAAGCTCTGTGTTAACTGCATTCTGGTATTCTGCAAATTGCGACAGATCCATGACATCAAGCTTTTTGGTGATATTCTGCTGGCCGTAGGAAAAGTCATATGTGACCTTACCCTGGCCTGCCTTACCTTTCTTGGTGGTAATTATAATGACACCGTTGGCGGCCTGCGACCCGTAAATTGCCTGGGCCGAGGCGTCCTTAAGAACGTCCATCGATTCAATATCATTCGGATTAATGGTAGCCAGGAAGCTGTTGCCTGTCTGGCCGTTTGACCCGCCCAGGTTATCGTAACCTTTGTTCTCAACAGTATTATCCTGGAAAGGCACACCATCAATTACAATCAGCGGGTCATTGCTGTTAATTGATGTGATGCCCCTCACACGCAGTGAGACTCCACCACCGGGCTGCCCGCTGTTGTATGTCGTTGTCAGTCCTGCCACTTTGCCTTGCAGCGCCTGGTCAGCGCCGGTCACTGTGAGGTTCTTGATTTCCTCATTGGACACAGAGGAAATAGCAGAAGTCACTTCTGACCTCTTGGCAGTTCCATAGCCGATCACAACGACTTCATTTAACATAGATTGTGTCGTCACCATCGTAATTCTGATAGGAACACCGGGAGTTATTCTCACTTCCTGAGGTTCCATTCCGATGAAGGAGACCTCCAGAATATTTGAACCTTCCGGAACCTGAATGGCAAATGACCCGTCAGCACCGGAGTTTGTCCCAATTGTCGTGCCTTTCACTACTATAGTAGCTCCTGGCAGAGCAGCGTTGCTTTCATCAAACACGGTTCCCGTGAATGTTCTCGTCTGTTGCGCATTGAGCGCAGCCGAGGATGCAACAGCTACAAGACAAATCAGAAAAAATACTTTGAAGAGTTTGTTTTGCATAGCTGTACAGTTTTAGGTATTTAAAGTTACTCCATCTTATGAGGGTAGCATTGATACTATTTTGTCTGTTAATTGTAGTAATTTGATTATTCATGGTCAACTTTTCTCTGAAATTAACTTTGTAAGTGTACTTTTTACACGTAAATATTAAATATTACCAGTACTTTACTTTATTGAAAATAATCCTTGAATTTCTTAACTGATAAATTATTCATTGCATTCAAATAAATGGAAAACACGCTTTTGTCTTGAATATAATCATCCGGAATCAATCCTTGAATCCCAATATATATTACAGTATAAAGCCTGGAAATATTTTATTCTTTATCATTTTATCCATGCCGCTGAGTCGCTGTAATAAAGCGCTATCAGCAATATTCATGATTTTTATTATTTCAATCAAAAAAAACCAGAATCCCGTATTGGTAATCCGGGGTAATTACAATATCTTTGAAATTCATACTTTGTACACTAAGTACTTTCAACTGCTTATAAGATATGATAAAATGATATCTCATAAAATCGTTCCGAACATTTCAGTCGATTGTGTTGTATTCGGTTTTGACTTTGAAAAACTTAATGTACTTCTTGTTGAACGTCAGTTAAAGGATAAGAAAACAGGCGAACTGCTGATCAACGATCATACACTTACGGGCTATCATATTTTTGAGGATGAGGATCTGGACAGCGCAGCCAGCAGGATATTAAAGGGTCTTACAGGCCTTGACAACATCTTTCTCGATCAGTTCGGGTCATACGGGCAGCTTGACAGGGTGTCTGCCGGGAAAGATGTTATGTGGTTGAAATATATCAATCAGGGCTTTGCAGACAGGGTGGTCACAGTCGGTTACCTGGCCCTTATTGACAACACTAAGGTCACCCTTCAGCTTGCTGACCGGAATGTGCAATGGTTCCCGGTAACCATGATAAAGGATATGGAAATGGCTTTTGACCATAAATTCCTGTTTTTACAAGCCCTTGAAGCCCTTCAGAGAAAAGTAAAGGTTGAACCTATCGCCTTCGAACTGCTGCCTGATTATTTCACTCTGTCTCAGCTCCAGAAGCTTTATGAAGCCTTGCTCGGAACATCATTTGACAAACGTAACTTCAGGAAAAAAGTAGCCCAGATGCATTATGTTATCCCGCTGAAGAAAAAGCAGCAGGGTGTGGCGCACAAGCCTGCACAATATTATCTGTTCAGCCGTGAAGTGTATGAAAAGACAAGAAAAGGACGTATCTCATTCATTATCTGAAACCCGTAACTAACCAACAGAACTATGAATCTGAATATTATTGACCTTGGCATAGTTGTTCTTTACCTGGTCGCAACCATTTTTATCGGTAACTGGGTATCAAAAAGAGCATCGAAAAACATCCAGTCCTATTTCCTCGGAGGCAACAGTCTTCCATGGTATTTCCTGGGGATATCAAATGCTTCCGGCATGTTCGATATAGCGGGAACCATGCTGCTTGTTTACTGGCTGGCCGTCTACGGGCTTAAGAGT
Source organism: uncultured Bacteroidales bacterium (assembly GCA_963743775.1). Classification (GTDB taxonomy): domain Bacteria; phylum Bacteroidota; class Bacteroidia; order Bacteroidales; family VadinHA17; genus SR-FBR-E99. The sequence continues at coordinate 35,609 of CAVURA010000016.1, forward strand.
CTCTGGCTGCCCTGGATGTGGCCGGTCTTTAACCAGATATTTCTTATGGTCTTTCTGTCGGCCTGGCTTCGCCGTTCCAATGTCATGACAGGGGCTGAGTGGATCAAGACCCGTTTCGGTGATGGCAAAGCCGCCACTCTCTCTCATATAATAGTAGTTGTCTTTGCCCTGGTAAGTGTGATCGGGTTTCTTTCGTACGGATTCAAGGGTGTCGGCAAGTTTGTGGCCGCATTCCTGCCTCCTCTCGTTTCCAACCCCGAATACCTCCTGGCGCACCCGCAGATAAATGTCAACCTCTACGCCCTGATACTGATGGCTATCACGACCTTTTATGTTGTCAAGGGAGGTATGTTCAGCGTTGTGATCACCGAGGTAATCCAGTATGTCATTCTCACCATCTCTTCGATAGCCGTTGGCATCATAGCCATCAGGCAGATCTCTCCGGAAGCTCTTACCGCAGTTATACCCGAAGGATGGAAAAGCCTGTGGTTCGGACATACGACAGGGCTCGACTGGAACAATATTTCCGCAGTGGCTTCGCCCAAGCTGCATTCATTCAATGAATGGATCAAGAGTGACGGCTATGAGCTCTTCGGCCTCTTCTTTGTCATGATGCTCTTCAAGGGTATTTTTGTAGCTGCCGCAGGGCCCGCACCCAACTACGACATGCAGCGCATCCTTGCCACCAAAAATCCTAAAGAAGCCTCCAAGATGAGCTCGCTGGTAAATGTGGTGCTCAACCCTACCCGTTATTTTATGGTTGCCGGCCTCGCTATCCTTGCTCTTGTGCACTTTGACACACTATATACCGGTTCACTTACTCAACCTGATTTCGAGAGCATACTGCCCGAAGTGCTCGCCACGTATGTTCCGGTCGGTTTGCTGGGTTTGTTGCTGGCAGGACTGATAGCAGCCTTCATGAGCAACTTTGCTGCCACGGTAAACGCGGCACCGGCATACCTCGTCAATGACATATACAAGCGTTACATCAATCCCAACGCCAGCGAAAAGACCTACGTCAGGATGAGCTATGCCGCTTCACTTCTGATAGTTATCACAGGTATCATCGTTGGCTTCATGGTAACATCCATAAACGATGTGGTGCTTTGGATCACCGCAGCCCTGTGGGGAGGTTATACGGCACCCAACGTACTGAAATGGTACTGGTGGAGATTTAACGGTTACGGTTACTTCTGGGGAATGCTGTCCGGTATTGTTGCAGCACTCGTCCTGCCTGCACTTCACCTGGATATTCTGCAGAACTGGCCGCTGACGGAAAACTTCAGCATGAACGCCTTCCCGGTTATCTTCCTCATATCAATAGTTGGCAGTGTGCTGGGATCACTTTTGACTGAACGCGAAAGTGATGCGACCCTGAAGAAATTCTACAGGCAGGTTCGTCCATGGGGTTTCTGGAAACCGGTACACAAAATGATTCTGGCAGAGGACCCGTCATTCAAGGGGAACAAGGATTTCTGGAGGGATATGTTCAATGTAGCTGTCGGAATTGTCTGGCAGATATCGCTGATGGCATTCCCTGTGTTCCTCATCATTCGTGAATGGAAGGCGTTCTATATCGCAACAGGGATAATGATTATCACCAGCATCATCCTGAAATTTACCTGGTGGAATAAACTTAAAGACTGATAAAGAGGAGACCTGATCATGAAATTCGGCCACTTTGACGATGACAGGAAAGAGTATGTCATCACCCGGTACAAGACACCTTATCCGTGGATAAATTATCTCGGCAACAAGGATTTCTTCTCAATTATTTCGAACACAGCAGGCGGTTACAGCTTCTTCAGGGATGCCCGTCTCCGCAGGCTGACACGCTTCAGGTACAATAATGTGCCGCTGGATGATGGAGGTAAATACTTCTATATCAACGACAACGGATCAGTATGGTCACCGGGGTGGAAGCCTGTAAAAGCTGAGGTCGAAAACTACTCGTGCCGTCATGGCATGGGTTACACAATCATAGCCTCGGAGAAAGACAATCTCAGGGCGGAGATGCTGTTCTTCGTGCCTGTGGGCGATACCTGCGAGGTGCAGCGTATCTCTCTTCGAAATACCGGCAAACTTCCAAAGCGTTTCCGCCTCTTTTCATTTGTGGAGTGGTGCTTCTGGAATGCCAATGATGACATGACAAACTTCCAGCGTAATTTCTCGACCGGTGAGGTGGAAGTTGAGAACGGTGTGATCTATCACAAAACAGAATACCGTGAACGGCGAAATCATTATGCCTTTTATTCCGCCAACGTTCCTGTGGCCGGCTTCGATACCGACAGGGAAGCTTTCCTCGGCATTTACAACGGTTTTGATCACCCTGACGCAGTCTTCTCCGGCAATCCCGGGAACTCAGTTGCACACGGCTGGTCACCGGTGGCATCACATTGCATCGAGGTTGACCTGGAACCAGGTGAGGAAAAGAACCTGGTCTTCGTTCTTGGTTACGTTGAGAATCCCGACAACGAAAAGTTCATTGCCCCAAAGGTGATAAACAAGGAGAGGGCAAAGGCGATGATTGCCAGGTACGATACTAACGCCAAGGTGGAAAAGGCCTTCGGGGAGCTAAAGGATTACTGGGAGAAACAACTCTCGGTCATAACCCTTGATCATCCCGACCCGCGCCTGTCGCGAATGGTTAACATCTGGAACCCGTACCAGTGCATGGTCACTTACAACATGTCGCGCAGTGCATCATACTTTGAATCCGGCATCGGTCGCGGTATGGGTTTCCGCGACAGCAACCAGGATCTTGTGGGATATGTACAGATGATAGCTCCGGAGTCAAAGGAAAAAATCATCGATATTGCTTCCACGCAACTCGATGACGGCAGCGCCTATCACCAGTACCAGCCACTGACAAAAAGAGGCAACGCCGAGATCGGCGGCAACTTCAACGATGACCCCTTGTGGCTTATCTTCGGTGTGGCAGCATATATCAAGGAGACAGGTGACTGGTCGCTGCTTGATGAAAAGGTTCCTTTTAACAATAATCCCGAAAACGCCGCCAGCCTCTTCGAGCATCTTAAACGGTCATTCTGGCACGTGGTAAATCACCTGGGGCCACACCGGCTGCCACTGATAGGCAGGGCGGACTGGAACGACTGCCTGAACCTGAACTGCTTCTCGTCGAATCCCGATGAGAGTTTCCAGACAACGGAGAATCAGAAGGGCGGCGTGGCTGAGTCGGTGTTCATCGCGGCGATGTTCGTGCTCTACGGTGCTGACTTCGTGAAGATGGCACAGCAGCGCGGAGAGTCAGCCCTGGCAGTGGAGGCCCTGAAGCATATCGACGATATGAAACTGGCCATTAATGCCCATGGCTGGGATGGCGACTGGTTTCTTCGTGCCTATGATTTTTATGGAAAGAAGGTAGGCAGCAGGGAGAACGAGGAAGGTAAAATCTTCATTGAGACACAGGGAATGTGTATAATGGCCGGTATGGGACTCGAAGACGACAAGGCTCTTGACGCCCTGGCTTCCGTCAGCAAATACCTGGCCTGTGACTACGGTATAGTATTGAACAACCCGGCATTCACCAGGTATTACCTGAACCTGGGTGAGATTTCAAGCTACCCCGAGGGCTACAAGGAAAACGCCGGTGTCTTCTGCCATAATAACCCGTGGATCATCATCGCTGAGACACTTACCGGCAACGGCCACAGGGCCTTTGACTATTACAGCCGTATCACGCCGTCTTACCTTGAGGAGATAAGCGAGCTCCACAAGACAGAACCGTATGTCTATGCTCAGATGATTGCCGGCAAGGATGCCTTTACCCCGGGTGAGGCGAAGAACAGCTGGCTGACAGGTACAGCGTCATGGTGCATGTATACTGTGACACAGTACATACTGGGTGTGCGGCCGGATTATGACGGTCTGATGATAGACCCCTGCATACCTCCCGAGTGGAACGGATTCACGGTGACACGAAAGTTCCGGGGAGCCACTTATCACATCGAGTTTCTGAACCCGGTGCATAGATCTAAAGGTGCATGGGAGATAACTGTCGACGGGAACAGGCTGGAAACAAACATTATTCCGGTATTTCCGGAGGGTACTGAACATATTGTTAAAGTAATTATCTGATAAAATGAAAGTTATATCCAGAATTTTAGTACTTGCAGCCATTGGTGCTGCTGTCATTTCTGCCGGCTGCAACCTTGCCGGTCAGAAAAATGCCGGACCCGGAACTACAGACACAACGGGAGTAATATTGGTTAACCAGATCGGGTATTATCCTGATGCGCAGAAGGTAGCCCTGATACGAACCAATGCCGGGAAATTTGAAGTGATTGATGCAGTGACCGGGAAGAGCGTTTTTAAAGGCGTCACAGGGGAACCGGAGTTCTGGTCCTTCTCGGGGGACACAGTCCGTGCTGCCGATTTCACCGCCCTGAAAAAACCGGGTACATACAGGTTATGTCTTGGTGAATCAACCATCTGTTCGGCCCGGTTCCTTATCGGAGAGAAAATTTACACTGACATCACAAAGGCCTCGGTGAAGGCATTTTATTTCAACAGGTCCGGATATGAGATCACCGCAGAATACGGTTCAAAATGGGCACGCCCGGCAGGGCACCCTGATACGGCTGTAATTGTACATGAATCAGCTGCTTCCGTGGCAAGACCGGCAGGAACGATAATCTCAAGTCCCGGTGGCTGGTACGATGCCGGCGATTATAATAAATACATCGTCAACAGCAGCATAACCAATTATACCCTGCTCCTCTTCTACCAGCTGTACCCCGATTACTGCAGATCGCTGAATATCAATATTCCTGAGAGTAACAATGCGATCGCCGATGTCGTTGATGAACTGCTCTTTAACCTCAGGTGGATGCTCACTATGCAGGATCCAGCTGACGGGGGTGTCTATCATAAACTGACAGACAAAGGGTTTGGCGGATTTGAAATGCCGGATAAAGCTGTCACTCCAAGATATGTTGTTCAGAAAAGCACCCAGGCAACTCTTGACTTTGCAGCAGTGATGGCAATGGCCTCGAGAGTGTTTGCCAACGACCCTGATCAGGAACTTAAAGATCTTTCCGTTGTCTGCAGGGAGGCAGCCGGAAAAGCGATGCTGTGGGCTGGAAAGAACCCGGATGTCCTCTACAGACAACCTAATGATATTAGTACGGGACAGTACGGTGACACACTTATTACTGACGACCTTTTCTGGGCAACGGCAGAGATAGCCCTTACGGAGGACCGGCCCGGCGATCTGTCCCTTTCGCAGATCAGTGGTATTGTTGCTGTCACCCCAACGTGGAACGAGAATCAGATGCTCGGAATTATTTCCCTGGTGCTTTCAGAAAGGGAGGATTTCAAGGACCTCACCAAGGCTGCGACGGATATTCTGATTCCGTTTGCCGATAAGCTGGTCGTGAAGTCGGAAACATCGCCTTACCGCGTCAGCCTCGATTTCTTCAATTGGGGAAGCAATTCCGATGTTGCCAACCAGGCTCTTCTGAAGCTGATAGCTTTAAAAAAGACAGGCGATAAGAAATATATACCGTCCATCCAGGGTGATGTCGACTGGCTCCTGGGAAGGAATCCAACTGGATACTGTTTTGTGACAGGATTCGGATCACTTTCACCGATGAATATTCATCATCGTCCGTCGGGCGCCGACGGAGTGCCGGAACCGGTACCTGGATTTCTTGTCGGAGGTCCGAACACATCCGTCATGAATGATTGCGGCCCGTTTGTCAAACGTTCAGAATTCCCTGCCGCTTCATATACCGATTCTGAGTGCAGCTACTCAACAAACGAGATCTGCATCAACTGGAATGCACCGCTGTTCTTCGTTATGGGGGCGATGGATGCTTACTCCGGTTTCAGGTAATCATTCAGCGCCGTAACATATTCGGCAAATTTCTTCCTGCCAAGGTCAGTGATGCTGCACATGGTCTGAGGATAGCTCTCGCCGAAGCTTTTACTGACCGAGATGTAACCCGCCTCCTTCAGCTTGCCTATCTGGATACTGAGGTTACCTGCCGTGGCCTCGGTTTTTTCCCGCAGATAGGTGAAGTCCGCCCTGTCAACACTTATAAGCACTGACATTATTGCCAGCCTCAGCTGCGAATGAAGCAAAGGATCAAGCTCCCTAAAGGGTTTCATGGCTGCCCTTTTTTCTGAGTAAGTAACCCGGGATGAGATATCCTGTGATCATTGCCACAGGTACTGCGAGGCCGGATATAGTATCACCGCCGAAATGTGCTGCAAGAGCCAGTACCCACATGCTGACACCTCCCCAGATCAGGGGTTTGAACTTTAAAACAATTCCGGAAATAAAAGTAGGCATCGCTGCAACCAGCAGGATGTACTTTGAGACACTTTCCATCTGGTTTGAATGAACAATGAAAAGTACAACCGAAGCAATAAAAAAGGCCATCCATACCCAGACATATATTCCCTCGGCGTAGGTGTGCAAAGAAGCTTTTCTGCCCTTTGTAAAACCGTATATCATTGAGACAAACACTCCCGGTATCACAAAAAACCAGACGTACCAGGGACTGGCGAAATCAGTGAATTTCCAGAGTAAAAACTCTGAAAGACTGCAGGCAAAGATCAGCCAGCCCCAGAAAAGCAGGTGAAAACTACTCTGGGTGACACTGACCCTGGTCTTGTTGATCATCGCGGTGATGACCTTTAGACTCTCTTCTCCGGTCATTAATTTTTCTTCATTTTCCATGGCTTTTACTAATTTTACATTAAGTGATTATAAAAATATTCGTTACAAATATAAACTAGTTTACTTTATAAATCAAATATTTTAGCATTATATTTTAATTTCTTTGTTGTCTTTGCCACAACTGCTTATTATAAAGGTAATTACAGAAACCAAAAATCAATAATATGGGACTGATCAGGATCGAGGATATGGAATTTTATGCTTTTCACGGGCATTACCGTGAGGAGCAGATAGTCGGAAATCACTTCATGGTGGATGTTTCAATTGAGACTGATACCGACAAGGCAGGACTAAGTGATGAACTTCGGGACACCCTGAACTACCAGAAGGCATACCTTGTAGTGAAAAGAGAAATGGAGATAACATCAAAACTGCTGGAACACATAGCAACAAGGATCCTTGATGCCCTTTTTAATGAATTATCAGGTATAAGCAAAGCCACGGTCAGGGTTTCAAAACTAAATCCTGTAATGGGTGGCAGGATAGGCAGGGTCAGTGTGGAACTGACGCGGTAGCCCCTCTTCTCCCGAAATTACTGCATATCTGCACCACGTCCACATTTTCCTTCTATTTTTGCACTTTCCTATTTGTACAAGAAGATGAAAGAGCCAGAAGATATATTAAAGCCTGAATCACAGCACTTTATTGAACAAGCGATAGAGAAGGACCTGGGCGAGGGGAAAAACGGAGGACGAGTACACACTCGTTTTCCACCCGAGCCGAACGGTTATCTGCACATCGGTCACGCCAAAGCCATCTGTCTCGACTTCGGCATGGCGCAGAAATACGGCGGCAAGTGCAACCTCCGCTTCGATGACACCAATCCGACAAAAGAAGACGTTGAATATGTTGACTCAATAAAAGAGGACATACAATGGCTTGGTTTCACCTGGGAGGATCGTGAGTTTTACGCCTCTGACTATTTCGGCAAGCTGTGGGATTTTGCCGTCACTCTCATTAAACGAGGATTGGCATATGTTGATGACCAGAGCGCCGAGACCATCTCCGGACAGAAGGGCACCACAACACAGCCGGGCGTCAGCAGCCCGTTCCGTGACCGCACCGTCAGTGAAAACCTCGATCTCTTTTTCCGCATGAACGACGGCAATTTCGGAGAGGGCAGCCGTGTGCTGAGAGCAAAGATAGATATGGCCTCCCCAAACATGCACATGCGTGACCCGATCATCTACCGCATCATTAATACACCGCATCACCGTACCGGAACGAAATGGAAGGTATATCCCATGTACGACTTCGCGCACGGCCAGAGCGATTATTTTGAGGGTATAACCCACTCACTTTGCACGCTTGAATTCGAGGTACACAGGCCGCTGTACGACTGGTTTGTTGACCAAATTATGGACAGCGACTACCGTCCGCGACAGATTGAGTTCAACCGACTGAACCTCACCTACACTGTCATGAGCAAGCGTAAGCTGCTTGAGCTTGTGAAGGACGGCGTAGTCAGGGGATGGGATGATCCGCGCATGCCAACACTCTGCGGTCTGCGCCGAAGGGGGTTTACTCCCGAATCTGTAAGGCGCTTTGTCGACCTGATCGGTTACACAAAGGTGGAAGCCATCAACGATGTATCACTGCTTGAATATGCAATCCGCGAAGACCTCAATAAAAGGGTATCGCGTGTCTTTGGAGTTCTCAAGCCACTGAAGGTGATAATTACCAACTATCCGGAAGGTACAACGGAACAGATGGAAATACTCAATAACCCCGAAAACGAAAGCCAGGGAACCCGCAGGGTACCTTTCAGCCGGGAAATATATATAGAACAGGAAGACTTCATGGAGACTCCTCCGCATAAGTTCTTCCGTCTGACGCCGGGACAGGAGGTAAGGCTTAAGGGAGCATATATCATCAGATGCCAGGGTCTTAAAAAGAACGACGCCGGTGAAATAACGGAGGTTTACTGCACCTATGACCCCGAAACTCGCAGCGGGGGTCCGCTGGCTGAACGCAAGGTCAAGGGCACGCTCCACTGGGTCTCGGCTGAACATGCGATTGACGCCGAGGTCAGGCTGTACGACAGGCTCTTCAACGATGAGGATCCTTCGGGGCATAAGGATAAAGATGCGAGGGAGTTCCTGAATCCGGACTCACTTACAATACTTACCGGATGCAAGATTGAACCATCGCTGGCATCGGCGGAGCCACTCGAAAAATTCCAGTTCCAGAGGATCGGATACTTCTGTGTTGATTATGACAGCAAGGCCGGCAGTCTGGTATTCAATCGCACTGTCAGCCTGAAAGATACCTGGGCCAAGCTAAATAAGTAGCATGGAGCAAGCAGCATGGAGCACGGAGTGAAAATTACCATCCCCTAAACCCCTTGCCCCATGCTCCTTGCTGCTTGCTGCTTGCCAATTTTGGCATATTTTTTGCTTCATTATCACGCAATTACTTTGTTTTCTTTCACAACTTAAACCGAAGAAACATGAGAATCATGATCAGATCATTTGTTTTGATCCTGCTTGCTGTTTTTACATTTTCTTCCTGTGAAAAGAACTCCAGTAACACAAGCAAGGGAACTGCTAAATTTTCAATCGCTTCGATTGATGAATCCATCCAGTTTAAATCCGCCGGCTCATCCGATGACAGCGCACTGGCCTCGTACCAGTTATTGGTATCCGTGGAAGACACGGATGGCAAACCTGTGCTCACTGATGAACTTATTCCCGTATATATATTCGGGACCGGCTTCATAAGCGAGGAGGTGGAGATAGCTTCGGGGGACTACATTCTCACGAAGTTCATGGTAATTAATCCTGCCGGCGAGGTGATCCTGGCCACGCCAGTTGAGGGCTCTCCTCTGGCTTATCTGGTGGATGATCCTCTTCCGATCAGCTTCAGCATTGTTTCAGGCACCGCAACTATGATTGCACCGGAGTTGCTTACGGTGGGTAACTATGACCCCGGTGATTTCGGGTACATCAGTTTCGGCGGCCAGATCATCAAACCTCTCGGCTTCTTTGTCACGGCTGTCATTGACAATCCGCTTTCAATGGCACCGGCCCCGTTGCCAACCACAGCTAACCTTACGGTATTTGCTGATAACAACTGGCATTACATGTTCAGCCTGGAGGCAAATATCAATCATGTCCTCATCAGGGGTGAGTCTGAAATCTACATCTTCCTCCTTGAGAAAGATGGCTATCTGCCGCAAAAGTTCTATTTCACCCCAAGACAGCTGGCAGCCACATCAAGGGATAACCCGCTTATTCTGAAAATTCCGTACGACAGCGGCGGATGGAAAGTCCTGACACTTCAGCCGGGTCCTGATGCAGGCAAAGATGCGATGATATCCAATCTTGAACCCGACAAGAACTTCGGCAGCCACAAGTCTTTTGAAGCCACTTTTATTACAGAGCCGGTGCTGACCGTGATGCGTTCCAACAACAGTTTGATCTGGTTTGATCTGAATGCCCTGCCCAAGTCGGCCATAATTAAGAAAGTTACCCTGCAGCTCACCTATGATCTCCCCCTTGTCTGGGACAGTACTATTTTTTCTCCCAACGGTGGCGGAGACATTGAATGGTGCGGAGGAGTGCTGCAGCAGATAATTGAACCGTGGGAAGAGGGTAAGGTTACATGGAATAATCAACCAAAGACTGTTGAAGTCAACCAGGTATATATTACGCCTTTTATCCTGAACTGCAACTTTATTACTGTGGATGTGACGCAGCTCTTTGTGCCGTCCGCCACCACTGATAACGTTGAATATCCTAATTACGGCATGTTCTTCAGGCTGTGGCCACGCGAGTGGGTTCCGGGGTTCCGTTTTGGATCCAGCGATAATCCTGATGCCAGTTTGCGTCCTGAGCTTACTGTTTACTATACTTTACCTTAATAAAGTCATATTGGTCTTTGCGAAGAAGGTGCGCCGGGTTGATCCGGTGCACTTTTTTTGTTTAACCGAAAGGGTCTTCTGAAAAATATTTATATTTGCACCCTCATGTAACTGTCCCGTGGTGTAATAGGCAACACGTCTGATTCTGGATCAGAAGAGTTCAGGTTCGAGCCCTGACGGGACAACTTAAATATCAAAGAGTTACAATTCATTATAATTGTGACTCTTTTTTATTTGCATACCTGGGCTGTCATTTCCCTTTTGGAGTTTTTATTTTTGTTCCAATTAAGATTTATTTGACATAGGGTTAAATAGATTCTACCTTGCATCATATACCAATCATTGATTGCTATGAAATCACAAAAACATTTGTTAGCTCAATCTGTGCTACATAGGCTCTTACTAATTGCAGTATTCTCAATTGTTATTTGGCAACCTAATGGATCAGCACAGTCATCAAGGCAGATTACTGTCGGTAATATTGTTGCGGAATCCGGAACTAAAGTCTCAGGAATTATTGAAGTACCGCAAGGAATCGATAAGGGTACTATTATTCCGGTCAGCATAATTAATGGATCAAAACCTGGTCCTGTTCTGGCATTAATTGCAGGACTACACGGAACAGAATACGTTCCAATAATTACATTACAAAAGCTATTATCAGAAATAGACCCGAATAAAATTTCCGGTGCGATAATCATGGTTCATATTGCAAATGTTCCATCATTTAAGGAGCGCAAAGTTTCTTATAGTCCTGTAGATGGTAAGAATCCGAACCGCCAATTCCCGGGGAACAAAAAGGGAACTTTATCTGAAAGAATAGCCGAGATCATTACCAGTCAGATAATTGATCAGTCTGACTATTTAATGGATCTTCATGGCGGGGAACTGAGTGAAGATATTTTGCACTATGTTTCATATGAATATGATTGTCCTAATGATTCTGTGTGTGAAAAAACTAAGTTTTTAGCGCATTCATTCGGCGGTTACTATATACAGCCCGAGCCTTTTAGTATTACACCCGACTCAGTCAGGAATACATATTGTCATTTAACTGCGATCAGACGGGGAGTACCTGCGATATTTGTTGAATCAGGGGGAAGCGGAGAAACAGATATTGAATCGATATGGTATGTTGAGCATGGTATAGTGAACGTTCTGAAAGCATTAAAAATGACCGGGGGAGAAGCAAATGAGACAGATCCGGTAGTGTATTTGTCCATTGAAGAATCGGTTATATGTCATTCTGATGGTCTTCTTTACTCAAAGGTTGATTGTGGTCAGACAGTTTCAAAAGGTGCACTCCTGGGTTACTTAACTGATTATTTTGGAAATATTATTGAGGAATTTCATTCTCCTGTCACCGGAATAGTTTTAATGCATGTTAGCATCCCTGTAGTGAATAAAGATGATGATATTTATTTTATTTCTGAACCTAAGTTTATCCTCAATTAGTCATGCCCCTCAATGAGAGCATTGATATCTTGTCGCACCAATGAAGAGGGCAGCCCGGTTTAATAATAAAGGTGCAAAAGCCGGAAGTGTTGACCACATTCGGCCGGTCAGATTACAATAAAATATTTATCTAAACATCAATGATTTAACTCCGGCTAGGTATGGTCAATATATTCCGGCGAAAAGTGGTCAAGGGCACTGGCTTTTCCAATCAAGATAAAGGATAGCAGAATTACTGTGATCTAATATTTTGATATTCTATTTGTTACTATTGTTATCAAAGAAATCATTAAAAAATAACAGATGATATTTCACAGAATTGGACCAGTACTTCCAATCGTGTTTACCAGGACGTTCAGTATAATCATGAGGAATATTCCTTTCGAGAAGAATTTCGTGCATACGCTTGTTACAATCATAAAAGAAATCGCTTGTCCCGCAATCAAAAATCAACTTAAGGTTTTTACCATCAAGTAAATAGACCAGATTAATATCGGTATTACTTTCCCATACCTCCTTATTCTCGGCATATGTGCCTAAGCGCTTGGGAATGTCCCAATTATTAGGGAACGGGAGAATATCCAAACCTCCACTCATACTACCAGCAGCACCCCAAACATCCTGATGCCGGAATGCCAGGTAAAATGCACCATGTCCTCCCATGCTCAACCCAGTTATAGCCCTGCCTTTTTTATCCGCAATAGTAGGATACTTTGCATCAATTGCAGCAATCAATTCTTTAGATACGTACGTTTCATATTTCATGGTTGAATCAATCGGACTATCAAAATACCAGCTTGTAAATCCACCATCCGGGCAGACTATAATAATCTGGTATTGGTCTGCATAATCCTTTATTGCAGGAACTTCCCTGAGCCAGGCTTTTTGGTTTTCATAGGCGCCATGGAGCAAATAAACAACAGGAAATCCATTTTTAGCGGTAGTTGCTCCGTCAGGTATAATTACTATGTTGGGGATGGTTTTGTTCATCGCCTTGCTTACAACCTTTAACGTGTCTACCTGTGCGGCAAAAGCACTGGTAATGCTGCAAAGAATCAAAAATAGAAAGAGAATTTTTTTCATTGATTGCGCTTTTTAATAGTTCAAGAATATCTTTCGTTTATTAGAGATGTCCTTATACTTTGTTGTTTAATTTAGTTAGAATTATAAAAGCTATTCCAGTTTCGAAGCTTGTCTGGTTTCATCCACCATTATTTTTATTTTTTTAGAGAATAAATCCAACAAAAGGTATGTCAGGAATTATCCTGACATACCTAACTACCCCTAACCATTCTTAAACAAACACTCCTAATTCATTAAGCTAAACTTATAAAAAAATCTCAACCGAAACCTTGGCCACTTTTAACTATTATCAAAATTAGTATAAACAAATTTCTGTGTGGGTGAAAAAAAGATCACAATGGTAATAAAAACAGGTCTTGTTAGAGTTTGGCTTTTAGAATGATAACTAATATCCGATTTACAATTCCACCTTTTGCAACTCAACTAATTACCAATCGTCGGTTCTGAACGGAACCATAGGCTGCCCATATACATTGCTGACATTGCCGATTGAAAAGTTCTTAAAGCAATACCGGACTGCAACCGGTTCTGTGACCTTGTCACTGAAAACAACCAGCTCTGATACCTTTGGGAACACTTTAAGTACACTGGCAGGGTAGAATATTTGATCCTTACCTGCAATTTCAAAACCGGAAATATCACCTTTTACCGTGATACCTTCCCCATCGACTCCGGAGAACGATAATACAGCTCTTCCGTTTTCGACCTTCATCGATTTGTACTGAGGCCCGATAACCGAAAGTGCACTATCAAAGCCGTAGCTATTATTCAATGCCCAATAAGTGAATCGTCTGGCAACTTCCAGCTTGTTTGACGGATGAATCTCTTCACGCTCATAGGGAAAAACCAGATCGTTGGTACAAACCATACCAACATTGTTGATCATCGCCATTACATCAGACTGCTTTTCCCGCAGCAATGCTGCGTTAATCTGAGCCTCCGTTCTGTCAAGACGATTAGCTGCATAATTATACGGGGCAATCTCAGCATAGAAGAATGGCATATTATTGTCAGCCCATAGTGTACGCCAAAATTTAATCAGCGTGACCATCTTGTCTGCATACGTAGAGAAGCGGGGGACATTTGACTCACCCTGGTACCATATAAAGCCCCGTAAGGAATAGTTGACCAATGGAGCGATCATCCCATTGTAACAGGAGACAGGCTTGCCATATACAGGAAATTTCTCATCGTTGAGCAGGTTCAGGTCAACATCGGTAAAATCTTTTTGCGATTCTGCATCAATCCACGCTTCAATAATCGTTCCACCCCAGCTTGCGTTGATTATTCCAACCGGAACATTCAAAATTCTTTGAAGCTGTAACCCGTAGTAGTATCCAACGGCACTAAAGTTCCTGGTTGCCGATGGGGAAGAGATCTGCCATGACCCTTTGCAATCTTTCTGGGGAAGGGTAGCGGAATTTTTTTCAACCGTAAACAGCCGCAGGTTGGGATACAGGCTACTTTCTTCTATAGCCTGGTTTGCGCCAATGACCGGGGAGCCCCAAAATCCGGTGAATGTCATCTCCATGTTGGATTGACCTGAGCATAACCAGACTTCCCCAATAAGAATGTTTTTGATAACAACAGGCTCCCCGTCACTGACGGTGATTGTATGAGAAGTGTACGAGGCTGCTGGAGTGGTGATAGTAAAATTCCAGTTACCTTCATTGTCGGATTTTACAGATCCTTTACTACCCCACGAGGTAGTGATCTTAACAGAGGCATTCGGCTCACTCCAGCCCCATATTTTTACGTCGGACTGTTGCTGCAAAACCATATTGTCTCCCACAAGTGCGGGAAGTGTAACCTTAGCCGAAAGAGTGCCGGCAGAGCCAAAAATGAAAACGAATAAATAAAGAAGCTTTCTCATGGTACCTTTTTATTTTTTGATCTTTAAAGTCCTGGCAATAGCCTGCTCAACTAAATCATCCATGACTTTATAACCCTCCAGATTTGGATGAACACCATCAGGCGAATACTCAGCTTTCATACCCATTTTCTCATCCGCCAATGCAGAATGGAAGTCGACGTAAACCAGTTTATTTTCTTTGCAATAAGCCTGCAGCATAGCATTGAGCTTCATAATCTTACCCGCAGGTTCCAGACCCGGGCTCCAGGAATACTCATAAACAGGAAGAACAGAACATAAGATGACCTTAATCTTGTTTGACTTAGCCAGTTCGGCCATCGAAACAATATTCCCAAAGATTTTTTCAACTGTGGTTGGGCCCGAATTTCCGGCAATGTCATTCGTGCCTGCCAGAATAACAACAGCAGAAGGATTCAGGTTAATAACATCATCACGGAAGCGAACAAGCATCTGGGGGGTTGTCTGGCCACTGATACCCCTGTCTATGAAAGATTTATTCCTGATAAAAAAATCACTGTCGATTGTCTTCCAGAATTCGGTAATTGAGTTACCCATAAACACAACGCGTTTTTCTCCCGGGGCAACAGCCGGAAGACTTGCATTTTCGTCTGCATATCTTTTGAAGAATGCCCAGTCATTTCTCAGCCTTTCGTCCATGATCTTTCGATAGGCTTCCATCTGTTCCGGAGTAGGCTTTTGCCTGACTGCCGGTGTTTGTTTTGCATCCTGAGGATTATTCTGTGCCTGAGTAAATGCACATCCCAAAACCAGAAGGGTTACTGTAACAATAGCCTTAATTTTCATATTTTCATTTTTTACAAAGAGTCATAAAATACGGATTATTCTGATTCCCGCCTGTATTTAAAATATTGTTCCATCAGTTCAAGTTTATCGAGGTTTGGAACCGGGCCTTGTGCCGGAGGGTATTTTAAAATCATTACGGCAGAATTCTCTTCCTTAAATTCAGGCCAGGCAGGCAGATCTTTCCCGTTGGGATCACCATACTTGGCAAAATTGGTCCAGTAAGTGGCCATTATTTCTGACAGTTTTATATCATCTTCAGTGACCTTTGTGGAATCGTAATTTTGTAAAACATATTTAATTTCTGCAGCGTGTTGTGCACCCCTGGGTTGTAGGGGTAAAAATGGCATTTCCGGTTGCTGCTGGGAAAAATAATACATGAATACTTTTGATTTCCCGGTGCGTGACTGTAAGCGGGCCCAGGCCCATGTCGGCCATGCAAAAGCTGTTGTGGTGAACATGTCAGCAGTCGAAGTCTGGGCCTGTTCTTTTGTATCACCCGGGAATACTTCAAGAATGTTCCCCGCAAAATCTCCAAATCGTTGTTCGATTCCTTTTTTATAAGCATCAGGCTCAATTGGTCTTGCGAACATTATGCCTTCATCTGAATTCGTGCCAATTAAGACATTGACATCGTTAAATTTTCCGGCTTCGTACAGTTTGTACTGGTCATCAGGAATTACATAGCCATCAGCGTTCGGCCAGAAGCCCATTCTTGTCATAGGGCTTTTAAACCACTCCTGTGGATCCATCTTTCTGAATTCTGCTATAGAATCTACCCCAAATTGTTTCATGAATTCCACACCTGCATTTTCAGCTCCCTTCAAAGAAATAATTCCATCCTGGCGTGTGTTACCCACCGGTCCAAAGCTACCGCCACTCTGGCTTATTGCTCCACAGAACAGGCCTTCAGCCAGAGGAGAAGCGCACAACATACTTATTGCTATTGCACCAGCTGATTCGCCGAAGATGGTTACTTTATCCGGATCACCGCCAAAAGCTGAAATATTATTCCGGACCCACTTAAGTGCCTGTATCATATCGAGCAAACCATAGTTTCCGGATACTCCATTCGGGGACTCGGCACTTAAATCGGGATGGGCAAAAAAGCCAAGAACGCCTAAGCGATATGCTATGCTTACAAATATTACTCCTTTATTGGTCAGTGCCTGACCAAAATAGGTTGGCTCCAATGGAGCGCCCATAGAAAAACCACCTCCATGTATCCATACCATTACAGGCAATTTATCTTTTTTTGAATTTGCAGTCGTCCAGATATTCAGATAAAGGCAATCCTCAGACTGCTCGAGTTTTTGGTTTTGTATTGAACCAGGTGCAAACTTATCAGCTTTCTTGACTCCCTCCCATGGTTGAACAGGTTGAGGGGGTCTCCATCGTAATTCACCCACCGGAGGAGCAGCAAAAGGGATCCCTTTAAAAACCTTGATTCCATTTTCAACTGTTCCTTCTACTTTTCCACCTTCAGTTACAATTATTCCTGGCAGTGTTTGTGTTCCGCAAGAATAAAGCAAACTGCCAAGAATAAAAAGTAATAAAATTTTAAGTGATCTCATATTTTTTCGTTTTAATAAGTTAAAATATTTGCCTATCGATATTCTGGCATAAAGGCATTGACAATTCACCCTTCTGCGGATTAATCAAAGACGAACGTTGTAATAAAACATGACCTTTCATTCTTTTGCTTTGTCCATCATATCTAATATTCCGTTTACTATTCCATTTTCTGCAAATCCGGGTTTTAACCTTGATGATAAGACTTCAAAAGTATAATATCCGAAGGCTGCATCATTGGGGATATAACCTGAGTTTCCGATTCCGTTGGTCACTGTCAGCATCATGGTTCTGGCGTAAGGTGATTCCTTCTTTAACCTCTGGGCAATCAGGTTGAATACTTCTCCATTTACTGCCGAGAAAGCAATGTCGTCAATCAGCAATAGTCCGAGTTTGATTTTTACTGAATCAGCATCCTCATAAGTGCCGGCGTAACCTGCACGGCCGGAATTGGTTCTCTTACGTCCGGGACATGTAATTATCCTCTGGTCTCCGTATATTCTGGCATTTGTCACAGAACGGTCAACACTTCTCATTACATGAAGCACTTCCTCACCTAAAAACTGACCCATTGAAAGTATCATCTGTTTCTGCTGGTTCATTAACTTTATAACGGTCGGATCATTTTTATTTAACCCCTTTCCGCCGGGAGGCATTGAATTACTGATATCTTCTCCACGCTTTGCATAATCCTTTATTCTGATCTCGCGCAGATCATAAGTTTGCTGAAATATATCGGATTCTGATCGCCACAGGCGCCGGTTGACCATACAGCAACGATCTTGTCATCAAAAAATCCTCAATATATTTTGAAGCAGCGCCAGGGGCATCACCACTCACCATATCAAGCTGGCCGACTGTAACAGCATGCATTGCATAGTTGTAGTATACAGCGATCGGATCTCCGTTAAGCGTCTCAAACTTAACTACTGCAACCGTTTTGTCTGACGGGCCGTCATAGTTTGGACCTTCCCACCATTTCCCGGTCCTGGGATCAATAATATTACGGTTAATATTGATATAGGAAACCCCGGTGCCATAAGATAAGCGGGCAGGCTGAAGTCTCTCTTTTGCCAGCCTGAGAGATGTAAAGACTTTCTCTTCAAAACCCTCACCCATAACCCAGG
>CAVURA010000017.1:0-53832 GCA_963743775.1 uncultured Bacteroidales bacterium
CAAATGAGGGTTTCCAGGGATTTATACAGATTTGTATCTGTTTGTACCAGTTTATTTTGTTGCACAATAATTGTAAAAGATTTTATGGTTTTATATAGATTTGGTGAAAATACTGGCACCAAAACTGGCACCTTTATGAGTTCTTAAATGCTTTCTTTCTTGCGAATTTGGATGCACTACCTAAAGAATGTTCGATTCTCATGAGTTGATTGAATTTTTCAACTCGTTCACCCCTGCATCCGCTTCCTGTCTTCAGGTGACCAGCATTAACAGCAACCGTAAGATCTGAAATGAAACAGTCAACGGTTTCACCACTTCGGTATGATACAAAGCAGTTATAGGAATTCTTATATGCCAATTCTATTGGCTCCAAAGTTTCGGTAACAGTGCCCATCTGATTCAATTTAATCAGTACTGCATTTGCGACACCTTTCTGAATACCTTCAGTCAGGATTGCTTTATTTGTACAGAAAATATCATCACCAACAATTTCAATCTTCTTGCCAAGTGTCTTGGTCATTTTCTGCCAACCTGCCCAGTCATTTTCTGCTACCCCATCTTCAATTAATACAATTGTGTATTGCAGGTTTTTAATTGTTTTCTATTGTTTTGATACATTGTCATATCCGAAAAATCCAGTTCCCAATATTTTTACCGGTTTGTACCTTTTTTCGCAATACCTGGAGCAGTATTTTCCAGAGTGCTCTGTTAGGAAAGACTGAACTATCCAATTTTTTGTAAATCAAAATATAGAAATTTAAGTAGTTAATAGCACTGGATAACGAATTAAATTCAATTTAGGAATCAATCTAGAAATAATTAAAAATAGATCCCTGTTTCTTAGAATTTCTTTAAATTTGATATACCAGAATCGTTGAAAATTAAGAATATGAACTTAGCTTCTGATGCTGATTCTGTGTTTATCGGTAAACTAACCGAAATTACCCTGGCTAACCTGGGAGATGAAGCTTTTGGAGTTGAACAACTGGTAGCAAAGACGGGACTAAGTCATTTTATAATCCGGCACCGGGTAAAGGCAATCACAAAAAAGACAATCAGTCAGTTTATTGTTAAAATCAGGCTTCAAAAGGCACTGGAGATATTGCAGAAAGAAGAGGCTACTTCTTCAGAAGTGGCTTACAGGGTAGGTTTCGGAAGTCCAGGTTATTTCAATAAGTGCTTCCATGAATTTTATGGTTATCCTCCCGGAGACGTGAAAAAAAGGAAAACGCAGGTAATGGTTGATATTTCTTCCGGGATGGATGATCTGAAGCAGAGGACCGAAGAGCGTACTTTAAGACAACCGGAGAAGAAAACGGGTAAATTAAATTTATTGCTTATCATGACAGGCCTGGTGGGAGTGATAATCCTGATCTGGCTGGTTTTTACCTTTTTAGTCCATTCAGATCACATACCCGGGAAAGCTGAGAAAAGTGAAAAAAAATCTATTGCTGTTTTACCATTTATTAACGACAGTCCCGACTCAACCAACCTTTATTTCATCAATGGTATTATGGAAGGAGTTCTTGAAAGACTTTCAAAAATTGGAGGCCTGACAGTGCTTTCCCGCACTTCGGTGGAACTCTACAGGAATAATAAAACCAAAACCATACCGCAGATTGCTAAAGCGCTGGGTGTTAATTATATTGTGGAAGGCAGCGGTCAGAAATATGGTGACCGGGTGGTGCTTTCGATCCAGCTCATCGAAGCCAGTTCTGACATGCAACTATTCTCAAGACAGTATGACAGGAAATGGGAGGACATTTTCAGCATCCAGAGTGAAATAGCAGCTTCCATAGCCGCAAGTATTAAAGTCACCCTGACGCCCGAAGAGACGGAATTAATTGACAAAAGACCGACGGAAAACATGGCTGCCATGAATCTATGGTTGCAGGGACGTGAGTTAGCTATTGCTTCACGGTTTGGAAATAATAGTGAATTAGACCGGAATGCTGAAGTATTTTTTAGAAATGCAGCCCTGCTTGATTCAACTTTTGCAGAAGCTTATCTCGCTTTGGGATGGCGTCAATGTGTGAGAAACAATTATGACTCTGCGTTATATTTTGCAGACCGGGCATTGCATTTCGATCCTGAGTTTGAAGATGGATATAGCTTTAGAGGGGCTATATGCAATGTACTGGGATTGGATAAGGAAGCAGAAAATGCATTGGCGTATGCCCTTAAATTGAATCCTAACAACTGGTTTACTCTCTCGATGCAGTCAGAAATATATGGGTGCAAGGGAGAATACGCGAAGTCACTTGAATCAATTTTGGAAAGTTTACAATTGGCAAACGAACCATCTGACAAGAGTGGTCTCCTGAGAACTATTTGTTCGATCTTATATGTGCTTGGTTTTTATGAAGAAGGATTACATTTTGCTGAAAAGATTATAGAGATCAACGGCGATTCATTGTATTATTATCAGGGATTAATTACTGCAGATATGGTTCGGAATGATTACTCTGCAGCATTAAGGAAGGCAATGGAAATATTCAGGTGGAATCCAACTGAATTTTCTAGTTGGTGTGGTATTTGTATGTATTTGACCAGAGACTGCAATGCAGCCCTGGAGTTTACTGATAAAGCTATTGAAATACAACAAAAGCAGCGTTTAAAAGTGTCCCCACGGCCCTATTTCGGATATGTATACCTGAAAAACGGACTGACAGAAAAATCGGATTATCATTTCGAAGGCAGGATTAAGCAGCAAATGAAAGCAATAGAACGGGAGCAACCGTCTATTTCCTGCAAGGCCTATATAAGTCTGGCAGGTATTTATTCTGCTATGGATAATAAAACTAAATCTGTAGAATACCTCCGGAAAGCCATCCAATGCAAGGAAGAATATATCATAATTGATCCTCAACTGATAACAGAACTTAAAAACCATCCCATGTTTGATGTAATCCGTAATGAACCGGAATTTCAGAAATTATTAATGATTGCTGAAGAGAAATGGAATTCAGAACGGAAAAAAATTGAAAAGTACATGCGGGAGGAAGGAATCTCCGATTAGATACAGAATGAAAATGTATCCATAATCAGTATGGATTACATTTCTGTCCATTGGATTTTCGCAAGTCGAATTATTCAATCTCATCAATTTTTCTATAAAAATGTAACTACCACAAAAATTTGTAAGCATAGCTAATAAAATTGTAACATTTCCTCGTTTATTTTCTATGTATTGCTCCCGGCTTTGAAGGATATTTACATGATAATCAACGCATTATTAACATGTAAAAACTCAAAGCCATGAGAACAAAAAACCTGTTTAAAATCTTTTTGGGTTTTGCTGTCTTAGTCCTTGCTTTCTGCCTCAACGGTTGCGGGGAAGATGAACTATATCCTGGAGAATCTGTTTCAGAAGGTTATACAGTCAGATCGGTCCAGTTTAATTTTACCAATGTTTCAGACGGACAACTGCAGTGTGTCTATGAATATTGCGACAGTGACGGTTGTAGCCAAACTCCGGCAGAAAAAGTCGACACTTTCCGGCTGATGTCAGAACATCTCTATGTCTGCTCGATTGAACTGAATGGAGAAGACTTTATGACGCTTTGTGCCGGCACCGGGAACTTAGCACAGGAATACTTTTTCAAATTTTATCCAGATGACGGTTTAGGTTTGATCATAGAGTCGACTGAACTGGAAGATAAGAATTACTATGACTTCCGTTCGAAATGGACGACCGGAAACCCCGGCAACGGCACCGTTAATTTTAGAATTGGACATTGTCCGGATGATTTTAAGGAAAGCCCATTATATGAAATTTCATTGCCGGTGGTTATTGAATAAACTGAAGACATAAATCGAAACCTGTCCATTATTGTCCTCATAATCCCCAGGTGCGAGGGGCATGAACGAGGTGACACTACTGTTCCTGTCACCTGCAAGAATCTTTGATGCATAGCGCGAATTAAAGATATTGATGCTTTCACCCAAATCATGACATTAAACAAAAAGACACCTACATTTGGTTTTGTAAGTGTCTGATTCTGTGTGGGCCCAACTGGGCTCAGGGCCGAGCGTTAAGTCCTGACACACCGTGTCGGGATAGCGAAAGGGCTGGCGTGCAGGGCTGGCTCGATCCTGGCAAGAAAGGGAAAAAGCAGCCATTTGCGGCTGCTTTCCGTGGGCCCAGCTGGGCTCGAACCAGCGACCCCCTGATTATGAGTCAGGTGCTGCTAACCAGCTGAGCTATGGGCCCAAAAAATATTTCAAATTCACCGGGCCATTTTGCTGATCTCGCCAGCGACCCTCCCGACTTTAGTCGGGATGCTGCTAACCAGCTGAGCTATGGGCCCAAAAAATATTTCAAATTCACCGGGCCATTTTGCTGATCTCGCCAGCGACCCTCCCGACTTTAGTCGGGATGCTGCTAACCAGCTGAGCTATGGGCCCAAAAAATATTTCAAATTCACCGGGCCATTTTGCTGATCTCGCCAGCGACCCTCCCGACTTTAGTCGGGATGCTGCTAACCAGCTGAGCTATGGGCCCGCATAAACAGGTGGCAAATATATAAATTTTTTTTATTTACTGTTGATATATTCGAACAGTACACTGCCCGCCTCGTCAAGATCGTTGCCGAAGGTGATCAGCCCGCCGCGGTCGCCGGCCATGACAATAATACGCTTTTCGAATACCTCCGGCTCACTGAAGATACGGATCATCTCACGGGCCATGGCCGGCGTTCCGTATTCGACTTTTGGATCGGTGGTAGGCACCTTGTTCATTAGCTCCTCCCACAGCCTGGTGGAGTGAACATGGATGACGGCATTGGTGCCCGGATCGGCAGTGTAAATCGCAGCGTGCGTGAGCGATTCCGAAGAGGCTTTCAGCGGTCCGCTGCACATGACGGCATTGTCATCTATATTGTACGATGAGACTTTAACATAATGACCCGGCTCCAGCTCGGGAATATCCCCCGTTGACGACCCTGTTATTATGAACTGCTGAGATTTGCCGATACGTATGCTGATGTTGCCGAAACCGACCCCGTTCTCAAATGCACCTACCAGATCCATGTTGAAAAGGATCTCCCGCCAGTGATTGATTATCTCATACTGCTCATCCGAGATCACCGGTCCCGACTGGCTCCAGTAGCAGTTGAACTTGACAAAACCTTCCATATGATTATGATAATATTTTCATTATTGATTCTTTATCAGCCCGGCAGATTCCCCTGTCGGTTATGATACCTGTTATCAGGCGAGCCGGGGTTATGTCAAATGCGTAATTGGAAACCGGAATGTTTTTCTGACATATATATATGCCATCAATCATCCTGACTTCATCTTCATCCCTTTCCTCCACCGGGATCTGATCCGGTTTTTCGATTGTCATATCAAATGAAGATACCGGGAATGCAGAATAAAAAGGTATTCCGTTATCATGTGCAGCAAGCGCTTTGAGATATGTTCCAATCTTGTTCGCCACATCTCCGTTTGCTGTCGCCCTGTCGCACCCCACGATCACTGCATCAACCATGCCGTTTTGCATCAGATGACCGCCGGCATTGTCTGTTATGATGGTGCATGGTACGCCATGATTACTCAGCTCCCACGCTGTCAGCCGGCTTCCCTGGTTGCGCGGACGGGTCTCGTCAATCCATACGTGAACACTGATGCCGCTGTCATGAGCCAGGTATACCGGCGCAAGAGCAGTGCCGTAATCGACACATGCCAGCCATCCCGCATTGCAGTGGGTAAGTATGTTTACTGTGCTGCCGTTTTTCCTGTGGCTTATTTCCTCAATGAGCGCAAGACCGTTCATGCCGATACGCCGGCTGCTTTCAGCCTCAGCATCGCAAATGGCCATCGCCTCTCTTTGCATGGCGTCTGCAGATGGCTGACTTTCAAATACTTTCATCATACGGTCGACAGCCCATGCAAGATTGACGGCAGTGGGTCTTGTTGCCTTGAGACGGGCTGCGTCATTCAGAACAGGTACTGATATGTTTTTTTCATTGCAGTGTTCAAGGGCGGAAAGCCAGATGCCCCATGCGGCTGCTGCTCCTATGAGCGGAGCGCCGCGCACTGCCATCGTGCTTATTGCCATGCAGACGTCATCAACACTTCTGAGCTCCATCAGATCAAAAGAAAAAGGCAGTCTTCGCTGATCAATCACAATGACCGTTGACGCCTTGTCCTCGTCCTGCCATATACTTCGGTACTCTCTTTCCCCAACCTTCATCAGTGAGGTTTCTCATTCGGAATTAATCTGTAAAATTAATAATAAGTTGAATACGATTCTTTACAAATACCTTCGATACAAAGCCCCGGTCTTCGTGACATGTTCTATATTTTTCGAAAAACCGATTTTCGAATATCCGGTCCGTTCGTTCCACTTATTATGAATTTATTGAATATCTTTGCGCAGGATTGAATTGTTATGGTCGATAAGGACGAATACAGGACCACGATCATTCTGACTGCCAGTAAGATCTTTAGTCGTTACGGCTTCAGAAAGACCTCCATGGAGGAGATCTCAAAAGCCCTGAAAAAAGGCAAGAGTTCCATCTACTATTATTTCGGGAGCAAGGAAGATATCTTCGAAGCCGTGGTTCTGTTTGAAGCCAACCTTCTCCGCACACAGCTTACCACTGCCATCAAAGAGGTTGATTCTCCCCCGGACAAGCTGCGTAATTACATATTTGTCAGGATGAGGGCCTTTGAGAAGCTTTCAAATTACTACAATGCTGTATTTGACAAAAATCTTGATCACTACGAATTCATTGAAAAGATCAGGGCCAGATACGACAGGGAAGAGCTGGCCATGCTGAGACTGCTTGTTTATGTCGGCAAAAGCCGCGGTGTTTTTGAGATCGAAGACAGCGAGTACACTGCCATGGCCATACAGACAATGCTGAAAGGACTGGAAGTCCCACTCTTCTGGCACAAGCGCGAGATAGACATCAATAACCGTCTTGACGCTATTTTACATCTGATATTTTACGGCATCAAAAAACGGCCGTAACCCCGGTCACTTCTTCTTTGTAACAGGCTCCGGAGTTTTACGGAATGCCCAAAACAGTAATGCTATTCCTGCAATGATAAACGGGATGCTCAGGAGCTGGCCCATGTTGAGTTTCATTCCGGCTTCAAAGGCAACCTGGTCCTCCTTTAAATATTCCACGAGGAAGCGGAAGCCGAACACGAGGATAAGAAACAACCCGAACAGCAATCCGGGCTTTTGTTTGCCCATGTTCTTCCAGTAGACCCTCAGGAGAATAACGAAGGTAAGCAGGTATGCAAGAGATTCATATATCTGTGTCGGGTGTTTGGGTGCGTTCTCACCGTTGCGCAGGAACACAAATCCCCAGGGAAGAGCGGTCTCAACTCCGTAGATCTCCGAGTTCATAAGGTTCCCGAATCTTATAAGTGCGCCCGCAAGCGCAACCACAATCACGACACGGTCGATAGCCCATATGAACGGCTTCTTTTCCTTCCTGACAAAGAGCCAGAGCGCTAACAGTATTCCTATGGCGGCGCCGTGGCTGGCGAGGCCTCCATGCCATACCTTCAGTATCTCAACCGGGTGGGCAAGATAATAGGTTGGTTCATAGAATAAACAATGACCGAGCCTGGCACCGATAATGGTTCCCACGGCAACATATACCGTGAGCCTGTCAAGAGTAGCATCACCCAGATTTTCATTTTTAAAGACTTTCCTCAGGATGTAATATCCGATGACAAATCCGGAAGCGAAGAGCAGTCCGTACCACCTGACTGCGAAATTGCCGATGCGGAATATTTCCGGATCGACATTCCATGGTATGATCTGAAGTGTCATTTCTTGTTTGTTTGGAGTTCAAAATTAGTAAAAAAGTCATGCATGCCTGTTCAGGTTGCAATAATTTACATTACAAAATTTGATGTAAGTTTGCAGACAATGGATGACCGAAGATACATATCAGGCAGGCTGAGCGTGACAGCACTGGTTGTGCTGTTTATTTTATCCTGTGCCAAGATAAATTCACCCTCGGGCGGGCCGAAGGATCTTGAAGCCCCGGTGATACTGAAGAGCCAGCCGGAAAACAGTACGGTTATGTTTACCGGAAAGTCATTCGCGGTAACCTTTGACGAGTTTGTGGTACTGGACAAGATCACTGAAAAGTTCATGGTGTCACCACCCCTCAAAACCAAGCCTGAAGTACGGTTGAAGGGAAAGAGCCTGGTCGTAAGCTGGGAGGATACGCTTGCTGACAGCACCACCTACACGTTTTATTTCCAGGATGCAATACGTGACAACAACGAGAATAACGCCATCCAGAATTTTCAGTATGTTTTTTCTACCGGACCGGTTCTTGACTCCCTCTCGCTGTCAGGCAATGTTTTCGGTGCCTATGATCTCGAGGTTGTACCCGATGTGCTTGTGATGATGTATTCCAATCTCTCGGATACGGCGCCGCGCACGCTCCTTCCTGCATATATCTCCAAGCCTGATGTCTCAGGCGGCTTTTTGATAAGCAATATCAAGCCCGGCCGCTTCAGGCTGTACGCCCTGAAGGACATTAACGGCAATAAGATGTATGATCTTGAAGATGAGGTTTTTGCTTTCTGTGATTCAATAATTAACATCACTCCGGAGGAATACTACAATATCATTCCTGACACTATAAAGTATAAACCCGTGAATGCACCTGAAAAAACGAAGGAAGACATTTTCACCTTCGGCGTCCACAGGCTTTATGCCTTCACGAGGGAAGCAAAGAAACAGTATCTCATGTATACCGAACGAAAGAGCAGCGGATCGATCGGGTTTGGTCTTGCCATTCCTGCCGACACCGGGCAGGTCTCGATAGAGCTTACCGGCATTGCTCCGGATACATGGTACATGGAAAACAATGCCAGGCGTGACACTTTCATGCTCTGGATCACCAGCCCCGAGGTCTATGACCGCGAAGTCATCGATGCGCTGCTTACTTATCCCTTCACTGACAGCACCGGCACGGTCATACAGAAAACCGACTCCGTAATTTTCAGGTTCAGGAAGCCGGAGGCTCCCAGGGCAGGTGTCAGGAAAATACCCACCCTGTCACTGGCAACAAACCTCAGCGGTAAAATAAAGCCCGGTGCCATCCCGGCATTCACCGGCCCCGCCCCGCTGAAAGAGCCCGACACATCGAAAATCAGACTGATGCAAATCGTTGACACCATTAAGACAGAGCTGCATGCGGTACTTGTGAAAGACAGCACAAATTCCAGGCGTATCCTGATGAAAACTCCGCTGAAAGCGGGAGGATCTTACACTCTTGAATGCAAAGGCGGCGCTTTTACCGACATATTCGGCAATGCAACAGATTCAACCGTTTACAGAATCACGGTAGGCGTGGTTGAAGACTATGGCTCCGTTACGGCAAAGCTGTCCGGATATGAGGGAGACATGATAATACAGCTTCTGGGTGATAAGGAAAAAGTACTCCAGGAAAAAATACTTGAAAGCCCCGGAAAAGTTAAGTTTGAGCTGATTGACAAGGGCCGTTACAGGATGAGGGCCATTTATGACATTGACTCCAGCCGTACCTGGACTACAGGAGATTTTGGCCTGATGAGGAATCCGGAGCCGGTGACATATTACTCCGGCGAACTTGATGTCAAGATAAACTGGGAGCTTGAACAGGACTGGGACCTTGGAGTCATGTACAAAAAGGATGTGTCACTGAGGGCCAAGCCGGTAACTAAAAGGTAAACCAATATGGCAACACGCAGGAGGTTCATCAGAAACACCGTTGTGGCTGGGGCGGCGCTCAGCGCAGGTATTCCCGCTTTCTCTTCGGTATCCGGAAGCAAATGGGAATCCAACAGGCCGGCGGCAAGGCTGCGAAAATTTCAGAGCAAAGCTGTTGAAGAAACTATAAAGGAAGTCAGATCATTTCTTGGTGATACGGAACTGGCATGGCTCTTCGAAAACTGTTTTCCCAATACGCTGGATACCACTGTCAGCTTCGGGGAGAAGGACGGCAGGCCTGACACATTTGTCATCACGGGTGATATCAATGCGATGTGGCTGCGTGATTCCACGGCCCAGGTATGGCCGTATGTTTCCCTCACATCATCTGACGGCAAGCTCAGGGACCTCATAGCCGGTGTAATCAACAGGCAGGTAAAATGTATCCACATTGACCCTTATGCCAACGCCTTTAACGACGGTCCGCGGCAGAGCGAATGGATGAATGACCTGACGGATATGAAGCCTGAGCTTCATGAACGTAAATGGGAAATAGATTCCCTCTGCTATCCTGTCAGGCTTGCCCATGGTTACTGGAAAGCGACCGGAGACACATCGGTGTTTGATAATTCCTGGAGAGAGGCAATGAATCTTGTCATACGCACCTTCAGGCAGCAACAGCGTAAGGAAGGCCAGGGTCCGTACCGCTTTCAGCGGGTCACCGCGTGGCAGACAGACACTGTTGCCGGTGGCGGGTTTGGTAATCCCGTGAACCCTGTCGGACTGATAGTCTCTGTTTTCAGACCTTCAGATGATGCCACTATCTGGCCTTTTCTGATACCGTCAAATTACTTTGCCGTAAGGTCTCTCAGGCAGATAGCCGAAATAGCTGAAGCTGTTATCAAAGACAAAAAGCCGGGCACCGATGCCTCTTCATTTGCCACCGAAGCCTCCTCGCTGGCTCAGGAAGCCTCTTCACTGGCAGACGAGGTTGAAGCAGCCCTTATAAAATACGCCAGGGCAATTCATCCGGAGCACGGGGAGATAATCCCCTATGAAACAGACGGCTACTACAATTACAGTTTCATGGACGACGCTAACGTACCGAGCCTGCTGGCGATGCCCTATCTCGGCATTATGGACCGGAATAATGAGCTTTATCTCAGGACAAGAAATTTTGTGCTGAGCAAAAGCAATCCATATTATTTTTCGGGCAAAATGGGGCACGGTGTCGGCAGCCCGCATACAGGAACAAACCGTATATGGCCTATCGCCATCACCATGAGGGCGCTTACTGCCAATAACGATTATGACATTGTCTCTTCGCTGAAGATGTTGCAGAACACCCATGCCGAAACCGGTTTCATGCATGAATCTTTCATGAAGGATGATCCGACACAGTTCACCAGGAAGTGGTTCGCATGGGCCAACACACTGTTCGGTGAGCTTGTGCTTGAAACATACCGCACCCGGCCGGAACTGCTGAAAGAAGTTTAAGCTGACACATCCGGATATGCAGCGCTGAACCTGAAAGAGACGAAGAAGGAATGAAAACGATCGAAGTTAAAAAACTGAACTCGGAAAAGGTTTATCCTGCCATGGCTGAAGTGTCAGCCAGACTCGATGAGCTGGGCGAAGGACATTCTGTTGATACGGTAAATTGGGAAACATTCCCGTACAAACCTGACGTGAAATTCAATATTGCCTGGGGAGACCGCGAAATCTACATTAAATATTATGTCAGGGAAACAAATGTCAAGGCAGAGAAAACCATGACCAATGAGATGGTCTGTGAGGATTCCTGTGTCGAATTTTTCGTCTCGCCCTCTGATGACGGCATTTACTATAATCTGGAGTGCAATCCCATTGGCACTGTGCTGATGGGCTCGGGGCGCGGAAGACATGACGGCGTCAGGGCTGATGCCCGTGTTATAAGCGGCATCCGCCGTCTCACAACGATGGGTACTGAGCCGTTTGCAGAGATTAAAGGTGATAACCGGTGGGCACTCACCATGGCAATTCCTCTTGAAACCTTTTTTCATCATGAGATAGGGGACCTGAGAGGAAAGAGTTTCCGGGCCAATTTCTACAAGTGCGGCGATAAGCTGAGCAATCCGCATTATGTGACCTGGAATCCAATCGGCACCGAGAAACCTGATTATCACAGGCCGGAGCACTTCGGAAAACTTAAATTCGTTTAAGATTATCCGGCTCCCCGCAGGACAGAAAATGCTTGCTCCGACCGGCATTTATTTTCACCGGTTGAATCTAAACCTTATATTTACGTTTGGTTTGAGGCGCGATTCGTACCATAAAGGACTTGCCTGCCCTGTCCCGATTGGAAGAATAGTAAAAAGAAAAGAAATTAATGGATAACTACAGTCTCCCGGAGATGATCAATTTTATCATAGGTGGCCTTTTCGTTATCATTGTCTTTTCAATCGCATATGCTTATCTCAAGCCCCATAAACTGCATCACTCAAGGCCGATATCGACTTTTGCATTAAAAGCCAGCTACCTTGTTTATCTCCTCGTCACACTGCTTGTCATGTACTTTGCCAGCCTGAAAGGGGGAGGTCTCAGCCAGGTCTTCGACGGTCCGGAATTCTTTGTCTTCCTGCTGGTGCTTTTTGTTCCCACAATCGGCATTTTTTCAAGAAAGATCACTCATTTCAGTGCAAAGCGGGTACGGTATAATCTTATATTCACTGCGGTGAATATTATAATGACCATTACCGTTCTCATACTGTACAGGTTCTGACGTCTTCTTACAGTTATAAAAGATTACATTTGCTTTAGAAACCGGAAAACTCCACAGTCATGATCAAAGAAAGATTTATCACTTATGTAGAGGAGAGCATTAAAAAGAACTGGAACAAGGAGGCTCTCTCAAATTACCGTGAAAAGGGTTATACATACAAGGAAATCGCCGAGATGATTGTCAGGCATCATATTTTCTTTAAAGAGCTTGGCATTAAGGAGGGAGACAAGATTGCCCTTGTGGGCAGGAACTCCGCCAACTGGTGCGCGATGTACCTTGCCGTAGTAACCTATGGTGCGATAGTTGTGCCTATCCTGCCCGACTTCAGGCCGGAGGATATGCAGAACATCATCAACCATTCAGATTCAAGGTTGATCTTCACAGATGATAAGCTTTGGGAGAACCTTGAAGCCGACAAGCTGAAAGAGATCATGTGTGCCGTCAGCCTCGACACGTTCGAAATGACCATGTGCCGCTCTGAAAAGTACACCGGTATCTATGACGCTAAAAACGTCTCGTTCAGCCGGCAGTATCCTGATTTTAAGCAGGAGGACATAAAATTCTCTGATATCGACAATGAAAAGCTTGCCGTTATCAGCTACACATCAGGCACAACGGGGTTTTCGAAAGGAGTGATGATACCTCACCGGAGCCTTGCAGCAAACACCCGTTACGCACAGGCTAACATGCCTCTTGACTCGGGTGATCCCGTCGTCTCTTTTCTTCCGCTGGCACACACATACGGCTGCGCCTTCGAGTTTCTCTTTCCGTTCACATACGGCTGCCACATCACAATCCTGACAAAGACGCCGTCACCTCAGATACTTTTACAGGCATTCAAGGAGATAAGGCCAAGGCTGATACTCTCGGTTCCCCTGGTGATAGAAAAGGTATATAAGAAACAGATCCTTCCCATCATTTCCAAGCCTCACATGAAAATACTGCTGAAGATACCCGGTTTAAACAAGGTTCTTCACAATAAGATCCGAGAGAAACTGACAGTGAGTTTCGGCGGCCGGTTCAAGGAGATAGTCATTGGCGGTGCAGCTTTCAATTCCGATGCGGAGAAATTCTTCAAGAAAATACACCTGCCGTTCAGCATCGGTTACGGAATGACTGAATGCGGGCCCCTGATCAGCTACGACGGGTGGCGGACCAACCGGCTGGCTTCATGCGGTAAAGCGGTCGATACACTTGAAGTGAAGATCGACTCGCCCGACCCCGAAAAGATCGTGGGCGAGATTATCCTCCGCGGCGACAATGTCATGCACGGTTATTACAAGAATGACGCTGCGACAAAAGAAGTGATCGACGACGAAGGCTGGATGCACACAGGTGACCTCGGTGTCATTGACAAAGACGGTTATATCTATATCAAGGGCCGGAGCAAAAACATGCTGCTGGGCCCCTCAGGGAAAAACATATACCCTGAAGAGATAGAATCTCTTATCAATAATTACAGGATTGTGTCCGAATCAGTTGTTATTTCCGAGGAGCACAAGCTTGTCGCTCTTATATTCCCTGATCAGGAGCAGCTTAATAAAGACGGGATCACAGAGGCTACCCTGAATGGCGTTTTAGACACCATCCGCAAGGATGTCAATGCCCATTTACCCGAATACATGGCCGTGACAAAATTCCGTGTCCATCCTGAAGAATTTGTAAAGACACCCAAGAAGAGCATCAAACGGTATCTCTACATGAAGGAATGATGGATGGGAGTGAAAAAGTACTGCATTATAGTTGCCGGTGGAAGCGGACGCAGGATGAAGTCCGCCATCCCGAAGCAGTTTCTCCTCCTGGAGGGAAAACCGCTGCTGATGCATACTATTGAAAAGTTCCACTCCTTTGACCGGAATATTGAAATAATTTTAGTCCTATCCTCAGAACATCACTCTCTCTGGCGTGGCCTCATAAGGGAATATGCCTTTGAGATAAATCATAGAACAGTTTCGGGCGGGGAGGAGCGGTTTGACTCTGTCAGGGCAGGACTGGCCTGTGTGACCGAAGAATCACTTGTTGCTATTCATGACGGTGTCAGGCCGCTGGTGAGTCATGATACTATCTGGAGGTGTTTCGCCGATGCAGAAGAATTCGGCACTGCCGTCCCCTTTATCGAGCCCGCTGATTCCGTCAGGATCATGTCCGGAGATGACAGCAGACCTTGCCTCAGGAGCGAGGTGCGACTCATACAGACGCCTCAGGTCTTCCGCAGCAGCCTGATTTTTTCGGCCTATAACCGCGACTATGACCCGTCGTTCACTGATGACGCAACGGTTGCAGAGGCAGCAGGGGTAAAGATACACCTGACTCACGGCAACAGGGAGAACATAAAAATAACCACACCTGAAGACCTGACGGTAGCTCACGCACTGATCAGTATCATGAAGTAAAAACACAAGGAGACCCGATGGAACAGGAAAGCGGAACTGACTATAAAAGACTTGAAGTAAAAAGAGTTGACAAGGCAGATGAGGAGATCCTCGGCCTCCTTAAGGAAACCGTGCTGGGGTCCGAAGGGGGAATGCGGTACTCGATGCAGAATACTGAGGAGAGAATCAAAGCCTACGGTGACGGTCTCTCTTTCATGGCGCTTTACAAGAAGAACAGCCTTAAAGGGGTCATCGGCCTATGCAGGCGAAAAACATTGAACTGCGGAGTGCCTTACAGCTCAACACACCTGCGTTATCTTTCTATACAGAGTGCTTTCCAGACAGAAAAGGCGCCTGCCCGCAAAAGCGACAGGCATTCATTTGTTGAGGAGAGCTTCAAGCAGAAGATATTCTCGATGTTCAGGGGATCGAACCACGATGACGATGAAACGGGAGAACAGGCAGAGCCACATGTAATGTATGCCTATGTGGAGAGCCGGAACGAGAGATCAAGGAACATTATCAACCAGGCCGGGTATGAATATATCCGCTCCTTTCTCACCATCGCCTTCAGCCGCTTCAATCCCAGGCCCAATGCCTCCGTCACCAGGCTGACACCTGAGGAAGAACCTGCCATGGCAGAACTGCTGTCCGGACAGTACCGCAATTACTGTTTTTACTCTGATGAATTTGCTTTTGCAGACCACAGGTACTATGTCCTGAGAAAGGACAACAGGATCATTGCCGGTGTCAGTGCCATACCTGCACGGTACAAGGTTGTAAATGTACCCGGCCTGTGGGGTTGGCTTATGATGAAGGTATTTCCCGTCACACCCCTCTTAAAAAGACTTTTCCGGCCTGAAGAGTTCCGGTACGTTATTTTAAATGCAATTTATTGTCTTCAGGGAAACGAAGATCTTCTGCCTGACCTGTTTGAAGCAGTATGTGCTGAGGAAGGATATAATACGGCGCTTACATGGCTTGATGACCACTCGGAGCTGTTCGATATGCTGAGAACAAACAGAAGGATGGGAGCGCTGAACAGGCTGCTGAATGCAAAGCCGGGACTGGTATATTCGTATTTTTCGGGATTATCGCAGGAAGAGACAGTGAAGTTCTATGAAAGCCCGGCATATATTTCAGGATTTGATTTTTCATAATGTCATAATATAACGGAACATGATAAAAAGGAGCAGAAGCTTTAAGCAAGGCTGCATTGCTGCGTTGATACTTCTATGCATCAGCATTAGTACTGCAGCACAAAAGGACAGTACCGGCAGGATGGATTGGTTCGGTAATGCACGGCTCGGTATTTTCATTCACTGGGGCATTTATTCGGTCAACGGTATTGACGAATCATGGTCGTTTTTTAACGGGAATATCACCTATGACGATTATATGAAACAGCTTGACGGCTTCACGGCCGCGAAATATGATCCGGAAGCATGGGTACGACTGATAAAGGAGAGTGGTGCCCGCTATGCAGTGTTGACATCAAAGCACCATGATGGGGTTGCCCTGTGGGATACGAAACTGAGCAGTCTTAATGTTGTTGATTCGACCCCGGCGGCACGCGATCTGATCAAGCCTTTTGTTGTGGCCCTGCGCAAATCGGGACTGAAAGTCGGACTTTACTATTCGCTGCTTGACTGGTCTCATCCCGATTATCCGAACATGACAAAAAATGTAAAGAGATATGACGCCGACAGTATCAGATGGGAGAGGTTCGTAAAGTTTAACCACGGACAGATAGCCGAGCTTGACAGGGAATTCAGCCCTGACCTGTGGTGGTTCGACGGCGACTGGGAACAGAGTGCAGCTATGTGGCGTGCTCCAGCAATAAGAAAGATGATCCTTGAAAGCAATCCTGCTGCGATTATTAATTCCCGCCTTGCCGGTTATGGCGACTACGGCACACCGGAACAGGGCCTTCCACTGAGAGCGCCTGTGGACAAATACTGGGAGCTGTGCATGACCATCAACGACTCATGGGGTTATCAGGGTAATGACCACAACTATAAAAGCCCCTCTCAGGTGATACGCATTTTTGCCGACTGCATCGGTTTGGGCGGCAACCTCCTGCTTGATATAGGGCCGAAACCTGACGGTACAATACCCGGAGAACAGGTTGAGGTTCTTCAAGAACTCGGCCGCTGGACGTCAAAACACAGCCAGGCTATTTTCGGTACTGTCGCCGGACTGCCTGCAGGGTGCTTTGACGGACCGTCGACTATGAGCCCTGACAGCACAACGGTGTACCTGTTTTTGAACGGTGACGGCGGCGGTGAGATCATGCTGCAGGGCGTAATGAACCGGATAAACAAAGCGGTCGTAGTTGGTAACGGCACCAGTCTGGAGGTTAAAGAATATCTCAGACCCTCGTGGAGTAATCATGCGGGAGTATATTTTATTAAGGTGCCCGAAAATGTGCTCGATGATAAAATGACGGTAATAGGCCTCACCCTCGAAGGCAAACTGAAAACTGAATGACTCCTTCTGTAATGAGAAAATATCTCTTGCTTTTTTTAATGCTGCCCGGGTTGTCAGGATTATTTGCCCAGGAGCCTGATGAGCGTTATGTGCCGGAAACTGACACACTGGTGCTGCAGAAACTTGAGCAGTGGCAGGATCTGAAATTCGGATTGCTGATGCACTGGGGTCCTTACAGCCAGTGGGGTATAGTTGAGTCGTGGTCAATATGCGCTGAAGATGAAGATTGGTGCCGCAGGAAAAATCTTGACTATGAGGAATACAAGAAGCAGTACGAAGCGCTTCAGCTGAGCTTTAACCCTGTCGGCTTCAATCCTGAAAAGTGGGCTGAAGCAGCAAAAAACGCAGGGATGAAGTACGTCATTTTCACCACGAAACATCACGACGGCTTCTCGATGTTTGACACTAAACTGACTGATTATAAGATCACTGACCATGCCTGTCCGTTCAGCGTAAATCCCCGCGCCAACATAACAAAGGAGATCTTCACGGCCTTCAGGGAACAGGGTCTGTGGACAGGGGCGTACTTTTCAAAGCCCGACTGGCACAGTGAATATTACTGGTGGCCCAATTTTGCCACACCGGACCGGAATGTCAATTATAATGTCAGGAATTACCCTGTAAGATGGGAGAAGTTTGTCGGGTTCACGCACGGACAGATTATGGAGCTGCTCGGGGGCGATTATGGCAAGGTTGATATTCTCTGGCTTGACGGCGGGTGGGTCCGGAAGATGACCGAAGAAGAGGAACAAGCCTCACAGGCTTCGCCCGGTAACAGGTTTGTGCGTGTTCAGAATCAGGATATTCGTATGGATGAACTCGTCACAAAGGCCAGGCAGAAACAGCCCGGACTGATAGTGGTTGACAGGGCGGTATACGGCAAAAACCAGAACTATCTGACACCGGAGAACAGGGTTCCTGAAAAGGCACTTCCTTATCCATGGGAGTCTTGCATTATCGCAGGAGGAGGGTGGGCCTGGGTGCCTGACCCTCACTTCATGCCGGGCCGCGAGGCAGTGCAGCTGCTGGTTGACATTGTGATCAAGGGAGGGAACCTTCTACTCAACATAGGACCGGCACCTGACGGTACATGGCCGGAAGGTGCTTACAGCCTGCTCGAAGAGATGGGCAAATGGATGAAGATAAACGGCGAGGCTATCTATGGCACCAGGGCGATGGCCCCGTACAAGGACGGCAAGGTATGTGTTAACAGAAAGGGTGATAATACATGGTACCTGTTTTATATGGCTGACGAAGGTGAGAGCATGCCTGATTCTGTTACCATGAAGGGGTTGACGCTTCCGCAGAAGTCTGTCGTAACCGTGACCGGCACGAAAACCAGGTGCTCATGGCAGAACGGCGCGAATTCTTTCACTGTAAATATCCCTTCAAAGATCAGGAGCAACCCGCCCTCGGACTATGTCTGGGTGATGAAGGTTGAATTCTGAATGGATACCGTATAAAAACGTGCCACACAGACCTTATGTTGATGCTTTGCAGCATCCTGATCTGTGTGGCCTGACAGGGAAATGGGGGGAAGAACCACCTGTCATGTTGTAAAAAATATTTTTATTCCTCTTACGATCCGGTATTACTGCCATAAAGATTGAATAAATTATTTTGGTGGCATAGCGATTTTTGACCCGTTGTATGAGAGGGTGCATCTAATGTACGAAGGTGCCTTTTTAAAAGATTATTCTGTTCGGGGGTCCTGCCTAGAAGTCAGCAATACGGGTTTTCATGTGGTCAAGCAGTTGTTTGATCTTGTCACGCGAAATTTCACAGCGGAACTCTTTATCGCCCTTGATGAATATGCATTGCTGCTGCCTTGTGTCAATACGCGAAAGGTAGGCAGTGTTGACAATGCATGACCGTCCTGTCCTGTAAAACTGTTTTCCGAGATGCTCTTCCAGGGCACCCAGAAGGGCAGTTACGGTTTCGGCCCGACCGGAGATGAAGTGGAAGGTGGAATAATTACCGTCGGCAGTGATGAAAACTACCTCTGCCGGATCAATGAACACGACCCCTGTCACCCCCCGGAAAATAAGTACTTTCTCATTGTCAAAAAGCATGGAAGCCCTGTCAAGTGAATCTCTCCTGCCATTGCCGCTGAACCGGGTAAATGTCTCCAGCAGGCGGTCGGGATCAATAGGTTTGAGGAGGTAGTCGAAAGCAGCATAGTCAAAAGCCTTAATGGCATATTCGTCATGAGCCGTAGTAAAGACCACATGTGGATTTACTTTCCCCCTTTCCCTCAGTTCATTGAGGATATCAAAACCTGACATCCGTGGCATGCGTATATCGAGAAAGAGAATATCAGGGTCATTTTTGATAATCAGATCCACGGCAGCTGATGGATCTGTTGTGGATTCAATCACCGTGGCTATGCCGGTAGCTTCAATCAGATTTGCGAGAAGGTCGAGCGCTTCCTGCTCGTCCTCCACGATCATGGTTTTAATAATCTGATCATTCATAGACGATTCAGTTTGTTACGGTGTTGTTTTGTATTTATGGCGACATCAAATGTGTAATTTGCCGGAAGGAATCCACGTACCTCTGTCCCTGATGGTATCCCGTTATCATACAGGTCCGTAATGATCAATGCTGCCTTAACGCTGTTTGCCTTGTTCATCATTTCCATGCTGCTGATAATGTTTTTGAGCCCGAGACCCGCTCCGTACGAATTTAATTCGGCCGCTGCTTTACGGCCTATCCCATTGTCACGTACAACAAATTCATGGCCATTTGGAACTTTGTTTACTTCTATTTCTATCACCCCTGTGCCCTTTTTATTTTCGATACCATGCTTAACGGCATTATCAACAATCGACTGAAGGACCATCTTTGGGACCAGGGTATTCTGATCAACATTTTCGGCAACTTTCAGGCTGTAGTCAAACCTTTTGCCGTAACGAAGTTTCTGAAGCTCGAGGAAGCGGGTGACGAATTCCACCTCCTCCGTAATAGGCTTGAGCAGAACGGGGCTGTCTGTCAGCACTGATCTGAGGAGGCCGGTAAGTTTGAGGAGATAGGAATAAGCCTTTTCTTTCTCTCCTTTCATGATCAGGGAGCCAATAGAAGAAACGGCATTAAAGGTGAAATGCGGATCCAGCTGACTGATGACAGAGCTTAATTGCATTTTGTAGCCCTCAGCCTGCAGCCTGGCTGAATCAACCCTCTTTCTGTTCACACGGCGTCGGATCTGAAAGCTGAGAAAAGCGATCAGGGCAACAGCTATTACAACGAGTGCTATTTTTATACCCAGGCGCTGAAAGAATTTCGGTGTCACGGAAATATTCAGGGTGGCCGGTACCGTGCTGCTGACTCCGTCGCTGTTGTACGCATTCAGTTCAAAAGTATATTTTCCGGGAGGCAGGTCGTTGAGTATGACTGATCTGTCATGGATTTTTACCGACCAGTTTTCGCCGAGGCCGGACACTCTGTACTGATAGGTGATTTCCTCAGGATACCTTGTTGAAACACAGGTGAAGCTGATTTTCAGGAAATTCCTGCGGCCCCTGATAGCTACGTTATTCACGGGATTATAAAAGAGGGCCGTATCGAGAACTGTAACCCAGTCTGCAGTGTCACTGGGAACCTCAACCTTTGTTATGTGAACAAGCGGGGGGATCTTGTTTTTATTCAGTTTATTGGCGTCGAAACAGATCAGTTTGTCATTGGTCAGCAGCCACCATTTACCGTTAGCGTCCTGCGTTATGCCGTTATCCTGACAGTCGTTTCCGTTGTAGCCCATGTTTCGCCCAAGGATTGAATAATAATCACGTTCCCCATTATAGTATTTGTCCAGGTCGATTATGCACAGGTCAAGCATGCGTCCGATGAGAAGGCGGTGGTCGCCGATGTCGCGGATGACATTGGCAGGGAGGTTTGACTCTTCCGGAAGTGCCGGTATGAACCCCGGATTATCTGGATTATTGAAGAAAATACCGTCGGACCCTGCGCTCCATATGTTTCCCTTGTAGTCATGGATAATGCCCCAGACCATCTCTGCCGGGGCAGGATCTGAACGGAAGGGAGTGAAGGTCTTCCCGTCAAAAAGGACTATGCCATAGTGTCCGGCCAGCCAGTAATTACCGTGAAAGTCACGAGTCATGCCTTCGACGACGCCCAGATCAAACCCGGTCATCTCAGGGTAAAGCGTTACCTTCTCTCCGTCGATATGATATAACCCTCTATCGGTGCCGATGAAAATTGTTTTGTCGACAGGGTCTTCATAAATTATGCACACCTGCCTGTCTTCAGTGATTTTATCCAGTCTCCTGAAGCGTTTTCCGTCCCGGATAAGCACACCCTGGTTGGTTGAGATCCACACCTCGCCGTTTGAAAGCGTGGTACTGCCCCTGAAATATGCCGGCTTACTGTGAAAGAGGTCATCTGGGACATTCTTGTTTATGAAACGCTCACCGTCAAAATACT
The DNA here is from genome assembly GCA_963743775.1 of uncultured Bacteroidales bacterium. GTDB lineage: Bacteria > Bacteroidota > Bacteroidia > Bacteroidales > VadinHA17 > SR-FBR-E99. The sequence continues at coordinate 21,737 of CAVURA010000017.1, forward strand.
GCAGTTCACGTGAAATTGATCCTATCCAGAGGCCGCCGGCCGGATCCGCCGCCAGAGCCCAGGGGTTTTGAACCAGGCCGTCATCTTCCTCGTACTGCGTGAAGGCATCTGACACCATCCTGAAAATCTTCGTATCAGTCATAATCCACAGGGTACTGTCACGGTCGGTTATGCTGAATACCACATTTCCGTACTTCCATTTGATCCCGTCGCTTCCCGGATGTAGCTTATTCATGATGGAATCAGGGTTGTCACCAAATTTATTAACTATGCCTGAGAGGTGGGCCTCGCTGTATTCACCGCTAAAGTACAGTCCGTCTGGTTCATTATCTGAAAAATATTTCCGGCCGGATATACTGATTATGTCGTCTTTGATCTGTGCCGGGGTTAAGTGGTTCTTGTCGATGACAGTCAGAATTCCGTTTCTGAAGTTGTAAAGAGCCGCATCCGGACCTTTCAGATACAAAGCAGAATCATTTTTATCAAAGGCAGCAACAGCCAGTGAATCTTTCTGCAGGACGGGGTTCATTTTGCTATAGTCATAATACCTGCCGGAATCAAACACGATAATTCTGATTTTATCCGTTGATCTTCCAACGAGGAAAAATGTTCCCGGCTTGCCGCTCAGGCAGGTGAATCCCACCTGTTTGATTTTCATAGAATCAGGAACGGGATAGCTATGAAATGTTCTACCGGTAAAACGTGCCAGGCCGTTAGTGGTGACAGCCCAGATAGTGCCGTCCTCATCTTCTATGATCCGGTTGACGATATTTGAAGGCAGGCCGTCCTTTCTGTAGTAAGGAATGAACGAGTGTCCGTCAAACTGTGCGAGCCCGTTGCGGGTGTTCATCCAGATATACCCGCGGCTGTCCTGCATTGCACCCATTGTCTCCAGCTGGGGAAGCCCGTCGTCGCTGGTATACTCCCTGAAGGGATAGGTCTGGGCGAAGGAAGAAAGGCTCATGACAAGAAGCACAAGCATAAGCAATGCGCTGTGTATCATGCCTGTGATTTTTCCCTCCTGCTCCTTCATAATCAGCGGTATCGCCGGTAAATATATCTAATTTCTCCTTTTATTTGCTCACCTTGATAGTGTTCCGGGTTACCAGCTTTCCCGGATTGACTTAAAGACAATTGTAAAGCTTTTAAATGTTACTGATAAATTAGGGATTAATGCAAATTTATGTACTTTAGGTAAAGATTTGAAACAAACCCAGTCCTTTATTAAAAATCATATTAAAATGAAATCATTCCTATTATTCGTCACTGTTGCAACATTTGCAACTGTTGGATTGAAAGCACAGACTATAATCGGTTGTGGATTCAACTTTAATTGGTCCCGTACGGAAACATCGGATCAAACCATTTATAGCCCGGTGACTGTCGGGGGAAATCTATACCCAAAATTAGGGTACCTGATTAAAGATATAGTTGCGGTAGGTATAGGCGGTGGAGGCGGCATTTCCCAGACAACTTATGCCGAAACAGACTATAATGACCTGACTGTTTACAAACGGGAAAACTGGTACGTTTCCCCGTTTATTCGGCTCTATTCTTCCGGCAATGACAAACTCAGATTCATTTTAGATTGTTCAATGCGCTACGGAGGAAATAAAACCGCTACCTACGTGGCCGACAATCATACAGATGCAGATAAAAGCTATAAACTGATAGGATATTATCTGGAACCTGCATTATCATATAATATCAGCGATAACTTTTCAATTGAAATGAGTATAGGTAATTTAAGATATACTTCAACGACCGATAATACTACAGGAGTAATATCTTCAGGATACTATGTGTCGATGGGGTTAGAAACTATTACCGGTCGCCTGATGTGGAGCTTCGGAAATAAAAAGTCAGAACAAAATGAATCTCTTGACAAATTTGAATAATACCCTGCGATAAATTTACCGATAAGATTAGAATCCCGCGAAGTGAAAATTCATGAATATCGCTCTTGCAGGTGCTCCAAATCATTGAACTTCAGTCCGTAAATAGATTTTACCCTGGTCGGTTCCCATCTGTGGAATATAAATGGCACTGACAATTCTGCCTCCGGGATTATCATTGATTTTCGGGTCATTTAGTCTCAACATGTAGGGGCTGTACTCTTTACGAAAGTCTGAACTGGCAAATTTTACCTGCAACTCAGAAACGGGCAGGTTTCCAGCAACGGAATAAAAATTACAGATTGTTCCATCCGGTAATACTTTATCATATTCGGGATTGTTGAACAATTTCCCCATATTCAACCTCCGCTGAAACATTTGAGATTCTTTTTTTTGCATACTGCAATTGTTTATTGCAAAGCTATACCCCTCCTTAAAAACCAGGTCTGTGATTTTCTGTGTATTATCAATGCTTGACCGGGCGTAATTTAACGGGATAACCTCATTCAGGAGAAAGGTTGAATACTGGCTATTGGTAAACTCAATATCGGCATTGTTTAATATAAATTCATGTAAATTCAGGAAGTCAACTCCGACACTTTCAAGCTTATCCAGGGCTTTAACCAATGATTTAAAATCCCGTTCAATTGACGGAATCTCAACCGAAACAAAAGGAAAGATGTCCCGTGCAGCTTTAATTATTTTCCAGATATTTTCATCCAGATAACCCGTTGCTGCGATATTAAAACGTATCTCGTTCATTCCTCCTTCTGACAATTGCTGCATTTTTCTTCCGGTAACAGACACTCCGCTTGTATAGACCCAATAATAATATTCAGGCAGATGCTTCTTAAAAAAAGCAAGCCATTCCAGTAACCTGTCAAAGACCAGGAACGGATCACCTCCCGAAAAACTTATTCCCTCAAAGTCAGTTTTTTTCAGATAAGACAGGATCTCCTCTTTTTGATACCCCAGTGATGAACTTATGCGGTCATCATTGAAAGGGGCAGGGCAAAAATGACAACCGGCATTACATCTGTAAGTCAGGAAAATACATAGCCATTTGCCTTGTTGGCATAACTGACAGCCCCTGGATAGCCGGCCTGGATTATTCATCAACTCTATATGTTCAGTTCGTTATATTTGGAGTTATTGCTGTAGCTATTGCAGAATCGACTGCAATAAGCTGGTGCAGACGACACCGGAACGGGTTAAGCTGCCGGTGCTCATGATAGCCATTTTCAAACAGACAATAATCAGGGCAACCCCGGGAGCAGTGGTACACGTTAATGCAATTGTGGCACTCTTCAGGTATCTGATACGCTTTGCTCTTAATTTCATCGATGTCTGCCCTCAGACTGAATGAGGATTGACTTTCATTGTATACGCCCGTTATGTATTCTTCTTTATCACTCAAAAAGCAGAAACAATTTCTGGCTTTCCCGTCAGCAGTAAGTCGGATTGTATTGCGGGATACATCACAGTATGTCCCGTGCAGTTCTGCCATCCTGATGCCGGCATAACCAAATCCAGTTCCGTGTTTGCGGGCAATTTCCCCTGATTTAGTTAATTGATCAAAAAAACTGTTTGCATCATCTTCCTTAAAAGAGTTGTCACCAGCAAGGTAAACAGGCTCAATACGGATATTCCTGGCCCTGCATTTTTCAATTAAATACCAGGTTATTTCAGGCATTCGCAAAACTGTATCCCTGGTAACAGTAACCCGGATATCGAATTTGCCTCCTTTGTCCAAAATCCTTTCGCATACTTTCTCGATAGGAGGATAATGAATTTGGCCTGTTTTACGTTGCGCCGACTGAATATCGGGTGTTCCGTCACAGGAAATACCAATTAAATCCATATGCTCCGCCAGCCAGTCTGTTTTTCCTTCATCGAGGCAACCGTTAGTGGCAATATAATTGAAAAGCCGAATCTTTTTTTGTTCAGCAATCCGTGAAATGTTACGGAACGCACCGGTTAACTGGTCCCAGTGAAGTGTGGGCTCTCCGGAACCATGATATGCCACGGTCAATTTTTGTGAATTCCGGCTTACTTTTTCGGCAATATATCTGGAAACACATTCTATTGCTTCCGATCCGGGAAATCCAATATTATTTCCATTCCCGGTTTTATCTGATGCAGCATAGCAGTATGTGCACCTGAAATTACATTCCCTGCCAGCATGTAGTATAAGACATTCAGGAGTAAAGGGAGTTTGTTTCTGCAGCTCCCATTTTTTTGTAACAGCCTTTGCTTTTTCGAGTAAGCCAACTATAGAAATTCTCAACTCCAAATCAGCAATCGCGGCCGGATTTCTGAATAATGACCGCAGCTCTGCCGAGGAGATTTCTCCTGTTTTTATACTGAACCCAGGCGTATAAAGTACCATCTGGTGGCCCAATCTGATCTTAAATACAGGAACCTGATCATCCACTCTTGTAAACAAGTCATGCATATTTTCCTGTATTATAAGCCCAGTAATCATTACACACTTTACAGGTGGCACAATTTTTCCTGCAGTTTAAAGTGTATTTGTAAAAGGCAGTTTCGATTTGCATGGGAATATTGACAGATGCCGGGCCTCCACCTATTTCATGAGGTTGCAGTTCTTTTTCAAACAAATAGCTTTCAACCACTTTAAAAAAGTTAGCGGGCTGTTGCAGTGTAATGCGCCCGGACAGTTTAATTTCATCATATAAACCATAGAATAAGAACAGGTGCTGTGGCAAAACCCATCCTCCCGTTAGACGCAGCCAGGGTTTTTGCTTCAGCAGGGCATGGCATAATGAATCCGGGTGGAGGATGGCGGGATTAGACATTTCATAAAAATGCTGGGTACGAAAAACACATGACGGAATACAGGCTTCATTTACCATTAACCTGATAGTCCCCTTAAATTTTTTTCTCAGGGTTCTGAGTACCCTTATTTCCCGGAGGGCATTTGCGGAAGGGACTATTGTATCAAATGTCTCACTGAGCATATTGATTTGCTGCTCATTGGATATTTCCATTAATGTTGAGGCAGTTAATTTCAGGTCAGGGAAAAATTTCTTGATCTTGTTAGCCAACGTCAGATTTGCCAAAGTTGCCCCGGTAAGACTGTAATTTTTCTCATAGTATTCCAGCTCCCTCAATATACGGTCTGTATATTCTTCTACGGGGCGTGCCAGAATAACCGGATTAATTAAAACCGAAACCGGAAATACCTTTGATTCAAGAAACGCTTTCAGGTATTTATCCGGTTGTCTTGGTCTGCCTGTTGGAATCTGTTCGTCAATTATCGGGAAATAGACTTCTTTAATCTGCTCGCCGTAAAGAGCCTTGAGCTTTTGCCAGAATTTAGCATCATGGTCAACATAAGGCACCACCAATGATTTTCCACTGCCCTTCCCCATTTCTTCAGTCCTCAAAATCTTTAAGGAAATCTGATTTTTGATTCACTATCAATTCCATGCCCCGTTCCGATTGAGTCAGTATGTCAATTTTCTCCTGGAATTCAAGTGTGGACAACAGTGTGAATGTTGAGATAAGACGTGTTTGTTTGCAAAAATTATCATAGTCATTCGGGCTGCCAGGATACGTAATTCCGACATGGCACCCGCCAGAGCAAGACCATTGACAGAAGCAATTTTTACATCTTGGTTTGTTTTCCACCATTTTCCTGATAATCTCTACCTTACCCTGTTCAATAATAATATCGCCGGAGCCGGTAAATAATCCGAAATCAAGATCCAGGCCGGCTTTTTGCCATTTTTCGGGCTGCAGATAGCAATTGCTTATCCTTCCGTCCGGCGATATAATTGCGGTATCCTTGCCAACTGGGCATGAACTGACTACTGGCCATCCGTTGATATCAGATGCATATACAACATCAATTCCGTATCCGGTCGCAATTTGTCTTGATTTTTCAAAATGAATCGCAAAATCAACCGGACCGGGAGGAAGTAAGGCTGAAGCAACAGACAGTGGAGATTCGGTCAGTATCTCAAAATTAATTGCTGAAAGCCTGAAATTCTCACAAAGCCACCTTGTGAATTCTTCTAACTGCAGAATATTTTCCTGGCTGACACAACATCGGATACATAGTTCAGCATTTGAGTTGCTTATTATCCTGGCTGTTTCTGATACATTCTCAAAGCTGCTTTTATCAGCTATCAATGGCCGGTGTCTGTTTTGAACATCCCTGAAGCCGTCAAATGAAAGGACGATTTTATTAAAGTATTGCCCTAAATAACCTGCGTCACCGGCACCGTACTGTCCGTTGGTTGATATTTCAAAGTTGGATATCAGGTTTCTCTCTGCGGCCACTAATCTTGCCCTTTGTACGGCAACCTCGATAACATCCCGCGCAACCATAGGCTCACCTCCGAAAAAATGGATGTCAAGAATATTCCTTTTGTGTAATTTCAACAAATCCGCATACCAGTCAACAGCTTTTACAACCAAATCATATGACATCTTTTGCCCGGATGCCATACCAGCACCAAAATCACAATAGTTACAGGCGCCATTGCATGACCGGGTTGGGATGATACCCAGAAACTCGGGATTTAGTTTCCCTGTTCTTTTCCGGGGAAGAAGTAAGGGACTTGTGGCAATATCCTGTGCCAGTTCAACCAGCTTTGATTCCGGATTTTCTTTCTTTTCATCACCCTTCAGCAATTGTTTCTTTAACCCGATGGCTGCTCTGCGATTGACTAATGCAGAAATACCCGCCAAAGGAGAATAAACAAGGAAATCGTTCAGGACAGGGATTATGAAAGTACTATTTATGGCAGACCTCATTCAAGTCTATTTTGCACATCTTAAATATTGTTTCTCCCCCCGTTGAGTATTGACGGATTGTTTTCTGGATACATCCCCCTGCCAGAATCCGTCGTTTTCTGCAATTTTGTCAATGATTAGCTCGCGTGTTATGGCTCTGGTTACCGAACACCTGAATTGATCGTTGTTCAGATGTGCAAGAAATGCTTTCGGGGGACAATCTCCGGCACAGTGATAATAGCAGAAACAATCTTTGCACGTGTCCCTGTTCTCATTAATTTTTGTGATCAGGGTTGTCCGTTTATCCGGATACAGGACAATACCATCATGTAAGTCCATTCTCCCGATAATAAAATCATCAGCGAGTAAGTGAGAATGGTCAAAGACCTCATAGCAGGCGGTCAGTTCTCCGTCAGCTGTCACGATCAGGGCTGTCGTTGTCGCAGCACAAAACGTACTTGTTACAAGATGTGGTCTTGCTGCGGAATAGTGCAGATTTTTGCCGCGTTCCCCTGCATACCTGCAGACATCAAAATAGACATCAACGAAGGAATTAATATCATCAATAGTCAGCCCGGAGCCTTCTGCCCGTCCCTGATTGTAAACTGCCTCAACCTGGAAGGACCGACATTCAGTCTGAGAGCACAGGAATTCAATATTGGACCTAAGTTCAGGAAGGCTTTCTTTTGTAACCGTCATCCTGATACCGTAAGGTATCTTTCGTTTTTCAATTTCACGGATTGATTCCATTACTTTTGAGAACGTTCCATTCCCATGCGTGTCTGGCCGCTGCCGGTTCTGGGTTATTTCATTTCCATCAAAGGATATGCTGATCTCACTGAGAATGTTCAGCGCCCGGTCCCTGAACTCCTTATCCCAAACAGCATTAGTTGTTACCGAGACAGGGCACTGGGGGTCCAGTTTCCTTGCATACTCTGCTGCTTTGAAAAAGAACTCCTTTGGAAGCGTAGGCTCTCCTCCGCCATGGAAACTTAAAGAGAATTTGCCGTTGTGTGGATTAACGGAATTTTGAAAAGCAATATCTATTGCTTTTTTTGCAACCGGCCATTTTAAATATACATACTTTTTCCCTTCGTATGCTGCATAACAGTAGGTGCAGGCAAGATTGCATGCAGTTGTTGGCATCAGGATGCATAGTGTCGGATTGAACGGCTGGCCGCGATCACATGAGGGCAGCCTTTTTTTATCCGGCATAAAGAGCCCTGTCTTTTCAAGGGCATCGATAATTTCATTCGTAAAGACCTCGGCATCAGGGTCTTTTATTTTCTGACTGACTAGATTTACCATAGCCTTGTTCCCGATAAAAGCTAATGGCAAAAGAGGCGCATAAATGATAAATTTATCGTCTATTGGTATTGTATAAATGGTTGTATTGCAATCACTCATGTTTTTCTCTAATTTGGATACCAATAACTTCCCCCGCCCCCGCCTGAATTGACATCGCACTCACATACTGCATTGCATGTACAGATTGCGTTACAGGAGCAAACATCAACAGTGTTACATGTACATATTTCACCGCCATTGCCTGACGATACTGTATTACAGGTGCAAACTGTATCGCAGGTGCATGAGCCTGCCGGAATAACAGTACCATCAGGCATCGACCAAAGTAAAATTGTGTGTCCGTAACTTGAGGCAAGGGTTTTTCCGTCAGGGCTGATGCAAACGTTTCTATGAATAGTCTTATCATCGACATTCTCTGTAATAGTTTTACGCAACGCAACACCTCCGTCTTTCAGCGACCACAGTAAAATGCTATCAGCCTGGCAAGATGCAAAAGCGTTACCGTCCATGCTAAAACAGATATCATGAACATTTTCGGTATGTCCGCTCAGGTTATAATAAATCTCCCCGCCAGGGAGGGACCATAGCTTAATGACAGGCTCAGAGCCCCTGGATACGAGTATTTTGCCATCGGGGCTGAATTTAAAAAACGCCCAGTTTGCATCTGCCTCGATAGTTTTAAAAAGATTTCCTTCCGGGAAAGTCCATAATTTAATTTTTCCCTTATCAACTGCGGCGATTGATTTTCCGTCGGGATTAAACTCAAAATAAAGGTACTCAGGCTCTGTTTCCACAGTATTAATAAGAGTTAGATCAGGGAAAGTCCAAATCTTTAGTGTCCCGTTATAAGCAGAAATAAAGTAATTACCATCCGGGCTGAACTGGAAAAATGCTTTTGTCATTCCGCTGCCATCTATGGTATTCAAAAGCGCTCCATCAGGAATTGAACAGATTTTAATTGTAGTTTCCGGGTATTTCTTATAAGCAATGGTTTTCCCGTCAGGGTTTAATTCGAGTTGATAAATTTGATATTGATAACGGGGATCCCCGTCTCCCTCCAGGGTTTTTAGTAAAACACCGTCCGGAATTGACCATATGTTTATCTGGGTATAAACATCAACGACAAGATATTTACCGTCAGAAGTAAACTGAAGACCTTTAACACCAGAGTAATCTCTCACATTATTCAGGATTTTTATGAGCTTTCCGTCCGGAATTGACCACAAGTTGACTTCAGCTTCTGCGGAACCGTATGTTGCCAGGATTTTTCCGTCAGGACTAAATTGAAATCCAGCGTACCAGTATTTTGTAGTTATGGTTCGAATACTTTTAGTGACCTTATCTGTCTCCTGATTTTTTTCACAACTGGTCAACTGTCCCACTCCCAATGATATCGCAGCACCTGCCATTATTGAATTAGCAATAAACTCCCGTCTCCCGCCTGAATTTGCATCACCGGTTTTTTTTACAATATATATTTCGGGCGCCTCCTGTGAGCTTTTTTGAACTCCCAAATCTGTATTCTTCGATTTTTTATTTCTCATTTGAATCTCATCATTATTTTCAGACGGGCTGTATTTTATGGCAAAAGCTTTTTGACTTTGAATTTTGCATCAGTTGACGCAAATCTGGTGATTAATGTCAATTCGGATACCAATAGGTTGAATAATAATATCCACCGCTATCTCCATTACATGAACAGACTCCATCGCAAGTGCACACTGCATCGCAGTTACAAACAACATGACACGAACAAACTTTGTCACATGAACATACATTATTGCATGCACATGTATTTACATAGTTGCAGATGCAAGTTTCAGCATAACCTTCAGTTGTAACAGTATCGCAGGAACAAATCGAATTGCAGGCACACACGGCAGGAATTATCTCATTCCCTTCAGGCAAAGACCAAAGTTTTATTGTATTATCCCCGCTTCCGGATGCGATCATTTTTCCGTCCGGACTGACACAAACTGACAAGACAGCATTCGTATGACCCTGAAGTGTTTTCAGCAGCTGGCCATCAGGAACTGACCAGATTTTGATGGTCCTGTCACCGCTACCGGAAACAAGCATTTTATTGTCAGGTGTGAAGCATACTGATTTTACCCCACCGGTATGTCCTTCAATGGTTTTTAAGTGGGTCAAATAGGGCATAGACCAGAGAATCAATGTCTTATCATCACTGGCTGAGGCTACAATTGCTCCATCCCGGCTGAAGCAAACTGAATTTACTCCCTCTGTGTGATACGCCCTACCATAGGTCATTACCCAGTTAGGGGCTGAGTAGAGTCCTATCGAAGGAAGATATGCTTTGCCATATACAAGGTTTTTCCCATCCGGACTAAAGCAGACAGACATGAACTGATCCCAGTAATTTCCCAGGGTTTTGAAAGGCTGACAACCAGGCAGTGAAGATAACTGGACAGTCCCGTTAGTACATGCTGAAGCAATTAACGTTGATTCCGGATTAAAGCAAACGGAAGTGACGGGAAAGGGAAGATCGATGACTTTATCCGTCAATCGCCCGGTACTGACCGCAATAAGTTTGGTATTTCCATCAGTGCAACCGGCAACTATATATTTACTGTCAGGACTGAAGCATACCGAGTTTATATCAGAAAAAGAATCCTCCAAACTTTTTATCAGCTTACCGTCCGGCATTGACCAGATTTTTACAGTATGGTCACTGCTTCCGGACACCAGCATTTTACCGTCAGGGCTAAAGCTGACTGAATTAACAGTGCTTTCATGCTCCATTGTATAAATGGCTTCAGAAATTGATTCTGTAACTTTTTCTTCTTTTTTAACACCTGAATCACATCCGGAAAGCAGCCCTGAGGCAGCTGAAACTGAGGCAGCTGCAAAAACTGTATTAATTATAAATTCCCGGCGTCCTCCCGGGATGGCATTACTGTTTTTTACTATGTATACTTCGGGTTTCTCTTCAGAACACTCAAGGCTCATCTTGTGAGAGTCTTCCGGCTTTTTTTTAAGTTTTCTCATAACCCCGTGATTTGACTTTAGTTGGGATACCAGTATGTAAGGTAATAATATGATGTGTTATTGTCGCAGGAACAGATGGTATCACATGTGCAAACCTTGTTGCAGGTGCAGGTTTCAACGGTATTACAGGAACAATCCTTAACGGCTGCCGGCCGGCTGGTAACACCAACAGCAATAGTGTCGCAGACGCACACCATATTGCCGGACAACCTTGTACCGGCCGGAACGGTAATCGTATTGCAAACACAGACCATCTCGGTTCCAGGATAGCTGCGGGAACTGGCAACACAGTCGCAGATACAGGTGGCATCAGGGGGTATTGGGGTACCACAGGGTAGTGTAATAATTGAAGCTCCCATTTCTTTAACCTGCCGGGTATCTGTCTTTTTAATCAGAGACGGATCGAAAAGAAAGTAGCACGGTTTCCCTTCGGGTAATTTCCAGAGGCGGATTGTCTTGTCTTCACTGCCAGAGGCAAGCGACGTTCCGTCAGGGCTAAAGGATACCGAATAGACCGCCCCGGAGTGCCCTGATAATGTGTTCAATAGTTTTTTGTCAGGTACCGACCATATTTTAATGGTTTTGTCCTTACTGCCCGAGGCGAGGAGTTTATTATCAGGACTGAATGATACTGAAAACACAAAATCGTCATGTCCTGTAAATGTTTCTATTAGCTTTCCTTCCGGAAATGACCACAATTTGACCGTTTTGTCCCGACTGGCCGAAGCAAATGTCTTGCCATCCGGACTGATATCTATTGAAATAACCGAATCTGAGTGCCCTTTTATTGTACTTATACACTTCTGTTCAGGTACAGACCAGACTGTAATAGTATTGTTTGTGCCTCCCGCAATCAGAAACCTGCCGTCCGGGCTGAACTTCACTGTCATGAAAATGACAGAACGTGATTTTAATGTTCCTCGCTCCACCGTTCCGGGTAAAGTCCATAACGTAATCTTACTGCCCCCTGCGGCTAACGTGCCTCCGTCATTGTCATAGCATACCGTATTGACGGACTTTATCTTGCCTTTGATTGTATTCAGAAGTCCAATGTCGGTAACTGACCAGATCTTAACAGTCTCATCAGTACTGCCCGAGGCGAACATTTTGCTTTCAGGATGAAAGTGCAAGGAGTAGACAGCAGACGAATGATCCTTGAGTTCACGTATTAAATTCCCCTCAGGAAGCGACCACAGTTTTATGTCGCCGCTCTGGCTGCCTGAAGCAAGCATTTTATTATCAGGGCTAAACGTAACCGAAAGCACGGAACTGGTATGAGCTATAAAATCTGACATTAGTCCCCCGGTGTCCTGAATCTTTTCTGCCAGAAGGTCCAACGGATTTAAGGCAACACCAAGACCAACTATCCCTAGTGATCCCAGGAATTGTTTCCGCGAAAATGACAAGCCGTTTTTATCCTTATTAATTGAATAAACTTCCGGTTTTTCGTCAACTGACTTTTTGCTTTTCTTTGCCATAATATCTTTTATTACGGGTTATATATGATTTGTACAGCTATAGGGGGGGATTCCGGCACAGCTTATTCTTGCTGAAACTTAAATGGGTTTTGATTGGGAAAATCGAAGATCTCAAATAACAAATAAAAGGTTAGCAAAATAAATATTCCATCCATCGTTTTAACATACCGGCTTGGATAGGTTTCATTACATACATAAAAAGCTAATGTAAATATCATAAAATTCATTAATATGATGAAGAACTGAAAAGGTAATTTTAGCTCAGTTAGAAATTTCTTACAGAAAACAACAGAAAGAATAAAAATTACAGTAACAACAGAAAAGAATAATATGTCACTTAATGATCCTGAGGTTAACCCAAATAAGATTGAAACAGCAAGCAAAAAAAGAGCGAATATTATGAAGGAAGTTTTTTTCAGGCGGGTTGCTGTAATTTCTGACCTCAGGTATATACGGGATGATAAAAAAATAAGATATAGGCATACCAGGGCATTGAAGGAATAAACCGGCGCAAAACCGGCTTTAATTTTTGCCGGGAAATTTGACAAATATCCTGGATTTTTCACATAAAAATTTATTACCCTTAATACTCCTGCATTGTCTTCCATCTTATCGGTATTGTAAAAGGAATTTGGCCTGTCCCTCCATTCCGGGTGCCAAAGCCCATCTGAACAATATTCGTTATTCCCGTCAAGTAAAACCTCTTCGGTCTGAGCTGATATAAATGTCAGTTGATTTCTTTCAATAGAAACATATATGGACCAAAAACCCGTAATCACTGAAAAGCCGAGTGCAAAAAGAACCATGTTATACAAGTGCCCCTTCTTTTTGAATCTATTGCAAAACAAGTCTGTAAACACGATTATAGGAAATAGTAAGAATGTTGTGCCTTTATTCAGACATGACAGACCAAGGATGACGCCCAGAATCACTGAATAAGGTCTGGATCCCATGTAATGATAAAACAGACAGATTGTTATCACTGAAAGGAAAAGGAACTGCCAGTTCTCTGGCATTAAATGGAAGGAAAACCTATAGTTCAAGCAAACGAACAGGATGAAACTCAGATACCCTATATAAAATCCCTTTTCACCCCATGCCAGCCTGCCAATAAAAACCAGTAAAAAACCTGCAACGACCAGCAGAAACAACTGGATATATTTGATAATTATTGGATTAACGCCGAATGCCTTATAAGTGAGGGAAATAAACAGCGGATAGAAAGGCCCCCTGTAATATGCAATCCTGCCCGAAAAATTTTCCCAGTACTTAATCTTACCGTCATCCAGATCTTTGAACATATAGGCATCGGCCTCTTTTAAACGGCCTGTCGTTAAGAACTTATATCCATAATAACTGTTTACTCCAATAGATTGGTAATCCCACTCGTCTCCCGTAAAAACCACCTTATTATCATAATCACCTTTCAATAAGGCGATTACAAACATCACAACAGATGTACTTATTAATAATATCAGTTTTTTTGTTTTCAACCGGTGGTTATTGTGACGACTTTTGACAGTTTCCTAAAAATAACTATGGTTTACATCATATTGCAAATCCCCGGAGAAGCGCTGAATTCTGTATGACATACACCCACCGTTACACCGCTTCTTAAACATCGGGCAGGTTGTACAATAAGAGTATATGCCGGCCTCACTGTATGGCATAAGGGCTTCTTCAAAGCTCTTAATCAGTCCTTTTGCATGCAACTGGTCATTTATTTTTACCTTCAGGAAATTATTCAGCGGGTAGCATGAAATGAAAGAACCGTCAGTAAGAAGGTCAATAACAGGGTGACAGCACGTTCCGGCTTTTTTTAATTCTTCCGATAAAAGATCAAAATATTCCACAGGAAACATGCAGGGAACAAATCCGCAATCAAAGCCAATTGAAATTCCTTCTTTTTTTGCATTCTGTTTCAACCGGACTATTTTGTATCCGATTTTTTGATATTCCTTGGGGTGCAGGGAAATGTTGTTTCTGCTTAAAACAGAATGAGAAAGACCAAGCCTGATTTCCTTCTTGAGGTTGTATTTTTTTACATAGTCCGGCAAATAATCCAAATCCTGCTTCGCGCTGTAAATATTTATGCCTGGTATAATCACTCTACCAAGCTTTTTCATCACCATTTTCTGTTGATTAATGCCCCTGTGGTCTTTCTCTGAGGGATGGATGGTATTGATCAATATCGATAACTTCCCGTCAGGAATTGTTTCCAGAAAAGATAAAACCTTTTCAGGCATCAGACCATTTGTAAACAGCGTTATCCCCAGTCCCCTGTCCAGGGCTTTATTAATGAATTCCAAAAATTTAGGATGAAGAGTAGGCTCACCGCCCAGTAACCGGGCTTGATTTATACCTGACCGTAAAAGATAATCCAGGGCTTTATCATAAGTCTCATCATCCATCAGGGTTTTACCAAACTCTATCTTCGTATCATTGGCAAAACAATAGACACATTTTCTGTTACAAACATTGGTTATGGACAGGTTAGCCATGCTATTCCATTATGTCAGCTTCCTTCCACTTCAAAAAACAATGATCCATAAATTTTCCGGTCTCGGATTCACTTTTATGTAAAACAGCCATGAGCATCTGCCTTGTTTTAACAGCAGTGTGATTTTCAATCATTACTGACCAAACCGCAGCCTCAGGATATTCTATAATAAGGTTAGTGCCGGTATCCTTGTTTACAGTTGCAATGCGTTTCTGATCAATTACAAAAAGTATATTTTTCTTTAACCTGAAGTTCTTCACGGCAATTTTATTTTTGTGCTTTAACTATTTCATCAATCCGATAAATTTCCTTCGGATGGCAAATCCGCAATGAAGCCAGTTTGAAGAATAATGAGGTCACTGTTTGATAAATTTCATTGAATGTTATTGCCGGGTCATTACTTATTTTGAGGGCTATTTCTTTCAGCTTAATGTGTTGTTTAAAATATTCCAAAACCTGTAATTCAATATCATTTAATTCGATACGGAGCTCTTTTCTCTGCTTATATTTCGGGATAAACAGGGTTTTATTCCTGACTGACCATTTTTCTTCCGGGAAGAACTCGGGCTCAATCTGTTCAATAATATGTTCAGGCAATTCTTTAAGACGATTCAAGGGTATCAATTCAACCCCCCGGAATTCATCCATAAGCATTCCGGCATGCCCGATAAAAGTTCGGAAAAACAACCTCCTGTTATTCATATACCCGAAAAAAATTATGGTTTAGTGCCCGTAAAATAATTGTAGCCATGGGTATATGATAACTCATTGCCATCAACCACACCGTATAAATCTGACATGAAGCTTTCATAATATAAGCTTATTGTGCCATATGGGTCAGGGCTCACCCTGACACGATAATTGTAGAGAATGCTTCCCGCAACGGTGGCTGATAAATTCACAGTTGAATCGTTATATTTTGACAGGATAACTGTTGCATCCCTTACACTCCCTCCGGAATAATTGTAATCGCCATAATAGGTTCCGGAGATTTGAGATGCAATATCATCAGGGTTATTTTCGTCCTTGCCGCAACCGGCTAAACATAGCGCAGATATAACAAGTAAAAGCAGAACGGTCTTGTTTATCATTTGGGAGAGGTTATAAAATAATCAGGTAGGTCTTATTTGTTAAAATTATTAAAAGAACTTCAATTTCAATGCAGCATACAGGGTCATTTTTACCAGCAACCATCCATGCCTGAATCGGTCAATCTGAATATTACCGTACTGCCGTTCTTTGTACCTTACGTTGACCTCAACAATTTTCATATTAATCTTTGCTGCACCAAAAAGCAGATCAAAATCACCAAAAGGGTCAAAATCACCAAAATAGTTCCGGTTATCCCTGATTATCTGGTAATCCTTTTTAAATAAAACTTTTGTGCCGCAAAGTGTATCTTTCAGCTTTTGTCCGAGTAAATAACTGAACAACAGACCGAAGAGTTTATTTGCAGCGAGGTTTAAAAAGCGCATGGCCTGTTTTTCAAGGGGATATACCAGACGGCACCCATTTATAAGTTCCCCCTTGTTGCTTTGAAGCGCCTTGTAAAATTTAGGCATATCTTCAGGAGACGTTGTCAGATCAGCATCCAGTATAAACAGGATATCTCCAGAAGCTTTTTCAAACCCTTCTCTTACCGCATTTCCTTTTCCTTTGCCCGTTTGCCTTATAACCTTAATATCCCTTGAGGGAAACGCTTTCTTCACTCTGATCATCTCCTCAAATGTGCCATCCGTTGAATTTCCTTCCACAAAGATGAGTTCCTGCCAGGTACCGAATGCGGGCAATCGTAAAACCGAATTTTCAATATTGCCTTTTTCATTCCTTCCCGGAATGATGACGGACACTGAATATTCCCCTGACCTTTCCCTTGAAGGCCGGGCAATAATGAAGTTGGTTAGGGACAGGTGCCTTAATAAAGGAAGATTAGCCAGGCAATTATTAACAAAACAGGAAAAGAGCGGAACATATATTGGTAACAGGATTTTCTTTTCAGAGCGGACAACCTCAAATCCTGATAGAGACAAAATGTTGCTAATGTCTTTAAAAGAGAGCCAGTTCTGCTGAGGTGGTTTAAATTTGAGCCTGAGCTTCTCCAACAGCACCAGCAGAGGTTCCCAGAGGTAATTAAAATTAGAGATAAGGACCCGCGTCCTTTCGTGACAGAGACTTTGCAGATTCTCAAATACAGCCTGTATATCCCACAGTGAGCCCACCAAATCGGATAAAATAACATAATCAAAAGTTTCATTTAATTCTAATCTTTCCGCATCCTGAACGAAAAACTGTAAATGAGGATATTTTGATTCTGCGATTTCAATAATTTCAGGTGAGAAATCAATGCCCACTCCATACGATGGTTTCACCGAGGCAAGCAGGTCACCTGCCCCGCACCCGACCTCAAGGACTCTAGCGTCCGGAGGAATAAAAA
This sequence comes from uncultured Bacteroidales bacterium, assembly GCA_963743775.1. Classification (GTDB taxonomy): domain Bacteria; phylum Bacteroidota; class Bacteroidia; order Bacteroidales; family VadinHA17; genus SR-FBR-E99. The sequence continues at coordinate 39,125 of CAVURA010000017.1, forward strand.
AGGAGAAATATTTTCTCAAAAGCTTATGATAGCCTTTGTTTTTAGTCCTCCACTTCAGTATTTGGGGTGCATTTTTGTCAAAGTACAATTGCACTGATCGTTTATCCATCATTAACTGATAGTTCAATTTGTAAAGAGTATGGCATTCACAGTATTCTTATAAAGTATGAATCTATTTAATTCAATGCTATTTTCGATATTCTTTGGAATAAATATTTAAGACATTTTCAGGTTATTGTTTCCGGAAATCAAGTCTGTTATTTTTCACGAAGACGGCAATTACTCATGATAAATACATCTCCCGCTATTACGGTGTGCAATTATTTTAGCCCTGAGGTTTGGGACAATTAATCAGTTTCAGGCATTATAAAAAGAAGATCAATCTTTGATTTGACAGGTAAACTAAATTTCGGCACGGGTAAAAAAAGAATATACCAGAAGCTAAAATTTCAAATATTATGATATATTTTTGATAGTAAATAAATGTATTTTGAAGTTTATTAAAAAATTCTCCAATGAGTGAACTCCCCGTTATTGTCCCGGATGATGATCCTGAACTGATTGAATACATAAAAAGAAATACCGGCATCAGCCGGACGAGACTGAATGTGCAGGCCTTTATCGGACTGTTTATTTTCGGATGGTTAATGTCCATGAACTATGATGCCCTTAGGAAGAAGGGCCTGGGTTGGGCTTTTCTGATAATCTTTGCTATCCTGCTTATAACAAGTTACCAGGTACAACCAGGGTTGTGGTTCCTTGCTATTGGGGTCTATCTGGGTGCCTGGATACATACAAATGTGCTGCTGACACAGCAACAGAAAGAGGCGAAGGAGAAGTTTATTGCATGGAAGAATGAGCCGGTTGTTAATAACACATTTCAGTCCGCTGATGGATCTTCAATCCCGACGGAGAACACATCGGAGGGGAGGCTCTTAACCCCCGGGGTAAAAAGTATCGTTGAAAAGTCCACCGATCCGCAGGTAACACGCCTTCTGGCTTTTACACATCAGGCATGGAAGCTGGGAACACTTGATTTTTTTTCAGATAATTTCAAAAATGCAGCAATTAAGACCGACCTTATTAATTTTATAAAAACAGCAGAAATGCCGCTGGTTAACCTGCTCAAGGCTTCAAATGGTGCAAGGGCTTTTGAGGACGGTGAATATATGATTGGATATGCAAACAAGAACTTTCTGCTGACCAATAAAGTGATTTATTTCCATTTGAGGGATAATTCCGCAGGGAGCCCGGTCATAATAAGGTTAAATGACATAAAAACATACAATACCCAGACATCCTTTAACAACATTAAAGTCAATATAGAAATGAAGAGCGGCGATCCTGTCTTTATCCCAAAGATTAAGAGCGTGCCGGATGAAAAATTAATTGCTCTCCTGATCAAAGCTTCGTAAAACAGACATTTGCCTTTCATTCTTATTTAACCCGGCACAAAATAAAAAAGAGTCAGTTGCAACTAACTCTCTCATTTTAAGTGTGGGGCGTACTGGAGTCGAACCAGTGACCTCTTGCCTGTCAAGCAAGCGTTCTAAACCAACTGAACTAACGTCCCGGCAGGGGCAAAGATAAAAAAAATTTGAATTTCCCGATTACTCGATCATCACAGGTGTGTTGAACGAGAAGAGGAACGACGAGCCCTTACCCGGCAGGGACTCCACCCAGATACGTCCCTTCATCAGCTCCGCCAGTCGTTTGCATATCGCCAGCCCGAGACCTGCCCCCTGTACCTTGGGCACGTCCTCATTCCAGTACTGTACAAAAGGCTTGAAAATATCATCGAGCCTGTCGGGCAGGATACCCTGTCCTGTGTCACTGACAAAATAGGTAATTGCATACCTGTTCTCGTTGCGGGCGATCTTATACCCGAACTTAATCTCTCCTTTTTCGGTGAACTTGATGGCATTACTGATCAGGTTATTGAAGATCTGGCTCAGCCGTAACTCATCGATATACTGATATACTTTGTGTTTGGTTTTGTCAATAACCGGCGTCATCACCAGGTTCTTCTTCCCAGCAGCTTCAAGTTCATAGGTTAAAGAAGGAGCCATTGCTGAGATGAACCCGTTGAGCTCAACATTCGTATATTTTATCTCCATGCTGTTGCTCTCAATGCGCGACATGTCGATCATATCATTTATGAGCCTCAGCAGACGCTGTGAATTGACATCGATGAGGCTTACCATCTCTGCCTTCTCCTCCTTTGTCGTTTTCATCGAGGTGAGGATATTGACGAATCCCATCACCGCATTCAGCGGCGTTCGTATCTCATGACTGAAATTGGCAAGGAAAGTTGTCTTGAGCCTGTCGGACTCCTCCGCCTGCCGCCGTGCCATGATCAGGTCATCCATGATCTTCTGAGTCTCGGTGATGTCCTGGCAGGTGCCGTAACGGTACAACTGCCGGCCGTTCTCATCATACTTTACGTTTGAGTTGACAGCGATAGCCTTAACCTTTCCTGAGGGAGTGATGATCCTGTAATGCATCGAGTATGACTCTTTTTTATGCTCTATGGCATCCTCAATCGCAGAGATAAGATATGACCTGTCTTCCGGATGGGTGTATGATATATTGTCCTGGTAAGTAAAGGAGATTGCCGAGGGCTCATCCATATATATCCGGGCTATCTCCTCTGATCCGATGTATCTTCCTGTTTCCGGACGGTACTCCCACCATCCGAAGTGACCTATGCGCTGTGCCTCCCTGAGATGCTCCTCGTTCAGCTCAAGTGTCCGGCGGATCCGGTATTCCTCAGTTACATCACTGATCAGGCTGACATGAAACCTTTCAGTGAAGCGGGTCTCTATCTTAACTGTAATAATTGTCCCGTCCTTTCGTCGCGCCGGCCTGACCGACTGTACTCCAGTCTTTGATTTTAAGACGCGCCCGGTCTCTTCAGGCTCGGTAGACAGGTCGAGGGGTGTCATTCTCTTCAGCTCCTCCCTGCTGTATCCGAACAGTTCGGCGGCCGCCCTGTTCACATTGATAAACCTGTTGGTTTCGTTATCGATGAGCATTATGGCATAACCGGCCTGGTTAAAGACTTCTTTATACTTGTTAAAGGTTTTGCCTGCAAGTATTTTCTGAAAAAAATGGCCGGAGAGGAGCCTCGTCACTTTTCCTTAAGGTTAGATTGTAATGCAGCGGTAAAAATATAGTTTTTTCGGATATGCTGTTCATAAAGTCCCAACGCAGATGAACTTGCGGTAGATGGTCATACCCTCGTCATCGGTTGCGGTGATGATATGCTCACCCTCACTTACCTTCAGCTCTGTCTGGTGGATGTGTTTTGTCATCCCTATGTACGTGTTGTCAAGATGCCAGTATATGACGGCGTTTCTTCGTCTGTGTGCTATCTCCGGAAGCATCGACATCATTTGTCCCTGGAGGTTTCGCGGGATAAAGATCCTGGCGTCACGGGGAGGGTACAGGAACTCCATCGACGGCACCAGTCTGTCATCGCTGCAGCCCGGCCGGAACGGAGGGAGGGTCCGGTAAGAGGGGTTGCGCATGCGATAGTAATATTCCATTGCAGGGGGGAGGACGAACCATGAGCGGCTGATCATCTCTCCCGGCCGGGAGCAGGAGCTGTTGACCCTGTAGCTGCCCGTGATGTCAAGATTGACCGATGTGTGGTATGGACACGCATCACTTCTCAGACCCGCCTCCGGCACCCACTCTTCGCGTTTCTCCGTGCAATCCGGACCAGGCCTGTATCCGCTGGCAGCACATACCTCCGTGAGGGTCATGCCTTCTTCGGGACGGGCAAAGCCGCCGGAGGCGGATGGCAGCAACCGGAAGATGTCAAAGAGCAGCGGCGCGGCAGATGATATTCCGGAGAGACCGGGCCTGCCCTCACCGTCGGCATTACCTGCCCATACGGCAACTACATATCCGGGAGTGGTGCCGACGGCCCACGCATCCCGGTAGCCGAAGCTCGTTCCCGTCTTCCATGCTATTTCAGGAGCGCTGCCGAAGTACTGCCACCCGGTCTCTGTCTCCGGCCTGTTGACGCGCCGCAGCGCCTCGTAGGTCAGCCAGATGGCCGGCGCAGAGAGGATTGCTTGAGAGGAGTTATTGGTGAGGGATGCGGTCTCTGATTTGCGATTTGCGATTTGCGATTTGCGATTTGCAGTGTCAGAGTCGACAAAAGACTGTGGATTGAAGACTATGGACTGAGAAGTGGATTGCTGAGAAGTGAGTACAGGCATGTGCCAGTCTTCTGCATGATAGCCTTCCCCTTCATTGATGTTATTCAGTACCCGCGCCATGGAGGCATATGCCCCGGACAGCTCCCAGAGGCTCACCTCACCTCCGCCCAGGATAAGCGATAGACCATAGTGTGATGCGGGCTTGTCGAAGGTGGTGAACCCCATCCGGTGCAACAGGCTTAGGAAACGCTCTTCATTCATTATCTGGAGCATTCGTACTGCCGGTATGTTCAGCGATCGTGCCAGGGCGTCACCGGCAGGCACGGCACCGCTGTAGGTGAAGTCCGAGTTCTCGGGACGGAACCCGGGGAATCGTGTAGGGATATCCGGAATAAGAGCATTGGGCAGAATGTCGCCGCCGGTGAGAAGCCCGGCATAAAGGAAGGGCTTCATGATGCTGCCGGTGCTGCGCGGTGAAGGTATCATATCGACATCACGACCGTGCCTGCCGGCCGTGTCAGGCAAAGTGCTGTTACCGGCATAAGCCAGCACATTGCCTGTGGAAACCTCCACTATCAGGGCGGCTGCATTGTGTATGAGATTACCTTCCAGCACTGCCTGATGACTGTTAACCAGCGCAGTCACCTCACCCTGCAGCATTGGATCAACTGTCGTCCGTACTCTCTTCCCGGGGAAGTCAATCCATAACCGGCTCGTGAGATGCGGGGCCAGCGACGGCATTGGCATTGCCGCTCCGGGAAGCGGTTCACTTACGGCAAGCGAACAGGTGAGGCTGTCGATAATACCGCGCTGAGTCAGCAGAAGCAACAAAGCGTCTCTTTTGGTCTGCAGACGCTCAGAGCGTCTCCCGGGGTAGATCAGCGACGGCGCGTTGGGAAGCACGGCCAGTGTTGCAGCCTCGGCCCACGACAAATCATCACTGCTGCGCCCGGTGTAGCGCCATGCGGCGGCCTCCAGACCGACGGTGTTGCCTCCGAAGGGTGCATTGGCAGCATACAGTATCAGTATTTTATTTTTTGAACGGAACAGCTCCAGCTTAAGCGCCGAGAGCATCTCAATGACCTTGCCTGAATATGTCCTGTCAGGATTGCCGCGTGCCAGTCGTGCGACCTGCATGGTTATGGTGCTGCCTCCTCGAACCGTTTCACCTGCCGCAATGTTGTCAGCAAGGGCTTTGATCACAGCTACTGGATTGACGCCCGGGTGCCACCTGAACCATCTGTCTTCGTAGTTTATCAGGCAGGTGATATATTTATCAGGCAAACTGTCAGGCGGAGGGAACCGCCACTGGCCGTCGGCAGCCACGCGGGCGCCGAGCAGGGAGCCGTCAGCTGCTTCAACAACGGTCGACAGCGGTGTATCGAACGAAGGCATCGGCGCCACAAGAACTGATAATATCAGTATCGCTGTGGCGCCGATGGTTATCCTGGCACAACGTCTCACTTCCCCGCAGTGACAGTCACCTCGCGGCCGGGACGGCGTGCAGTGACACCCTCGTCGTACATGGCCTCACAGACAACGGCAGGCATGGAATAGAATCCCCTGTAAGATGCCGTGAGGATGATGTAAAACTTCTTCGTCTCACCTCCCTTAAGGCCGAAATAAGTATAGACACGGTCGTCGCGGAAGTCGCGGTAATCATAGCCGCTCTCCTTAAGCTGCAGGTTAGCCTCAAAAAGACGGGTATTCTGAATTTCCCATCCCGACGGTATCATCTGTGTCAGCGCGAGGTTATTGATCTGGCGGAACGTAGTATTTGTAATGGTCACCAGCATCATGAATCCGCTGCCCTGTGGCATTGAACCAACATCGACAGGCTTCTGCTCCATGTCCGTGTAATCGACTTTCATCGTCAGGTTATTCTCTGTTACGGTCTGATCGGTTGTCAGCGGCACACCCTCCTCGGTGAAGGTCACAAACAGCGGTTTGTCACTCTCGTTCTTTATTGTAAGCTTGTTTGATGATACAGGTTTCAGGATGCGCATTATGCCCCCCTCTGATGATGACAGCTGCTCCGTTTTACCGTTGAAGTCAAATGACACCTTAACAGGTTTGCTGTTGTCACCCTTCACCGCCCTGCTGAAATTCATGTATGAGAATAATCCCCATGCAGTTGTCTGGGTGCTGTACCACTGATCCCGGCTCAGCGCCGCGGCTATCTCCTTCAGCAGTTCCAGCGCCTCGGTTGTATTACCGATGGTTGTGAGGGTGTACAGTATTATTGACTGATCCCTGAGGCTGCTGCCGTAATAATATGATGAATAATCATTGTCAGTCTTAAGGTTTCTGACATCGATGAGGCTCTGTGCCACCTCCGGGCGCCCGGTGGTAGCATAAGCTGCCGCCAGGAACCACCTTGCCAGGGAAGGCAGATCAGTTGTCTCGCGCATGCGGTTCATCGCACCCTTGTCAGGAGACCCTGCAAGAGCCAGTGTGAATAGCCTGTAGGCCTGATCATTGGCTGTGTACCGGTACTGAGACTGGTATCTCCATGATGAGGCCGCGGAACGCTGATAGGCGGTCCACTTGCTCAGGAACCCTGCCGGCAAGGTATAACCCGCCTTCTGAGCTTCAATGGCAAAATGGCCAGCGTAGGATGTTATCCAGTCGTCAGGATACGAGCTACCTGGCCATAAGATAAGGGCTCCGGAAGCAATTTGCCTGGCGGCGATACTCCTCAGGGCTTCCTGCACATTGTTCCGGATCTTACCGGGATCAGGCAGGTTATTGCCAAGCAGGTCAGGAAGGTAGATCTGCGGGAATGCTGCCGAGGTGATCTGCTCGGTGCAGCCGTGCGGGTACGAGGTGAGCCATTCCAGGCGGCGGCTCAGATTGACCGACGGCAGTGAAAATATCTCTGCGGTGGCCGATGAGGTGCCGGCGATGCCGAAAGGAGTGAAATTCTTCTCATATTTCTCCCCCGGACTGAGGGTCTTTGTCTCTGACCTGCGTTCCGGCGGGTTTGGAATGCGGACTTCCACCTCCATGTCATAAGAGGCATTCTCGCCGCCGCCGCTGGCTGTTACCTTCATCACGGCCTTGCCGGGCTGCTGTGCCGTGGTGAAGAGCAGCTCCATATCCTGCTCTCCCGGCTCATCAAAGCGGACCGTGCCCGACGGCTGAGTAAATGTTATCATCTCATTGCCTGTGGCTGAGACGTTCACCTCGCTTATTCCCTTTTTCTGCGCAAACACTGTCACAGGCAGCGCCACCCTGTCTCCCGGAGACAGCACCCTTGGCGCTGTGGCGAGAATCATCAGCGGATCGGAGACGATAACACTCTTTTCGGCTGAGCCAAAAGTATTTCCTTCACCGGCAGCGGTGACCATCACCCTGACTGATCCGGTGTACTGGGGAAGCCTGATCATATGTGTTCCGGTCTTGCCCGGTTCCACTGTGAAGGGTCCCATGAAACGCACCACAGGCACAAAACGGCGTGCCCTGTTCTTGCTCTGATCAATGGCTGCCTCACTTCCGCCAATGGCGAATATGCGTCCCAGCTTTCCTCCGAATGCCCCGAAGACAATATCATAAAGATCCCATGTCTTTACTCCGAGCGCGTGCTTGACGAAGAACCACTTCCACGGATCGGGAGTCTTAAATCCGGTCAGATCCAGCAAACCCTCATCCACCACGGCAAGTGTATATGTCATAGCCTGCCTGTTCTGCTCAGTGACTTTTATCTCCACCTCCTGCTGTGACCTTATCTGGTCTGCCATGCTGATCAGAGGCACAAGTCTTGAGGAAGGGTCTTCAACCGACACCGGGATGACACCGTAGAGTCTTATGGGGGCATCATTAACTGTCTGTGAGTGAGGCTGAAGCATAGTAACATAAAGATATGCGTTGGGAGCCATGGCCTTCGTGGCGGTGACCTTCACTTCCGTGTTGCCCGCTTCGGTGTTCACCTGCGTAATGTCAAGAATGCCGGTGCTGTTCTCAATGGTTATGATGGCGCGCCCCTCTGCCGGCGAAGGGAATGTAAGGCTTATCTGGTCGCCCACATTATACTTGTCCTTATCGGTGTTGAGCTGCAACAGGCTTGCACCGTCGTTGCCACCTGGCTTCATGCCGTAATCCCATGGCCAGTCGACAAGCACGATCATGCCTGTGGAATGCCCCGAGGGAAGCGTAGCCCTTACGAGATATCGGCCCCATTGCTCCTTATCTACATTGAACGCAACCTTACCTTCACCGCCCGAGGTGGTGATAGTCGTGTTGAAGATATTGTTGTTACGGTCGCGGGTGATGTACGAACCGAGATATTCATTATCCGATTCCCACCACCAGCGATAGTCGAGCTTGTAAACATTAATCTCCACTTCGCTTTTTACAGGCTTGCCGTTCTTATCAAGAGTAACCAGCCTCACCTCGTTGGGACGGTCCGTGAAAATGACACGGTCCGGTGGCGCCTAGGGCGGGTATATTCATTCCCACGAAGGCAGGATAGGGGGCGTATGGGAGGACCGTCTGATTGATGCTTGCATCGCCGCCCTTTTCAAACACACGTGTTGTGAAGACCGCGCTGAGCATCCCCGGGGCGTTGAGCTCATCATCGGGATTGAATGTCACCACAGCCTCCCCGGAGCTGTTAATATTACCGTCGAAGATAGTCTGGCTCTCAAACCAGAACTGTGCAGCCGGGTCATCGAAGTTGTACTGCCCGTATTTGTCAAAGGTTGTCTTCACGGGCCTGAGAAGCAGGTCAACCTTCGAATTCATGTCTTTTGCGGTAGTCCCGTTGAGCCACGCCACCTTCATTGTTCCTTTAATTGTTTTGCTGTCACCTCCGGCGACTGCCGAAGGAAAATCGAGTTTTATCTTCAGCCTGTTGGGCTTAACCGTCTCGACCTTTATCGTCTTTGTGAAGGTGGCTCCGCCGATGCGTACCAGCGCCGTGTAATTGCCTGTCACCGCATCGTCAGCGGTGACTGTCGTAAATGTGATGAAGCCTTTGCTGTCAAGATTAGCAACCTGGTCATCGATACGCTGTCCCCGGGGGTTCGACAGCTCAAAATGCACGGGATGGCCGGCAGGCAGGCTGCTGCCAACACCTCTGACAATCACTCCGAGAAAGATTGTATCGCCGGGGCGCCTGACATCACGCTCGGTGAAGAGGAATGCCCTTATGCCGTCCTGCGGGGTCTCGCCGGAGACATCAAAAGAACTCATTGACAAAGCCATACCGTCATTCAGCGACAGGTAATTGCGGTTCTTGTCCTTGCGTGCAATCACCAGGAATGGTTTCCTGGGGCAGGCTAAAGTTGCTATACCTGTCTTGTCGGCAGTGGCGGTGCCCATCAGCTGCATCTGGTAATCATATACCTCGGCTGTTGCGCCCTCGACAGGCGCTGCCGTGCGCAGGTCGTTGAGAAAAACATGCAGGTTGTTGTCCGTGCCGCTCTTCGCCATTATGCCCAGGTCAGAGGCAAGGATGTTGCTGACAAGTTTCTTGTCGGGATTGTAAAAAGCATCGCTGCAGGGATTTTCATTCTCACGCCAGTTATAGGCATACTGATAAAACAGACCTTCCTCGGAGAGAGAGTAGTAATCTTCAGAGTCTTCCCATGCCCTGTCGAGATCAGCCTGCTCAAGCAGCTCCTCGTACTTTGATTTCGTGCGGGTGCCGGTACAGGGATAGAGTGAATAGGAGGGCCTCATCCCGAGCTCAATGCGGTAAAGGATGCCCTGCTCAGGTTCGATATAATTGGCAAGGTCGATTGTAAAGAGATTGTACCTGTTCGGATCGAACCCCGCGCCGGCGGTGAGGTCAACACGCCCCCTGAAAACGGGACGCCCGAACTGTCTGATATTGCCGTATGCGTTTGCCTCCCCCATGCTGTTCTGCTGCAGGAAGTAAGGCAGGTTGTTTTCGAAGATCTTGATGATGGTGAGATCCACTGCACTCAGGTTGGCTGCCATGAAGGGAAAAATCAGGTTTCCCGAGGAAGGCATTATGACTCCTTTTCCCGAACTTCTCAGTCCTGGTTCCACCGGAGTAAAATTGATGGATCTGGTGACCGGTTCCCCAAGCCTGTCGCCACGGGTATTGCGCAAAGATCCGTCGACTGTAATTTCAGTGACGCCAACGACATTATCGCCCGGGATGATCAGCAACTTGTTGCCTTCGGCGCTGACGTTTACGGGGTGAACGGGGTTCATTGTCACCATGCCCTCGAGCTCATTTCCGGCATCTATTATGTCTGAGAAGAAAATCTCGATGCTTTTGCTGTCGCCGGCATTGACCTTGACTTCCGTAACAGTGAATACGCCTGCAGCAGGAATTGTAACACTCTTGTCGCCCTTTGTTTTGATGCCGAACTGATTTCCGTTCCACACGACAGTCAGCACACTCTCTTCCTTGCCACGCTGTATCTTTTCAATGGTGAAGAGGTGATTGTTATTGTTGTCATGGTCCCAGGTGATCTTTTCATTGCGCCTGCCGGTGCTGGCCGTGAGATATTTTTCTACTTCCTGCGGATCAATGAAGTCTGAAGTAACAACTGTGCCAGTAAGGGAATAAGTGTTACCGTCAGGCAGGTCACAGGTAACAGGATTAACTGTGACGGAGAAGTTCTTCTCAACGGTACTGAAGGCAAGGGGGAAAAGGCGAAGCTGTTCATCCACCTGCCCGATCTTGCTGAGATCGAGGGTTCCCTGGTACGAAGTCGCTGACTCCAGCGGCTTCGACGGCTTGAAAATGAGGGTCATGTCATCAGCCCATTCCGTCGTTCCTTTCAAAGAAGGACTGAAGGAAAACAATCCCTGAGTTTTGCTTTTATCAGCTTTGGCGGCAAACTCAGGAGTAAAAACGATCTGCACCGTGCTTCCCGCCGGAATAATTCCCGAAGTGTAAGCAGAGATATATTTGCTAAATCCCTTATCTATTACAGTGACAACAGGGGTGGTGTCAGAGCCCTTCTTTTCCTGCGGGCTCCTGCCGCATGAAAGAGCAATAATGGCCAGGATGGCCGTAAATGAAAGTAAACGACGGTTCATAATATCGGTTTTAGATTTTTTCAGACAGCAGTGATCTCAGCCCTCAGCTTCGCAACATAATCGCGTATCTCATTCAGCGTTCCGACGGTGACAGTCATCTCCGTGCCGGAAGTTGTAATGACCTGGCGCGTCGTGTCTATCCTGACATCTCCCGGCTGATAATATATTTCGAATGTATCAAACCAGCGATTGAGGTACTTCAGTTTCTTGGTGTAAAAGACCACCATGGGATCGTCATAATAATTTTTCATGAAGCTGAGCAGGGAGATGAGCGAGTACTTCTGTTCGGCTATCTTGCCAACGACCTGCGGATCAGGGTTTTCGGGATCATATGCCAGCTGCGTGGCGAGATACATCGCCTCCACCCATCCGCCCATGAGCATCAGCCCGAGGGTTCCCTCGTTTCCTTCAAGGCGCATGTGGTTGTCGATCTTCTGATAGGCATCATTCATCAGCCCGGTGAGAGTGTCGGCGTTACTGATATCAGCGTCAAGGCTCCTGATAGCATCTGCAAGAAAAGTGTCAGGCATGTTAAGTCGCTCGCTCAGAATCTTTATTGTATTGAAATAGCTGACTGTCTGCCTGTTGACGCCGAACATCTTCATGTAACCCATGTCGACGCCGTAGACCCCGAGGTTCATTGCAGCCTTGTAGCTGCTCATGTAAAGATTCTGGTACTCGGTGGCCAGTATTGCCGTGTCATTGTAATGCAACCCGAGCCTTTCAAAGATATTGCAAACCTCCACAGGCGTCAGCAGTCCGTAATAGATCTCCCGCATCTTCGAAGTGTCTTCGGGAGAGTCGGGGATGTATGTGGAAAATACCGGGGCGGGAATATTAGTTGCCTTGTCTCCCCTCTTACAGGATGCGGCGAAGATCAGCACCGCACAAAACGCAATGAAAACAGGGAGGGTTTGTCTCATGGCAACGGAAATTTTCCACAAGTTAATAAAAAAAAGATTTTCCGGACCGCGTAATTATAATACAATGCGTCCACCGAGTCCGGAGGATATCTTTTTCTGCAGTGAGGTCATTGTTTTGTACCTCTCCTGGAGAGAGGCAATTTTCTCATCGTCACCGGCGGCTTCGGACATCGCCCTGCGCAACTCCTTCTGCATTATCTTGATCTTGTCGCTCTTGAACTTGAGAACCGTATCAGGAACTATTTCCTTCAGCTTCATCTCCTCGGTCTCGACATAAGCGCCTCTTGAGCTCCATATCCTGCTGAGCGTGTACTGCTCGGTGAGCATGTCGACGGCGATGGCGCTGACGACAGGGTCAGGGTGGTGCACGAAATGCCTGTCTCCGGGGAAGAGACCCTGAGACACATTAAAGGTTATCTCTGAAAAGATGGAGGCAAAGACCGGGTCGTCAAACAGCAGCTCATCCTCTGTTATCTGTGAGATGATATAGTCAGCCACGGTAGTAATGGTCTCAATGCCTGTCTCCTTGTCAACGACACGCGACAGTACCTCGTCGCCGTAACGAATTAGCAACCTTAGAAGCTCCTTCTCGGAGTAAAACGATGTCTCCTCTTTTTTCTTCTGCTTCTGTGCGGGCGACTGCGGTGAGACAATGACATCCTGCACCGGCCATGAGTTGCGGTTGCGGAAGCTCTCCTGCTTACGCAGCTTCATCACCTCGTCAAGAACAACCTCCTCGGGCATGCTAAGCTGGATGCTGCACTCCTTGATATATACCGTGCGTGTTATCTGGTCAGGGATAACAGCTATTGAGCGCACCACCTCCCTTACCAGGTTAGCGCGTCTTACGGGATCATTATGTGCTTCATCGAGGAGGAGTCTGGTTTTGAACCTGATGAAGTCAGTTTCATTTTCCTTAAGATATCTCTTGAATTCCTCCTCGGAAACTTTTTTGGAATATGAGTCAGGGTCTTCACCTTCGGGAAGCATTACTATGCGGACATTCATTCCCTCCTCGAGCACCATGTCGGTGCCCCGCACGGAAGCCTTTACCCCTGCCTGATCGCCATCGTAGAGCATGGTGATGTTGGGAGTGAACCGCTTGATGAGGCGGATCTGCTCCTGTGTAAGAGCAGTGCCGGATGAGGCAACGACATTCTCGACGCCGGCCTCGTGCATCGACAGCACGTCTGTATATCCCTCAACCAGGTAACAGCGGTCTTCGCGTGTAATGGCCTGACGTGCCTGGAAGATGCCGTAGACGATGCGGCTCTTGTGGTATATTTCAGTCTCCGGTGTATTGACATACTTGGCGGCCTTGGGATCGTGCTTGATGATCCTTCCCCCGAAACCGAGCACCTGTCCTGAGAGGGAGTGGATGGGAAACATGATGCGGCCGGCGAACCTGTCGAAGAGATAGCCCTTCCCTGTCGATGGTCAGTCCGCTAAGTACCATGTAATCTGTCTTGTATCCTGCCGACACCGCCTTCTGGGTGAAGTCGTCGCGCTTCTCGTTGCAGTAGCCCACGTCGAACTTATGCAGCACAGCGTCGCGAAAGCCCCGCTCGCGGAAGTATGACAGCCCGAGCGCCATGCCCTCGTGACCGTGGAAGAGGTTCTCGGTGAACTGGCGGGCGGCGTACTGTGTCACCACCAGGATGCTCTCGCGCTCATTCTGCTTCTGTATATCCTCGGCGGTGACCTCTTTCTCCTCTATCTCGATATTGTATTTCTTCGCCAGGTAACGGAGCGCTTCGGGATAGGAGAGATGCTCATGCTCCATGATGAAGTTGACGGCGTTGCCTCCCTTGCCGCAGCCGAAACACTTGAAGATGCCTTTTGCGGGAGAGACGGTGAACGACGGGGTCTTCTCGTTATGAAAAGGACACAATCCCAGGTAGTTGACGCCTCTCTTCTTCAGCGACACGAACTCCTGCACCACCTCGGTTATCTGGGCAGCGTCGAAAATCCGTTCTATAGTTGAGTGGTCGATCATGGATTTGTAAAGTTATAAAAAGCAGGCATTAGGCAATAGAGGGCCGAGCGTTAAGTCCCGACATGTTATGTTAGGATAGCGAAGGAGCCAGTTTGCAGGGGAGGGGCACTATGGTATAAAATAAAGAAATTGCTTACTCCATTAAGCAAAAAATGACTGTTTTTGCTTAATCCAAAGAGCAAAAATACATGCTTTTGAGTAGTTGTTTACCTGAGTCAGGTCTTCAGCGATGAGTCTTATGGGCTCTCTACTGGAAGGGAATAAATTCAATAAATCACACAATTAATGCCAATTCTGTGAATTAAATCACAAAATCGGCACTAATTATTGGCAAGGATGGTTTCAGGTATAATTATTCCCGGATAATTTTCCTCCCAAATCCCAATCTGTTGTCCGTGAGCTTTATGTAATCAGGAATGATAACCCAAGGAGTGCGATTTACGATTTTTCTCAACCCTTAGACCCTCCATGTGATGGAATACCGGATGATATTAATACATTATCCAATAGTGTTTTTGAAGGATATGTTCTAATTTCCAATAGTGTTTAGTACAATATCAGCTTATTTCCAATATATATTACCATTATTGATCCATGATT
>CAVURA010000018.1:0-350472 GCA_963743775.1 uncultured Bacteroidales bacterium
CCTTTACTCCTTTGTCAGTGATTGATAGCATCGTAAGCCGGTAATTATTCTTAAATGTTCTTTCAACTTTAATATACCCGGCATCCTCCAGTTTTTTTATCTGGATACTAATATTGCCTGCAGCAGCTTTAGTTTCGCTCTGTATATGCGTAAACTCCACCTTTTCGGAAGCCACCAGCATCGAAATAATTGCCAACCGCAGTTGCGAGTGCAACAGAGGATCTAAATCGTTATACATGGCCTTATTCTTTTGCCGCTTTCAATAAATATCCGGGTATCAGATAACCGCAAATTATAGCTGCACCAACAACTAATGCCAGATACTCATTTGTCACAAAGGTTGTAGCAATACTGAATATAAAAAATGACATACCTCCAATAATTAAGGGTCTGAACTTAATAACCAGGCCGGTGGTTGTAGTTGCTAAGCCTGCAATCAATAACATCAGAGGCGGTGGGGCTATTCCTAATCTGATGCAAATAAATGCTGCAATAATAAATGAAGGCGCAGTTACCCACCATAGATTATCTATAAACTTATCTATATGGCTATGTACCTTCTTATCCTTGTTCATTTTCCGGACCATAAAATACATGATTATGAATCCGATTAAAATAAACACAACCCAATTCCCAAGAATAAGATATCCCTTAAGTATCCACGGTTCCATGCTATGTACAAACTTTAAGATGATGAAATTAGAAATACTGGTAAGAGTTAATATCCAACCCCAAAGCAGAAAGACTTTTGAACTTTCCTTATAATTAATCTTAAAGTATGCAATGGCTTTGTTAATTACATCAAAGCTTTCTTCCGGTGTTAAATCATTTTTTTCCATATCGTTATAGTTAATGAAGTTAAATTAGTACAAATATAAACTAGTTAATTCTATTAACCAAATATTTTTTACTTTTTTTTCGTGTCCTCCTGTTTCTGGTTGTTTGACTCCTGTCTCAGAGAAGGGATACAGTCGTTGCCCCGCAGGATAATTCCAGCTATATCCAGCCTTGGATTCAAAGAAAAACCCATTTAAGCTCCACAGTAATGAAAACCAAACCAGCATCACTCCTGCTTGCATAATCCCACCGATAAATTAAAATATGATTCAATTAATCACTTAAGACTTTGAGATTTGCCTATCTTTAAAAGGTATCTTAATGATAGTATTATTAAAACTACAATTCCTTTTTAATCAACCCCCAGGCAAATAGAGTGTTTGACTTTAAAATTTAGAAAACATGAAAGCTGTAATTGGAAGGCAGGATATACCGGGTCTTGTAATAAGTGCCATAATAGGACTAGGCTTAACTTTTTTAGGTTCGGTAAAGTTAAAGAATGCCGCAGAAACTAACAGATGGCCAATAACAAATGGCAAAGTAATAAGTTCAGAAGTGGGTGGTGTAATGAAATATTACCCTTTTGTAAGCTATACTTACATTGTTGACAGTACTGTATACACTTCAGACAGAATCAGTAATATGAATTATAATACAAAAAACAGGAGTGTTGTGGAGGAAGCTCTTAAAAAATATCCTTTGGATTCAGAGATAAAGGTTTATTACAACAGTATGGATCCTTCCAAGGCACTCCTCGAACCTGGAATCGAAACCGGGAATTTCCTTTTACTCGCCTTTGGTCTGATCGTTCTTGCTGTACCGGTTTTTTCGGTCTTATTCATGAAATTTGAAATAAAAAAAGCCTCTAAATCACAATAAAAGTGGAAAAGCTGACTTCACAGGTACCTGGACTTTGAATGAGGAGAAAAGTACCATGCCACAAGTTGGTATAGAATCCCCAAAAAATCTCAGGCCGGTCTTAAAGATTCTAAACTTCACAGCAAACAATAAAAAGCTCGCTTCATCCGGAAATTCTCTGAGACCAATCATTTAATAACGCAAGAATAAAAATGCGTCTGAACCGGAAAAGAACACCCCGACACTGGTCGGACAGGTACAACGACAATAAATATTATTAATATTGCTTTCAGACAAACCTGAAAACAGATGGAAACGAATGCGCCGGAAAAACCAAAACGCCTGAAATCGCTCGATGCCTTACGCGGATTTGACATGTTCTTCATCTTCGGCGGCGAGAGCCTGTTCATCACCCTGGGCACCCTGACAAGCCTACCCTTGTTTAAATGGATCGAAATGCAGATGGAACACGTCGCGTGGAACGGATTCCATTTCTACGACAACATTTTCCCTATGTTCCTTTTCATTGCCGGAATATCATTCCCGTTTTCACTGATAAAGAGACAACAAAGCGAATCAAAAGGGAAAATCTATTACCACATCATCCTGCGCGGATTAATATTGGTCCTGCTCGGATTTATCTACAATGACTTCCTCTCCTTTGACTTTGCAAACCAGAGATATGCAAGCGTGCTTGGCAGGATAGGACTTGCATGGATGTTCGCCGCACTGATCTTCATGAATACAAACCGTTTGTGGCGATCAATAATAGTATCAGCCATTCTGCTCGGATACTGGCTGCTGCTCGCGACAGTCAAAGCCCCTGATGCTCCTCCTGATGCAGACAGCTATTCAATGGCGGGCAGCATAGTCGGCTACTTCGACAGGATACTGCTGCCGGGAAGGTTATACCTTACCATCCATGACCCAGAGGGGATCCTCAGCACAATCCCGGCCATTGCCACAGCCCTGCTGGGGATGCTGACAGGTGAGCTGGTGATGTTAAAAGATGCCAGGCTGACACCGTACAAGAAAGCGCTGGTGATGTTCCTTGCAGGATGCGTCTTACTGGTTATTGCGAAAATATGGGACCTTACATTTCCCATAAACAAGAACCTGTGGACCAGCTCGTTCGTGTGCATGTCAGCGGGTCTGACCCTTGTGCTTTTCTCGGTCTTCTACCTGATCATCGATATATGGAATTATTCAGGATGGGCATTCTTTTTCACAGTCATTGGCATGAATTCGATCGTTGCATATATGGCTTCCCATTTCATCAGTTTTGACTATACAGCCAGGGCTTTGTTCGGGGGATTAATTCATCTCCTGCCGCAGAACCTGCAACCGCTGTTTTCAATTATCGCCGGAATAAGTGTCGGATGGGCTTTCCTGTATTTCCTTTACAAAAAGAAATGGTTCCTTAAGGTCTAGGGTGACGAATTACGGCTCTATCAGGTGATTCTTACTTTCTTGCCTTGATGCAAGGTGTTTATTCTTCCTTTACTCACCCGCTGCCGCGGGTTCGTGAGCTCGGCAGAATTATCTGCCATAGAAGGATATTATGTAGTAGCCTCGGTTCTTGTCTTGATAGAAAGGAAGCAAAGAAAAATCAAGGCTTAAGATAATTCCCGGGCTCACATAGTTACCCTCAGCATACCCTGTTTCCCGGATATGCAGGATAAATAAACACGATTTCAAAGATAATATTGCTTAAATAAGCAATTTATTTTATTTAAGATATATTATTTGAGCTTATTTATGTATATTTACATAAACAAATTATTTATAATATGCTCAACAGAGTAACAAAAGATCAGATTATAGACAGGATCAGGTTTGAAAATCCCTGGTGGATAACTGGTCAGATTGAGGACGATTACAATCAGATGACACGTCGCTTGTATTTTGATCTGTTTGCTCCACTGGCCTACGAAAAAGATATAAGACGTGCCTTAGTACTTATGGGACCAAGGAGAGTTGGCAAAACAGTAATGTTGCACCATCTGGTACAAGACCTCCTGGATAATGGGGTCAAGCCCCAGAAGATTGTCTTTATTACTATCGAAAACCCAATCTACAATAACATCTCTCCTGAGGATTTATTCGCCTACGCAAGACAAGCTGCCGGTATAGAAGAAAAAAGCGGCTGGTTCATAATTTTCGATGAAGTACAATACCTCAAAGACTGGGAAGTCCATTTAAAATCACTGGTTGACAGTTACCGCGAAAATAAATTCATTGTCTCAGGTTCTGCCGCAGCTGCCTTAAAATACAAGAGCAACGAGAGCGGAGCAGGCAGGTTCACCGACTTTATGCTCCCACCGCTGACATTTACTGAATATATAAAGCTTAAAGATCTTGAACGAATAATTATACCGACCAAAATCAACTGGGACGGTAACATAACCTCCTTTTTCACATCGACACATTTGGATGAACTAAACAAACATTTTCTTGACTACATCAACTTTGGAGGATATCCGGAAGTTATTTTTTCGGAAAAAATCCAGGCAAATCCCGGCAGATACATCAGGCAGGACATCGTTGACAAAGTCCTCTTAAGAGATTTGCCAAGCCTGTACGGGATCAGGGATGTTCAGGAGTTGAACACCTTTTTTACCACTATTACATATAATTCGGGAAATGAATTCTCATTTGAAACACTGAACAGTCAATCGGGGGTACCTAAAGCTCTTATTAAAAGATACATTGAATATCTCGAATCTGCCTTCCTGGTAAAACAGGTAAGACGAATCGATCAATCAGGCAAGAGATTTAAAAGAGAAAACTTCTTTAAACTTTACTTAACTAACCCTTCATTAAGAAGTGCTCTTTTTGCGCCGTTAAGTCCAAACGACAATTTGCTTGGCAATATGGTTGAGACAGCGATATATTCTCAATGGATGCACCGGGAATGGTTTACACCATGGTATGCAAGGTGGCAAAACGGAGAAGTTGATATGGTCGGTTTAAGTGAGAAGAATCTTAAACCTCTATGGGCACTGGAAATCAAATGGTCAAACAGATATTATGAAAAGCCGTCAGAACTAAAAAGCCTTATAAGCTTTTGTAAAAAATGCAAACTAAAGAATGCGTTGGTTACTTCAATTGACAAGGAAGGAATTGTCGGGTACGATGGTATACAACTCCAATTTGTACCCGCAGCTGCTTACGCTTATACGGTCGGAAAGAACACTTTGGCAAAGAAAATGTTGAAATAGACTCTGCTGCTGCTGGCCTCCGTCACAGTCCTCCATCCCCAAAAAATCTCAGGCCGATCCTTAAATATAAACTGTGGGCTGAATGGCTGATATCAAATAATATTTGACTTGCGTACTTAAATGGTCTAACTTTGGTTAAGTAACTCCTTTTCACTAACTTAATAATTTAGCCATGAGACCCTTAAATCTTAATTCATGCACGGTGAAATGCAGTACTTCATTGCCATTTTTTACATTTGCCACCCTTGCCCTGGCAATCTGGCTTACATCCTGCACCAAGGATGATCTGCCCGGACCGTTTGATCCCATTGATGACCCCGAACAGGTTGACGGCCTGGCGGATGTAGGAGCCGGCTATGATGTCTTTGACAACTTTGCTGATGAAGCCAGCGTAAAAGAGCACATCCTGGATTATAAAAAACTCAATTCCGACGGGCTGGTCGAGATGAAAGACCTCGAGAACACCTCTTTCATCCGGACTTCAGGGACAAGCATAAGCACATACTCCAGCTCCCTCAGCGCCTCTGTAGGCCTTGAAGGCAGCTATATGTTCTTCAGCGGTTCTGTGACAACGAACTTCAGCAAAGAGAGATATTCATATGATTCATATTCATTTGCCACATACCATATCCTGTCCAACAAATACCAGCTCCGGCTTCCCCTGGATTGGGAGGCATCTGACCTGAAGCCTTACCTCACTGTCCAGGCCAGGGCTAAACTGAATGACCCGTCAGTAACCCCCTTATCCATCTTCACCATCTACGGAACGCACTGCCTCTCAGGGGTTGTTGTGGGTGCAAGGTCAGACTACAGCGTCTCGGGACGGACACGGGATGTCAAGGAAGGAGTAAGTGTCGGTATCTATGCCGAAGCAAGCTTCTCGCAGGGATATGGCTCCGGCACGCTGAATACCTCTGTAATCACACAGCAGGAGTTTGATCAGTTCTCCTCCAACATGGAACAACACCTGGAGGTGTACGGAGGCGACAGCGAGCAGGGACACAACATTATCACCAAGAATGATTATGATGCCTGGCTCAACAGCATACCCAACAAACTGGTGTTCTGCAATTATGCCCAGAACGGATTGATCCCTGTTTGGGAGTTCTGCGATGATGAGTCGCGCAAGACGGAACTGAGAGATTACTATATGAACAGCTGGTCTTCCGACAGGGAGATCACTGTCTACCCCAAACCGAGGTTCTGTATTCTTGACATCCTGGTACTCGAAGGGCGCGTCATATCCAATCCGTATAGGTACAATGACCGGGACTACTACAAGCTGGATTTCGACCTTAACAGGGGCTGCGGAGGCGATTCGCGCTACCTGTGGATATATTACCTCCCGGGACTGGAAAATGACACTATCACTCCAATTGCTGAGATAGGGTTATACGATACATCAGACAATGAGACCCTGGCAGAACTTGGCGCCGGATTTCAGCCCATTAACGTGGACCTCAACATGGGTGCCGGCGGTGACTATATTTATCTTGCATTCAGACGCAGGAACGATTACACCGACAAGCTTCTGACCGGGATGAAGGTGGGAAATGACAATCTGTGGATGTACACCATGGGTACCAATGTCTTAACCACATTTATTGGACTGAAACAGCATAACTCCAATAACCTTCAGGATCTCAATGAAGATGCCGGAGGCAGTTACGTCTATCTCCACTATACCAACCAGTTCGTTGATGAGTCCAACCTTCCCGGAAAGAAGTAAGAACAGGAAAGGGTATCATTAACAGGATCAGCTGATCGGAAGGAAGATAGTGTTTGCCGCAGCAAAACATTTCACGGTTAAAATCATTGAAAATGTCTCCCGCTCCCCCGGCATTCATGTCATCGCCCATGGTGGCGATAAGCTGATAATTTTCCCGGGCGAAACCCTGAAATTGCGAATAATAACCAATAAGCGGTAAAATAGTGTTATCAATAGGGGTATGGAGCATGTTGAAAGGTGATAAATACCGGTTTCAACGGTCTGCACTCACCTCCCTTCGCTTTCTGATTTGTCTCTCTTCCTCTTAAAATATCAGACCAATCCGTAGCTGTTGCAGCAAACATTTTATCAACTGGTTTGTTTGACTATTAAAGAACAAAATGACAATTACTTATGAAAGTATTAAGCAAAACATTTGTAGCAATACTTACCATATTAAGCATTGAATCAGTAACATCCACCACAATGGCAAAAACAGAAAAACAAAAATATGATGTTGTGCATTCCGAAAAGGAGTTTGAGATAAGGTTCTACCCTTCCGCTCTCCTTGCAACGGTATATTCAGATGCCAGCACATACAGGGAGCTGGCGTACCCGGGTTTCAGGAAGCTTGCCGGATATATTTTCGGCGGCAACGAGTCGGAAGCGAAGATCTCAATGACATCGCCGGTGCACATGGATATGAACACCGCCTCCATGAGTTTCGTGATGCCATCATCGTTCAGTGAAGAGAACCTGCCGAAACCCCATGATCCCGGGGTAAAGATCGAGCGAACTGATGCTATATACGTTGCAGCAATACGATTTGGAGGATATGCCTCAGACAAGGATATAAGAAAATACTCGGAGAGGCTGAAGTCGCTCCTGGAGGCGAAAGGGATCAACTGGTATGGCAATTTCAGGTACCTCGGATATAACCCGCCCTTTCAGCCGTTCGGCCGAAGAAACGAGATTATCGTAAATGTCGGATGGAACGCGGATAAAAAGTAAACTAAAACTGGCGTCCCGGCACTCTCCATGGTCGGGACGGCAGTCAAAAACGCATAGATACTTACTCAAGCGCCGCGTTGAGTTTAGGGATATCCTCATTTCTCACAACAATATTCCAGCTGAGGAGATCGAACATCCATTTATCATTAACCTTTACTACTTTGTCTATGCACCTTACTTGTAACTTTGTACTTATCAGGGGTATAAAAAACTGTTCCACAACAATCGCAGACATCCCATCGGCTGCAACCATTATTTCACGTCTGTCAATCTGAAACTCAAGTTTCATGGTGCTGTCAGTACCCTGTGCCATGAAATAATCAGTTATTTGCTTCTTGTCCCAGAACTCTGACGGATCAGATCCAAGAAACAATGCGTTGTCGTTGCATAATGCAGTCATTTTATTGATATCCATAGCCTTATAAGCCACATTATACTCATCCATAAAAGTTGTCAGTTCAGCTTTTACGGCTTCGGGATCAACAGCTACAGTCACGGGTTTTTGCTGGCAGGATGTCATTATAATCACAACAGCCCACATCAGTAAAGGAGTTTTTTTCATATCTTATTATTTAAGAATTTAGTTATGATAAAGCTATGAAATATGTAAGGGCATGTCAAGTATTTTTTATGACGTAGGGCAACAACAGACGGGCTGATCGTTTATAAATTGTTCTATGGGCAGTTTTGGTACATTTGGCATAGTTATTGTCCGGTTTATTACAATATTCGGAACCATGATCAGACGCAGTTACTTCATTATCGCTGGCTTAGCATTCCTGACCAGTTTGCTTTTTTCAGGCTGTGAGAAAACAAACTAATCAGGAAACCGGATTCCTTGAAGGTGTCATTTCCATCGGACCAATATGCCCTGTTGAAACAGATCCACCCGGTCCGGGTTGCCTGCCGACAGCTGAAACATATAAAGCTTATCCTGTCAGTATATGGACATCAAACGGCAGGAGGAAAATTGCACAGATAAATCCTGCTTTGGATGGCTCTTACAAGACAGAGGTGACCACGGGAAATTACCTGGTTAAGGTTCTGCCCACAGGTAACACCATTGGCGGCAGCAATCTACCTGTGCAAGTGACGATTACCTCACAGAAAAAGACAGTTCTTAATATAGATATTGATACGGGAATCCGGTAATATCAACGACTGTTAGTGGACGACAACAAGCAGCCGGCAGTTCACCTTCACTGAAGCTTCAGCCGGCAAATGCGACAGGGAGCAGAAAAAGCAATTCACTTCAGGTTCGGATCCGATATCAGATATTTTTATATCTTCAGTCTCATAAAAAAACGCTATCGTGACCAGATCGCATCAGGATATAATCAAATCAATTTTATTTGGTGTTGCCGTGGGCGATGCGCTGGGGGTTTCTGCTGAGTTCACCGGCAGGGAGGAGCTTCGCGCAAATCCTGTCACCGGCATGGCGGGCTACGGAAAACATGGTCAGCCTCCCGGTACCTGGTCTGACGACAGCTCCCTCACCTTTTGCCTGGCGGAGGCGCTGACAGAGGGGTTTGACCTTAAAGCTATCGGGCAGAACTTTGTCAGATGGCGTCAGGAGGGGTTCTGGACCGCCCGGGGAAGGGTATTTGACATCGGGGGCACAACAGCACGGGCTATCACCCGGCTGGCATCAGGTGTAAAGCCAGAGACAGCAGGCGACGATGATGAAAGCTCCAACGGTAACGGCTCTCTTATGAGGATACTCCCCCTGCTGCTTTATATCGCCGAAAAACCGGCCGGCGAACGCTTCCGCATCACCCAACAGGTATCGTCGTTAACTCACCGGCACATAAGGTCAGTGACAGCATGTTTCATCTACCTCGAGCTGGCACGCTACCTCAGCATAGGAATGAAAAAATCGGATGCGTATAAATCTGTCCGGGTAGTCACAGCAGGCCACCTTTCCTCGCTCAACGTCCCGAACGATGAACGCAGACTGTTTGACAGACTGCTTAAGGGCAATATTCAGGACATGCCTGAGGAGAGGATAAAAAGCACCGGGTATGTAATGGATACTCTCGAAGCTGCGATATGGTGCCTGATGACAACGGAGAACTACGCGGAGGCTGTCCTGAAGGCGGTGAACCTCGGAGAGGATGCTGATACAACAGGTGCTGTGACAGGCGGCCTGGCGGGACTACTGTATGGATTTAAGTCCATACCGGAAGAATGGATCGACATGCTTGCCAGGAAAGATGATATCGAAGATCTGGCTGCAAGGGTCAAACGGGTGGGGTACAGGGAAATTAAGAAATAGTAATTATTTGCGATGTGCGTTTTGCGATTGTCGATTTATATGGAGACAGGCAATGGAATGCTGCATCAAAGAAAGAATACCTTAGCGGTTGTAGAGTACCCGCAGTGCTCTCATCACTGAAGAGGGGACGCACGAGGCGTGGTTCTCGCCGGGGAAGACATGCGTCTCGACCGTCAGCCCGGGATAGTTATGTGACTTTAGCAGATCTGCCATCTTATTCAAGTTGGCAGTCATCTGTGCCCCTTCCAGCTCTCCTGTTGTCATAAATAGCCTTGCATGAAGATCTTTATGTGTTAAGGCATACTCATTTTCATAAGTAAAAAGAACACCTTTATCATAACCGATGGAAGGACTGCCGGCATAATAAATGCTGAACAGCTCCGGCTTCGTGAATAACGCATAGAGGGTGAAGAGTCCTCCATAGGAGTATCCTCCCAGTCCTCTGTTCACAGATGAGATGCGATAGTTTGCTTCAGCAAAAGGTATAACCTCCTTCTCGATTACCTCAAGGAAGGTGGCTGCACCGCCGGTCGTGACATCAATCTGCCTGCCGGAAAGATCCGAAAGCATTCTGGTCTGGCTCGAGTTTATGGAAAACACGCTCGTTGGGGTGAGGTCACGTGTCCTCCATGCAGTGAAGTCGGCCATATCCTGTATTTTATATCCTATGCCAATCATCAGTAACTCCGGGTCCACGGTCTTACCTGCATCGATGAAGTCTGCTATGCCTGCAACCAAGGGGAAGCTGCGGTTGGCGTCTGTGATATACCAGGCCAGGTAAGTCTTTTGCGGATTGGCATAGTATGACGGGGGAAGCTTGATGTAGAGGTACATCTCCTGGCCGAGTATCTCAGACCAGAAGGATCTTAACTCTGTGTTAGGTACAGGTACCTGTGGGTATTTGCCTGCCGGTTGTTCCGGCTGATCCTGGGCTGTCATGTCCGGGGCTGAAGCAAGAAACAGGAAGAGGGCAAAGACGAACTTCACTGAGTGCCTGAGGATGGTTGATCTCTTCATTGCCTGGAGTATTATAAGGTTAAACTCAAACAGCTGACTTACTGAAAAATCAGATCTTATTCCAAAGGTAAGCTATGGAGGAGGAAAAGTCAAGAAAGGAGGTGCTTTCCTGGCCGGAAACAAATGGCATGGGGCATGGAGCATGGAGCATAGAGTTTGGTTATTGGTTTTTCTAATACATTTGTATATCACATGCGACGAACTCAGGTATAACATATTCAATTGAAATCATATGGACAGAAGAGACTGGTTAGTAAAAACGGGAATGGCGGGCACAGGATTGATGCTCAGCAGGTATCTGAAAGCGTCTGATATTTTCAGGTATATGCCTGCCAGTGATTTCACAAAAGCGGATTTCGGTCCGGACTTCAAATGGGGTGTGGCCGCTGCTGCATACCAGTCAGAAGGCGCCTGGAACCTCGACGGTAAAGGCGAATCAAACTGGGACTACTTTTCACGTATCCCGGGTAAAATAGCAAACGGCGAGAATGCAGATGTCTCAGCTGATTTTTACCACAGGTATTCTGAGGACATTGACCTGATAAAATCCATGAACTTCAAGGTGTTCAGGTTCTCTGTCTCATGGCCGCGCATTCTTCCGGCAGGAACAGGCGCTGTAAACGCCAAGGGCATAGATTTTTATCACAGGGTGATCGACAAGTGCCTGTCCGTCGGCGTGGAACCGTGGATCACGGTTTATCACTGGGATATGCCACAGGTTCTGGAAGCCCAGGGCGGCTGGACCAACCGTAAAATAATTGACTGGTTTTCAGAATACGTGAATGTTCTGACAAAAGAATACGGCGGTAAGGTAAAGAACTGGATGGTCATGAATGAACAGCTTGCCTTCACCGGAAACGGTTACATGAACGGCGTCTTTGCCCCGGGCAAAAAAAGCATTGGCGCCTTCATGAAAGCAGTTCATCATGCAACGCTTGCCAATGCCGAAGGAGGACGGATCATCCGGAAAAATGTTCCGGACGCTAATATTGGCACCACGCTGGCAAACACCTGGGTGGAGCCTGTTGACCAGGATGAAAAGAACATTGAGGCTGCTGCGAGGATGGATGCAATAATGAACCGCCTGTTCATTGAACCGGCTCTCGGTCTGGGGTATCCCGTGGATACAATCCCGATGCTGAAAAAGCTGAAATCCTACTATGAAGAAGGTGATGAGCAGATGATGATCTTCGATTTCGATTTTATTGGTATCCAGTACTATTACAGGACTATCGCCAAGAAGTCGATAATACCCGGGATGAGGGCAAAGGAAATACCGGCCTCGGAACGGAACGTCCCTTATAATGAAATGGGAGGCGAGGTATATCCTGAAGGTTTATACAATATTCTAAAGAAATTCAGCCAGTACAAGGGGATCAGGAACCTTATCGTAACAGAGAACGGTACCTGCGTTCCTGACAAGCTTGAGAACGGACAGGTTCATGATAAGGAGAGAACCGGATATTATAAAAATCACCTCGCCGCTGTATTAAAGGCAAAGAAGGAAGGCGTCAATGTAAACGGTTATTTCGCATGGTCGCCGACAGATAATTTCGAATGGGACAAAGGCTACAGTCCCCGGTTCGGGCTTGTCTACGTTGATTTCAAGACACTGGAGCGGTATATCAAAGACTCCGGTCTCTGGTTCAGGGAGTTTCTTAAATAAGGTTAGGCGTCAGTCAGACGCTTGTTCCCCGTCAGGCGTTTTTCCGTTCTATTTGACCCACTCCACCCGTGTTGACGGGTAGAAACTGATTCCCATGGCTGTCATCCGTGCACCGTGATTTGCGAGGCGGACTTTATAATCATCCCAGCTGCGCAGTTCCTTTGGCGTCCATCCTATCTCAGCATAACCTGGCAGACGCGGGAAGAGAAGGTATTCAGCTTCGGCGCGGACAGCAATTGTTTCAGCCCAGAGAGGAGCCTCTATCCCTAAGATGTTTTCCTTTTTTATTCCGGGAGCGAGGCTGGCAGGATCCCAGTTGTAAGCCTCGTCGACCTCTATGTATGCAGCCCAGTGTAATCCGTATATGCTGGTCGAATCGTACTGCATGTCGATATAGGCATACTTAGACGGTGACATCAGGACTTTCGCACCCTGGGCAATTCCTTTGACGGCATTTGCCTCTTTGGCCCAGTACTGAACAGCGGAATTTGGTTTCAGGGTTGCCAGGGCAATCTCATCCCAGCCCAGCACCTGCTTGCCGTAGGCAGCCACCGTATCCTGCACCCTGTTGACAAAAGGTATATAATCTTCCAGTTTGGTCGAATGTGATTCATCGCCCCCGATATGGAACCAGGGTCCGGGTGTGATTGCGGACAGTTCACGGACGACATCACCAACAAACTTATAAGTGACTTCCTTATGTGTTGCCAGCGAACTGAAACCGACATCGGTACCAGTGTACATCGCGGTGTCACTTCCTTTGGCATTCAGTTCGGGATAAGAAGCCAGCGCAGCATTGGTATGGCCAGGCATGTCGATCTCGGGGATAACGGTGATGAATCTCTCCTGAGCATATTTCACGATTTCGGAATACTGCTCCTGGGTATAGAATCCGCCTTCGCCCCCTCCTACTTCGGTCCTGCCGCCATGGACAGTCAGGTTGGGCCACGATTTTATTTCGATTCTCCAGCCCTGGTCGTCGGACAGGTGGAGGTGCAGCACGTTCATTTTATATGTTGCGAGTTGGTCGATGAAGATCTTTATATCATCAACTCCGAAGAAATGACGTGCGACGTCGCGCATGGCTCCGCGATAGCCGTATGCCGGGTAATCGCGGATCGTGCCTGTTGCAAGCTCCCAGGGGCCCTCCTGGAGTGTGACCATCTCAATCTTAGCGGGCAGAAGCTGCCTGAGGGTCTGAACCCCGTAAAACAATCCTGCCGGTTTATTGGCAGTCAGCCTGACCGATTTTTCATCAATGACCAGTTGGTAGCCTTCATCGCCCAACTCCGGATCATTATCTGAGAGTACCAGGAGTATTTTACCACGTACGAGGTCTTTCCCAGTCGTTTTTACTTCAAGACCAAATCCGGTTGCGGGATTCAGCCTGTCGGCCAGGTATTGGCCGATCCGAAGGAGTTCGGGTGATTCCCCTTTTACATAAATGTCAGAACGGTCAGTCAGGGTGAATGATCCTCCTGCCGGTGTGATCGATACCGGTTTCGGGATGATGTTCGCTTTTGAGAGATCAGTGGGTGTTGATTCTTTCGCAAGGTCAGCGGGTGCTGATGAGCAGGCAACAGTAGCTAATATTGTTGCAGAAGCCATAATGGCTACGAGGGTGTTTAGTGTTTTCAAAGGCAGGTTAATTAACGTTTATAAAATTCAGTTCTCAGGTTCAGCCGGAAATCCGGTGGCTTAAAGTTAGTGATTTCAGTGAAGAATACGCAACCAGGCAGTAGAGGGGCGAGCGTTAAGAAATGATCCGGTGGATCATTTTAGTGAGCAGCCAGTTTGCAGGGGAGGCAAGGAGCATGGGGCATGGAGTATGCTGGAGAGTCGCCGGATGGCGGAGAGGCAGTCTCGCGTAATGGGAGAGCAGGGATACTTCAACGTTATTCAGGCATTGATTTAGTCGAAGTCCGGGCTTTAATGACTTTGACAGATAAGACTGCAAGGGTAACAATGCTGATAAGAATCCATACGGACAGTATCAGAATTGCCAGCAGGGTAAAACTGAAGTCGATATCAAACTGGAACTGTTGCTGTCGGAATTTCCAAACCCCGTCCTCCTTTACCATTATACCTGTCAGGCGCAACGGTATGACCAGGAGGCTTGACAGGTCAAATTCTACATAGCCTCTTGTTGAAAACCATGCAATGTCTCCCGCGGATGAGATATTTGCACTGTCGACCATGAACCTGCAATCGCCCCATGATTCCCAGTCACTTCGCACCAGAGAAGTCGCTCTTTCATAACCGCTGAATACTTCTCCGGGCATGGTTCCCAGGATCAGTACATTTTCCCTGGAATAAAGTGATTCCATAAAAGCTTCGACCTGGCTGGTGTCACGTGCAGAGTAACCCTCCTGAAATTTATTTAACTGATCAATTATCTCCTTGCGGGTGCTGTCGGGAGCATTTCCGGCGGAATAGACAGCTGTTGCCGGTGACATGATATTCTGCTCATCAGCTCTTCTGAATATCCGGGTCACAAGAAAAAGAATTACCAGCAGGAATAATATCCTCAATAAGATCTTAACTATCTTTTTCATATTTTCAGTATTACTGTTAATCGGCCTGCCAGATGTAAGGCTGCTGCACATGCAGCTGTGCACATTTTTTCATGTGCGCAGGCTTGACTTTTTTAGTCCTTTTTAGTGAAAGTCCCTTGTGAAAACCTGGCTATAGCGACCCCTATCGATGCGCCCAGGGCCAGAATAAGCCAAAATCCTGCATGATTTGGTTTACATTCAATTTTTGTGTAGAATACCAGGTACATGCTAAGTGTTATTACAAGTGGTATCAGTGCAGAAATAATTCCATTTCTCTTTTTCATGTTAATGGTTTTAATTTCAATGTTTAAAAGTCTAATTTATAACAAATTAGCGAATTGATACTTACTATATTAAGATAATTTTTATAAAAGTTTTGGAATTAATGCGATACAAGAGTAGTTAGTTGTTACTTTCCTTGCCTTGATGCAAAGAAGGTAACCAAAGAAAAATCAAGGCTTAAGATTTTTTTGGGAGTCCTTAAAAATGGGGATTTGTGGCAGCAAACAAGAAAAAACTCACTTCATCCGGAATTTCTCTCAGGCAAGTCGTTTGGTTTTGGGGATTGTATAAGGGATTAATTCATTCACATTTGCGTTACGTAGAATTGCGTAATTAAAAGGCACTAATCTTGATTATACTTGTAACCAATTGATCTTCTTGGTTCTATACTGACCTGATGCAACTCATCAATTCTTTCCAATAGAAATTGAAATGCATTATTCAATTTCTCCTCAATGATCTGATCTCTTTCCTCTAATTCCTCATTTTCTCTGAGAATTGCACGATAACGTGCAAAGGCTCGCATGATCTCAATATTGACCTGTATGGCCTTCTCTGATCTCAAAACAGATGAAAGCATAGCCACACCCTGTTCAGTAAAAACCAATGGATTTACGGAAGAATGGCGCAAATTCACCAACCGGTCACAATTTGTGACCAGTTCCTGCTTTTCTGTCTGTGTTAATTCAAACGCAAAGTCATCAGGGAACCTGGATAAATTGCGTTTGACCTGCTGTTTGAGAGCTTTGGTCGGGACTTCATACAATAGGGCAAGGTCTGTATCGATCATCACTTTTTTACCCCTGATAGTAAAAATCAGTACTTACATACTCTGCTTTAAGTATATCCATACTCGATTCTGAATGCCACAAGGTTCAACAATTAAAAGAAATCTTGTTAAAACTATTACAGCGAGACCTGAGAGGTCATAATGTGGTAAATTTAATAAAATCAAAAGTATTTTCAAAGCATCCCACTGTCAAATAATGTTCATTAAAATTTAATGAATAACCTTCCAGAATTATGAATATAGATTTGATATAACGAAGGGTCGCATTGTTACTTTCTTTGTCCTAATACAAGCATTGTTATTTGTCACTTTCGTTGCCTTGATGCAAAGAAGGTAACCAAAGAAAAATCAAGGCTTAAGATTTTTTTGGGCCAGTCCTTAGAAATGGGGATTTGGAAGCGGAATTCAGTCTTAGCAGTCGCTAATGTGACGCCTCTAAAAAGATGATAAAAACCGGACAAACATTTACCGTAGTGGTTTGTTTAATGAATGATATACAGATAACATGGAAAAGCTTATGTTCATTCAGACCAGATCAGAAGCAGAAGCTGAGGGCAAGCTCCGCGTGATCTATGAAGGAGACCGTCAGAGTATGGGGTACGTGCCCAACCACGCAAAGGTCTTCAGTCTTCGTCCCGATGTGCTGGAAGCCTGGCGCGCCTTCCAGGGGAGCATTCGTAAAAACCTGCGGTTGAGGCGCTATGAGTTGGTGACACTGGCGGCTGCAATGGAACTGAAATGCCGGTACTGCCTCCTCGCGCACGGAGCGATACTGCTGAAGAACGGGATAAGTACCGATCAGTTACGTAAGATACTGACGAATTTCAAGGATGCAGGGCTGGAGCCCGGTGAGGTCGCGATGATGGAGTTCGCACAGAAGATTATCCGGAATGCAAACAGGATAACCCTAGCGGATGTAGAGGCGTTGAGGGTGCTGGGCCTGGAAGACGTCGAAATTCTCGATATTACACTTACTGCAACAATGCGCAGTTTTGCCAGCAAGACATTTGATGCTCTGGGGGCCGGTCCGGACGATGTTTACTCCGAACTTGAGCACGAGCTGTCAGATCTTCTTCCCGGGAAGTGAGCCACTGTCAAATGCAAAAGGCAGAATTGTAACAGGCAAAGATAACGTACGCCTCTGAGAAACAATGCAGACCTTTTTTGCGTGTGTCAATAACTGAAGGTCATTGATCTGAATTATCTTCTATTCGAAGTAAGGTTTCTTTTGAAATATGCGAACGTAATCGATGTCGTGGTACTGTGGAAAGGTTGTGGTTGAATCAGGATTGCCGGGCCAGCTTCCTCCGACAGCAGTGTTAAGGATGAGGTAATGAGGTTCATGCGGGATACCGTCAGTAGTAGAGTGGAGCAGATGTCCGTCGATATACCAGCGGATTGAATCCGGTTCCCATTCCAGTGCATAAATGTGAAAGCCTTCAGAATAGTCAACTGTGTCAATCCATTTTCCGGAACTGGATTTCCTTGATCCGTCGAATGAGCAGTAATGAAGGGTTCCATAGAGGATATTCGGCTCATGGCCCAGGAACTCCATGATATCGATCTCGGTATACCAGGGCCGTTCCTCAGGGATCAGCCGTTCTTTCCCGCCGGCGACAGCATCTTCCATAGTCTTTTCCATCAGCCAGTCGCGGTTCTGAGGATAAAGCCAGTGAGCAGGCCAGAGGCCTTGTCCTTTCGGCAGCCTGGCACGGACCTCAAAACGGCCGTAGGTGGGAGCAAATTTACCTTCCGTATCGAGTCTGCCGCTTGTGTATTCTTTGGATCCGTATTTGCGTTCGCGGCTTCTTATGCGGAGCAGGCCGTTTTCGATGTACACCTCATCAGGGACATAATACTGAAGTTCATTGTGCTTGCTTGTCTCCCGTATCAGGACATTCCATTTAGCCGTATCGAGACGTTTTCCGTCAAATTCATCCTGCCAGACCAACTTCCAGTCGTTATTTGGTTGAGTCTTTCTTTGTGACAGTCCGGTTCCGCTAAGGAGCAACATGAAGCAAAGAAAAAATGGTATTACCCTGATATTCATTTCGTTTACTTATTTCAGGTTCAATTGATGCTAGTTATATACCAGATGCAATTTATGCAAATATTATATAGCCTGATTGCGGTAAATGATCATAAAGGCAGCGACAGAAGACTGCCTCAGGCTAGTCCCGGCAGGCGTTTCTTAAAGAATGCCAGTAAAAGCATTACAGCAACGACTGCAAGAGCAACAGCTGCAACAATAAAAATAGTACGGTAATCGACCTGACGTTTTATCATTATTCCTGCAAAAGCCCATACCACCGATAACCCGATGAATGGATTATCAAGCCTCCAGAGTGTCAGAGCAGCTATCAGGGCACCGGCAAGGATCATTATGACTGTCCAGGTCTCTTCAGATAATCCGAAGCCGTTCCAGCTGAAATTGACAAGGAGAGCCGTCACATTGGCTATAGTGGCAATGCAGATCCACCCCAGGTAAATGCCGAAAGCTGCCTTGATCAGGCCGAAGGGCAGGTCTTTGACAATAATGTTTATCCAGATCAGTGATACAAGCAGTCCAAGCATAATGATCACCGAGAGAGGAAGTCTTCCGTAATGCCATGTGACTATCCATAATGCATTAAAGATACATGTCACTGCAAAGAGCCATCCTATCCGCGAAATGACCACCTGATCCGGTGAGGTGAACTGTATGACACAGAAAACCAGCAGCAGGAGGTAGATTACGCCCCAGATCGAAAAGGTAATTCCTGCCGGGACAAAGAGGTTAGGGAATGCATCGGAAAGTGCTCCGGTAGTCTTGCCGTTAAGAGGAATGGCATTGGCGAGATAGTTCATGACTATCATGACAGCAAAGAAGAGAATGTTTATGTAGCGCATCATCTGTGTATTTATGTTCCGACGATAAATTTATAAAAATCAGGAAACAAATTGCCCTGGGTGCCGGGACAAATGTCTGTTTTTATTCCGGGATGCAAGAGAATGCAGCAGGCAGCATACTGACCGGTCACTTGTTTAGTTCACTCAGCTCGAGACCGTAGTCGTATTGAAGGTCTTCGTGCAGACCGGGTATTTTCTTAATGATAGTATCGACCTGCCTGTTGTAAAGGTTCATGAGTGAGTTGTTCCTTTTTATCGACGGGGAAAGTGCTTTCAGCTTTGTACAGAAATAAAGAAGCAATTCGACCTCTGTCTGTTTCTTCTGCGAATACCTGATGTATTTCCTGGTGTTCTTTAAAATCTTCCTGACACTCTTTTTGATATAATACCAGGTTGTCATGTTGATCAGTTCAAACTCCTCATCCATCTCCTTCTTCACTCCTGCTATATATGACAGTTCGTCTGATGATTCAAACAGAAGATAAGTCAGTAACTCCTTGTTTTCCTTCTTGAATCTCGACAGGCGGAGGCAGAGATCGCGCAGTTCCTTTGGCGTACGGTATGTTAACTCCTGGCTTAACTCTCTGACTGTGACGGTCTTCATTGACTGGCCTGTATATTTACTGCCGGTAAATACTAAATGAAATTGCCGTCGTAGTCCATTCGCGGATCGGCATTGGACAGATCGATGACCCTTTGATAACCGGTATTGCCATTCTTATGTGTCGATGATCCGGCATTGTAGCACCGCGGGATACCCCAGACACCGTTATAGATCTTGCCGGTAGAGACAGGATTGACATGATAGTGACCGAACAGGAGCATATCGACCTTATTTTCGATAACCACCTTCAAATCGCTGCTGTCTTTCAGCTGCATCCCGAGCTTAAAGTCGAACGGGTGATGGTGCAGGTAGACAACCTTCTTACGGCTGATTACCTCCGTCCTGTTCAGTATCCTCTGCAACCGCTTTAGTTGTGCCACTCCTATCTCACCCTCGGAGAGGAAACGGTCGCGCCAGTGCAGCTCACCGGCATTTGAGTCAAGCCCGATAAAAGCAATTTTACCAATGATATCCACCTTTGGATAAGAGATCCTTTTCGACCCGAAATACCTCTCTTTAAACGAGGTGACAGATTTTGCATATCCCCTGGTGCCTGTGCCGTAGTCGTGATTGCCTGGAACGACCAGCACCCCGTACCCGCGTTCTTCAAGCAGCCTGATGCCGGCAACAGCCTCATCGGTCTGCTCACTTTTCGTGCCATTGTCAACAATGTCGCCGGTAATCACAATCGTGTAATTGTCTGCCGGTTGTTTCAGGAAAGTGATGTTATCAATCAGAGCACGGAATTTATCCCCGCAGTCTTCGTGTCCGATATGCAGGTCGGACAAATGAATGATCTTTTTCACGGTACTCCTGTGATGTTTAACTGTCCTTAAAAATAATACTTTGTACCTTTCAATATCTTACTTTCCTGTCCTGCCGGAAAGAAATATAATTTCAGAAAACATCACTTCCCGGTGATCATTTTTGATTTTCCAGTTTTTCCACAACGGCTTTGTATTTCTCGTAAACCATCTTCCGGTCCAGTTCTCCGAATTCTGCAAGCATTGCCTCGTCTTCTTCATCGGTGAAATAAGTCCTGGATGCAGGGTAGAATTTCTTATCTTCCTTTTCAATGTGTTTGGGAAAAAACTCAATAAGGGTTTTGAGGTTGTTGGCAATAACAATTAAGGCAATATCATCACCATTGCGGTAGCGGTCATTGGCGCTGCTTATTAATGCAGTGGTCTGACGCACTAACACGTGCTCCCTGATCAGTTCGTTCATGACCTGCTGATCAGCGGGGGATAACGTTTTTTTCTTCAATTCCCTCATGAGGATATCTTCCTCCTTACCGTGATGTGTCCTATCGGCGTATACTCTGATGAAATCAACAGCAATATCAACAAATACCGGGTCTATCTCGTGCTTGAATTCAATTTTTGTCAGAGCATCTTTTATTACAATAAGCATCCGCTCAATAAGACGATGCTCTATCATGAGCATACCATATGCATACATTTCTAAAATTCCTTTCTGTTACTGTTGATCAAAAATTCGTTTACCAAGATAATATAAAAAAAAATTCACGGCCCATTTATAAAAACCTAAATAAATGAAAATATCAGGATCAAAGTGAGCGGGTGTCAACAGGTAAATCCGAGCTCCTGCAAAGAATAAGGACATAGGACTTAACAGAATTTATTCTACTTTTATGAATCAAACTCTGATCGATGCCACAAGCAGGTAAGGTAATAATAACCACAGGCATAATTCTGGTCGTTGCCGGGCTGATCATTTATTTTGCAGGTAACAGGTTTGCCTGGTTCGGTCATCTTCCCGGCGACATACGGATTGAGAAAGAAAATATGAGGCTCTATTTTCCGATAACGACAATGCTCATTCTGAGTATAGTGGCTTCAGTCGTTTTCTGGCTTATAAAGAAGTTATTTTAAGTACAGCCATCGAACAATTACAATGAAGACCCTCATTATAAGGATATTTCTGCTGCTCCTTCTGCCTGCCTCGACCATTGATGCTCAGAATGTGGAGGTTACTATCACCGGGATCAGGAATACTAAGGGGCAGATGGTGATAGGTGTGTTCAGGGACGATGAAAGCTTCAGGAAAGAACAATCATACCGGGAGCTCAGATACTCCAAAAAAGATGTCAGCGACGGCGAAATGAAGGTTCAGTTCACCATCCCCTCCGGCACCTACGGCATCTCCATTCTTGACGATGAGACTGGCGACGGCATAATGGAGTATAACTTCCTCGGGATGCCGAAAGAAGGGTTCGGATTCTCCGATTATTATCACACAGGACTGAAGTTACCAAAGTTTGATGCCTTCAAATTTGACCTGGTGGAAGGTCAGAAGAAGAGCATAATTGTCAGGATCAGGTATATACTGTGATCAGGCAGCAGATAATTTGCAATTGGCAGCAGTTAGGAGCAGTGGTCTTAACCTGGGCAGGTCAGCTTTAGGTTTATTTTTTGAATTTATAGAGTGTCGTACGCTTATCTCCCTGTTTTTCCAGGAAACCGTTTTCCACCGCCATTTTTAAATCGCGGCTTGCAGTAGCCGGTGAGATATTTTTAAACTGTCTCATATAAGACTGCCTGCTGAAATACGACTGCCTGATCAACTCTTTAAAAATGGAAATCCGGTCCGTGTTTTTAATATTAACATTCTGGGTGATTAGTAATTCTTTCAATGACTCATCAATTATCTCAAGCATAAACTCGATGAAACCGGTTGATTCACCCAAATTATCAGATTCTCCGAGTATCTTGTAATACTCTGATTGTCTTGATCTTATAATTGACTCTATTGGGAGAAACTCAAAGACAGGAGAATATTGGCTCAGGATCACAGCCTGCCACAGTCTGCCCATTCGTCCGTTCCCGTCGATAAAGGGGTGAATGAATTCTATTTCGTAATGGAACACACAACTTTTGATAAGTAGCAGATCTTTCCCATTTTTGAGATAGTCAAACAAGGCTTTCACAAGTGATCTTACAATGTTACCCGGAGGGGCAACATGGGTCAGTGCCAGACCTCTTGCAATGCCCACGGATGTTGTCCTGATTTTCCCTGGATTATCAACCAAACCATCCATTAAGACTGCATGAGCTCTGCAAAAAGCTGTTATGCTTGCAGGATTGTACTTCTCAAGTTCCTCATATGCTTTGATTGCATTTTTAACTTCCAGAATGTCATTTTTTGGAGCGATAACCCGCCTATTTTCCAATATGGCAGTGACTTGCTCCAGAGTAAGAGAATTCCCTTCTATTTCAAGTGATGACTGGATCGTTTTAATCCTGTTCCTTCTTCGCAGCTCTGTTGGAGGCTTGTATAAGTACGCAGAATTGACTTCACCAATTTTTTCTGAAATTGAAGCGATAAGTTCAATAGTCTTATTGGTAATCTGATAAGGCGGTTTCATGATAGTTAAATACTGATAGTATCATTTGATAGTATCAAAGATAGCATAAATCAAATATATCCGACTGCTGGTGACTGATGAGAATTATGAATTTACAAGGATTTTCGATTTGCGAATGAAACCGATCTGCACGACTACATAACACCAGACCTTATGACTTTTGATTTTCGATTTTAGCATTCTGAATAGACCCTCTTTGTCGAAGCCCTGACGAAATCATTTATCTGCTGTTTAATAACCGCCTTCGGCATTGAGGGGCTCTGCCCCGGCGCATGTCGCTGGCGGATAATATTGCCGAGCACAGCTAAAAATGTGTCAATATCCTGCTCGCGGTTTTCTATTCCCAGGCTCACCCGTGCGAGGCCCGGAAATCTTAACCGGGGAACGAGGATCGCCAGAAGGCGTTGTATCCATTCCAGTGAAGGCGGAACACCTACGAGATGCTTGACCAGGATATGAGCGCAGTGGCAGCCGTAACGCACACCTATAGCGCCCCTCTCAGCCAGGGCCGCGGCTACTGATCCTGACAGTGCTCCCTTCACCTCAAACGCAATGACACCAAGCTTATGGGCAAAAGCAGGTGAGTCCGGATCTTTTATCCCATGAACTTTTATGCCGTCTGTATGCGCCAGCCCGTGCAGCGCCCGTGCAGTCAGTACCTGCTCTTCCTTCCGGATCACCTCCATGCCAATCCGTTGCAAAAGAACCAGCGCTTTTCCCAGAGCGGCTATGCCCCCGGTATTTTCTTCGCCTGATGAGCGGATCAGGTCCATCTCAGGCGGCGTGAATTTTAAAAGTCCCTTTTTAACCACCAGGGCTCCGCAGCCGAAAGGTGCGTAGACCTTATGACCTGAGAAAGCCAGATAATCGATCCCCCACTCTTTCATCTCCACCTTGCGGTGGGCGGCCAGCTGTGCCGCATCGACCAGGAGCCGCGCCCCATACAAGTGAACTATGCGGCTGATCTCCGCAAGATCATTAACTGTTCCAAGGACATTCGATGCCCCGCTCACGGCAACAAGAGTGATCCTCCTCTTCCCATGCTCACCGTTCCTGTTGTATGATTGAAGCAGCGTTTCAAGCTGGTTAAGGTCTGCAAAGCCGTCAGCGTCTATTGCCAGCCTGAGCAGCGGATAGTGCGATGCCTTTCGCCACGGCAGGTCGTTGGATGAGTGTTCGAGGAGGGTGTTTAGCAGTACTGGTTCTGTATCCTTACCGGTCTCACGGCAGAGGCTTTCGGCTGCCAGGTTGATGGCCTCGGTGGTGTTGGATGTAAAGATCACGTCATAAGCAGTCTCCGGGGCACCGAGGAAGCGGGAACAGACGGACCTGACCTCATCAACTATCTCTTGCTGTACCTGTGCGGACTGGTGCCATGTAAGGCGCACTGCATTCCATACCGGCATGAATGTGGGGGTGCTTGCGCTGTTGTCGAGGTTGATGAACGGCTTTGCTCCTTCCGTTGTCGGGACCATCAGTCCACGTCCCAACAGGGTCTGTCTGAGCTTATCCAGCAGCTCGCGTCCGGAATATTCTTCAAGTTCATCGCTATAAATTATTTCCCGGGCAGTAAGCTGTTTACCTGCCGGATTGACAACCGCTTCATTACCATACTGACGGATCAGCTGCAGCGCCTTTGCAAACGCGATGACACTGACGATAGCCGGCGTGCCGGCCTCTAACCTGTCAGGTTTACCGGCCCAGACAACCCAGTCAGGGGAGATAATTCTCGTCGTTCCTCCACCGGTCTGAAAAGGAGTGCCTGCAGGCAGTGCTTTTCTCTTAACAGCAAGTGCCCTGACACCCAGGGGCAAACCAATATCACGACTTGAGACACTCTTGTAATCATCCGGTTGAAGAAGTGCCTTCAGGGCAGCCTCTCTCGCGGGGGTGCAGAAGACGACAGCGTACCGGCGGCTGTTCAGGCCGAGATATTGAAGGACTATTTCCCGTGCCTTTTCATATAAATGTGTGGAGACAATCGAATTGTGTCCGCTGCCGCGGTGAACATTGGAATACGTCTCCAGAGCGGCAACCACACCACGCTCGAGATCCCCGAAAAGCTGATCTGTCATAACTGCTATCTGACCTTACTGGAACAGGTTACCAAGCAACGAGCCAGCCTCCTTACCCCTGTTTCTGCCCATGGGTGCCAGGGCTCTTATCAGCTTGCGTATGGGCATCGACTGGAGCCACACCTTACCCGTGCCTCTCATGGTAGCGAGGAATAATCCTTCACCGCCGAAGACCATCGATTTAAGGCTGCCGGTGGTCTCGATATCAAAATCGA
Organism: uncultured Bacteroidales bacterium; assembly: GCA_963743775.1. Lineage (GTDB taxonomy): Bacteria > Bacteroidota > Bacteroidia > Bacteroidales > VadinHA17 > SR-FBR-E99. The sequence continues at coordinate 25,392 of CAVURA010000018.1, forward strand.
GTGCCGGTTCAAAAGCGACGACGCACCCGGTATCAATGCGGAGGGTCTCGTTGTTCAGCTGTTTCTCTATCACTGTACCTCCTGCATGAATGAAGGCTCTCCCGTCTCCTTCCAGTTTCTGGAGGATAAAGCCTTCACCTCCGAGTAACCCCGACCCTATTTTTTTGTTAAGAGAGATAGTCAGCTTTGTGCCGTAGGCAGCGCACAGGAAGCCATCTTTCTGCACAAGAAGAGAGTTTCTGACCTCCCTGAGATCGACCGGTATGATCGTACCGGGATAAGGTGCTGCGAAGGCCACCCTGCTTTTACCGCTTCCCTTGTTTGTAAAGTGGGTCAGGAAAAGAGATTCTCCCGTCAGCACGCGCGATCCGGCCTGGAACAGCTTATCCATTACTCCCTTTTCCGCCGATGTGCCATCACCCATCCTGGCTTCGAAAGTTATTCCCTGTTCCATGTAAACCATGGAGCCTGCTTCGGCAATTACAGTCTCGTTGGGATCGAGCTCGATCTCGACAAACTGTATGTCATCGCCAATAATTTTGTAACCAAGTTCATGTGATATCATCGGATAGAGGTTTAAGTGAGTGACGTTTTATTTTGTATCGAAGTTAGGATTATCGCGGGAGATAATCAAGAAAAAGGAGAAAGGCTAAAGGAGAACGTCTGAAAGTCTAATGGTCTGAGGGTCCGAAGAAATTGCGATTTGCGATTTGCGAATTAATTGATTATCAAATTCTTAGTTCTTAAATCTTAATTCTCATTTCCTGCCTCTTGCCTGCTGTCTACCCCACAGTCTGTCCCCTCCCTAAAATTGCCCACCGGGCAATTTATTAACGGTCGGTTCTCCTGCAGTCCGACAGCTCCCTGAAATGATCCACCGGATCATTTCTTTACGGTCGCTTCTCAATTGCCTCTTTATTTATAACTTTACCCTATTCAGGAAGCCATGACCGTAAACGAAATCAAGTCGAAGACAATACTATCTGCATCAAAGGTTTATGATTATGTCATTAATCCATATATTGGATGCCAGCATGGTTGCTCTTACTGCTACGCCCGCTTCATGAAGAGGTTCAGCGGCCACCTGGAGCCGTGGGGATTGTTTGCCGATGTCAAAATCAATGCTCCTGAACTGCTGCGGAAAGAGATAACCAAAAAGAAGCGCGGAAGAGTATGGATAAGCGGGCTGTGTGACCCGTATCAGCCACTGGAGGCTAAATACGAACTTACAAGACAGTGCCTTGAGATACTGGCAGCCAATGAATGGCCGGTGACGATACAGACGCGCTCTCCCCTGGTGCTGCGTGACCTCGATATCCTTAAGGGTGCAAAGGATCTTGAAGCAGGACTTTCGATAACCACGGCTGACGATAAGATCAGAAGATTGTTCGAACCGTATGCAACGTCTGTGGAAGAGCGTCTTGACACGCTGGAAAAGTTACATCAGAGCGGCATCAGGACATATGCCATGATTGCACCCGTGCTTCCCGGAGCTGAAGACCTGGCAGAAGCCCTGGCCGGCAAGGTAGATCATATCATTGTCGACCGGATGAACTATCACTATGCCGACTGGATCTACAGGAAAAACAAGATCGACAGTGCCCTGTCTGATGAATACTTCAGGAAGGTAAGCACCGGTATTACAGATGTTTGCAGGAAAACAGGCATAACCTGTAATGTGGTATATTGAAAATGAGAAGGTTACTGCCCCCGGTAATACTGATGCTAATTTTATGTTTCGGCATTCCGGTTAGTGGATCCACACAGCCATATTATGTAGCATTAAACGGATCTGACACAAACACCGGCACGCTCGGCAGTCCTTTTCGTACAATTGAAAAAGCCGTGAGCGTGGTTCTTTCCGGGCAGACCATCTATATCCGGGGCGGAACCTATAATCTGACTGCAACTATCTCGATAGCAAAAACCGGGACGGCAAATTCGCTCATAACGCTTTCTGCATATCCGGACGAGCGACCCGTGCTCAACTTCTCGGGACAGGCTTTCGGCAGTGCAGGTATCAAGCTGACTGGAAGCTACTGGCATTTCCGGGGCATAGACATAACTGGTGCAGGTGACAACGGGATGAGGATAGAGGGAGGAAGCAAAAACATTATCGAACTCTGTAATTTTTACAGGAACAGGGACAGCGGACTGCAGCTTGACAATGGCGCTTCCGATAACACTGTCCGCAACTGCGATTCTTATTTCAATGCAGACCCTACTGATTATGGCGACGCTGACGGATTCGCACCGAAGCTGACAGTGGGCAGCGGAAACTATTTCTACGGATGCAGAGCGTGGAAGAACTGCGACGACGGATGGGACGGATATATGAGAGGTGCTGATGACCCCAGCACCACGATCGACAACTGCTGGGCGTTCGGTAACGGTTACCTTGAGGACGGCACTGATCCGGGTTCACAGGCCAACGGTAACGGATTTAAGATGGGCGGAAGCGATGACAAGACGCTAAAGCATAATTTTACACTGAAAAATTGTCTTGCCTTCAACAACAAGGCAAAAGGATTTGACCAGAACAGCAACATGGGATCAATGATCCTTTATAACTGCACGGGATATGGCAACCTCGTGGCAAATTACAGGATAAAGACGGAGCTTGCAGCAGGAAAAGTCCTGGTGGTAAAAAACTGTGCCGAGCTGGGTGGCACGGCAGAGATAGGCGCTTTTGCGGAGCAGGCGAAGAACAGCTGGCTGCCACCGTTTGTTGTAACTGCGGGGGACTTCAGAAGCACTGATCCCATTGGTGCCGACGGTCCGCGTAAGGCAGACGGCAGCCTGCCTCACATTGAATACATGCACCTGGCACCGGGCAGCGATCTTATTGATGCAGGGGTGGATGTGGGGCTGCCGTTCATGGGTACAGCTCCTGACCTGGGGTGTTTTGAGACGGGGTTGACCGCAATATCTGACACCAGAATTTCAACGGTGGTCGTTTGTTATCCCAACCCGGTAAATGAAATAGGAGTACTTGAGTTCTCCCTCGACAAGGGCGGCAGATGCGAAATTCGTCTGTTCGATATTACAGGTCAATATATCAGGACGCTTGCGGACAGTGCCGTTGAACCAGGGGAGCAGCGGTTTCCAATTGATGTATCAGGGCTAAAGGACGGAATGTATTTGTGCCAGGTAAGAGTAAATAAGGTCCCGATTAGCGTAATAAGGATTATAAAGGCAATCTGAGGGGTTGAAATATTACAAAGGGCTAGCCTCTGCAATCCGGAGGGGAGTTTTTTTGCTGTTTTGATAGCTTGACTCAGCACAATAATATTCGTAAATTTGGTATACCTAAGCAGGGAAAGAACCTGCCCATCGATCTTATATTCCATTAGCAGAAGAAATCATATTTAAAACTTATAATCGGAGGTTAATATCATGAAAACAAGAAGTTCCTTTTCAGGATTGATCTTTTTTGTCATCATTGTCATCGGCGCAGTATTTACATATCTCAGTTATAATGCGCAGAATGTGACAGGAGCCATATGGATCGGAGTGATCACCTTTTTAATTGCCCTCATTGTTTCAGCTTCAATAAAGATTGCAGATCAATGGGAGAAGGCGGTGGTGCTGCGATTAGGGAAGTTCCATGCACTAAGGGGACCAGGATTATTTTTTATTATACCAATTGTTGATACCGTTGCGTACTGGATTGACCTGCGGGTCATAAATACAACTTTTACGGCGGAAAAAACTCTTACAAAAGATACTGTACCTGTTGATGTGGATGCAGTGCTGTTCTGGAAAGTTCTTGATGCCAAGAAAGCAGCTCTTGAAATAGCTGATTATAAGAGCGCAATAAACTGGGCCTCCCAAACAGCCCTGCGTGATGTAATCGGCAAGACGATGCTCTCGGAGATGCTGGAAGGCAGAGACAAAATGAGTCATATACTGCAGAAGATAATTGATGAACGTACCGAACCATGGGGAGTAAATGTTATATCGGTGGAAGTCAAAGATGTCAATATTCCTTCTGCCCTGCAGGATGCTATGTCAATGCAGGCCCAGGCGGAAAGGGAACGCCAGGCAAGAGTGATCCTGGGCGATTCTGAACGACAGGTGGCAGAGAAGTTCGGAGAAGCTGCCAAAACATACCATGACGATCCTGTTGCCCTTCATCTGAGGGCAATGAACATGCTTTATGAAGGCCTGAAGACCAACTCAACAATAGTCATAGTGCCCAGCTCGGCTCTTGAGACCATGCAACTGGGTGGCCTTGTAGGGACAACAGCATTAACGATGGAACTGGCTAAGCAACCTAAGAAACAAGAGTGAGCCCGGGAAATAATGACTGACAGGGCTACTTTGCCAATGGTTGACTTAGCGGCTTAGAGATCAAAAAACAGAAGCGCCCCGATCGGCCAGATGGCAGACGGGGCGCTGTGTCAGGACAAAAGGTCTTAATGATCTCAGCCCTTCTTCAGGAGCTCCACTGCCTTATGCCAGTCGTCTGTCTGAGTACCTATTTCGCCGCGACTGATACGCTGGTTGTATATCTCATAAGCCTTCATGCTTATCTCTTCAATTGTCGGTTCCGGTTTTACAACTTTAACCTTCCTGCTCTTCACCGCTGTATCTTTAGTCGCGCCGGTGCTCTTTACTGCTTTAACTGCCTTTGTTGTTTTCTTGGCTTTTCCGATTGTCTTAACTTCTGTTTTCTTCATCACTTCAAAATTTAATATCCACAAAAAAATGTATTTGAAAAGGCAAATTTACATCAAAAATTCATCAGGGGATAGCCGGGGACTCACTTTCATACATTAATGCGTTCATTATTTGATCTTTACATCCCGGAAAAACATTTACAATTATGTCAGAAAACTTTATTCAGGGAAACTACTTCTGTGGCTGGAGGATCAGGGTATACTTTGCGGAGGATAAAACGGCGTCCATGGTTCAGGTTCATAGGACAGCACCCGGAATTCGAAAGGCAGCTTTCTGCCGGGAGTGACAATTGTTCCGACATACTGCGGGGATGACTTGCCGGTTTTGTCTGGCCAGGGAGCTGTCAGACTCCAGAACTAATTTGACCTCAGCAGCGAAACCCTGACGCCTATCATTCGCTGATGCTCCTCGTCGCTGGTATTTGGATCTTTCATCTGCAGGAAGGTGGCGCAGGGCAGTTCGGCACACTGACCGCAATCCTTGAGCCCTTTCTTATTTACCGAGCAGTCGTACAAAGGGCATACCTTTGAGGGCATCATTTCCTTTGCCCAGAAAGTAGAGCCTTTGACCATATGGCACCCGGTGCATGTCTTGTTGAAGAATTCACACTCGTCACATTTAAGTCCACAGGCGGAAAGTATCATGGCAGCATTATTTTTATGCAAGGTACAAAATCCATTTTATTATCAATAAGAATGCTGGTGATCCGCCGGATGGCGAAGAGACATCACCGTGAGGCGGAATGGCCAACTCAGAAAAGGGACTTTAACCTTTTACTCCTCCACTTTAACCTTTAACCTTTCTACTTTAACCTTCCCTTTTTACAATCACCCATATGACAGCGCTGATAAGCGCTGCGAAGAAGCACCATACCGAAGCGAGGTACTCCTTGAAGAAGATACCCGTGATAAGACATGAGACTGTTACCAGGAGACCAAACATCCACATTTTCCGGACACTTGAGATAAAGAGAGGTGCAAGGGTAGCAATGAGATAGGCAATAAAAACCGGCAGTGCCAGTGGCCTGGGGTACTCAGGTGCGTATTTTATATGATGACCGAGAATCCTTGGGTCGACATCGTTGACGATCAGGTTCATGCCGTAGTAGACCGACGTCAGTATTCCTGCAACAAGGAAAAAATAGAGCGCCAGCCTTCTGCTCCTCACTTTTTCCATTCCCAGCACCGACAGTGGTATCAGGGATGGCCAAACCACCAGTGCCGCTATCAGAAAAATAAAAGTCGATATGCTGAGCATCAGATCATGTCCCGGTGACTGCAGTGCTACCCAGACAAACCCTTCAGAGATCTGCTGCACCCCAAAAATAAGGGGTATGGCTGCGAAAATCCTGCGTGAAGGATCCCTGTTCGTGCGAACTGTCAACACACCTATTGCCGTGATCACGGCACCTCCCACAAAGCTGGCTCCGGCTGAAAAACACATGATTATCTTCCTCCTTAGATTCTTTTTCCAAGGTAGCCTTATTTTGGAGATAAGAAACCTTTTGTCCTGCGGTCTTAGGGTATTGACGTATTGCTGTCACTTCAAACCAAAAATCGTCATTACATGTTCGATATTCATTTTCTCATTAGTATCTTGCTTATTGAAAAGTAAATAGATTATGAAGAAGCAGCTTCTCCTCGCGGCACTGATAATGTGCATAATACCCGCTGCAGCGCAGCAACCGAATGGTAACTTTCAGTTTGCACTGGTGTCAGACACTCATATAGGCGGGGAGGGCGCCAATGTGGATTTGCAACGGACCGTGAACGACATCAACGTCAATGATTCGCTGGACTTTGTAATAATATCGGGTGATGTGACCGAGTTCGGTTCTGACACCGAGCTATTGCTGACAAAAAAGATCCTTGACGGGCTTAACAAACCCTGGTATATCGTTCCGGGTAACCACGACACAAAATGGTCAGAAAGCGGCGGCAACAGTTTTCGCAGTGTCTTCGGGGCAGAGGCTTTTGCATTCCGCCACAACGGATATCTTTTCATCGGCACAAACTCCGGTCCCAATATGCGCATGGGTCCCGGGCAGGTGCCGCGTGAGAATATTGTCTGGATTGATTCTGTTCTAAGCGCAAAGGATAACCAGACGATGAAGATCATTTCAGTAAACCATTACCCTCTTGACAACGGCCTTAACAACTGGTATGAGCTCACCGACAGACTTAAGGAAGGAGACGTACGGCTTGCGTTATGCGGTCACGGTCACTCCAACCGGGTTCTGGACTTCGAAGGGATACCGGCGCTTATGGCCCGGTCAAACCTGCACGCCAAAGACAGCGTCGGAGGGTATAACATCATCCGATTTTGCGGTGACACCATTGTTACAGCAGCAGTGCGAATACCCGGGGTAGTAACACAGCCATCATGGGCTTCGGTGAAGATTGTCATGCATGACTACAGCAATGATACAACCACCTATGCACGTCCCGATTTCAATGTGAACCGGAAATACCCCGAAGTAAAAGAGTTGTGGAGGGTGCAGGAGAAGAGTGATATTGGCACCGGGTCTGTGATTGCCGGAGGGTTGCTCATAACGACAGGCACTGACGGGTACATCAAGGCCCTGGATATTGAATCAGGTCAGCAGAGGTGGCAGTTTGCCACTGGTGCCAAGATATACAGCACCCCGGCGGCCGGCAGTAATAGAGTGATCGTTGCTGCCACCGACGGCATGTTGTATGCCCTGAAGCCACGATCAGGGAAAATGATATGGAGGTTCAATTCGCAGCAGCCAATGGTGGCATCGCCGGTTATCCATGGTGACAGGGTCTATATCACCGGATCATCAGGCAAATGCTATGCAATCAGGCTGAGCAACGGCTCGGTGATATGGAGCAATAATCAGATAGACGGTTTTGTGGAGACAATACCTGTAGTATATAAGGGCATGCTGATCTTCGGTACATGGAATAACCATCTCTATGCAATTGATAGTGAGACAGGCAAGATAAGGTGGGATTGGAACAACGGGTACAGCAACAGGATGCTTTCGCCTGCTGCGTGTGTTCCGGTCGCGGTGAACAACAGGGTGTTCGTGGTTGCTCCGGACAGGAAAATGACCTGTCTTGATGCTATGACAGGGAATGTGATATGGCAGTCGGACCTGGGAGGAAACACCGTCAGGGAGTCGATGGGCATCTCTGCCGACAGCACCCTCGTTTATGCCAAGACGATGGACGGAAAGGTCATCAGTATCAGTGGTTAACAGTCCGGAGGGCATTATTCATAATAAGGCCAACGTCGATATCGGTTATGATATAGCCCCGGGAGTAATAACAGAGAAGGATGGGGTGGTTTTTGTTCCAACGGATGACGGATATATCTATGCTATTGCCAGGGAAGACGGCAGGCTGCTGTGGGAGCACAGGATCTCGTCATGTCTTATCAACCACATCCTGCCTTTGGGCAGCAACTCCTTGGTATGCAGTTCAATGGACGGTGTAATCACCAGGCTATCGTACACTGTGACGGAGAGTGATGATCTTGAACACTGGCCGGTGGGATCATCCCCGCAGGAGATCGGTTTGCGCATTGCCAATAAATTTCTTAAGACTCCGCACTCTCAGCTAAGCTATTTGCAGTATGAAGTCACTCCATCACAGATAACATATTCTGAAGCATGCACATGGCTGGGGGGATTGTGGTTTGCCGGAGCGACAGATAATGCTGAGCTGCTTGCCCGCCTGAAGCAGCGGTTTGATCCTCTTTTCGATATTGACAGGAGGCTTTTACCTCCTCCCAACCATGTTGATAATAATGTGTTTGGCGCGGTGCCATTCGAGCTTTTCATGCAGACAAAAGAAAAGAAATACCTCGATCTGGCGACGAACTATGCTGACTCTCAATGGATATTGCCACCCGGTGCAGGCGACAAAGAGAAATCATGGCAAGACCAGGGTTACACATGGCAGACGAGGCTGTGGATTGATGACATGTTCATGATAACTGCGGTGCAGGCTCAGGCATACCGGGCAACGGGCGACCGCAGGTATATTGACCGTGCCGCGCATGAGATGGTACTGTACCTCGACAGCCTGCAACTTGATAACGGTCTCTTTTATCACTCGCCTGATGCGCACTTCTGCTGGGGCCGCGGCAACGGGTGGATGGCAGCAGGAATGGCAGAGATATTGCGTGCACTGCCTGCCGATAATCCTGACAGGCCGCGCATCATGGAGGGATACAGCAAGATGATGGCAGCTCTTCTCAAATACCAGGCTGATGACGGTATGTGGCGGCAGGTGATAGATGACGAAGGTTTCTGGAAGGAGACCTCATCGACGGCAATGTTCACATACGCCATGATCACCGGTGTGAAAGAGGGATGGCTTGACAGCAAGATCTATGGCAGTGCCGCACGCAAAGCATGGCTGTCGCTGATAACCTACATCAATGACGACGACAATCTTACGGAGGTGTGTGAAGGAACAGGCACCAGCAACAATCGTGACCATTACATGAACCGGCGTCGCAACACCGGTGATCCTCACGGCCAGGCGCCGATGCTGTGGTGTACGGCTGCACTGCTCAGGTGAGAGCATAGAGCATGGGGCAAGGAGCAAGGAGTAAGGAGCAGCCGGCAGTCGAGAAAAAGTCTGAGGATTTGCGATTTCTGACTGAAAACTGAGGGCTGAGGACTGAAGACTTCTTGATCAGGCCTAGTAGTACCTTCCGAGGTATTGACTGCCGACTATGAGTTTTTTCATCTGAAGAGGATCTATTGTATCCTGCTTCCTGTAGAGTATTTTACCTCCGGGTTCAATAAGCATTGTGTATGGGAGTGCACCCTGCCATTCGGGGTCGACCGCCTCGATGAGTTCATAGACATCGTCTTTGCTGAAGATGTAGTTCCTGTTTGATGCCTGATTCTCTTTCAGGATGCGCAATGCTTCCACCTTCCTGGACATTTTGTCTGCACTGACGGTGACAAGCTCAAACGGCCGTCCCCTGTACATGCGGTCAATGATGACCAGATCAGGCATCTCAGCGATACATGGCCCGCACCATGATGCCCAGATATTTATCAGTCTCACCTTGCCGGTGTTGTTCCTTATCAGTTCCCTGACGCCGTCAGCATCTATTTCATCAAGTGTGACCGGTAATTCAGCCCATTCCTTATAGAGCTTCTTTGTATATTCATTCTTCCACGCCCATTTGACAGAACACCCGAACACTTTTGTTACAGGGGTTGTGACCGGTTGCCCTGAGAGGACAGCATCGACAGCGTTTCGCAGATCCTCTCCCCTGCCTGTGCCTGGTTTCTCCGAACCGTCTATGCGGCCTGCATACCGGATTATGCGGTCATTGTCAAGAACGAAGCAGTGCGGAGTTGCTACAGGACCGTAAGCGAGTGCTGTCTTCTGATCTTCACCGTCATACAGATATGGAAAGGGAAATGACTTGTCCGTAGCCCTCATCTTCATCTCCTCATAGCTGTCGCCCAAATCTGAATAACCAAGCTCGGAATAATTCAAGGCATCGACCGCGTTGGGTGAAATCATCACTACCTCAGCGCCTTTGGGCCTATAGTCGTTTGCGATTGCTATTATTCGATCCTCATAAGCCTGTGCGGTGGGACAGTGATTGCAGCTGAAGACGATAACCAGCACCTTCGCCTTTTTAAAGCTGCTGAGGGTATATGTTCTGCCGTCCACGCCTCGAAGGCTGAAGTCCGGGGCCTGCGAGCCGGGGGTCAGGGTCTTAGGTTCGGGGTGGCCTCCCTGCGACCAGAGGGGCCGGGTAATCAGTAATGAGAGAATAATCAATAATGTAAGATGATTTCTGTTCATGTTCATATTTTTATTATAAAACTTCTTATATCAAAAATCGTTGATCCTTGTTCGATATTCAATTGACCGATGTCCTCCCGCCTCGCGGAATTTGGCTTCGCCGAGCTCCGCTTTGCTTCAGTTCCTCACTGCGTTCATCAACCTGCCCCTTGCGCCTTGCTCCCTGTCCTACTTAACGGTCTTATCCAGGGGTCTGCCCTGGCAGAATAGGTTTTTGTGTGAATTAAATTCACCCCTCCTTCGAGGGTAGCTCTATCCGGCTGCTGGGAGAAGAGGGAGATAGTACCGGTTACAATAACTATCTGAAATAAAATGAATCGCTTTCTCATTTTTCCAGTTATGTTTTTGCTGTTAACTGATTACAAGGTAATAAAAATCCGAAATCAAAGCAACGCCCATATTGGGAGGCCCTATAATCGGAATGACTCCAAAATTGGAAATTCTACAACCGTCATGTCATCCAATCCGGACGTCATTCCTGGCATTAAATTGGGGAAAAATGTTATATTTGTTAGATGCCAGGAAAATATCTGCGAATAGCACATTCAAAAATAAGGAACTGATGAAATATAACGAGGATTTTTTGTACCATCCCCGGAAATTCAACACAATTCCGTTATGGAAAGATGTAACGGCCGGGCAGTGGAATGACCCGTCGTGGCAGAGGAATAACTCTGTTCGCACCGTTGATCAGCTGAAGGAGGTGATAAAGCTCAGCGACCACCAGGAGGCCGGGATAAGAAGAACTTTGGACACGCTGCGAAAAGAGGGCAAGGAACCGCTCAGGATCACGCCGTATTATGCTTCGCTGATGCAGGAGGATCCTTTTAATCCGACCTTCTTCGGAGAGGTTTCAAAGAAAAAGCTTGACCCGATATTCTGGCAGAGTGTGCCCACCCCTGCCAATCTGCTGTTTCCTGATGCAGGTGTGGAGGGAGCAATGAGCGAAGGGTCACGCAGCTACGGAGCTGTATATCAGCGCTATCCTAACAGGGTTGCGCTGTTTGTTGCCGAGAACACCAGCTGTGCCTCCTACTGCGTACACTGCCAGCGCGCCAAGTCGCTTGACACCACTGCGGACGTAAGCATCATGGAGGTAGACAAGGGGCTCTTTTACATCGGTTACAACAGAAACATTAACGAAGTGCTTGTCACTGGCGGTGATGCGCTGATGATAAGCCAGAAGAGGCTGAAGTACATCCTTGAGGAGCTCAGCCGCATACCTCATCTCAGGGCGATAAGGATAGCCACGAGAGTGCCGGTGGTGCTGCCGATGCTTATCACCGATGAGCTGCTGGAGATGATAAAGGTTTCAGCCAACAGGTATAGCAAAGGTGTAGACAAGTATGTCTATTTTATGACACATATAAATCACTTCCAGGAGCTGACTGAAGACCTGGCGCTGGCGGTGAAGAAGATCATTTCGCACGGTTTTACTATCCGGAACCAGACTGTGCTCCTCAATCATGTCAATGACACTTACCGCGTTCTGGCGGAGACCTTCAGGCGAATGTTCTGGGTTGGTGTACATCCCTATTACCTCCTGCAGTGCCATAAGGAGAGAGGCATAGTGCATTTCATCACCCCCATTCAGGTTGGCAAGATTTATATGAAGCACCTGCAGGGATGGATCAGTGGCATCACCATGCCGCGTTACGCTGCCAACATCGAGGGAGGTGGCGGAAAGGTTCTCCTTATGCCTTCAGGACATGATACTCTTAACGAGGAAGCCAGTATTGATGACAAGATCTCGGAGAGTTATGCCAATGTCTTTACTTGGGATCACAAGAAGATCGTAAAATACGAAGCACTGGGAAGAGCCACCAGGGAAGAGTTCGACAGGGCAGTGAAGGTCATGGATGACTTTATCGGGAAAAAAGGCGCCTTTCTGCCGAGGATTATCATTATCGATAAAAAGGGAAATCATCAGGAGACCACCAACCGTACAAAACTGCCGACATTTGAGAGGACCAGAAAGAGCACACTGCTGGGTTATGAGCTCTTTTCCCATGACATGCCTCTTACCAATCCTGCCGACGCATATGATCAGATTGAGGAGGCGTTCATGAAATCAAAATTCAACAGGTAATTGCAGCAGAGGCCGGTCTGAGACCAGCCGCTGCAAAACATTTCCATGACGATTCGTTTTTACTGCAGGTCACGTACAACATCGATGACCTCGGGGAAATCCATACCGATTCTTTTGAGGTGATCGATGGTGGGGATGCCATTGTTGTTCCATCCGCGGCGTTTATAAACGGCGTCACGTAACAGGTCATATTGCTTTTCCCGGTAAACGCGCAGAGCCTTCATCTTCTCGGCAGTGCTCTTTCCTTCAGGGTCGAAGCCTATCTTTTCCTTAAGCTGTTTGTCATACCTCTCTGCCCTTGATTCATATTCCTCAACGGTGACAGGTCCGCAGGCGCGGTAAGGCTGATCATCATCCTTGCGCCGTCCGTAACCGCGGCGGATATTGAACACTCTCTGGAAATTATATACACGCTCAGAGTCTTCTATCATACGGTGCTTGTCGAATGGCCTTCCTGTGACAGCCTTATAGATGGTCACATAGTTATCGACATGCTCAGGTACTTTTGCGGGCTCTTCTGTAGTGGCGTTGTTCTCCGGTTCCACATCGTTCCATGGAAGCTTGCAGAGGCCAACGAGGCCGAACCATGTGCGGAACATCGGGAAGTAGTGTAAGGCTTCGGCCTTGTTTTCGAAAGTGGGAATATGGTTGTTGACCATATCCATAAAAATGAGCCATGCTTCGTCATGTTGCGGGCCTTTGTTCGTGAGCGCATAACCGCCCTGCTGTGCCAGAGACTCTTTTGACATGTACTGGGAATATTCAAGTCCCTTGTTCTCCATGCCGATATCATTCATCAAAGCAGCGTCTCCCCATCCTTTTTCAGCAAATATCTTCTTCATGCGGCGTATGCCCTGTCCGGCTATGAGGCCAAAACCTTCTCCCCGGGCAACACGGTGCAGGAGCTCGAGGGCATCAGGTATGTTACCCCATGTCATCTCCAGTCCGCCGGTGCGTTCCTTGTTAAGGATACCTTTCTCGTAGCATTCCATCATGAAGGCAACGCTTGTACCCCAGGTGATGGTGCAGATCCCGTATGTATCGCAATAGAAGTTGGCCTCGATTATATAACGGGGATCAAAGAAACCGCCGTTGGAGCCGAGGCCGGCAGCGTTCTCATACTCCGGACCGTCGACCATGACTGACTGTCCCTTGTAAGGTCCTGTGCTGAGTACGAAGTCGTCGACAGCCTTCGAGCATGCCATGTTACAGCCTATCCAGCAGCCGTCAGGGATGCCCTGGGTAAAGAACGACTTCCAGACGCCGGAGTCGATCTTCGGGGAGTCTTTATGGGAGCCGAATTTATAGTTATGTGTCGGCAGAAGGTCATGGTCATCCATAATCTCCATGAGGTGAGCTGTACCTATTGAACGCATCTTGCACTGCTTGTCGTCAAGCTCGCGCATCTCCTTGTTAAAGCGTCGCCCCCTCTCTGTGATCGCCTCGAGGTCAACCACATTGTTAAGGTTACCCTTCACCCCGGGTATCTTGCATACAAGCGCCTTGATCTTTTTATTGCGGAAGACGGTGCCTATGCCGCCGCGGCCGGCCTGTTTCATCCTTACCTTCTTGCGCTTGGGGTCATAGAAGCTGAAGTTGAGCATGCCAATGAGTGAATGTTCTGCAGCAGATCCTGAGGAGACCACTCCTATGTTCCTCTTATCGGCATCATCATTTGCGAACATTTCGGTAAGCTGCTCAACCATTAAATGGCTGTCCAATGCCTCTGCGGGAGCCTCAAAGATCTCTATGTAATGATCAACACCGTTAATAAAGACGATGATATCCTCCTTCGATTTACCCTGGAGCTCCAGTGCATCAAATCCCGAGAATTTCAGGAAGGGGCCGAAGAAACCTCCGACGTTGCTGTCCATGATGGAGTCAGTCTGGGGTGAAACAGTTACAACCAGCGACTTGCCGGTACCCGAATACTGTGTTATGCCTCCTACGGGACCAGAGGAAATGACGATCTCATTCTCCGGGTCATTCCATTTCGTCTGGGGCGTGGTGGCATCCCAGAGGTAACGCAGCCCATAGCCTTTGCCGCCGATAAATTTCTCTTTCATCACGGGAGGTACGTCCTTCTCTTTAATCTCAAGTGTGCCTACGTTTACATAGAGTGTTTTGTCGGTATATCCTTTTGAAAGAGGAACCCATGTGTAATCCCATCTTTTCAGAAGTTTGTGCTTTGACCTGATCTCGCTGATATCCATATTGTTCTTTTTGTAATTGTTAACCTGTGCTCTTGACAAAGCAAGAGTATAAAGATCCATAATCCAATGATAATAATCAATATGCATTGTTTTACATGACGGATTGGGGTGATAACTTTCAGGCAGTAGGCAGTAGGCAATAGTGTGAACCAGCAAGGAGCATGCTGGCGAACCGCCGGATGGCGGAGAGGGAGTCCCGCGAAGCGGGAGAGCATGCGGCATGGAGCAGGCGGCCATTGATGAAAAATCGCAAATCGCAATTCGCAATTCGCAAATTCCGCTACTTTGTCCGTATATTTGCCTCCCTGATATCAGTATATCAGCAATGCAAAGATGGAAATCACGCTTAATAATGAGCCGCTTAAAATTGATGGTGAAAGCATTACCATAGCCAGGCTGCTTGAGCTTAAGAAGTACACATTCAGGCTCAGGATTGTAAAGATAAACGGACGGCTGATCAGTCGTGACAGCTATGAAGACGAGCTGGTCAGCAACGGAGACAATGTGTCGGTGATCTATCTGATGAGCGGTGGCTGATCTGAGAAGAAAAATTAATTGAGAAAACTTTGAAACCAGATTTCTGGCAACGGTTCAGTTATAAAAGCCTGGTTGAGAAAATGCCGGCATGGATGAAGAACAGGTATGTTCTCACAGTGCTTGCGTTTCTTCTCTGGATTATATTGCTGGATCCCAACAACCTGATCTCGCGTGTGGGGGAAGCGCGCACGCGCAACAGGCTCCTCAGGGAGAAGGAGTATTATATGGGGCGCATAGAGGAGGACCGGAGAAAGCTCAACGAACTGCGGACGAGCAACGAGAATCTCGAAAAGTATGCGCGCGAACAGTACAGAATGAAAAGGCCGGATGAAGATCTGTTCATAATTGTCACACCGGGCGAAGAGCGCAAGATCAGGCGTGAACGGAAGGTATCAAAAACAGCGAAGCCCGCTGAGAAGCAGGCTCCGGAAGGTTCCAAACGCTGAACCTATTTTTTCTCCTTTTCTGCTTTGTATTTTGTATTCAGTCCTGTGATAACCGCAGCGGTGATATCAAGTGTTGAATCACTGTAGAGGATCGGGCCGGGGAACTGTTTTGCCAGGATATACTGATATCTGCCATCAGCGTTGAATTCAGCAATGTACAGGTTTATGTATTCAAGCACCTGTCTCTGTGCCACGGTGCCTTCCTCATTAAGGTTATAGGCCATCTGGTCACGCAGAGCGAGCAGTTGCTGCTGCTGCTGTGCAAGGGTCTGCTCCATCTCGGCAGCGGTAGCCCTGGTTATAAGGCCTTTCTGTGCCTTGTTCTGATAATCCTTTACATCACGGTCAAAAGCCTGTGACTTGGCTGTCAGTTCTGCTTCAGAGTTTTTGGTTTTCGCCTCGAGTTCGGAGGTCTTGTCTGTTGCCATATCAAAGTGAGCGATGACAGAGTCAAGCTCGATATAAGCGATGCCCGTCTCAGCAGTCTTTATTGTCTTTGCTCCGGTTACTTTGTTTTTCCCGCAGCCTGTGAATGCTACGGTACCGGCGACAGCAATAACAACTGCTATAAGAGTGTTTTTTACAACTGATGATTTGTTCATGTCAGGGAATAGGATTACGGTTTAACAAAATGTTGCACAAACATACACAAATTTTAAATATTACAAATCGGAAAATGTCGTCTGAGTGGTGAAAGGGATGCGGCTTGCGATCAGAACTCGGGGCAGGGTATTGCGTGTATCTTTGCTCCGCGCTTTACCTGTGCTGAGGTAAATGAATAGATAAGTGAAAGCTCGTATGCACCGCCCGATGATGTTATCAGGTTTGAAACGGTAAAGTCATAGCTAAATCCGATATTGAGCTGGTCTGTTTTTATTCCAATCATGCCTATAATGGCATCTCCGGGCTGTGAAGTGATAAACGGTATACCCCTGTACCATACACCGAAAACCAGCGGATGTTTGTAATAGTAAAGCCCGATGTCTGACTGGTAGAACTTGCCCTGATAAACAAAGTTTGCTGCCACGGACATCACCTCGGTGAGCTTCTTTTTAAGCCTTCCGCGACTGATTAGCTGGAACCCTCCATAGAAATCAAGCTTGATGGGAATAGATTGTTCGTCGCCCCAGAACGATGTCTTTGGCCTGAGGAGGTGGTCAACGGTGAAACCTGCCCATATTTTTTCGTTATAGATCAGGGCCGAAGTGTTAAAATCTATATCCGCCACATTGTCAAACGGCGGCGGGGTTATGGGAGGAAGTGTTCCTCCGGTGGTAATCTGACTGTTCCACAAGAGCTTGTTAATGTCCAGTCCGAGATAATAGAATTTAAAGCTTACACCTGGTCTTATGTGCCAGTCGTCGTTGATCTGAATGTCGTATGAATAGAGCAGTCCTATGTTTGTTGTACTGAGGTCACCCGATCCTGCCACATCATAAGTAGCGAGTACCCCTATTCCTGAGTTGAAATTAGGAACGGCTTTATCGAAAGAGAAACTGTAAGTCTGATAAACGTGGGGTATTGAGGGCCATTGGTCGCGCCAGTTCATGGCTACACGGTAATCTTCAGTAGCACCTGCGAATGACGGAGCAAGATAAAGTTGATTTGCATAAAACTGAGAGAACTGAGGGTCCTGACCTTTTGCAAAAACAGAAATAAAAAAAAGTAAACCGACGAAATATTTAGTCCTAGCTAGCAATTCGGTTTCATTTAAATTATATACGAAAGTTGCTAATTATACGGCTAAACTCAAGGAAGGTTACATCTGATAATATTAACAATCAGCCCAGTTGATGGACAAGATATCAACAGAAGTCATGCATGTAACTAAATATCAATAATTTAAAAGGATTACATCACCAGCCATGACAACCTGCTGGCCATTGCGATAAGTGCCTCGCACCTTCCAGACATAAACGCCCGGGTTGCATATCTGTCCTTTGTAGTAGCCGTCCCATCCTATCTCCGTATCACTGCTTTCGAACACCAGCATACCCGATTTGCTGTAAATTTTTAGATTGTATGCATCGATCCCTGATGTCACCGGATGGAACACCTGGTTATCCATGTCAGTACGCTGGTTGTAGTATCCCCCGGAAGGTCCGCCTGTATTAGGCATGAAAGCGTTAGGAAACCTGATGAATGAGCCCTGGTCGGTGAAGACGTCATTAATGGTGAGTGAGTCTGCACAGCCGTTCTCTGAATACGCCACCAGTGTCACGTCATAACGGCCGGGTTGCCTGTACTTGTAAGAGGGGTCAGACAGGGTTGAAAAAGTTCCGTCACCGAAGTTCCACAGGAACTGCACGGCACCGGCAGAGTGGTTGATGAATAGAACCTTATCACCATCAGAGAACTGGTCGTTCTTGCTGATCTCAAATGATGCCGCAGGTCCTGCCCATGCTTCTATTTTGGCTTTTGCCGTGCTCCTTCGTCCTCTGGTGTCAGTGACAGTGAGGGTGACTTCATATATTCCGGGAAGGTCATAGATATAATCAGGGTTGTTCAGGAATGACGAACCACCGTCGCCAAAGCTCCATTCTGTTTTGAAGCCTTCTGTCCCGGGGCTTGTGAATCTTACATGCATAGGTACGCAGCCGCTGGTAACTGATGTTTCGATGACGGCCATGGGTGCTGAAGCCAGGGCCGTTGATGCATCATTCTGTCCGAAACCCTTAACCGTGATTTCACTGCCTGCCGTACCGGCCGAAGTGCTAATTCCACCCGGCCTGTCGGAGATACCGTCAGGTGCAGTCTCAGCCTTTACTGCAGCTGATGCGGTTTTTGGTAGTATCACTCCGGGTGTTATGTTTTCAATCTTCCGGGAAACCGTGTCACCTGTGTTATCGACTTTTACTGTCATTTCCGTCTGCTGTGCATGATCTTCCGGTACCACGGCTGTGTTACGGGGGGAAGAGAAGAGCAGCAGTCCTGCTACTGTAAGTCCGACAGCGGCAGCGGCAAGATAAAAGATATTGAAGCGGGCGGGATTGAACCTGAGGAACTCCTTCCGGTCAAGACGGCGCATGACACGGCCGGTCAGGTCGTTCTCTGCCACCATCTCATTCTCTTCCAGCTTATTGCGGAAGAGATTCCCGAGGTCAATATCTCTTTCCTCTTCAGTCATTCCCTTTTCAGGTATATTTTCCTTTAAGTTTTGCCAGATCCTCAAGTTTCTTTCTGAGTATTGCCCTGGCCCTGCTATATTGTGATTTTGAAGTGTTTACATCAATACCAAGCATTTCTGCTATTTCCTGGTGTTTATAACCCTCTATTGTATAAAGGTTAAAAACCATTCTGTAACCGGGAGAGAGTTCATTAAGCACCCTGTAAAGATCTTCTGCCGTATAAAAATCCTCTTCGAACCCTCTGCTGCCGGTCTCAGCACTCACATAATCATCAATGCCGGTATGATGTTTATGACGCAAATTCTTATGATAATATGTGATTGCCGTGTTCACAGTCACTTTTCTCAACCATCCTTTAAAAGAACCCGTTCCGGAATATTCCCCCAGATTGAAATATATCCTGAGGAAGGCTTCCTGCAACATATCTTCAGCTTCTGGCCTGTCAGTTGCGTATCTCATACAAACACCCAGCAGATAACCAGAATACTGTTTCCAGAGCATCTGCTGTGCCTTCCTGCTGTGCCTGACGCAGCCTTCAATTATATTCTGGTCGCTCATCATCAGCCTGACACAATATCAAGACAAGTAGTGTTTTTAAATGGTTGCACCGTCCATATGGTTTTTGCCAAAATGATTTAAAAATGTGATAAATCAGGTGTTACAAATGATAAACGTCATTTATAGCCGTATTATTGAGGTTTATCTTTGGGAGCACAAAAAAAACAGCTTAAAGATGTTCAACAAATTCATTGCCTCAATCCTTCCATATTTTCCCAAGAAGTTCATATGGATCTTTTCACGTTCTTATATAGCCGGAGAAACGATGGCTGATGCCATTCGGGAATCGAAGGATCTGAACACAAAGGGCATCAGGGTAACCCTGGATGTGCTCGGTGAATTCATCAAGACACTTGATGAGGCTGAGGAGAATAAAAGGGAGTATCTTGAACTGATAGAGGAGATAAAACGGAGTGGCATTGACGGCAATTTCTCGCTTAAACCGACAAGCTTCGGCCTCCTCATCGATCAGGAAGCATGTTACAGGCTCATGCGGGAGATCGTCGTGAAGGCTGCAGGATACAACAGCTTCTGCAGGATAGATATGGAAGACTCCCCCTGCACTGACATGGAGATTGCGCTGTACAGGCGCCTTCATGCTGAGTTTCCGAAGAATGTCGGGCTGGTAGTGCAGGCGTACCTTAAGAGAACATATGATGATCTTGAAAAAATGCTTGATATGAACAGTGCGGCCGTTCCTACGAACTACAGGCTGTGCAAGGGCATCTATGTGGAGCCTGCCGCTATCTCATACAAGAAATATGAAGAGATAAACCAGAATTACCTGAATGACCTGGAATTCATGTTCAAAAACAAAATATTTGTCGGCATTGCAACTCACGACAAGCCACTTATTGAGGGTGCATACGAGCTTATCAGGAAGCATAATGTGCCTAAGAATATGTATGAGTTCCAGATGCTCTACGGAGTTACTCCGAAGCTGAGGCAGAGCATAGTTGATGCAGGTCACGCGATGAGGGTGTACGTGCCTTTCGGGAAAAAGTGGTTCGGTTATTCAACGCGCAGGCTGAAGGAGAATCCGAAGATGGCCTCGCATATTATCAAGGCTATATTCCTTAAGGGATAACAGGCATTCTGCAGTCGGCAAAGACTGAAGACTGGAGACTGAGGATTTCCGATTTGCGATTTGCGATTTGCGATTTTTTTCAAACCCTCAACTCCTCAGGCTTTACGGACGTGGTGATTTGTAAATAAGCGAATCGTGCAGAGCCGTGATGCGGTTCAGCTCTTTTGCAGAGATGTGCGGTGGAGGGGCGGGAGGATCTTCAGGAAGTCCTTTGGCAAGAATATAAACAATAGGAATTATAACGAAGGGATTGAATGCGACCATCTGGTCAGAGGGGATGCCTCCTTTCTCTCCAGCGTCTCTGGCCTGCATATGCCTGATGACCTCATAATTGGCCGCTGGATCATCCAGCCTGGTGGCAGCTGTAAGTCCCTGGTAAGTTGATATCTTAAGATTATTAGTCGCGTTAATGGTTGCATTATCAACGCCGGGTTTCTCCGCCATAATCTCAGCCCTCATGTTAACAAGCCTGGGCATCACCACCACGGCAGGAATCATAAGGGTGTCACTTGTGAGGTAAATACCAAGAACATACTCCTGTGCCAGCAGTGTATCACCGATGACCATATTAAAATCCTTGTATCCTACGCATGAGAATCTGACTGTATCACGGTGTCGGGCATAGAATGATACCATACCCCTGTTATCTGCTGCCCCTGCTGTACCGTTTCCTTTAATATAATGAGCACCACTCAGTGGCTGACGCGTTTCAGTGTCAAGGACAAGTCCGTGAAACAGTATGGGTGCAGCCTGCTGGGCTGACAATCGCAGCAGCGACGAGGTGGCAAGAATGAAGAAAAAGAGGAGGCAGAACCTGCCGTTGCTATTTGCGCAGGATGATCTCGTCGAGCGTTCTTTTAGGAACATGGTGAACGTGCGCATCATCTCTCCAGTATTTTACATCGTTATTCTGAATGGTCTCGAGGACCACCTTCTCAACCGGCTTGCCAAGGGCAAGGACAAGGAGCACTTCATATCCATTTGAAATATTCATGGCAGCCCTCAGCTTTTCCTTCTTGACCGAAGCAATGATGCATCCTCCGAGTCCCTTTTCAGTGGCGCCGAGCATGATGCTCTGTGCTGCGACTCCGTGATCAATGCCGAAAGAATCGGATATTTCCTTATCGCCAAGGACGATTATGTAAGCTGAAGGTCTCTCGCCGGGGTCAGGTCCTTCCCATGTTGTAAGGTAGCCGGCCCATGCGAGACAGGAATAAACAGCTGCGCGTTGTTCAGGATCATTGACGAGAATGTACTTCAGCGGCTGACGGTTGGCGCCGGAAGCCGACAGGCGTGCCAGATCAACCAATGAGACCAGGGTATCTGTGTCAATTACAAACTTTTCTTCAAATCTGCGGTACGTTCTTGTTTTCTCTATAAGCTGTCTGATAGTCATGCTTTGAATTTTGGCCAAAGATACATAAAAAAATAAGGGTGGTAATTAAAGTTAAATAAACCACCCCGTCCCGATAAATCGGGACACCCCTCCTTAAAAAAAGGAGGGGAAATATTTTCCTGACAAAGTTCGATTTACAGTATTTTAGACGGAGATTACCTCTTCAGCGCCTCGTCATACCTGTCTCCAATGATGTTCCAGTCAAGCAGTTCCCAGAAATTCTTTATATAGTCGGGGCGCTTGTTCCTGTAGTCGATATAATAGGCATGCTCCCATACATCACATGTCATCAGCGGCACCAAACCTGAACGCAAAGGGTTACCGGCGTTCTGTTCCTGGGTAATGGTGAGTCTCCCGTCAGGCTTCATGCAGAGCCAGGCCCAGCCTGAGCCAAAGAGTGAAGTAGCGGCTTTGGTAAATGCTTCCATGAAACCGGCGAAGGACCCGAACTCAGATTCGATGGCCCGGGCAAGCGTTCCATGCGGTTCCTTCTTTCCCGACGGTGAGAAGGTGGCAAAATAAAAGGTGTGATTCCATATCTGGGCAGCGTTGTTGAAAATGCCTCCCTCAGCTTTCTTGATCATCGTCTCAAGTGAAGCCTCCTCATACGGTGTTCCCGGGATGAGGTTGTTAAGGTTGTTTACATAGGCGAGATGATGCTTGCCATGATGATACTCGATGGTCTCCGGACTAATCTGAGGCGCAAGGGCATCAGGACTGTAATTCAGTGGCGGAAGTTCAAATTTCATGACCTGATCAATTAGTTAGATTTAAATGTAAAGATAATAAATAGACTGCAGTGGAAAAAATAGTCAAAGCAAAAATATCCTTTCGGGCATGGCACCAATAACTTTCCGCTCATTTGCAACCGAGTAGAGTTTTGCTATAGCCGCCTTTCCCTCCAGCCCCAGAGAGAGACTGAATTCATTTACATAGAGGCTGATGTGATCTTTTGTCACCTTTGAATCAATCTCCCGGGCATGTCTCCGGATAAAATCAATTGAAGCTGTAGGGTCGGCCCGGGCATATTCGATACTGCGTCTTATTGATCTGCTGACTTTACCTGCGATATCCTCACTTACACTGCGATTCACGACGATACCGCCAAGCGGGACAGGCAAACCGGTCATCTTCTCCCAGTATTCGCCTGTATCAGCAACCTTCTGTAATCCGAGCGACAGATATGTGAATCTCGTTTCATGGATGATAAGGCCTGCGTCTGCCTCACCCGACATGACAGCTTCGGGAATATCGGAGAAGAGATACTCCCGCTTTCGCGATGCTCCGGGCCAGAAGATGCTGAACAGAAGGTTGGCGGTGGTATATTTTCCGGGAATGGCAATGAGGGCATTATCCAGTTCATCAGGGTACATCTTATGACGGCTGACTACGAGGGGCCCGTTGTTGCGTCCGAGGGCGCTGCCTGAATCAAGGATAAGGTAGTTGGATGCAGCCAGAGCATAAGCGTGAAAACTCATCTTGGTAACATCGACGGTTCCCTCCATTGCCCGGTGGTTCAGTTCCTCAACATCGGCAAGGAACCAGTCGAAGCTGACTCCTTCCGTATCGACTCTTCCGTGCACCAGGGCCTCAAAGATGAATGTGTCATTGGGGCAGGGTGAAAAACCGAGCGAAAGTTTCATGCTGTTCTTATTATTCTGAGTATCGCTGTCATTTCCTTCTCAAGTCTGCTAAGTGCAAGCGGTATGTTCCAGTTCTTCAGGTTGCGCGGTTCGACCATGTTCGACACTGCCCTGACTGAAAGCCATTTGATGTGCATGACCGCACATGCATAAGCCAGCCATGCTCCTTCCATGGTCTCGATATCAGGGCTCCATGCATCCATGATACGGTCAATGACCTGCTGTGATCCGGATGCCATGTTCACCGTTGCGGCAGTCACCACAGGGTAGTCTTTGGCCAGGAGTTCGAACGCTCTGCCCGTGCAGTGTATCCTGCCGTCACTGAATGGCCACCTGTCAGGGTCAGCCATGTTGGCGCTGAAAAGGGAAAGGAAAGTACCGTTATCATCCACTCCCATATCGGCAAAACAGTCGGAACGCGGTATCACTACATCGCCGGGCGCAAGAGAGGCGGTGTAACTGCCTGCGATGCCCGGATTTATTACCAGGGCAGGCAGGGTGCCTGAGGTGAATCTCTTCTGCAAAGCCCATGACATTGATGCACCGCCAACGCCTCCTACCAGTATTTCACATCCGCATCCAGAGTCGCTGACGGCCTTCTGCAGAGCCTCAGCCTCAGAAGGGTGAGCAACAGCTATCAGTATATCTCCCCGCCTGTTATCCATTATTATGGTTATTAAACTGATAAATATATTATTTTTGAACCATAAACCGGTCATTTTAGTAAATCATTTAACTCAGACTGTATGATCTACCTGACAAGAAGAGAGCGGTTCAGCTCGGCACACAGAATGTTCCGGCAGGGTCTCAGTGATGAAGAGAACCTGAAGGTCTACGGAAAATGCTCGAACCCTCACTGGCACGGTCATAACTACGTACTTAAGGTGACAGTCAAGGGTGAGCCTGATCCTGAGGTCGGCTACTTCATGAATGCCACGCGGCTGAAGGAGATCATCAATGAGAAGGTGATAGAAAAGCTCGATCACAAAAACATGAATGTCGAGACTGACTTCATGGCAGGCAAGGTAGCAACAACAGAGAACCTGGCTATAGCGATATGGGATGAGCTCAGGGCTCCGCTGGAGGCAGAGGGTGCACTGCTGCATTGCATCAGGGTAGAGGAGACAGAAAATAATTTCATTGAATACTACGGATAACATGGAAAAACTAAATGACGGCAGCGGAAAGCTGACAGACAGCTACAACAAGATCGAGAGATGGAACCCCGAAGTCATCAGGGAAATTTCGGAATACTACTACAAGATACTGAAGTTACTGGGCGAGGATCCTGAAAGAGAGGGATTGCTCAAGACTCCTGAGAGGGTTGCCAAGGCCCTGAGCTTTCTTACGCGGGGATACGAACAGGATCCTGAAGAGCTCCTCCGCAGTGCTATTTTCAAGGAAGAATACCGGCAGATGGTGATAGTGAAAGACATAGATATCTATTCAATGTGCGAGCATCACATGCTGCCCTTCTTCGGCAAGGCTCACGTTGCTTACATCCCTGACGGAACAATAACCGGGTTGAGCAAGATTGCCCGTGTGGTGGAGACTTATGCAGCGAGGCTGCAGGTACAGGAGAGGCTCACAACGCAGATACGCAACTGTATCCAGGATAACCTCAAACCACTGGGGGTGGCCGTTGTCATCGAGGCGCAGCACATGTGCATGCAGATCAGAGGTGTTCAGAAGCAAAACTCTGTCACCACCACATCCGCCTTCACCGGATGTTTTCTCTCAAACCTCAACACCCGTGAGGAATTTATTCACCTCATCGGCAGCAGGCTGCACTGAAAATAAGACAGTCAAATCAGATTTACCTCCAGTTTATGAAAGCATTTGTATTCCCCGGACAGGGAGCCCAGTTCCCCGGTATGGGAAAAGATCTCTATGATAACTTCCCGGCAGCACGCGATATGTTTGAGAAGGCCAATGAGATCCTTGGCTTCAGGATAACAGATATTATGTTCGCAGGAACGGATGAGGAACTGCGGCAGACACGGGTTACGCAACCAGCGATCTTCCTTCATTCGGTGATAATGACCACCGTGATGGGGAAGGATTTTGACCCGGCAATGGTTGCCGGTCATTCGCTGGGCGAGTTCTCGGCTCTTGTGGCCGCCGGAGCACTCTCCTTTGAAGACGGGCTGAAACTTGTTGCAGGCAGGGCCGATGCCATGCAGAAAGCCTGCGCCCTCACTCCTTCGACTATGGCGGCTGTGCTTGGCATGGATGATGCAGTGGTTGAAGAGGTATGCCGTTCGATACCTGAGACCGTTGTGCCGGCCAACTACAACTGCCCCGGTCAGATAGTGATCTCCGGTACCATTGTGGGTGTAAGCATAGCCACCGAAGAGCTGAAGAAGAGGGGAGGCAAAAGAATACTGCCTCTTTCCGTCAGCGGGGCTTTTCACTCGCCATGCATGGAGCCGGCACAGTTGGAACTTGAGGAGGCTATCAGGGCGGCACACTTCCGCAGCCCGTCATGCCCCGTGTATCAAAATGTCACAGGCATGCCTGTCACCGACCCCGGTCAGATCATGGATAACCTTATTGCACAGCTGACCTCTCCTGTAAGATGGACGCAGACAATAACAAGGATGATCGCTGACGGGGCTGTCTCGTTTGTGGAAGCAGGCCCGGGAAATGTTCTTCAGGGTCTTATAAAAAAGATTGACAGGGATGCGGTTACCTCAGCCGCTGTTGTCAACTGCTGAAAGATATAACAGTCATACCCACTTGTCCGTCCATGCGGATAACAAGCGGTTTCTCAAACCGTATATGAGTGAAGAACCTGCCATTGCTGACTACTGTCTGCTCTCTCAGCCTTTTCCACATAATAATCCCTTCGCCGGCATCCTCGTTGACCGAGAGGTAACCGATATTCATTGAGGTGACGTTATGAAAGAAATGGGAGCCTTGTGAGGCGTCAAGGCGGAAGTTGGGAAGTCCTACCTCAACGATGACCCTGGCATTGGAGATCTGCGGCCATGCCACCGGAATACCGAGGAACCTGTCTTTGGTACCCCATCTGCCCGGACCGATCAGCACATACCTCCTGCTTTCAAGCATCATCTTCCTGTTGATGGCTTCTATCTCTTCCGCCATCTCGGCAGTCTTCAGGTTATCAAACTTATCCGGTTCAACATAAATTAGGTCGGTTATATCCTCCACCAGTCCGTTGCCCATGCTCTTTTTTGATATAAGGACCATGTCCTCAGATGAGACACTCTCAGGGTCGATTGAATATCCTGCGCCGCTGCCGACCAGAGGTTTGACCTGAAGCAGATAGAATGATGCCTTATCATTATCATCCTTGGTGAGGTCAACGGCAAACTCAATCTCCACCGGTGCGCCAAAGGCTTCCCTGGTCACTTCAAGCACTTTTCTCAGTGTTGATGCCAGAGGCACGTAATCATATTTAAGTATATCTGCAAAATTGACCACCCTGGGTCCGGGGTTATATAGCCCCGGTGTAAGCGTATCATTATCAGCGCTGAGCACTGATGCAGAGTGCTTCAGTGTGCCGTCAGCCTCTGCCCGGCTGATATCGAGCTTCACCAGGCTTGCACTCTCTCCCTGGAGCAGATCAACATCGCTCTGCGCCATATTCAGGGCATAGAAATCAAGCTGCGAATGGCTCGCAAGGTCATCAATGGAAACTATATCAAGAGAAGGATACGAGGGGGAGAATCTGAAGGCCCTCTCGCCGTCAAGAACATACTGGCCGAGACCCACCGCCACGACAGCGAAGCCATCATGAGGTGTCATATTCGCAACAGGATAGAAGTTAAACGACTGGGCGGTGCCGCTGATATGAGGGTAGAATATATCACCATAGCTGTTACCGACAACCGACTGTATAACCACAGCCATTTTCTCCTGTTCCACCTTGAAGTTGATAGCTTCAAAATAAATACGCGAGTTGTCTGAGTATATCGAAGAAAAGACCAGCTTGACAGCGCCAAGCAGGTGTCTGAGTCTTACTTCCGGATCAGGGTGATTATTCGGCAAAATATAAGTCCCGAAGATTCCCGAGAAAGGCTGGCTGAGAGAATCTTCAAACAGGCTTGATGACCTCACGGCCAGGGGTCCGGTGATGCGGCTAATATAGGCCCGGAGCTTTTTCTCGAGACCGCTGCTGAGGCTGCCGGCGAGGAACAGTTTCTGCAGTTCAATGAAGTGCTTATCACTGTTCACTTCTTTCCACAGGTGATTGCTCTCCATGAAAAGGTCAAACTCATCTGTGCCGATGATAGCAGTGACAGGTGTCTTAATGTTGATGTCAGGCAGCAGGCGTCCGAGCTCAAAGCTGTATATCAAAGTGTTTATGAATGCGAGGCCGCGGCCCTTGCCTCCCAGGGAACCGCTGGCAAGGCTGACAACATTTGATTCATTAATGACAAGGGACTCGTCAAAATTCACAACCTTGCCCTTGTTCATTTCAATCCTTCTCTTTCTGATGATATCAATCAGAAACTCCCTCAGATCTTTCAGGCTGTCAAAGTCGGACAGCTTGACGGGGTTGATCATTTTGGCGATCTTCACCTCGCCCCTGGCCATAAGCCAGAGAGAGAAATGGTTCTTCATCCCGTGGTAGATCAGGGAATCTTCAGGCACAGTCTGAAGATAAGCCTCAAACTCCTTCATTGACCTGGCAACAGCTATCTGTTTGCCACTGTTGTCGCGGTAAACAAAATGGCCGAACCCGAGATAATAGGTGATGAATGATTTCAGATCCTGCAGCAGGGTCTCGGAGGTCTTGTTGATGAAGCTGGCTCTGAGCTCAGTAGCAAACCTGGCATTTTCAGGGTCGGATGACTGGAGCACTGTTGGCAGGTTGGGCTGCTCGTGCCTGATATGTCGTATAAGTTCGTAGCCTGCCATCTCATCGAGCACACCGTCCCTGGGGAAACGCATATCGGATATAATGCCCAGGAGGCTGTCCTTATACATGGTATAAACAGACATTGCCTCTTCCCATGTAGTTGCCAGGAGTATCTTAGGCCTGGCCCTTAGTTTAAGCACTTTATAGAGTTCATCAGATGAGACATCCTCAATAAGGCTTCGGGTCTGTTCAAGGATCAGGGTGTACAGCATCGGCACATATTCAGAGTAATAGTCTGCCGCATCCTCAATCAGAAGTATGACCCCTGTAAGTCCTTTTTTTGTGTCATTCTCAACATTAACCTTATCTTCAAGGAGTTTGGCCATGGCAAAGAAAACCCTTGATTCGCCGGTCCAGATAAAATAGTTGTCAAAAGGCACACCCAGTTCTTTCTGGTTCTGTACAAAAGGTATGTCGCTCGGATTATTCAGAAGCAGCAAGGTGGGAATATAGGGATATTTTTCCTTGATCTTCCGGCAGAGTGTCATCGGGTTCCTTTTATCCACGCCCACCATGATGATGATCATGTCATAGTGTCTTGCCTTGAGGCGGGTAAAAGCCTCATCCTCTCCCGAGACGCCGGTGACCCTGGGAATAGATGTAAGGCTCATCTGATAATATTCGCCCAGCATATGATCCGAAAAGCGTCCTTCGCCTTCGATTGAATATGCATCATAGAGGCTGGCGACAAGAAGTATCTCCCTGACCATGAAAGGCATGAGGTCATGAAATACGTCTCTTTCAGCATTATGGCGGTCGAGGAACTTCTGCAACAGTTTCCTGCTCGAGAGGCCGGTTATATTTTCATCTTCACTGTTGTCCTGGCCTGACGAAGTAATCAGATCCCCGGCTTTCATGCTGTTGATATACCCGGTTACCAGTCCTGAGATATTTCTTATCAGGTCGCGTTCCTCTTTCAGGAAAGGACCTTCATATTCTTCCATGAACTCACGGGAATAGTAAATCCCGACTGATCCTTCACCTTCGAGGGTAGTAAAATCCTGTACCAGCTTCCAGGGTGTCTCTTTAAATCCCGGAGTTTCGTAGGATTTATTGAGGTATAATATGCGGGCAGCCGCAAAATCCGGATACTGCCAGGCGGAAGGGAGGGTCAGCACAAGATGCATGAGTGTTTCGTCAACAGGTTTCCTTTCCTTAAGGATCTGTGTTGCACGGTTTATGCATGACAGTTCTTTCAGTCGTTCCTGCTGTTCATCTATGATGCGGATGTACGCCGCATCGTCTTTGGGCTGTTGCTCCATAGGGGCATCATTGAAATCAGATGCCAAAATTAGTAAAATAGATTAAGACCCGGTTGGATATTCTCAGCATAGAACGGTTACTTCACCACCCATGTTGATCCGCTGTTCAGGAGGTCATCCATAGACTTTATCTTTGATGTGGCCTGAACCCTGACATGCTGTTCAACCATGGCCCCGTCATAGGTCTGCACATTAATTGCCCTGATCACGCCAAGGGCAACCGGGTATTCAGGATGTGTCATTCCTGCCAGCCTGTAATGTATTCCGGGATTTGGTTCGTGGGCGTCGTGCACAAGCAGGTCCTTCTCCGTTATGCCGTTTTCGCCCACCTTTACCACCTTCAGTTTAAGGTTTTCAAGTATTATACCCTTATCGCGGTTCTTGCCAAATATCATTGGCTGACCGTGATGCAGCACAATGGTATTGTCATCCCTGGTCTCCTTGTTGGTGATGGCATCATGAGCGCCGTCATTGAATATGACGCAGTTCTGGATGACCTCAACGACTGCTGTCCCGTGGAATGCAGCAGCCTCCTTGTAAACCTCATTTGAAAGCTGAAGGTTATAGTCGACGGTACGGGCAAAGAAGCGGCCATTGGCTCCGATAGTTAGTTCGCCAATCTTAAAGGCTTCTTCAATGGTTCCGTAAGGTGATGTCTTTGTCACAAGACCCTTCGTTGAGGTGGGAGAGTATTGTCCTTTAGTAAGACCGTAAATCTCATTGTTGAAGAGGATGATCTTGATGTCAATATTCCGCCTTATCGCATGGATATAGTGGTTACCTCCTATTGCAAGGGCGTCACCGTCACCGGTCATCTCCCAGACCATGAGGTCAGGGTTGGCTATTTTAATGCCTGTGGCAATGGCGGCAGCCCTGCCGTGGATGCCGTGGAAGCCGTAGGTATTCATGTAGTACGGCAGGCGTGATGAACAACCTATCCCGGAGACGAAGACATATTTTTCCTTCGGGATATCAAGCTCGGCGAGAGTTTTCTGCAGTGAGGCGAGTATCCCGTGGTCACCGCACCCCGGGCACCATCTTACTTCCTGGTCGCTCTTGAAGTCTTTTGCAACGTAGTGGTTATTATTTGTCTCAGCCATTTTATTTAACCTCCAGCAATTTTTTAGAATAATCCTTGATCTCCCTTACAGTGAATGGTAGTCCCTGTATCTTATTATACTGATAATACGTGAATTTCTGATGTTTCATCCTAAGATAGTTGGCGAATTGCCCGGTGTTCAGTTCACACACAACCAGTTTCTTAAATCCTGCAAACACCTTGGCAGCGTTCCCCGGCAGGGGTCTGATATAGTTGAAATTGACTGCCGAGACCTTATAGCCTTCTTCATGCAGTTCGGTCACGGCGCTTACCAGGTGTCCGTAAGTACTTCCCCATCCGATCAGAAGGAGGTCACCGCTCTTATTTCCGGTGATCTCCAGATCAGGCACGTCTGCAATGACGCGTTCGACCTTCTCATCTCTCATTTTTACCATTAACTCATGGTTCTCGGGTGTATATGAAACGCTTCCCTTTATTGTCTTCTCGAGGCCGCCGATGCGGTGTTCCATTCCCGGCATGCCCGGTACGGCCCAGCGGCGTGCCAGTGTCTCGGGATCTCTCTCGTAGGGAAGATAATCTTTATCTGTTTTCACAGCCCATGGTACCTCAATGGCTGGCAGATCCTTCATAGCCGGTATCTTCCATGGTTCTGACCCGTTAGCCAGGTAACTGTCAGTCATCAGTATCACCGGAGTCATGTGTTCAATGGCTATTTTCCCGGCTTCGAAGGCATACTTAAAGCAGTCAGAAGGTGTTCCGGCGGCTATGACCACCACGGGGCTCTCGCCATTACGGCCGTACAGTGCCTGCCACAGGTCAGCCTGTTCAGTCTTGGTGGGCAGGCCGGTTGAAGGACCCGCTCTCTGAACGTCAACTATCACCAGGGGTAATTCAGTCATGACAGCCAGGTTGATGGCTTCAGACTTCAGCGCCAGTCCCGGCCCTGAGGTGCTTGTCACCGCCAGGAGTCCGGTGTAGCTTGCGCCGATAGCGGCACATATTCCGGCTATCTCATCTTCTGCCTGAAGGCTCTTGGCGCCAAGATCCTTGCGCAATGCCAGTTCTTCAAGTATACCAGTCGCAGGGGTGATGGGGTACGAGCCTATAAACAGCTTGAGGCCTGCTTTCTCAGCGGCAGCGAGGAGCCCCCATGCGGTTGCCTGGTTGCCGTTGATATTACGGTAGGTGCCTTCCTCTATATGGGCAGGACTTACATGGTAAGAGGGTGTGAGGGCCTCAATGGTCTCGGCATAATAATATCCGGCCCTGAGAACCTTGCTGTTCGCCTCTGCAATGAGAGGCTTCTTGCCAAATTTATCTTCAATAAATTCTTCGGTATAGTTAAGCTTGCTGTCAAACAGCCAGTAGACCATGCCAAGGGCAAACATGTTCTTGGTCCTCAGAACAGTTTTTGCATCGATTTCCATGTCCTTAAGAGCTTCCTTGACCAGGGAGGTTATGGGAGCAGGAATCAGGTTCAGAGAATCAAGCTTGTCTTCAGCAAAAGGGTCTGCTGTATAGCCGGCCCGCTGGATGGATTTCTCAGTGAAATTATCACTGTCATAAATAATAGTTGAATCCTTGGTGAGGCAGCTGACATTGGCACGAATAGCGGCCGGGTTCATTGCCACAAGCACATCTGCAAAATCTCCCGGTGTATTAATATGTCTGCGTCCTATATGTACCTGGAAGCCGGAGACACCTCCCACTGTTCCCTGGGGAGCCCTTATCTCGGCAGGGTAGTCAGGAAAGGTAGAGATGTCATTTCCGAACAGTGCCGAGGTGTTTGAGAAGAGGGTACCTGTAAGCTGCATCCCGTCACCCGAGTCACCTGAAAACTTGATCACCACAGCATCCTTTTCTATGACCTTCAATCTTTTTGACATGATAATTATCTGGTTTTTTGTATCAATAAAACAGTTATAAAAGTAACCAATTTAACGACGTTAAGTTCAGTATAACACTCTTATATGAGTATGATTTTGGTCATGTTTGACACGACTGCCGGACTAATTGAACAACAGAGAGATAAAAGCGGAGAAACTGTTAAAGGAAAAGGGCATCTGAGTCGTTTCACGACCAGATGTCGGCCTTCTGCAGATTGATATTGCTTTCGAAAAACATCCGGGCGATCTTTTCGAAATAATCTGTAAAGTCTGAAACAAAGAAGAGATCTTCCTCTGCCCTGCCGCTGTTGAGAAGGTTATGCTTTTCAAGCACATCTCTCAGCCTGGCTGCAACTATCCTGGCAGAATCGACCACCTCAATCCTGAAATTGAAGAATTTGGTTATCTGGTTGCGTATTATCGGGTAGTGTGTGCATCCGAGAATAAGGGCATCAATATCACTCAGGCCCTTGTCAGATAGATATGTACGTATGATGGCATTGCTTATGTCATCAAATATGAAGCCCTCTTCAATCATCGGAACAAGCAGGGGTGTGGCGAGAGAGAAGACGCTGGTGGAAGGTGATACCTCACGGATCTTCTTTTCGTAGGTGCCGGAGCTGATTGTTCTCTTGGTGCCGATGACACCCAGTTTTTTATAATTGCCGGTAGCCACATGTTCGACAACCGGATTGATAACATCGAGGATAATGGCCCGGTCACCGTATTCTTCGAGGAGGTTCTCATAAGCTGAAGCAGAAGCCGAGTTACAGGCAATAAGAACCATCTTGGCGTCATAGCCGAGCAGGAATTCAGTTATGCGCCGCGAGTAGTTGCGTATTGCCTCCTCAGATTTATCTCCGTAGGGAAGGTGGGCCGTGTCACCGAAGTAAATGATCCTTTCTCCCGGGAGGGTCTGCCTGATGGCATGTGCCACTGTCAGTCCGCCGACACCTGAATCAAAGACACCTATAGGCCGTTTTCCTGTTTCCATAATGTCTTTAAAAGAAAGGCTGTCTGCCTGTGGCGGACAGCCTTCCGACCATTGAGTCTATCTTATTTAAGTCCAAGCTTGGTCTTGACCAGCGGGGCAACATCGGTGCTTTTTGTTGCGTCAAAATAGATAAGGGTACGGACATCATATACATATACGAAGCCCTGGGCTTTGGCAACATCATTGATTGCGGCGGTTACCCTTTCTATAATGGGATTCAGCAGTTCCGTCTGTTTTTCCTGAAGCTGCACCTGAGCCTGCTGCTGGAAATTAGCGATGCGGCCCTGCATATCTGAAAGCTCCTGTTCCTTGTTGGTCTTTACCAGATCAGTAAGGTTCTTGCTGTCCTTAACATACTGGTCAAGTTTGTTATTGTACTCAACCTGCATGAGTTCCAAAGCATTGGTCAGCTCCTGACCATATGCATTATAAGCTTTCATTGCCGTATCGTACTCAGGCATGGCCATGATTATATCATCCCTGTTTATATGGCCTGTCTTGAATGACTGCGCAATACCATCCTGTGCTGTAAAAATAAGTGCAGCGGTCAGGAGTAATCCAAATACTTTTTTCATTGTTTTCGTTTTCAAATTAATCGTGCAAATGTAATTATTTAATTTTTATATCCGAGTTTCTGTAACACCTGGTCCGAGAGGTCATATCTCGGGTTGGCAAAGAGGATATTTGAACCTGCCGAGGTATCAAAAATGACGGCGTAACTGCCTTCGACAGACATTTCCTTTATTGCTTTAAGGATCTCATCCTGAATTGGTTTTACCAGCTCTTCACGTTTCTTATAGAGTTCACCTTCCATGCCGAAATAGGTGTTTTGAAGGTCTTTAATTTCCTTTTCCTTGGCAATGATTGCTTCCTCTCTTTTCTTCTTCTGGTCCTGAGACAGAAGCACAACTTCTGCCTGGTAATCCTTGTACATCTGTTCAACGGCAGCATAGCCGTTTGCAACTTCTTTCTCCCATCCTTCAGACAGTTTGTCGAGCTGCTGCTGGGCAGCGGTGAAAGCAGGGATATTATTCCTTATATACTCGCTGTCGACAAAAGCGAATTTCTGGGCTGTGCCGCTTAATGTGACTGCGAACATCAACACTGTCAAAACAATAATCTTCCTCATAGCTTTTTTGTTTGATTGTTATTTATTAAAACTGCTGACCCATTACAAAGTGGAACTGGCTTCCGTTAGCATCGGGATTTCCGGGGACAGGATCAAATCCGTAACCCCAGTCGATGCCGAGAAGGCCAAACATAGGCAGGTTGGCTCTCAGGCCAAAGCCTGCCGAGCGGTTCATTTTGAACGGGTTATATTCTTCCAGGCTGTACCATGCTCTTCCGGCCTCAAGGAACGCAAGGCCAAAAATAGTTGCCTGGGGATTCAGTGATATCGGATACCGGAGTTCGAAAGTCAGCTTGGAATAGACGTTACCCGCCGGAACCGCCTGGCCATTCTTTATAACCGTAGGTGTCAGTGACCCGTCGGTATAACCTCTCAGTGCAACAACTTCGCGGCCGTAGAAGCTGTACCCTGTCATGCCGCCTCCTCCTACATAGAAGTTCTCAAACGGTGAAGGGCCGATATCAGGATTGTAAAAACCGAGATACCCGAACGCTGCTTTGGCGTTCAGGATAAGCTTGTCATTTGATGACAGCGGTACATAATAATCAGCCTTAAAGACGACTTTATAGAATTCGATCCATTTGTATTTAATCTGGTCGCTGGTCACTTTTGAAAAATCAATGCCGCTCAGCAAAGAATAGGGCGGTGTTGCCTGCAGTGAGAGGGAGAATGTTGAACCGCCGCGAGGATATATAGTATTGGGTCCGGCAGAGAATCTTGTCAGCCTGACCATTAGTGAAGAGAGGTTGGCAACGCCGTTATCGAACAGGAACTGGTACTGTGAATAATTGTGCATGTTATACCTCTGGTAACTGCCTTCATAATAGATCGAGAAATAATCGTCAGGCCATTCAAGTCTCTTTCCGAAGCCTACCGAGGCGCCGTCGATGATCATGTGCTGTCTCCCGTCTGAATTCAGGGTCTGGCCGTTGGTCATTAGCGAGCGGTAATATGAGAGAGAAAGTGTGTTTGGTTTCTTCCCTCCGAGCCAGGGCTCTATGAATGAGATATTGTACGACTGGTAAACACGTCCGTTGGTCTGGAACCTTATCTGCACCGACTGGCCGTCACCGGAAGGATACGGTCTCCATTCGTTCCATTTGAAAAAGTTTCGCATGGCGAAGTTATTGAATCTCACTCCGACGGTTCCGACGAGCATGCCGGCACCCCATCCTCCGGAAATCTCGAACTGGTCATTGGCTTTTTCCTCGAGTTCATATAGCAGGTCAACTGTACCGTTTACCTGGTCAGGAATAGGAAGCGGGTTGATTTTTTCAGGGTCAAAATGACCAAGTACAGCCACCTGTCTTACGGAACGGATTATATTCTCCTTGCTGAACAGGTCACCCGGGAGGGTATAAAGCTCACGCCGTGCCACATGCTCATTGGTACGGGTATTTCCGGTTATCATGACATTGTTGAGGTTGGCAGGGTCACCTTCGAAAATGCGCACTTCGAGATCGATGGAATCACCTTCCACGCTCTTTTCCACGGGGGTCAGCCTGGAGAAGAGATATCCGTAATTAAGGTACAATGAGTTTACAGCATCCTCGTCCTCGATGAGTCTCTTGTTGATCATTGTCTGGTTATAGACGTCACCGCTGGGGAAGTTAAAAACTCTGTTGAGCTGATCCTTTGTATAAATGCTGTTTCCCACCCAGTCAACATTCCTGAGATAATACTGGTTACCTTCATTTACCCTGACCACCAGGCTCAGTTTGCCTTTGTCATCGGTGAACGTATAGGACGAATCCTTAATAATCCTGAAATCACGGAAGCCGTTTTCATTATAGAACTTAATCAGGTTCTCCCTGTCTGCCTTATACTTATCCTCGATGAACTTGGACCCTTTAAATGGATTAAGGTCTTTTTGCTTGGTTTCTTTCAGCTGTCTGCGCAGCTGTTTATCGGTAAAGAACTCATTGCCTTCGAATTCAATCTGCTCTATCTTGACCTTCTCGCTCTTGTCGACAGTGAAAACAAGTATCACATTGTTAGGCATATCAGGATCATCTTTCTGAACAATGGTCACCCTGACGTTGAGGTAGCCTTTTTCAACATAATGGTCAGCTATGGTTCTTTCGGCCCTGTTGAGCAGGTGAGCTGTTACCTGGGATCCGATGGGAAGGCTGAGTTTCTCTGTGAGATCTGTTTCCTCCGATTTCTTGATGCCATCGAACTTCACTGATGAAAGTCTTGGTCTCTCCTGAAGATAGATATCAAGCCAGACATTTTCTTCATCCTTATTTACTATTGTGATCCTGACATCTGAGAAAAGTCCCTGATCCCAAAGTTTCTTGACCGAAGCAGTGATCTGCTCACCCGGTATCGTCACCTTCTGCCCTATTCGCAGTCCTGAAATACCTATGAGCGCGTTTGGTTCAAGAAATTTGACTCCGGAAACGGTGATACCGGCAATTGTATATTCCTCAGGGTAAAGGTAGCTGGCATATTTATCTTCTGATTGTGCTGTGGCAACGGTGCCAGAAATCAATAGAATGAAAAGGAAAAGTATCTGCCTGAATTGTTCTTTCATCATCTCAGTTGTTTTCGCCAATTTGCTCACTGGTCTTACCATATCTTCTTTCCCTCTTCTGGAAATCGGCCACAGCCTTGTAGAAATCCTCTTTACCAAAATCGGGCCAAAGTTTTTCCGTGAAATACAGTTCGGTATAAGCAAGTTGCCATAGCAGGAAATTGCTGATTCGCTTTTCTCCGCTGGTTCGTATCATCAGTTCAGGATCAGGAATACCTGCAGTCTCAAGGTTTTCTGTAACGGTATCCTCAGTTATATTGTCAGCATTCAGGAGGCCTGCCTTCACCGACCGGGCTATTTTGCGGCATGCTTCGGATATCTCCCACCTTGATGAGTAACTCAGGGCTACTATAAGTTTGAGCTGCGTACATCCTTCAGTGATCCTGATGGTATCACGGAGCCTTGTCCTGACTTTCTCCGAGAGACGGCTAAGGTCACCTATCACGGTTATAGATATATTATTTTTAAGAAGGGTATCCGTTTCGTTATTCAGTGATTCGACCATAATATCCATGAGAGCTGATACTTCTTCATCAGGTCTGTTCCAGTTTTCGGTGGAGAAAGCGTAGAGGGTGAGATATTTTATACCCAGTTCTGCCGCAGCTTCAATGACTTTCCGTACAGATTTGACACCCTGATGATGGCCAAAGATCCTTTCCTGTCCTCTTCTGCGCGCCCAACGGCCGTTGCCATCCATAATGACAGCAACATGTACCGGGAGTTTGTTTATATTTATTTTATCCTTAAAAGCCAATGCTACTTCTTTCTTTTTTTCTCCTTACCCATTTCTGCAAACGCCGGACATCCTGCAAGTTTGTTGTACATTTTCCAGGTTACTGAAACGCCCATGAAGCTGTACCAGTCGTTGTTGTGTGTCCATGTCTGACTGCCTATATTATCCTCATCGGTTTGGCCGTCAAATTTATCATTAAAAGTCTTACGAAATCCATATTCGAGTTCAAGGCCGATATTATTTGCAATATTTACCTTGAACCCGGCAGAGAATGGTATGGATAAAAAAGGGTTAAAGCTTTTTGCGGCTTCCTGGTTATAAACTGTTGAGAAGGCTGCGCCTATCGCAAGATAAGGGGTGTAGTCAACGCGTCTGCTTCTCATTGTGGAATACGGGAAGAAATTATATTCATAGGTAGCTCCCAGCTCACTTAAAAAGACCTTCATTAAATCACTGGAGTTGCTGAAACGAAGTGAGCCTGCCAGTAGATTTGCTCTTACAGCCTGCCTGGGATTGAAATTATACCTGTAGAAGAACTGTGCTGCCGGGCCCGGTCCGCTGATAACATTGGTGGGGTTAATCTCGCCAAGGTAGTTGGTTGCACCAAGGGAGAAGCCAAAGTCGGCACGTCGCTGTGCCACCGCGGGTAAAGCCAGAATAACAAAAATTATCAGTATGACTATTCTTTTCATTCCGTGGGTCATTTGAACATTACCTGAACGATTGTCTGAAAGAAGGTAATCCGTTACGGGCTGTTCTGATCCTGTAATTAAAGGTTACGCTGAAGGTATGATAGACATCATTCCTTTCAGACCAATCAGAGGTATACCCGTCAAGGTAATCAGAAAAGGCATATCGTCCGGACAGCTCTATACCAAAAAGAATATTCGGGTCCCAGGCAAGTTTGGCACCCAGGCCCAAAGGAATGATTGCAGTGAATCCGCTGGTTGGCTGACCGCGGGCCTCAAGTGCATCATTGGGATTAACTGAGAACCAGGCGCCGCCAACCCCGGTAAGCGCGTAGACATCAACACTTCTGAAGAAGTCTTTCAACTTGTTCCTCGATCTTCCCCTGTTCATCTGGAACAAGAAACTGTTTCGTTCCCGGTTCCTTATAAAATAATACTCGCCGATGACCGATGGTTCAAAGAGTGAGGTGACAGCTTCATATCCCCGGTCCTGGTTCGAGCCTCTTTCGTCAGTGGCGTGAAGCATGATATATGACAGGTTGAGCCGGGCAGCAATATTGTCAGCGAAGAAATACCTGAATGCACCATTGACATTAAATCGTGTCTGCTTGAATGTGAGGTCTTTCAGTCCCCATGCATTTTCCCCGATTGTATACCCTCCGACATCACCGTAAAACTGGGAAGTGCCTGCTCCTCCGGTGACTTCATATCTCTTCATTTTCCAGAGCTGAGCTCCGGAATATGGTGCACACAAAAAGATCACCAAACTGAAAAGAATTAACCGTCTCATTAAAAGTTACCCAGTAGTTTTGCGTACAAATATAAGGTATTGTATAATATTAGAAACTTAAAAATTCCTTAATTATTGTCAGTTACGGAGGTCTGCGCCCCACATCAGCTTATTCCTCAGAGTGCTGAAAAAATCGTTTCCGCGCGTAGTTACGGTAGGCAGTTTAAGCTTTGCCTGTCTTATTTCGATGTTAATGCCCAGGGGTGCTCTGACGGCTTTCGAATCGCATGTGATCATGCACTCATTGCTCCTTCCCCCTGTCTCCATGGTGATTGTACTGCCTCCGGTGACGATAATGGGTCTTATGGTCAGGTTATGCGGTGACATGGGTGCTATGATGATGCTCTCATCCGAAGGAGAAAGTATAGGTCCGCCGACGCTGAGGTTATAAGCTGTTGAACCTGTGGCTGATGATATTATGAGGCCGTCAGCCCTGTAAGTGTTAAGGAAGATACCGTTGACCCGGACAGTTATAGTGATCATGCTCTGGTCAGTCTTTTGAATCGTCACCTCATTAAGAGCCAGAGAGTTCTTCTCCCCGAAGAGTCCTTCAGGAGTAACAACCTCGAGCATAGACCTGCTGATCACCTCATAGTCTCCTGAACATAGCATCATTATGGCTTTGCCAATATCGTCATCAGGTATATTTGCAAGGAACCCCAGCCGGCCGGTGTTTATACCTGCCACCGGGATACCTGTCCCGAGAACCCGCATGGCCGTCTCAAGAAAGGTACCGTCACCGCCCACGCTCATGATCATGTCAATGTCGCCGGGAAGCTCGGAAACATCCCTGAAAAGACTAAGCCGGGTGTCGGCATCAAAGTGATTACCGTTTGATTCCATTATATGAAGATATATGACCGCACCCCGTGAATGAAGGGCATCAATGAGGCGTAACAGCCCTGCCATGGTCTTCTCTGTCAGAGCCTTACTGAATAGAACAATCTTTTTTGACATGCGCTGAACAGTTACATGTTGAGGTACTTCATCAACAGGTTATACCTGTCGGTATAGAAACGGTCAAGCTCATCATTGTCGGTGACCCAGGTAGTGACCTCGTATGAATACCTTTCAAAAGTCTTGATGATGGAGGTCAGATCCGTGGTATTTACCTTTAATGTTATCTCCAGACTTGTTGAATCGGGATTTGAGGTGATGTACATGCTTAGTATCCTTGCATCGTTGCTTTCCACTATCTGCGAGATGCGGCTCATTGAGTAATCATGCGACAGAACCTTCAACACGATCAGTCCTCCGGGCTGGTCAACGGATGAGAACGATGCTATGCCTTTGATGATCTCGTTATAGGTGATTACACCCCTGAAGTGATTTTCTTCATCGAGTACAGGGACGACGGTAAGTCTGTGTCTTGCTGCCAGGGCGAGCACTTCGTAGATATGCTTGTTGCTTGTCACGTAAGGCCTTGGCAGGGAAAGGGAGTGATTGCCTATTGCTTCTTCAGGCTGGTTCAGGTCATAGATATCACTGTCTGAGATAAGACCCAGGTAGTCGTGCTCATTCACAATAGGCAGGTGCGATACGCGGAAAATCTCCATCCAGTTCAGGGCTGTCTGTCCTGTGTCGGATGTCTTCACCGCCGGGACCACATCTGATATCATCTCTTTGGCAAGCATTCAGTCATTCATTTAATGATAAAAGTACAAAAAACTATGGATCGTTATAACTTTGCACGGTAGACCTTCAAGGAAGCCATGACAAGATTAAGCGTTAATATCAACAAAATTGCCACTTTGCGGAATGCCCGGGGCGGCAATGTTCCCGATGTAAGACTTGCGGCGATCAAATGCCAGGCATTCGGTGCCGAGGGCATCACCGTGCACCCGAGACCTGACGAAAGACACATCAGGTACAGTGATGTCTATATTCTAAAGGAGGTAGTCACAACGGAATTCAATATCGAAGGCAATCCGGGAAAAGAATTCATAAGGCTTGTGCATGACATTGTACCTGAACAGGTTACTCTTGTTCCTGATGCACATGACGCAGTGACTTCCAATGCCGGGTGGGACACAAAAGCCAACCTTTCATTTCTTACTGATGTGATAGCAGGATTCAGGGAAAAAGGAATTCGCACTTCGATTTTTACCGGCACTGACCAGGTGATGCTGGAGTACGCGGCCAGGTGCGGTACTGACCGTGTTGAACTGTACACCGAACCCTATGCTGCAATGTTCCCGGAGGACAGGGAGGCAGCTGTTGTGCCGTTCGTAAAGGCAGCAGAGACAGCCCGTGACCTGGGTCTGGGACTGAATGCCGGGCATGATCTGGATCTTAGTAACCTTGCATGGCTGCACAGCAGAATACCATGGCTGCTTGAAGTGTCAATAGGACACGCACTTATTGCTGATGCACTGTATTTCGGGCTCGAGAACACAATTCAGATGTACCTTCGCGAGCTCAGGCGAAGCTGATTCCTATTTCAGGTGTTTCTCAATGATTGTCCTGAGCACCTCTATTGCCACGAGGTTCTCCCCACCTCCTGGAACAATAATATCCGCATATCTTTTTGATGGCTCAATGAACTGGAGATGAGATGGTTTCACTGTCTCGTTATAGCGTTCCAGCACTTTGAGCACCGACCGGCCGCGTTCGACTATATCGCGCTGAATTACCCTTCCCAGCCTGTCGTCAGCATCGGCATCGACGAAGACCTTGATGTCGAGCATCGACCTCAACCCGGGGTCAACAAGCACCATGATTCCTTCCACGACCACCACGTCAGCAGGTTTTATCGGTATGGTCTCTTCCGACCTGACGCAGGTAAGGTATGAATAGATCGGCATTTTTATCGGTCGTCCGGCCTTCAGCTCTGCCAGGTGCGCCATCAGCAGTGGCCATTCGACCGAATCGGGATGATCAAAGTTTATTTTCTGCCTTTCTTCCATAGGAATATGACTGTTGTCTTTGTAGTAGCTGTCCTGAGGAAGTATCACGACCTCATCACGCGGAAGCATCTCTATCAGTTTACGGACAACGGTTGTCTTTCCTGAACCTGTTCCCCCGGCAATCCCGACGGTAAGCATAAAATGT
The DNA here is from genome assembly GCA_963743775.1 of uncultured Bacteroidales bacterium. Taxonomy (GTDB): domain Bacteria; phylum Bacteroidota; class Bacteroidia; order Bacteroidales; family VadinHA17; genus SR-FBR-E99. Next base: position 67,997 of record CAVURA010000018.1, read on the forward strand.
TTATTTTTGTATCAAATGTAGCAAAAAACTCCATGATTAAGCATATAGTCATTTTCAAGCTTTCTGCGCCGTACACCCGGGAGGAGAAGGAGAAATCCATACGGAAGCTTAAAGAGATCTACGGGCCGCTCGGGAATAAATTTGACTATATTATTGAATACAGGACCGGCGTTAACATTCTTGAGGCGGATCATGCCGGCGACTTCGTCATCGATTCGATCTTTGCCTCCCCTGAAGATCTTCGGCGGTACCAGTCCAGCGACCATCACAGGGAGGCTGTTTCGGTGTGCTCAGTAATAAAGAAGGCGAAGATTGTAATTGATTACGTAATCTGAGCATGAATTCGCTCTATCCGATAAAGTTCAGGCCTGTGCTTAAAGAGACGCTATGGGGAGGCAGTGCCCTCAGGGAGCGTTTCGGCAAGGAGGGCAAAGGCAGGGCAAATATTGGAGAGAGCTGGGAGATTAACGGCATGACCGGGGCAAGCTCGAGAATAGCCAACGGCTTTCTCAAGGGCAACACCCTCGAGGAGGTGATCGAAATATATATGGGAGATCTCGTGGGTGATTCCGTCTTTGAAAAGTACGGAAGCGAATTCCCCCTGCTCATCAAGTTCATCGATGCCAGGGACACCCTGTCAATACAGGTACATCCCGGGGACAAGCTTGCATCAGAAAGGCACCATGCCTGGGGCAAGACAGAGATGTGGTATGTCATCAATGCAGCACCCGGTGCAATGATTTACACAGGGTTCAAAAGAAAGATCACCAGGGAAGAGTATCTCGGATATGTTGAAAGGAAAGAACTTGCCAGCCTCATCAATACAACGCCGGTATCACCCGGTGATACATTCTTCATTCCGGCAGGTATGGTGCACTCCATTGGCGCAGGCGTACTCCTGACAGAAATACAGCAGACATCCGATATCACATACAGGATCTACGACTGGGACAGGGTTGACAGCAAGGGTAAGACACGTGAAATGCATACGGAGCTTGCTATTGATGCAATCAATTTCGACCTTGACCAGCCGAACCTGATAAGAAAGGCTCCCGAAACAAATCATCCGGTAACGCTTGCCACATGTGAATATTTCCATACTAGTCTGCTCCAGCTTGACAGGCCTGTGATCAAGGACTGCAGCATGATTGACTCTTTTATAATATATATTTGTACGGAGAGCGTGGTTGTCGTTGACTGTTTTGATCACAGTGAAGAGCTGAGGGCGGGGGAGGCAATCCTCATACCTGCTGCTGCGGACAGCGTGACACTAATACCGGGGGGAGCAGCCGGATTACTTGAAGTATATGTACCACAAATACACACCTGACATGAAACAAATTGCATCTTTCTTAATGACACTGACATTCCTCATTGCTGTCTCATGCGGCAGCGGTACTGGTAATACCGGCGGGGAAAAGAAAAAAGGAAAACATGAGGCTGACACCGGTTATTCAGGTGTAAAGAGCTATTTCAAGGACGACGTTAAGGTTAAGGAGGTCGCATTTGAAAACGGCATCAGGCAAGGACTGTCGCGCTCATTCTCCAAGGGAGGCGTCCTCGAACAGGAGATCATGTACGTCGACGGCAAGAAAAGCGGAGAGGCAAAATGGTACTACCCTGACGGCAAGCTTTTCAGGGTCACCCCATATGTCAATGACACAATCAGCGGATCACAGATACAATACTATAAGAGCGGCCGTGTAAAGGCAAAGCTCGATTATCTGGACGGCAGGCGATTACCCGGCCTGGAGGAGTTCAATATGAGCGGGGAGAAAGTCACCGGCTATCCCACAGTGCAGTACAGAATAGAAGATCTGTACAAGGAAAGGGGAGTCTGCAAACTATTCATTGAGATGTCTGACATGGCTGAGAATGTCAAATACTACAGAGGTGATTTTACAGACGGGATGGTCGATCTTACAATCCTTAAGCCGCTGCTCCAGACAGCTACCACGGGTTATCTCGATATGAAAAAGACTCCGGGGCACAGTGCAGACTCTGTAACTGTCGTGGCTGCGTATCTGACAGGCTTTGGCAACAGACTTTATTACCGGCTGTCAATACCTCTACCGTATAAAGACTTAAACTAACCACGCTATGTCACAGATACTTGTACCGGGCATCAAACTCACAGTTACCAGGACGGTCGGTGAAGGTGACACCGCAGCTGTTTACGGTTCAGGTCTCCTTGATGTGCTTTCGACGCCGGCAATGATCGCTTTCATGGAGCAGACAGCCATGAAAGCTGTGGAAGCATGTCTCAACGACGGCGAGGGCACCGTAGGGACAGAGATCAGCGTAAAACACATCAAAGCCACCAGGGTGGGTAAAAGTGTGACATGCACTGCAACCCTGAAAGAGGTGAATGGTAAAAGACTGCTGTTTCATGTCGAAGCAAGCGACGACGACGGAAAGATAGGCGAAGGTCTGCATGAAAGATTCATCATCGAGAACGAAAAGTTCATGGCCAAATTAAAGAAGTAATGATCATCAGATCTGCTTCTTATGTCACCAGCAGCGCTAAGATCAGCCAGTTACCTCCGCCTGATCTGCCTGAGTATGCTTTCATCGGCAGGTCAAACGTGGGCAAATCGTCGCTGATTAATATGCTGGTGGGAAAGAAAGGTCTTGCCAAAATTTCAGTCAATCCTGGTAAGACGCAAACAATCAATCACTTTCTTATCAATGAGAGCTGGTACCTTGTTGATCTTCCGGGTTACGGTTATGCCCGGCGATCTCAGAAAATGAGGGCGGAGTGGGACAGGCTCTTCAAATCGTATATCACCCTTCGCGAGAACCTCATCTCCCTGTTTGTTCTGGTAGATGCCCGGCATGAACCCATGGCTTCTGACATGGCCCTGATGGAAAGGCTGGCTCTCAACGGTGTGCCATTCGCCAGGGTATTCACAAAGACAGATAAGACCGGGCCCCGCGTGTCAGAGAAAATAAAGCTCATCCATGACAAGATGATGCTTGAAACCTGGGAGAGCCTTCCCCCGACGTTCGTTACCTCGGCCACAAAAGGCACCGGCAGGGACGAGCTGCTTGATTACATTAAGGATACCATGATATTTTATGAAAGGAAAAAATGATTGGACCATTAATATTATTTTTGCATCAGCGTTCAGTGAAAACCATCTAACAACCCCTATATGATCGGCCGAGCTCCTTTTAAAATATTTTCGTGTACATCGTCAATAAGCATAGCAGAAAAAATTGCAGATCATCTTGGCTTAGAGCTGGGCAAGAGCTCACTGCTGAGCTTCAGTGACGGAGAGTTTCAGACATGCTTTGATGAATCTGTCAGAGGATGCCATGTATTCATCATACAGTCCACCAACCCACCGGCAGAGAACCTGATGGAGCTTCTCCTGATGATCGATGCTGCCAAGAGAGCGTCGGCGTACAAGGTCAATGCGGTGATCCCCTACTACGGTTATGCCAGGCAGGACCGCAAGGACAGGCCGCGTGTCTCTCTCGGTGCCAAGCTCACTGCCGACCTGCTTACAAAGGCAGGCGTTGACCGCATCATTACGATGGACCTTCACGCCGACCAGATACAGGGTTTCTTCGATGTTCCCGTTGACCACCTGTTCGGTTCGGCACTCTTCGCACCCTTCATAAAGAACCTGAGGCTGCCTAACCTGACCGTTTCAGCTCCTGACATGGGCGGGTCAAAACGTGCCAACGCCTATGCACGTTACCTTCAATGTGAGATGGTTCTCTGCTACAAACTGAGGAAAAAACCCAACATTGTGGAGGAGATATCGATCCTGGGCGAGGTCGAAGGGCGTCACGTAGTCATTATTGATGATATGGTTGACACGGCCGGCACCCTGAGCTTTGCCGCCACGATGATGAAAGACCGCGGAGCTCTCAGCGTCAGAGCGGTTGCCACTCACCCCGTACTTTCAGGAGACGCCATTGAAAAGATAGACAGTTCACCCCTCGAGGAGCTGGTGATCACCGACAGCATACCCCTGACGAGGTACTCACCAAAAATAAAGATTCTGTCCGTTGGCGAAATCTTCGGCGAAGCAATAAAAGCTGTCTACACCAACAGTTCAATCAGCACAGGTTTTGTATTTTAACCTTTTTCGCTATATTTGCAGGCCAAATTTTTAAAAACGTCGAACGTGCAATGGGAGATTGCCCGGCAAGTAATCTTGAGTAGCACAACAAATTAAAGACTGATGAAGACTATTGAGATCAAGGCCGTCTCGCGCGAACATTTCGGAAAAAAGAGCTCAAACGCACTGCGCGCTGAAAATAATGTACCATGCGTAATGTACGGCGGAAAAGAAAACCTGCATTTCTCCGCACATGAAAACGTATTCCGCGGACTGGTTTATACTCCTGATGTTTTTCTTGTTAACCTCAACGTTGACGGGAATGAATATACGGCGATAATGAAAGACCTGCAGTTCCATCCGGTAACTGATAAGCTTCTGCATATTGATTTCATACAGGTAACTGAAGACAAGCCTGTTATCGTTGACATGCCTATCAGGATCACCGGCGAATCCGTTGGTGTAAAAGCTGGCGGCAAACTCAATCTCAAACGCAGGACACTCAAGATCAAGGGAATGACAAATGACCTGCCTGAACATATTACAATTGACATTACAAACATTGAGATCGGACAGTCAATCAAGGTTGGTGATCTTGCATACGATAAGCTGGAGATCATTGATAACAAGCGCGCAATGATTGTTGGCGTTGCTGTATCACGTATGGTTCTCAAGGAAGAGGAAGCTGCTCCGGCTGAAGGAGCCGAAACTCCGGTTGCTGAAGCTGCCAGTGCAGTAAAGGAAGAGGCAGGCAAGAAGGATGCCGGGCATAAAGATGCCGCTCACAAATAGTTAATACGTTGAAATATCTTATCGCCGGACTTGGCAACATAGGCGAAGAGTATAAAAATACACGGCATAATGTCGGTTTTATGGTATTGGATGCGGCTGCAGCTGCATCCAATATTTCTTTTACGGACCGCCGTTACGGCTATATCTCAGAAATGAGGTACAAGAACGCTACAGTGATCCTTCTCAAGCCATCTACCCTGATGAACCGGAGCGGCAACGCGGTGCGTTACTGGATGCAGAAGGAGAAGATAACTCCGGAAAACCTGCTTGTCATAGCCGATGATATAGCCATCCCTGCCGGCAGCATGCGTCTGCGGGCAAAGGGAGGTGACGGAGGCCACAACGGCCTGGCAAGCATAAGTGAAATCCTTGGGACAAATGAATATGCCAGGCTGCGCATCGGTATAGGGAACAACTTCGGCAGGGGCGGACAAATAGATTATGTCCTGGGTGAATGGACGGATGAGGAGCTGAAAATTATTAATAAAAGGCTGCCCATGACCGTTGAGATTATCCGGTCATTCGTCACTGCCGGTTGCGAGCTGACGATGACAGCTTTTAACAAAGCAGGTAAATTTTTGGCTGATGACAACACCAACGGGGGAAAGGATCGATAAGTTCCTCTGGTCAGTCAGGCTGTACAAATCGCGCAGCATTGCCACAGAGGAATGCCGTAAAGGGAGGATCACTGTGGCCGGCCAGCCGGTCAAACCGTCTCACATGGTAAATCAAGGAACAACCATTCTAGTCAGGAAACCGCCTGTGACTTATACCTATCTTGTCATCGCCCTGCCCTCCTCCAGGGTGGGCGCCAGACTTGTCAGCGATTACATCACCGATCTCACTCCCGAAGAGGAAAAAAACAGGATCAAACCTGAGAGCGGAAAATTCTTCGGCTACAGGCCGCATGGTACCGGCCGCCCTACCAAAAGGGAAAGGCGCGATATTGAAAACTTCCTGGAATGATTTGTATGCCCGCCCGGCGAGGGTGGTATAAATACCTAAAAGTACCCGGTCTCTGTCAAGAATTGATGATATTGAATTCAACAGGGAAAATCTTTAGTTAACTTCGGGCAGCATAGAAACTTAGCATTCCGGATTTTAAGATCATAGATTACAGGCTTTTCAGTCATGGGAAAGGAAAATATTGAGAAGTATGATTTGTTTTATCTGCTTCTGAAAAAATATGCCGATTTCTGGCATAACAACATCTTCTACCGAAGGGTGATTGCTTACGGCAAGGATCGTCTTGATTTTTCGGTCCCCACCATTCTGGCGCCCAACCATCAGAATGCGCTTATGGATGCCCTGGCGATCATCTGCACCCTTGAAAGGCAGCTGGTCTTTCTTGCGAGGGCCGACATTTTCAAAAAGAAACTTGTCGCACGCATTCTTTACCGCCTGAAAATCCTCCCTGTTTACCGGATCAGGGATGGTTTTGAAAACCTGAAACAAAATGATGACACTTTCCACGACACTCTCAGAGTCATGGAGCACCGTAACGGGGTAGTCATTCTTCCTGAAGGAAGTCATGACGTCCACAGAAAGCTCCGCCAGCTGAAGAAAGGTATATGCCGTATTGCCTTCCAGACAGCAGAAGCATCTGACTATAAGAAGGAAATCAATATCGTGCCGGTTGGCATAGAGTATTCACACTACTGGCGGTTCAGGCAGGTACTTACGGTTGTCTATGGCCATCCCATCCATGTCTCTGAATACTACGATTCATACAGACAGAACCCGAACAGGGCTATAGTTGAACTGCGCGACAGGCTCTCTTCCGATATGAAGAAAGTGATGGTGCATATAGAAGAAGAGCAGGACTACGAAGCTATCAACGAGCTTAGAAGCATCATCAACGAAAAATACAGTGACCGCATAAAGTATCCAAAACTGTTCCGTGACAACAGGCTGATCAGTAAGGTTAACGAGCTGCATCAGAAAGATCCTGAAGCATATGAACGTTTATGCAGTGACAGTCTTGCCGTCAGGGACCTCGCCAGGGAGCTGAAGCTCACTTACCGTCACCTGAGAAAGAAGAAGCATCCTCTCGGGTGGCTTCTTCTCTCATGGATCCTGCTTCTTGTTACACTGCCGGTCTTCGTGGCGGGAGTATTACTTAACTTTATCATCTTTAAAGTTTCTGAAATTCAGTCGTTAAAAACGAAAGACCCTGGTTTCATCAGCACAACGAGATATGGTTTCCTGATCGGTATGGGCCTGATAATTGCGCCTTTGTACCTCATTATTGCTCTGATACTGATCAAACCGTGGTGGCTGGCACTAGCCGCTTTCGTTCTTGTCCCGGTGCTGGGTATTCTCGCCTGGAACTGGTCACTTCTTTTCAAAAGAACGGTGGGAGGATTCAGGATCAGGAGACTCATCAGAACAAAGAACTCCGTCTTTATCAGGTTACGAAACACCTACGGCAATCTCATTAAGACTGTCTCAGGACTTTAATCATGAAGGATTTTTTTGCAGATAAGACAGTCTGGATTACGGGAGCCTCATCAGGCATCGGAGAAGCGCTGGTCAGTGCATTCACCAAGGGAGGAAGCAGGGTAATTGCCTCATCAAATGATGAAGCCGGACTGAAGAGAGTTGCCAAAAACTGCTCTGCGATGAAGGGAAGTATCACCACCGTTGCATTCGATCTGTCAGAAACAGCCGGAATTGAAAAGACAGTGGCTGACATAATAAAACAGGAAGGCAGGATAGACCTGTTGCTAAACATAGGCGGTATCAGCCAGAGGGCCCTGATAAAAGATACTCCCTTGTGGCTCGACCGCAAAATAATGGAGATAAACTATTTCGGGACCATTGCACTGACAAAGGCAGTGCTGCCTTATATGATAAGTAACGGCGGCGGCCATATCGTGGCAACCAGTTCCATCTCCGGACGCTTCGGATTCCCTCTCAGATCAGCATATTCAGCATCAAAACAGGCACTGCACGGTTTCTTTGAAACACTGCTTCTTGAACACAAAAGTGATAATATCAGGGTCTCTGTGCTTATACCCGGAAGGGTGAGGACCAACATATCGTTTAACGCTCTCACGTCATCGGGTAAGGAGCACGGCAAACTCGATGAAGGGCTGGCCGGAGGAATAACCCCTGAAAAAGCTGCTCAACAGATCATACGGGGGATCAGAAGGAACAGAAGAGAGATACTCGTTGGCAGCAGCGAATTGCTGATGCTCAAAATAAGAAAATACATGCCTGCTCTTTTCTTCAGGATTGCCGGCAGGATTAAACCAATGTGACAAAGAAGCCATTATGAAAGGGTATATAGTAAGCGGTATACAGCAGGTCGGCATAGGTGTGCATGACCTGAAAGAAGCGTGGGAATGGTATATAAGGGTGTTCGGAATGGACTGCCGCATCTTTGAGGAAGAGGCCGAGGCAAAGCTGATGCTGCCTTATACCGGAGGCCAGCCACGCAGCAGGCACGCAGTGCTTGCACTCAACCTGCAGAGCGGCGGAGGCTTCGAGGTTTGGCAGTACAAGGGAAGAAAGCCTGAATACCGTGACCGCGAGACAAAGCTGGGAGACATAGGCATTTTTGCTTGTAAAATGAAGGTCAGGAATGCTGAGAAAGCATGGAAGCAATTCCTGGATATGGGAGTTGATGTATTGGGGATGCCCACTGCCGATCCCTCAGGAAGGAAGAGCTTCTTTGTCAGGGACCCGTTTAAAAATATCTTTCATATTGTTGAGGCTACCGACTGGTTCATGAACCTGAAGAAAGTATCAGGCGGGTCCTACGGAGCGATAATAGGGGTCATTGATATTGACAGGGCGCTTAAAGTCTATTCCGATATACTCGGATATGACAAGGTAGTATATGACGTCACCGGTACATTTGATGACCTCGCTCTTCTTCCCGGGGGCAGCGGTACCTTCCGGCGCGTTCTCCTGGCTCCCGGAAAACCTTTTCACGGAGGTTTTAGTCCGGTCTTCGGACAGAGCACCATCGAGCTGATGCAGGCTATTGACATAAAAGGCACGAAGATCTATGAGGGAAGATTCTGGGGTGATCCCGGCTTCATTCATTTATGCTATGATATCAATGGCATGGACAACCTTCGGAAGTACTGTGACAACGCAGGGTTTCCGTTCAGTGTTGACAGTATGCAGAGCCATGCCGGCCAGAGCTTTGACATGGGTGAGGCAGCAGGTCACTTCGCATACATCGAAGACCCTGACGGGACTCTCATCGAATTCGTCGAAACGCATAAGGTACCTATAATCAAAGCACTGGGGTGGTATCTTAACATGAGGAAGAGGGATCCCAACAAACCATTGCCCTCATGGATGATCAGGACGCTGAGGTTCTCAAGGGTGAAGCAGAAGAAAGGTTAAAGTCAAAAGGTTAAAGGTTAAAGGTTAAAGTAGTTGCCACTCTGAGAGCGGCAAGCCGAATTTATTCTGCCAGGGCCTGTACTGCACCCAGAACGCGCATGGAGTTCTTTCCCCAGATCTTTGCAATGTCATCGCTGCTGTAACCCCGGGAGATAAGTTCTCTGGTGATGTTCTTCATCTGTGAGACATCCCGGCAATCGTCCAGCTCTCCACCCCCGTCAAAATCGGAGCCTATTCCCACGTGATCAATCCCGATTATGTCAACAACATGCTGTATATGATTAACGGCATCGGCGACAGTCGCGAGTTTCTCATATTTGTTCTTCAGTGCCTGATACTCATCCCATATCTCTTCCTTCTGTTCGTCCGTTGCATCAGGACCAAGGTCTTTCATCCTCTGACGCAGTTCTTTCTCAAGCCTGTCAAATTCGGGGTTAGGTTCGGGCTGTTTAAGATATTCGCTGAGCAGGCAAATCTGAATGACACCTCCGTTTTTCTTCAATGCCAGAAGCATGTCGTCATTCAGGTTCCTGGGATTCTCGCATAATGCCCTGCATGATGAATGAGAAGCAATCACAGGCGCTTTCGCTGCCTGCAGCACATCATAATAAGCCTTGTCAGACAGGTGCGACACATCAATTATCATCCCCAGTCTGTTCATCTCCTTCACCACCTCTTCACCGAAAGTAGAAAGACCGCTGTGTTCGGGTCCCTGCGGGTCGGTCGAAGAATCGCATATATCGTTATTAGCTGAATGGCAGAGTGTTATATAGCGAGCGCCCAGGTCGTAATACTCCTTTACACGTGACAGATCCTTACCTATTGCATAGCCGTTCTCTATTCCGATGAATATGGCAACCTTGCCTTCGGCTTTAAGTCTGTAAGCATCATCAGGTGTGAGTGCCAGGCCTGCCATTTCCGGATAGCGTGCCACATTGCGGTGGATGGAATCAAAAATGGCGAGTGTGGCCTGGTGTTTCAGGTCCAGAGTCTCAGGATCCCTGGGTCCCTGGCCGATGAAGATTGCGAAGAACTCAGCATCAAGTCCTCCCTCCTTCATCCTCGGGAAATCGACACAGCCTTTTTCATTTTTGCTGCCAAGGTCAAAACCTGACCTGGCGAGACGCATCGGGGTGTCACAGTGGGTGTCGACAGTCAGCATGTTCTGATGCATCTTGTCAGCCTTGCGGATTACCTTTTCTTCCTGTGAGAGACAACCTGTCAGCATGAACAGGACGGTCAGGACCAGGTATGTAAATTTCATTGTGGTCATGTTTCTTTGAACGCGTAAATATAAGTATATCACAAGCTGGTTATCATCCCTCCTGAGAGGGGAAAGTATAAAAAAGGTTAAATCAGGCAGTTGAGAAGCGACCGTAAAATCCTGATATAGTATGCCTGGACAGGGAGCTGTCAGACTGCAGGTCAGGCAGCAGGCATTAGTGAGCAAGATTGCACAAAAAAAAGCCCCGCATAAAAAGCGGGGCAGCCATGAAAAGAATGGAAAAATTGCTTTTGGACAGTAAAAAGCAACATCAAAGATAATAAAAAATGTTTTTTCGATCAATAGCACAGATAATTTTCAGGCAGGCGCTGCCAGCAGAAAAAGAGGGTATGAATTAAAAAATGATATAATAATGCAACTTCCGTAAATTTGCAGTGTCATTTAGTAATAATGATCTGAGCTTGGCAATACCAGATGTGCATATTCATGATACCCTCGTTGAGGAGTGCCGCCGGGGCAGCCGGAAAGCCCAGTTCAGGATCTATGAACTCTATTCCAGAGCCATGTTCAATGCCGCATACCGCATTGTCAACAACAGGGAGGAAGCAGAGGATATGCTGCAGGAAGCTTTTACTGACTGCTTCAGGAATATAGGTTCATACAGGTCTGAATCAACCTTCGGCGCCTGGCTGAAGACAATAGTGATAAACAAGTGCATCAACAAGCTTAGAAAGAGAGAGACGGACCTGGTGTATGTTGACGACTACCAGTCCGTTGAGAGACCTGAGGAAGAAGAGGCGGAAGTGACCTGGCCTGACACATCTGTCATTGCGAAGGCGGCAGAAAAGCTGCCTGACGGATACAGGGTGGTCTTCAGCCTCTACCTGCTCGAAGGGTATGATCATGCCGAGATATCCCAGATCATGAATATCTCTGAATCAACTTCGAAAACCCAGTACTTAAGGGCAAAGAACAAACTGAAAAAAATACTCATAAACATGCAGAAAGATGGATGAGTTCGAGAAACATATCAGGAATGGCAGGGAAGGCATGGATATTCATGAACCTGACCCCGGCTTATGGAGCAGGATTGAAGCGGAGCTCCCCCGTCGTGAGAGGCACATAGGGAGCTATATCTGGAAGGCAGCCGTTATCCTGATAGTTGCAGGAGCCGGTCTGACCCTCATAATCAGAACAATAACCGCACCGGAGAGAAATGCTAACCCTCAGATCGCTGCTGTCAGGGAGACCTATGTGTATTACAACAGCCAGATCAGTTTACTGTACGCAGAGGCCGGCCCGCTACTGACAGACAACCCTGATATCAGCATGGAGCTGGATAAGAGCATGAGTGAGCTTGACAGCCTCTCAGTGGAAATCAGGAAGGATCTAAATGACAACATCGCCAACGAGGAGGTGGTGGAGGCCCTTATACGGAATTACAGGCTCAGGATTCAGCTGCTGGAAGATATGCTCGTGCTGATGAAAGAGAAAGAGACAGAAAATAAAAATTATTCAGATCATGAATTATAGAAACCATCTGATTGCGTTGATACTGTCGCTCGGCACCCTGACATTACAGGGGCAGCAGATGACTGACAGCAAGACCTTCATGAAGTCATTCAGAGCCGGTAATGACCCTGTCGTAGAGGTGACAAATAAATACGGCAATATTCATATCAGTCACGGCAATGCCGATTCTATCTCTGTCAAGGTTGAGGTGACAGCCTCATCAGATAAGGAAAGCAAACTCAGTTCGATGATGTCTGATGTTGATGTAAGTATTACGATGGCCAACGAGACTGTGCGGGCACAAACCAACTTTAACCAGGGTATCACCCCCCTCCTTGAGAGTTTTAAAGGCCTCACCAGGAACATCATTAACTATGGTTCAAGGCTGAAGATCGATTACTTCATCGAGTGCCCGCCCTCAACCGTTCTGAGACTTACCAACAGTTACGGAGATGTTTATATCGGTGATGAGACCCGTGAACTGACGCTGAAACTGTCGAACGGATCGCTCGATGCAGGAGTGATCACTAACGCCCGGCAGATTGATCTCACATTCTGCAAAGCCAATGTAAGAAGTGTCATGGAAGGAAAAATCATCCTGTCTTTCAGTGAATTGAGAATGAAAGGGACGGAGGACATGAAACTAACCGCATCGTCGTCAAAGGTGTGGATCGACAGTTGCGGCACACTGGATATTGATTCCAAGAGTGACGATATAAACCTTGGCAGCGTATCTGTGCTCACAGGAACAGCACACTTCAGTGACATAAATGCAGAGAATATTTCAAAGGAACTGAGCCTGATAATGAAATACGGCAACCTTTCATGCGAGAAGATTGATGAGAAGTTTTCACTGATAGACATCAACTCTTCATACACGGATGTTGATCTCCTCATGCCGGAGAAGGCAAGCTATGACCTGGAGATCCGTCACACCAACGCATTTGTCTCTCTTCCCGGAATTACGCCAGAGCCTGAGCGTACAACCGTCAATGAAGACGACAAGATTTACATTACTTCCGGCAGGTATGGAAGCGCTTCCGGTTCATCGAAGATCAGGATTGATGCAACCAGGGGGGAAATCAGAATACTGCAGAAGTGAAAAACTGCATCTACTGCTATAGAAGATGGTACCGCAAACAAATATGAATAATGTCCAAATAGTCATAAATTAGCATTAGTTATGAAAAGAATTTTAATTACTACGATTGTGATCCTTGTTGTATCGGTTAACATGGGATCAGCACAGGAAGAGCCCGGCGGGATGAAGACACTTTCAGGGTCCGAATCCTCCTCCGGCGGTTACGGTGCTTTCACGATGGGTTACTCTGTCATTGACGACAGAAGCGCCTTTGAATTCGGTTTCCGCGGCATGTGGATCATGAATCACACTGTTGCGATGGGTTTTGGAGGCTCAGGCTTCATGAGCCAGCCTGTTTATGACCCGGTCGACGATACTGATAATTTCCTCACAGGGGGATATGGCGGCTTTATCATTGAGCCGATTGTAATTCCGCTGGAACCGGTTCATGTGGCCTTTCCTATCCTTATTGGCGGAGGAGCAATTTCAAGTGTAAAAACAAACTGGGATGACTGGGATAACTGGGATCAGTTTGAGGATTATATTCCGCCAACTCAATTCTTTATGCTTATACAGCCCGGAGCAGAGATTGAGCTGAACGTGACACGCTTCTTCAGGATGGGGCTTGGTGCTTCGTACAGAATTCCGATTGAATTATATCATACAACGCCTGAGGTGCCTGAGCTTAGTCCGCAGGCTGTGAAAGGCTTCGTTTTTGGAATGTCATTCAAATTCGGCAAGTTCTGAAAAAAAGAGAGGCGCTTCCGGGCGCCTCTTTTTTATGCAAGATCTATCTCGTTTCCATCGCGGTCAAAAAACTCATACTGCAGGAAGTGGTATGAGGGCACAGCCTGTACTTTTATGCTGACATCATGCTTCTTGTTGATCTTCCCTATCAGGGTAAAGAGTCCTTCCCTGAGGTAAGCCGCAACGAACGGATGTGTACGGAGCACCAGCTTGCGGGTCTTCACTTTTTCAAGGATAGACACCAGTGTACGTTCCATCTCGTCAGTGAGGAGAATTGTCGATGCCGTTTTACCCCCTCCCCTGCATACGGGGCATTTCTCATCAGTGACGATTGTCATCTCGGGCCTTACCCTTTGCCGGGTTATCTGCATCAGTCCGAACTTACTAAGTGGCAATATATTATGCTTTGCCCTGTCCTCGCTCATCAGATCCTTCATCTTGTCAAAGAGTGCCTGCCGGTTTTCATTCGACTGCAGATCGATGAAATCGATTACAATTATTCCGCCCATATCCCGCAGGCGCAGTTGTCGTGCGATTTCTCTGGCAGCCTCAAGATTCACGGAAAGAGCATTGGATTCCTGGTCACTGCCTGTCTTAGACCTGTTGCCGCTGTTCACGTCCACTACGTGCAGGGCTTCAGTATGCTCGATAATAAGGTACGAACCGCCCTTGAATGAGATGGTGCGGCCGAAGAGCCCCTTGACCTGCCTGCTGATCTGAAAGTGGTCAAAGATCGGGAACTGCTCCTTGTAAACCTTAACTATCTTTTCTTTTTCAGGGGCTATTTCCCTGATGTAGCTTTTTACTTCGCCGGCTATGACTTCATCATCTACGATGACGCTGTTGAAGTCGGCACTGAGAATATCCCTGAGGATTGTCGTTGTACGGTTCATCTCCCCCAGTAGCAGCCGCGGCGATTTTACATCCTTGTGAACAGAATAGAGCGCTGTCTCCCATCTGCTGACAAGTTCTTTGAGCTCTGTGTCAAGGGCGGCAACCTTCTTTCCTTCGGCGACGGTGCGTACTATCACACCGTAATTCTTGGGTTTAATGCTCTGTATGAGCAGCTTTAGACGGTTTCGTTCATCGTTGTTCTCTATCTTTGATGAGACGGAGACCTTATCCGCAAACGGCATCAGCACCAGGTTACGACCTGCTATGCTTACTTCTGACGCCAGCCTCGGGCCCTTGGTTGAAATGGGCTCCTTGGTTATCTGCACTATCACTGTCTGCCCTGATGTCAGGACATCAGATATCTTACCCTCCTTGTCGATGTCAGGCTCAGGCTTATACTTTGAAACAGGCGGCATCTTGCCCCTGTTCAATGTAGCCTGAGAATAATACTTGTGAAGGGTCCTGAACTGAGCACCCAGGTCAAGATAGTGAAGGAAGGCATCCTTTTCGAAACCAACATTGATAAACGCTGCATTCAGCCCCGGCATAATCTTCTTTACCTTCCCCAGGTAAATGTCGCCGACAGAGAACTGAATATTGCGTTTTTCCTTATTTAACTCGACAAGCTGCTTATCCTCAAGAAGTGCAATGGATATCTCAGAATCACTTACGCTGATTATTAGATCCTTACTCACATTCTGAAATTTGTTAATTTGCGTATAGTCCTTTAAAAATGCAACTAACCTAAAGACCTCAGATCTTTAGGTTAGATTTAAAAAGTATGGACTATGCATTAATTGCTATTTCTTCTTCTTATGCCTGTCTTTCCGCAAACGCTTCTTGCGTTTGTGGGTAGCCATCTTATGCCGTTTTCTCTTTTTTCCGCTTGGCATATTATTACTTCTTAACGTGAGATTTAACCTTGGTTATGAAAGTCTTGGCTGGTTTGAAGGCCGGAATGTTGTGTGCTGGAATAATAATGGTTGTATTCTTGGAGATATTCCTGGCGGTCTTTTTTGCGCGTTTCTTCACAATAAAGCTGCCAAAACCCCTGAGATAAACATTATTGCCGGATACCATAGAGTCTTTAACTGATTCCATAAACGCCTCGACGGTTTTCTGAACAGTCACTTTCTCAATTCCAGTGTTCTTGGCAATTTCGTTAACAATGTCTGCTTTTGTCATTTTGCAAGAATTTTAAATTCAACAAATTATTTTATGTTCTGTTTTTTCAGTTGTGCAAATATAAAATATTATTTCTCAATTATAATTTAATTATCTTTTTTTTCACTCCGAATACTCTGATTTTTTGACAACTATAGAAAATCAGCAGGTAAACAGCATGTTTTTGCCCCGGGTCTGTGGCAGGGACAGCGGCCGCATTGAGCGGCTTTAATACTCTCAACAGATTTTTTTGTAACTTTACATTCTTCATGTAACAATCTATATAATTAAAGGTATGTCATTCAATAAAGTCATATTGGTAGGTAACGTCGGGAAGGACCCGGAGATAAGACGTTTCGAGAATAATATCAAAGCATCGTTTTCACTTGCCACAAGTGAAACCTATACTCCCAAGGGAGGTGATAAGGTGACACAGACCGAATGGCACAATGTTGTGGCATGGAGACGGCTGGCCGAACTTGCCGAGAATTATATCCGCAAAGGTTCGCAGATACTTGTGGAGGGAAAGATTCGCTACCGGTCATACGACGACCGCGATGGTAACAAAAAGTATATCGTTGAGATTGAGGCAGATACAATACAGCTCCTTGGACGGAAACAGGACGGCCAGGGCCAGCAGGCTGCTTCTTCAGGTCAGTCGATCCAGAACAATTCAGGCAGTTATTCTGCACCCTCACAGCCTTCAGGACCGTCAGACAACAATGTAAGTGAAGATCTCACTTCGCGTGAAACAGCAGACGATCTGCCGTTTTAGCTAACCAAATTCCATGATTTTGGAGACACTATTGTCATGCTCACATCCCGGTTTTTTTTCACTGACGGCTGTCACCGGGGTTGACCTCGCACTGATAACCGAGATCATTTTTCTTATTTTGCTGATTTTAGCCTCTGCTTTTATTTCCGGTTCAGAAGTTGCTTATTTTTCTCTTACACCGAATGATCTGGAAGATCTCCGGCACAGGAAGGGCAAGCGTCCGGCAACCGCCCTGCATCTGCTCTCCAAGCCTGACAGACTCCTTGGCACCATCCTGGTGGCTAACAACATGCTCAATATTGCCATCATTATCCTTGCAGCCTTTATCAGTTCAAGGCTTTTCGATCTGAGCGATAGTCCGGTCCTGTCGTTTATAATTGAAGTGGTTGTTATCACTTTCATCCTCCTCCTCTTCTGTGAGGTGATGCCAAAGGTGTATGCTTCCAAAAACCAGCTCAGATTTGCGCTGATAATGGCTCCTTCACTTTCTTTGGCATCAAGGGTGTTCAAACCTCTTGCGTCACTGCTCTCGGTCTCGTCGCACCTTGTCAGGCACAGCCCGAAGCAGAGAGACGGTAATATCAGCATAAATGATCTCTCAGACGCTCTCGAACTCACCTCTTCAGAGATTAAGGATGACAAGGAAATACTCAAGGGAATAGTCCGGTTTGGAAATATAAACGTCAGTGCGGTCATGTGTCCGCGCATGGATGTCACCGCGCTGGACATTCACAGGGGATTCAATTCAATCATGCCGGAGGTGATCGAATCCGGATTCTCCAGGATACCTGTTTACGCCGGCTCATTTGACAACGTAAAAGGAATACTGTTCATCAAGGACCTGCTGCCGCATCTGGGCAAGCCAGACACCTTCAAATGGCAGTCTCTTGTCAGGCCGCCATATGTTGTCCCCGAGACAAAGAAGATCAGTGAACTGATGAAGGAGTTTCAGGAAAAGAAGATCCACATGGCCATCGTGGTTGATGAATATGGAGGTACCAGCGGCATAGTAACCCTTGAGGATGTTCTGGAAGAGATAGTCGGGGAGATCACAGACGAGACAGATGAAGAAACCCCTCTCTACAGGGAGACAGGCCAGGGGAGCTGGATATTTGACGGCAAGATTCTGATGAACGACTTTTACCGCATCACCGGCAGCGAAAGTGACCTTTTCGCCGATGTCAGGGGAGACTCGGAGACCCTTGCGGGCTTGCTCCTGGATCTCCTTGAGGAGATACCTTTGAAAGGCCGTGTAATATCCACAGCAGGATTTATATTCACTATTGAAGCGGTCGAGAAAAGGCGGATAAGGGAGATCCGCGCAGAAAAGAAAGAACCCGGTTTATGAAGCAGATAACCCATATCGTACTAATAGTTACAGCGCTCATGTTAACAGCCTGTGGCCAGCCTTCCGTACCAAAACCGGCTGGTTATTTCAGGATTGATCTGCCGCAAAAGCAATACCTCCGCTATGATTCACCATGCTCCTATTCTATAGAGTACCCTGCTTACGCCCGGATTAACCTCCGGCCGTCAGCAGCCACCGACACCTGCTGGATGGATATCGAATTTCCCACCCTGAAGGCAAAGGTACACCTCACTTATTTCAATCTTCACGGAGACCTGGCCAGCCTGACAGAATCGTCAAGAGAGCTGGCTTATAAGCATACTGTCAGGGCTGATGCCATAGAAGAAAAGCTGTGGTCAGATGCCTCTTCCAGTGTATATGGAATTCTCTACGATCTTAAGGGGAACACTGCTTCTGCGGTACAGTTCTATGCCACTGACAGCACGCAGCACTACCTGCGCGGGTCGCTTTACTTCATGGCCCAACCCAATGAAGACTCTCTTTTACCGGTCATCACCTTCCTGAGGGATGATATTATACACCTTATGGAAACACTCACCTGGAGATAAGTATGGGCTGCATCACCAAACACTTTCTGGATAAGGAGACCATTATCGGAGTATGGAAGATCGAGGAAGATCTGCCCACCCTCCTTTCCATGGTGGAGATGAGTGCTGAAGACAGGAAAAGGTACAAGGTATTCAGGAGCACCTCGCGTAAGCTGGAGTTTCTCAGCGTGAGGGCCCTGCTCGCCGAGCTGCTGGGCAAGGAAGCGAGGATAGTGTATAATAAGAATAACAAGCCGTTCATCAGGGACGGTTCATATTTCATCAGCATAACACATTCCAACAAGCTCACGGCAATACTGATAAGCAGGAATGCGAGAGTCGGCATTGACCTGGAATACATGCGCGTCAACATAAATGCCTTCTCATCAAAATTTCTTAATAAGAAGGAAAAAATTACGCGCAGATGGGCCGACCGCACATATCACCTGTATATCCACTGGTGTGCAAAGGAATCTATATATAAGATATGCGACAAGGAAGGGATAAACATTGTCCAGGATATTACAATCGAACCATTTGATGTTCAGCCGAACGGAGAGATAAAAGGGTACGTAAAGAATGAGAGGATCAATGATCAGTTTACACTTTACTACTCGAAATATGACAATTACACCATAGTCTGGACGAAGAAGAAGCATGAAGATTGACATACCTTACAGGAAGAAGAAGGTAGTTGCCCAGCTTATTGATCCTGACAAATACAGTGATGACTCACTTATTGCCACGGCGAGCCGTGCGGCTGAGGTAAAGGTCGATTTCTTTCTTGCCGGCGGCAGCCTTACCGGTTCGCCTGTCAGTCAGCTGATTGACAGATTAAAGCAGCTCTCGAATATTCCTGTTGTTCTTTTCCCCGGCAATCTCACCCAGTTAACTGACACTGCAGATGCTGTTTTTCTGCTGTCACTTATAAGTGGCCGTAATCCTGAGCTGCTGATTGGCAATCATGTTATCGCCGCACCCTTCCTGAGGCATATAAGAGAGAGAGTCATCGCGGTGGGCTATATTCTTGTCGATTGCGGCGGCCGCACTTCTGTCGAGTACATGAGCCAGACCTCGCCGGTGCCCCGCGACAAGAATGATATTGCAGTGGCTACAGCCCTCGCCGGGGAGATGCTGGGAATGAAGGCCATTTACCTTGAAGCCGGAAGCGGGGCCACCGCTCCTGTCGATCCTGCAATGATAAGGGCTGTGAGATCTGAAATAAAGATCCCCCTGATCACGGGCGGGGGACTCAATACCCCTGAAAAAATCGATGATGCGTTTTCTGCAGGAGCTGACATGATCGTTATCGGCAACGGTGGCGAGAAGAATCCACTGCTTATCGTTGACGCATGCCTTATAAGGGACACTTACAATCGGCGTGAACTGAGTGTCTGATCTGCTAATTTCCCCGTAACTACCTGAATAGCTCGTGCAGGGGGTCTCCGCTTGATGCATTGGGCAGCGGGATCTTGCACAGGACTGAAAGTGTTCCGGCGATATCCCTGGTGCTGACACTGCGTGTGACTGATGTCTTGCTGGCCGTCCACCCGTACCATATCAGTGGCACATGACTGTCATATTCATAAGGTGAATTATGACCGGTGACAAAGTCCGTCTTCTCCACCCATCCAGGGTTCAGTGCTATCATCACATCACCGGACCGTTGCGGGCTGTAGTTGTTATTCATCTTCACCAGCAGACCACCTGAAAAATCACTCATTTCAAAGGCGGACGCAGGCACTGCCGTGGCAATACCTGAGAACTGAACCATGAACCTTGCCACCTTCTTCTGGATATCTTCAAGACTGATGTTTGCATCTTCAATCAACCCCCGGTTGAGGAAGATCTGGTTATCGAAGAAACCCTTGACCCAGTCGCCCTGGCCATAGATGGCATTGAGGTAGCTGCGCAGGAGCTGCAGCGACTGGTTAAGCCGGAAGTACCCCGAGGGTATGCGACTCTTCTCAAGCACCGCCGGTATCTCTGATACTCCGTGTGCCGAGACAAAGTAAACCAGTACGTTTTTCTTTCCCAGGGTCTTGTCAATCTTATCGAGCAGCTTGCTGATGTCCCTGTCAAGTCGTGCCAGGGCATCAGAAGCTTCCACGGAAGAAGGTCCGAAACGATGCCCTATATAATCTGTGGCAGAGTATGTAATTGCAAGATAATCAGTGATATCATCCAGACCAAGCTGCTCGTTGTCTATAAGGCGGAGTGCAAGTTCAGTGGTAAAATCGTCGGCGAAGGGGGTCTGGCGCAGAACGGAATAATCCCTGGTGACATTCAGCAGCTTTCCTGTGGTGGAGAGAGCCTTAAGGTCATACGGAAACCAGTTCTGCTTATTGAAGCCAAGCTCCAGCCCGTTCGAATCAGCCTGGCATCCCGGATAGAGTAAAGGATCCATCAGGGTAGTCCACGACTGGTTCAGGTACTGGCCAGGCATAAGCATGGCATTGAGATCCATGAGCCAGACCGGGAGTTTTTCGGCATAATAGGTGCTGGTCATCCATGTACCTGTGCGGTCATCATACCAGAATGCTCCGTCGGCGGCATGGCCTGCGGTGAGTATGGCACCCATCTCCTTTATTCCAATGCCGTATATCTTTGAAGCACCGCATGTTGCCATCTGCAGCTCATCAGCGAAGGTTGAAGAGAGCAGGTTTGCCGGGGAGAAGAGCCCGGTTTCAAAACTGCCTCCCACGGAACTTGCGTTCGGGTCCTGCACACAGAATATCATCTGATCATTAAAGGGGTGAAACCATGTGTCAGAGGTGATACCGCTTACCGCTGGAGCAGTGCCGGTCGAGATGGTTGCAAAACCGGGAGCTGCCTGCGTTGAAAGGTAATCAAGCGAAACGTTCCGGTAATAGGTTCCTTCATTGATCATTTTCTTCAGTCCGTTGTCAGGAAGGATGTCCCTTATACGCTCCAGCTGATCATACCGGAGCTGCTCAACAATGATCCCGATGACCAGTTTTGGCTTGTCAGGCGGAATGTACGCTGACTGTGCGCTTATTAAGGCTGAAACGACGAAGAAATATATAATTATGAGTGTCCTTTTCATATCGACTTATATCAGAAAGTAAACAAGCCCCAAAAATACCTGTTTTGGATTTATCTGCAAGAGTGTGCAGGAAAGATATCAACCAGGATCATCCGGATATTAACCGGTTGATTATCACTTTCCCCCGCAAGAGCGGTCCGTTAGGGAGTTTTCTTACTGAAATGACATAGACGCCCGGGGGCAGCTTGCTATAGTCACAGATGACGGGGATGCCTGATTGTGCTGTAGTCTGGTACGTATCAATTACTGACCCTGTCACATTCATAAATGTGACGATGATATCTCCTTCGATTGATGCGGGAGGCAACACCATGAACTTTCCGGTTGACGGAACAGGATAAATCAGCAATCCGGATACCGGAGGATCGGGATAAACCGGAAATTCTTCCGGTTCAAGCCTAATATTGGCTGACACCATGGAATTCCAGTTAATGATTTCATAATCCGCCGAGAATGGTTCATAGCCCGGGCAAGTGAATGTAAAACTGTATGTTCCGGGAGCAAGATATCTCCGGAACTCACCGGTAAGGGTGTCGGAGTAGACATGTGATGAATCGGAGTCATGTCCTGCTATAAATACTTTTGCGCTGAGAGGGTTGCCTGATGAGGCATCAGTGACAGTTCCCCCTACGCCGTAAAGGGCTTCTTCGATGTAGTGCAACAGTGACCGGCTGTTCCAGTTCCACATCGCTTCGAGGTCAGTGCCCGGCGTTTGTTTTGTATCGTCAAGTTCAATGGTCACCTCTCTTCCCCCGAGGCTGTATGTGATGAAATCCTGTCTGCCGCCGGTGATGACATACCACACAGAGCCCCGGGTCACTCCGTCATCGAGAAATGTCATATAGCCGGGATCAGAATATATGTGTACCGTGTCAGCATAGCGCCTGCTTATACCGTTGAACCAGCTGTCATCTGCATGAAGTCTGGTCCATCTGTCCCAGGGATAGTTTACCACCTCAACTCCGGAATGGAGGTTGACAGAGAGGGCAAAGCGGTTCTTCTCCATAAATGATATCATGTCACGTGTCTCCTTTTGCATGGGAGGCGGGGAGGCTGCTGCCGGATCAGGGAAATTCCTGTTCAGGTCATAACCATTGCTGTTGGATCTTACAGGGTAGATAATTGTGTCATTATTCCTGTACATGCCGTCAGGGTTTGCAACAGGATTGATCCATATCTCACATCCGGAGGTAAGCGTTGCAGCAAGACCGCCATTGCTGCTTTCTGAAGCAAGGTATTCAGCCAGTCGCATGAGCATAACAAATCCTGCCAGTTCGTCACCGTGGATGGCAGCGCTCAGCATCACCACTGGCTCCTGTTCGTCTGCGGACGGATTATCAGATATCTTCAATGCCAGAACGGCTCTTCCCATGATGCTGAATCCGACAGTGTCAAGCAGGCATACCCCCGGCCATGTTTGAGCAATTCTATGCATGATAGTGTCATACTGCTTCCACGTAGGGTATGTATGCCACTGCATTGCTTCAGCAACGGAAGAAGCGGTGAAAAAGCCCTTTGTCTCTTCAGGCAGAATTATCTTATAACTGATACCCGTACTGATAAAATCAGGAGCCGTGAGGGGTGAAAGTGTCAGCACTGCCTCCCTTCCGTCGCAGGAAGAAACTGCAAACCGTTTTGCCAGATCCGACATGGCTGCAAAACCCGGATAGTCAATCAGAACTTCCGCCTGGCCAAATTTTCCGAGAGCTTCCCCGATGTCATCACCTCTCCCGTGACCCTGTCCGTACACTGTGTTGTACGTTAGAATCAACAGGACTGCAGATATGACAAAAAGGTGTTTCAACAGTTTTGTTCTACGTTATACGTTAAATCTTATATTAAGTATATCGCCGTCGCTAACCACGTAGTTTTTACCTTCGATAAAAAGTTTGCCTGCATCCCTGCATGCATGCTCTGACCCGAGGCTCATGAAATCGTCATATTTCATAACCTCAGCCCTGATAAACCCTCTTTCGAGGTCTGAATGAATCACTCCTGCGGCCTGGGGAGCAGTCATGCCGGCAGTAATTGTCCAGGCTCTTATCTCCTTAGGTCCCACGGTAAAGAAAGTCTGGAGGCTGAGCATTCCGTAAGCGGCTCGTACCAGCTTGTTAACACCCGGTTCAGTCAGTCCTGCAGCCAGCAGGAATTCCATCCTGTCAGCAGGGTCAGCAAGAGTTGCAATCTCCGCCTCCAGCGCGCCGGCGATGACCAGGGGCACTGCTCCCCTGCCTGCGAGGAAGGCTGACACAGCCTCAACATATCTGTTGCCGCCTGCAGCTGATTTTTCATCGACATTGCATACATACAGCACAGGCTTCATTGTGAGCAGGAAGATATCATCGACATGCTTCTTCTCTTCAGGTTTCATATGCAGGCTGACTGCGTTCTGAAATCCCTCAAGGTGCTCTTTGTACCGGTTAAGTATTTCAATGCCGTGCTTTGCATCCTTGTCGCCTGTTTTGGCAGCACGTTGCAGCCGCTGGAGCTTCTTATCAATCGATTCAATATCTTTTACCTGAAGCTCAAACTCCACATTCTCAAGATCCCTGACAGGGTCAACCGTGCCGTCAATATGAGAAAGCTTGTCGTCGTCAAAGCACCGCAGGACATGTATAAGGGCATCTGTGTTCCTGATTTCACCGAGGAGCCTGCTGCCGGAGCTGTCACCCTGCCCTTTTACGAGGCCGGGGATGTCGACAATATCAACAGTTGTATGGACGATACGCTGGGTGGGCTGATGCTTTTCGAGCTGGTAAAGACGCTGATCAGGCACCTGTATCACGCCCAGGTTGGCTTTCACGCCGGTACCGTAAGTATTTGTTTCACCACGGGTGTTGGAGATACAGTTGAAAATGGTTGTCTTGCCAACACTGGTGATCCCTATTATTCCGCATTTTAATGGCATGGGGTTGTCATGTTTTGGTGCTTACTGTCAGGAGATTTTTCCTGACTTTATATATGCAGGGAGCTCAGACAACGGAACGGTAGTCTGTTCTCCTGTTCTCATATCCTTGACCGTGGCTTTCTGATCTGCTATCTCATCGCTGCCTGCGATTATCACCCACGGTATTTTCTGCGCATCTGCATAGGCAAACTGTTTCTTCAGTTTTACGGCGTCAGGATAAATCTCTGACGGAATACCCGCCTCGCGCAGGGAACTGATAATCTTCAGCAGCTCCGGCAGTTCTTCACTGCCGAAGTTGACCACCAGCGCTTCTGTAGCAGCTGCGGTCTGTTCCGGAAAGATGTTCAGCATAAGCATCACATCATATATCCTGTCCGCGCCGAATGAGACGCCCACGCCGGAGACGCCAGGCAGGCCAAAGATACCAGTCAGGTCGTCATACCTTCCTCCGCCGCATACACTTCCGATGGCGACATCCTCTGCCCTTACCTCTATGATCGCTCCGGTATAGTAATTCAGTCCGCGTGCAAGTGAGAGGTCCAGCTCCACTGCTGATGCCACCTGCACCAAAGCAAGGTAACCGAAGAGTTCTTCCATCTCTGCAATGCCCTTCAGTCCTTCTTCCGATGCAGCGAGCACCTTCCTGAGTTCAAGCAGCTTTGACGGCGTTGACCCGCTGAGGCTGATCACCGGTTCCAGTTTAGCAACAGCCTCAGGTGTTATGCCGCGCTTAAGAAGTTCCTGTCTCACACCTTCTGCTCCTATCTTATCGAGCTTATCAACAGCCACGGTGATATCGGTTATTCTCTCCTTTTCTCCCGCAATTTCTGCAATGCCTGCAAGTATCTTGCGGTTATTGACCCTGATTGTCACTTTAACCTTCAGTTCAGTGAAAATGCGGT
This sequence comes from uncultured Bacteroidales bacterium, assembly GCA_963743775.1. GTDB lineage: Bacteria > Bacteroidota > Bacteroidia > Bacteroidales > VadinHA17 > SR-FBR-E99. Next base: position 93,395 of record CAVURA010000018.1, read on the forward strand.
CAATTATCTGTACGAGCTCAAGTTCGTTAAGCAGAGAGTTACTGCCAATGACATCCACATCGCACTGAAAAAATTCCCTGTATCTTCCCTTCTGCGGTTTGTCAGCCCTCCATACGGGTTGTATCTGGTATCTTCTGAAAGGAAAGGTGATCTCATCACGATGCTGAACCACGTACCTTGCAAACGGGACGGTAAGGTCGTACCTGAGTCCTTTCTCGCAAATCAGCTGTGAGACTGCCGTGCTGCCGGTCGAGGACATATCTGACGGATTAATATCTGCCAGGAAATTTCCCGAGTTGAGTATTCTGTAAATAAGCCTGTCGCCCTCCTCACCATACTTACCCAGCAGGGTTGAGAGGTTTTCCATGGCGGGTGTTTCAAGCGGCAGGTAACCAAAAAGGGAGAAGTTCCTCCGGACTGTATCGAAGATATAATTACGGCGCAGCATCTCTGCAGGAGAGAAGTCACGCGTACCCCTCGGTATGGAAGGTTTCTGAGACATGGTAATTTAATTTCCCAACAAAAATAGGGAAAAAAGGGGGGCGAGCGTAAAAAAATTGCCCGGTGGGCAATTTTAGCGAAGGCGCCAGAATGCAGGGCTGGCCGTTAAGTCCCGACATACCATGTCGGGATAGGAAGAGGACAGACTGCAGGGGGGATGCAGACTCTTATTGTACAAACGGTATCGAGAGCGGGTATTTGAAGACCTCACCTTTTGACGCCCTGATGCTTGCCACTATAGTGCAGACAATCTTGAGAACAATAAGCATCCCAATTATGGGTATCCCGATGATAATTAAACACAAAGGGGCTGCGAGGATAGTATAGAGCAGGATTGAGGCCTGGAAGTTGAGTGATGATTTTCCGTTTACATCAACCCAGGCTGATGTATCCTTTCTCGACATCCAGCAGATAAGCGGGCCCAGGATTCCGCCGAAGGGGAAGAAGTACCCGGCAAATGCTGAAAGGTGGCAGAACATTGCCCAGTCACGTTCCGTCTGTGTGTATGTTTTTATCTCTTCCATAGCTTTTTTCTAAAAGACGGCCGGTCACCGAAAATGTTGCATCACATCCCTGACGGAATAAAAACGGGATGCTTTTCGTTATACTTGCGCAGATAAACGAACATCATTTTCTTCTGGTTCTTATTATGCATCGAGACAAATTCCTCGTACAGCTCAGGGTCCTTCATCAGCAGTGACTCCAGGTTTTCAAGGTCATACTCATATTCCTTTCCGGTCTCAAAATCGATCATAAACATCTCGAGATTGGTTTTTGTCGAATTGCTGTTGTAGGGATAGCCCCCGTAAGAATAAGGATTAGAGTAGTTTGAATACGGACTATAATAGCTTGAGTATGGCGAATAGTATGACCCGTACGGGGAATAAGGATTATAGTACCCGTAAGGGTTATAGTTTGATGTGGTGGTTGTAACATCAGCCACAAAGTGGATTATCGATCCGAAGAAGGTGATCCTGTTGTAGTTATCCTGCACCTTGATATAGAGAACACCATTCCGTGCAAATCCCCATATCGATGACTTGTCAATCTCCTGCCTGACGCCCATACCGTCATAAAAATAGATCTTATCGGATGAGAGCACCTGATCAAAGAAATCCTTGTCGTTATAATCTACTGAAGTAAAGAGTTTTGCCTTTGGAATCGGGTCATTGTTCTTTACCATGTCAAAATTCAGGTAAATACCGTCCCTGAACTTGAAGTCAGGTGTATACTGAACAAGAGTATCACCTCCCTGTGCCCGGATTATTCCGGAGGCAAGAAGGACTGCGATCAGTGTCACAACGGCCTTTTTCATCATGCGCTTTTATAAATCTTCCTCAAAAATTATACCGTTAAGCAAATTTAATCTTTTATATCCATGGAAAACATCCCCGGCTTTATCTTTATTGAAATTCATGTATATTTGAACTTCATATTTCTACTGCAATATACAACATGTCACAGAGATCAAAACCTGTTGCCATTCCGCAATCAGATCTGATGACCCGACGGACAAGAGATCACATTCTTCTCCCGGTGGCAGTTGCGCTGCTTCTGGTCATCATTGCCATAACCACGGCGGTGGCAAGTATGATATATATCCCTCTGGCAGCAGGTGTGCTGGCTGTTGTGCCCCTGATATTTGCGATTATTGGTATACGGAACCTCATCGCCGAGAACAGGACGATCATGAAAGAACTCTCATCGATTGCTGAAAGGAATGAGGACGTCATCAACTCATTCTCACACAAGATCAGGGAACCTCTTAACAACCTTGTGCTTCTGGGAAGCATGCTTGGCGAGACGGGTGCAACACCCAAGCAGCAGGAGCTGATTGATACAGTCCTGGTTTCAACAAGTACAATGGTGGAAGTTGTCAATGAACTTACCATGGAGACAGCCGGGAATATGACCTCCGAACCGAGAGGAGAGATACGGTTCAAACTGGGCCCGACCATCCAGGACACCATTGAGCTGATGAAGCTCAACAAAAGGCACCTGCAGAGTCTTATAGTATATGATGACAAGGGTGAAGGAGCAAAAGAATACAAAGATGACCCGATCATCATCAAACAGATACTTATCGATCTGCTAAGCGCTGCCATCTCAGTCACCTCCGGCAAGATCACCATCAAAATACAGGTCAGGGAGGCCGGTTTTCACAACGGGTTGCAGAAAGTCGAGTTCACACTGTCGTCAAACAACCCGGTAGTGTTTATCGGCGAGGGTCGTCAGCCTTATCCTCTAGCCGGCAGGCTCATACGCAGCAGTGGCGGCAGCTGGCAGGAAACATCTGCCGGATCAGGTTCATATTTTGTCTTCTTCATCCATCTCCGTCCAAGCGTGAAAATTGAGTCTCCGGCAGCTGCCAGCACTCTTATCAAAGGGTTGCCCGGGGAAAAGAAGAAGAAAGAATTGAAGGACCTCAACATTCTGCTCGTGGAAGATAATCCGATAAACCAGCGTATCACACAACTCATGCTTGAGCCGCTGGTTAAGAGCATCGAGGTGGCACGCAACGGCAAGGAGGCTCTTGATATGTTCGGTACTTCACGGTACGATCTTATCCTGATGGATGTGCAGATGCCGGTGATGAGCGGGCTGATCGCTGCCGAAAAGATTAGGGGCCTTGAGACGAGCACCCAGCTTCATGTTCCCATTATAGCCATAACGGCCAACGCTATGCTGGGCGATATGGAACAGTGCCTTGCGGTAGGTATGGACGATTATATCAGCAAGCCGATAGATCCTGAGCTGCTCATAGAAAAAATCAGTGCACTCGTCTGATCTCAGAAGGGCCTGATTCCAAGTATCATCATATCATCTATCTGTTCGAATTCCCGCATCCACGTGGTGATGGTCTCATCCAGTATCCTCTGCTGATCACCAAGCGGATATTTACTTATTGTCAGCAAGATATGCCGCAGTCTCCGGTACATGAACTTCTTGTTGTCGGGGCCCCCGAACTGGTCTGCATAGCCGTCTGAGAAGAGGTAGAGGATGTCGCCTTTCTGAAGTGTGAAGCTGCTGCGGTTAAATGTGACCCCGGGGACTGACTGAACAACGTTCTGCTTATCTCCCTTAATCTCAATAAGCTTGTCGTTACGCACTATATAAACCGGAAGAAACGCGCCTGAAAATTCCATCTGCATCGACTTGCGGTCAATGACACAGATACTCATCTCAACACCATCCTTGATCAGGGCTTTGCCGTCCTCTTCCTTGAAGAAAGCTGATTCCAGCTCCCTGTTCAGTGTGAGCAGGATACCATCGCTCTCATCGACCTTCATCTCATTAATAATCTTCTGAAGCAACTCCAGTCCTATCATTGACATCAGGGCACCGGGCACGCCGTGGCCGGTACAGTCTGCGGCTGCGATGAAGTATTTTCCGCTTCTTTCACTGATCCAGTAAAAGTCTCCGCTGACGATATGCTTCGGGCGGTAATAAATGAAGTAGTCCGGAAAGACTTTTTTAATATGATGTTCGGCAGGCAGCAGTGCGGTCTGTATCCGCCTTGCATAGGTAAGACTGTCCGTAATGTCCTTGTTCCTCAGCTGAAGCTCCTCCCTCTGAAAATCGATCTCGTCATAGGCAGCCTTCATTTCCCTGAGGTGCTTCCTTGTTCTTAAAAGCACCCAGTACTGCAGGACCGCCAGGTAGATGAGTGCCGCAACGATGAACACGGCGATTGCATAATTAATGACCGGGTTATCCCTGAGATCCTGAGCCAGTGAAAGAGCTGTCGCCGGTGTTAGGACAGTGCTCACCCCCTGATGGTGTTTTCTGTTTCAACGGAGGCCAGCCCCGGCCGGAGAAGAGGCAATACTCTCAGAGACGGCGATTGGCGGAATTCACCGATATTATAATCTTTCCACCGACGGTCAACAAGGTCAATAGTTTCAGTATCTGAGCATACCACATTCGGCCATTCTCTCGGAAATGCCGGTATTGAACCCGGTTTGGAGGTGGCATCTATGAATATTGAGCCCCCTTTAAGGCGGTAGAAGTCACGCGACGGGTCACTGTTACCTGTGACAAGCCACATAATCATTGATGTGTCTTCTGCATCCGCCCCGTGATCAACAGCCACAGTCACCGTTCCCGGGTTGGTCAGGGGGGCTTTGAGTGAATTTACCAGCCTCTTCATGTCAAGCCCTTCCGGGGGCTTCTTTATTGTCAGCACCACAACCGGAAGAGACCACTCAGCCATCGTCCTCACACCGGTGATGACATCACCGATGATCTCAGTATCAGTCAGCAGAAAAAGGGGTGCTGACCCCCGTGCCGCTGTCCGTTCTTCCGGGAGCTTGACAGTAGCGTCAATTCCCAGCTTGCCTCCCATACTGAACCTGTCGGAAGAATGATCGAGGATATCCAGTGGACCGTGGGTGAGCAGGAGGTCAATGTTATTTCTGACATTGCTGAACACGGCTTCTGCCACTCCGCGGTAATCATTTGCTGCTGTAGGGCTGCTGACCACGATGATATACTTGCTGAACATCATCTGGCCTGCACCAAACAGGGCGTTAAGTACCTTCATTCCCTGTCCGGGGTATGTCTTATCGATACTGATTATGACAAGGTTATGTGCCACACCTTCAGCGGGCATGTGCATGTCTCTGATCTCCGGGGCAATGGCAAGTCTTACCGGTGCCAGAAAAATCTTCTCGGTGGCTTTGCTTATCCACGCGTCCTCCATGGGAGGTACTCCTACTATGGTAGCAGGATAAATGGCATTCTTACGGTGGGTTATGCAGGTCACATGAAAGCGGGGATAGAGGTCTGCCAGTGAATAAAAGCCTGTATGATCTCCAAAGGGGCCTTCCTTTATGAGTTCTTCGGCCGGATCGACATACCCTTCGATAACAAAATCAGAGTCAGCCGGAACCCATAGATCGTTCGTCAGGCATTTGACCATGGTAACCCTTGTGCGGCGCAGGAATGCAGCCAGCAGATACTCATTTATTTCCTCAGGCATGGGGGCTGTGGCAGCATAGGTATATACAGGGTCGCCTCCGAGGGTCACAGTTACCGGCATGCGTTTGCCTTCCTTCTTCCAGGCTTCAAAATGACGTGCTCCGGTCTTGTGACGGTGCCAGTGCATTCCTGTTATATCGCTGCCCATCACCTGCATCCGGTACATCCCCAGATTGACCTTGCCAGTCACAGGGTGCCGGGTATGCACAAGAGGAAGGGTTATGTACCTGCCGCCGTCATGAGGCCAGCACTTCAGCACAGGCAGAATGTTCAGGTCGTTGACAGGAGCCGTCACCTCCTGACATTCACCCCTGCCTCTCCGGCGACGCGGAGCAAGTTTCAGGTAACTCAGAAGGTGTGGCAGGCGTGCAAGCTTTGCTGAAAGAGTGCGAGCCCCGCTCATGGCTTCTGACAGGGCAAGTATTTCCTCACCGGCATCCTGAAGCGACTTCCTTCCTATGGCAGCAGCCATGCGATCGTCAGAAGCAAAACCATTAATTAGCAGGGGGAAGGCAGTGCCGGTGTCCTCAAAGAGCAGAGCCTTGCCGCGGCTCTTGACCATACGGTCAGCGACTTCCGCTATTTCGAGAATGGGATCAACGCGACATTTCACACGGTCAAGGTCGCCATGCGATTCAAGGTAGCTTACATACTGAGCCAGGCCGTTAAACGACATTGAGTTGCAGATTTATGCAAAGATAAAAATAAAAAAAGAGAGGCTGCCTCTTTTTGGACAGCCTCTTATGGGTGCAGCAACTTTGCGTGGCGGCTTTCTGCAATTATTCGCAGCCGTAAACGCCGTTATTGCCAAGCTCTTCTTCAATACGCAGCAGCTGATTATATTTGGCAATACGATCAGTACGGCTCAGGGAGCCTGTCTTGATCTGACCTGAATTGGTAGCAACCGCTACATCAGCGAGCGTAGTGTCTTCAGTCTCACCGGAGCGGTGTGACGTGACTGTGGTATAACCTGCCCTGTGAGCCATCTCAATGCAGTTCAGGGTCTCTGTGAGGGTGCCTATCTGGTTCAGTTTGATAAGGATAGAGTTTGCACATCCCAGTGAGATACCCTTTTCGAGATACTGCACGTTTGTCACAAAGAGGTCATCACCGACGATCTGTATCTTCGATCCGAGCTTATCAGTGTGGAGTTTCCACCCATCCCAGTCGTTCTCAGCCATACCGTCTTCAATCGAGTCTATAATAGGATATTTCTCAACCAGTGAAGCCAGGTAGTCTGACTGCTGTGCCGGTGTTAGCTTCTTTGCGTTTGCTCCTTCGAATTTGGTATAGTCATACTGGCCATCCTCAAAGAATGAGCTTGCAGCGCAGTCGAGTGCTATTGCGACATCAATGCCCGGTTTATATCCGGCAGCGGTGATGGCCTGGATGATGCTTTCGAGGGCATCTTCCGTTCCCTTGAGTGCAGGAGCAAACCCACCTTCATCACCAACAGCGGTGCTGAGGCCGCGTCCTTTAAGAACTTTTTTCAGGGAATGGAACACCTCTGCTCCCATCCTGAGTCCTTCCGCGAATGTAGTTGCACCTTTCGGACGTATCATGAATTCCTGGAATGCTATGGGTGCATCAGAATGGGCTCCTCCATTGATGATATTCATCATCGGTACCGGCAGTACGCGTGCATTGGTTCCTCCGATATACCTGTAAAGAGGCAGGCCGTGAAATGCTGCGGCGGCCTTGGCACAAGCCAGCGAGACGCCCAGAATTGCATTTGCTCCGAGGGTGCTCTTTGTCGGTGTGCCGTCGAGATCGAGCATCTTCTGATCTATGCCTATCTGGTCGGTGACATCCATACCCATTACCTCTTCCGAGATAACGCTGTTAACATTATAAACAGCCTTGAGGACTCCCTTACCGAGATAGCGGGTTTTATCACCGTCTCTCAGTTCGAGGGCCTCATTTTCACCTGTTGATGCTCCGGATGGCACTGCTGCCCTGCCAAAAGCGCCACTGGCTGTTACCACTTCAACTTCAATTGTAGGATTGCCCCTTGAATCAAGGATCTCCCTGGCGTGAACACTAACTATTTGACTCATTGTTTCTTATGTTTTGTTTGAATTTTCTTCAATATATAAAAAAGGGATACTGTCAGAACGACAATATCCCCTTATTCAATCAGCATAATATGCTATTCTTTTGTCTCATCATCAGCTTCCTGAACCTTTTTTCCGGCGGCTTTTTCTTTTTCTGCGGGTGCAGCAACGTCTTCAGCGGCTTTCTTTTTAGGAGCCCGGCGGCGGCGTGTTGTCTTAGCCTTGGCAGCTTCACCGGCCTGCATGCTTTCGTTGAAATCAACGAGCTCAATGAGGCACATCTCGGCTGCATCCCCAAGGCGGTTTCCCAGCTTAAGTATGCGGGTATAACCACCGGGACGGCTTGCAATCTTCGGAGCCACCTCCCTGAACAGTTCTGAAACGGCGCTCTTGTTCTCAAGATAACTGAACACCACTCTGCGTGAGTTGGTTGAATCCTCTTTCGATTTGGTCAGGAGGGGTTCAACATACGATCTCAGTGCACGCGCCTTGGCTGCAGAGGTGGTGATACGCTTGTGCAGAATGAGTGATGATGCCATGTTCGACAGCAATGACTTCCTGTCAGCACTCTTTCTTCCAAGATGATTTATAGTTCTTAAATGTCGCATTTCTGTTTATCCTTACCGGTTATTAATCTTTGTCGAGTTTGTACTTTGCCACATCCATACCGAATGAGAGACTCATGGTTTCAAGCAGCTCGTCAAGCTCAGTCAGCGACTTCTTGCCGAAGTTGCGGAACTTGAGGAGGTCATTCTTATTGAATTTTACCAGGTCACCGAGAGACTCCACCTCTGCTGCCTTGAGGCAATTCAGGGCTCTGACAGAAAGGTCAAGGTCTACAAGCTTAGTCTTAAGCAATTGACGCATATGAAGGATCTCCTCATCAAACTCTTCATTTGCCATCTTGTCTTCATAATCGATGGTGATTTTATCTTCTGAGAAGAGCATGAAATGGTAAATAAGTATCTTGGCTGCCTCCTTGAGGGCATCCTTGGGATGAATTGATCCGTCAGTGCTTATCTCAATCAGAAGTTTCTCGTAGTCAGTCTTCTGTTCAACCCTGTAGTTTTCTATTGAGTACTTCACATTCCTTATGGGTGTGAAAATAGAGTCAATTGCTATCACTCCGAATTCAGCTTCAGCAGGCTGGTTTTCCTCAGCGGGAACATATCCCCTGCCCTTGCTGATGTTGATCTCCATCTGCAGCTTGACATCATGCTCAAGCCGGCAGATAATGAGCTCGGGGTTAAGAACCTCAAAGCTGCTCAGAGCATTATTGAGGTCACCGGCTTTGAAGATATCCTGACCGGTTATTTTGACCACAATCTTTTCACTGTCAACATCCTCAACCATTCTCTTAAATCGTATCTGCTTAAGGTTCAGGATTACTTCAGTGATATCCTCCATGACTCCGGTGATGGTAGAGAATTCATGGTCTACACCCTCTATCTTGACGGTTGTAATTGCAAACCCTTCGAGTGATGAGAGGAGAATTCGTCTGAGAGCATTACCAACGGTTATGCCGTAGCCGGGTTCAAGCGGGCGGAATTCAAACTTTCCGTACTGATCGTCCGCTTCAAGTAATATTACTTTGTCAGGTTTCTGGAATGCTAATATGGCCATATGGACAGTATTACTTTATTACTTGGAATATAATTCAACGATAAGCTGTTCCTTTATATCTTCCGGTATTTCAGAACGTTCAGGGACACTCATGTACTTACCGGCCATCTGTGTATCATCCCACTCGAGCCATGCAAGTTTTGAACGGCGGTTTGCACCCAGGCATTCAATGATGGTTTCAAGTGATTTGGATTTTTCGCGGACGCCGATAATGTCACCGGGGTGGAGGATGAAAGAAGGCACGTTAACCACATTACCGTTGACGGTTATATGGCGGTGTGACACGAGCTGGCGTGCAGCTGCTCTCGTAGGAGCCACGCCGAGACGGTAGACAACGTTATCGATGCGCGATTCGAGCATCTGCAACAGCACTAATCCGGTAATACCTTTTGCTGAAGAGGCTTTCTCAAAGAAATTGCGGAACTGGCGCTCGAGGAGGCCGTAAAGGTATTTCACCTTTTGCTTCTCGCGCAGCTGAACCCCGTATTCAGAGGTTTTTTTCCGCTTTTTGGTCAGACCATGCTGTCCGGGGGGGAAGTTTTTACGATCCAGGTATTTGTCAGGGCCGTAAATGGGCTCTCCGAATTTCCGGGCTATTCTTGATCTGGGTCCTGTATATCTTGCCATTGAATTGAATATTTTTAGTTAAGAACAAATGTTATTAAGAACCTGTTAAACCCTCCTGCGTGACGGCGGACGGCATCCGTTGTGCGGCATAGGAGTGACGTCAACTATTTCGGTCACTTCGACTCCGCTGTTGGAGATAGCGCGTATAGCTGATTCACGGCCTGATCCCGGGCCCTTAACATAAACCTTTACCTTACGGAGGCCAAGCTCAAAAGCAAGTTTGGTGCACTCCTCAGCAGCCATCTGTGCAGCATAGGGAGTGTTTTTCTTTGAACCCTTGAAGCCCATCTTTCCGGCTGATGCCCAGGATATGACCTGCCCCGTGCTGTTTGTAAGGCTGATAATTATATTATTGAATGATGAATGAACGTGAGCCTGTCCCACGGGTTCCACCTTTACGACCTTCTTCTTTAACGTCCCAGTCTTCTTTGCCATATGTTAATTATTTAGTAGCTTTTTTCTTGTTAGCAACAGTCTTCTTACGACCTTTACGGGTACGGGCATTATTCTTCGTGCTCTGCCCTCTCACCGGAAGTCCGATCCTGTGGCGGATACCGCGATAACAGCCTATATCCATCAGTCGTTTAATATTAAGCTGTGTCTCCGAACGAAGCTCACCTTCAAGTTTGTAGTTCTCAGAGAGGATCTGACGGATAGTGTTGATGTTATCGTCATTCCATTCTTCAACTTTCATACTGCGATCAACGCCAGCCCTGTCAAGCACTTTCTGTGCCGTGCTACGTCCGATACCATAGATATAAGTCAGAGCTACTTCGCCCTGCTTATTCCTTGGCAGATCTACGCCATTAATACGTGCCATATACCTCTTTTAATTTGAAGTGCAAAGTTAATTAATTTTATCCCTGCCTCTGCTTGAACTTGGGATTTTTCTTATTTATCACATACAGACGCCCATTCCTCCTTACAATCTTGCAGTCGGCTGAGCGCTTTCTTACTGATGCTCTTACTTTCATCTCACTAGTATTTTCTATTTAAATCTGAATGTTATTCTTCCTTTTGACAAGTCATAGGGTGACATTTCAACCTTAACTTTATCTCCGGGCAGGATTTTGATGTAATGCATTCTCATCTTGCCTGAGATATGAGCAGTGATTATATGCCCGTTTTCGAGCTTGACTCTGAACATCGCGTTTGAGAGCGCCTCGATGATCGTTCCGTCAATCTCTATTGATGGTTGTTTGGCCATATACTTACCTCGTTCGTAATACTTCTTCTATAAACTCAAATGTTGTGAGCAGGTCGGCTTTCCCCTCCCTGACCGCAACAGCGTATTCAAAATGTGCTGACGGTTTGCTGTCACCTGTTTTGACCGTCCACCCGTCACTCAGGACGGTTGTGTTTTTTGTACCCATGTTGATCATCGGCTCGATGCAGATGACCAGGTTCCTCTCCAGTCTTGCTCCCGTTCCCCTCTTTCCGAAGTTTGGCACTTCAGGTCCCTCATGCAGGTGCTTTCCGATGCCATGTCCCACCAGTGTGCGCACCACTGAGTATCCTCCGCTTTCCGCTTTAGACTGCACTGCGTGCGAGATGTCACCCAACCGGTTGCCTGCTACGGCTTCTTTCACACCGGCATCAAGTGATGCCCTGGTGTATTCAAGGAGACGCAGGACCTCAGGACTGACTTCTCCCACAGCGAATGTGAAAGCGCTGTCACCGTAATAACCGTCGAGTATAACCCCGCAGTCAACTGAGACAATGTCTCCATCCTTAAGGGCATAGGCTGAGGGTATACCATGAACTACCTCGTCATTGACTGATGTGCAGAGAGTGTTCGGAAAACCGGCATAACCCTTGAAACCGGGCAGCGCTCCGTTATCGCGGATGAATGTTTCAGCGATGGTGTCAAGCTCCAGGGTGGTAACTCCCGCCCTGATATGTCCGGCTACTTCCGCAAGAGTCTTTGAGACCAGCATGTTGCTTGCTCTCAGTAACTCTACTTCTGCATCCGTCTTAATATAAATCATCAAAGAACGTAATCCTGTTAAATAGCCGTTGCGGCTCCGGTCCTGCCCTTTACGCGGCCTGACTTCATCAGTCCGTCATAGTGACGCATAAGCAGATGGCTTTCGATCTGCTGCAGGGTGTCAAGCACAACGCCCACAAGGATAAGAAGCGAAGTACCTCCGAAGAACTGTGCAAATTCACCGCTCACACTGAAGTTGACGGCAAAGGCCGGCATGATCGCAATTAGTGCCAGGAATATTGATCCAGGCAGGGTAATGCGCGACATGATTGTATCAATAAACTCAACGGTCTTGCGTCCGGGTTTGATGCCGGGAACAAAACCACCGTTTTTCTTCATGTCCTCAGCCATCTGCACAGGGTTAATTGTGACCGCGGTGTAGAAGTATGTGAAGACAATTATGAGCAGTGCGGTCACCAGGTTGTACCAGAAACCGTACATATTAGAAAACGCAACGACAAATCCTGAACCTGTCTCCCTGAAACCTGCCAGGATGACGGGCAGCATCATGATGGCCTGCGCAAAGATAATAGGCATCACACCGGCTGCGTTGACCTTAAGTGGTATATACTGACGGACACCACCGTACTGTTTGTTTCCGACTATGCGTCGTGCATACTGAACAGGTATGCGGCGCGTGCCCTGTACAAGAAGTATCGATGCCAGGATCACTGCAAAAAGGAACACCAGCTCAATGAGGAGGGCCACAAGCCCGCCGGAGCCGTTGATACGGGTTCCTGCTTCGAAGATGAATGCCACGGGGAAGCGTGCAATAATCCCCACCATAATTATGAGTGAGATACCGTTGCCGATACCCTTGTCAGTTATTTTTTCACCGAGCCACATAACGAATATCGTCCCGGCTGTCAGGATGATCACCGAGGAAACGGTAAACAATGTACCTGTCAGCACAAACGCCTGCGTCGGCAGCACAGCATGAAGGTTGGCAAGATAGGTAGGGGCCTGCAGTGCAAGGATCAGCACTGTGAGATACCGTGTATACTGATTAAGTTTCCGCCTGCCGCTCTCTCCCTCTTTCTGCATTTTCTGGAAATATGGGAAAACGATTCCCAGCAGCTGGATGACGATGGAGGCTGATATATAAGGCATGATACCAAGGGCAAAGATGGACGCCTGTGAAAAGGCTCCACCCGAAAACATATCCAGAAGCCCCATGATTCCGGAAGAGGTCTGACTACGTAATCCCTCAAGCATTGAAGGGTCTACGCCGGGCAAGGTGATATATTTCCCCAGACGATAAAGGGCTACAATAATCAGGGTGTAAAAGATCCTTGCTCTCAGATCCTCTATCTTGAAGATATTTTTTATTGTCTGTATAAATTTCATGCCTTACAGTTTAACTGCGGTTCCCTGATTAGCTTCAATTGCTGCCTGGGCTGATTTGCTGAATGCGTGGGCATGCACCTCAAGTTTGTGTGTGAGGGTGCCGTTGCCCAGGATCTTCACCAGGCTGTTTTTGTTTATCAGACCGGATGTCATCATTGTCTGAAAATCGATACGATCAGTTTTCAGTCTTGTTGCCAGGTCCTCAAGAGTGCTCAGGTTTATGCCTTTGTACTCAACCCGGTTGATATTTTTAAAGCCGGACTTAGGTACTCTTCTCTGGAGGGGCATCTGGCCGCCTTCAAATCCGATCTTCTTGCTGTATCCGGAGCGTGATTTGGCGCCCTTATGACCGCGTGTAGATGTGCCACCGTGGCCAGAACCCTCGCCACGACCAATACGCTTATCCCTCTTGATCGATCCCTTGGCAGGTTTTAAATTACTCAAATCCATAGCGAAATATATAATGCTGTTATTACCTTAAATGTTCTCGACCTTCACCAGGTGCTTCAACTTATTGACCATACCCATTATCTGAGGTGTGGCTTCGTGCTCAACAGTCTGGTGCATTTTTTTTATACCCAGGGCAATGAGTATCCTCTTTTGCCTTTCGGGTTGTCCTATCCCACTCTTGAACTGGGTTATTCTGACTCTTGCCATAACTGAAATATTTCTAACCGTTAAACACTTTCTCCAATGCAACTCCCCTGTTATCGGCCACTGCGCTTGCATCGCGCAGTTCAAGCAATGCTGCTATTGTAGCCTTGACAAGGTTATGGGGGTTTGACGAGCCTTTTGATTTGGCAAGCACGTTCTTCACTCCCACGCTCTCAAGCACAGCGCGCATAGCACCGCCGGCCTTGACACCCGTTCCCTCGGTAGCTGGCTTGATGAAGACATACGCTCCGCCAAACTTGCCATACTGTTCATGAGGTATGGTGCCTTTGTGTACCGGCACCTTTATAAGGTTTTTCTTGGCATCTTCAATTCCTTTTGCGATAGCAGTTGTCACTTCACTTGCCTTACCAAGGCCGTGGCCGACAATACCTTTCTCATCGCCGACTACGACGATAGCCGAGAAACTGAATGTACGTCCGCCCTTGGTTACTTTGGTAACCCTGTTGATGCTTACCAGTCTGTCGGTAAGTTCAAGATCGCTGTTTTTTATTCTCTTTATTCCGTATGCCATCTGATTAGAATTTTAAGCCGCCTTCGCGAGCTCCGTCAGCTAATGATTTCACTCTGCCGTGATACTGGTAACCGCTTCTGTCAAAGACAACGTTTTCGATGCCTTTTTCTTTACATGCAGCAGCGAAGTGCTTGCCAACGAGGGCTGCCACCTCACTCTTCTTTTTGCCCGTGACGGAAGCTATCTCTTTCTCCTTCGAGCATGCTGAAGCCAATGTCAGGCCATTGACGTCGTCAACTGCCTGGACATATATCTGCTTGTTGCTGCGGTACACCGAAATTCTTGGTTTTTCCGGGGTTCCCTTGATCCTCTTGCGGATCCTCAGTTTAATCTTTACTCTTTTTTCTGTCTTTGTTAAGGCCATGACTTCAATATTTGATCATGTTACACACCAGCCGATTTACCGGCTTTTCTCCTGAGCTGTTCACCCACGAATTTAATACCCTTGCCTTTATAAGGTTCAGGCGGACGCAAAGATCTGATCTTTGCTGCGATATGGCCAATGAGCTGCTTGTCAATGCTTGAAAGCGTAATGACCGGATTACTTCTCTTTTCAGTTTTTGTCTCAACCCTTACTTCCTGCGGCAGTTCCATGACAATATCATGTGAGTAGCCGAGGCTCATCTCAAGTTGCTGACCTTTTGCTTCAGCGCGGTAGCCTACTCCAACGAGCTCAAGATCTTTCCTGTAGCCTTTTGAAACACCCACTACCATGTTGTCTATAAGGGCTCTGTAGAGGCCATGAAGCGACTTAAGGCGCTTCTCATCGTTAGGTCTTGAAAGAATAATCTCATTATTCTCAACTTCCACCCTGATGTCACTGTCAACCTTTTGTGACAACGTTCCCAGGGGGCCTTTAACACTGACCAGGTTGGTGTCATCCACTGATATGGTGACGCCTGATGGCAGGTTTACAGGTAATTTTCCTATTCGTGACATTTAATCTCTCCTCCTGTTTAGTAAACATAACATATTACTTCACCTCCGACATTTTCCTTCACGGCCTCTTTCTCGGTCATAAGACCCCTGGAGGTTGAAAGGATTGAAATGCCGAGTCCGTTAAGGACTCTCGGGAGTTCATCAACACCTGCGTACTTTCTGAGGCCGGGACGGCTAACCCTCTGTATCGACTTGATAGCCGGCAGCTTGGTCTTGGGATGATACTTCAGAGCGATTTTTATCTTTCCCTGCAGATCATCATCAATGAACTTATAGCTGAGGATATACCCTTTTTCGAAGAGGATCCTTGTGATGTCCTTCGTCAGACCGCAGGCCGGTGTCTCAACAACTTTATGTCCAGCTTTCATGGCATTTCTTACTCTGGTAAGAAAATCTGCTATTGGATCTGTCATTTTGTATTCTGATTAATTGTTTATTACTCTGTCGGTGGTTACCAGCTTGCTTTTCTAACGCCTGGTATAAGGCCTTTTGAAGCCATCTCCCTGAACGTTATTCTGCTCACGCCAAACTGTCTCATGTAGCCTCTTGGTCTTCCGGTCAGCTTGCATCTGTTGCGCAGTCTGATTGAGCTTGAGTTACGGGGCAGCTGGGCCATGGCAATATAATTGCCATCAGCTTTCAGCGCAGCTCTTTTAACTGCATACCTCTGCACAAGTTTTGCACGTTTGACCTCACGGGCTTTCATTGATTCCTTAGCCATATTCCGATCTGTTTATTTGTTTTTAAAAGGAATTCCAAATTCTTTAAGAAGGGCAAATGCCTCTTCGTCGCTCCCTGCGTCTGTCACGAAGGTCATCTGCAGTCCCATGATCTTGGCAATCTTGTCAATATCAATCTCGGGGAAGATGATCTGTTCAGTGATTCCGAGGGTATAGTTCCCGCGGCCATCAAGCTTTGCGCCTACGCCCTTGAAGTCCCGGATACGCGGCAGGGCAACGGAGATGAGTCTCTCAAGAAACTCATACATCTTGTCTTTGCGCAGTGTAACCATGACACCGATAGGCATTGCCTTTCTCAGCTTGAAGTTTGAGATATCCTTTTTCGAAACTGTCTGAATAGCCTTTTGTCCGGCTATGTCAGTCACCTCTTTGAGTCCCATCTCCAGAATCTTCTTATCGGCAATAGCCTGTCCCAGTCCCTGGCTGATAACTATTTTTTCGAGTTTCGGCACCTGCATGACAGTTTTATAATTAAACTGTTTCATCAGTGCAGGTGTGATCTCGTTCTTATACTTGGTCTTTAATGCAGGCGTGTACATTACTTGATCTCCTCTCCTGATTTTTTTGAATAACGCACTAGTTTGTTTTTATCATTCAGTCTGCGGCCAATGCGTGTCGGTTTGCCGCTTGTGGGGTCAACCACCATGAGATTGGAAATATGAATGGGGGCTTCTTTTTTAAGAATGCCGCCCTGCGGGGCCTTGGCGTTGGGTTTGGTATGCTTTGATACCATATTAACTCCTTCTACAAGTGCCTTGTTCTTATCCCTGTTAACTTCAAGGACGCGACCCTTCTGGCCTTTTGACTCACCGGCAATGACCGTCACTGAGTCTCCTTTTTTAATGTGTAATTTCTTCTGCATCGGGTGTCAGTTTAAAAATTATAACACTTCAGGTGCAAGTGAAACGATCTTCATGTACTTGTCGCGCAGTTCCCTGGCGACAGGGCCGAAGATGCGTGTGCCGCGAACCTCATCGGTGTTGGTCAGCAAAACAACTGCATTGTCATCAAAGCGTATATAGGAACCGTCAGCGCGGCGTATCTCTTTCGTTGTTCTTACAACAACTGCCCTGCTCACAGTACCTTTCTTTGCTTCACCGGATGGCAGTGCGCTCTTCACGGAGACAACTATTTTGTCACCTACGCTTGCATACCTTCTCTTGCTTCCGCCGAGAACCCTGATGCAAAGCACCTCTTTGGCACCTGTGTTGTCGGCAACGGTCAACCTGCTTTCCTGCTGTATCATAATTACTTAGCTCTTTCGATTATTTCAACCAATCTCCAGGATTTGTTCTTGCTGAGAGGCCTGGTCTCTGCTATGCGAACCGTATCACCTATCTTACAAGCGTTCTCTTCATCATGAGCCATAAGCTTTGTCGTTTTGTTGACGAACTTGCCATAAATGGGGTGTTTGACCTTTCTCCTGATGGCAACAACAATAGACTTTTCCATCTTGTTGCTGACTACAACACCTGTACGTTCTTTTCTAAGATTCCTTTCTTCCATACTGATAACGGCTATTTTGTTTTCTCAATCATGTCCCTCTTGCGCTTCTCTGTCATGAGCCTGGCAATTGTCTTCCTGCTCTCCTTGATCTTCTGGGGATTTTCAAGCGGTGAGATCGCGTGGTTTAACTTCATACGCACGAGACTTGTCTTCTCATTGTCAATATGCTCGAGAAGCTCCTGGTTGCTTAATTCTTTTATCTCTGAACTCTTCATCACTCTTATGTTTTATTCATGGATGTAATCACGGCGCACCACGAACCTGGTGGCAACGGGAAGTTTCTGTGCTCCGAGGCGCAGTGCTTCCTTGGCCACTTCGAAGGGAACACCTTCAGCTTCAATGACTATCCGTCCCGGTGTAACAGGGACAACGAATCCTTCAGGGGCACCTTTACCCTTACCCATACGCACCTCAGCAGGTTTCTTTGTAATGGGTTTGTCAGGGAAGACACGGATCCAGATCTGTCCTTCACGTTTCATATGACGGGTGACAGCCTGACGTGCAGCTTCCAGCTGACGGCCTGTGAGCCATGTCTCCTCAAGGATTTTGATGCCAAATGATCCGAATGCCAGCAGGTTTCCCCTTTGGGCATTACCCTTCATCTTGCCCTTCTGGGCCCTCCTGAATTTGGTCTTCTTCGGTTGTAACATCGCTTAATTATATTATAGTTTTATTACCTGTCGCGGCTATCTTTCTTGTTTCCGCTCTTTTTCCTGAAGCCTCCTGCCGGGGCCTTGCCTCCCTTGGGATTCTTTGCGCCGAGGTTGGGGCTGAGGTCACGCTTGCCGTAGACTTCACCGTTGCATATCCAAACCTTTATACCGATCAGGCCTACTTTTGTAAGGGCTTCAGCCAGGGCATAATCAATGTCGGCACGGAAAGTATGAAGCGGAATTCTTCCGTCTTTATATGTTTCATCACGGGCCATTTCAGCACCGCCGAGCCTGCCTGATATCACTACCTTGATACCTTCAGCGCCCATGCGCATTGTAGAAGCAATAGACATCTTGATAGCGCGGCGGTATGATATCTTGCCCTCTACCTGGCGTGCAATATTGCTTGCAACGATAGCGGCGTCAAGCTCCGGACGCTTCACCTCGAAGATGTTTATCTGAACCTCTTTCTTGGTGATCTTCTTGAGTTCTTCCTTCAGTTTGTCAACTTCCTGGCCTCCCTTACCGATAATGATACCGGGGCGTGCCGTATTAACCGTAACGGTGATGAGCTTAAGGGTGCGTTCAATGATAATCTTTGAAAGACTGGCCTTGGCGAGCCTGGCATTCAGGTATTCCCTGATCCTGGTGTCTTCAACAAGCTTGCTTGAGAAATCACTTCCACCGTACCAGTTGGAATCCCATCCTCTGATGATTCCTACTCTGTTGCCTATCGGATTTACTTTTTGTCCCATTTTTTACTCTGAAATTTTTTCAACTTCCTGTTTTCTGCTACCCAGCTCAAGGGTTATATGGTTTGATCTCTTGCGGATACGGTAGGCCCTTCCCTGGGGCGCAGTCTGTATTCTCCGCAGGATGCGGCCACCGTCAACCTGTACTTCCTTTACATACAGGTTGTTGTCTTCAAGGCGGCTACCTTCATTCTTTGCCTGCCAGTTGGCTATGGCCGAGAGAAGGAGCTTCTCCACTCTGCGTGAACTTTCCTTGGTACTGAACTTAAGGATATCAAGGGCCCTGTTGACCTCCTGTCCCCTGATCATGTCAGTTACCAGTCTCATCTTACGCGGGGATGTGGGGACGTTACGAAGAACGGCCCTGGTCCTATCTTTTACGGCTTCCTTCCTGATGCCGGCGCTAATTCTTTTTCTTGCACCCATTTCTGATAGTTTTTCAGTTATTAAGATACATTACCTTATTTCTGTTTCCCACCATGACCGCGGAAGGTGCGGGTAGGGGCAAACTCACCCAGCTTATGACCAACCATGTTCTCGGTAATGTAAACAGGTATGAACTTGTTTCCGTTATGTACTGCCAGTGTATGACCGACAAAATCAGGAGAAATAACTGATCTTCTTGACCATGTCTTGATCACTGTCTTCTTTCCGCTATCATTCATTGTGTCCACCTTTTTGCCCAGGTGGAGATCGATGAAGGGGCCCTTTTTAATAGATCTGCTCATCGTATCAATTATTTTTTCCTTCTTTCAATAATATGCTTATTCGAATACTTGGTACGGCTTCTTGTCTTGAAGCCTTTGGCAGGCATTCCGTTGCGTGAGCGCGGATGACCACCGGAAGCCTTGCCTTCGCCGCCACCCATGGGGTGATCAACGGGGTTCATTGCTACACCTCTGGTTCTTGGCCTGCGACCCAGCCAGCGTTTGCGGCCGGCTTTGCCTGATCTCTCCTGGGAATGATCAGCATTTGAAACAGTACCAATTGTGGCACGGCAGGTTATAAGCACCATTCTTGTCTCCCCTGAAGGAAGCTTCATAATGGCATACTTGCCTTCACGTGCAGCCAGCTGGGCAAAGGTGCCGGCACTGCGTGCCATGGCTGCACCCTTTCCGGGCTTGAGCTCAATATTATGCACTATCGTACCGAGCGGAATGTCTGCAAGGAAAAGCGTGTTCCCGATTTCGGGGGTGGCTGTCTTGCCTGACATAACCGTCTGCCCGACCTTCAGGCCGTTGGGAGCGATAATGTATGTCTTCTCGCCGTCAGCATAGGTGAGAAGAGCGATCCTTGCCGAACGGTTAGGATCATATTCAACTGATGTCACATTAGCGGCTACGCCATCCTTGCTCCTCTGAAAATCAATCACACGGTACATTCTTTTGTGGCCACCGCCAATGTACCTCATAGTCCGCCTGCCGTTAACGTTCCTTCCTCCTGTCTTACTCAGCGGTGCGAGCAAGGATTTCTCCGGCACGTCACGAGTAATCTCCTCGAAGGAGCTCGCGACCTTATGTCTTTGTCCTGGTGTTACAGGCTTGATCTTTCTGACTGCCATATTCTGTTATATGTTGCTGTAAAAATCAATCGTCTCCCCCTTGGCGAGCGTGACAATAGCTTTCTTCGTAGCTGCTGTCCGGCCGGCCATTACACCTGATTTGGTGTAACGCGACTTGGTTTTGCCACCGTAGTTGATGGTGTTCACTGCTTCAACATTCACGCCATAAAGCTCTTCAACTGCTTTTCTTATCTGCAGTTTGTTAGCTTTCCGTGATACCAGAAAACCATACCGGTTGAACTTTTCGCCCTGACTGGTCATTTTCTCGGTCACTATGGGTTTAAGTAATATTTCCATATCTCAATTCCCTGGTTTTAAAAAGTTGACTGCAAAACATCAACTGCGCTCTCGGTCAACACTAGAGTTGAAGCCTTCATTATGTTGTAAGTATTTAAATCACTTATAGTTACAACTTCAACTCCCTGTAAATTTCGAGATGACAAATATATGTTTTTATTTTCTTCCGGTAAAACAAATAGGGATTTTTTATTCATTATGTTGAGGTTTGTGCTCATACCCGCCATTTTTGACGTCTTCGGAGCCTCAAATGAAAAGTCCTCAAGAATGATAATCTTATTCTCCTTTGCCTTGTAAGACAGTGCTGATTTTCTTGCAAGCTGTTTTACCTTTTTATTGAGTTTGAACCCGTAGAATCTTGGTCTGGGGCCGAATATACGTCCGCCACCACGGAATTCAGGGTTCTTTATGCTGCCGAAACGGGCTGTTCCGGTGCCTTTCTGTCTCTTGAGCTTGCGTGTGCTGCCCATGATCTCATTGCGCTCCTTTGACTTGGCGGTACCCTGTCTTTTATTGGCAAGATACTGTTTGGTATCAAGGTAGATCGCATGATCGTTTGGTTCGATGCCGAAGATGGTGTCATTGAGATTGACCTTTCTTCCGGTCTCCTTACCCTCTATGTTTATTACTGCAACTTCCATTACTTTGTTATTATTACGTAACCACCTTTAGGGCCTGGAACGGCTCCCTTAACAAGCAGAAGGTTGGATTCCGGGAAGATTTTAACGACCCTCAGTTCCGTTTCCTGCATTCTGCCTCCCGTACGGCCTGCCATACGCATTCCGGGCATAACCCTTGAAGGCCATGATGAGGCGCCCACTGAACCGGGAGCCCTGAGTCTGTCATGCTGGCCGTGGGTTGTACCGCCCACACCGCTGAAGCCATGACGTTTGATAACACCCTGAAAACCCTTGCCCTTGGTCCATCCTCTCACATCAAGGAAGATATCATTATTGAAAAGATCCACGGTGATGACATCACCTCTCTTATATTTTCCTTCTTCGAATCCAACGAACTCAGCTGCTTTCCTCTTGGGTGCTGTGCCGGCCTGTTTGTAATGTCCTATTTCAGCCTTATTGCTTGACTTTTCCTTCTTGTCGCCAAAGCTGAGCTGCAATGCTGAATATCCGTCAGTCTCTTTGGTCTTGACCTGTGATACAACACACGGGCCCACTTCCAGGACTGTACATGGGAGGCTCTTTCCGTTTTCATCGAAAACGGTTGTCATCCCAACTTTTTTTCCTATTAATCCCTGCATAATTCAGTATTTTACCGGTTTCACACTTTGATTTCAACTTCTACCCCGCTCGGCAGTTCCAGCTTCATGAGAGCATCAATGGTTTTGGGTGTTGAGCTGTAGATATCAAGCAGGCGCTTGTATGAAGACAGTTCGAACTGCTCTCTGGCCTTTTTGTTTACGAACGGTGACCGGAGTACCGTATAAATTTTCTTATGGGTGGGCAGCGGGATTGGACCGCTTACGACTGCACCCGTCGATTTCACAGTCTTAACGATCTTTTCTGCCGATTTATCGACGAGGTTATGATCATAAGACTTGAGTTTGATGCGGATTTTCTGACTCATCTTTAAAGAATTTTTCCTGTTGTTACTTCAATAATTTTCTTCGATAATTCTGCAGGCACCTGTTCAAAATGGGAGAACTCCATCGTTGATGTTGCTCTTCCTGAGGTAAGGGTACGAAGTACTGTAACATAGCCGAAGTTTTCTGCCAGAGGTACTTTTGCTTTTATGACCCTTGCACCTGCTTTCGATTCCATACCTTCCACCTTGCCCCTGCGCTTGTTAAAGTCTCCGACGACGTCGCCCACGTATTCTTCGGGGGTGACCACTTCGGCAGACATTATCGGTTCAAGAAGCACAGGCTGGCATTTTGATGCCGCATGGCGGAATGCCTGTCTTGCTGCTATCTCGAACGAAAGCAAATCGGAGTCGACCGGATGGTACGAACCGTCCTTGAGGATAACCTTGAGGCTCTCAAGGGGGAAGCCGGCCATAGGGCCGTTCTGCATAGCCTCGCGGAATCCTTTCTCCACAGCCGGGATATATTCCCGGGGCACCCTGCCACCCTTGATTTCATTCACAAAGGTCAGACCTGGAACGCTGTCATCGGCCGGCATAAGCTCAACGGTAATATCCGCGAACTTGCCCCTGCCGCCTGTCTGTTTCTTGAATAACTCCCTGTGAGTGTATGATGCAGTGATTGCCTCCTTATATGCAACCTGTGGTCTCCCCTGGTTGCATTCAACACTAAACTCTCTCTTTAGACGGTCAAGAAGAATTTCAAGATGAAGTTCTCCCATACCGCTTATTATTGTCTGCCCACTATCGGGGTCAGTCCTGACCCTGAAAGTCGGATCTTCCTCAGCCAGTTTGCCGAGGGCCATTCCCAGTTTGTCGATATCAGACTGCGTCTTGGGTTCAATTGCTATTCCAATAACCGGTTCCGGGAACACCATTGATTCCAGGACTATCGGTTTATGAATTGCACACAGGGTATCGCCTGTCTTAAGATCCTTGAACCCCACTCCTGCGCATATATCTCCTGCGGAGACGCTGTCGACGGGGTTCTGCTTGTTTGCATGCATCTGGAAGAGACGGTTGATCCTCTCCCGCTTGCCTGTCCTGACATTCAGTACAGTGTCACCGGCATTGATCGTTCCTGAATAAACTCTCATGAAGACCAGCCTTCCGACGTACGGATCGGTGGCAATTTTAAAAGCCAGAGCTGCGAAGGGCTCATCAGCCTCAGGCTGACGGGTGATCTCCTTGTCATCACGCGGGTCCTTGCCTTTAACGGAACCCACATCTACAGGCGATGGCAGATATTCCACCACACCGTTAAGGAGACGCTGCACGCCTTTGTTCTTGAATGCCGCACCGCAGAAGACAGGGACTATCACACCCTCAATGGTTTCGCGGCGCAACACGCGTACAAGTTCATCTTCCGTTATGCTTGCATGATCTCCGAGGTATCGTTCAAGGATGGAGTCATCCATTTCGGCACATGCTTCCACCAGCTTCATTCTCCACTCCTCAGCCTCCTCGGTCATATCGTCAGGTATTTCCTGCACTGTGAAGTTGACCAGTGGATCTTCGCTGTCCTCGAACATGATTGCCTTCATCTCGAGCAGGTCGATGAGTCCGATGAACTTATCTTCTGAACCTATGGGTATCTGAACAGGCACCGGGTGTGCTCCCAGTTTATCAATCATCTGCTGAACCACGCCGTGAAAGTCGGCGCCGGAACGGTCCATCTTGTTCACGAAGGCCACGCGCGGTACTTTGTACTTGTCAGCCTGTCTCCAGACGGTCTCCGACTGCGGTTCAACGCCTCCAACGGCGCAGAAGACAGCAACGGCACCGTCAAGGACCCTCAGTGATCTCTCAACCTCAACGGTGAAGTCGACGTGACCCGGGGTATCAATAAGATTGATCTTGTAGAGCTCGTCCCTGTATTTCCAGAAAGTGGTTGTGGCAGCGGATGTGATTGTGATCCCTCTCTCCTGTTCCTGAACCATCCAGTCCATTGTGGCATTGCCATCATGCACCTCGCCAAGACGGTGTACACGGCCCGTAAAATAAAGTATCCGCTCGGAAAGGGTTGTCTTTCCGGCATCAATGTGGGCCATAATGCCAATATTCCTGGTATATCTCAGATCGCTGCTCATCCTGTTATTATCGCTACCCCTCCGGTTATAATAAATTAAAACCTGAAATGGGCGAAGGCTTTGTTGGCTTCGGCCATGCGGTGGGTATCCTCTTTCTTTTTATAGGCTCCGCCTTCGTTATTATAGGCAGCCATCACCTCGGCAGCAAGTTTCTCGGCCATGCTGTGGCCGGTACGTTTGCGTGCGAACAAAATGAGGTTTTTCATGCTCACGCTGACTTTGCGGTCAGGTCGTATCTCGAGGGGTACCTGGAATGTGGCACCGCCTACCCTGCGGCTTTTTACCTCGACATGAGGAGTGATATTGTCAAGAGCCTGCTTCCAGATCTCCAGGGGAGACTTCTCAGCGCTCTTCATCTTGTCACCCACTATATCAAGCGAGTCGTAAAAAATCCTGAAGGCAACGGTCTTTTTACCACTGAACATCAGATTATTGATGAACCGGGTAACGTACGGATCGTTGAATTTCGGGTCCGGTAATAGGATCCTCTTCTTTGGTTTAGCCTTTCTCATATTGTGAATCCTTTAACTGTTACTTCTTTGGTCTTTTTGTTCCGTATTTTGATCTTCTCTGCATACGGCCATCGACGCCTGAGGTGTCAAGTGCGCCACGGACAAGGTGATAACGGACACCGGGGAGGTCTTTTACCCTGCCGCCTCTGATAAGTACAATAGAGTGCTCCTGCAGGTTATGTCCTTCACCCGGAATATAGGCGTTGACCTCTTTCTGGTTTGTAAGCCTTACCCTGGCAACTTTTCTCATGGCTGAGTTAGGTTTCTTTGGCGTGGTAGTATATACACGGACACATACTCCCCTGCGCTGCGGGCAAGAATCAAGGGCTGGTGCCTTGCTCTTGTCAACCAGCTTCTTGCGGCCTTTTCTAACTAACTGCTGAATTGTTGGCATAATTCTTTTTTAATTAATTTCCTTTTAAAGTTTGATCTGCAATAATTTATTATATCCCTTTAAATGCAGTTATTCACTGCCTGAAGTTCAAGATAATTACCCCACTCATTGCAGCGACAGCAAGCCACCACAGTGCCACAGGGCAAAGTTTTCTGAAGATGTAACTTATGGTTTGTAAGTTAATTACAGGATTTTCTTCCCGACCTCTCTTCTGGATCTCTTTTGTAAACTTACGTTTGGAAAGAGAGACCGGTACTCCTGTTTTTCAAAAAACCGCTGCAAAGTAAATAAATATTTTTCAAACAAAGGCAACTTTTATGTACTCTTTTGGAAAATTGTTATTTTTGCGCTCCCACCGAGACGAATATACATATATAATATAATAACAATCCGCAGATGAAGACATACTCAACAGACCACATCAGGAACATTGCACTGCTGGGGAACTCAGGCTCAGGTAAGACAACCCTCGCAGAAGCAATGCTTTTCAATGGTGGTGTAATCGAGAGACGGGGTACCGTAGAAGCAAAAAACACCGTATCCGACTATAAGCCAATAGAACAGGAAAACCGTAACTCGATTTATTCCTCAGTTCTGTACACCGAGGTCAAGGATAAAAAAATAAATATTATTGATACACCGGGGCTGGATGACTTTTCAGGCGGTGTTATTTCTGCTATGTATGCTGCTGATACTGTATTGCTTTCCATAAATGTGCAGAATGGCGTTGAGGTAGGTACTGAGATTCATTTCAGGCATGCCGACAAATTCCACAAGCCTCTCATCTTCACGGTGAACGGGCTTGACCATGAGAAGGCCAACTTTGAGAAATCAATAGAAATGCTTCATGACCGTTTCGGCAACAATGTCACAATAGCACAGTTCCCGGTCAATGAGGGTCTTGGCTTCAACACAATAGTTGATGTCATCAGCATGAAGATGCTGCGTTACGGCAAGGATGGCGGCAAATCCGAAGTACTTGACATACCTGCTGACCATAAGGACAGAGCAGAAGAGCTGCATTCAACCCTGACAGAAAAGGTTGCTGAGAGCGATGAATCACTGATGGAACTCTTTTTTGCAAACGATAAGCTGACAGAAGAGGAGATCAATAAGGGTATGCGTGCAGGATTGCTGAAGAGAGGCATTTTCCCGGTTTTCTGCGTGTCGTCAAAAGGTAACATCGGTGTTGACAGGCTGCTTGACTTTATTGCCTTTGCAGCTCCGTCACCGTCTGAGTTGCCTGCCCCGAAAAACTCGAAGGGTGCCGAGGTTAAATGTTCTTCCACCGGCCCTGCGTCGGTATTCGTCTTCAAGACAACCGTTGAGGAGCACATAGGCGAGGTCAACTACTTCAGGGTAATGTCAGGCAAGATCACCGAGAATCTTGATGTCATCAACACAAGCAACGGAACAAAGGAACGTCTCTCGCAAATATTTGTCTGTGCGGGCAAGAGCCGCACACGTGTACCCGAGATACAGGCAGGAGATATCGGCGGGTTCGTCAAGCTCAAGAACACAAAGACCAACCACACGCTGAATGCCCCGGGCAACGACTGGACCTTTGAGCCTATGATGTTTCCCGCACCGAAGTACCGCACTGCCATCAAACCTGTCAGTGAGAGCGATGAGGAAAAGATGGGTGAAGCGCTCGGCCGTATGCACCAGGAAGACCCTACAATCATTGTCGAGTACTCCAAGGAACTGAAACAGATTATTATCCACGGTCAGGGTGAATATCACCTCAATATCCTTAAATGGCATCTTGACAATATATACAAGATAGAGACCCAGTATATTGCGCCAAAGATCCCCTACCGTGAGACCATCACGAAGTCGGCGCAGGCTGACTACAGGCACAAGAAGCAGTCGGGCGGCGCCGGACAGTTCGGTGAGGTTCACATGATCATCGAGCCTTATGAAGAAGGTTCTGAAGCCAAGTCAATGATGAAGATTGCCGGCAAGGACGTCAAGCTGGCGAACCGTGACAAGCAGGAGATTGAACTTCCCTGGGGAGGCAAGCTCGTTTACATGAACTGCATCGTCGGCGGATCCATTGACGCCCGTTTCATGCCGGCCATACTGAAAGGCATCATGGAAAAAATGGAGGTTGGTCCGCTGACCGGCTCTTATGCCCGCGACATCAGGGTTTATGTCTATGACGGCAAGATGCATCCTGTTGACTCCAATGAAATATCGTTCCGTCTGGCTGGACGAAATGCCTTCAGCACTGCTTTCAAGAACGCCAGTCCGAAGATCCTTGAGCCGGTCTATGATGTTGAGATCATGGTTCCCGGTGACCGCATGGGTGATGTCATCAGCGACCTTCAGGGCCGTCGTGGCCTGGTGCTTGGCATGGCTAGTGAAAAGGGCTTTGAGATCATTAAGGCAAAAGTTCCCCTTGCCGAGATGAACAGGTATTCCACCGCATTAAGCTCACTCACCGGTGGCCGTGCAATGTTCTCAATGAAGTTTGCCGAGTACACTCAGGTGCCTGGTGAGGTTCAGGACTCTGTCATCAAGGCATACGCCGGAGAAGAGGAAGAGGAATAGTATCCAAAAAATCTCATATTTACAGACTGCAGCGACGCCCGGATCGGGCGTCGCTTGTTATATATAAACGGATCGCTGCGCCTCCCGGGCCGGGCGGCAGTACATGGGACAAACAACTCAATTCCTCTATTTAACCACTCCGGGGTCTTTTACCAACCCCGGCTCCGGAAAGCTGAAGGGATTTGCCACCTTCCCGGTGCTGCCGTCGGAATAATGGAACAGGAGAGTATCCGTGTTCAGATATCCGAAAATATTTTCAGGCGTAGTCAGCGAATCAACGTACCAGACCGTTGCAAACTCCCCGTCATTCTCACCAACCGATGTCTCAAACCCTACCACACCCTTGTCGTTCGAGAGATGGCTGATGAGGTAGCTGTACCGGGCCTTGTATTCTGCATTTGATCCTATGGGAATAACATATCCGCTCAGTGCATCAGAAGTGTAACCGGAAAAACCGTTAAACAATGAAGAGGTGGGGGTGAACATCTGCCTGACATACTCCTGCTTTGAAATCCTCACTGCAGGTTCACTGAAGGTGACGACCCGGTAAGGCAGCTTAACATTGAATTCATTGCCTGCCGAGGTGAAGGTGAGCTTCTTCGATTCTATTACACGTGTCAGTGTCTCCCTGTCAGGTTCACTGCCTGCCGGAAAATATATGCGTACAACGACCGGACAGGCAAAATCGCTCTGGTAACCACACGCACCTGTCTTCTGGTCAAGAAGGTGCTGAAGGTAAATTGCATCCAGCGGATCAAAAAAACCGTCAACTGTAAGAGTATAGAATGACACCTCATTCACTTCTCCGGCTAAAGGCTTAATGGTCTTCTTGACCGGTACGAAAAGAAGCTGCTGCAGCTTCACATCGTCATACATTGTTTTGTCATACAGGATGTGAACCGTATTGCTTGCCACATAGGTTGAGACACCGAAGACACCATCGACCTGCCTCATCTGGTTGGCAAAGGCGGTTGAGCTGCCGAAGCACTTTATATTCTTCAGTCCGCTCATCTCAAAGAGGCCTGCACTTTCAACCTGCTCAGGAGTTCCCCACCTCTGGTTTATTGTAGGCAGCTCAAAGAGTGTTCCTGCTGTAACGCCAAGAATAATCAGAGCTCCGAGAACGACAGCCGGGAGCCATTTCATGTTACGTTTATTGATCTGAAGTGTATCCTTCTCAGGACATGCATACAGACAGTCGCCGCACAGTGTGCAGTCTGTGTGGGTGACTTTCACGGCATGTGCAACATCAATACCCTGGGGGCATTTTTCCGAACAGAGACCGCAGTCAGTACAGGTTTCAGTATTTCGTGTGATATGCACCAGAGACGGTTTTACTCGAGTCATGCGGGCAACCTCCAGAATATAGCCTCCTGCAGCGATTATCAGGAGAGGGTATATGTAAGGTATATTCAGCCCGGCAAGAATAAGAATTACATAAATGCCAAGCACACCGGCAAACCACCATGTGAATTTAAAAATTATTGAGAGTGCTCCAAGGGGGCACAGGTAACGGCACCAGAACAGCCTGATGAACAGCGACCCGATCACCAGGGCCCCGATTGCTACCAGTGACCAGAGAAGAACAACGTCAGTATTGAAGCCCGATACTACTCCGTAATAAGGATCAAACTTCTTGCAGAAGAGTTCACTTGATTTGAGTGTGAAATAGAATGTAATAAAGAGAAGGGCATACTTCAGGAACCGAAGGGCATAATCGGCAAAACCTTTCAGGGTGATCCTGACTTTCATTTTGTCGCCAAGCTTACCGATCCATTCACTGACGGTGCCCAGGGGGCAGATATATCCGCAGAACAGCCTTGAGAAAAGGACTATACCAATAAACAGTGCCACACCCATCATGATCTGGGTGCTTGTCATGGCGCATGAAAGGGAGTCCATTGTGAAGAAGCTGCCCAGGGCCTGGAGTCCGCCTAAAGGACAGTAAGCTTCGAAGTCGGGTGCGTAAGCCTTGTCAATGAGCAGGCGGATGCCCATGAATACCAAAATGCCGATGATGGCAAATTGATAAGCCAGTTTGTACCAGTTCTGTTTTTTCATTGCGGGATATTGACAGGGCACCAAATATATAATAATTCGGGTAAAACCAAAATGACAATTCCCATGTCATGAAATAAGTGACGCTGCCCGGATTGGAGAGCGCAGCAATCCGGCAATACAAAAAATGCTGCGCCGCCCGGGCCGGGCGGCGCAGCATAAAAGTATTAAGCATCATTGGCTGGGCAGGCTACACTGCCTGTTCAACCTCCCACACGAATGCCCTTATGCCAACCTCCTTGTTTATTGCATCGATATGCTTCACGGCCTCAAGGAGCAGCGGTACCTTATCGGCATCGACAAAGGTCAGCGTCACACCGTTTATCTCAGGCCAGGTGTGTGTGCCAAGGTGAGGAACACCGGTCACTGACCCTGTCCCTTCCACGTTATCCCACTGCGTATATCCCCTGATACCGAAATGTTCGAGCGTGTATTCGACCTTTTCTGTCAGGGCCAGGTTATATATTATCATTACTGCCTTCATCGTCATTTATTTATTGATTTTTCCATTATGTCATCCAGGAATTTCATATCCCTGAAAGCCACCTTGTGTTTCTTGTCCCTCTCACCGTGACGTGCTATGAGCACATAGCCCACCGGCACGAGCACCATTGTCACAATCGTTGAGAAGATAAGTCCTCCGATCACTGCTATACCCATCGGCTGCCACAGCTCTGAACCCTCGCCCGGGTTTATAGCCAGTGGGAGCATTGCAAGTATGGTTGTAAGGGAGGTCATAAGCACAGGTCTCAGCCTTGAACGGCCTGAGTCCAGCACTGCCTGGTAGAGCTCCACACCCCTGTCACGGGTGAGGTTGGTGAAGTCGACCAGCACAATGGCGTTTTTGACCACTATACCTATCAGCATGATTGCTCCGATTGCGGCAATAAGGCTGAGGCTGGTTCCGGTAAGGAAGAGTGCTATTGCCACCCCTGAGAATGCGAACGGGATTGAGAGCATAATAATGACGGGCATCTTGAGAGATTCAAACTGTGATGCCATAACCAGATAGACAAGTATCAGGGAGATGACCATAAGAAGCCCGATATCCATGAATGATTCGCTCATATCCTGGAATGCTCCTGATATTTCCACCATTACGCCATATGGTATTTCTATGCTGTCAAGCTCTTTTTGAATATCAGCAACTATCTTGTTAAGCGGCCTCTTATACGGCGTCACAGAAACAGTCACTATGCGTTCCTTACGCTTCCTTTCAATATTCGGAGGCGACCAGTATTCCTTGACCGTGGCGATCTCTCCCAGCCTGATTATCCGTCCGTTTGGCAGCGATACGCCTATGTTCTGCAGTTCGGTAATTGAGTTACGGGCAGATTCCTTATACCTGACTATGACATCATATTCATCTCCGAACTGACGAAGGCGCGTTGCAGTAAGCCCGTCCACTCTGTTTCTTATTGCTGAAGAGACCTGCGCTGTTGTCAGGCCGTACCCCAGAAGCTTGTCCTTGTCAAGGATGATCTGAAGCTCAGGCTTTGACTTATCGCGACTGATGTCAACGTTTGTGGCGCCCTGGATCTTCCTGACCTTCTCGGCAAGCTGCTCGGCCAGCAGGTTGGTCTGGGTTATATCATAACCGTAGATCTCGATGTCAATAGTGTTTCCACCACCCATGGCGCCCATGCCACCGGACTGTGAAAGCACGGAGAAGTTTATCACTTCAGGCATCGGAGAAATGATCTGACGTATCACCTCCGCAATATCTTCGGATGATCTTGATCTCTCACTCACGTTAAGCAGTTTGAAGGTGTATGTTATCACATGTGTGCCTCCCTGGCTGAATAGCGCACTGAAGCCACCTGTGTCATCAGTGCCGGCTGACATTGAGATAAGGGTGACTTCGGGTACCTGTTCCTTCACTATTGAATCGATCCTGTCAGCAACCTTCTCTGTCACGTCTACCCTTGTTCCCGTCTGAAGTTCAACTGTAGCTGAGACTTGTGACTCGTCAGCTGCCGGCATGAATTCCGTTCCTATGAACTTAAAAAGTGACATGGAGACAGCGAAGATCAGCACAGCTCCGATTATCACGAATTTCTTGTGATGGAGCACCCATGAAAGTGTTTTGACATAAAAGTTATCCATCCATTCCAGGAACTTATGGATGGATCCATCCCATGTCCAGAAAGGCGCATCTTTCTTTACAGGCCTATATCTGAGCAGCATTGCGCTTAGTGTTGGAGTAAGGGTGAGGGCTGCCACTGTCGACATGATAATGGTTATCGATACTATCCACCCGAGCTGTGCGAAGAGCACACCGGTCAGTCCCTTGACAAACGTCAGTGGCAGGAAGACAGCTACAACCGTAAGGGTGGTAACAATTACTGCCAGCCATACTTCGTTTGTTGCATATATGGCTGCCTCTCGCGGCCGGCTTCCCCGCTCAATATGCTTGGTGATGTTTTCGAGCACCACAATGGCATCGTCGACCACCATTCCTATAGCGATGGATAGCGATGACAGAGAGATGATGTTGATTGAACTTCCTGTCAGGAATATATATACAAAGGCTACCAGCAGTGAGATCGGAATTGTCAGGATTATGATGAGTGTGGCGCGCCACCTTCCAAGGAAAAAGAGAACAACCAGTACAACAAAGATGGCGGCGTACATCAGTGTCTCGGTCAGGTTATTGATTGAGCCCTTAATGAACTCCGAAGTGTCCATGATTTTTTCTATGTGGATATCCGGAGGCAAATCCTTCTGGAGCCTGGTAATCTCACGGTTGACATCGCTGCAGATCTGGACGGAGTTTGCCCCCGACATCTTCTGCACGAACAGTGTCATGCCCCGTTCACCGTCAATTTTTGAGACGAGCTTGGTTTCCCTGATGGTGTCATTGACTGTGGCGACATCCCTCAGGAAGATGTTGTTGCCGTTGTAGTTTCCGACGATGATGTTAGCGATCATACCACTTTCGGCAAACTCACCCTGGATCCTTATCGGGTAATCGGTCCTGCCCATCTCCATGTAACCGGCCGGCATGTTCAGGTTCTCCGCCCTGAGTACATTTCCTATCTGCTCAATAGTCAGGTTGTAAGCTTCCATGCGCCTGGGATCGACTTCGACGTAGATCTCCCTCCCGGGCACACCTGCCAGACCTACATTACCCACACCATCGATGCGGTTAAGGGGGTTGACAATCTTCTCGTCGAGAATCTTTTCAAGCCCCTTGTAACTCTCATTGGCAGTGATGGCATAGAAAATGATTGGCATCATGCTCGAGTTGAACTTGAATATGGTAGGATCTTCAGCATCTTCCGGAAGGAAGCTCTGTATGAATGAGAGGGAGCTCCTCACATCGTTGGACGCTTCATCGAGGTTGGTCTCGTACTCGAACTCCATGAAGATCACCGAGACGTTGTCACTCGACCGGGAAGTTATCTCTTTCAGTCCTGACACTGAGTTCAGAGCATCCTCCAGCGGTCGGGTGATGTTTGTTTCAATATCTGCCGCACTGGCTCCGGGGTAACTCGTATAGATCGAGAGAAACGGGAGCTCGATCTCCGGGTAGAGGTCGATTGGAAGCTGCGTCAGGGAGTAAAGCCCAACGACAATCGTAATCACGAAGATCAGAATAGTGGTTACGGGCTTCTTTACTGCACTCGCATATATACTCATAGTAATCTTTGTCTCTTGTTTGTTATCAGTTTACAATATTCACTGCCTTGCCGTTTGAGAGCCGTGCCTGGCCGTCGACCACAAGGCTTTCACCCACCTTCAGGTTGTCACCGGTAATTTCAAATCTGTCATCAAATCTCTGACCCAGTGTGACCAGTCGCCTGGCTGCGGTCCCATTCTCAACGATGAAGACATACCTTTCATTTGTGCCCTCCTGCAACATCACAGTGCTGGCAGGCACCACCAATGCTTCCATCTGCCCCATATCTATGAGGACCCTGGCAAACATTCCCGGACGCAGAACCTCACTGTTGTTTGGTATGCGGATCTCGGCACTGAAAGTACGTGACATGGCGTCAATAGTCGGATGGACCCTGAAGATGACTCCCTCAAACTCCTTCCCGGGATAGACGTCGGCTATGATGCGGGCTTTCATCCCATTCTTGATCAGGGGGAAATACTGTTCTGAAATACTGACGGTTACCTTGACAGGGTTGATCTGCATAAGGGTGACCACGGCAGCCTTGCCTGACATCCCCGGAGCACCCGAGTAGAGCTCCCCGTCTTCAAGGTACTTGCCGGTTATGATCCCGGCAAACGGAGCCTCCAGCAGGGTGTTTGCCTCCATGAAGTCCACATTGGTTTTGGTAACCTCATACTGTGCCTTTGTCTGATCGTAAGTCTGTGCCTTTATGCTTCCCACCTTCATCAGCGTATCCATCCTGGCAAGGTCCTTTTCAAGATTGGCCAGCTGAATTTTGCTTGCATAGTATTGTGAGCGATCCATCAGGAAAAGCTGTTGCCCCTTCCGGACCCTGTCACCTACTTCGACATAGATCTTGTCAACGCGTCCCGGTGTCGAAGGAGCCATGTTCACCTCTTCATACGCCTGAATGGTACTTGTATAATCAATTGTGCGGGCAATTCTGGTCTTTACGACTGGCGTGACCCTGACAGGTATCACTGCTGCTGTGTCAGAAGCAGATGCTGCCGCTTTGCCTCCGGCAGGCTTTTCTTTGGAGGCGCAGGCTGTAAAGAGCATGCCGCCGGCGAGGATTAATGATAAAATGTTGCGGTTCATTGTATGAGGTTTAATTTTTGTTGTTTAAGTTCTTAAAATTTGTTCATAAGCTTGTCAAACGACACCTTGGTCTGAAGCAGATTCATTATAGCATTGAGGTAATTGCTCTGAGATGTCAGGTAATTATTATTAGCCTGGGTAAGATCAAGGCTCGATGCCATTCCCTGGTTGTACTTATTCTGAATGCTTTTTAAAACCCTTGCTGCAATCTCAATATTTTCCTTCTGGCTTTTGTACTGTTCATTGGCATTAAGCAGGTTGTACCTGAGCTGTTTCTCCTGCAGAAGGAGCTGGTCAGACATCATTGACTTTGTGTTCTGAGCTTTTTCATAATTGATTTGCGCTTTTTTTATCTTCGTGTACCTGGAACCTGACCCAAATATCGGAACCTGGAGCTGCAGTCCTACAGCAGAATAAGGGAAGTAATCCATACTTGACACTTTGTCCCCCATTCCGGTCCTGGTATAATATATTGAACCTGCAAGGGTAGGAAGAACAGTAGCTTTGGCTCCTTTGAGTGACAGCTCTGACATCTTAAGCTGGCTGTCAATAAGCTGGTAGTTTATGTTTTCTTCGATGTTAAATTCCTCAGTGATAAGTGCATCAACATTGACTGCGGCAATAATATTATCAAGAGATTCAGTGAGAATGATTTCAGTTCCCCTCTCCACCCCAAGGAGGAACCTGAGCATGTTATAATTAAGCTCTACGGAACGCTCCGCAGAGGATCTGGTGTTAATAAGCATTGACACATTCGATCGCATCTGGTCGACATCGGTAGCTTCAGCCATACCCACACTGTACATAGCATCTGTAGATACAAGTATTTCATTTAGGTTCGCCAGGTTCTGGTCGATCACTTTAATGCTTTCCGTTAACGTGAGTATCAGGTAATAAGCATTGACAACACTTTCTTCTGTTTCAATTTTGGTCAGGGTCAATCCCTGGCTGGCAAGGGTGTATGCCAGCTTGGAAGTCTGTATCCCGACGAGCCAGGGGGCACTGAAAAAAAGTGCGGATGCTGATGCACCAATTGCGTCATCATATGTGGTGCCAAACTGAAGCGGTGTTTGCACTCCGCCTATGTTAACGATCCTGGTCATAACGGCAAGATTGTTATTAAAAGAGGCGCTTCCGTCTATGGTCGGCAAACCGGCAGCAATTGCCTCCCATTTTGCCTTCTCAGATGCGAGCAGATCATATCTTGCAGATGCTATGCTCTTGTTCTTGTCAAGAGCATATTCAACAGCCTGATCAACTGTCAGCGACAGGGAAGCTGGTGCTTCCTGGGAAATGACACCCGGGCTTACGGCAAGAAATAATGCACTGACAAATGCTACAAATCTTCTTTTCATCATATTAAAATTTGATTTATAAGGTATGATGGAACACCCAAGTTATTGATTTTATTGCTATTGTATTTGTGTTTTTCGAAACATGGGTGTTTCATATAGTCTCTTTTTACTTTTGGCTTTTACTTTCTAATCCGGATTCCACTCTGTCAATAAGCTTGATCCCCTCACCGGTGGCAATGCCACGCAGATAGTTGACTACTACATTTTTTATCAGGTCGCGGTGAAGAAACTCATCTGTCGGGAAAACCTTATTGTCTCCGATCACGGTTTTCAGCTCGGTAAAAAACCTGCTTACAATCCCGTCATCAATGTCCTTCCTGAAATACCCCTGTTCCTTACCTTTTACTATTATCTTAAGGGCTCCCTCATAATCAGGATTATCACACTTCTCTTTGATACGCACCAGAACTTTACTGTGATATTTCCGCAGGTCAGAGCCAATCACAGGGTTCATGGAGGCAGCATGATCTCTTCCAAGATTAAGAAGGGTGAATATTGCAGAAATTATATCAGGAGATGATTCAATTATACTGTCGATCCTTTCTTTTTGTTTTATTATCATGGAATTCATGACTGCAAAAAGCATCTCGTCTTTATCTCCGAACCGTTCATAAATGGTCCGTTTGGAAATACCCAGTTGCTCCGCTATCATATCCATGGTAACAGCCCTGATGCCGTAGACGCGAAATAATTCGGCTGCACCGTCAATGATCCTGTTATCGTATTCCTGTGACTGATTCACCCGGTTTTGTTAAATCGGGTGCAATAATCAGAAAACTTTGGGAGTTTTGCAAGTTTTTTTCGCTAATTATTCATAAATTCCATCTGAGCGGCGGAAATTTACCGGTGAATTGAAGACGCAGACAGCAGACAAAACGTAAACGAAAACCGAAACCTTCTCAGCGGTAGAGATAGAGTGCCCCTCTGTACTCCTGTCCTTCGTATTCCTTATCGTCATAACCGACGGCCCTGATCACGTAGTAGTAGGCTCCGGGCTCGGCATAACGTTCAGATGAGTTGACCTTGCCGTCCCATCCCTGCCAGCTCTGGAGGTCTTCACCGTCACCCTCGTAATTATATACCCTGCGTCCGCTCTTTGAAAAAATCTGAAGGTTGAGAAACTTCAACGACTTCTTGTCCGGGATGAAGAAGTCGTTGATGCCATCCTCATTGGGAGTGAAAACATTTGGCATCTGCATCAATGAAGGTTCAACTTTTATGGCCACACTGTCTGCATCACTGCAGGTAAGTTCACTCTCAATCGTAAGCACAGCGTAATAAGTACCGGGTATATAATAAGTATGTGTACCGGGATCAGCAAGGTTGGAGATAGAGTCATCGCCGAAATTCCATGTATAATGAAATCCTCTTACCGATTTGTCAGTGAATGTTACTTCAAGGGGTGCTTCACCGTCAGTGGGTTCAGCCGTGAATTCGGCCTTCACATGTATTGATGTGTAGGGAAATGATGACGAGGCTGAGCATCCGAAGCTGTCAGTCACCTGTAACATATACTGAACATCCACCAGCGGCGGGGATGATATCACGGGGTCGATCCTGACATCAGGAAACGGAATTAATGATACAGGCGTGGAAGACCACAGGAAAACAATTCCGTTGGGTAGCCTTTTGGCAGCGCCTGTTGACGGATCGTAATAGTTAAAATGATCAGGGGCTGCTGTGCCGTCAAGAGCGACGTAATCACAGGTGAAGTTCAGAAGTGCGGCGTTTGCCACAGGCTTGTCAATGTTTACCCAGGCGTACAGTTCGGTACTGTAACCCCCTCCGTCTGAGATGCTGACCCTGTATCCTCCCTCCGACAGACCACCGGCAGTGGAAGTCACGCCCGTCTCCGTCTTCACCGGTATAGAGAAGCTTCCTCCGGTCTGGTCATACATAGTCCATACAAACGTGAATGGTGCCGTTCCGCCCGGACTGGCAGCCGTGAGTGCGCCTTTTTCACCGGGATCGGCTACGCAGAAAATAAACACGGGATCATGCCGGGATGTCACCGGGTAATCTGTCATGCGCATGGTCCGGCTTCCGGGAGCAGTGATCTGCGCCTGCAAAGCAAGGGGTAATAACACGATTATGAGGGCCAGGTATCTTGACACGCTTACTTAACGGATTAACTACCGGAAATGATATGCAAACCTAATAAAAAAATGCCGTTCTTTGAGACTGGAAAATCTGCTTTCTCTTACATGTTTCGCGAATATCTGAAAGAGCTTAATGAGGCACAGCACGATGCTGTAATCAATACTGAAGGTCCGGCCATGGTCATTGCCGGAGCCGGATCGGGCAAGACCAGGGTGCTGACTTACCGTGTGGCTTATCTCCTCAGCAAGGGTGCTCCTGCGCACCGTATCCTTGCACTGACGTTCACCAACAAGGCGGCCGGGGAGATGAAAGAGCGGATCAACAGGATTGTTGGCCCTGAGACAGCCCGCAGCCTGTGGATGGGTACATTCCATTCCATCTTTGCACGCTTCCTGAGATATGACGGTCATTACCTCGGTTATAAAAGCAATTTCACCATCTATGACCAGGACAATTCCCGCAGCCTGATCCGCAGCATCATCAAAGAGATGAACCTTGATGACTCTGTTTATAAACCGGCCTCGATCGCTTCCAGAATATCCCATGCCAAGAATAACATGATTACTGCCCAGATGTACGGCACGGTGGACAATATAACCGAAGCAGACAAAGCATCAAGGGTGCCCGAGCTTGGGGCAATCTACCGGAATTATGCTGCAAGATGCTTCAAATCCAACGCAATGGATTTTGATGACCTGCTGATGAACATCAATATACTATTCCGTGACTTTCCCGCAGTGCTTGAACAATACCGTAACCGGTTCGATTACGTCCTTGTAGACGAATACCAGGATACCAACTATACCCAGTACCTGATCGTTCATAAGCTCTCGGAGCTTCACCGTAACCTGTGCGTTGTCGGCGATGACGCGCAGAGCATCTATTCATTCCGCGGTGCACGCATTGAGAACATCCTCAACTTCAAAAATGATTACCCGGACTTATCATCTCTTCAAGCTTGAGCAGAACTACCGCTCCACACAAACAATTGTCAATGCTGCCAACAGTGTCATTGAAAAGAATGTAGGACAGATAAAGAAGACCGTCTACTCAAAGAACGAAGAGGGTGAAAAAATCAGGGTGGTACAGACAACCGTCGACAGCGAAGAGGGTATCGTAACGGCATCTGATATTCTTGACACACGCATGCGTGAGCGTCTCGAATGGAAGGATTTTGCAATCCTGTACCGCACCAATGCCCAGTCGCGTATCTTCGAGGAGATGCTGCGCAAACGGAACATCCCCTACAAGATATTCGGCGGGCAGTCGTTCTATGAACGCAAGGAGATACGTGACCTGATAGCTTACCTGAGACTGGTGGTTAATCCTGATGATGAGGAAGCCTTTAAACGCATAATTAACTATCCCAGGAGGGGCATCGGCGATACAACCGTTCAGAGGCTGGCTGAGCTTGCCAGAACACTGGATGTAAGCATATGGTCAATCATTTCGTCATCTGAGCTGAGTTCGACTTACCTCACCCCTGCCCTGCGGTCGAAGCTTGCCGTCTTCACCTCCCTCATGCTTCCGGTCATGGCCACCGCAGAGACCGCCACGGCGTACGAGGTTACTGACAGGATAGCTGCGGCCAGCGGTATTATCACTGAACTCAGACAGGGGCAGGTGCCCGAGGAGATTGACAGGCTCGAAAACATTCAGGAGCTACTCAACGGTATCAGGGAGTTCACCGACGCAGCCGTAAACAACGGTGAGCCGGCTGACATTGCCACCTGGCTGCAGACAGTGTCACTGCTGACTGATCAGGATATGGAGAAGCCGGAGGATAAGGACAAGGTGGCGATGATGACAATCCATTCTGCCAAGGGCCTGGAATTCAAATATGTATATATTGTAGGTCTGGAGGAAAACCTGTTTCCTTCAAATATGAATCTTTATAACCCGCGTGAGCTGGAGGAGGAGCGCCGGCTTTTTTATGTAGCGCTCACGAGAGCGTGCAGACGCGTCACCCTGAGCTATGCCCTCAACAGGTATAAGTGGGGGTCTCTTGAGAGCAGTTCTCCCAGCCGTTTCATCGGTGAGATTGAAAATGACTACCTTTTTTATCCGCATAGCGGCGGCAGGCCTTTCAGAAATGCAGATACGCTATGACGGTAATACCGCCGGAGAGAAAAAGGAGACATTTACTTCAACCTCCGCAGAAAAGAAACTCACGCAGATCAGGAATGCCGGGGCTGCTGCCGGTCCGGCTATCTCCACCGTCCTGACAGACCTGGCGGCGGGTGACCGGGTGACGCATGAACGATTTGGTCAGGGCGAGGTCAGATCCGTTGAGGGAGAGTTTCCCAATACGACTGCTCTGATAGAATTTGATACCGCCGGACCGAAGAAGCTGTTGCTGCGATTTGCAAAACTGACTAAAATTTGAGGCAATAGCCAAAAAAAACACGGGGCTCCTCGCCCCGTGCCTGTGTTCAAGTAAATAAGTGAAGCTGATATATATTTATGATACAGGTGTTTCAGTAACCGGTGCTTCCGCAACCTGATACATTCCTTTTTCAATCAGCACCGACTGGTAAAGTGTGGCATATGAACTCTTGACCCACATATCCGCGACAAGCACTCCGATGAAGAAGCAGATGAAACCTGCTATGTAGATGAAGAAACTGAGGAAGCCCATGAGGAAGATTGTCCAGCCGTGACCGCGGGTCAGTCTCCAGCTCTCTTCAGCTGCCTTGATCGGGTCAAGATCCTTGTCCATAACCAGGTAAGGCGTGAATGCAAGGCGGCACGCAATGATTATACCGGGGACAAAGAGACAGACGACTCCGATACCGACGAGCGCAGTGACAAGAAGATTGGCAAGTACAATATTAAGGTAGTTCTTGCGGAATCCGTTTATCAGCATGTCAAAGTCAGGCGAAAGCTGGCGAACCGACTGAACAAACATCATCTTGCTTCCGTATTTGAATACCGGCACAAGCAGGAAATAATAGAGTAAGCCGAGCATCCCCATGAAGACGGCGGCAATGCCCAGCGCCCCGAACTTAAAGAAATCATCCATATTAAAGGGGATGCTGTCAAAATCGAAGTGGTCAACCTTGAAATTGCTGTTGCCGAAGATGCCCATAGGCCCGGTGATAATACGCGAGAATTATTACGACGAGTAATAACCTCAGGAAGTTGTCAGACATAACCTTCCATCCGGTGTTATATGAAGCGCCGGTAGAAGCCACGAGACGGTAAGTTCTTTTTGTTTCCATTTTAATTTGCTTTTTACTGTTATGAAAAAATCGTTTGTTGAAGCAAATCTATATCTGTATCGTGAGATGGATTTCATACCTTAGTAGTGATTTTATAAAATCCTACTTTAGTATTAGCTATACTACTTTGGTAGTGACTGTTAATCAATATATTACAATAATTGATATATGGAACTGATCAGTCTGATCATATTTATTTCCTGTGCCGGGATGGCCGCAGGAGCAATTCTTCTTACGTCAAGGCTGATGAAAGAGTATGCCGTTCCATTTGCCAGGCCCCTCTTTTACCATATTATTTTCATGTTCGCCTTCGGCTTCTACGGCATATGGGGGCAGTTTATCATTTTTACCGTTGCAGGCAGCCGCCTCACTCCGGATATGCTGTCAACGGTATCAGTCATTTCCCTCTTGCTGGGTCTGCCATTCCTGGTCATCGGGTGGATGATGCTCATGAGATTCGGAGCAGAGTGTGCTGGCCTGCGTATCAGGGGATATGTATACATCTTATCCATTTTGATCAATCTCGGAATTATCATACTTATCGGTTATACATCGGGCGATACTGTCTTCAGTGAAGCATTGCCTCTGTTCAAGTATTACTACAGTGGTGCTGCAGTATTCTTTGCACTGAGCACAGGTTTTATATTACTAAGAGGCACCTCTTCCTCACCGGGAAAAGCGGACCGCAGCATTCTTGCAGCTCTGTCAGTGACAGGGGCGCTCTCGCAGTCAGCTGTACTGCTTCTGCTGCCGCATTCGGTATGGATGGCACTCGTATTTGCCTTCCTGCTCTTTGCCGCCACCACCCTCCTGCCTTTATACCTTGTATATAACGCTGACCTGCAGGCATACCAGCTTCCTGAGGAGCTGAAACCGCTCAGAGGAATCGAGGATTTATGCATCAGGCACGAGATCTCACCAAGAGAGGCTGACATCATCAGGGAGATATGCAACGGCCTGAGTAACCAGGAGATAGCCGACAAGCTCTTCATCAGCCTGCAGACTGTAAAGGATCATACATCGCGCATCTATTCAAAGACAAACGTCAGAAACAGGATGCAGCTGATGACCCTGGTACAGACAATCAACAACGGAGTATCAGGCTAAGCTCTTCTGAACAGTCAAACCCAGGAGATCTCCCGGAAATTTCCCGGGAGCAAAGACCCGGTAAGCCGTAGGCCACACCTTTGAAAGATATTTGTCCTGCTTATCCCTGATCACCACCGCCAGCTCATCCATCACGGCACTGTTACCGGGATTTCCGTACTTATAGCCGATCATGCCTGTGATCTGTGACAGGTCATTATACTTTCCGAGATTCTGGGTGAGGTAGTCGAGCTTTTTCTCCAGCGACTTAAATGCAGGCTGGTTTAAATAGCGGAAGTAGTAAAGCTGATACATAAGGGTCTTGGATTTCTTCCTGAACTCATGCAGCAGTCGTTGCCGGGGATCGTTCCTGCAGTCAAGATAAGCTTTTGCGGCGATGAGGTAGTTACGCCCGAGCTCTTCCAGAAGCAATGATATATCCGGTTCTTTCAGGTTCAGAAACCGCACCCTGTATTGAGCTTTATTCAGCTGTGCCCTTATCACTTTTACCGATTTACTCTGTTCTCCTGCATTCGTCCAGGTCGAATAAGGCTTCCGGAGCAGTGCCTGTACCTTTTCATTATCCCACAGTTTAATGAAGAGCTTCGGGTTTTCCTTTTTAAGCGCCTTTGCAGTTTTGTACAGTACTGACATTTCACGCCATGAACACAGTATACGTCCAACCTCCCTTCCGGCAAGATATTCTCTCCGGTATGATTTTTCATCAAGCAGTGGTTTCACAAGCTTTATTGTAGCACGCTGTCTCTTCATCAATACCCTTATATCATGGATGGCAGCATCGTCAGGGACAGGCAGCTGACCGAGCAGCACCAGCGAGTCTATGATGTAACCTGTCAGGGCAGGCTTTATCTCCCTGAACTGTTTTGTTTCTTTTTCCGTCATTAAAAAGAATATAAGCGGCTGATAAAGTTACACAATTGCGGCAATTCACCCGTTCTGATCCAAAACACTTGTTTTGATAAGCTTTAAGTAATTCGGCAACAACGGTTTGTAGTTATATTGCGGTTTTTTAGTACATTTGATCATAATTAAACAGCCTCGATTTTTTAAGAACATGAGCAAGAACACAGTACCCAGAAAGATAGGCATTTTAACTGCCGGCGGCGACTGCCCCGGGATCAATGCCGCAATAAGGGGCGTCGGCAAGACTGCCATTGTCAAGTACGGCATGAAAGTCATCGGGATAAGTGACGGTTTTACTGGTCTGATAACCAAGGATTATGTCGAACTGACTGAGAGCCACCTGTCAGGGATACTGACTCTTGGCGGCACCATCCTCGGAACCTCCCGCGAAAAACCTTTCAAGGCTGATGGCAAAAAGAAGAATGAGAATGCAAAACCGCTGCTTATAAAAGAACACTATGAGCAGCTGGAGCTCGACTGCCTGGTATGTATTGGCGGCAACGGCACGATGAAGAATGCTTTCATGCTCTCGGAACAGGGTCTGAACGTGGTGGGCATCCCAAAGACCATTGACAATGATGTCTGGGGAACGGATATGACTTTCGGATTTGATTCGGCGGTCAATATTGCCACCGAGGCTGTTGACAGGCTTCATTCTACCGCCAACTCACATAAAAGGATAATGGTAATCGAGGTTATGGGACACAATGCAGGCTGGCTTGCCCTCTATTCCGGGATGGCAGGTGGCGGCGATGTTATTCTGATACCAGAGATACCTCATGATGAGGATGTTATAATGAAGTATCTGAAAAAGCGTGCTGATAACAACAAACCTTATTCAATCGTTGTTGCAGCAGAAGGGATTCATATTCCTGAAGGTGAGGTCTCTGCAGGGAGGTACCTGGCAAAACGGATAGAAGAGGCCACCGGCCTGGAGACAAGGGAGACAGTGCTTGGATACGTACAGCGGGGCGGATCACCCTCGCCAATGGACAGGGTGCTGGCATCAAGGTTCGGTGCAGCAGCAGCAAACCTGATCGCAGGCAGCAACTTCGGGAAAATGGTTGCACACAGAAACGGCGAAATAACCTCGGTTAAGCTTTCTGATGTGGCCGGCAAAACCAAGCTTGTTGAAACTGATGACCCCATGGTCAAACAGGCAAGGGAAATGGGAACATGCTTCGGAATATGAAGCTCTGAAGAGTAAAGGATGAAACCAGTCCGGGGCAAACAGACAAAAATGAAGAAGCTCATTTTTATAAGGCATGGCAAGGCAGAAGACCAGGTAGCTGATATTTCTGATTTTGAAAGATCACTTACAATCAGAGGCAAGAGTCAGTCGAAGCTCATGGCTCAGCTTCTCAGGTCACACGAGAAAGATCTCGGACTGATGATAACCAGCCCTGCGTTCAGGGCCATAGAGACAGCCATAATATTTGCAAGGGAGTTCGGGTTAAGTCCTGATACAATGAAGTTATCTTCCGATCTTTACTTCAATCTTGAGCCGGG
Organism: uncultured Bacteroidales bacterium; assembly: GCA_963743775.1. Classification (GTDB taxonomy): domain Bacteria; phylum Bacteroidota; class Bacteroidia; order Bacteroidales; family VadinHA17; genus SR-FBR-E99. The sequence goes on from CAVURA010000018.1 coordinate 138,272, forward strand.
TGCATATATTTCTTTCTTCAGCTCACGGAGCGAGGATACTGATACCATCACTCTCTTCGGACATAATTTCCTTATATCGGAAATGGCTGCCTTCTTCGCCGCGGATGAGACTGAGGTATTGCCAAAGTCAGGAGCACTGTGCCTGACCTTTGATGCTGACAAATGGTCATCTCTCAGGAAGGCGAGCGGGAAGACAGTATATTTTCTTACACCAAAAGCTCATTTATGAGTAAGGCATATATCCCCAAAGAGGTAAGCTGGCTCTCTTTTAACGAGAGGGTTCTGCAGGAAGCCGAGAACAAGGAAGTTCCACTGATGGAGAGATTTAACTTCCTCGGAATATATTCCAATAACCTCGACGAATACTTCAGGGTAAGGGTAGCCACACTCAAGAGACTGTCACTGTTCGTCAATAAGTCAAAGAATATTCTGGGCTACAACCCCAAGGAGACACTCAAAAGTGTACAAAAGATCGTGCTTGCCCAGAATGTGAGGTTTGAAAAGATCTACCTCGACCTCCTTAAAGAACTGAAGAAACTCAATATCCATTTCATCAACGAGCAGCAGCTTGATCCGTTACAGGCTGAATTTGTCCGTAATTATTTTCACAAAGAGGTCAGACACAGGCTGATGCCATTGATGCTGATTAAAGATGCGAAGCTGCCGAACCTCACTGATGACGCAATTTATTTTGCCATTCTCCTCAAGAACTCCACCACGGATAAAAAATGGTATTCTCTCCTTGAGATTCCAACGGATATCCTTCCAAGATTTATTATGCTTCCGGAGACAGACGGTGCAAAATATATAATCTTCCTTGACGATGTCATAAGGTTCGGGATGAAGGAGCTCTTCTTCATCTTCCCGTTCGATGACCTGCAGGCCTACACAATCAAGCTGACAAAAGACGCCGAGCTCGATATCGCTGATGATATCTCCGAAAGCTACATAGACAAGCTCTCAAAAAGCCTGCAGCAGCGTAAGAAGGGAACCCCGGTGAGGTTCGTTTATGACAGGAATATTCCGGAGGGCTTCCTGAAGATACTCACCAAGAAGCTTAACCTCGGTCCTGCCGATGTTATGATACCCGGAGAGAGGTATCACAATTTCAAGGACTTTATGCACTTCATCCGTCTCGACGAAGATTTGTACTACAAAAAGCTGCCTCCGATATTCCATCGTGACATTCAGCGTGGCAGGAGTATCCTGTCGGTTATTAAGAAAAAGGATATCCTTCTTTATTTCCCATATAACCCGTTTGATCATTTCATCGACCTGCTGAGGGAAGCCTCAATTGATCCCAATGTAACATCGATACATATAACTCTTTACAGGCTGGCAAGAAACTCCAGTGTGATCAACGCCCTGATGAACGCTGCCCGCAACGGAAAGGATGTAACGACGGTTGTTGAGCTGCAGGCCCGCTTCGATGAGGAGGCTAATATCCTCTGGGGCAATAAGCTTCTTGATGAAGGCGTGAAGGTGATCTACGGTGTGCCCGGACTGAAAGTACATTCAAAGCTGTGTCTTATAACACGCGTCAAGAACGATGTCATACAGAGATTTGCTGCGGTGGGTACCGGCAACTTCAACGAGGACACTGCCAGGGTATATACCGACCATTTGCTCCTCACGTCTGATAAAAAGATCACCAACGAGGTTCTGAAGGCTTTTAACTTCTTCATCGCCAATTACCGTAAAGACAAGTTCTATCACCTGCTGGTGTCGCCGTTCGGCCTTCGCAACAGACTGCTGATGCTCATTGAAAACGAGACGAAGAAAGCGAAAGCAGGGAAGGAGGCGTATATCTCAATCAAGATCAACAATCTCACTGATGAGGAAATAATCGGGAGGCTCTATAAAGCAGGCAAGGCGGGTGTTAAGATAAGGCTTATCGTCAGGGGAATGTTGTCACTTATCCCGGAAATGAAGGATTTCAGTGCGAATATTAAGGCCATCGGCATCGTGGACAGGTTCCTGGAGCATTCGAGGTTCATGATCTTCTGCAACGGTGGCGACGAACTTGTATATATTACTTCTGCTGATATCATGCCGAGAAACCTTGACCGCAGGATTGAGGTGACATGCCCTGTCTTTGACCCGGGCATTAAGAAGGAGATCACGGATGTGTTTGAAATTCAGTGGAATGACAATGTCAAGGCGAGGGTCTTCGACGAGACGCAGTCCAACAAACTTGTCAGATCGTCAAAGAAACCCATGCGATCCCAGATCGAGGTTCACAATTATCTTACAGGCGTCAACACAACGCTTCCCGAGGTCACTCCTTCCTGAACATCGGCGCTGTGCGGTACTTTGTGCCTGCTTCATAGGCATAGGCTATCTCCAGCAACAACGGTTCGCTCCATGCTCTCCCGAAGAAGGAGATCCCCACCGGTAACCCGTCGACTAATCCCATCGGTACTGAAATGTTCGGGTAGCCTGCTATTGCAGCCGGGGATGAGCTGCTGAGAACGAATGCATCACCGTTGATCAGGTCTGTCTTCCACGCCGGTGATCCGGTCGGAGCCATGAAGGCGTCAAGTTTGTTCTCAGTCATCACCTTGTCGATACCTTCTTCGCGCACCAGGCGGTTCATTTTTGAAAGAATATCCTGGAATTCCTTTGATTCAACATTGCCCTTCTTTTGCGCTTCGAGAAGAAGTTGCTGGTCGTAATATCTGAGTTCTGTTTCGTCTCCCTTATTAAATTCAATCAGCTCCTCAACATTTTTTACCGGGGCTGCATCACCCAGCGATGCAAAGTATTTGTTCAGGCCGTCCTTGAATTCCCAGAGGAGTACCTGGAAGGAGAGTGACTCCACCTCCCTGCTGTAAATATCTTCCACTTCTATAACTTCCGCTCCCCTGCTCCTTATATAGTCAACGGCTTTCTGCATCAGGGTATCGACCTTGAAGTTCTGGCCTCTTTCTGATGTGTACCATCCTATCCTTTTTCCCATCAGCCCGTCTTCCTTTAGAAAAGGTGTATAATCATTGAGCATCCTTCCCTCCGAGGCTGCTGTTTTGCTGTCGGCAGTGTCTATGCCTGTCATCGTGCCCAGCATTATTGCTGCGTCACGCACAGTACGAGCCATGGGTCCGGGGGTGTCCTGGGTGAATGAGATAGGGACTATGCCGCTACGGCTGAGAAGGCCCACGGTGGGTTTGATTCCCACAATGCCATTGGCTGTTGAAGGACAGACTATGGAGCCATTGGTCTCTGTGCCTACAGCTGTCATGCACAGGTTGGCCGATACGGCCACGGCAGAGCCTGAGCTCGATCCGCACGGGTTACGGTCAAGGATATAGGGGTTCTTTGTCTGGCCTCCAACACCGCTCCAGCCACTCGACGACAGGTTACCGCGGAAATTGGCCCACTCGCTCAGGTTGGCTTTGCCTATTATGACAGCGCCGGCCTCACGAAGCTTCTGTGCCACAAAACTGTCTTTCGGCGGGTGTGAGCCGAGCATAGCCCGTGACCCCGCTGTTGTCTCCATGCTGTCATGCGTGTCAATATTATCTTTAAGCAGTACGGGCACGCCGTGCATCGGACCTCGTAACCTGCCTTCCTTCAGCTCCCTGTCAAGTTCAGCAGCTATAGTCAGCGCATCAGGATTGACCTGTATAACAGCGTTGAGCATCGGTCCGCTGTCATCGATTGCTTCTATGCGGTCAAGGTAAGCCTGTACAACCTCCGTAACCGTAAAGTCACCGTTGCGATAGCCTTGTTGGAGCTGGTCGATGGTGAACTCCTCGAATCTGAATAGCTGTGACGTTGCTGATTGCTGTTTTTGTTTGTCGTGCCTGCATGATGCTATGATTGAGAGAGCAACAACCAAAAGCAGGACATTGAAGGTATTTTTCATAAATTTATAATAGGATTAGGTTGATCATTTAATCTATTCATTGACTAGCCTGTTTGCCATTACTTTAGTTTATTGTGTTTTTAATCATCGGTAAAACAAAGTTACTTAAAAATGGATATATCATAACTTGTAATTTCAGAGGAAACGGACAACTGCCAGGTTTAAATAACGGTATCCCGATCAGCAAATTCAATCATTAATTATTTAACCTGGAGCCCAGGTAAACTACATGGAAAACATTCAGGAATCAATAGATAAATGTTACCTGTTGATTTAAAATAGTAGTACCAAAATGGCATTTCCAAAACCTGAGATAACAGATTGTGATATCAAGAAATAAATATAGTTTTGAATTAAATCCCGGCAAAATGGATAAAGAGACAACCCTCATGATTGAGAAATTATTCAATGATGTGAGAACCATCATTGAGAGAGCCAGGGAGACTGCATTCAGGGCTGTAAACTTCACTATGGTTAAAGCTTATTGGGAAGTAGGAAGGGTTATCGTTGAAGAAGAACAAAAAGGCAGCGCCAGGGCAGAATATGGAGCATACTTAGTGGAAAGTATATCAGACAAGTTGTCAGCAGAATATGGGAAGGGGTTTGATAAAACTAACTTATGGAACATGATCAAGTTTTATCGTTCTTTCCCAATACTCGACGCACTGCGTCAAGAGTTATCCTGGACACATTACCGGATATTGTTGCGTATAGAAAAAGAACCCGCAAGGGAATTCTATATGCATGAATGTGTGGAAGGCAATTGGAGTACACGTCAATTGGAGAGGCAGGTAAACAGCTTGTATTTTGAGCGTATATTGATGAGCAGCAAGAAAGGGCGACCCCTGGTAAAAAAAGAGGCTGATGGCAAAAAGGAAGTAATGCAGCCCGGACAAATAATAAAGGATCCCTATGTACTCGAGTTCCTGGATCTGAATCCCAATACAAATTTTTACGAGAAGGAAATAGAACAAGCCCTTATCGATAAGCTTCAGGGGTTCCTGCTGGAACTTGGAAAAGGCTTTTCATTCGTTGGCAGGCAATACAGAATATCAGCTGATACAAAACATTTTTATGTTGATCTGGTGTTTTACAATTATATCCTTAAGTGCTTTTTACTTATTGATCTGAAAACCGGGGAGCTGACGCATCAGGATATTGGACAGATGGATTTTTATGTCAGGTACTTTGAGGATCAGGTAAGACAGAAATCTGACAATCCCACCATTGGGTTGATACTCTGTGCGGAAAAGGATAAGACGATAGCAAAATACAGTCTGTTAAACGAAAGCAAACAGATCTTCGCTTCAAAATACAAGCTTTACATGCCAACCGTTAAGGAACTGCAACAGGAAATAACCAGGGAACGGCAAATAATAGAACAGGAAAAAGGCCTGAAAGAATAATCCCAGCAAGTTCGTTTAAAACTGCAACCACGGATTGCAGAAATGACTTAAACCTTTGGCTTTGCCAAGGTAGCTTCCACCATTACACTTGCTCAAATGATCTTTTGTTCACCCTTAGGGTACTCCGTAAAAACAATCACTCCGCCATTGTCAAATTTTAGCGTAAAACTATCACCTCCAGCTTCGTTCAGGGTGCCTCGCCACCAGCTTGTGAGCTTAAGGTTTTGGAGTGGGTAGCGCAGCCCGGTTGACGTGACAGCTAGGCCGGGATCAAGGCTGAAGAGCGACACCTGCTGACCCGGAAATGAATCAATTGTAATGGTGCGGTCAAAAACCTGAAAAGAACCTGTATCGGTGAACATTTTAGCTTTAATATCCCTGTTGTAGTCGGCCAGAAGGGCGATATTTCCAAGAGTATGGTCTTCGCGTATGCCTGTGGCGCCAAGTATGGCAACTTCCTTAATCCCCTGAGAGACGCACCACTTAACGGCCTTGGTCAGGTCATTGGTCTCCTGATCAGCATCAGTCACCAGTATGCTCTTATATTTTCTTTTCAGCTCCGGGGAGACTGAGTCAAGATCCCCAATGATGATACCCGGCTCAATGCCGTGAGATACAAGCTTCTCCGCCGCTCCGTCGCAACAGACTGTCAGGTCAGCCTCTTCAAGGTATCTGACCGGCACAGCATGTGACGGGTACTGTCCGTTTGCCAGGATTACTGTCTTCATATTTTTGGTCTGATGTCAAAAGAATTTGCGATTTGCGATTTGCGATTTGCGATTTGCGATTTAGCTGATCCTCAAATTCTTAATTCTTAATTGCTCCATGCCCCTTGCCCCTTGCTGCCGGCCCCATGCTCTCAGCCCGATCACCGCCATTGCCGTATAAACTGCAAACAGCACTGCGGTCGGATACATTTCCATCACAAGATATACAATTACAGCGATGGAGTTGGCCAGGATCCACACATACCATTGTTCAATGATCTTTTTCGTCAGCATCCATGTGGCCACCACAGAAAGGGATGTGATCAGTCCGTCCCACAGCGGCACCGGAGAGTCCGTCCACCTGTCCAGTGAAAACCACAGTAATGCCCATAATCCCAGGGAGATTACAAGGCAAATTAAAGCTGTTTTACTATCGATCCTCCTGACATCACCTGTGGCGTTTGATTCTGCATCCTGTTTTCTGTGGCCTGTACCCTCTGCCAAGTGCTCTGAGCCCCCATCCCTGACTCTTCGCGGGATTTCCTCTTCGCTATCCGGCGAATTGTCAACTTGCTCCTTGCCCCTTGCTCCTTGCTCTCCCGCTTCGCGGGACTGCCTCACTTCGTTCGCCAGCATGCCCCGTGCCCTCCCGCTTCGCGGGATTTTCTCTCTTCGTTCGTCAACATGCCATTTGTACCAACCGTAAATGCTGATTACAATATAGTATCCCTGCAGAACCATACCTGCATAGAAACCGTTTCTGCCAAAAACATATATATAAACGGCTGAGGTAAGAATACCCAGCGGCCACAGAAGTATGTTGCGTCTGATCTCGAGAATGACATAAGCTATTCCGGTTACAGCTCCAAAGACCTCAACAATATTTTCAGACAGCCATGTGATCATAGTCATCAGAAGGATAATGTGATACCAGCAGTGTAATTTATGCCTGCCTGCGGAAAATAGTAGGCCCAGGTCTTTTCAGCACCGTCTTCTGTCCACATCCCGCCGTAAGCATTGTTTTCATAGACGGCGTTGAACAGGTTGTTTATAATAAACCTGAGCATAAGCTCATCAAATCCTTTTAAATGAATTTTATAGCCTGCAGAAATGCTGCTGATAAAATACGGGTTGATAATCCTGTTTTCACTCATCGTATTGTCAAAGTACTGTTTGCCAACATACTTTCCTGTCAGATTCAGTGAAAGGTTTTTCACAGGATTGACCTCGACCTCCGCAGACCCGGTTATGCGGGGTGAATAGGCTATATCCACTGTACCGAGGCTGGCTCGATGTATATTCTTCGCTCCAGTCGGATGTATCATAGTTGAAATAGAAATTCGTGAAGTTGGTGATCCTGCTCCGGCTGAGTGTGAGGTTCATCCTGAACGCAGCCAGAGGCGATGGCCTGTAGCTTCCCGAAAATTCAACACCTGTCCGGTAACTTTCCGGCACGTTTGTCATTATGGGGTACCCGGTGTTGCTTATCTTTCCGGTGGGGACAAGCTGATCGCGGTACAGCATATAGTAGAGATTGAGGCCCACTGAAAATGAAGCATTTCTGAAGGTGTAACCGCCCTCAAAATCCGTCAACCGTTCCTGTCCGGGTGTGGCCTCAGGGTCACCTGCAGCTTCCTTGAAGTCAGACCGTGTGGGTTCACGGTGAGCCACGGATACCGAAACAAAAGCATCGCTCCCTGCGCCGTTACTCCAGAACAGACCTGTCTTGGGATTGAAGAACCGGTACATATATTCCGCCGTGAGATCTTTCATGTCGCTGTCGGGTCCGTCAAAATGATATCTGATGTACCTGTACTGAAGGTCAAGAAAAGCGTTCAGGCTTCCGTTGACCCTGGCGTTAACCTTCCCGTAGATGCTGAACTCATCCTTCGTGCCGTTGTTCCTGTACCATTCATAATCAGGAGTGATATTTCCCGGGTGCTCCATCCAGATTAACCTTCCAAAATGATCGCCGTCGTACCTGTTCAGTGCACCTCCAAAGGTCCACTCAGTCACGTTGCCCGCCTTTACAAGTGACCATACCGCACCGTAAAAATAGTTTTCAAGCCACTTACGTTGCACCAGATCAGTCTCAATCACCTCCATTCCGTCGTCAGTCAATCCGTACAGTCCGTATTCAGATGGATCGCAGTCGCTCTCCTGTTCTTCATAGTAGCCTGATCCGGCCGTCAGGTGCAGGCCGGTATTCAGGCTGACCTGTCCGGAGAAGAGATGGGTGTAGAAAAGGTTGTAGTGGTTCTGGGTGTAATTGTCAGTCTCATTTTCATAATAGCGCAAGACGCCGTTAGCGTCAGTGTACTCACCTGCAGGATTATAACGCCTGTTCTCCGGCAGTACTTCTGCCGGCACACCCCACCAGCTTATCCCTGTTTTTTCACTGCCGGTCAGGAAATTAAATCTCAGCCTGTTTGCAGGAGCGGACCAGATGCCTGTCACCATTGCCGATCGAATATCGGATGCGCTGTGATCAACATAGCCGTCACTGCCTATGAGAGATGCCCTGACCATCATATTGAACCTGTCGCCCAGGTTACCTGTCCATGCTTTTGCCGAGGCCCTGACGGTGTTAAAGGAACCGAAAGAAAGTGCAGCTTCTCCTCCCGGGTCATCCGGTGGTATCATTGAGCTTATATTCACTGATGCCCCGAAGGCGCCGGCACCGTTGGTCGATGTACCCACCCCGCGCTGTATCTGAATACTGCCTGTCGATGAAGCCAGGTCAGGCAGGTCGACCCAGAAAACCTGCTGTGATTCGGCATCATTGAGAGGTATCCCGTCGAGTGTGATGTTTATTCTGCTGGCATCACTGCCACGTATACGCAGCGAGGTATATCCGACACCGTTTCCCGCATCAGATGTCTCCACCACTGACGGGGTAAGAGCGAGAAGATACGGCATATCCCTCGTCAGATCGCGGGATCGCATCTCTGCAGCCAGAACGGTGCTGTGAGCCATTGGCGTTCGGCTGCCGGCACGGCTTCCTCTTACGATCACTTCGTCGGTCACAAAAAGGGCTTCCTTCAACGAAGCATCAACGACTGTATTCCTACTCACAACGACTACCGTATCAAAGGGCTCGAAGCCTGTGAAACTGATCCGGAGAGCGTACCTGCCATAATTCAAACCCCGAAGGGCATACTGCCCGTCATTGCCCGTTGCCACACCGGCATTAAGGCTGTCAACGACTACTGATGCACCTGCAAGAGGCGCACCCTCGCTGTCAGTGACCGTGCCGCTGATGACGCCACGGTTATTCTGTCCCTTAGATGCAGAGCAGACAAGCAAAATTGCAGTTAGAAATATTGAAAATTTCCTCACCATAATAACTTAAATATAACTGACTTACTGTCAGAAGCGAGGGTGTGTCAACTGGCCGGAAATGATTACTCTCGTTCCCTACGCCGGCATTATCCGGATCAGGTTGTAAGGGTATGATCTCAGCCTGTATAATAAGGCACCCCGTAATTCGACAGGACAAATATACTACAGATACGAATAAGTCAGTAAAAAGTTCATGTCAATCTTCCTGACCACTTATTAGTATATTTGTGTGGAATGCAGATTCATGAATATGGAGGAAATCCTAAAAAAACTCAAGTATAGTGATCAGGACCACATAGCTGTACTGAACGCACCGAAAGATTTTATCAGGAAGCTGGACAAGACCTTACCCGGAGTCCAGATAGACACTGAGATCAATGCCCGTTTCCTGTATGACTTCATGATTATATTCACCCCGGATTCGAATGAGGTAAAAAGGTTTGGGCCGAAAGGCATTCACAACCTTGCTGATGACGGCAAGCTCTGGATGGTTTATCCCAAGGGAACATCGCGGAAATATTCCAGCGACATTAATCGTGACCACGGGTGGGAAGCTGTTTTAGAGACCGGTATGAGGCCAGTCAGCCAGGTGTCTGTTGACGATGACTGGTCAGCGCTCCGTTTCAGGAACGCCAGGTATATAAGATCAGCAAATGGTAGTCACAGATGAGAAGACTGATAATAATATCATTCTTTTTTCTTTTGCTCAACTCTTGTGCAGATAATGATTACGACAAGTTTTATACAGGGGAGGTGGAATTTCCTGCCAATCCGCCCCACGGTGTCAAGGAGGCCATGGCCGCACGTGTCATACCCCACCCGCGTCAGCTTGCCTGGCAGCAGCTTGAGATGACAGCGTTCATCCACTTCAGCATAAACACCTTCACGGACAGGGAATGGGGCAACGGTGATGAACCTCCGGAGCTGTTCAATCCTGTCTCTCTTGACGCGGAACAGTGGGTCAGGGTACTCAGTGACGCAGGGATGAAGATGGTCATTATCACGGCGAAACATCACGACGGCTTTTGTCTCTGGCCAACAAAAACGACCAGCCACTCGGTAGCCTCAAGTCCATGGAAGGAAGGCAAGGGCGATGTGATACGGGAGCTCAGGGATGCATGCGAAAAGTACAATATGAAATTCGGGATTTACCTCTCTCCGTGGGACCGCAATGCGGAGTGTTACGGTGATTCGCCGGCGTACAATAAATTCTACCTGGAGCAGCTGACCGAGCTGCTTACCTGGTACGGCAAGGTTGATGAGGTATGGTTTGACGGTGCCCAGGGGGTGGATCGCCGAGGCAGGAGGCAGGTGTATGACTGGCAGTCCTACTATGATCTCATCAGGAAACTGCAACCCGACGCCGTTACTGCAATTATGGGCGAAGATGTGAGATGGGTAGGAACGGAGACAGGTTACGGTCGGGAGACTGAGTGGAGCGTGACGGCGCTGGCCCCAGGCGGCACACCGGAGAGCCGGGCAATAAATGAAGCGCTGGGCCTGAACCCTGCTTCGCTGGACCTCGGCAACAGCGCTCTTCTTCAGAAAGCCGGAAAGGTCTTCTGGTACCCTGCTGAGGTCGATGTTTCAATTCGCCCGGGATGGTTCTGGCATTCAGCAGAAGACAGCCTCGTGAAAGACCCTGACAAGCTGCTCGATATCTATTTCAGCTCCGTGGGCCGTAACGCCGTACTGCTTCTGAATGTCCCGCCCGACAACCGCGGACTTATAACAGATAATGATATTAACAGCCTGATGGGGCTCAAAGCCCGTATAGATGATCTCTATGACACTGATCTCCTTAACGGTGCCCGCCCATACGGAAAAGGAGCAGCAAGGGCCATAGACGGTGACAGTACCACGTCATGGACCCCCAATCACCAGAGGGTTGCGTCCTTCATTCCCGCGATAGCAGTTAATTTCAACGTGGCAATGTTGCAGGAAGATATCAGCAAGGGACAGAGGGTGGAGAAGTTTGTTATTGAAGCACGGCTGGACCAGCAGTGGGATACAGTGGCTGCGGGTTCTACCATTGGTTACAAGCGACTGCTTCGTTTTCCCGATTTTAAGGCCGACGAGATAAGGCTCACAATAATTTCCTCACGGGCAAGACCTAATATCAGCACCTTCGCTCTTTACCATATAGAGTGAAACTATACCGCTGAACTACTGATATTTCCAGAATTATTTGAAGCCCTTACCTCTTCAGGTGGCTCATCATCCACCAGCGCTGACGCTCTTCTTCTGATTTGTGGAAGATCTTCTTGTTGACATATTTTATGGCTTCCACGGTGTACAGTGCACGGGGATTGTAGAGATTGATAAGATCAAGCACTTCCTTAATCATACTTCTGCGTGCAATGATATAGATGACAGCGACTTCTCCCTCTATTCCCTGCGCTTTGACGTTTGTGAAACCATAGCCTCTGTCGCTGAGTTCGGCGATCAGGTTGGTTGCATCCTTTCGGGTGATAACCCTTATCATCTCATGGCCTATTGCGAGCCTTTCCTCAAGCAGCATCCCGACAAAATTGCCCGTCGCAAACCCGGCAGCATATGCAACATAGCAAACCCAGTTATCAAGGTCCTGCATTATACGGCTTATTGCCAGCAGCCAGATAAGAACCTCAAAGAATCCGAAAAACGGGGCAACTCTCTTCATGCCCTTGGTGACAAAAATGATCCTCAGCGTGCCGAGGGAGACATCCATAATGCGGGCCACAAAGATGAAGAGTGGCAGCAGAAGGTATGTAACTAATTCTGAATTAATGAATTCCATGATAAAGTCAACTTTTTTAGAAGTTCCTAAGTTATGATTATTTTTGAGACAGATACTCCCTGAACAACTGCACATGAGATTTCTCAAGGTATGCCTGTTTTTAGTTACCATTCTCCTGCCCGGGCTGTCGGCCGGTCAGGAGGCTGACAGCGGCCCCACTCTTCCGCCGGCCGGTCAGGAGGCTGACAGCGTACTCACGGTCATGTTCACAGGAGACATCATGGGCCACGACGGACAGATCACATCAGCATATGATGATTCCACCGGGACTTATTCCTACGACAGTGTTTTCAGATATGTCTCACCGCTTTTAAGCGCAGCTGATATTGCCATTGGCAACCTTGAGGTCACCCTTGGCGGAAAACCATTCAAGGGGTATCCTGCCTTCAGTTCTCCTGATGAGTTGGCACAAGCATGCAGGGATGCGGGGTTTGACATACTTACCACGGCGAACAATCACGCTGCAGACCGCGGACCAAAAGGAATAGCCCGTACCATCAGGGTACTTGACAGTCTCAATATCAAGCATACAGGTACGTGGATAAACAGCGAAGCAAGAGACACACTCTCTCCCCTGATGATTTCTGCGAAAGGCATCAGTCTGGCATTGCTCAGTTATACTTACGGCACCAACGGAATAGTGGTGCCTCCTCCTGCCGTCGTATCTTATATGGATACAATCCGTATCTGTAATGATATTAAGGCTTCTGCTGAAAAGGGAGCTGACCTTGTCATAGTGAGCGTTCACTGGGGAACAGAATATGACACCCTCCCCTCAGCTGAACAAAAACGGCTGGCTGCCGCCATGTTCAGAAGCGGCGCTGATATCATCATCGGATCGCATCCTCATGTGATACAGCCTATGACAGCATTGGTTGATTCCACTGAATTGACGGAACCTGTGGTTTGGTCAATGGGCAATTTCGTATCAAACCAGCGTCAGCAGAGAAGAGACGGAGGAGCCATGATCGGTCTTGAGCTGACGAAAAGAGGTGACCGGGTCTTTATAACTGAGGCAGGATATATCCTTACATGGGTTTATACCCCGACAGAAAACGGGAAACGCAGGTTCTGCATCCTGCCCTGCTCCGAATATGAGAACCATCCTGAGTTCTTCCAGTCGTCGTCTGACTATAATGCCATGATGGACTTTGTCACTGGTGCACGCCGGCTTCTCAACAGCTCGAACACCGGCTTCGGTGAAGTCATCAGTGCGCTCGACATGTGGACAAATCAGGTAAAGTAAAGGATCCCACAGAATTGATATATTTGTAAAAAATCAGGGAAATCATGGAAGGATCAACAATACTCCTCGCAGGTACGGCCGTCACAATCGGATTCATTCACACGCTTGTCGGACCTGATCATTATCTTCCGTTCATCGTTATGGGAGAGGCACGCAAGTGGACTATACGAAAGACAATGTTTATAACCTTTCTTTGCGGGATAGGGCATGTCCTCAGTTCTGTCATCCTCGGATTTATAGGCATAGCAGCAGGCATTTCACTCTCAAAACTGGAGTTTTTTGAATCATTCAGGGGAAATATTGCGGCCTGGCTTCTGATAGTTTTCGGTCTTGTCTATATGCTTATCAGCCTCCGTTCCCTTTACCGCAAAAAGAAGCACATTCATGAGCATCACCATACCGACGGCACTGATCATGAACATGAGCACGGTCATTTCAGCGGTCACTCTCATATCCATCTGGAAGACAAAAAAAACCTTACCCCCTGGATTCTTTTCCTTATTTTCATCCTGGGACCCTGTGAGCCACTCATACCTATAGTGATGTACCCTGCTGCTGAAAACAATATCAGTGGTGTTGTGATAGTATCCCTGCTCTTCTCAGCGGTAACGATTGCCACTATGATGTCGGTCGTACTTGCTTTCAGGCTCGGGTTGAGTCGTATCAATCTAAATCCCCTGGAAAGATATGTGAACGTCATTGCAGGTGCCACAATACTTGTTTCAGGTGTTGCCATACAGTTTCTCGGCCTCTGAAACACAAATATTTATTAGCTTTGCCAAAAATTTCAAAGGATGAGTTTCGATTACAATACACAGAGAAAAAAGATGTCCCTGCCGGAATACGGAAGGAATGTCCTCAAAATGATAGAGCATATTAAAACCATAAAAGATCCGGAAGAGAGGAACAGGGCTGCCAGAAGCATCATTCAGATAATGAGCAACCTCAATCCCAACCTCCGCGAAGTGACCGACTACAAGCACAAGTTGTGGGACCACCTGATGATAATTGCTGATTTTGACCTCAACGTCGATTCGCCTTATCCGGGCCCTGACAGAACAAAGCTCGATGCCAAACCCAACACGGTTCCGTATCATAACGGCGAGATTACATACGCGCACTATGGCCGTATTGTTCCGGCACTCATCGAAGCAGCTTCGGCTATGGATGACGGGGAAGAGAAAGAATATCTCACAGTCCTAATTCTCAATCAGATGAAGAAGGATTACATCACGTGGAACAAGGCAACGGTTGCAGATGAACTGATCATAAGAGATCTGTCTGCCATTTCAGGGGGAAGGCTTAAGGCCCCTGAGAACTTCAAAATGCCTGACATCAGGGAGATTCTGGCACCGCCGAAGAGCAAGATACAGGGGCGTTTCCAGGGCAGACCGCAGGATAAATACCAGAGCAGATCAGGCAAGCCGGGCAAAAAGAAACATAAAACAGGTTATTGACGGAACAAAATTGAGTATCATGAAGATCACCAGCATAAATACCTATGATGCACCACTGCCGGCAGGCCACTACTCCCAGGGCGCCGTCGCCGGTAACGTAATTTTCGTTTCAGGACAGCTGCCGGTCGTTCCGCTGGCTGGCGACCAGATTTCCGGGGACATCAGCAATCAGACACTTCAGGCTCTTAATAATGTGCTGAGCATTGTCAAGGCTGGTGGAGGTGATATCACTACCATCGCCAGGACAACTATCTATACCACTGAGGTAAAACACTGGGAAGAGGTCAACAGGGTTTACGCCGACTTCTTTGGTCCTATTCAACCTGCCAGATCCATCATCACTGTTGCGGGGCTTCATCATGGCGCCCTGGTGGAGATTGAGGCCGTTGCCTATACCCTGTAGGTTGACACTTTGTCATGTTTGTGAGTGTGGCCGGCATTTTGCTAAAAACGCCTGTAGAAAAGTATTTTTATCATGGTAAAAAAGAAAAGTCACGAAGAGAGACCGGATGAACCTGTGTCATCAAATGAATCAATTGAGAATCAAATAAATACAGAATCTGGAGCCACTGATGACTCAGTGACCGCTGAGGAGCCAAAGCCACCTGAAGGGTCAGGAACCGCTGAAGAACTGACGAGGAAACTGACAGAAATGCAGGATAAGTACATCCGTCTCTCGGCTGAGTTTGACAACTACAGGAAAAGAACGCTCCGTGAAAAGATAGAGCTCTCCAAAACAGGCGGTGAGTCTGTTATAATAAGCCTGCTGCCCGTTGTTGACGATTTTGACAGGGCTGTCATCTCAATGCGTGACACGGAAAACTGTGAGGCAATCAGACAAGGACTGGAGCTGATTAATGCAAAGCTTTCCGCCTTTCTGAAACAGAATGGTGTCAGCGAGATTGAAGCTATCCACGAACAGTTCAATCCTGACATCCATGAGGCCGTAACAAGCATAGCAGTCGATAATGAATCACTGAGAGGCAAGGTAACAGAAGTGATACGGAAAGGATACACTCTGAACGAGAAGGTGATCCGCTTTCCAAAGGTGGTCGTCGGAGAATAAATAAAATGCGTTTAAGCTGAAAGATGTCGAAAAGAGACTATTACGAGGTACTGGGAGTCAGTAAAGGGGCCACCAAGGATGAGATAAAGAAGTCCTATCGTAAACACGCGCTGAAATATCATCCTGACAAGAACCCGGGGAACAAGGAAGCTGAGGAGAAGTTCAAGGAAGCTGCTGAGGCATATGAGGTGCTCAGCAATGATGACAAGAAGGCCAGGTATGACCAGTTCGGACATGCCGGCATGGGCAATAATATGGGTGGCGGCTTTAACGGAGGCATGACCATGGAAGATATTTTCTCCTCCTTCGGTGATATCTTCGGTGATGCTTTTGGCGGTGCCTTCGGTTCACGCGGAAGGGGCGGCCGCTCGCGCAACGTCAACAAGGGAACAAACCTGAGGCTGAAGGTGAAGCTTACTCTTGAAGAGTTTGCCAGGGGAGCTGAGAAGAAGGTCAGGGTCACCAAGTATGTTGTCTGCAACACCTGTAACGGCAGCGGAGCAGCTTCTGACAGCGATGTCACCACCTGCTCAACCTGCAAGGGCACCGGTCATACCACCAGGGTAATGAATACCATACTGGGCCAGATGCAGACAAGCGCCCCGTGCAACGTATGCGGCGGTGAAGGCAAGGTCATAACAAAAAAATGTCATAAGTGCTATGGCGAAGGAATAACTCAGGCAGAAGAGGTAATACCCATTTCAATTCCCGCCGGTCTCGCACCCGGGATGCAGCTCTCAATGACGGGCAAGGGTAACGCCGCCCGCCGCGGAGGAATTAACGGCGACCTGCTCGTGATGATTGACGAGGAGCCTCACGATGAACTGATCCGTGAGGGTAATGACCTGATATACAATCTTTTTATCAGTATTCCTGATGCTATCCTGGGTGCCAATGTTGAAGTGCCCACGCTGGAGGGCAAGGTAAGGATCAAGATAGACCCCGGAACCCAGGGTGGAAAGATACTCCGCCTGAGAGGCAAGGGCCTGCCCGACGTCAACGGTTACGGCAAGGGTGATCTGCTGGTGAATGTCAATGTCTGGGTGCCGAAGAACCTTTCCAGGGAAGAACAGAAAATGATGGAACAGTACCGTAACTCGCAGACGTTCGTTCCAAAACCGGACGCTGATGACAAAGGCTTCTTCGACAGGGTGAAGAACTACTTTTCCTGAAACATCATTAAACGAATAAGTGGGTTGATACGCAATGCAATGTGCGTATCGACCTTTTTTATATCTTTGAATTTCCCGGACTAACATTTAATCAAGGAAAGAACCATGCCATTGTTTGAAGCACAGAATGTGACCAAACGCTTTGCGACCACAACAGCTCTGGACGAAGTCAGCATAAGCGTTCCGGAACAGAGTATCTACGGTCTCCTCGGCCCCAACGGTGCCGGAAAGACTACTCTGATCCGTATTATTAACCAGATCACCGCACCCGACAGCGGCATAGTACTGCTTAACGGCAGGCCTATAAATTCTGAAGATGTGCATAAGATCGGTTATCTACCGGAAGAGCGGGGCCTCTATAAAAAAATGAAAGTGGGCGAACAGGCTCTGTACCTTGCCCAGCTTAAAGGACTGACCAGGACTGAAGCCATGCGGCGCCTCAAATACTGGTTCAGTAAACTTGAAATAACCGACTGGTGGGGAAAGAAGGTCGAGGAGCTTTCAAAAGGAATGCAGCAGAAGGTGCAGTTTGCAACCACTGTGTTGCATGAACCTCAACTCCTCATTTTTGATGAACCTTTTACCGGGTTCGACCCGATAAATGTCAAACAGATAAAGGACGAGATCCTCTTTCTGCGCGAGAGGGGAGCAACAATCATCTTTTCAACTCATAACATGGGCTCTGTTGAAGAACTGTGCGACAACATAACTCTCATCAACAAAGCAAAAACAATCCTTGAAGGCAGTGTGGACAAGATCAGGCACGACTGGTCTGCAGATGAATACGAAGTTGTTTTTACAGGTGAGGTGACCCCTTCGGGCAACGCACATTTTTCCGTTTTAAGCTCGTCATTTGCAAAGGGCCGGAGCACTGTCCGCATTAAAGCTGCCGGAACAGGCGACACAAATGAGATAATCAGTTCAATGACAGGTTCAGGTACGGTAATCTCATTCAACCAGGTTCTGCCGTCAATGAACGATATATTTATCAGGGTTGTCGAAGCAAAAAACAGTGAAGCTGCAAAAAACTGAGCCATGAACAAAATATCATTAATAATTCAGAGAGAATATTCGACCAGGGTGCGCAAAAAGTCATTTATCGTAATGACATTGCTTACACCGTTTCTCTTAGCCCTGGTATTTGTCGTTCCGGGCCTCATGATGTCAAACCAGGACAAGGATTTTAAGAAGATTGCCGTCGTCGGGGACAGCGACTTGTACCAGGATGTGATACCGGATACCAAGGAAGCGGATTTTGAATTCCTTCCGAATACCAGTGTTAACGATATCAAAAACAATTTCAGCGAGAAGGGCTATTACGGGGTATTATATATTTCGGACCTGCTGGTCGATGTACCCAATGCTGTACAGTTAATCTCAAAGCAGCAGCCGCCGATAGGCCTTCTTGATCACATCACCGGTTCCCTCAAGAAGGAACTTGAGAAGAAAAAGCTTCAGTCGTACAATATCGAAAACCTGGACGCAATACTCAAAAGCATCAATGCGAGCGTCGATTTACAGACCATAAAGATTGATGAGGCAGGCGAAGTAAAGACAACCAGCACAGGAATCGCAATGGGCCTGGCTTATCTGAGCGGTTTCATGATGTATATGCTGGTCTTTATGTTCGGAGCACAGGTGATGCGCGGAGTGATTGAAGAAAAGACAAGCCGGATAGTGGAGGTGATCATATCTTCTGTAAAACCTATCCAGCTGATGCTTGGCAAGATTATCGGTATCGCTCTTGTAGGTCTCACACAGTTCGCAATCTGGATTCTGCTGACCCTGGCGATAGTTGCCGTGGCCCAGTCGAAATTGCTGCCGGAAGGTACCATGGATCAGATGCAACAGCTCCCCCAGAGCTTTGCCCAGGCTGAACCTGGTGCGGGCAGTGCTGATGCAGCCGCTGCAGTTGAAACGCAGATGACCAAGTTTCAGTCGGTCTTCGCCAGCGCATTGAACCAGCAATGGGGACTTATCGCCTTCTGCTTTGTATTCTATTTTATCACAGGCTACTTGCTGTATGCCTCACTGTTCGCAGCCATCGGATCGGCAGTGGACAATGAGACGGAGACGCAACAGTTCATGCTGCCGGTCACCATTCCCATTATCTTTGCTCTGTTCGTGGCCATGGCAACAATGCAGAACCCCGAAAGCTCACTGTCATTCTGGTTTTCATTGATCCCTCTTACATCTCCCATTGTCATGGTGGCAAGAATTCCTTTTGGTGTTGACGCCTGGGAGATCGCGCTTTCGATGGCTATAATGCTGGTTACAATATTCGGCTGTATCTGGATGGCTGCCAAAATATACCGTACCGGAATACTCATGTACGGAAAAAAGACCTCTTACAAGGAAATATGGAAATGGCTGACATACAAAGGATAATAAAGATCTGTAATGCCCAGGATATTAGTCGTTGACGACGAAAAATCAATCAGGAACACCCTGAAAGACGTTCTTGAATATGAGAAATATGAGGTATTTCTTGCGGAAGATGGCGCCTCAGGAATAGACCAGTTCACCCAGGAAGCGTTTGATGTGGTGTTGTGCGACATCAAGATGGCCAAGATGGATGGCATAGAGGTTTTGCAGAAGCTCCTTGAGATTACTTCCGACGTGCCTGTCATAATGATTTCGGGTCACGGGAATATAGACACGGCAGTTGATTCAATCAAGAAAGGTGCCTTTGATTTCCTTGAAAAACCGCTTGACCTGAACCGTCTTCTCATCACCATCCGTAACGCTCTTGAAAGGGGCTCTCTTATCTCACAGACAAAAGTCCTGAAGAAACAGGTCAGCAAAAAATTTGAGATTGTTGGCACTTCTCCTGCCATCATTGTTGTAAAGGAGATGATAGACAGAGTAGCTCCGACGGAGGCAAGGGTGCTCATCACAGGCGCCAACGGTACGGGCAAGGAGCTTGTTGCCCATCAGATACATGAAAAAAGCAATCGCGCCAGAGGTCCTTTCGTTGAAGTCAACTGTGCCGCCATCCCTTCAGAATTGATTGAGAGTGAGCTTTTCGGTCATGAAAAAGGGTCATTTACATCAGCCATTAAGCAACGCATAGGCAAATTTGAGCAGGCCACCGGAGGCACTATCTTCCTTGATGAGGTTGGAGACATGAGCCTTGCCGCGCAGGCTAAGGTTCTCAGGGCCCTCCAGGAGAGCAAGATCACACGGGTGGGTTCAGACAAGGACATAAACGTCGATGTAAGGGTAATTGCCGCAACCAACAAGAATATACGCAGTGAGATTGACCGCAATAACTTCAGGGAAGATCTTTACCACCGGCTGAGTGTCATTCTGATCCATGTGCCTACGCTTAATGAGCGAAGTGATGACATACCGCTCCTCGCTGACTATTTCAATACCCTTATCTGCAATGAGTACGGCATGGTAAAGAAAAAAATAAGGCCTGATGCCATAGCCGAGATGCAGAAGATCAAATGGACCGGGAATATAAGAGAGTTCAGAAATGTGCTTGAGAGGCTGATAATACTTTGCCCTGAAGAAATATCCGGCAGGGATGTAATTACCTATGCACACCCTGTCTCGGGTTTTAACGAAATATAATGAAGAAAATATACATTGCCTTTGCGTACATTCTCGTGATAATGGCAGCACTCACCACGAGGTGCGACAGGCAGCGGCATCCAGGACTCCCGGTATCATTCAATGACCGCTGGATGTTTATCAGGCAGGACTCAGCCAATATTGATAAAATTCTTCCCGGAAATATTCCCAACCATAAATGGGAAGATGTGACGCTGCCGCACACGGCATTCATCGAACCGCTTGTCGTCACAAATCAGCAGTGGACAGGCATCAGCTGGTACAAGAAAATTTACAGGGCACCCCGCGGGGATCACCGTCATCATACCGGCCTTCTTTTCGACGGGGTGATGAATGATGCCATCGTCTATCTTAACGGAGCCGAAATAGCCCGGCACACTGGAGGTTATTTGCCTTTCTATGTCGATCTCAGCAATGACCTCAGGTTTGGCAGGGAGAATGAGATCCTTCTCAGGGTTGATAACAGGGATAATCCCTCAATTCCTCCGGGCAAACCCCTTTCTGAGCTTGATTTTCTCTATTACAGTGGTATCTACCGCAATGTGTCCCTGTTTGTAAGTGACAAACTGCATATCACATCTGCTCCCGAAGCTGACACTCTTCTGGGAGGAGGTGTCATTACGGGCTTTCGCGATGTCAGCAAGGATGCCGCCACAGTCATTGTCTCAGTTCTGGTACAGAATGATGACAGAACACCACGGTCATTCTATCTGAAAAATACTCTTCTTGATGCCGCAGGAACACAAGTATCTGCATCGCTCTCCGAAGAGATCGAGATGGAGCCCGGGCAGCGCAGACGGCTGCTGTCAGAGGTAAGAGTGATGCAGCCGGCACTCTGGTCAAATGAACAGCCTTTTCTGTACACACTCAGGACAGAACTGCAGGCTGGCCAGAATGCCATAGACTGCAATGAGATACGCATTGGGATAAGATCAGTGGAGATCACCAGGGACAACGGCCTGTTGCTGAACGGCAACCGTGTCAGCATCACCGGCACCAACCGGCACCAGGAGTACCCGTACATAGGCTACGCTCTCTCAGACAACGCAGCTTACCGTGATGCTTCTAAGATCAGGGATGCCGGATTCAATTTCGTGCGCTGTTCGCATTATCCCCCCGCCCCTGCCTTCCTTGATGCCTGTGATGAGCTTGGCCTTCTGGTTATGGATGCCATACCGGGATGGCAGTTCATCGGAGATTCCATATTCTGCGAGGCCTCCGTGCGTGACACCCGTCTTATGTGCCGTCGCGACAGGAACCACCCGTCGGTGGTCATGTGGGAAGCATCACTGAATGAGACGATGATGCCGTATAGTTTCCTGAACAGGTTGCACCAGACAGTAAAGGAGGAACTTCCTTTCGGAAATAACTACACCTGCAGCTGGATGGACACTATCTGTGACGTCTTTATACCTGCCAGACAGCATGCCAAAGCACCTGAGTACTGGAAAAACTATGACAAGAATAAGCCACTGCTCATCTGTGAATATGGCGACTGGGAATATTATGCACAGAATGCCGGCTTCAATCAGACTGAATTCAGTGATCTGGAACCCGCGGCACGAAATTCGAGACAGTTGCGGTCTGCAGGCGAGAGAGGATTGCTGCAGCAGGCCTATAACTTCCAGGAAGCCCATAATGACAATCTCTTCGGGCCATGCTTCGGAGATGCCAACTGGCTGATGTTCGATTACAACCGCGGTTATGCTGCAGACATAGAGTCATCAGGAATAATGGATATTTTCAGGATACCGAAATTCACATACTGGTTCTATCGCAGCCAGTCCGATGACGGGCCTGTTTGCTTCATTGCATATTATAACCTTCCCTCATCGGGAAAAACAATAAGGGTGTACAGCAATGCAGACACTGTGCAGCTTTTCCGCAATGACACTCTCCTGGCAGTGCAGGGACCCGACAACGATGTTAGCACTGCAAATCTCACACATCCTCCTTTTACTTTTACTGCAGATGAGTATATACCCGGCACCATCAGGGCTGTTGGATTAAGAAAAGGATCAGAGTACGGCATGCATTCAGTAACCACCCCGGGTCCTCCTGCAGCGCTTCGGTTATCGGTTGACTTCAGTAATAAACCGCTCCGGGCCGACGGTGCCGATGTCGTCTTTGTATATGCCACACTGGTTGATTCACTGGGATTCCCGGTTATGACTGCTGACTCAGTGGTAGAATTTTCTGTCAGAGGAAATGCCACGCTGATAGGAGACAATCCTGTCAGGGCAGAGGCCGGCATTGCAACAATACTTCTCAGGGCTGGTACCAATCCCGGTAAAGTGATGGTGCATGCCTCTTCCGGCACGATGTCAAAGGCTGAGATTATGACGGAGACAAAGAGATAATAAGATCACTGAGCCAGTCTCCGGGACTTAAGCCAGCCCTTTTCAGAACCGGAAGTAGATAAAAGGCTGCAGGACTTCCGTACCCACCTTATTAAGCAGAATGGCGACTCCTATCGCGATCAGAAACTTTATCACCATGGGCATCCTGATGAAGAGCCCCCTGTATGCTTCCTTGACAGTAACAGGAAGAAAATGCAGTATATAGCCTGATGCAATAAGGATGAGGACAGGCAGATACGCCATGAGAACCACCCTGTAGTTTCCCGGACTGAAGGAAGAAAATATCTGTGACAGCATAACGCCTGCATCTTCCAAAGATCCTGCACGGAAAAAGATCCAGGCAAAGCTCACAAAGTTAAAGGTTATGATTATCCCGGCAAGGTGGGCAATACGGCTTTTCCTTTTCACACCCCGGAAGATCCATTGCCATATCCTGTCTAACACCAGCGCTATGCCGTGCAATCCGCCCCAGAGCACGAATCTTGTTGCCGCACCATGCCACAGGCCTCCGATCAGCATCGTTACCATTAAGCTAATTCCTGTGCGTACCGCTCCATGCCGGTTTCCTCCGAGAGGTATATAAAGGTAATCTTTCAGCCACCTTGACAGGGTAATATGCCACCGTTTCCAGAAATCACTGATGTTCGACGCCTTGTATGGAGAGTTGAAGTTCAGTGGCAGCCTGAACCCCATCAGCATGGCGACACCGATTGCAATATCAGTGTAGCCTGAGAAATCGCAGTAGATCTGAAGGCCGTATCCGTAAACTGACATAAGGTTCTCGAAGCCTGAATATAGCGCGGGTGTATCAAAAACCCTGTCAATGAAACCGGCGGCTATAAAATCAGAAATGATCACCTTCTTTATCAGCCCTTGCAGGATCAGGAACAGGCTGTGTCCGAACTCATTACGGCTGATGGTATATTCTCCCTTCATCTGGGGGACAAACTCAGAGGCCCTTACGATCGGACCCGCAACCAGCTGCGGGAAAAAGGTATGATAGAAGGAGTAGTCTATAAAGTTTCTGACCGGCTCTATCTTACCCCTGTAAACATCAATGTTATAGCTTAAAGCCTGAAAGGTGAAGAATGATATACCAATAGGGAGTATAATCTGTGATACATCAAAACTGGTACCGAACACATTGTTTGACCAGGCTGAGAAGAAATCATAGCTCCTGAATGATGTGCCAAGAAGGGAATTAATGCTTTCGGTAAAGAAGCCTGCATATTTGAAATAAGAAAGTAATCCCAGCGAAACAATAATATTAAGGATGAGCCAGAATCTCTTCATCGGTCTGCCATTGGCCCTGTTTGTGTACAATGCTGTCAGGTAGGTCGAAACGCAGCTGAACAGCAGGAGGATAAAGAAGAGGCCTCCTGCTTTATAATAAAAATATAGACTGACCAGTAAGAGCCAGGTGTGGCACATTGCCCTTTTATTCCTGATAAGGGCAAAACCGGCCATTACAACCAGGAGGAAGACCCAGAATGCCGGCGTTGTAAAAATAAAAGTCTTCTGCGGATTATATTTAAGGAATGTCAGAACAGATCTATGGTGCTCAGCATGCGGTTCTTCAACTGTTAACACAGTATCGGCAACAGAAGATGCTGCGGTTTCAGGAACAGGAATCACTCCGGGGTCAGATGCCGCCAGAAGTGTATCAGGAGGTTTACTTACTGCCGTGGTCCTGGCTATAAGCAGATCCGAATAGATCTTTAAAGCTATCGTGTCTGCCCCTGCATTGGAGAGATGAGTGAGATCCTTTCCGGCCAGGGGCGGCATATGATTATACCACCTGACTATTGAGCCCTTGCCTCCCATGGCTTCCCAGGCATCCCAGAATATCACTCCGCTTCGTACCGCTGCTCTTTTCTGGGCATCCCTGATAGCCGGGATATTCTTGTATGGTATGATTGTATCTTCTGATTTCAGGGCCATGTCGGTCAGGCTGACAAGGACCACCGGAGCGCCGCCCGAAACATTTCTGAGCCAGTCTACCTGCTTGGCAAGACCCTCCTCATAATAATGGTACTCGCTCCTGACATTTCTGACAACATTAAGTCCGAACTGATGGAATATCATGTCAGGGTGAAGCTTCGAAAAACAACCTGCAACACCTTCCGGATCAGTCATCACAAACTCGAGCCCGGCACTGCCTCTGACGGGGATATTATCAACAATCACCCCATGGTTGCTTTCCAGGCTGAGGGCATAAATATCCGGAGAGCTGCGACCGGTGAATTCAATTGTGACATCTGAAAGTGATGGTAGCGGTGTGCTGTATTCAAGTGGGCCTTCACCTGTCTCAAGCATTGCGAAATCAAGCAGTTTACTGCCTGACCTTACGCTTACGAATACCGTATCAGGATTATTCCCATAGAATATCCGCAGATTCTCATATTTTGAAACTGATTCGTCGGCTCCGGGAACAGGTGTGATTTTAACCGAGGCATAAAGAGGTGTTCTCAGCGTGTCCTGCGGAGGTTTGAAACGGCAGACAGCGAGCATTGGTCCAAGCCTGTTGTGGGGCAGCACTCCGCTTCTGTAATCAAGCAGGGTGTACCTGACCCAGTTGGCCGATGACTTGACGACGTATGAGCGGGTATACATCACGGGCATGACAGGCGATATCAGCCCCGGGCCCGTTCCGCCGCCGCTTTCTCTAAGCTGTTTGCGAAGGAAAGAGGTCATCCTGTCACCCTCAATCTGCGAATCACCGTAGAACATTATTCTTACCTGCTTCCCGGCGGCAAGCGAATCTCTTATCGCATCACCTGGAAAGAAAGGAGTGACAGTAACACGGTTCACGGAATCTTTCAATGCCGGGGCGGGCAGGGAGTCACGTGTGATCACCTCTGGCGGGGCTGTACCAGGCAGAACTGCCGCATGAGTGGCCGTGTCAGCCTTAACTGACTGAACCGGAACTGTATCAGCCAGCACTTCCTGAACCGGAACAGAATCAGCCGGAACAGATTGTTGCAGCAAGGTGTCAGAGGGTACTTTGAACAACGACTTATCACCCCAGAGCCTCCCGTCACCGGCTGCAAGGCTCAGGATAAACAGCGTCAGAACGACTGCCAGCAAAAAAAGAAAGATCCTGCCGGGGCGCATAACATGTATCAGATCAACCTTTTCTTCTGATCCTCAGCCTCTGTCCCACCTGTATCCTGGAAGCATCGGAAATATTGTTCAACTTAAGGATATCCGTTGCAGACACACCGTCAAACAATTTTGCTATGTCCCATATGGTGTCACCATTCCGGACTGTATAGAACTCATAGTCAGTGTCTGCCGAAGCAGTCACTGCCAGTTTAGCCGGCTCTGATGCCGTCGAAACACTTATGGCGCTGTTACCTGCCCTTTTCTGCTTATCCGCAAAACTCATTGAATTAACCTTACTGTAATATTCGGCCTTGGCAGGATCAACGTATATGGTAAGCTTCTGCCCTACCCTGATTGTATTGCGGTAGATATTATTCCAGTATCTCAGGTCAGAAAGTCCGACATTATACCATTCTGAAATGAACCCCAGGTTATCACCGTCCCTGACCACATAGGTCAGTTTCGTTCTCCCGTTTACATCGGGTGTGGAATAGGTCGACTGTGCAGGCGCTGACGTCTGATTGACCCTCGTAAGATACTGGTCCTTCCTGTAACCGGTTATGGTATCAGCCATATCGATGAACTCCCCAAGCCTGTCGACAGGCAGGGTTATAGAGCTGGGTCTGGTTTTACCTGGCACAAGTCCCGTACGGTACTGCGGATTAAGTGCCTTAAGCTCTTCCAGGGGAAGGTCAAGCACAGCGGCAATCTGCTCAAGGTGTATGTCCTGTGAGACCATCACAGTGTCAACTGCCAGCGGAAGATCTATCTGTATCGGGGTGATATTATGTTCACGGTAGTAATTCATCGAGTAAGTGGCTGCAACATATGCGGGAATGTAACCACGCGTCTCCCTTGGCAGCCGGTAATAAATCTCCCAGTAATCCTTGCGGTTCCCTGATCGCCTTATGGCTTTGTTTACGTTACCCGGGCCGCAGTTATAGGCTGCAATGACAAGAATCCAGTCGTTATATATGCCGTAAAGGTCTTTCAGGTATTTTGCGGCGGCATGTGTCGCTTTGACGGGATCACGGCGCTCATCCACAACTGAATTGATAGTGAGTCCGCACATGCGGCCCGTGCTGTACATAAACTGCCACAGTCCGGTAGCCCCCACCCTGCTGACAGCATTGGGGTTAAGGGCAGATTCGATGACAGCCATATATTTAAGTTCGACAGGAAGACCGTATGCATCAAAGATATCTTCGATCATGGGGAAATAATAATCCTGCAGCCCAAGCATTATCCTGAACTTGTCAACCTTTTTTTCAGTGTATACGTGAATATGGTTTCTTATGATATTGTTGTAAGGAAGGATTATGACCGAATTAATCCTGCCGATGCGGTCTTTATATACGGAATCGGAAAACTCACCGATAACTGAATCCTGCTGCAGCAGATCGCTTCTGTCAACAGACATACGTATAAACCAGTTGTTAAGCAGGCTGTCGAGATCACGTTCAATAAGTTCCGTAGAGTCATCATTTCTGATTATAATGGTATCATTTACTGCATGAAGCATAAATGGGAACAGAACAACAAGAAGCGTGAGGACAATCCTTTTTATGGTCATTTTCTGCGTTTTAAAATGTTCGTGTAAGTGTAAGAGTTAACCCCGGCGCAAGGCCGTAAGGAGAAACAGTAACCGGGATCAGCAATGCCTTCAGGTCATCAGTAATATCATAGTCAAAAAGACTTGCGTCGACCTGCGCATCGATGATGGTTACCAGGTACCATGCAACTATTCCGATGTAAGACAGGTCACGGTATCTGCGGTAATATTCCACTCCGTTCAGCAGCTGGGTTGTGACCCATGCCTCAGTGGAGGGATTGTAAGTTTCCGGATGGAGAACCGGGTCATAGTCTTCAGGATTAAGATTACTCATGCCTTTTATATCGAGGTAGCTGTCTGTCTCGGGAACAAGATCAGTGAAATCCTTGTAGGCATTGATATAAGCATTATAATTGGTTCCGTTAAAGGAGGCGGCGTAACCCAACGCACCGAAGCCTGCATAGACTATCGGCAGTTTCCAGTATTTACGGTTGTAGATCTGTCCCATTCCTGGAAGAGCTGCTGCATACATTGTGGCCCTGATGGGCTCAAGGGTATATTTTTTTACCTTTTTTTCAGCCATGACAGGAATGGAATCCTGTGACCAGGCTCCGCAGGTTACAACACACATAAAAAAAAAGAATACCGCTATTTTTGTCAACAGCTTCAAAAGCAAACAGTTTTCGTTTGCCGGCAAATATAATTAATTACCTATTAAGTTTATCGAGCAGGGCGATAATGCGTTCCATTTCATCGTTATCCGAGAATGGTATCACTATTTTTCCTCTTCCCTTTTCGTTAATGCGGAACTGCACCTCAGAAGCGAAAAGTTTGCTCAGCTGCCCGGCAAGTTCCCCATATTCGGTATTGAGTTTCTTCCTCTTATCTCCCCTGGCAGGGTCCTTGGCGGCCTGGCTCTGGAAGTGCCGTACCAGATCTTCTGTAGCCCTGACCGACAGGTCTTCCTGAATTACGTGGTAGAAGATATTAATCTGTTTAATGGGGTCTTCAATATTCACAAGTGTGCGGGCATGTCCCATTGTGAGGCTTCTGTTGCGTATGCCAAGCTGTATCTCGGCAGGCAGGCGCAGGAGACGGAGATAATTCGACACTGTTGATCGCTGCTTGCCAACCCTGTCGCTCATCTGCTCCTGAGTGAGGTTGCACTCTTCTATCAGGCGCTGGTAGGTTATTGCCACCTCCATGGCGTCAAGATCTTCTCTCTGGATATTCTCCACGAGGGCCATCTCGAGCATCGCAGTGTCATCAGCCGTACGCACATAGGCTGGCACATGCGTCAGTCCTGCTATACGTGAGGCACGCAGCCTGCGCTCACCTGCTATAAGCTGGAACCGTCCGTCGCCTGAATCCCTGACAGTGAGTGGCTGGACAATGCCCAGCTGCCGTATTGATGCTGCAAGCTCTTCCAGTGCCTGGGCATCAAAACGCGTACGCGGCTGAAAGGGGTTGCTGTCAATGGAGTTGATGTCTATCTGCAGATTCACCTCGACCTTTTTTTCGAGCACCTCTTTTTCAACACCATCTATAAGGGCTCCGAGGCCCCTGCCCAACGGGCTCTTTTTCACTGTGTTCATACGACGGATAGCAGTTTTTAGTTCTTCTGTCTGGCCTCCACCCTCTCGAGGAGCTCACGCGCCAGATTGAGATAGTTGACCGTACCTCTTGATTCCGCATCGTAGAGTATAGCAGGCTGGCCATAACTTGGGGCCTCCGACAGCTTCACATTTCGCTGAATGATAGTGTTGAAGACCATCTGCTGAAAATGCCTCGTGACCTCTTCAACAACCTGATTGGCAAGCCTGAGACGCGAATCATACATCGTCAGCAGAAATCCTTCGATCTCAAGCATGGGGTTCAGGTTGGTCTGAATAATCTTAATTGTATTCAGCAGCTTACCCAGCCCTTCAAGCGCAAAATATTCGCACTGAACGGGGATAATAACAGAATCGGCGGCGGTCAGCGCATTAACAGTCAGCAATCCGAGTGAAGGTGAACAGTCAATAAGTATGAAGTCATAGTCAGATGATATTCCCGCAAGCGCTTTCTTAAGGGTCTTCTCTCTTTCCGGCCTGTCAAGCATCTCAATCTCAGCCCCCACCAGGTCAATGTTTGAAGGTATGACAGAAAGGTTGTCAATGTTACATTTGACAACAGCCTCGCGCGAATTCACCCCGTCAATGAGACAGTCGTAGATAGTCACCTTCACCTGTTTGGAGTCTATTCCCACGCCTGAGGTGGCATTTGCCTGCGGATCGGCATCAACAATCAGTACCTTCTTTTCGAGCGCTGCCAGACTTGCAGCCAGATTGATGGCTGTAGTTGTCTTTCCTACTCCTCCCTTCTGATTTGCCAGTGCAATTATCCTTCCCATATAACCCTTTTTACCATTAATTTAATGAGCTCCAAATTTACAATATATGCCTATCCCGGGTAGCCGTGAGAAGTTTGTAATTGTAAACATTTCCCCTGTGGTTATTAACACTTTTTGAACATCCGCAGGCGCAAAACAGACCGGTTAATTCCGGGCAGAGGCAGTGACAGTGATCTCAAAGAGCCGGGGCCAGTACTTTCCTGTCACAAAGAGACGCTTATTTGCAGCATCCCAGGCTATGCCGTTCAGGACGTCTGTCTCCTGTGAGTGGTCCTCCCGGGGAAGGATATTTGCCAGCTCGACATATCCCAGGACTTTGCCTGACAGGGGATCAATGCGTGCTATGTGCTCTGTCTGCCAAATATTCGCCCAGAGCTCTCCGTCGATCATTTCAAGCTCATTGAGACTGTCCACGATACCTTTGTTATCCCATACCTCCACTGAGGAGAGGACGTTGAAGTCAGCATCAAGGAACCGGATGACATTAGTACCATCACTCATAACCAGCTTGTTATCCATGGTTGTGAGGCCCCATCCCTGAGTCTGGTAATATATTTTGTTTAACTGGGTAAGTGTTTTCTTATCATAAACGAACCCCACTTTTGTGGTCCATGTCAGCTGATAAATGCGGTCATCAAGCAGTGCCACACCCTCGCCGAACAGCGATCCTTCAAGGTTTACCTGGCTGACCACTTTACCCGTCGCGGCTTCTACCTTTCTGAGGGTTGACTGG
Source organism: uncultured Bacteroidales bacterium (assembly GCA_963743775.1). Taxonomy (GTDB): domain Bacteria; phylum Bacteroidota; class Bacteroidia; order Bacteroidales; family VadinHA17; genus SR-FBR-E99. The sequence continues at coordinate 169,033 of CAVURA010000018.1, forward strand.
CCTTGCTGGCCGGTACCTTCATAAAAGTAACCCTCATCATATACCAGTCCCTGTGTATACGCATGCCTGTCATGAGGGTAACTTTTCACCACTTTATACCGATATGTCACCGGGGTGATGTCTGAGAGAAGCGACACAAAAAGGCTCACTGTCTGTGGTTTCGAAACAGGAGAGAAAGCCACGACCCTGAGCGCGAGCCTGCCCGGTTTGCCTGCAGGTTCCAGTTCCACGGATGCCGGAAGCTCATAAATCGTGCTTTTCCTGCTGCCGCCGACCCACAGCTGAACAGAGTCGATCTTTACCAATCCGGCAGCCTGAGTCACAGAGAAAGTTATTTTGTCAGAACAGATAAAACTGGCATTATCAGCAGGTGAAAGGACTTCTATAAGTCGCTTTGCAGGTAAAGCATTTGTCCCTGCAGCAGTTACTCCGGCAACTGCCCCGCTCTTACCGTCTGAAGACCCTGAGCATGAGATAACAGATACAAGTATCAGCAGAAAAAGAATTGAATATATGGTTTTTCTCTTCATCCGGCAATGTCATTTTTTCCCAAACAAGCTGAAGCGCCTTGTCTTGATAGCTCTCATCGCCTGTTCCTCCCTTTCGGCCCAGGGGTCTATCATATTGAGTATCTCGCCCCATCCCGGGAAGCCCCCGGCATTCTTGTCGTCAATAAAAATATCCGCGTTTAGTTTCCTTGGAGTATCATCCACCCACTTCTCTTCCGGGTAATTACGGTTGACGGCGTAGAATTCAATGCCGTTTGAACGGCAGTATTCCACAGCTTCGTCAAGCTCTGTCCCTGTCCTGATCGTCCAGAGAATGAGCAGTGCACCCCTCTTCTGCAGCTCCCTGAGCGTAATAAAGGCAAAGAGTCTTTCCTTTCCGATTTCAGGATAGTCGTGCTCAACGATTGTGCCGTCGAAGTCAACCGCAATTTTGATGTTGGTAAGATCTCTCATAATCCACCACAAAAATAAACAAATAATAGTTGCCTATAATATTGTAATTTTGCTATGCTTTTAAAAGAGAGATGACAAAAAACGTACCGAACTTCATTACTTTGCTAAACCTTCTTTCCGGTTTTGCGGCAACAGTTCTTGCCTCAAAGGGTTATAATGAGTATGCTGCGCTGCTAATCATTGCAGGAGGTATCTTTGATTTTTGTGACGGTTTTGCGGCGCGTCTTCTGAAATCCTATTCAGCCATCGGAAAGGAGCTTGACAGTCTTGCTGATGTGGTGACCTTTGGCATCGCTCCTGGTGCCATTGTCCTCAACCTGCTTATCGTTGCCGGCATGGCTATGGCACCTGCTTTCGTCCTGGCCTGTCTCATCCCTGCCGCCTCGGCACTGCGCCTGGCGAAATTCAATACTGACGCCACTCAGAGCACTTCCTTCAGAGGCCTTGCCACGCCGGCAAGCGCCTTCACGGTGATCTCATTTGTGATTGCCGCCGAATACAGCAGCTGTGCCGTCTGTGACACGCTTGTGACATCATCATGGTTTATCGGAGCTCTCTCTCTCTTCCTGGCAGTGATGATGCTTGTCAACACAAGGATGTTTTCATTGAAATTCTCTCATCTCAGATGGGGCGGGAATGAAGAGAGGTATCTCCTGGCAGGAATCAGCCTGCTGCTCCTGCTGGTATTCCGGCTGGCCTCACCGCCGCTGATAATGGCAGCCTACATTGTGATTTCACTCGTTTTTACTGTTATCAGGGGCAGGAAAACACCTTCAACGGCTGTGTAGCTGTTCCATACCCCTGGCTTGCGTCCGGATCAATTCTTACCTGATCATACCAGGTACACCATGTGCTATTTACCGGAATCTGTCAGTAGGAATGATCCTCTCCGGCCATCTCCTCCCTGGTGATCATCTTCCGGTTCATTGATCTCCATGCATACCATATATATGCTGCTACGAACGGAATACTAAATGACACATACATCATCGTTTTAAGCGTAAACATGCTGGACGAGGCTTTAGCCAGTGTCAGCGAACTCTGCAGATCGGATGAAGAAGGATAGAATGCCGTGTTACCATAACCGGCCATGAAAAAGAGAGCCATCACAACGGCAACAGTACCCGGACCTGCGAACCATATCGCTTTGCGCGAGTGCCGTATTATTCCAAGCCAGAGTGAGACAAGCACAAGCACCACTCCTCCGGCAAAAAAGATGAGTGTGAATATGTTTGACAGCAGATTATGCAGGTAGAGGTATTTCACCATCGTGATCTCGCCTGTCGAGCTGTCTGCCATGAAGCCTTTTGCAAAGAGCAGGCAGCCGGTGAATGCCAGGAAAAAGACAAGGAACGGGATTGCATTTCTGACCAGCGCCTTGTTGATGGCAGCATTCATATCACCGTCGTCGATTGTGTCGGAGAGATACATCAGTCCCAGAACTCTTGCCAGAAAGATAACCGTAAGGCCAAGGAGCAGGTTCACCGGGTTAACCAGGGCTTCAAGGCCGTGCCATCCTGAGCCCCACGTGACCCTGTTAAAGAGATCAAGTGAAAAATCGGAACCTGTAAAGAAGGTTGCGACAGCCACGCCAATCAGGAAAGGGCCAAGGCATCCGTTGATCAAAAGAAATGTGTCGAATACGCCGGTGCCGAAGACGTTGGATGGTTTTGAACGGTATTCGTATGCTACGGCCTGTATGATGAAACTGAACAGGATTGCCATCCACACCCAGTATGCACCGCCGAAGCTGGTTGCATAAAAGAGAGGGAAGGAAGCAAAAAATGCTCCTCCGAAAGTGACGAGAGTGGTGAAGGTGAACTCCCATTTGCGGCCCAGTGCGTTGACCATCATCTTGCGTTGCATGTCGTTGCGCGGCAGGGAGAAGATAAACGACTGTCCTCCCTGAACAAACATCAGGAAAACGAGAAGGCCGGCAAGAAGTGATATTATCAGCCACCAGTAATTTTGCAGGAATGCGTGTGAGATCATCAATGTCATGACAGTGTCCTCCTAATGTTTTGGTCCGTTTTTGATCTGCCTGACCATTATTGAAACCTCCGCAATGAGCAGGGCGGTGAAGAGAACGGCGAAGAGGCAGAAAGTGGTCTGCACCGCCCCGGTACTTATGTTCGAGACAGCCACGCTGACCGGCATGAGGTCCTGTATTATCCATGGCTGCCGGCCCATCTCGCAAACTATCCATCCCAGTTCGCTTGCGAGGTACGCCAGCGGTATGGAGAAGAGGGAGAGCCACAGAAACCAGCGGTTGCGCTCAAGCGTCCCCCGCCTGTGAAAGCCGATTGCCAGAATGAAAAGCAGGATGAAGAAAAATCCCAATCCGACCATAAGACGGAAACTGTAGAAGGTTACAGGCACCGACGGGATCACTTGCCAGGGATGATCAAAATAGCTGTAGCCAAAATACCTGAAGTAGTTGTCGATAAAGTCCTGCTCCCTGAACCTGGCGCCGAGGGCAGCTGTTGAAGCCTCATCCCCTATCTCCTTGGCCATCTTGTAATCAATGAGCACCTGCCGGGCATACCTGCCACGTTCCATCATGTCGCTCACCGGAAGTATTCCTTTTTCAGGGTTGCCGTTGACCAGATCTTTCAGGCCGGGAACATAACCGTCTTCCATGCCTGTTGTCATTATAGAAAGAAGCTTGGGTAATGCAATCTTCATTTTGATATCATGAACTGTCTTCTCTCCCATTCTTTCTCCGGTATCAGTAAGAGCGCCTATCACTGTCAGGCCTGCCCCGCTCTTGCCTTCATAAAGTGCTTCCATGGACGCAAACTTGACCGGCTGCACCTTAGAGATGGTGCGGGCGGAGCTGTCTCCTGTCATCGCCACCAGCAATGCAGAGACAAGCCCGAAAATACCTGAAATAAGGATACTCTTCCTTGCCATTACCTCGTCCCTGTGCCGCAGGAGAAACCATGAGCTAATGCCCACGACAAAGACCGAACCAAGCACAAAGCCTGATGTCACCGTATGGGTGAATTTATTGATGGCAACCGGGTTCAGCAGGACATCGCGGAAGCTGCTCATCTCATTACGGGCGGTATCCGGATTGAATACCATTCCCACCGGATTTTCCATCCATGAGTTGGCAACAAGGATCCACATCGCCGAGAGGCTTGCTCCCACGGCCACAAGCCAGGTGGAGGCGAGGTGAAATTTCTTTCCTACCTTGTTCCATCCGAAGAACATCACTGCAACAAATGTCGATTCCAAAAAGAAAGCCAATATACCCTCTATTGCAAGGGGTGCTCCGAAGATGTCACCAACGAACCATGAATAGTTTGACCAGTTGGTGCCGAATTCAAATTCGAGAATTATTCCGGTGGCCACTCCTATTGCGAAGTTGATGCCAAAAAGCGTCATCCAGAACTTCGTTATTTTCTTCCATATCTCATCTCCCGTGCGCACGTAGATTGTTTCCATGAACGCAAGTATAAATGAGAGGCCAATGGTCAGGGGTACAAAGAGCCAGTGGTAAATAGCTGTCAGGGCGAATTGCGCTCTTGACCAGTTTACAAGTGAGAGATCAATATTTTCAATCATATGGTCACTTATTGCCGGTTAATTGTTCAATCACATAATCACTCCGCTCACTGTCTGATCCGAAATTACTCTTCAGAAAATCAGGAAAGAAAAAAAGCCTGAGTAAAAGGAAGATAATGCAGAGCTTGATAATAATAATAAGCCAGACCTTTTTGCCCCACCACGACAATGTCCGGAAGCCTTCATAATAAAAAAGGAATAAATTTCTGAGGGCGCAGGCCATTCTGGTCATTTCACAGTTTCATCAAGGTCTTTGCCGAACCCGGATGTAATTTTCCGGACAGGCCCGAAATTATTAAAGAACTCCCTGGCGAAAACACGCAAAGCCGTATAAGCCGGTACTGCCACAATCATTCCGGGAATACCTGCGAAGCTGCCAATCGCCATGATGACAATGAATATTTCAATTGGATGGGCATTGACGCTGCGGGAATAAATCATTGGAGCAAAAACGTTATTATCAAGTATTTGAGTACAGGCAATGACGATGACCATATAAATGATCAGCAGCCAGATGGCCGGGAATCCCCCGACAGTGATAGCTGTGGCAACGCCCATCAGAACTGCAATACCTCCTCCCAGCCACGGGCCAAGGTAAGGTATCACATTGAAAATGCCGATCAGCAATCCCATCACAAGTGCCTGGTGGAATGGAAAGCCCACGATAGTCATACCGATAGTGATGATTATCAGAACTATTGAACTTTCAATTATGATGCCGATAAAATACCTGATCAGGAGTTGTTTTATCGAGTGCAGCACGTTTCTGATTCTCTCTTCATACTGGGTAGGGACCATCACCATCACAGTCTCCTTGAACAGCCCTTCATCCTTCAGGAAGAAGAATGAAAGGAATGTGACGGCAACGAATGCAACTACTACCTTGCCCACTATGCCTACTAAATTTCCGGCCAGATTCGTAATGGATGCCGGTTTAAGTATCTCGGTGATTTTTTCGACTGCTATATCATACAGTGTACTGTCGACAGGCATGTTCTTATAAACTCTCCTGACAAGGTGGTCAAGTTTTTCAAGCTGTTCCTGGAGGCCACGTACTATTTCACCTGCATCAAAGCCCGATAATGCATCTATCTGTTTAGATACCAACGGGATAAAAATCACAAAAAAGAGTGCCAGCAAACCGTAGAGAAGCAGCAGTGTCAAAAGTGAACTCAATGCCCTCGGAAATCTCATCTTCCGCAGGTGAATGCTGTTCAGCAGGTCAACAATAGGCCTTCCTATAAGGGATATGACTCCTGCAATAATTATATATGCAATGATACTCCTGAAATACCAGGTAAGGTAAGCCGCCAGTGCTATGCCGATGACAATCAGAAAATTACGCAGAGTGGCATTCATTGTGTAACTGGATAAGGTCTGCAACCCATGTCCTGACAGGGTGCTGTTAAAACTCTTCTCATCAAATTTAAAAAGAATTCCCGTTATTGCAACCCGAATATTCAAATGTCATTATGTCATGTCAAAACTTAGAGTTCATGCCATATTGGCATATATATTCCAATGGCACACTGATTGAAATATATCCCGTGAAAATGTTATTAATGTCTAACAATTATAAAAAGGAGGTCGTTATGTTACCAATGATCACAAGAAGAGGCTACAAGCCGCTTACGCTTTCAGATTTCTTCAATGAAGATTTCTTTCCCACAATGAACAGGAATACGAGCAGTCTTCCGTCAGTCAACATCAGGGAAGATGAAAAGGCATTTTATCTTGAGCTTGCCGTCCCGGGCATGGATAAGAAAGATCTTCGTATTGAGGTAAAGGATGATGTTCTTACAATCTCGTCCGAGCACAAGGAGGAGAATGACCAGGATCTTGACGGGTACAGGCGCAGGGAATTCAGTTACAGCTCATTCTGCCGAAGTTTTTACCTGCCTGAGGATGTAAACGGTGAGAAGATCGGCGCTTCATACAAGGATGGCATCCTGAATGTTGAAATACCGAAGCTGGAGGAAGAGAAGAAAAAGGAAAAAATCCGCTCGGTCTCGATTTCGTAATACGGGGGTTATAAAACCGTAAATACGGTTGGCATTTACATCGCAGAGACGCCTAAATTGGGCGTCTCTACATGTTTATATACCTACGTTATTCTACGATTCCTGGTTCGGCTTCACAAGTTCGCGTGCAAACCGCTCACCGTATTCGATCAGGGTCTTCTCCTTATCGCTCTCAGGCATAAACTTCAATGCTGCCGGCTCCTCAAAAAAACGAAGTTTCAGGTTTTTCATCATCCCGGCTATCAGCGTGGGCGCCTCGCCACTCCATCCGTATGATCCGAATGAGCCCGCCAGCTTACCCCTGTCGCGCAGGGGACTGATCATTGCAGCGAGTTTATAAACAGGTAAAAGGGTATTCTGATTGATTGTAGGCGAGCCCACGATGATCCCATCGGCAATGGTCAGCTTTGAGTCCATTTCGCCTGATTGTGCATTCTCAATATCCATCACCTCCACGGTGACATTATTCACTGTGCGGGCCCCGCGGGCTATCAATTCAGCCATCTTAGCAGTGTAACCGTATGCCGACACATAGGTTATCAGCAGCCTCTTTCCCTCTGAAGCTGAGATAAGCTTTAGATAATCACCTGCCAGCTGTTCAGTTGTATCAACAATGGTCTTCCAGTTTTTTCTCAGTACCGGACCGTGACCGGTAGCTATCATGGAAATGTCAAGGGGCCTTATCTTTTCAATGGCCCTGATCATGAATTTGCTGTAAGGCTTCAGAATGACATCAAAATAATACCTGAAATATTTTTCATAATCGCCCGACAGATCGTCAAATATCTCCTCACTGCAATAATGTGCACCGAACGCATCGCATGTGAACAGTATCCTGTCCTCCTCGAGCCAGGTGAAGATGGTGTCTGGCCAGTGAAGGTTGGGGGCTGCAATGAACCTCAGTGTTTTGTTGCCGAGATCAAGGGTGTCACCATCCTTAACCACAAGTGATCTGAAGGGCCTGTTGATGATGTCAGCCAGGTATCTGACAGCGTTGCCGCTGCCTACCACGACTGCCTGCGGTGCAATTTCAAGAAGCTGCCTCAATGATCCTGAATGGTCGGGCTCTGTGTGATCAAGGACAATATAGGATATCTCTGCCGGGTCAGTAACTTTTTTCAGCTTGCTGATATATGTCTGGCTGAACTTTTCCTTGGCCGTCTCAACCACAGTCTTTTTGTCTGCATTTATAAAATATGAGTTATAGGTGGAGCCGCGCTCGGTATGCATCACAATATCGAAAACCGTGATGTCGGGATCAAGTATCCCTATCCATTTCACGTCCGGAGTAAGATCCAGTATTTTGTTATCTTCTTTCATGAGTGTTGATTAAAGAACTTTTGCTATTATGGTCCTGCTGGCCCTTACCTGTTCAAACATCTGCACATCGATCTCAGTGCTTTCAGGAAGGAAGATGTCAACACGTGAACCGAACTTGATGAAACCCAGCTCATCGCCCTGACGTACACTTTCTCCCTTTTTCGAGTAAGTGACAATGCGGCGGGCCACCGCACCTGCCACCTGCCTGATAAGAATTTCAGTGCCGTTTTCTGATTTAACAACTACACTGCTCCTTTCGTTCAACTCTGACGATTTCGGACTGCGGGCATGATACTTCTTGCCGGCCTGATAATTGGTATAAGAGACCGTACCGGTGATCGGATACCTGTTGCTGTGCATATTAAAAGGTGACATGAATATTGAGATCTGCAGCCTGTTATCCTTGAAATACTCCTTTTCAAACGTATCCTCTATCACAACTATCTTTCCGTCAGCGGGTGCGTAGATCAGCAAAGGATCCGGATCAAGCTTCCGCGCCGGGGTTCTGAAAAACAAGACTATAAAGGAGAAAAAAACCAGGGATGCGGCCAGGAGCAGATAATGAAGAATGCGCAGTTCCCGGCCAGATGGTCAGTGCTAAAGCATTGATCAGGACAAGCATAATGAATACAGCAACTATTATCTTGTATCCTTCCCGGTGTATTTTCAGTCTTTTTACTGCCATTTTACCCTGAAATCGCTATATAAAGATATACCAGCGGAAATGAAATGACAACACTGTCAAACCTGTCTAGGAAGCCGCCGTGACCGGGCAGGATTGTACCCAAATCTTTAAGTTCAAGACTTCGCTTCAGCATTGATTCAAGCAGGTCACCAGCTGTTCCGGCTATGGAGATTATCACTGCAATGATCATCCATCCTGTGGTGTCAGCCACGCCAAGCCATCCGCCGATCAGGCGTGCCACCAGAAGCGTTAACAACAACCCCCCGAGAAAGCCTTCCCAGCTCTTCTTCGGTGACAGGCGCTCAAAGAGACGGTGCTTTCCTATGGCTGACCCCACCAGGTAAGCGCCGCTATCGTTTGCCCACAGCAGTATGAAAAAACCCACAGGAATTCCCGGCGAATATACGACCTCGTTCATCCGGATCAGCGGTTCGAGACCGGTATGGCCGAAAGCAGCGAAGGGCAGCAGTGATAATGGGGCCGCAGTATATAAGATTGAAAAGAAAGTATGGGCAAGTGAATCAAACGGTCTCTCAACCTTCCTGAAAAGCTCTGCCACCAGTACAACGGTTACCACCGGAATAAGTAACAGGAAGCTTTTGTCCGGAAGCCATCCGGCTGCCACCGTGGTTGAAATAAGGTAAATTACGAAACCGGCTATTATTCCCATGATTGTCTGTGGTCTGATCCCCGTACCCCTGACCATCATGTAATATTCATGCTGCGTTCCGGCTATCATCACTGCAACGACAATGAAGAAGGTCACAGGATGGAGCCACATTCCTCCAAGAACGCATATCACAAGGATGGCACCGGTAATGGTACGTCTGATAAAGTTGGTCACCTCACAGATCTTTGATTATTTCCATGGCTGGAATCACATTGTCACGGTGAACATACAATTCAATATCGCCGAATTTGTAGTTCCAGTCGCGCTTGTCCACCGCCACCGCTTCAATACTGTTATTGTGGAGCTGGTCGATAGCGATCTGACATTTTACGTCATCACCGAATCTGGCTACGACCACCCATTCATCTTCCATCACTCGGTCTTTAAGGGCGCTTCAGGTATTGCCGGTTCTTCAGGCTTGTCGGCCTCTTCAGATCTTGCAGGTTCAGCAACCTTTGCAGTCTCTTCAGCCTTTGCGGGTTCAGCAAACTTTGCAGTCTCTTCAGCCTTCGCGGGTTCAGCAACCTTTGCAGTCTCTTCAGCCTTCGCGGGTTCAGCAAACTTTGCAGTATCCTCGGTCAGGCTTTTGGAAATGTCGCCTCTTCTCTTGCCGAAGATACGCTCCAGGTCCTCACTGAAGATGACTTCCTTTTCAAGCAGCTGCTCGGCAAGTTTGGTGAGTCCGGCAATATTTGCAGAAATAACCTCTTTAGCCTTATTGTACGATACTTCCACAATCTTTTTTGCCTCGTGATCAATAAGTTCGGCTGTTTTTTCGCTGTACGGCTTTGTAAAGCCATATTCTGACTGTCCTGATGAATCGTAGAAACTCACGTTACCAACCTCTTCCGACATACCGAAATAGGCCACCATGGCATAAGCCTGTTTGGTTACCTTTTCCAGGTCGCTGAGGGCTCCTGTAGATATTTTTCCTATCACCAGTTCTTCTGCAGCCCTTCCTCCGAGAGCGTATGCAAGCTCATCAAGGATATGTTCCCGGGTGGAAATCGACCTCTCCTCCGGCAGATACCATGCTGCTCCGAGGGCTTTGCCCCTGGGTATGATGGTCACCTTAAGCAGGGGACTGGCATATTCAAGGAGCCAGCTTACAGTGGCATGTCCTGCCTCATGATAGGCAATCGTCCTCTTTTCTTCAAAAGAAACAATCTTGTTTTTTTTCTCCAGGCCGCCAATGATCCTGTCAATAGCATCAAGGAAGTCCTGCTTCTCAACCACATTTTTATTTCCTCTCGCTGCTATCAGTGCTGCTTCGTTACAGACATTAGCTATGTCAGCGCCGGAGAAACCGGGTGTGTTTTTGGCAAGGAAGGTTACATCAAACCCTTCCTCAAGTTTTATAGGACGGAGGTGCACCTTGAAGATGGCTTCACGCTCCCTTATGTCAGGCAGCTCGACATTTATCTGACGGTCAAAGCGTCCTGCCCGGAGCAATGCCTTGTCCAGGATATCAGCCCTGTTTGTGGCGGCAAGTATGATGACACCGCTGTTGGTTCCGAAACCGTCCATCTCAGTCAGGAGCTGGTTAAGAGTGTTCTCACGCTCGTCATTGGCTCCGAAGTTCGGGTTACGGCCACGGGCACGTCCCACTGCATCTATCTCATCAATGAAAACGATACAGGGAGCTTTCTCCTTTGCCTGTTTGAAGAGATCCCTGACTCGCGACGCGCCTACACCAACAAACATCTCAACAAAGTCTGATCCTGAAATGGAAAAGAAGGGCACATTGGCTTCGCCGGCGACAGCCTTGGCCAGCAGTGTCTTGCCAGTGCCGGGAGGGCCTACCAGCAACGCACCCTTGGGTATCTTGCCTCCCAGGCTGGTATATTTTTTCGGGTTCTTGAGAAAATCCACTATCTCCATCACCTCTGTCTTGGCCTCCTCGAGACCGGCTACATCGCTGAAATTAGTCTTGATGTGTGTGTCCTTGTCAAATATCTGCGCCTTCGATTTGCCAACGCTGAAGATGTTACCTGCACCCCCGCCGCCGGCACCTCCTGACATGCGTCTCATGAAGTAGATCCAGATCAGTGCTATAAGCAGAAACGGAAGGATGACACCAAGGAATGTCGACAGGTAATCTTTCCTGGTCTGGTATTCGGGATGTATCCACTCATCCTGGGTGTAGCCTGCTTTCTCCTGCATCGCGGAGAAAAACTCTTCAAACAGCTCAACAGTACCAAAACTGTGATAGTACTGCGGCCTCGGAGGTTGTATCCCGAAGCCTTTCTGCCTGGCAAAATCAGAATATTTTTCCTTCTTCAGGGCTTCAGGCTTTAGATAAATCTCAGCCTGCTCCTTGTTAACAACAACCACCTTTTCAATGTCATGACTGGTGATCATGTCCTCTATTTCCCTCTGACTGGCTTTCTTTGTGTATTTGCCGTTAAAAAGCACCTGGATTGCTATAAAGGCCAGAAGAAGTATAAAAAAGAACCAGTTTGTATTAAACTTAGGCTTCAGCTTTTTATCATTCGTATTTGACTTCAATGGATCCTTGTTCTCTGCCATATATTAAATACCTTTCTTTTCTTCTTTGTCCTCAAGCATTGTTAAGCGACCGTCAGCATACAGCGACTCGAGGTTATAAAATTCCCTGTAAGGCTGCTGGAAAATATGAACGAGTATGTCACCGTAATCAAGCAATACCCAAATGCAGTTCTCCCTGCCCTCAATGTGAAAAGGTTTTTGCCCGGTCTCTTTCCTTACAATATCCTCGACTGACCATGCCAGTGAATCAACTTGTTTTGTCGATGCAGCGTGGGTGATCACGAAATAATCACAAATCCTGTTTTCAATTTTTCTCAGATCGATAAGGGCCACCTTCTCTCCCTTCTTTTCAAACAATCCTTTTACAATACTATCCGTTATCTGGGCGGCCTCTTTTTTGGGTTTTCTCATCAATAATATTTTCAGTTATAAACAGTTCCTTTTTGCTGGCGCAAAATTACGAACATTATCTGTAATTTCGTCCGGCCTCACTTCTTTTTACAATTACGATGCCATTTTGTTCAGCAAACCGGTCAGCTTCGGAATGATTGAATAATAATATTTTAAATACCTGCCAGTCATGATCATAGGAACTGCCATAAGACATTATGAAAAGGTGTCATCTACCAACGACCTGGCATCAGTCATGCTTCGGGCTGAAAAGCCTGCGGAAGGTACTGTAATAACAGCCTCTTTCCAGGAAGCCGGCAGGGGCCAGCAGGGTAACAGCTGGGACAGCGAGCCGGATAAGAACCTGCTGATGAGCGTAATACTCTATCCGGTCATGGTCAGGCCGGAAGAACAGTTCGTCATTTCCCAGATGGTTTCCCTTGCGGTACTTGACCTTGTGAGAGCTGAGACACCTGATGTGAAAATCAAATGGCCCAATGACATTTATGTCAGGGATGACAAAATAGCAGGTATCCTGATTGAGCACAGTATAATGGGCTACTCCATCAGCAGCACCGTGGCCGGCATAGGGCTCAACGTCAATCAGACAGAGTTCAGGAGCACACTCGCGAATCCCGTCTCGCTGGCACAGGTCACAGGCAGAAAACATGATCTGTCACTGGTAACCGGTGAGCTGTTACGCCTTCTTGACATGAGGTATGCAATGGTCATCAGCGGCATGACAGACGAACTGGCAGAAGCATATCATAATTCGCTTTACAGATGCGGCGAGTGGCACCGTTATGCTGACCGCAACGGAGAATTCCGTGGAATGATTGAACGGGTCGGGGCCGGCGGGATGCTAATGGTCCGAAGAGAAAAGGGCCCCGTCACAGGATACGCTTTCAAAGAGATTGACTATATCCTCTGATCTTGTCATAACCACCATAATTCACAATCATATCGATCAGTATGTCAAGATATTGCGGAGCAGCTTCTCCGATAAGCATCCTGACAAATGGGTTCATGTTCATATCAGTAGTGACATACACCTTTGAACTATGGCTGGTCAATGATTCTATAATTACCTGCAGTAACAAATTACCGGTAAAAAAATTTTCTGCCGTATAACTGACCATGCTATGCGGAAGGGCTTCCTTCAGGGTGACAGTCACTCTTCCTGCCTTATCCACCCTGAAGCTGCATTTATCTGATGTAGCTTTCCAGTCGGATAACATGTTGTCGGGCACGACTTCCCTGAAATTGCGGACGTCTGTCAGGAACGCATAGAGGTCTCTGTCGCCGCACGGTACCTCTCCTGTTTTGCTTGTGTATGATTTTGATTGACTCATTCTACAATAATTTGATGGCCTACAACAATACGCAATAATTTGAAAGCCTAGGTACTTCTACTTTATCCTTTAACCTTTTTTATATCCCCCGCTGCAGTCTGTCCCCTCGCTAAAAAAGCCCACCGGGCTTTTTATTAACGCTCGGTCCCCCACGTTGACGGATTTTTCCGCCATTCCTTGAGTGTCTCGACATCGGCGGCCGAGATATAACCCGATGCAGCAGCCATATCAACAAGGACCCCGTAGTTGCTGAGCGTATCAAGCCGGCATCCTTCATCCCTGAAGGCATCTGCCGATTTGCTGAAACCATAGGTAAAGATGGCTATCATGCCCTGCACATCACATTCCGCCTCACGAAGAGCCTTCACGGCTCCCAGGCTGCTGCCGCCGGTGGAGATAAGATCTTCTATCACCACCACCTTCTGCCCTTTTGTGTAATGACCTTCTATCTGGTTGCCCAGCCCGTGATCCTTGGCGCCTGATCTGACATAGATGAACGGAAGATTCAATCGGTCAGCAACAAGCACACCATGGGCAATGGCACCGGTAGCCACACCGGCAATCACCTCCGCATCAGGGTATAACTCCTTTACCCTTAAGGCAAACGAATCTCCAATAAAAGAACGCACCTCCGGGAACGACAGCGTCATGCGGTTATCGCAATAAATGGGCGACTTCCAGCCTGATGCCCATGTAAAAGGTTTTGCCGGTTGCAATTTAATTGCTTTTATTTGTAAAAGATATTCTGCAGTTTTTCTGGCGATATCATCCATATGCTTAAGTATAAGGTATATTTTGACAACAGGGTTATTACCCTCTCTCCTGAACCCGACCGGCTGCAAAAATACGCTCTTTTTCACAATTACAGCGAGCCGGAGGCTATGTACAGCCAAATATCCCAGTTTGCCGTCAATAATGACATCCCTTCATTAAATATTTATTCATCTGATATCAACAACCTGTGGAATGCCTTCTGTGCATGGTTTATTGTAATCGAGGCTGCCGGCGGACTCGTGAGCCACACTTCGGGAAAGTACCTGTTCATTAAACGCTATGGCAGGTGGGATGTGCCCAAGGGGCATATTGAAAAAGGCGAGACCCCGGAGGAATGCGCCCTACGGGAGGTCACGGAAGAGTGTAATATAAGGGGGCATGTCATCAGGGGATCGCTGCCTCCAAGCTACCATACCTATCTTTATGACAATAAACCCCACATGAAAAAGACATACTGGTTCACGATGAATTATGAAGGGGATATGATTACGGAACCGCAGGCTGAAGAGGGAATTACCCATGCCGAATGGCTCGCACCCGATGATATAGCCAAAATCAAATCAAACACCTACCAGTCCCTGCTTGACCTGATGAACATAACCCTGAGGGTAAAGTGATCATTTGGTGAGATAATCCGAAATCTTAATCACTGAGGGAACGAACGGTGAGGCATCGCCGCCGTTAACTATAATATCACGGACAATTGTTGAATTGACAGGAGTGTGCTCATTGCTTGTAAGCAGAAAGACCGTGTCAATCTCCGGAGCCATCTTCCTGTTCATCTGACCCATGGCTCTCTCATATTCAAAATCAGCGGCAGTGCGCAATCCTCTCAGTATATAACTTGCCTTGCTCTTCCTGCAGAAATCGACTGTCAGACCGCGGTACCTGGTGACAACCACCCTGCTTTCACCGTCAAATACCTTTGAGATCATTTTCATGCGGTTCTCAATACTGAAGAGATTCTTTTTCTCTGTATTCTCACCGACGGCGATAATCACCTTGTCGAAAAGCATAATGGCCCTTCTGACCAGGGCCTCGTGACCCACAGTAAAAGGATCGAATGAACCAGGGAAGAGAGCTGTCTTATTCATGATGAGCAGTTTATCGGTTAGTCGAAATCTATCACACGGGGGTTGGTCACTTTCTGGCTGAGCAGCACCTGGTTGATGACATCCATAATAGTGTCAACATAATTGAACTTCAGTCCGCGCACATACTTTTCATTGATCTCCTCAACATCCTTGCGGTTAAGTTCAGAAAGCACTATCTCCCGGATACCCGCCCGCTTTGCAGCGAGTATCTTCTCCTTAATGCCTCCCACAGGCAATACCTTGCCCCTGAGTGTTATCTCACCCGTCATGGCCACATACTTTTTTACCTTGCGCTGGGTGAAGGCTGACGCAATGGAGACAGCCATGGTGATGCCGGCAGACGGACCATCTTTGGGAATTGCGCCCTCGGGAACATGAATGTGGATATTCCATTTCTCAGAGAACGTCTCAGGGAGGTCAAGCATCGGAGCATGGGCCTTGAGATACTCAAGCGCAATCACTGCTGATTCCTTCATCACATCTCCCAGGTTACCGGTCAGCGTCAGGTTGCCTTTGCCCCTGCTGAGGCTTGTCTCCACGAACAGTATCTCTCCACCGGTTGCTGTCCAGGCCAGTCCTGTAACCACTCCGGCCTGATCATTGCCGTCATAAATATCCTTGATATACTTTGGCGGTCCGAGAATTTCCATCACATCAGCAATGGAAAGCTTCTCTTCCGGGGTTTTATCAAAGGCTATCTCCCTGGCCCTGTGCCTGACCAGTTTTGCAATACGCTTATCAAGCTCCCTGACCCCCGACTCGCGGGTATATTTCTGGATGACCTCTTCAATGACCTGCTTCGAAAGGGAAAACTGTGTGCTTTTGACGCCGTGGGCTTCGAGCTGTTTGGGAATAAGGTGCTTTACTGCTATCTCCCTCTTCTCCTCCACAAGGTAGCCTGAAATCTCTATCAACTCCATCCTGTCCCGCAAAGCAGGACTGACTGTAGCCAGGGTGTTTGCCGTAGCGATGAAAAGTACCTTCGACAGGTCATATTCCATCTCGAGGAAATTATCATAGAAGTGTGTGTTCTGCTCCGGGTCGAGGACTTCCAGGAGTGCTGATGACGGGTCACCCCTGAAATCCTGCCCAACTTTATCAACCTCGTCAAGTATAAATACGGGATTGGAAGATCCTGCGCGCCGTATATTTTGCACAACCCTTCCGGGCATGGCACCAATATATGTCTTTCGATGCCCCCTGATCTCCGCCTCGTCATGCAATCCGCCCAGTGACATACGGGCATACTTGCGTCCCAGGGCGCGGGCAACTGATTTGCCAAGTGAGGTCTTGCCAACACCCGGAGGGCCGTAAAGACACAGGATGGGAGACTTCATGTCGCCCTTAAGCTTCAGTACTGCCAGATGCTCCAGCATCCTTTCCTTGACCTCCTCAAGCCCGTAGTGGTCCTCATCAAGAACACGCTGTGCGTTGTTAAGGTCAAGATTATCAGGAGTATATTCATTCCACGGCAGCTCAAGCAGAGTCTGTATATAATTTACCTGCACCGAGTATTCGGCAGCGGCAGGATTAAGCCGGGAGAGTTTTTCGAGCTCGCGGTCGAACACCTTTGCCACATCCTCGTTCCAGAGTTTTTTTGTGCCTCTCGCGCGGAACTCCTCCACTTCCTTCTCAACAGGATTGCCGCCCAGTTCGTTCTGAATGGTCTTCATCTGCTGATGCAGGAGGAACTCACGCTGTTGCTGGTCTATCTCATACTTGACCTTTGACTGCAGCTCATTCTTCAGCTCCATGAGCTGTATCTCACGCACAAGGTGCTCAAGCAGTCGCAGTCCGCGCTCTTTCAGAGTCGATGCCTCAAGCAGTTTCTGCTTGTCGTTGACATTTATCTCAGTGTTGGCGCAGATGTAGTTAATAAGGTAGGTGCTGTTCTCAATATTCTTGACAGCAAAAGAAGCTTCAGGACTAATATTCGGGTTCAGTTTTACAATCTTCATCGAAAGGTCTTTCAGTGATCCGATGATCACCTCGAAATCCTTTTCATCTTCGCCACCCTTGTTATCGGGAATGGCTTTCACCTGGGCAGTGAGGTATGGCTCCGTCTGCACTATGTTAAGAACGGAGATGCGTCTGCGGCCCTGGAGGATGGCGGTGGTTGTTCCGTCAGGCATCTCCAGCAGCTTCACTATCTGTCCAAGTGTACCGACGACATTCAGGTCACGTATCTGCGGGTCATCAATCTCCGCGTCAAGCTGGGCCACTGCGGCAACGAGTTTATCACCGCGATAGGCTTCACGCACCAGCTGAACTGATTTTTTGCGTCCCACGGCAATGGGTATCACCACTCCGGGAAACAGCACCGTGTTTCGCAGCGGCAGCAAAGGCACGCTTCCCGGGATCTCCACTTCGTCAAGCTCCTGATCATCTCCATCGGAAAGAATGGGTATAATCTCCCTCCCTTCATCGATCAGCTCATGAAAGCCGACACTCTCCCACTTCTTAAAATCTCTTTTCTCCATAAAAACTGTAAACCATGCAAAATTAGTCAAATAAACTTTACTGCCTATTCAAAAAAAAAGCTGCCATCCCGGCAGCTTTTATGAGTAAGATTGTCTTTTACTTCGTCTTCTTGTCAAGGTGAGACTTGTAGCGGTTCATATACTTATCGACCCTTCCGGCAGTGTCAACAAGTTTCATCTTGCCGGTATAGAATGGATGGGAAGTATTTGATATCTCAAGCTTGATAAGCGGATATTCATTGCCGTCTTCCCACTTGATGGTATCACGCGACGAGGCTGTTGAACGTGTGATAAAAGCTGTGCCGTTTGACATATCCTGAAATACAACCAACCTGTAATTGCCCGGATGTATACCTTCTTTCATCTCCTGATATAATTTGTTTCTGATTAAAAAACCCTTTTCCAAGGGTTTGCAAAGATAATGAACTTTAGGAAAATACAAAAGGAGTGATAAAAATTTTCACGTTTTATGCCGGAGCTGACGCTCAGCCTTATTTTCCTCCATTTCAAGCCTGTATGTTTTAAATGGTAATTTATCATTTATCATGTACCTGAAGGTCAGGTGGGTTTTGGCTTTCGATGCTCCGAGTGCCTCATAGATGGCAATCATTTTAGGATTGAAATCGCCGACCCATGAGAGCTCGAGCTCCTTGTAAAAGCGTTTCCTGCGGAAGACTTTGAAGAGTTGGAGGAAGATAGCCGATTCAATTCCGCTGTTCTGGTAAGCGGGGTTAACCCCGGCCACAAGGGCCCGCATACGGGTCATCCTGTGAGTTAGTTTGAACCATACGAACCTTATAATGTTCCATGGCGTGAGCTTCCCGTTAAAGTATTTTATGATCTGGTTCAGATCAGGAAAAATGACGAAGAAGGCTATAGGCTTGTCGTTGTGGTAGGCATACCATATCAGATCCTGGTCAATAAATGCTTTCGCCTGCTTCAGGGTATTACGGAGCATCCCCGGGTCGAGCGGGGTGAAGTCCTCCTTGAATACAGACCAGGTTGCATTATAAATGTCGACCATGTCGGCAATGAACTTGTCCTGCTTACTGTACTCAAAATGCCGGAAGCTGTGCCCCGGTCTTTTGGATACCCACTCTGCAATCTTCATGAACCGTTCCGGGAAAACCTCGACGGAACCTATATCCTTGTGATAGCTGTACTGCTCAAAATAGGTTTTAAAACCGTAGTCCTCAAAAAAGTGTCTGTAATACTTCTTATTATATGGCATTCCGAATCCCGGCTGGGTGAAGCCTTCAACGAGCAACCCCCAGTAATTGTCGTTCTCACCGAAGTTGATCGGGCCGTCCATTGCTTCCATACCCCTGTCGGAAAGCCACTTGCGGGCTGTATCGAAGAGAACGGTTGCAGCTTCCGCTGAATCAATGACCTCAAAGAAACCAAAGCCGCCGGTCGGCTGTCTGTTTGCCTTTGATCGTATCTCATCAATGAATGCAGCCACCCTCCCGATGGTATTGTTATTGTCGTCAACAAGCAGCCACCGTATGGCTTCTCCGCGCCTGAAAGCCATATTCCTCGAAAAGTCAAAAACAGCCTCAACCTCGCTGTCCAGAGGGCATACCCAGTTGGGATCTCCCCTGTAGAGCCTCTTAGGGAATTCTGTAAACTCCTTCCTGTGGCCTTTTGCTGTCACTTCAACTGTTTTCATCTGTCAGCTCTGAAGGTTAAACCATGTCTTCACTTTCTCCCTGCCGGATCCTGTGTCATCCTTGTGTCTGTACTCGTTTGTCCGCCGGTCATAGTTATAATCTTTGCTCCAGCCTGAGGCATCAGCCTGTATCTCAGTAAGTGCGATGATGACGGAATCAAGTTCGTTGTCGGTCATCGTCGGATGAAGTGACAGTCGTACCCATCCCGGTTTCTCTGAAAAGTCTCCCTTATTGATCATCTCGGTAATTCTGTGGCTGTGATCATAGGTGACATCAAGCAGGAAATGGCCGTAAGTGCCTGCGCAGGCACACCCGCCCCTGACCTGGATGCCGTACCTGTCGCTCAGGAGCTTGACAACCAGATTGTAATGCATGCCGTCGATATAAAAAGATATAGCCCCCAGTCTCTCCTTTATGTCTGGTGCAAGTATATGCAGGCCTGGAATGCCCGAAAGTCCGTCCAATGCTTTTTTGACCAGCTCATCCTCACGTTCCCTGATCATCTCCGTCCCCATGAGATGTTTGAGCTCCATGGCCAGCGCAGCCCTGATCATCTGAAGGAAGCCCGGTGTACCGCCATCCTCCCTCGACTCAATGTTATCGACATACTTATACTCCCCCCAGGGGTTTGTCCAGTCAACCGTGCCGCCACCGGGCTGATCAGGTGCAGTTGCCTTGTAAAGGGATTTGTCAAAAAGCATTATGCCTGATGACCCCGGGCCGCCAAGAAACTTATGGGGTGAAAAGAATATTGCGTCTAGTTTTTCAATGCTGTCGGCAGGGTGCATATTGATGTCAACGTACGGGGCCGAGGCGGCAAAATCAATGAAGCAAAGGCCTCCGTTCTCATGCATGATGCGCGCCAGCCGGTGATAGGGAGTGAATACACCCGTGACATTGGAGCAGGCAGAGAATGAGCCTATTTTGAATTTACGGTCTTTGTAGACCTCAAGAGCTTTCTGAAGGTTGCCGGGGTCAACTGTAAGACCCTGACCAGGCTCGATCATCACGACATCGGCAATTGTCTCATACCATGACGTCTGGTTTGAATGATGTTCAATATGTGTGATGAAAACGACAGGACGGTCAATGTCACTCAGACAACGGGCTGTCCTGGGGTAACTGCATCCCTTCAGGCCCAGTATTCTCTGGAACTTGTTTATTACCGCAGTCATGCCTGAGCCTGCAGCTATGAGCACATCATCACTGCCCGCATTCACATGCGTCTTGATGATCTCCTGCGCATGATGGTACGCATAGGTCATCATCGACCCTGTTTCCGATGTCTCGGTGTGTGTATTGGCAACAAATGGTCCGAAGACATCCGAAATCTTTTTTTCAATGGGTCCGTAGAGCCTTCCGCTGGCTATCCAGTCGCAGTAGATGATCCTCTTCCTTCCAAAGGGGGTTTCATACTCCTGATTTATACCCACGATATTTTTGCGAATTTCCCCGAAATAGCTTTCTGACCGGCTCATCTGATCCCTTACATTTGCTGGCATAAATTATATGCCTCAAATATAATTCTTTTTGACTTCCGTGGCAGAGACGGCAGTCTGACTAATGGAAGTCAATGACCCTGTGGTCAATAAGGACAAAAAGAATTACCAGGATGGCAGAATATATAATCCATTTAACCACAGGAATATAATCTGTCGGTTTGATCTTCATCTTTTTCCATACATACCATATAAGGAAGATCTTTTCAAGTGAATAGACGATGAATGTTGCCAGCGCGACACCGACCACCCCGTAGGGTTTAATCAGGAAGAGGCTGAGGGGGATGTTTATCGCTATCTCGACTGAAGCTGCGATCAGAGTGATGTTTGTTTTCTTCCGGCCGATGATGATTGTCTGCGGAAAGACAAGTCTTGGTATGATAAGCAAAAGATATATCATGAAGACATCCGCGCTGCGTCTGAACTCGGTAGTAAAGAGGCGGGGGAAAACCCATCGTGCCACGAGCATAGTAACCATGGAAACCGGGAAAAGATAGTGCATCAGTTTTTCTGATTTTTCCTTCAGGGTGACAAGGGCTTCTCTCATCCCCTCCCTGGTACCGAACCGCGGCAGGAGGGCATTGCTGAGACCATTGGCAAGCAGCAGGACAAGGGGAAACTCCTTCGCGCCGTAACGGTACATTGCAAAGACACCGGGGTCCTCATAACGGGCTGAAATGATTATGCCGTCAACATACTGGGCTGACCCGCTGATGAGGAACGTAAGTATAAGGGGCATGCCCACCCGAAGCTGTTCCCGGATAAAGTCAAACGATACCTTCATTAAAGTGTACCGCCTGAGGAGGATTATAAGCCATATCCACCTCATCAGAGTAATGGCAAGGAGACCAAGAATGGCGCTCTGCTCATCAAAACCGGCGATTACCGGTGAGATAACGAACAGCAGCTGGGCTAAATAAGTATAGACTCCGTATTGTAAAATACGGTGTGGCCTGTTGTTAAGAAGATATATATATTCTATAAGAGCAACCGGGTTGCTGAAGAGGATATACAGGAGCAGAAGGTTGGCATAAGGAATTTCCCTCTTCAGGTCCATGGTACCTAGTACGCTCTTTATAGGAATGCCAAGGGCGAAAACGAGTATGCTGAAGAATAATATCAGCAGGAAAGCATTGAATATCTCCGGAGATTTTCTCCCCTCGGACTCGCCGCTGACATGGAATGTCCTGTTCCGGTTATAGAGCGTAAGAAGCGACTGGATTATGCCGGAGACCCAGAAGAAGCTGAGCAGGCTGGAGATGAAAAGGAACAGCTCCCATGTTCCAATCTGTGGCCTCGAGAGATGGCTTTTGGTAAAAACTACGCTGATGATCAGGAAGGTTGCAAATCTGAGCAGTTGCACGGACTGCAATCCTGAGATATTGTCTATGAACTTAAACCTGGCCAATAGATACGGTTAATGAAACAGGAACGATTAGGAGCGTCAATAATTGTACCATTCGCTTTCCCGGCGACTAAGATACGATTTGGGATGTATGAATGACAAAATGAGGTTAAAAATTTGCAGAATGGGATTTTTGCTGTTTCTTTGCACTCCGTAAAACGGTGGTTGTAGCTCAGTTGGTTAGAGCGCCAGATTGTGGATCTGGAGGTCGCCGGTTCGAACCCGGTCTTCCACCCAAGCATTAAAGGCTGTCCGTGAAAACGGTCAGCCTTATTTTTTTTATAAAGGATAAAGCTTGCTTGAGACTTAAGAAAAAAAATAAGGGTGAAGATGCCGCAGGCATCACAGCCTTTGCTGTTTTAGGTTGCCAATTGAGGCTCGCCATTCGAGCAAGGCGAGAATGGCAACCCGCATTCTGCCCTTGTATAACTAAGGTGGAAACCCGGTATCGAAAAAAAATGTGGTTTCAACCGTTTGGATTTCTTAAATTAATTTTTGTATCTTGCGCCACTTGAATTTTTAACCTAAATCTAAGTCTTATGAAGAAACTATTTCTGTTCTTTGTTTTGTTTGTGTTAGCGGGTGCAAGCACGCTGTGGGCACAGACAAAAGTCATTACAGGTACGGTAACATCCGCCACGGAGGGTGAAGGTACGATTCCAAGCGTATCCGTTTTCGTCAAGGGCACGACCGTAGCGACATCAACCGATGCCAATGGAAAGTTTTCATTGAATGTTCCCGAAAATGCAACAACCCTCGTTTTTTCCTTTATTGGGATGAAACAGCAGGAAGTTGCTATTTCAGGTCGTTCAGTGGTAGACTGTGTTATGGAATCCGATGTTGTTGATCTGAATGAGGTTGTTGTGACCGCTCTCGGTATTAAAAGAGAGAAGAGGGAAATAACCTACCAGACCCAGAAAGTTGATAATGCAGAACTTGCAGTTGCTCAACCGACGAGAGCCGGTAGCGCACTGGCCGGTAAGGTAGCCGGACTGCAGATCAACGTTCAGGATAACGGTGTTAATCCTTCAACACAGATCATCTTAAGAGGACTAAGGTCAATATCATCTGACAACCAGGCACTGATTGTTATTGATGGTGCCATTGCTTCTCTTGGTGCTTTTGATGACCTGAACCCTAACGATATAGCTGACCTCAGTATCCTGAAAGGCGCAACTGCCGCAGCACTGTATGGGTCAAGCGCAAGTAACGGCGCCGTGCTCGTTACAACCAAAAAAGGACAGGCCGGCCAGAAGTTCACTGTAGGACTGATCTCCACGTACACGGCTGAGAAAGTAGCTTATATGCCCAAATTCCAGACTGAATATGGAACAGGATGGGAAGGCGCTTATGACGCTATTGAGAATACCAACTGGGGTCCGCGTTTTGACGGAACCATGCGCCAGATAGGCCCGACATTCCCTGACGGATCATTCCAGGAAGTGCCATACGCTCCTGTTAAAGATAACCTGCTTAATTTCTTCAATACAGGTAATACATATAACAATACCGTATATATTAGCGGAAGCCAGGAAACCAGTAAGTTTTACCTTTCTGTAGGTGACCAGAGGTCAACAGGCATTGTTCCAAAAGACACTTACCAAAGAAACACATTCAGGGTCAACGCCAGCAAGAAAGTCGGTGATGTTGAACTTTCTATCAACTCAAGTTTCTTCACTGACAAGACTGATCAGGTCGGAAATACAATAGGAGATCAGGATAGACCATTGTACTGGTTCCTGTTAAATACATCTGCAAATATTCCACTGTCAGAATACTGGGACTGGAAAAATAATAAATATGCAGAACCCAGCGGCTATTATAACGGTTACTATGAGAATCCTTATTATTGCGTTGACGCAAACAGAAGAATGGATTATACAAACAGGCTAACTGCCAACGTCCAGGCATCATGGGATATCGTCTCGTGGCTTAACCTGACAGCCAGGGCTGCTGCGAACAACTCATGGGGCGACGGAAAAAGCCACCGTGACGGATATGTATTCGATACTGAGATCAAACCGACAGGAAGTGCTATTTCTTCTTTTCTTGAAGATACTGAATTCCAGGTGACTGATTATGTGGGAGACCTCCTCTTAAGCGGAAACTGGAATTTCAGTGACATCTCACTTAAGGCTATCGTGGGTGGAACCGTTATGGCCTACGACTACAGGTACAGCTCCATCAGGGTCAATAATTTAAGTATCCCCTATTTTTATGATATATCAAATGGAACAGGAAGCCCGCAAGTCACTGCTAATGCGTCAACGGAACGCCAGTTTGGGTTCTTCGGTGATTTTACCGTGGGATATCGCAACTTTGTGTTCCTGAACTTTTCCGGCAGAAATGACTGGACATCTACCCTGGCAAAAGGTAATAACAGCTATTTCTACCCGGGATTTGGATTGTCATTTGTCCTCACCGATGCAATTGATGCTCTGAAAAATAATGCTATCCTTTCCTACGCAAAAATTACTGCTAGTAATTCAACAGTATATAATGACCTTTCACCATACAGGATTAACGAGACTTACTCCAAGCCTTCCAATTTCCCGTATGGCACTGTTAACGGGTTTGCTCTCAGCGGCACTACAGTTGACGCCAATATTAAAAAGGAAAAACTCAATACCACTGAGTTTGGTGTTAATCTTGGTTTCTTCAAGTCAAGGTTGTTGCTTGATGCATCTTACTTTATGACCAAGACAACTGACCTTATTACCAATACCACTCCTTCTATTACCTCAGGAGCTACTGCATTCCTCACCAATATCGGTGAACTGCAGGGCAAAGGGTTTGAGATAACCCTGGGAGGTACAGTAGTCCAGGCTAAAAATATCAGCTGGGATATGAGCGTGAACTATTCAGCCAACGAGACCACAGTGGTAGAGATCAAGGAAGGTCTTGATGAAATCCTTTTGTCCGGAACCAGCTCATGGGGTGTTTATGCCATAAAAGATATGGCTTTCCCGCAGATAAAGGCTAACACCTATGTCAGGGATCCCCAGGGAAGGATTGTCGTAGATCCTGCAACAGGATTCCCGCGGGAGAATGCAGCCCTTTCACCGCTTGGAAAGACAACACCTGACTACACCGTTGGTTTGAATACTGCATTGAATGTCTACGGAGTTACATTGTCAGCGACTGTTGATTACAGAACCGGACATGTATTCTACTCACAGGGAGCTGCCAGTATGGAGTTCACCGGAAGATCACTTGAGAGTGTCTCTGCAAACAGGCAGGATTTTGTAATCCCCAACTCAGTGATTGAGACCAGTGACGGTGTTTATGTTGAGAACACAAACATACCGGTATCCGGAGGACGCCAGAGCTATTGGACTGACGTTTACAATAATGTCTTTGAGAACTATATCAAGGATGCCACAGCATTTAAGGTAAGGGAGCTGGCAATCAGTTATAGCCTGCCGGCAAATCTTCTCACCAAGACTCCTATCAGCAAAGTGTCTATTGGTTTCATAGCCAGGAACCTGTTTACTCTGCTTCCGGCAGAAAACGCTTTCTCTGACCCTGAATTCAACAATACTAATGACAACGCTATTGGTGTTGGCGGTTACAACCAGATGCCACCGACAAAATCGTACGGTGTGAACTTAAACATAGAATTTTAAAACTGATTACTATATGAAAAATATAATAAAATTCGCAAGCGTACTGATGGTCTTCGGACTTTTGGTATCATGTGAGGATTTTCTGGATGTGAATGTTGATCCAAATAATCCCACTTCAGTAACACCCGATCTTGTCCTGGCTCCTGCCCAGTTTTACACTGCATACAGGCAACAGTGTGACAGAGGAATAAGTCACCTTGGAAACATGTTTATGGTAAACTGGAGCCAGAGTGATGGTTATTCCTGGTATTCTGATGAATTCAAGTATAATGTTACCTCCTCTTTTTACGTGAATACATTTAACAATGTTTATGCCAATCCGCTTAAACAGTATCAGATCCTGAATGACCTTGAAGACCCCAAAGATGACTACTATAAGGCTATCGCCAAGGTAATGAAGGCCTTTCACTTTCAGATACTGGTTGACAGCTATGGAGATGTTCCTTATTCTGAAGCTTTAGGCAGAAGCCTTCTGGCTACTCCGAAATACGATGATGCACAGACGATCTATGAAGATCTTATCGTTCAGCTGACAGATGCAATCGCTATTATTAAGAATGCTCCCGAGAATGTAGTAGTACCGGGTGCTGATGATTGTATGTTCGGCGGAGATATGGAAGAATGGATCAGGTTTGCTAATACCCTTAAGCTCAGGATACTCGTTCGTCAGTCAGATATGGACGGCAGAGCATCTTATATACAAACCGAATTGGGTGTAATTAATTCTGAAGGTTCCGGTTTTATAACATCTGATGTAGGCATTAATCCCGGTTTCATTACCGGAGAAACAGATAAGCAGAATCCTATGTGGAACGAGCTCGGTTGGGATGCTTCAGGTACACAGACAATGTCAAGCAAAGCAACTTGTGCTACCGATTATATACTCAATTATCTGACTTCAACTAACGACCCGAGGATTGACCGCATCTATGAAAAACCTTCCACAGGTCATCTCGGTGTTCCGCAGGGTTTGCTTGACTATGACACGCCAGTCGTTGATGCATATATGCCTGAAAAAGTTTCCAATATAGGCCCCGGCATCCTTAAATCAGGCGATATGGATGCAATAATCTTTACCCTTGCTGAAAGCTATTTCAACCAGGCTGAAGCCAGGCTGAAAGGTTTAATAACCACAGGACCCAGCGTCAAGGACCTTTATCAGAGCGGAATCACGGCTTCGTTCGAATACCTCGGACTTGATGCCGCTGATGCAGTAACCTACTATTCACAGATTCAGGATCTTGTTAACTATGATAACTCTTCCAACAAACTGAAGGCTATCATCACCCAGAAATGGATTGCTGTTAACGGTATCACTGCCGAACAGTCATGGTTTGATTACAGCAGGACCGGATACCCCAGTGGTCTTCCAATTCCGCTTAATTATTCCGGATCAGTTGACAGACCAGTAAGATTATTTTATCCTTCTGGTGAATATTCCGCAAACGGAGATAACGTGCCGACTCAGCCAAATGCCTTTTCAGCAAAGATATTCTGGGCGAATTAATCTAAAACAGAAATAACTATGAAAACATTAAAATATATTTTGATGATTATCTTAAGTCTGGGTGCCTTTAACTCCTGTTTGGTTGACGATACAACCAATTATGACGCTAATGGTGAAGGACCAAACCTTGCAGGCTTTACCGATCCAAGAACTTCGTTTGGAATGACCGCAGATGGCAATGAATACGACTTTACAGTCAAGATGAGGCTTATCGGTCCTACATCTATGGATGTGACAAACGACATTGTAGTCACCATTGGTGCTGATGAATCATCGACAGCAATAGAAGGAACACATTTCAAACTTGATCAGCCGACAATTACGCTGAAAAAGAGTGATAACTATCTGGGATGGATGCCGGTAACCGTTCTTACAGAAGGGATTGTAGCTCCTCTGGCCGCGTCTCCTAAACTGGTCCTCAAAGTTGTAAGTGCGACAGGTGACCCGAAAGTACTGAACAACGGAAAGAATCTGGAGATCACTCTTAACTACGGTTGCTTCTCCAACCTGGCAGGTGAATATGATGTTCACCAGGTTATAACACGCACAGTGAGCGGAGCAATATCCCAGTATGACTGGACTGAAACCATTAGTCAGACAGGTGTAGGTGAATATCGTACGACAATTGTTGCTTATGATGGTTATGTTAACCCGGCTCCTGCAGGTGGTACTGACGGATTCACCTTCCTTGATGTGTGCAACGTTATTACAGTCCCTCAGCAGAATCTGGTCGACTATTACAGTAATCAGGTTTATGGTAACCTCCCTGGTTCAGTAGATCCCGCCACGGGAATTATAACTATTTCATATACAGTTGAAACCACTGCAGCTGCCGGGTTCCGGAGCTGTGTTTCAACCTATACACCAGTTGGTAAAAAATAGATCATTAATACTGGATAAATATTATAAATATTATGAATATGAGAAAATATATTAAATATAAAGTACTCGGGCTGGCGTTAATCGTCATCGGCATGGTTGCCTGCGATCAGGCCAGCCAGGAACCTGAACCAATCGGAAGTCCCAGCGGTTATCCGGTGAGTACAGTTACACCATCGGTTACAACTGTTGTGGAAGGTAATTCTTTAATAGTCAATATCACTGTCGATAAAATGATCGACAGGGCGCTTACCTTCACTTTCAAGCAAACCGGTGGTACTGCTACTGAAGAGGATTATACTGTTGCACCTGCAGTATTACAACCCTACACAAAATCAATCCAGATGACGATAGGGACAATTGCGGACTTCGATACCGATCCAACTGAAACATTGGTTGGAGAAATCGGTGTCTACGGGATCGCAGAAAAATATATGCTGAATCCCAGCACAGTCAATCCGGTGAACGTATCGTTTACTATCACTAACTTTGTCTCTCCGGACCTCGAGGTAGCATTCTACTGGAATGCAGATGTGGTAATTGGCGGGGTTACCTATGATGCAGCTGCCAATATTGACTACGACTTCCTTGTTTCACCCGAGGCCGACTTTGACATTGCTGACCCATGGGCTTCTGAAATAGGAATCTATGATGCAGCAACAGGAAGCCATCCTGAAAGAATGACTCTGGGAGGACTGGATGATGGAAGCTATCTGCTGTGGTGCGACCTGTATTATAACGGTTTCACTGGTTACAGCGATGGTTCAGTCAAGATACCTATTGTTGCTGTATTCACACGTCAGGGAACAACTGTGATCGATACCGAAGTCGGAATGGATCCTGCAGACATGATGGCTGACAATGTCGCCGGTTTTGATAATGATCCAAGCGGCGTATACAACGCAGTCATAGCAAAAGTCACTGTCGCTGCCGGTAAGTACACCATTACCAAATACGACGGTACAACAATTGGCCCGTTCAAATCCGGTACTCCTAAAACAGCAAGACCTCTTAACTATAGAACAAAATAGTTGACCGGATCTTCATATTAATAAAAGAGCCCCGTTTTTCGGGGCTCTCTTATTTTGTAACGGCGTGTAGCCTGTGAGATGTTATAATGTATGCCTGTATATTTTGACATAGCGACGTCCGGTTTGGGCGTCGTTATGGTTTATGATTTCGGGACTTTCGCAGATGCACGTTTGTACATCATCGAGGCTGCTAAAGCCAGGGACACAAGCAGAATCACTGCAACATAAACAAACACTGGCACAGGTACTGCGTCACCCCCGGCATACGAATGGAGCCCTGATAAATAGTAGTTGACCCCAAAGTAGGTCATGAGAACTGAAGAAAATGCAAATAGTGAAAGAAGATTAAACGAATAAACATCCTTCAGTCCGGGAATCATTCTTGAATGGGTTACCAGAGTATATATAACTATTGTGATCAGTGACCAGGTCTCCTTAGGATCCCATCCCCAGTAACGACCCCATGATTCGTTAGCCCAGACAGCACCGAGAAAGGTCCCGATGGTCAGAAAATAGAGTCCCAGCGTCAGTGTCCTGTAATTGATGACAGTAAGCTCGTCTATCGTGGCGCTTATCCTTTCGTGGTTCCTTTTATTGACAAAGAGCATCATGATCATCACAATAAGACCGAGTAAGGCCCCCAGACCCAGAAATCCGTAACTGCCTGTAATCACAGAGACATGCAGCGTGAGCCAGTACGATTTGAGAACGGGCACCAGGTTCGTTATCTCAGGGTCCATGAAGCTCAGGTGAGCTACCATAAGCGTCATTCCGGCAAGTACGGCTGTGGCAGCCAGCGCCAGAAGCGACTTGCGGCTGAAGATAAAGCCGGCCAGCATTGTGACCCAGGAGATGAAAAGCATTGACTCATACCCGTTGCTCATGGGCGAATGGCCGGAAATGTACCACCTTATGCCCAGACCCAGCGTATGAAAGATAAATCCGGCTACAGCCAGGCTGAAAAGGATCTTCATAAACACTGAGCCTCCTCCCTTGCCGGTAATGATAAAACTGATCAGGGTTATGATCATTAAAAGACCCAGTGTGGCATAAAAAGGAAACAGCTTTTCAAATATATTAGCCTTGTAATAGAAGAGCTCTGCCCTGATCCTTGACTCCGACGGAAGATCATATTCTGAATTCACCCGCTGATATTCCTTAATTGCCCGGAGGTACTCGTCAGGCTTTACCGGAGCGCCTCCCACAGCAGTGACAGCCTGAGCCCACATAGGTATGACATTGAGTACAAAAAGTGAATCATCAACACCTGAAGTGTGCCTGACGGCATCGCCGGAGCTTCCCCACTGATCTGTCCCGTCTTTCAGCGGGAATATATTCAGGAAACCCCCTTCTGACATCATGTAACATATATTTACCCTCTCGTCAACCTTTATAACCTCCTTGTCGAAACGGGTCCTCTCACCTGCCGGTTTTGCATATGCCTTTTCAACGTACGATGAAAGCTTGTACCCTCCTTCGTCCCCAAATGAAACAATATCCGAAAAAGCAGCCATGTCGCCTTTCACTTTCAGCAGATCTGACAGCTCCCCATTTGAGACTTTAATAAGAGGCACATTATGCCAGTGTTCAGGATCAAGCGAATAACCCAAAAATACCTGCATGGGTGAGAGGCCCTCAAACTCCTTTTCCCTGGCAACCTTCCGGAGAATGTCACTGCTTATTGTATAAAGAGGCTTGGTACGCCCCTTCTGATCCTGCGCAAGCACTTCCCCGAAACGGTTGGCTTCTTCACTGTCAAGTACCAGATGCTGGGCTTTTAAAGGTGAGAGGGAAGTAAGGGCAATAATCATAACAACCAAAGCTGCCTGACGGCGGTACCGCGAATTCCAGTAACCCTTCTTTACGGTCCTGAAGAACGATCTTCTGTTGATTATCGAGAGAACGATGAACAGGAAAAGCAGGGCATAACCGGTATAGGTTGTAATCATGCCAGCCGGATCGTGATTCACTGAAAGGACAGTACCACGCTCGTCCTTGTCATAAGACGACTGATAGAAGCGGTAACCCTTGTACTTAAGTATATGGTTCATATATATATCATACTTAATGTCAGCTTTCTGATTCTCATCCGTTAATGTAACCCGGCTTTTAAAACCGGAAGGGCTGTTGGAACCCGGATACCGTTCAATCATGAAATCGTTAAGAGTGATACTGAAGGGCAGGTCAAGAACTCTGTTTCCATAGCTGACATTCACCTTAAGATCACCTGCAGTCCCGTGCCATTCTGATCTTTCTGCTTCAGGATTGGTCCACAGGTAAACCTTCTTTTCATAGTCTTTACCTGACAGGGTAAACTCAAAGGCGCCGGAACCGTCCTGGCCCGTATTATCGGCAGACGATGCAGGCACTGCCACGCCGCTGCGCGTCATCTGCCGTGGAACCAATTTGTATCCTCCGATTGTAAATACGGTGCCCGGAACTATGCTAATAAATGTATCAGGCGGGCATATCACTCTGGTCATGTCAGACATCCTTGTCAGCATCATCTCTTTTCCGGATCTTATAAGGAATGAAGAGCTGTCAAGTTCAATAATAATATCCGCATCTATGCCAAACCCCATGGTCATCTCTCCGGCCATAGCTGTTTCGCCCCGGGCAAGGACAATTATTTCACTTGTCCTCATATCACGGGTGGCAAGAAAAGCAACCATAGGAACCCCGTCAGGTGATTCTTCCACCTGTTTTTCGACACCGGGAATGTATCTGTCCAGTTTCAGCTGCACTTCAGTGCCACCGGCATTGAGTGTCTTCCTGTAACCGGTACGACCACTCCCGGCAACAGACAGAGCTTTTGAGTGGCCTGCCATTACTTTATTATCCTTGTCAGCCAATTCAAAAACAAGATCGCTGACCGAAGAATATGTCAATGATGTGGCTTCCCCCTCTCTTATGTGCATCATGCCGTCGAAACCGGTATACCGGGTTATTGCCGCACCGATGACCATTACAATAAAGGCGAGATGGAATATCATAACTGTAATCTTTTCTTTCCGGTACAGCTTGTATTTTATTATCTGTCCGGAAAGATTGATAACAAGCAGCAGAAACAGCAGTTCAAACCAGCGTGTGTTGTAAACCATTGACCTGGCCGTGTCAGCTCCGAAATCATTCTCAATGAATGTTGCTGCAGCCATGGCTGCGGCCAGCAGAATGAACAGTATACCCATAACTGCCGGAGTAAGAAGAAATCTTAATACTTTCATAATTTTAATTTGAGTGTAAAACTAGCCTTTTTCGGAGATTAAACGAAGCTTTTCACGCTGGAGGATCTTAACTGAGCGTGGAGTCGCCTGAATGATTTTTTCATTCTCAAGCTCGCCCATTATCCTCACAACACTCTCTTTTGCCATATTGGTCATTTCTCCGAGTTCCTGGCGTGACAGTACCATCTCAAAACTGTCTGAATGAAAAAGTGTATCCGCAAAATAGAGTAATGTCTCCGCGAGTCTTCCATGCATCTTCTTCTGTGTCAGGTTTACCACCTTATGATGCATCATGTATGCATTTTCACTGAGCTCTTCAATAAACCCGACGGCAAAATCCGGATTGCCGGCAATGAGCCGGCGGATGATGTCAAAGCTTATAAAGCAGGCTTGTACCGGGGTAATTGCAGCCACAGAATAGCAGTATCTTGAATTAACGTGAACACCTGGGCCGGCAAGCAATGTTGATTGTCCGGCAAGATCAAGAATCAGGTTTCTTCCCGAGTACCCTTCCATGTATACTTTCGTAAGACCTGAAAGAATGAAAACAGCATTTGATGATGGTGAGCCCTGCTTGATAATTATCTCCCCCTGGTTAAAACCGGCTTCATAACGGTTACTGTTAACAAGGTCAAGCTCTTCTTTTGAAAGATTTCTGAAGTTGTTCCAGCATTTGGAACAGACCTCACAACTTGATATTACGTTTTCACTGAACATGGTTTCACTCTGAAATTTACAGCCAAACCTACAATAACGCATGTGCAATATAGGCAATTAATGATATATATCATATTTAAAATTGACCTTAATCAATCATGTTGCTCATACTTATCAATCTGTTGTTATTGAAATATCAATGAAACACCAACCGTATACATCGCGGGTGTTGTTACCTTTCGCAATTGAAATATCACAAAAAACCTGAAAACCTATGAAGGGAAGTTTGAAGCTTTTTTCGTTATTAGTCATGACCGGGATGGTGATGATATCCTGTGAAGGTCCAATGGGTCCGATAGGTCCACAAGGCGCACAGGGTCCAAAGGGAGAACCGGGAACAACCGTTGCCTGCACAGAGTGCCATAATCCTGATGTTGTTGAGGCAAAAGTAGTTGAGTACGATCACTCAGTGCATTTCAGCGGTGTAGCATTTGAAGAAGGAACCAGAAACGCTTGTGCACCGTGTCATTCAGATCAGGGTTTCAGGTATGTTGTGACGAACAACACTCCTGTAACTTTTATTCCGGATCCGGCCAATGCAGGAAAGTTTCTGAATAATTATTCAGTCGACGCCATTACCGCATCTCTGCCCGGACCAATAGGCTGTATGACCTGTCACAGTGCGCTCCATTCAACATATAGCGGAGACGACTTCTCACCACTTACGACAACTGCTGAAGTGCCAATGACGATGTGGGGCGGTTCAAAAAGCATCAATTTTGCGAAGGCTAAAGGAAACCTTTGTACCAAGTGTCACCAGCCAAGACCTGTAACAGCCTCAAGCGGAAATGTAATTGATTACGCGCTGCTGGTTTCAGATCCGGGCACAAAATATACGCTCTCAAGCTTAAGCTACAGGACCGGTATTCATTACGGAGCACAGGGTGCAATAGCAGCCGGTGTTGGAGGTATCCAGTTCGGAACAGGTTATGCAAACTCAGGACATACTGCAAACCTCTCATGCGGAAACTGCCACATGGCAGAACCAAGGACCCTGTCAGGAGGCCATTCATTCAGCGCAACCGGCCTGTTTACGGGATGCAACGTGAGTGGATGCCACGCATCGCTGAGTGCCACAAGCCCGACTTATACCAACGCTGTAAATGATATTACTGACCTGCTGAGTGATCTGGCAAATAAAATAAATGCCGTAGGTGCCGGGCATGATATTCTCCAGACAGATCCTGAAGATGGCCAGTATCATGGTTACCTGGATATCTATGATGCAGGCTCAAATCCAACCGGTTACTGGAAGAACCCCAGCCAGGGCAATGTTGCATTCCCGCCTATAACAAATGCGCAGTTCGGTGCAATTCTCAACTACCAGCTGGCATTCAGGGACGGAAGCTTTGGCGTTCACAACTACACGTATACAAAGAAGCTGCTTGAAAACACTCTTGCAGCCTGGTAGAAAAAACTAATTTAAAAAAGAAGGCTGTCACATCACGGGCAGTCTTTTTTTTTGAAATAAAAGAAGGCCGTGTTTCATCAGAGGCAGCTTTATTTAGAATAAAAAGGAAGGCTGCTTCGTTGGAGGCAGCCTTCTTCAGTTCTGAAAGGAAGTTCCTTATTTCTTAAAACTTCTCATGTGATTCACCAATGCCCACATTTCATTCTCAGGGATTTTCTTGTCAAATGCAGGCATTTCACCACGTCCGGTCTTGGTTCTGTAGAATATCTCACCATCCGTAAAGGCCTGGAATTCGGCTGAAGAGAAGTTACCCGGATTAGTCTTGCACATCCTGCCTTTTACGCCGTCACCCAGCCCGGTCTTGCCATGACATGATGCACAGTTCTTTGACCATGAAGACATACCCAGCTGCATGGTGGCATCATCAGCTTTAGCCGGGTTTGCCTTGCTCTTCTCATTAGCAGGCACAGGCCACGGTTCAGCTTTCTTCTGACTTTGTGCGTTCATCACCTGCGACAAGGAGAAGGTCACCAGTAAAGCACCAACAAATACTGATTTGAATTTCATAATTTACACTTTTTGGTTATACATAACAATTATCACTTATCGTGCCAAAAGTATAAATTTTTAATTTGGGGTTTACTCATGCATAAAAAAACCTGTCATGACATGACAGGTTCTTTTAGTTTTTCGGCAGCTTATTGCTTAAGAGATTTCATGTAAATAACCATCTTCCAGATATCGTTATCAGGAATTTTCTTGTCATAGGCAGGCATTTCTCCTCTTCCGGTTTTGGTCTGGTAATACATGGTGCCCTCACTGTATGCCTGAAAGTCGGCTCCTGAGAAATCACCAGGGAAAACTTTACACATTCTTCCTTTGGGGCCATCACCCTTACCAAGCTTGCCATGACATGATGCACAGTTTTTGTCATAAGCTGTTTTGCCCGCTGCAATCGATGTTGCATCAGTGGCGACAGGATTCTTCATTGTTTTATACTCAGCCGGGATAGTCCACGGTTCGCCCTTTTTCTGCTGACCATAAGCAGTGACAGACATCACGGCAAAGACAGCTGTCAGCATCATGACTGAAATAGTTCTAAATGTTCTTTTCATACAAATTGTTTTTAATTAGACTCATATTAATGACTCTCCTGCCAGCCGGTGACGATGCTTCTGAAATTACTCAAAGGCGACTTACCCATTGTACTGACATAGAGATGAATAAATAAAAATATCACAATCAGGAAACCAAGAATTACATGAAACTGGTCTGTAAGGAAAATTCCGCTCAGCCCCAGGAATTTTTTGA
The DNA here is from genome assembly GCA_963743775.1 of uncultured Bacteroidales bacterium. Taxonomy (GTDB): domain Bacteria; phylum Bacteroidota; class Bacteroidia; order Bacteroidales; family VadinHA17; genus SR-FBR-E99. The sequence continues at coordinate 205,139 of CAVURA010000018.1, forward strand.
GAATAAATTCCGGAAACATCAGGGCCCAACCAGTGATAAAAAGCATCGGCAGGGCAAAATACATCACAGCGACATATGATACTTGCTGGAGAGGATTGAATTTACGGTCACTGCCGACCGGGTAAGGAGCCTTTTCACCTTTGAAATATCCATAGGCATAATAGTAGCCCTGCTTCCACAGCCTTGCACCCATTCCTCTAATCTGTGCCAGGTAATGTTTTCCGTTTGGGGTGAAAAGGTTACCGGCAAGAAATACTGTATAACTTATTGTAAGCAGGATACCGCAAACATTATGGACTGAAACGGCGCGCTTAAAATTAACTATCATGGCGTTATCAGGATTGGAATAAAGCATGCTGAACCCTGTAACAATAAGGAAAAGACACAAAATGGCATTTGAAAGGTGCCAAAGCCTGACCCAGACAGGATAGTGATAGAAATTACTGCTCATAATAGCGTTTAACAGGTTTAATTATTATCCTGAAAATTGTATGTATTAGCCCGATTGCAAGAGTCATGCCAATAATGAATATCCCTGCTAAAGAAATGAATTTGCTGTGGTTAGCTCCGATGACATAAGAGTCGTTTCTGAGCATAACTCCATTGACAAAACCTTTCTCAATGCGGTTCTCCTTTGAGGCATATTTATAAAGCGTACCCATCAGTATGGAGTTCTTGTTGTGACAGTCAGAACAGGTATTTACGGCGCTGTCAGCAGACATAACTTCATGTGCAACAAGAATACTGTCAGTCATACGTGTGTGACAATCAAGGCATCTTACTGCCTCAAGATGCCTTTCGACATTGGGTAACCACTCATGTTTCGGAAGTACCTTCTCCAGACCTTTTTCAGATATCATGCCCATAATATCCGAATGACCATGACAACTAAGACACATTTCATTTGACCTGATAATATAATCACGTCCGCCAGTGGTCTGACGAGCCAGGGGGTTATAGTAATGAGCATTATGACACTTCCAGCAGGTGACAAGGCCGTCAGTTGCCGTAAAATGAATACTTCTCTGGTACTCGGCATCGATCTCCTCAAAACCGTACTTTGCATAGTTAGGGTCATTACCGTGGCAGTCAATACAATTCCAGGAAGCCTCAAAACGAGTTTCCACACTGTGAGGAAAGCTCTTGAACCCTTCCGAGTGACAGTCAAGACAGTTAAAGCTCCAGTGAACCGAGTTATAAAAAAGATCAGGGCTTATCACATTGTGCTGTGCCATAAGCTGTTTCCTGCTTACCCCTGAAACCGTATCAGTCAGGGTATAAACCAGTTTGCCGTGACATTTAAGACAGTTCTGCTCATTCTGGTCAGCATAGAGACTTAATTCAGCCCCTTTTTTTACCGTCGTATCCTGTTTATCGCCCTGCAAATCCTGAGCATATATGGGACTCAGGCACAAAACTGCGAGCAGAAAAAAAAATGAAATTTTTCCCGGGTTCATCAGAAGCGCACCTACCGTTAGAATCTTACAGTAATGTTCAGCCCGATCAGGAAGTTACCATCAGCTATACTGTTCTGATTGTAAATGAAATTGTACTGTCCCAGAATATCATGGTAATTGGCGAAAAATATCTGGAAAGCGTGCGTTGCAGTTCCGATCTCCCAGCCTGCAGCAAGCTGTGGCTTAGCATTAAAATCAGGATTATCCTGTTTGTTTAAAAGCTGATCGTACTCCAGTATCAGGCTGTGCGAGCCGAAAAGATTGTATTTTGCACCTGCGGAGAAGCCAAAATTTGCATTCTTGTATCCGACCTCAACTGCATTGAAATAGACAAATGTGGGCGCCAGTTGTAATGACAGTTTGCTGAATTGCCTTGCAACAAGCACCTGTGCGAAATAATTGAGCCTGTGAATTTCCCTCCAGTCGTCAGCAGCTGACCCGAAATTATCCTTGCTGCGAAGGTCGATGCCCATATCGCCGTAGAGTGCAAGTGAAACAGGCATTGAACCTGATTCTGTCTGCCGGAGAAGAGCATATTTCACGGAAAGATCCTGTGCCATATAGTTCTTTGAAGTACCCGCTCCTATCACCAGTTTGTCCGTAATAGCGTAGTTTAGTCCTAAGCGGATATTACTCGGCCCCCAGAGACCGAACAGGTCATCAAAACCATTATTGACCGTGCCAAACCTGTGATGTATCTCAAACTCCAGCATACCTTTAAAGGGAGTTGTTACAGTTTGATTGTCAATTAAAATGCTGGTTTCAAATAATCTGACGGGATAATCCTCGCTTTCCTGGCTGAATGCAGGGACAAACAGCAGCGCGAGAAGAATCAATAAGAATGCCTTTTTCATAGTTATCTGGATTATTAGGTTTTTATTTTTTATTGTCTTTGGCTCCTTGTGACGCCCACAGCTTAATGACGTCGTTAAAATAATATGTAACGGTGTCGTTAATCTGTACCGGAGTATTGAAGTTGTTTACGCTGCCATGAATCACAAATATGTGGCTGTTATCGGGATTTACAGTATCAACGTTTGCGACGAGATTATTGTAAATCTTAGTCGGCGTCCATGTATGACAGCCTGAGCACTTAGGCAGAATGTGCTGATCAAAGCTGATTATAATATCTTCGTTTATTACCGGTGGTTCAGGTGGTGTCCATGAGTATTGCTCACATGATGAGAGGCCTGCAAGACCCATCGCAAGCACCGCGGAGGCAAGCACCCTGAAAAATCTGTCTTTTCTTGTCATCATTATATTTATTGTTAATTAAAAAACAAAGATATCAGAATAAGGTATCGGATTTTTTCAGCCGGTATCTTATTTAGTTGATTGATAGCTGCTTCTTGTCAATCATTAAATTGATATAAATCGCAATTATAAATGACAAATATCAAGTCAGCGATAAAATCAAACAGTCTCCTGACACTGCAATGTCAGAACTTGTACGAATTGTCCTCTATAAGCTTGTCAGCAATGCGTCGCCTGGCCTCTTTGACATTGACATATTCCCCGCCCGTAAGCTTTTCAATGGCCTGAACAAGAACAGGGTATGTCTCAGGTGAAGAGAATGAGGCTATTGCTTCCAGGGCAGAATTTCTGACAATAACTGCTGTCTCAAACAGGTTGACGTCAAGCATGTCCTTATACACTGAAACATCAGCCCTCATTGTGCTCAGCTTTTCCACCCTCAGCGCCAGTGATTCGGAAACATACGTCTCCATCATCATCTCGGCTATGTTGTTCAGCACTTCCTGTTCATTTATCAGTCCTTTACCGAAATTCTTTGTGGCGAAATGCATACAGATAAGAATTGCCTTCTTGAAATTCCTGGTATATCTTGTCCTTGTCTGGAAATAGCTTTCTACTTCCGTTTTACCGTCGGTGATATCAGCCAGCCCGGAGCACAGTTTTTCTGCTTCACCGTACAGGTCGAAATCACCCTTCAGGGCGCGTTTCATCGCTGTGTCAACTACAAGCAGGCGGTTAATCTCATTGGTGCCTTCAAATATCCTGTTGATTCTGGAATCACGGTAACCTCTCTCCACCGCCATCTCTGCCGAGTAACCCATTCCCCCGTGAATCTGAACAGCCTCGTCAATGATAAAATCAAGCATTTCAGACCCTATTACCTTAAGTATGGCAGCCTCAACCGCATAGTGGCTGATACCCTCGATTGCAGCTCTTCCGTGGTCGCTTCCGGCGGAAAGTTCGCTGATAAGGAGGTCGATATCCTTGCTTACCCTGTATACGGCTGATTCTGAGGCAAAAAGACGGATTATCTGTTCGGCAAGCTTGTGCTTTATAGCTCCGAACGATGAAATAAATACTCCGAACTGCTTCCTTTCATTTGCATACCTGACGGAATCATTGATGGCCTTTTTGGCAGCGCCGATAACATTGGCGCCAAGCTTGAGCCTTCCCATATGAAGGATGCTCAGGGCGATTCTGAAACCCTCACCCCTCTTGCCAAGCAAGTTCTCAACCGGCACTTTTACATCGTTGAAGTAAATCTGGGCTGTGGATGAGCCTTTGATGCCCATTTTATGCTCGTCAGGACCAATAACCACACCGGGGTAAACAGTTTCAACGATGAATGCGCTCAGCACCCTGTCGTTGTCAATCTTGGCGAACACTATCAGCGTATCGGCGAAACCGGCATTCGTTATCCACATCTTCTGCCCGTTAAGGATGTAATCTTTGCCATCCTCACTGAGCTTTGCATTTGTTTTGCCTGAATTGGCATCGCTGCCTGCTCCCGGTTCGGTAAGGCAATAGGCCCCGAGAAACTCCCCTGAAGCCAGCTTCGGAACATAGCGTTCGCGCTGATCCTGGTTGCCGTAATACATGATAGGAAGAGTTCCAATACCGCAATGGGCCATAAATGACACAGAGAAAGAATATCCTGCACCGATGGTCTCAGCCACCAGCATCTGAGTGACAAACGATTGTCCGAAGCCGCCATATTCTTCAGGAATGGAAATGCCCAGCAGTCCAAGCTCTCCTGATTTTTTCAGAATGTTTTTCATCAGTTCCCTGTCGCTCTTCTCAACCTGTTCCAGGTTAGGATAAACTTCGGCCTGAAGAAAATCGTTGCATGTCTGGGCGATCATCTTCTGTTCCTCATCAAACTCTTCCGGGATGAAGATATCCTTTGCTTCTATTTCCCTTATCAGGAATTCACCGCTTTTCAGAGTGTTACTTTTTTCCATGGTTATATATCGGATATATGATAATTCTATAATTCAAGAGACTGTGCAATCAGTTCAGCCATGTCAAGGTTGCGGACATCGTCTTCCCTGTTCTTATATTTAAGTCCGTCAGTTAGCATTGTCATGCAGAACGGACATGCCGATGCAATTACCTCCGCTCCCGTCCTGAGTACCTCCTCGGTCCTTTCAATAAAAACTTCCTTATCCCCTTTCTCTGCCTCCTTGAACATCTGGGCCCCGCCGGCGCCACAGCATAATGCGAAGCTCCCGTGTCTTTCCATCTCGGTAAAGCCCCCTGTCAGCCTTGTTAGAAGCGCCCTGGGCTCATCATAAATCTCATTTGCCCGGCCAAGATAACAGGGATCATGATATGTAACCTTCTTTCCCTTCAGTGATCCGTCATTGATACTCAGCTTGCCCTCTGCGGCATACCTGTTCAGTAACTGGAGATAGTTGATCACCTCATAGCTGCCGCCAAGGTCAGGATACTCATTCTTAAAGATGTTGAAACAATGCGGGCAGGTGGTGATTATCTTCTTTACACCGTATGATTTCAGTACTTCTATCAACTGCAGAGCCTGCATCTGGAAGAGCATCTCATTTCCAGCACGTCTTGCCGGATCTCCGGTGCATGTCTCCTCACTGCCCAGCACAGCATAATTTATTTTCAGGTGGTTCAATATCTTCGCGAAGGCCCTGACAACCTTTTTATACCTGTCATCAAAAGCTCCTGCACAGCCTACCCAGAAAAGATACTCCGGGGTTGCGCCCCGGGCGGCATAATCAGACATGAGCGGCACGCTGAAGTTCAGATCTTTGGCCCACAGCATTCTGTCTTCTGCAGAATACTGCCAGGGAGCCCCGTTATTCTCGATATTGCTGAACACTGTCTTGAGCTCGCCGGGAGCCGATGCCTCCTCCATGACAAGATATCTCCTCATGTCAATGATAAGGGAGGGATGGTTGATGTTTATCGGGCACTCAGTGGCACACGCGTTGCAGGTGGTGCAGGCCCATAATTCCTCTTCAGTGATATAGTCTCGCAGCAACGACTTATTGTCACTGTAATCCTTACCGTTCCTGGTCATCAGGGGTCCCTTTTCCTTCATCCTTGCCCTGAGATCCATCATCACCTTGCGGGGCGACAGCTTCTTGCCTGTGATGTTTGCAGGACAAACTGAAGTGCAGCGTCCGCATTCAGTGCAGGAAAGTGAATCAAAATATGTTTTCCAGACTACATCCTCCGCATCCTTTACACCAAAACGCTCCACGGGTGTGTCCGAAGGCGCTGCTGCAAAAGCAGTGTCAGGATTCATCATAAGCCTTACTTCCCTGGTGACATTATCCATGTTTGTCAGCTTGCCGAGAGGTTCGAGACGTGACAGGAACACGTTGGGAACTGACATGAAGACATGGAAATGCTTTGAATAGGGCAATACATTCGCAAAAACAAATATAGAGAGGATGTGCGTCCACCAGCAAACCTCGTACAGGGTATGCATTGACTCCGGTGACTTATTTCCAATCAGTCCGGCCAGCCATGCGCTGACTGGATAGGCTCCTTTCATCGGTTCGCCGGAAAGGATTTTGCCTCCGGCATAACCGGTGTTCATTCCCGCCAGTGAGATCATCAGCAGGAGGATCAGGGAAAGAGCGACAATAGCATCGATATGAGATATCTTCTTCATCTCAATTCCTTCGAAACGCCTGATATGAAGGAATATACGTCTTACTAGGAAAGTTATGACAGCTATTGCGACTATGTATGCGAAAATATCACCTGATCCCATCAGAAACCGGTAAAAACCGCCAAGGAACGAGAGTGACTTGTCTGTTCCTGCCAACCCGTCAATCACCATCTCGATGCTGCCGAACAGGATTATGCAGAAACCCCAGAATACAAGTGCATGAGCCAATCCTGTCACCGGTCTGCGGAAGATCTTTGTCTGCCCGAAAGCGACCTTCAGCATCACACCAAACCTTTTTCCTAATTGTTTGACGGGGAATCCGGGTCTGGTTAATTTGAAGAAACCGACAATCCTGCGGGTGGTAAAGGCGAACACCCCAAGCGTCACAAGAAGTGCCAGTGAGAACACTACCTGTCTGATCATTTTTTCAGCTCTTTTACTGCTTCGACGAGCTTTGGCAGCACCTTCTGTGCATCACCTACGATGCCGTACTGGGCAACCTCAAATATCGGGGCATCCTTGTCAGTATTGACAGCCACAATATATTTTGACGAGCTGACACCTGCCAGGTGCTGGGTAGCTCCGGAAATGCCAACCGCAATATAAAGATTGGGTGCAATAACCTTTCCCGTCTGTCCGGTATGCTCTTCATGAGACCTCCATCCTTCATCCGAGACTGGCCGTGAACAGGCTGTCGCAGCGCCAAGCCCTGCTGCAAGTTCTACAAGCGGACCCCAGTTGTCAGGCGACTTCATCCCCCTGCCACCGGAAACAACTATTTCAGCATCGGTGAGCAGCAACTTTCCGGTCTGCTTCTGAGAATCCTTGACGACAGTCCTGACCAGGGAGCTGTCGACTATGATATTACTGTTTTCAATAACTGCATTGTCTGGCGTTTCCACCAGGTCAAAGGAATTCTGCGATAGGGTGATTATTTTAATATCTGTGTTTATGACCATATGAGCGAAAGCATTGCCCGAGTAAGTCCTTTTATATACGGTGAACGGGTCAAGGCTCAGCGGTAACTTGCTTACGCCTGAAGCCATGCCTGCTTTCAGCCGGACTGATAACCGCGGAGCAACGGCTTTTCCTTCACTGTTGTTTGAGATAATGATGACCCGCGTATCTTCTTTCAGGGCTGCCTGTGCGATAATATCTGTATACACCTGATTATCCAGTGTTTTACAATATACGCCGTCAACTCTTATAACTTTTTTCGCACCATAGTTCCCGAGCTTTTTCAGTTCTTCATCACTGACTGTGCCTATTGACAGGCAGACCAAAGATGTATTGAGCAGCTCCGCAACCTTTGATCCGTAGGAAACCAGTTCAAAAGATGATTTCTTAAATCTGCCGTCCCAGTTCTGGGTATATACTAAAACTGACATGGTTTATTTTTTTTAATGTTTGATAATCAGATGACTTTGGCTTCGTTCTGGAGAAGAGTAATCAGCTGGCCGGCATTTTCGGGGTCAATGAATTTGCAGGCAGCGCGGGGAGATGGTTTTTCGAAGACCAGGATACCGGTCAGAGGATCTGCTGCTTCGGGCTCATAAAGTCTTACCGGCTTTGTTCTTGCAGTCATTATACCGCGCATTGCAGCAATCCTTGGTTCCTTGGCAATACCCTTCTGAACAATTGCCACGAAAGGCATCGGGACTGAGACTATTTCGCGGCCTCCGTCAATCTCACGGGTCAGGACCGGAGAACCGTTCTCGGTCTTAATGTCTGATACGGCAGAAACAGAGGGTATCCCGAGAAACTCAGCGATCATACCGCCCGTCATCGAACCGTTATAATCGCTTGATTCGATACCGCAAAGAATGACATCAAACTGCTCCTTCCTGATCACAGCGGCCAGCTGGGCAGCTACAAAATAAGAATCAGCCGGTGTGGCATTGACGCGGAACGCATCATCCGCTCCTATCGCCAGAGCCTTGCGAATTGTTGGCTCTGATGTTGCGGGCCCCACATGCGCCACGGTTACTGATTTCACTCCCGTTGAAGCATCATCCTTCAACTCAAGGGCACGCGTCAGCGAAAGCTCATCCCACGGGTTTATAACCCATTGTATTCCCGTAGTGTCAAGCTTGGTGTCACTCTCCACGAATTTTACCTTCGTGGTCGTGTCAGGAACATTGCTTATGCAAACCAGGATCTTCATTGATGGTCTCTGTTTTTACTGATTAAATTTCAATATAGTGCATTATCCGAAAAACTGCTTTCGGCGTGGCAAATATAATAATAAATCAATATTACCAAATGGCAAGCGACCGGACCATCAAAACCGGTCGAAAGATATTTCGCTCATATATCACTGCATATTAATTTATTATAAATATAATTTAAAACAATTGTGAATCTCATTCGAAAAGATGTGATCAATAAAAACTTTTACGATTAACGTTTAAAACCGGGCTTCCCCGGATTTCGAAATAATAGCTAACTTCGCCCGCCGTTGAATCAGCATTATCGGCCTGAATGAAAGGAAGACAATATACAGCTCTCGTTTTTTCAATGATCTTCTGGTCATTCTCGTTTATATGGTTCAAGATCGCAAACAAGAGCTATGATCCGATAACAATTGTTTTCATACGCTTATGTATCGCGACGATTCTGCTTTCGACATTTCTCTGGATAACCCATGGCTTCAAAGGCGTCAGGAAAGAAGACAGGAAATACTTCCTTCTGCTGGCATTTTTTGAACCTTTTATGTACTTCCTTGGAGAGAGTTTCGGTTTGACTTATGTTTCATCCACGGTAGGATCTGTGATAATCTCGACCATTCCCGTATTTGCAGTGGTTTTTGCCTGGATCTTTTACAGGGAGAGGCTTAAGCTTATCAATTATGCCGGGGTGATCGTCTCTTTCATCGGGGTCATTATTTTCATCACCAGCGGATCAGGGACCATAGCGGTGAACCTCAAGGGGCTGGTATTGATGTTTCTGGCTGTTGCTGCGGCTGTCGGTTATAACATGGTTCTTGTCAGGCTGGCAAGTATTTATAATCCTGTGAGTATTGTGAACATCCAGAATGCATTAGGACTCATCCTTTTCCTTCCCCTCTTCCTGATTTTTGACCTGAAAAAAGTCATTGCCACCGGTATTGTCGCTGAGAGCTTCAGTTCGATCGTACTTTTAGCCATTTTCGCTTCAAGTGGTGCTTTTATTCTCTTTGCCTACTCCGTCAGGCATCTGGGTATCTCACGCGCCAACATATTCAGTAATCTGATTCCCGTTTTTACGGCCATTTTTGCCTTCTTTATTGTCGGAGACAAGCTGACCTTACGGAATGCAGCAGGCATGGCGGTGGTCATCGCCGGACTGTTTCTTTCCCAGATCGGGAAAAAGGAAGGTGCTGCATCAGATGTCGATTTTGCCGGAAGAAGCGCGTAAAGCTTCATGAAATAACCTCTCCGGCCTTCCCGTTTTACTGATAGTATTATCTTTGCTTTCAAGTTTTCGGGATATGAAGCGACCGCTCCTTGCCTACATTTTTATTCTTGCAATTCTGCCGGTAAGCGGTCAGACCGGCGGTGATAACACCTTTGAGTTTCTTAATCTCAGCCACTCTGCCTTTGCAACAGCCACTGGCGGTATGACGGTTTCGCAAAGCAGAAACGATCTCAGCCTGCCTTATTTTAACCCTGCCCTGCTGACGGGCTCGATGAACAATGATATTACACTGAGCTTTTCCACATACTTTGCCGGCATAAATTACGGTTACGCCGCATGGGCCAGGGACATGGATAAAAGAGGCACGTTGGCCGCCGGTCTGAGCTTCATCAACTATGGCAGCTTCACCGAAGCGGACGCAGAAGGAAACATAAACGGCACATTCACAGCAGCTGAATATGCTTTCAATGTGATATGGTCATTCAGGATTGATTCGTCCTTTACTGTGGGGATAAACCTGAAACCCGTCTTCTCACATCTTGAACGGTACTTTTCGGCGGGGATTTGCGCAGATATAGGAGCAACATATCATAACCAAAGGCTACTCCTTGATGCAGGACTGGTTATCAGAAATGCCGGGTTCCAGATAAAAACCTACACCGGGGAAGGCGGAGAGCCTCTTCCCTTTGAGATTATCGCTGGCGCCAGCAAGAGGCTTGAGCATGCTCCCTTCAGTTTCTCTCTTACATTCAGACATCTGGAAAAACCTGATCTAACCTATGATTACGACACCGGAGATGATGTCCCGGCCGGCGGCTTCGGGGAAAACCTGCTCAGGCATGTCATCTTTGGAATTGAAATCTTGCCTGCAGACATATTATGGTTAGGCGTGGGACTGAACTACCAGAGGAGATCTGAGATGCGCATTGAGCAAAGAGCGGGCATGACTGGTTTCACGGCAGGATTTGGGATCAGGACAAAAGCTTTTGAGCTGGCGTACGGACGTGACACCTTCCATCTTGCCGGTGCATCCAATCACCTGACAATCACACTCAGGCCTGAGGTGATTTTGAAAAAACCGGTACAGTGAACCTTATACCGTTCATTTCGTTTTAACTTTACAGTCTGAATGAAGCATAGAAAAAAAATTATCATCGCTGTCGACGGTTACTCATCATGCGGAAAAAGCACGTTCGCAAAAGCGATTGCTGCCGACCTCGGTTATCTATATATTGACTCAGGCGCCATGTACAGGGCTGTGACCCTGTTCTGCCACAGAAAAGGATACGTTACCGGGGGTGTGGCTGACATAGCCGGGATTATAAGTGTACTGCCGGAGATAAAAATAACGTTCAGGATCAATCCTGATACCGCATTTAATGAGACTCTCCTCAATGGCGAAAAGGTTGAAAGGGAGCTCCGTGACAGGGCGGTGTCAGACAATGTAAGTGCAGTCAGCACAATAGCAGAGGTCAGGAAAAAACTGGTGGAGCTGCAGCGCGCGGCAGGAGCACGTGGAGGGATAGTCATGGACGGCCGTGATATAGGAACCGTCGTTTTCCCCCATGCCGAACTGAAAATTTTCATGACCGCTTCGCCGGCAGTTAGAGCCAAACGTCGCTACCTGGAACTTGTGGAAAAAGGAATGCAGGCAGACATCGCTGCCGTCGAAAAGAACATTAATGAACGTGACAGAATTGATTCTACCCGTGAAATCAGCCCGTTGCGTAAAGCAGACGATGCGGTGGTGTTGGATAACAGCGAAATGACTGTAAGAGAACAGATGGTATGGTTCCGGGAACAGTTTAAACAGAAGATGAATGAAGGTTGAAATCGAACCCGGTTCCGGCTTCTGTTTCGGAGTGGAGAATGCCATAAGGATTGCCGAGGAGGAGCTCAGGGCAGGGGAAAAAGTATTTTGCCTCGGCGAGATAGTGCATAACGATACTGAAGTCGCCCGCCTGAAGGATCTCGGACTGATCACTATCAGTCATGAAGAGTTCGCAAATCTGAAAGACAATAAGGTCCTCATAAGGGCACATGGTGAGCCTCCTTCAACATATGAAACAGCCAGGCAGAACAATATAACAGTGATTGAGGCCACTTGCCCCATTGTGCACTCTCTTCAGGGAAAAGTCAAACAGGTTCTGGTTTCCGCGCGTGAGAAAAACGGCCAGGTAGTGATTTTTGGCAAGGAGGATCATGCTGAAGTTATCGGCCTCCTCGGAGCTGCAAGTGAAAAAGGTGTGCTGATCACCGGATTGCACGACCTCGATAAAATTGACTTTGCCAGACCGGTGTGGCTGTTCTCGCAAACGACCAAAAGCAAAGCTGAATATGCCCTGATATCTAAAACCATACAGGAGAGGCAGGAGAGCATGCGTGATAAGAACCCGGACATTTTCCTGAAGGTCTTTAACACTATCTGCGGCCAGGTCTCCGGCCGGGAACCCAGGCTTAAGGTCTTTTCGAGAAAGAATGATGTGATAATTTTTGTCAGCGGAAAGAACAGTTCCAACGGACATATGCTGTTCGAGGTTTGCCAGGAGGAAAACAAGCGTTCGTATTTTATCTCCTCACCGGAAGAGATCAATCCGGAGTGGTTCACCAATGCCGTAAGTGTAGGAGTCTGCGGAGCGACATCGACACCGCGATGGCTCATCCATAAGGTTGCAGAGACAATCGGGAAGATGTGACGGGGACCGGTAATTTCCACTTGATAATGTAAAAATAGTAGTACCTTTGTGCCTGAAAAATCTGATGTCCCATGGGGAAAATTAATAAGATAGGTGTACTCACTTCCGGCGGTGACGCTCCGGGCATGAATGCAGCCATTCGGGCTGTGACGCGTACGGCAATATATAACGGACTGGAAGTAATTGGTATAAGGCATGGTTATCTTGGCATGATAAATGCCAATTTCAAGCCGCTCCTGGCCCACAGTGTCTCTGACATGATTCAGCGCGGAGGAACTATGCTCAAGACAGCCCGTTGCGACGAATTCAAGACTCCCGAAGGCAGAAAAAAAGCATACGAGAATCTGAGGGCGGCAGAGATTGACGGTGTTGTCATCATCGGCGGCGACGGCTCCTTCATGGGAGCAAACATCTTTAACGAGGAGTATAACATACCCTTTGTGGGCGTTCCGGGGACGATAGACAATGACATATACGGCACTGACTACACTATCGGTTATGACACTGCTTTGAATACCGTTGTGCAGTGTGTGGACAAGATACGTGACACAGCCAGCGCACTGAACCGTCTGTTCTTTGTGGAGGTGATGGGCGCAGAAGCGGGGCACATAGCCCTGTACAGTGGCATCGCCAGCGGCGCTGAAGCAATAATAATGCCTGAGATCAAAGGTGATGCGCGTGATATCCGCAAGATGCTTGAGACCGGAAATAAGAGAAAGAAATCAAGCAATATAATTATCGTTGCTGAAGGTGACGAAGGAGGAGGAGCAATGGCTATCGCCGAAAAACTCAAGGATGAGCTGCAGGATTATGAAGTCAGGGTCTCCATCCTGGGTCATCTCCAGAGAGGAGGCTCACCGTCGGCTCTCGACCGCGTTAACGCAAGCAGGCTGGGTAACGCTGCCGTAGAAGCGCTGATGGACGGACAGCAGAGCGTGATGGTCGGGCTGCAGAATGACGAGATAGTACTCGTTCCATTCCGCAAGGCAGTGAAACTGCATAAAAAACTGAATCAGAGCCTGATTGATATTATTGACATACTGAACGTCTGATCTTAAACATACAAACTATTCATGGGACCGTCTGAGGTATTCTTTACAGATATGCACAGCACCCCCTCGCTGAACCTGTTGAAGAAGCTTGGGAGACTGGTTAGGGCGGCAGGGTTCGACGATATTGATTTCGACCGTAAAATGACAGCCCTGAAGGTGCACTTCGGTGAACCGGGTAACCTGGCATACCTCCGGCCCAACTTCGCAGCATTGATTGCAAAAATGGTCAGGGAAAAAGGCGGCAAGCCATATCTGACCGACTGCAACACGCTTTATCACGGCATGCGATCGAGTGGTCCTGATCACCTCGAAGCAGCATTCTCCAACGGATATAACCCATTGAGTGCCGGCTGCCATGTGATTATAGCTGACGGCATCAAGGGCACAGACTACCGGGAAATAGAGGTTAACCTTGACTATACAGACAAGGCTATGATCGGCACCGCTATTGCGGATGCAGATATTATTATATCCCTCAACCACTTCAAGGGGCATGAGCAGACAGGTTTTGGCGGTGCCCTTAAAAATCTCGGGATGGGATGCGCATCCGTGGGCGGCAAGCTCTTTCTTCATTCAGGTAATCCGCCAGTGATTTATGAGCCAAATTGTACGGGGTGCAACATGTGTGTCATTAACTGTGCACATGATGCCGTTCACCTGCAGGAGAACAGGAAGGCGCATATTGACAATGATAAATGCACCGGATGCGGCCAGTGCGTGGCTGTTTGCCAGTATGATTCCGCCAGGGTCCAATGGGGTGACGGGGGCGACACTCTAAGCAAAAAGATTGCGGAATATGCCTGGGCCGTCATCAAAGACAAGCCCTCTCTTCACATTAACTTCATCATGGATGTGTCGCCTGACTGCGATTGCTGGGGGCATAATGACATGCCACTGGTGGCCGATATAGGCATTGCCGTGTCGAAGGACCCTGTTGCCCTTGACAGGGCATGTGCCGACATGGTTGTCGCTGCACCGGCATCGCCGCATCTGAGGGGAGAAGAGGGAGATCTTTCAGGGGTGGACAAGTTCAGGATTGCCCATAAGAATGTCGACTGGAATACAATCCTCGAACACGCCGAGAAAATAAAAGCCGGAACATCTTCATATAAACTGACAAGGATATGAAAGAACCACTCTCCTCAAAACGGATTGCAGTACTGATAGTTGAGGACGACCCTCACAGCCAGTTATATTTCAGGAAGCTGTTGTCGGGCATGTATGATACTGCAGTTGCCTCCTCCGCCCGGGATGCATGGGATCTGCTGCACAATGAGTCTTTTGACATGGTACTGATGGATATCTCCCTGAAAGGAGACGAGGACGGTCTCTCGCTGACGCGCAGACTGCGGACCGAAGAAGCTTTTAAGACACTGCCGATCGTGGCAGTGACGGCATATGCATTTCCTGACGACAAGGTCAGGGCTCTTGAAGCGGGCTGCACTGATTATCTGTCGAAGCCGGTCAGCAGCAATGATCTGCACATGAAAATTGCTGAGCTTACAAAAAAATAGTTATTTTTGCAGACCATATTTTGAGGCCTTCGCCTCCGCCAGCAGGCGGATACGGCGGTCAATACGGGGTGTAGCGCAGTTGGTAGCGTACTACGTTCGGGACGTAGGGGCCGGAAGTTCGAGTCTTCTCACCCCGACAAGAGAAAAAGCCTGTCCGCTGAAAGCGGCGGGCTTTTTCTCTTCCGGCTGGCCCCATGGAAGTCCGTCCTGACAGATCCGCCAGGAGGTGGAGAACGTCAGAACAATCTTCTCAACCCAAATGAGTAAATCAAATGGCCTTGTAAATATCTGATTTACAAGGCCATTTTTATTTTGAGTACAAAATTCTACTAATTGCAGAATCTATCTGGTATGATTAACCTAAGGTGGTGTGCAAGGAATTAAACTTCATCACCTGGTTTCAAATAAAAACCGATTGCATTGAGAGATTCACTCTTACGGTAATATTCAGGTTCAGTTAGTTTTGTATTTTCCAGCCGTTTAACTCTGATCATTGAACTGCCATCCTTCGGTTTCATAACCTGAACCCCTTTTGTTGACCTGCTTCCCACAGCATTGATCTGAGATGTGTTGAACAAGACAACCTTCTTTATGCTGCTCATGGCAACCAGATCAATATCATGTTCAATGAGTTCAATAAAGATCAGACGAGATTCGTTACTGAAAGCATTCTTGAGTTTTTTCCTTGCATACTCGGTCTGATAACCTTCCATAGAAATTTTTCCAATCTTGCCATTTTCAAATGCCACAATCAGAAAACCTTTATATCTCTTTTCTCCTGTCAGATAGATTGGTTTTTCACCGGGTTCAAGATCAATTTTCTGCAGTGCCTGAAACTTGTCCATAAGTTCCTTTTTCTGGACTTTATAGACATTACACAGGGAAGTAAAGACAAGGATCTCGCTTGAATTTGAATCGTCCGATACTTTAATTGTTGTGGATTCGGAAGGAGATTCACTTCTGAAATCATTTCTTTCTGCCATTTCTATTCTCCTTTTTAGACTTTCTGCACTTTGCATTGTTATCAGGTTTTGATTAAAATCCAAATGTGGGAATTATTATTTTTCTCCCTACATAATTCTTTGAATTTCTTTGCTGTGACCACTGCCTGTTAAAGCCCTGATTATTGACCACATCCGGCTATCAGATTGCTTTAGCAGTATCCGTTGGAAATTTTTAATCCTCCTGGGATTGCCTATTCAACAAAGAACCCGACAATAACATACCGTTTCATGGTTATAAGCAAAATCCAGAAGATTGAAAAGCTGTGCGAGTCTTTTTATTATGCAAATGATATTCAAAGTACCTGTTATGAACCTGCCAGGAGTCGGAGAGCGTCAGGACAATCTTCTCCCCCATCCAAGTCCACGATCCGCCAGGAGGCGGCGAGCAATCTTCTCCCCCACCATCCAAGTCCGCGAATCTCCAATCGGCAGAGAGCATAGGGCTAAGAATACGTACTAATTATTTATACCCGATAGGGTATATTTATATGATAAAGTGTTTTTTTATACCCGAAAAGGTATATTTTAATAAATTATACTATCTTTATACCCGAAAAGGTATAAGCGAATGGAACAGACACCAATCACATTGTCTTACTTTCTTAAATATAAAAGAAAGCAATTACATCTGACTCAGCGGCAGTTGGCTGAAAAAGCAGGTGTAGGGCTTCGCTTTGTTCGTGATCTTGAACAGGGAAAAACAACTCTGAGAATGGATAAAGTAAATCAGGTGCTGAAATTGTTTGGCCAGGAACTTGGACTGCAGCCAATAAACCGAAATAAACTAATAAATGAATGAGAAAAGCAAAAGTCTTCATGCATAAAGAACTGGCCGGTTATTTGATTGAAAACGAGAATGGTTATTCATTCTTATATGATAATGACTACTTAACCATATCAACAGCAAAACCGGTCAGTTTAACACTCCCGTTACAAGTTGAACCTCACATAAGCAGGACTATGATTCCCTTTTTTGATGGATTAATCCCTGAAGGCTGGTTATTGGAAATTGCTGAAAAGAACTGGAAGCTAAATGCCCGTGACCGAATGGGCCTGTTGCTGGCTTGCTGCAGAGATTGCATTGGAGCTGTAAGTATTGAAGCAGATAACTCTTAACTATTGACTATGAGTAGATGTTTGTATTGTTATGGTGAATTACCAGAAGAAACATCTGATTTACACCCGGCATGTTCCAGAAAAATATTTAGAACAGATGTTCCTCCTGAGTTGCCATTTTCTGAAGATCAAATGCTTCAGCTTGCCGAACAAGTAATAAAGTCTCAGACCACAGTGACAGGAGCACAACCAAAACTATCCCTGGGAATAAGCAAAATATCAAGGAAAGATGAACCTCAACGGTTTACAATTGTCGGACTTTGGGGGGAGTATATTTTAAAGCCACCAACAAAGCAATACCAATCTCTTCCTGAACTTGAAGATCTTACAATGCATCTGGCTGAAATATCTGGAATAGAAGTGGTTCCCCATTCACTTATCAGGCTAATTTCCGGGAAACTTTCATATATAACAAAACGGATTGATCGAAAAAACGAGACCAAGATCCACATGGAAGATATGTGCCAGCTGACTGAAAGAATGACTGAGCAGAAATATAACGGATCATATGAACAGATAGGAAAAGCTATTGCCAGATACTCAGCCAATCCAGGCCTGGATATTACCAATTTCTTCGAACAGGTACTGTTTTCTTTTCTGACAGGTAATGCAGATATGCATTTGAAAAACTTCTCATTGATTGATAATCCGGAAATGGGTTACGTGTTAAGTCCGGCATATGACATGGTTGCTTCCGGTCTTGTCGTGAAAGGTGATGAAGAAGAGTTGGCCCTGACTTTAAATGGCAAGAAGAAAAAGCTAAGAAAAAAAGATTTTCTTGAAGCATTAAAAAGATTTGGTATTGATGCAAAAGCCGTTGAAAACATTTTTAACAGATACAGGAATTCTGTCGAAAAATGGAATGAATTCATAAACATAAGTTTTCTGCCGGATGACATGAAAAGTTCTTTTCATAATCTTATCACAGAACGGGTTGACAGGATATATAATTCCTGATAGAGGAATTATTCCGGACTACTATTAATATGAAGTACGATTTCAGTCGCCGGACACGTAATCGAGCATTTCTGAAGCATTTTTATTCTCCGGATCAAGCGCCAGAGCCTGCTTGAAATATGTCTTCGCTTTATCGTAGTTGAAATTCTTCATATGTGTCCTTCCCAGATGATAAAGCGCAGAAACATGTTTGTCTGTCTTGTTCAGCAGCTTTTCAAAAAAGGAGATCGCCTCATCATACTTCCCCGACGCCTTCAGAGCGATTCCCATGTAGTAGTTCGCCATAAGAGTTTCAGGGCAGTACTCAAGGAGCTTCCTGTATGAAGCTATGCTCTTATCTTCCTTGCCCAGATGATAATAAGCCAGTCCCAGCCAGAGATACGTCATTGGCAGATGCTTGCCCGATTCAATTATCTTATTGAAAGTTTTAACAGCTTCCGAAAAATTAGTGGACCTGTACAGAGCTACACCCAGCTTGTACATTACATACGGACTGTCAGGCTTTATCTTCAGAATCTTTTCAAGGTAGCTGATTGACTTTGACATCTCGCCAAGAATGTAATACACATTGGAAAGCTCGAGCAGTATGTGTATGTTTTCAGGATTTTCCTTCTCAGCACATTCAAAATATGCTGCAGCCTCCTTCACATTCCCTTCGAGGAGTGTAATAAAGGCATTATCAATGCATTTGTGACCTAATTCAGCCATTGGATTTAGTTTTTACTTGATTAACTATGATCGGTTTGAAATCGGGATATACTCCTGTTTTCCGAATACATTCTTGAATGCCGGCCTGATGATCCTCTTTGCGGAAAATGTAAGCTCCTCAATACGGTGGGTGCACCAGCCCGAAACCCTCCCGATTGCAAACAGAGGAGTATACAGTTCCTTTGAAATATCAAGACACGAATACACAAAACCGGAATAGAAATCAACATTGATACATACTACCTTGGTTGATTTTTCTCCCTTGAACACCCTGAAAACTTCGGGTGTGAGTCTTTCCACAAGGGAATAGAGTTCAAATTCATCAAGCCGGCCCTTTTCTATTGCCAGTTCTTTCGCCTTGGATTTTAGAATTGCTGCCCTGGGATCAGAGATAGTGTAGACGGCATGTCCTATACCGTAGATTTTCCCTGAAAAATCATTCGCCTTCTTATTGAGGATTTTCAGAAGATGTGCTTTCACTTCCTCCTCGTCTTTCCAGTTCTTTACATTTGCTTTCATATCTTCCATCATTTCCAGAACCCTGACGTTTGCTCCGCCATGCAATGGCCCTTTCAATGATCCTATAGCAGAAGTTATTGAAGAATAAATATCGGTTTCAGAGGAGCTGGTCACCCTCATCGTAAATGTGGAGTTATTACCGCCTCCGTGTTCAGCATGAAGCACCAGAAGAAGGTCAAGCAGATCAGCCTCGAGCTTTGAGAAACCGTTGCAGTCACCTTTTATCAAATACAGGAAATTCTCCGCTGTACTCATACCTGGCTGCGGGTGACGGATTGATAGTGTCTTGCCCTTGTAAAGGTGTCTTAATGCCTGATATGAATAAGCAACAATTGTCGGAAACTTTGAAATAAGGTTCAAAGACTGTTTGATCATATTATCAAGTGCGATACTGTCCGGTTTATCATCAAGAGTATATAAACCCAGCACAGACCTTGCAAGAATATTGAGTACATCCTTGCCTTTCATCGAGAGTATCATGTCTTTTGTAAAATCATCAGGCAGGGCCCGCAGAGTAGCCAGATGTTCCGAAAACTCCTTCAGCTCTGCTGCGTTTGGCAGATGCCCTGTCAACAGTAGAAAAACAGTTTCATCAAAACCGTGCCTCTGATCTTTCTGAAACCCGGCTACAATATCTTCAATATCAATTCCCCTGTACAATAACCTCCCCGGGACAGCAATAAACTTGTCGCCCTCCTTCTTATAACCAACCACCTCCCCGACTTTTGTCAGTCCGACAAGAACGCCCGAACCGTCAGCATTACGCAGTCCCCGTTTTACATCATATTTCTCAAATAATTCACTGTCGATCTGGCATGATTCCAGTACTGATGCCTCTATATTTGAAAATAAATTACTGTCTTTCATATGAGCATTGTTATTAATAATTGTTTTAAATGTTTGAAATTATCGCATCTGCAAACTCAGAGGTTTTGAGCAGTTTTGCATTCTCGGTAAGCCTGTGAAAATCATAGGTCATCATTTTATTCTGTAAGGTCTTTTCGAGCCCGTTGTATATTTTATCTGCTGCCTCATCCCATCCCATATATTCGAACATCAGTCCGCCTGAAAGTATCACCGAACCGGGATTAACCTTATCCTGATCAGCATATTTCGGGGCTGTACCATGAGTAGCCTCAAATATTGCATGCCCGGTCTCATAATTGATGTTGGCTCCCGGTGCAATCCCAATTCCGCCAACAATGGCTGCCAGGGCATCAGAAATATAATCACCGTTAAGATTGAGTGTGGCAATGACAGAGTATTCTGCTGGCCTGGAAAGTATCTGCTGAAGAAATGCGTCAGCAATTACATCTTTAATAATTAGTTTCCCTTCAAGTTCCGCATTCTTCAGTGCTTCGTTTGCCGCAGCTTCCCCTTTCTCAGCAGAGATCTTTTTATGCTGATTCCATGTAAATACCTTATCGCCAAACTCCCTTTCAGCCAGGGCATATCCCCATTTCATAAATGCTCCTTCGGTAAACTTCATAATGTTTCCCTTGTGAACCAGTGTCACCGAAGGCAATTTCCTTTTCAGGGCAAAAATGATAGCCTGCCTTATAAGCCTTTCCGAACCTTCCCTTGAAACAGGCTTGATGCCAATTGATGAAGTTTCGGGGAATCGTATTGATTTTACGCCCATGTCTGCGATCAGGAATTTTTTGAGCCTGCCGGCTTCAGGGGTACCCTCCATGAATTCAATGCCGGCATAAATATCTTCCGTGTTTTCCCTGAAGATGTGCATGTTGACATCCTCGGGTTTTTTAACCGGACTCGGAACTCCAGTGAAGTACCTTACCGGCCTGTAACATGTATAAAGATCAAGTATCTGGCGCAGGGCAACATTGAGTGACCTCATACCCTCACCGACAGGAGTCGTAAGCGGGCCTTTAATGCCAACAAGATACTCTCTGAATGCAGCCAGAGTTTCATCGGGAAGCCAGTTTCCGGTGAGGTTAAATGCCTTCTCACCTGCAAGCACCTCTTTCCATGCCACCTTTCTCCTGCCATTATAGGCTTTCTCTACTGCGGCATCAAAAACTCTTACAGATGCCTTCCATATATCCCTTCCTGTTCCGTCACCTTCAATGAATGGAATTACCGGGGAATCAGGTACAGTCAGTTTGCCATTTTCAATTCGGATTTTTTCGGCCATATCACTATTCTTCATTTATTTATTTTTCTGCTTATTTTGCATTGTTTCTGATTCTTATCAGGTTCAATGCGCTTCCGGCCCTGAACCATTCGATCTGTGCATCATTGAAGGAATGGTTTGCAAAGATGGTCTCTTCTTCACCGTCTGAATGATGTATTATTATTTTGATCTTCTTCCCCGGTGAGAACTCATTCAGACCGGTAATGTCAAATTTGTCGGTTTCCCGTATTCGTGCATAGTCATCTTTGTCAGCGAATGTGAGGGCAAGAACGCCCTGTTTTTTAAGATT
This sequence comes from uncultured Bacteroidales bacterium, assembly GCA_963743775.1. Classification (GTDB taxonomy): domain Bacteria; phylum Bacteroidota; class Bacteroidia; order Bacteroidales; family VadinHA17; genus SR-FBR-E99. The sequence continues at coordinate 226,905 of CAVURA010000018.1, forward strand.
CGTTTCATGAATTCTTGCGAATGACTTTGACAATACGGCTTTTACATTCAGGAAGCGCGGTTCCATAGCTGCATGTTCCCTTGATGAACCTTCTCCGAAATTCTCCTCCCCGACAACTATGGATCCCAGTCCTGAAGCTTTATAATGCCTTGCAACCTGCGGGACCGGCTCGTAAAGTCCGGTAATCTGGTTAACTATATTATTTGCCTGATCATTGAAGCTGTTGATGGCACCTATCATATAATTATCGGAAATCCTGTCCAGGTGTCCGCGATACCTGAGCCAGAATCCTGCCATTGAAATATGGTCGGTAGTGCATTTGCCTTTAACTTTAATGAGTAAAGGCAAACCTTTAAAGTCGCTCCCGTCCCATTCAGGGAACGGAGCCAATACCTGAAGTCTTTCTGAATCAGGGCTAATTATCACTGAAATTATTGCTTTATCGCCGGAGGGCTCCTGCAATCCGCTCTCAAAACCGGTAAGTCCTTTAGGGGGAAAATCAAACCCCGACGGCTCCGCCAGTTTTACCTTTTCTCCGTTCCTGTTTGTAAGAAAGTCGGTGACAGGATTGAATGTAAGGTCACCCGCTATGGCAAGTGCTGTGACAATTTCCGGCGATGCGACAAAAGCGTGTGTGTTGGGATTGCCATCAGTCCTTTTCGCAAAATTCCTGTTGAACGAATGAACAACGGTATTTACCTCCTTTTTATCGGCACCTTCACGGTCCCACTGCCCGATGCATGGTCCGCACGCATTTGCAAAGACAGTGCCTCCGATTTTCTCAAATGTTTCAAGGAATCCATCCCTCGCTGCTATAGCGCGTATCTGCTCTGAGCCCGGAGTTATCGTAAACTGCGATTTTGCCACAAGATTCTTCTTTAGAGCATCCGCCGCCACTGATGCAGCTCTTGACAGATCCTCGTAGGAAGAGTTTGTACATGACCCGATCAGTCCAACCTCAACTTTCAGGGGCCATCCGTTCTGAACTGCGACCTTCTTCATTTCCGAAACCGGAGTTGCAAGGTCAGGAGTGAATGGTCCGTTTATGTAAGGCTCAAGCTCTGAAAGATTTATCTCCAGAACCCTGTCAAAATATTTTTCGGGATCTGCATATACCTCAGCATCAGCAGTAAGATGCTCGCTTACCCCCTGTGCAAGCTTGGATATTTCAGCACGGCCGGTCGAATCGAGGTACCTCGCCATTGCCTGATCATAACCGAATACCGAACAGGTTGAACCAACCTCGGCGCCCATGTTGCAGATCGTTGCCTTCCCCGTGCAGGAGAGAGACTCTGCTCCTTCTCCGAAGTATTCGATGATACAGCCTGTGCCGCCCTTTACGGTAAGCATGCCCGAAACTTTAAGGATAATATCTTTTGCCGAGGTCCACCCGTTCAGCTTCCCGGTGAGCTTCACACCTATCAATTCCGGGAATTTCAGTTCCCATCCCATTCCGGACATAACATCAACTGCATCGGCACCGCCAACACCGATTGCGATCATTCCGAGACCGCCGGCGTTTACGGTGTGCGAGTCAGTTCCGATCATCATGCCACCTGGAAAGGCATAGTTCTCAAGTACTATCTGGTGGATAATCCCTGCACCCGGTTTCCAGAAATCAATATCATATTTATCACAGATTGACTTCAGGAAATCATAGACCTCCCTGTTAGTCACATTTGAAGCCCTCAGATCATCTGCCGATCCTGATTTCGCCATAATGAGATGATCGCAGTGCACCGAAGCGGGAACTGCCGAAAAGTCCCTGCCGGCCATTATGAACTGCAGCAGGGCCATCTGAGCAGTGGCATCCTGCATTGCCACCCTGTCCGGTGCAAAATCCACGTAATCGACACCGCGCACCCGGGATTTGAATTCTGTTTTGTCGAATAAATGTGCATAGAGTACCTTTTCGCTGAATGTCAACGGTTTCCCAAGGTTTTTCCTCACCTCTCCCATGAGGCTGGGAAGCTTATCGTAATATGATTTTATCAGTTCGATATTGAGAATCATTTATGGAAGTCTTTTAGTTTGTAGCAGTAATAACAGTTCCCTTTTCAACAAGATCCTTTTCAAACTGAACCTTTTCGAAAGTAAACCTGTCTGAAAGAAATTCCATCAGTTTTGCGGTGTCTTCAAAGGCATTGCCCAGACAGGTTGATGCTCCGGGGGATGGGGTAATATTGAAGATTATATTTTCGCCCAGTATTTTTGCTTCTCCAAGTTCAAGCTTTTTTGTTGCATTGTTTATGATCTGGGGTCTCGTTCCTCCAACCCTCTTGGCGAATTTTATCTCATCAAGTTTTACGTTCGGAACAATCTTCCTGATCTCTTTAAGAAATGATCTTTTCCCTATCCAGGGGAAGTCATAAACTACATTTTTGAGAAGGTAGTTAAAAATTACCCTGTCAGAAGATATTTTGAATATGCTTAAAACGGCCCTGAAGCTGAAACCAAATGTTTTCCAGTATTCCCAGAATGTGCTGTAATTATATCTTTCAAGGAAGAATATCGGTTTTGCCGTGGGCCCGAACCGTGTAATATTTTCATTGTTTACTTCCGGATCGCCGTGGACAGCAGCAAAAGGGAGCTTGGGGATCTGCATCGTATAAACCTTGCCGTTGAGAACCCTGGGGCCAGTATAGAAACTTCCGGCCATAGACAGGATTGAAAAACTTTTACCGTATCCGAGCGATTTGGCAAATTTCAGACTATGGCTGCCGGCGGTGACAACCACGGCTCCCGTTTCAAAATCACCCTTGTCAGTTTTAATTATGAAATTACTCCCCTCACGAATTATTTCATCCACCTTCGTCGACATGTAAACAGATATGTCAGGATTAAGAGCTTTGGCATTCTCCGCAAAAGAGTGACTTAACCGTCTGAAATCAACCGTATACCCATCTTCCGTCAACAATGCAAGCAGTTCCTGACCCGGATCACGTCCTTCCAGAACCCTTGGTTCAATTTTGCCAATCTCTTCCCTGCCTATCATCTTCAGTTTTGGGAACAGCTGGCCGAAAGAAGGATAGCGGTCGCTCAGCGTTTTCACCTGATCCTTGCCAACGGCCAGCACCATCTTCGGGACCTTAATAAAAATACCCTCATCCCCCTTTACTGCTTTTTCATGTTCAAGGTAATTCATCACCATGTCAGCGTAACGTTTTACCTTCTTTGCCTTTTCCAGTGTATAGTTTGTTTCAATATCACCGAAATGAAGCGTCTGACTGTTCATCCTGGGAGATGAGTTTACCAGTCCGAAGTCGGCATACTTCTCAATCAGGCCGATGTTTCTGACATTTGTGTATTTGCTCAGGGTATACAACAGTGCAGTTCCGCTTACTCCACCACCGATAATTATTACATCGTGTTTCATGTTCAACCAGGGACTATTATGAATATTTAAATTTAAAATATATTATGAAATTTAATTTCCGAAATCGTGCTACAAGAAAGTCTATTTTTAATAACAATCCTCCGAAACATATAAATATCAGGGCGAAAAATTGCCTTGAAAGTCAATAAAATGACAAACGAATTTGTCTTTTGTTTAACAACCAAAGGGTGGTTTTGTTTAACGTCAGATAAGATTTGTAAATACTTTTAAGGGAAAGCAAAAAAATACCAGCGCCGTCAGGTGCTGGTCATTTTTCTTAATCGGCCGGTCCATGGAAATCAATGTAACCCCTCCCCGGCGGAGTGGAGAAACCCTGCGACGCAGGTTTTAATTTTTTATTTCCGTGCCTGCACCTTCACTGTTTTTCACCGGTATCACCAGCTTCATACCCGTCATTGGGAAGATGAGTCCCTCATTTGCATCCTTGATTTCACGTACGGTGACATTATATTTCTGGGCTATGTCTGACAGAGACTCTCCCTTTTTTACCTTGTGGTAAGTTTTGGGTTCAGGCTTTGCCTTCTGTTTTTCAGGTTCAGGCGAAGCAGCCTGGGGCTGAGTTTGAGCTTGGGTTTGAGTCTGGGTTTGAGTCTGAGCAGGGGGCTGTTCCTGGTGCGGAACAGTAGCCTTTGTCTCAGCCGTTGAGGTCTTGACCTCCTTATCCGCATCCCTGGCGACTTCTTCCGTCGGGGTTACTCCGGCCGGGGTCTCCTCCTTCACAAAAGTCACATAATCTGATGGCGGGATCTTAAGCATCTGGCCAACCTGGATCTCATTACGCGGGACATCATTTACCCTGATGATCGCTTCAACAGTGACCTTGTAATCTCTCGACAACGAATAGAGCGTCTCCCCTTTCTTAACTTTATGCATGCGATAGCCTTCAGCCTCAGCCTTTGCTGCAGGTGCGGCAGGCTTATCTTCCCTGGTTGAAGAAACGGATGCCGGGGGCGGTGTCTCCTTCTCCGGCGAAGCCTTGGTTTGCGGCTCATAAACAGTAGCTGCTGTTGCAGGTGGTCCGGATTTGCGCATTGTCGCGGCAAGAGCACCTGATTGAGGTACCTTGAGCACCTGACCCTCCTGTATTCCGTTGGCGGGGATTACATTATTGCTTGTGATGGCATCGATTGTAACCTTATAGGTCTTTGCTATCGAATATAGAGTCTGATCCTTCAGGACAAGATGCATATAATAGGTAGTACCATCAAGTACCACTTTCTGATCTGATACCTGATAGCTAACCTGCCCTGATAATGTTGCCGGAACCAGGAGCGCAACAATTAACAGGAGGACCGGTAGAGTTAGGGTTTTTAACATACTTCTTGCTTTGTACTATACAAATGTAGTATTTTCACATAAATGATAACATTATTCATGGCAGGTCACAATCATGTTGTGAACTGCAGTTCGGTCAGAGTCTTGTAAAGGCCGGTGCCATTTGAAAGCAATTCGGCATGAGTACCCTGCTCGACAATTGTTCCTTCATTCAGGACAATGATCGTGTCAGCTTTCCTGATGGTGGCCAGACGATGGGCTATGACCAGCGATGTGCGCCCCTCCATGAGCTTCTCAAGTGCCTCCTGGACAAGCCTTTCAGATTCGGAATCAAGAGATGAGGTTGCCTCATCCAGGATCAGTATTTTAGGGTCCTTCAGCACTGCACGGGCAATGGCTATACGCTGACGTTGCCCACCGGAGAGCTGTACGCCGCGCTCACCCACCACCGTGTCCAGTTTTTCCGGGAACGATCTGATAAAGTCCCATGCGTTTGCCTTGACAGCAGCATTTATTATCCCCTCCTCACCTGCCCCCGGCTTTCCGTAACCAATATTCTCACGGATGGTTCCTCCGAACAGAAACACATCCTGCATCACAACAGCCATCTGCGCACGCAGGGCAGTGACCGGGAAAACGCTGCTGTCACGGCCGTCAAAAAGGATCCGTCCGCTGTTCGGCTCATAAAATTTCAGTAATAAGGATGCCAGGGTGGACTTCCCCGCGCCGCTCGGCCCGACAATAGCTACCTCCTGTCCGGGTTCAACAGTGAAGCTGACATCCTTCAGAACAGTGACCTCGTCACGTGACGGGTACCTGAAACCGACTTTCTCGAAGGTGATCTGACCGTGAAGGGAATGTGCAGGATCAGGAAGGTAATTATCATCTATTTTCTCGGTAGGCTCATCAAGCAGTAATAAAAGATTTTCAGCTGCTCCTATTGTCTTCTGCAGCCTGGTGTATACTCCTGCCATCCCTGCAATATTTCCTCCGATGAAACCTGAATAAATGACAAACGAGAACAGCTCCCCTGCTTCCATCTTTCCATCGGCTATCATAGCAGCACCACGCCACACCACAGCAGCCATTGATATAAAGAAGCCCAATACAATGAATGAGATTGCTGCCTGGTACTTGCCTCCTTTAATTCCGGTCCGGGCAACCTGTTCCGTTTTTTCGCGGTACCTGTTGCTTTCAAAAGTTTCGTTGGTGAACGCCTTTACATTCTGTATACCCTGCAATGTTTCTTCCACAATTGTATTCGATTCAGCCACGAAACTCTGAGCCTTCTTTGAGTACCGGCGAATGGCCCTTCCTGAGTAAAAAGCAAACAGGGCCATGGCCGGCACGATGGCAAGTGTGAACAGGGTAAGCTGGTAGGATGAGACCATCATGAAGGTTATGCCGCCGATAATGACAAGCATCTGCGAGAGGAGATCAGCAAGGGTGCCGGTGAGCGAGTCCTGCAGCAGCGATATATCCGATGAGATCCGGCTGTTCAGTTCTCCCACCCTGCGCTCGGAGAAGAACGGCATGGGCAACCTGATCAGGTGATTGTACAGATGCTGACGGATGGAAGCCAGCGTCTTCTCAGTCACAATCACAAAGAGCCTGGTACGGGTGTAGGAAAAGAGCGCCTGGGCTGTTAGGATAATCATCAGCAACGCGCCTGTACTGCGAATTCTCTCAAGCGTTTCTCCCTTGTTGGCTATGTCGACCATGTCGCCGAGGAGCTTGGGAAATAAAAGGCTCGCACCCGTCGATACCAGAAGGCATAACAGACCAAGGGCGAAGAGCCATCCGTATGGCTTCAGGAACATGTACAGTTTCGACAGTTCCCGCAAACCGCTACCCGCCTTTTTGGTTTTCCTGTCTGACATATTTACAGATACTTACACAAGGATGCAAATATAGGGCAAACTTCATCGTGTTGGAACAGCGGTAAATATTTACCCCTGACAGAAATGGAGTAAGGCAGAATGACCTGCTACCTTATGGCTTTATATTTTTTAAGGATCTCCGATGTCCCCATCATAAAATCGATATACTGGGCACGGTGGTAAGGAAGTTCGCTGGCGGTGTTCTTCCTTGAGAGCTTACCTCTGAAGCTTTCAATTGTGTCGTATCCCTTCGATTCCATCCACTCCTCAAGTTCCTTTATCATTACAGCGATTATATCTATACCGTTTTTATACAGAGCGCTGACGACCTCAACACTGTCAGCACCGGCCAGGAGCATCTTTATCACATCATGGCCGTTCAGAATTCCTGAGTTAGCACATACTGAGGCATTGATATTCCCGTAAAGCAGTCCGGCAAAACGCAAAGGCAGCCTGTGGTCATCGGAAGAGCTGAGGTTGTAAGGAAACACATGCCGTTCCGTCTGGGTGTTGATATCAGGCTGGAAAAGGCGGTTGAACAGCACAAGGCCGTCAGCCTTAGCCTTGTCAAGGGATGAGATTACCCTTAGCGGGTTTGTGTAGAACGGGCTCAGCTTCACCGAGACAGGGATTTTAACCGCTGCCTTCACATCCTGGAATATCTTAACCTGATTCCTTTCAATATCAGCGTTTACCTCATCCATTTTCTCAGGAAGCGTATAAAAATTCAATTCAATGCCATTAACCCCTGTCTGTTCAATCATTTTAGCATATCCGACCCAGGTCTCGTCAACGATGGCATTCAGGCTTGCCAGAACCGGAATTGAAACCGCTTCCTTTGCTTTCCTTAAATTCAATAAATGTTCCTGAGGATCCTGAGGTCCGGTTTTGGAGTTTGGAAAAAGCGTAATCATTTCCGCATTCCGCTCTTCATACTCGGTCTTGAGCTCATACATCTCAAGGTTTTCAAGAGTGATCTGCTCTTCAAAAAGTGTCTTGTAAACAACAGCCGCAGCACCCTTCTCTTCCATCTTTTTCAGATTGTCAATATTGGTTACCAGGTTACTGGCTCCGACGATAATGGGATTCTTCAGCTCAAGACCCATGTACCTAGTTTTCAAGTTTGCCATCACATTTCTATTTATAGGTTATCTACTCACTTCTGACCAGGACAATCGGATTACTGTATACGATTTTTTCAGAGGCCACAGTCCGGCGACTGTTGCATAAATATTAAACAAATCACATTTATTATTGTTCAATGATTAACCCGGCAGCAATAAAAATGGTTTTAATCAAGGGTAGTTTGTAATTTTAGTACTTCATCAGGCAGAAAACAAGATATGGAAGGACAACAGTTTGTGGCTTTGTTAAGAGGCATAAATGTCGGTGGAAACAACATCATTAAAATGGCCGATTTAAAATCGTGCTTTGAGGGGATGGGCTTTACCGGCGTTTCGACATATATTCAGAGCGGCAATGTTATTTTCTCATCCGTTGAGCGCGACAAGGCAAAGCTTACCAGGAAGATAGAGACAGTACTGTCTGACAGGTTCAGTTACAAATCACAGTTAGTACTTGTCACATACCGGGAGCTTGAAGCTATTGTTGCCGGAGCCCCATCCGGATTTGGGAAATTTCCCGGTGAATACAAATATGATGTGATGTTCCTGAGAGAAGGACTTTCCGCGTCTGATCTGCTCCGGCAAATACCTTTAACGGAAGGTGTCGATCAGGTCTGGAACGGAGCCGGAGTAATATATTTTTCACGTCTGGGAAGCAAGTCATCGCAGAGCAGAATGAGCAAGATCATTACCATGCCTTTTTACAGGGAGATTACAATACGAAACTGGAACACGACAACAAAACTTCTTAATTTTTAATAATCAGCGTATTACACTATGGAAGAGCATATCGTCAGAATTATCAGCACCGAGCAGCTAACGCATGACGTTAAAAGGTTCCAGGTTGAGAAACCGGAGGGATATTCTTTTATTCCAGGGCAGGCTACTGATGTATCGGTAAACAGGCCGGATCTCAAAAGCAAAAAGAGACCTTTCACATTCACCGGTTTAACCAGCTACCCTTATCTTGAGTTTACAATTAAGATATACCCAGCCCACAAAGGGGTTACGAGCGAAATGGACAAGCTTAAACCCGGCGATGAAATTATAATCCGGGATATGTGGGGTGCAATTGCCTACCAGGGAAACGGAGTCTTCATAGCCGGCGGTGCGGGGATTACCCCGTTTATTTCCATATTCAGGGATTTGCGGGAAAAGAATGAGGTCGCCGGCAACACACTGATCTTTGCGAATAAAACAAAAGCTGATATAATCCTGGAGCAGGAATTTCAAAAGTTACTGGGCAGGGATTTTATTAATATTCTCTCAGACGAAGTAATTGACGGATATTTTCACGGAATGCTGAGTGAGGATTTTCTTAAGGCCAACATCAGTGATTTCAACAGAAAATTCTACGTATGCGGTCCTCCGAAGATGATGATTGCCGTGAAGAGCCAGCTGGCCAACCTGGGAGTAGGTAAAAATTCAATTGTAGTGGAATTTTAATATCTGAGGTAGCCATTGTTTCTCCCGGCCAGGGAAAAAGTCAGTTGAAGATTACAGGATTAAAATAATCATGCTGAGGATAGCCTGACAGCGCTTGCCTGTCGTAAAATTTATAAATTCATGTTGGCTGTGGGACGAATCCTGTTAATTTTGTCTGTTGCATTACCTATCCTTTTATGACCGAACTCGACAACCTTAAAAATCTTGTTCTTGCGCCGTACATCCTGAAAGCTACTGCCCTGATCAGGGTGCAGCGCCAGGTTGGCGGCAACCAGTTCCGCCACTGTTTTTCAACTCTTGGAATCCTGCTTGATTATAAATTTTTCAATGACAGCGTATTACTAAAAGCCTCCCTGCTTCACGACCTCCTTGAAGACCTGCCTGAAACACAGGTGGATGAGATCAGGTGGATAGACAATGAAGGAAACCAGGTGGTAAATCTTGTTCTGGAAGTGACAAAGCAAAAAGAAGAATCAAAGATTCAATACCTTCAACGTGTACTTGACTGGGGATCAAAAAATGCTTTACTCCTTAAATGTGCCGACAGGATCAGCAATCTCACTGACCTTCACCGCGACACTCAAACTCCTGAGCATATTTCCGGTTATCTCGACCAGACCGAACAGTACGTAATTCCAATGGCAAAACTGGTGAATCCCGACATGGTGATCGAACTCACTGACCTGGTCGACAGGAGAAGGAAAATACTGAAAATTATGCAAGGCGGTCAGTAAGGGAGGCCGACTTACCGTGTTCAGTACAAATACCTGTGGCACTCTGAACAGTTAGCTTCTTTCCAGCTTGTTCCAATGTCTATCGGATGCTCAAATTCAAGTGTATCCCTGATATTTGTGTACTTCATCATATCAGGTTTGCCCTGGCCGATGATGGTGTGGCATAAATTACAGTCCTTCGTAATTTTCTTCCCGCTTTCTGACGTAAAAGCATCATTGTGGCACCTGAAGCATCCCTCCACCTCAAGATGTCCGATATGGTTGGGGTACACATCATAAGATACTTTCATCGCTGCAAAGGTATTCTGACTGTAGGCCTTTTGCAGTGCTGTCACAGATTGATCAATTTTGGTTTCATTTTGTTCAAAATAGTCGCCAAAGTCAGACTTGTAGTAATTGATAATTCCATCCCTGATCTGCATAAATGCAGTGTCCTTATCGGTGAAAGTATTTCTGAGAATTCCCATCGCTGTTCTTTTTATAAAGGGAATTTCCTGAGATACTTCACCCGTAAGCATTGCCTTATCAAAATATACAGGCGGGGAATTGTAGTTATGAGAGGGCCTGTTGTGACAATCAATGCAATCCATCGCTCTGGGTAAAGTCGCAGCTATTGTACTGTCAGATATTTCGTTATCAGGATTTCTGTAAACATCAATCTCTCCGGTGGCTTTATTGGTGCACTTCACATATGATATTACCTCACGCTTGTCGTTTTCAGAAATATATTCAATACTGATGTCCGGGTTTATGTGCCAGTGAATTCCTTCAACAAACCCCAGATCACTGTACACAGGTCCGGTCTTCAGCTGAAGAATAATATCCCACTCAGAGTTGAGTGAATCTGCCAGGTAATACTTCTTTGTCTGGAGCTTCCTGGAATAGAATTTCTGAGGCCAATGACACCGTTCGCATGTCTCTCCTGCAGGACGCAGGTCATGAAGTGGTACTGCAATAGGTGAAGGATATGTTTTTGTCGCTACGGCATAAACCTGATGCAATCCTGACAGCTTTGACTTGACGTACCACGATGTTCCTGACCCTACGTGACACTCAACACATGCAACTTTGGCATGACTTGAATTCTGGTAAGCGGTATATTCGGGCTCCATAACTTTATGGCAAAGAGTCCCGCAGAACTCAACGGATTCCGTCAGGTGATATGCTTCGAAGCTTCCAAAGGTGGAAAGGAATAAAATAATTACTGTCGCTACTGTAAAACCGATAAATGCCTTTCTGTGTTTTGGATTATTCAGATCAACAGAAGGAAGCCGCTTTTTTTCATCCGGAGTAGACCCCAGGGCTTTTTTCCTTGATACCATAATTCCTACCGGTATCATTATCAGTCCCAGCAACATAAATCCGGGCAGGATAATGTAAATGAATAATCCCAGATAAGTAGCGTTCTTGCCTAAGGCAGTCGACATAATAAAAAGTACAATTATCAGCAGAAGATTAACAATTGCTATCAGAGCGCCAATAATTGAAATCCAGTTCCTGCTTGAGTACATACGTTTCATATATGAAAAATTTTAAGGTTTAATCTAGTAGTTCCTTTACTTTGGCTGAAATCTCTTTTCCGTCAGCCTTGCCAGCCAGCTCTTTTGTAGCTACGCCCATCACCTTGCCCATATCTGATGGTGTTTTAGCGCCGACCCGCTCAATTATCGTCTTCAGGACGTTAACCAGTTCTTCAGTACTCATCTTTGCCGGGAGATATCCCTCGAGCACTGCAGCTTCGGATTCTTCCTTCTCATACAGGTCGGCCCGGTTCTGTTCCCTGTAGATAGTTGCGGATTCTTTCCTCTGCTTGACGAGCTTCTGTATGATTTTTATTTCTTCATCAGCAGTAAGAATTGTGGCAGAACCTTTCTCTGCTTTAGCCAGGATGAACGCCGTTTTTGCGGCTCTCAGGGCTTCAAGCTTGCCCTTATCCTGAGCTTTCATTGCGGCCATCAGGTCGCTGGCAATTTTTTCTGTGAGTGACATGGTTAGGCAGTGTTATGTAACAGTATCTGATTCGAATCAATATATAAAGATAAGAAAAGCTGCGGTCTTCATTAATTTATAAACCCTCACTTTCTCCGAACACATTGAAAAGTAGGGTAGGCTTTCTGTTTGGTTTTTCATCTTACTGATGTGCTCATTGAGTAAGGATATGACGCAGGATTTGTACCCCGTTCCTTATTCGGTTCTGAACGCATTGTGAACTTCAGCTTCCCTCCTGCCTGCAGCTGCGAATGAGTTACAAAATTAACATTCAGCTTCCTGCCGTTAAGCAAAACATCTTCTACATAGAAATTCTCCCTGCTGTTTTCCGGAGCCTTTATAACCATCTTCCGTCCATCTTCAAATGTCACCGTCACTTTCCTGAACAGAGGCGATCCGAGAACATATTCTCCTGTTCCGGGAGTCACGGGGTAAAAGCCCAGTGCGCTGAAGACATACCATGCCGATGTCTGTCCGTTATCCTCATCCCCGCAATAGCCGTCAGGTGTATAGTTATAGAGCTTGTCCATAACCTCCCTGATCCGCATCTGCGCTTTCCACGGCTCGGGTGTATAGTTGTACATGTAGATCATATGCTGCACAGGCTGGTTTCCGTGAGCATAGTTGCCCATGTTCATTATCTGCATCTCGCGTATCTCATGTATAGGAAAACCGTAATAAGAATCATCAAAGACCGGTGGCACAAGGAAGACCGAGTCAAGCATCTGTGCCATCTGTTGCGTACCTCCCATCATACCTGCCAGGCCCGCCACATCATGTAACACACTCCAGGTATAGTGCCAGCTGTTACCCTCTGTAAAGGCATCACCCCACTTGTACGGGCTGAAAGGGGATTGAAATGTACCGTCTTCGTTCCTGCCTCTCATCAGTTTGCGCTCGCTGTCAAAAACATTCCTGTAGTTCTGTGACCTGGCTGCGTAAAGACCGGTCTCCTCCTGTGGCTTGCCCATGACGGCTGCCAGGCGCCACAGGCACCAGTCTGCATAGGCATATTCAAGTGTACGTGCAACATTTTCATCTATCCCGGCATCATAGGGCACATATCCGAGATTATTGTAGTACTCAGCACCGTACCGCCCTACAGAATGCACAGGCCCGCTGCCTTTTGTGTTCTTGACCAGTGCGCTCCAGAGAGTGTCAATGTTGTAACCTCTTATCCCATTGAGGTAAGCGTCAGCGATCAGCGAGGCCGAGTTGCTGCCGATCATGCAGTCGCGGTGGCCGGGACTGGCCCATTCGGGCAGCCAGCCGCTCTCGAGGTAAGCGTTCACAAGACCCTCCATAATGTGTGAGCTGACCTCCGGATAAAACAGGGTTATGAAGGGCATTGCAGCCCTGAAAGTGTCCCAGAAGCCGTTGTCGGTGAAGAGCCTTCCGGGGAGCACCTCCCCGTTGTAAGGACTGTAATGGACAATATTCCCTTTGTCATCATACTCGTAGAATATCCTCGGGAAGAGAAGCGTGCGGTAAAGTGTCGAGTAGAATGTCCTCACCTGGTCATCGGACCCTCCTTCCACCCTGAAACGCCCCAGCTCATCATTCCAGCGGTTTCTTGCGGCAGCTCTGACCTCATCAAAGCCACGACCGGCGATCTCACGTTCAAGGTTCAGCATGGCCTGTTCAGGCGATATGAATGACGATGCCACACGGGCAGTGATAACCTCCCCGCGACGGGTTCGGAAACCAATCACAGCCACTGCATGATCACCCTCCTGACCCGTGTTTTCGGGGACCTTTTTACCGTCGGTCCAGGTTGAATAAAAATCGAAATCACGATCAAAGATGATAACAAAGTAGTTATGGAAATTGTCCGGCACGCCACCGTGATTATTGCGGCAAAAACCGATGATCTTCCTTTCAGAGGGTATGACCTGAACCATCGACCCTCCGGCAAAGGCATCTATGACAACGGCGGACGAATCATTGTCAGGGAAGGTGAACCTGAAATATGAGGCTCTTTCGGTGGGGGTGACCTCTGCCGTAATATCATGATCTGCAAGATAAACGCTGTAGTAGTATGGTTTTGCCGTCTCTGCCTTGTGTGAGAACCATGAAGCCCGCTGTTCCTCAGTTATCTTATTGCCGCCGGTAACTGGCATGAGCGAGAATGCGGCATAATCATTGATCCAGGGACTTGGCTGATGCGTCTGCTTGATCCCCACTATTTTGTGATCATCATAGGTATAACCCCATCCGTCACCGTTCCTTCGTGTCTGCGGGGTCCAGAAGTTCATCCCGAAAGGCAGTGCTACAGCCGGGTAGGTGTTGCCGTGTGACAGGAGGTACTCTGAATCAGTTCCCATAAGAGTGTTTACCAGATCAGCTGGCTCATCCTTCTCTTCCAGCGATGATTTACAACCGGTTATAACTAAAACAAAAAGCACTGCCAAGGTTGCCACGCCCAATTTTATCAAGGTCTTATTCCTCATTATATTCGGATTATTTTTTCTTTCCCGGTTAAGGCCAAAACGGTGGTCACTGAGAATCAACATCAGCATGTATCCGGAGCATCCCCTGCCGCGGCATCTTCAGTTCAGTGTCCATTTCCTTGCGGATCATCTCCTTCACCCTGGATGCGGAAAGGTCTTTCCCAAGCTTGATCAGCAGGGTTTTTATATACCATTTCTGAACCTGCATCACTGCAGGAAATTCAGGTCCCAGAACAAATTTACCAAGATGTCTTCGCAGGTTTTCGGCCAGTCTTGCAGATGATAAATTCAATTCATCGAGATCGCGGTGTCTGATCACTATCCTGATAATTTTCGTGAAGGGAGGGTAACCGAACAGTTCGCGTTCTTCAAGCTGTGTTCTGCACATGGCCTTATAATCATGTTTCAGCACCTGTCGCAGTATTATATGGGACGGATCGGCTGTCTGTATGATCACCGTTCCTCTGCGTTCCCGGCGTCCTGCCCTGCCGCTGACTTGTTCCATAAGCTGGAAGCTGCGTTCAAATGCTCTGAAGTCAGGGAACCACAGCATGCTGTCAGCGTCAAGTATTCCGACCACGGTCAGCTTCTCAAAGTCCAGCCCCTTGGAGATCATCTGTGTACCTATAAGAATATCGGTTGCACCTCCGGCGAAGTCTGACAATATTTGCGATGCTGCGTTGCGTCGCTTTGTTGTGTCCTGATCCATCCTCGCCACAGTAGCCGAGGGGAAAAGCAGTCTTATCTCTTCTTCTATCTTCTCTGTTCCGAATCCCCTTGTTGTCAATTCTGTCGAGCCGCACTCAGGGCACACTCCCGGCAAGGCTTCACTCTTGCCGCAGTAGTGGCATTTCATTTTCCCGGCGCTCTTATGGTAAGTATAGCTTACCGAGCAGTTTGTGCACCTTGGCACCCACCCGCAGTCAGAACACATGAGATATGGCGAGAAACCACGCCTGTTCTGAAAGAGTATGACCTGTTCACCTCTTTCCAGCGCCCCACCAACAGCGTCAAGCATACGGGATGAGAAGTGCGATACCGGCTTCTTTTTCTTTCCATGGCTGCGCGTGTCAGCGACTATCATTTCGGGCATCTTCACATCGCCGTAGCGTGCAGTCAACTCAACAAGGCCGTACCTTCCGACGGTGGCATTATGATAGCTCTCCACCGATGGTGTGGCTGACCCCAGCAATGTCACTCCACCGTGGATCCGTGAAAGCATCATTGCCGCATCACGAGCGTGATAACGGGGTGCAGGATCATACTGCTTGTACGACGAATCGTGCTCTTCATCAACGATAATAAGACCTAGATCTTTAAAAGGAAGAAAAAGCGACGACCGGACCCCCAGCACTGCACTGAGGCTGCCGTTGGCTGCTCTCCGCCATACATCCTGGCGGGCGGCTGACGTCAGACGCGAATGATAGACGCCTATTGCAGCACCGAAATGCTTCTTCAGGCGTTCAATAATCTGCGTGGTAAGAGCGATCTCCGGCAGCATGTAAAGAACCTGCCTTCCCCTGGCAAGCTGCTCCGTTATCAGATGAATATAGATCTCAGTCTTGCCGCTTGAGGTTACACCGCGGAGAAGGACGACTTCATGGTTGCTGAAAAGTTCTTTCACTCTTGCAAAAGCCTCATTCTGCAAGGCAGTCAGTTCCACCGGCGGAGAGACCTCTGCCTCACTGCTGCTGTCAGGACTCCGCTTTTTCCGTGGAACTGAGCGACTGACCAGATCATCGGCTGACGGTATGGCTGCCTTCATAACTTCACCGGGCAATGCCATATAATAATCTGACACCCAAAGGAGGAAATCCGTAAGGCGTTCATTAAGTGTGGTTTGTAATGGGATTATCCCTGTAATCTCCTTCGGTATAAATTCCGTTGGCGGTGTGTCATGGGTACTGATAACTAAACCCATGCAACTCTTGATCTGCCGGAAGGGGACAGTCACAAGGGTGCCACGCTGTATCTCGTCCCGGAGCCCGGGAGGGATGACATAGGTGTAACTGCCGGCAACTGCGACGGGTAAGATAATATCTGCAAAACCACTGCTCATCCTTTGACCGCAGTCCTGACTTTTTCCGCAGCATCGGTAAATGTGGATGCGGCAATGACCTTCAGGCCTGAGCTGTCAATCAGTTCCTTTGCCTCGGTGGCATTCGTTCCCTGAAGTCTTACGATGACTGGCACCTTAATGTCGCCTATAGTCTTGTACGCCTCAATGATCCCTGCTGCCACACGGTCGCATCTGACGATACCCCCGAAAATATTTACCAGTATTGCTTTTACATTGGGATCTTTAAGTATGATTCTGAAGCCTGCCTCAACGGTTTTTGCATTGGCACCGCCTCCCACGTCAAGAAAGTTTGCCGGTTTGCCTCCGGAGAGTTGTATCAGGTCCATCGTTGCCATTGCCAGCCCGGCGCCGTTGACCATACAGCCTACATCGCCGTCAAGTTTCACGTAGTTGAGGTTATTGTTAGTGGCCTCCACCTCAGTGGGATCTTCCTCGTTCAGGTCACGCATCGCTGCCAGCTCCGGGTGACGGAAGAGGGAGTTATCATCGATTGCCACCTTGCAGTCGACAGCCAATATCTTATCATCGCTAGTCTTCAGCAGAGGGTTTATTTCCATAAGCGAAGCATCAGAGGCAATAAAGGCATCCCACATGCCCCTGATGAAAAGGGTCATCTCCTTCCAGGCTTTCCCCTTAAGACCCAGGTTAAAGGCGATAGTGCGTATCTGAAAGTCATGGAGGCAGCAGGTGGAGTCAATTACTTCCGAAAAGATAGCCTGCGGCATTTTCTCTGCCACCTCCTCAATGTCCATTCCTCCCTCTGTTGAGTACATGATCACATACGCCGATCTCTTGCGATCAAGAAGAACCGACATGTAAAATTCTTTGATTTCAGATTCCCCTTTATAATAGACATCGCGGGCGACCAGAACCTTCCTTACTAATTTTCCTGCCGGGCCGGTCTGGGGTGTCACCAGGGTCATACCAAGCATTTTCGAGGCCACCTCAACAGCTTCTGCAGGTGAGCGGGCAATCTTTACCCCGCCGCCTTTACCTCTTCCACCGGCATGGATCTGAGCCTTGATAACAAAAATCTCTGTCCCGAACTTCTTTCTCAACTCCTCAGCAACAAGCTTTGCCTGTTCGGGCGTTTCAGCAAGAAATCCTTCCTGCACCGGTACTCCGTGAGCCTGCAGTATCGACTTTCCCTGGTATTCGTGGATGTTCATAATAGGATATTTAATCTTGTGCAGCTAAAAACATCTCTGTACAATTCAGGTATGTAATTTACTCTTTTTTATAATTATTTTCGCTAAAATTTCCCTGAATGAGGAAACTGTCCAATCCTGAACTGAACCGGAAAAGTGTCGGTGATTTTCGTATAGCACCAAAAGCGCCGTTCATACTGGTGCTTGATAATGTGAGAAGCATGAATAACGTTGGCTCAGTGTTTCGTACAGCAGATGCCTTCATTATTGAAGCGGTCTGGCTCTGTGGCATCACCGCCACGCCCCCGCACAGGGAGATACAGAAGACTGCACTGGGAGCTACTGAATCTGTTGCGTGGAGATATTTCAGTACAACGGTTGAAGCAATAAAGGAACTGAAAGAGAAGGGATATGTTATTATTTCGGTCGAGCAGGCCGACGGTGCAGTATCGCTTGACAGCTATGCCCCTGCCGCAGGGGAAAGATATGCACTGGTTTTCGGACATGAGATAAATGGTGTGAGTGAAGAAATTGTGAATATGTCCGATACCTGTATTGAGATACCCCAGTACGGAACAAAACACTCATTCAATGTCGCTGTCAGTGCAGGTATAGTTCTCTGGGAGCTGACTGGAAAGATCACCCGCAATAAATAAAAAACCCCTCAGCCGAACGGTAGAGGGGTTTCTTATTTACAGGTTCAATTTATTTTGTCACTGCAATAAAGGCTTCGTCTGTGAAGTATTTCGCAAACTCGAGGTCAGTCATTGCATAGTTTTTCCAGTCTGTGTTATAGCCAACAGCCTCACGCAGGTTATTGATAACACCATCCTTGTTGTCAAGACGGGCAGCGATAACAGCTTTCAGGTATGAGGGAGCGCCGCATTTGCATGCAGGAACAGCATCCATAGTCGTTTTGGCTTTGTTGATGTCGCCTTTCAGCAGCTGTGCCAGTGCAAGGTTCATCGAAGGCTTGTCGCCGAGCAGGTTGACTGCCTGGTCATATTTGCCATCATGAATTGCTATTGTACCAAGACCGAATTTTGATTCCGGTGTTGCAGCTGACATTGAGCCGAAATACTCAGAAGCTGCTTTGAAATCTTCATTCAGCAGAGCAGCAAAGCCCATATTGTTCTTAACAACGTCATCATTCTTGATAGCCTTGGCTTTTTCGAGAGCAACCATAGCTTCATCTGCCTTGCCCATATTCAGATACGCCCAACCTACGTTATTCCATGCGCGATAGCATTTCGGGAATTTATCGGCTGTCATCTGGTAGTACTTGAGCTGCTCATTCACGTCAGTGGTAAGGGTTGCAGCATAGAGCATCTGCTCAAGGCTGAGGACTGATGCATCACCTTTTATTGCAGCCAGGATCTCTTCATCGCTTAAGCCAATGAGATCAACGTCAACAATGAATTTTGACCTTCTCAGCTGAGGAAGAATTTCATCTGCCAGTGCCAGATAAGCTGTTGACATATTCTTTATCTCCTTTTCACGGACAACAGGATCCTGGTACATTGAAAGTACTCTCAGGATGAGGTCCTTGTCAGCCAGTGAAGATTCCTGCACGAGGGTTTTGAAACCGTCCCAGTCTTCTGCAGTTGTCTTGCTTGAGAACATGTTCGTCAGTTCGGGCATCTTGCCGTATTCTTTCTTGAGGTATTTCTCAGCAGCCTGGCCTCTCTCTACCGACAGTTTCTCATTAAGAGTCAGAGGACCGTCAGGTGAAGCATACGAGCTGGTAGTAAAACCTTTAACAGCCATTCTATCGTTCAGAGCAACCATGGTTACATAATCCTTTAAAGCAGTGATATCAGCAGCCTTAAGTTCTGTAGTTTTAATGTCAGCCCTGTTTATTGAATAAAGAATATCAGCAATTTTCTGCTCAGGAACGATGCGCTGATAGCTATCCTTTAATGACAGCGGCATTGGGTGATATTCGAAAAGTGTTGACGTGGCGATAACACCGTCAGCAAGTTTTATAGGTGCAAATGCTAAAGTTTTATCTTTTCTGGAAGCGTCGATGCGAAGAAGGAACTCAGAGACCTTCATCTCGGGCTTGTAGGCAACATTACCTGACCAGCTGGCGGTGCCACCGGCCTTGGCAATAGATTTATTGTTTCCCTGTACATCTTCACCCTGGGTGTAAAGCAGTTCATCAAAAACTGTTTCACCACCTGTATAAGTAAGGACCGGGGTGATCTTCAGGGTGGTCTTCTTGTCAAAATACTTCTCCGGATAGGTTGCTTTAACCTGTGCGGCAACAATGCCTGCATGTGTCTCCAGCACCTTTGGAGTAATCTCATAAGTGACAAGATTGGCGTTTTTGCTCATTTTTTGGAGGGGACTGCAGCCCGTAACAAGAACGGCAGCCAGTAGAATGACAAAAAGGTTTCTGAAATTTTTCATAATTGGTCTTTTATTAAGTTGCGATTAATTACCTGTTTATAATGTTTAATAATTCTATTTAATTACTTGTCCTGCAAAGATGACCCAATTAAACTAATAATTGTTACATATCCTTTTGGAAAAGTTGTATCATTCACACATATGGCGCCCGGTATGACCCGGGTAATTTCGGTTTTATCAATAAACCGGTATTTATACAAGTTTCCCGATTTTGTCACAAATTTAAATAAAATTAATTATTTTCCGTCAAATGCAAGTTAAAAATTCAGATTTTCGGGAGATTTAATCCCGGTTGTATTTCCGCGGCAAATATTGCCTCTTTCAGTTTATTGTAGTCTTCTTCCCGCCTGACAAAGTCCAGGTCTTTCATATCGAGTATCAGGTAACGGTTTTCCGGATTCTGTCTGAAGAAGGTAAAATAGCTCTCCTGTATGCCTTTCAGATAATCAGCTGTTATCGATTTCTCATATTCCCGGCCTCTGGCGGCAATATTGTTAAGGAGGCGCTCAGGCTCCACATGAAGATAGACATACAGGTCAGGCTTTGGCAGGGAGCCATAAATTATATAGAAGATCTGCCGGTAAAGACTGTACTCATCCTTTTCAAGGGTTTTTGATGCAAAGACCAGGGACTTCATGAAATAATAATCTGAAACGGTGAAGTTCCGGAAGAGGTCCTGTTCCACCAGCTCCTCCTTCAGCTGACGGTACCTGTCAGCCAGGAAAGAGAGCTCGAGAGGAAATGAGTACCGTGACGGATCGTCGTAGAATTTGGGGAGGAAAGGATTGTCAGCAAAACGTTCAAGTATCAGCTTGGCATTATAATCCTTTGCAATCCTCGAAGCAAGGGTGGTCTTGCCTGCGCCTATATTTCCTTCAATTACAATATAATTATACCTTACGGCTTCCATTTTGTTCCCTCATTGCATTCCTTATCAAAAATAGGAATTGACAGGAATAATACAAAAAGTAACGACGGGCAATTTGCCCGTCGCTTCATTTATTATGCGTGTCGCGATGCCCTGTTTGGGCGCCGTACCTGATTATTTACCGGTTATCATCACGTCTGCGGTCATTCGACCGGTGATCGCGGTCGCGGTCACGATCATGACCACCTCTTCCGCCGTCACGTGATCCGTGATATTCGCGTCTCTCTGAAGGTTCGCGCTTGGGAGGTTCAACATAACCTTCCGGCTTAGGTATGAGGGGCTTGCGTGACAACCGCATCTTGCCGGTCTTGGAATCGACCTCAATCAACTGCACTTCAACCTCATCTCCTTCCTTGTAGAGTTCCTCAACACTGCCGATCTTCTTCCAGTCCATCTCTGAAATGTGAAGAAGCCCGTCCTTATTGGGAAGAATCTCAATAAAGGCACCGAACTGTGTGATGGTCTTAACCTTGCCTCTGTATACCTTTCCTACTTCAGGCACTGCACAGATTGAATTAATACGGTCAAGAGCCGCCCTGATGACATCATAATTATCACCAAAAACATCGACCATACCCTGGCCGTTGACCTCTTCAATGACAATAGTTGCACCGGTTGTAGCCTGAATATCCTGAATGATTTTTCCGCCAGGACCTATAACTGCACCGATCATCTCTTTCGGGATGTATATCTTCTCAATCCTTGGGGCATGAGGCTTAAGATCCGGTCTGGGTTCTGCGATGGTCTGATCCATTATATCGAGTATATGAAGCCTGCCGTTGCGCGCCTGGTCCAGAGCCTGTTTCAGCACTTCAAAGGAAAGACCGTCAACCTTTATATCCATCTGGGTGGCGGTGATGCCGTCACGTGTGCCTGTAACCTTGAAGTCCATGTCACCAAGATGATCTTCGTCGCCGAGGATATCTGACAGTATGGCAAACTTCTTACCATCCTTGTCTGTAATAAGTCCCATGGCAATGCCGGATACCGGCTTGGCAAGCTTTATACCTGCATCCATCAGCGCCAGCGTTCCGGCACAGACGGTAGCCATTGATGACGAACCGTTTGACTCGAGAATATCCGATACAACGCGTATTGCGTACGGATTGGTCTCATCAGGTGGCATCATATTCTTAAGTGCCCTGTGTGCCAGGTTACCGTGGCCTATCTCCCTGCGGCTGGTACCGCGGGCGGCTTTGGCTTCACCGGTAGCAAAAGGCGGGAAGTTATAGTGAAGGGTGAACTTGTCCGAACCCTGTCTGAGAACTTCGTCGATCAGCTTCTGATCGAGCTTGGTGCCGAGGGTGACTGAGGTGAGCGACTGTGTCTCGCCACGGGTAAAGATGGCAGAACCGTGAGCTGCCGGAAGAGGATCAATTTCACACCAGATCGGACGAATCTCGTCAAGTTTGCGGCCATCGAGACGTTTGTGCTCATCGAGCACAAGGCGGCGGGCTGCTTCTTTCTCAACGTCATGATAGTACCTGCTTACAAGCGCCTGGTTGACAGGCGTTTCCGGGGTGTACTGTGCAAGGAACTCAGCTTTTATGGCCTCGAAACCTTCTGAGCGGGTCTTTTTATCCGAACCGCTTGCTGACAGAGTATAGCATTTTTTGTAAGTCTCATCCCAGACCTTCTTGCGAAGATCCTCGTCGTTGATTTCGTGACAGTATTCTCTCTTGACAGTTGAGCCGACCATCTCTGCCAACTCCTTCTGTGCCAAACATTGTTTCTTAATAGCCTCATGTGCAATACGCAGGGCCTCGAGCATGACTTCCTCAGCGACCTCTTTCATCTCACCCTCAACCATCATGATGTTTTCATAGGTTGCCCCGACCATAATATCGAGATCTGCGTTCTCAACCTGCGGGAAAGTAGGGTTAATGATGAACTCGCCGTTGACCCTTGCCACCCTTACTTCAGAGATAGGACCGTAGAACGGAATGTCCGACACTGCCAGTGCTGCCGAAGCAGCGAGTCCGGCCAGGGCGTCAGGCATGATATCCTTATCTGCCGAGATAAGGTTTATCGTGACAAACACTTCTGCATGATAGTTCTCAGGAAATAGCGGGCGCAGTGCCCTGTCGACAAGACGTGAAATAAGTACTTCGTTGTCTCCGGGCCTGGCTTCTCTCTTAAGGAAACCCCCGGGGAAACGGCCTGATGCCGCGTACTTCTCCTTGTATTCAACGGAGAGAGGCATGAAATCCGTGTCCTCCTTCGCATCTTTGGCTGCAACAACTGTGGCCAGGAGCATGGTACGACCCATTCTCACAACCACCGAGCCGTCAGCCTGTTTGGCCAACTTGCCCGTTTCAATGACTATTGACCGGCCATCGCCAAGGTCAATGCTTTTTTCAATTAATTTATACATTTGTGTTACTGATTATTACGTAATAAAAGATAAGTAAAGGGAGAGTTCTGTATTGAATTAAAAAAGGCAATCAGAAATTGCCTTTTTTCTTTACTTACGCAGGTTCAGTGCCTTGATTATTTCACGATACCTGATGATATCCTTGAGCTTGAGGTAATCGAGCAGATGCCTTCTCTTGCTTACCAGTCTTATCAGCGCTCTCTGGGTACTGAAATCTTTCTTGTTTTTTTTCAGATGCTCGGTGAGATGCGCAATCCTGTAGGAGAAAAGAGCAATCTGACCCTCAGCGCTTCCCGTATCCAATTCTGATGAGCCGAATGTCTTGAAAAAATCCTGTTTCTTCTCCGTTGTCAAATACATATCCTTATCCAATAAATTGTTAATAAATTCTCCAATTTTGGATCGCAAAGATACAACTCTTATTTGTAATAATTCAAACAATTCTGAATAATTTTTTGTATTTGACCTCTGAATGTCTGCCCATTCATTTAGCATTCTCATAAATGAATAGTCATCCTTTACATAGAAAAGACGCAAAAACTGTACCTGTAGTTGCGTATAATGAAAAATTTCTTTCAACAATCGCCACTTGTTTTTCTGCGATTGTCACACGAACTTAGTCAGGGCTCAAGGAAGAGTGAGCTTGAACCCCTCATTTTATGACCCATACTGATCAGTGATGAGCCAATGTGGCAGTCGAGGCATTTATGAAACCTGCACCATGAAGTCCGCAGTTCAATGAGTGCCTGGCTCGCGAAGGCGGAGTCCGGCCTGAGGCCTGCCTCCGTGAAGTCTTTTACTATATTATTCTCTTCCGGGGGCAGCGAATCAAGCAAATCAACAGCTTTTTCACATCTGTCAGGTTGCTGCTTGAGTTTTCCGTAAACGAACAACAGTGGCACCACGGCGTTGATGATCAGCAGGTCTACTGATTGTCTTCCTGCCTGCCCGTTGGTCCGCGGCACTTCCTTGCCGAAGAGATAGTGAGTGCTCCAGTATCCCGATGCCCTGACACTAAGGAGGTCTCTGAGACTGTCAGTAAGATCACATTCCAGCACTCTTGAGAAAAGACCGTCGCTGTGAGTAAGCAGCGCTGCAAGCTGCGACAGCCTGACAGTCGGGAAATTGGCAGGACGGAGCCGGTGAAATTTCCACATCCAGCCGTCAACAGGCTGAAGAGAATACTTTGCCCGCAACACTTTGTATTCTCTTGAAAGAAGGAGGTAGTACTCATCCTTCACTGCCTCCCTGAACAGTGCCTCATCGAGCAGGCCTGCCGTGCCGAAAAGCAGCGCCTCGACCTGCAGCAGGTTATCGGAATGTTTGCGGATTATCTTAAGGGGAAGGTGTGATGCAAGCATCTCAAAGGGATCAGTATTGACCCTGAAACCAAAATAGCGTGAGACAAGCCTGTATAATGTCTCTTCCCAGTCGTTTCCTGTTCTTTCAAGCATTTCGCGGGTCTCACCACTTTTCCTCTCAAGCCTTTCAACCGCAAGGGAGTAAATCCAGTGCCTAACCACGAAAGCGTCAGGCTTGCCGATCAGACCTGAGCAGGCAAGCAGCGAGGGGTTATTGACAAAATCGAGGTAGTTATCCCATATGGCCTCTTCGTATCCCAGCTGTGATGTCAGAAGCCTGCGTCCTGAAGCTGTAAAAGCCTCGGTGTCATTTTTATGTACCAGGTGAAGTATGACATTGTCATAAGCATGGTCAGTATGATGGCCGTGCCGGTACCAGTCCGATGAGTTAATATGTATCTCGGTGTTACCGGCCCATACCGTGCCATCTATTTTTAACCTTGTGCTGAAGAAATCGGGACCGGAATCGCGGTTATAATTACCCGGGTTGATGACCTCAATGTGGCCGGCCTCCGTGTCACATAAACGGTCAGCATCAAAGAGCCGGTTTTTCCACAGCCAGTGGAGGAACTCTTCTTTCATGTCAGTATGTTTAAATATGCAGCATATCAAAGATATGAACAAACAAACAATAGAGCAACAGAACATCGGAACATTTGAATTTTGAATTGAAAATTTGACGAAACGGCTGAAAATATTGTTAAAAGTATTTTTACCCGACTGAACTATATTGTAGATTTACTTGACCAATCTGTTCAGAAATTCAAAACCTAAACCCATATATAAAATGAAACCCGTATTCAAAATTTTATTCGTATTGGCTTTATTCAGCCTCACAGTGAATTTGCAGGCTCAGATCAAAGTGGACTTTAAGAAAAAACTTGAGAACCAGGTAAACAAAAGGCTCAATCAGAAGACTGACCAGGCCATAGACAAGGTTCTTGATACTGCAGAAGACAGCATTGCAGCGGGACTTAAAAAAGACGACAGTGCCGAACAGGCAGGAAGCGCCCAGAACGGAGAGGCGGCAGCGGGTGCTGCAACAGGGACTGCAGCAGGCAAGAGCGCAGGGCAGCAGACTGCTCTCGAGAGCTATTCAAAATATGACTTCATTCCTGGAGAGAAAGTGATTTTTTATGAAGATTTCAGCCAGGATGCAGTGGGCGATTTCCCGGCACTTTGGAACACCAATGGATCGGCTGAAGTAGTTACTACCAATTTATTTCCGGGTAACTGGATGAAGTATGTGATGGACGAGTGTGTCTGGACTGACGCCCTGCTCAAATTGCCGGATAACTATACAATTGAGTTCGATGTAATTCCTATCGGAGGCCTTGAAGGACCAGGAATGTCAGGATGGAATATGAGACTGATGCAGGCAAAGAATGCAAAAGCATGGGACAGCGGCTCGGCACCCGGGCAGGGAGGATTTTGGTTTCGGGTTGAATATTTCGGCAGGCCAGGTTACGGCACATGGCTTTACGGGACAGAATGTGAGCAATTAAAGCTAAGTGGCTATGTTGAAGGAGATCAGTACAAGGAAAAGATAAACCAGAAATACCATATTGCCATCTGGGTGCAAAAATCAAGAGTCCGTCTGTACCAGGATCAGAACAAGATTGTTGATCTTCCCAAAGCATTTCCCACAGGTTGTGTGAAACCTGACAGGCTTAGGTTTGAATATGGCGCTGCCATGATCAGTAATGTTCGCATAGCAGTAGGCGCTCCCGATATGCGCAACAAGCTCATGACAGAAGGCAAACTGGTTACCTACGGTATCTATTTCGATGTAAATAAGGACGTAGTCAAGCCGGAATCCTATGGCACCCTTAAGGAAATTGCAGCTATATTAAATGAAGTTCCGGACGTAAAAGTTAAGATCGTAGGCCATACCGACAGCGACGGTGCTGATGCCGCCAACCTTGATCTATCGAAACGCCGCGCTGCTTCAGTCAAAAATGAACTGGTAAAATCATTTGGTGTAAACGGTGATCGCCTTGTAACCGACGGCATGGGCGAGACTCAGCCTGTAGCCGCCAATGACACCCCGGCCAACAAGGCACTTAACCGCAGGGTCGAATTCATTAAACTGTAGTTCATGAAAAAAACAGCACTTATCCTGATTGCTTTAAGCATCGTCTTAATGGCATCAGCCCAGACCACTTTCGAATCCTACATGAAAAGGGTACCTGTGCTGCCTAAAGACTCCTGCAACATAACAAAAGCAGGTGTGGAAAGCTTTGTACAACAGTGCTCCATTCTCAGTGAGGAGCTCAGTAACTATATTGAAGAAATACGAAGAAAGTCGGACGAGTATGCTGAGGCAAACAGGGGAACCATGGAAAACAATGCCATGAAACAGGTTCAACAGCAATACGGCATGTCTGAAGAGGATATGAATAAACTGAAGAACTCAAAGAACATGACAGATGCTGAAAAAAAAGCCCTGGCAAATAAGATGGTTACGCAGCAGACAAACATGTCCATGGAGGAGATTCAAAACATGGCAAAAATGAGTGAGGCCGGGAAGAAAGCTTATGCCGAGGCTTATGCCACCGAAGTAATGGCCAATGCACAGGCGGATCCAAAAAAGTATGCTCCGGACAATAATGCCGGGAAATTATATAGTTTGACAAATGAGCAGCAGACCTTGAATCAGAAGATTACCGGAGGAATGCAGAAGACAGAAAAAATGTATGCCGCGATTGAAAATGATCCGGAAGGAAAAATTATGCGTGACAACATGGCAAAATGGCACGAAAAGCTTATGCTGATGATGGGGGAAACAAGTGCCAGCGAAGAAAAAATCATGGATGGCTTGTCTGATCAGATAAAGGATGAAGAAATAAAATATTGCACTAAATTCACACCCAGGTATCGCGAAGTGCTAAAGCAGGAACTGGCAAGCCTCAAAGCTTCAATACCCGATTGCAACCGGCTCGATGAGGTTACCAAAGAGCTGTTTAAATTGCAGACAGGTGTTGACGCTTTTCCCGAGAATTCGGAAATCTCAAGTCTTGGTCTTCTGAGCACATACCTTGATCATTTGAATAATGCCTATAAATACAAACTCTACTATCCTGAAGATATTTAGCTGACATTGAATTATTTAAAGCATCTAAAAACTGAGTTACATGAGATATGTGCTGATGGTACTTTTTTTACTTGTGTATGCACTGGTTAGCGCTCAGACGGGTCAGTCACCCGACCAGATCAGGCAAAAGATGGCGGAGATCAGGCGTACAACTAACTGGGATGATCCCGCTGCTGCAAAAAAAGCCAATGAAGATATCCGCGAGCTGGCAAAACAGCTAATGTTAAGTGGAGGCCAGCAGGGCGTTAAAGGAACAGGCTCAGGCTCCGGACCTGGAAACCAGCAGGGACAGGCTGACTCCAATGATGCCAAAGAGCTGGCAGAGATCAATCAGGAGATGGCTCAGCAGAAAGTGGACCTCTTCAGCCAGATATGGAAGGCTGCTGCCGGAGGCGAGGGAGCTGACATTCTTCTCGCTGAACCTCTGAGAAAAGAGATAGTTGACGAATACAAGAATGAAGACAATCCGCAATCCATACCATTCGTTGCTGAAGAGCTGGAGGTCCTGGTGATCGATATGTCAATGAGAGGCATTCAGGCAATAATAGATATCATGCCTCTTTACAAATCAATAAAGACGTTGGTCATAACAAGCAGCCAGAGCCCACTTCCTGTTGACCTGCAGGCAATACTGAAAAACGCTGTTGACTATCCTCTGAAGGAATTATATATTGTTAACCTGGGAATCTATGTAACTAAACTCCCTAAAGAAGTCGCACAGTTCAAAAGCCTTAGCACGCTTGGTATTTTCAATAACCGGCTAACTCAGTTACCCGTTGAGATTGAAGGCCTGAATAATCTGAAAAAGCTGTATGCCGACAACAATCCAATAAAAACAACATTCCCGGTACTGAATACGCTCAGAAATCTTGAAGAGCTGGGATTAATAAATACCGAAGTGCCGGAATCTGAAATTTCCCTGATAGAAAACATGTACCCGACCTGTAAAGTAATTATCAAATGAAACGTTCAACCCTGGTTTTAATAATAATACAAATACTACTACCTGTTCCGCAGGTTTTTTGCCAGGATCTGAGGATGCTGCTGCTGCCCAAGGCCGGATCGGCGGATAGTAATCTTCTTTACCTGTCAAGAGGCCTTAATGCCATATTCATGTCCGACGTGGTGAATGAGATGGAAAGGAATTATCCCTGTGTGGGAGTGACTGATCCGAAATCGATTGAGATTTGTATGGGTGAATTACGTCTGCAGGCAACCCCCGAATTCGGCAGCCGGGATATACGCCCGGTTGTCAATAAAATCGCCAATTCGCTGACAAATCCTGACTTTGCCGTTAAATACAGCATGTATGTCAATTCGGAGGATATGGCGCTGGTATCAGTTCTCTGTGCAAACAGTGAGGGAGATATTCTTGCCGATTTTACCGAGCCATTCTCTCCCGGTGAAGTGGACGGGAATTCAATCATCTAAACCTGTGAAAAGGCTAATGGATCAGCTGAAGAAGCATGAGATCTGCCCCTACACCGGGACCGTAAACATCGAAGTAAAGAGCGAGAGGGAAGAATCACCATCCACCTCGGTAACATGCGATGCCGGATTGATAGTTACTGACGTTGAGATCAAAAGCAATTCGACCCTCAGGTGGGAATTGGTGAAAGAAGACCTGGCAAGAACTTCCGGAACTGTTACTTATGACATGAAAGAGAATTACAAAACAGTGATAAGTAATTCCTGTTATATCTGCGAGGATGGCACGAAAGGCTTTGCAAAAACTACTGAAACAACAGAATCGGAGGCCAGGGTACAGGGTCTGTCAAATGAAAGCATCTCTGACGGGGCACAGGTATCAGACGCCAGGATCAGGATAACTTTTCTTGATGACGGCACCTACCTCTTAACGGTTAAAGCCACTTCCGAAAAAGGACCGATGAAGATCACCACCGAGAAGAAATTTGACGGTCCGTGCACAAGCAGTAATGAGAATGAACCTCCTGACACTAAGACCAAGAGCATAGATGTGCCAATTACTGCCGTATTCGGTCCGTACAAGGGTACGGCTGAGGACAAGGTCCTGAGCCAGAATGAAGAAAAAGATGTCTCACGGGGAAATGAAAAGGCGACGGTAAAAATTGATTTTACACTCACGAGGCAATAACTGCATAAACCATTTCGCCAATGAAAAAGATATTTACTTCTCTTACGGTCATTATGGCACTTTCCAGCGGCAACCTGTTTTCACAGTTCGGAGGTGCACTGGAAGAAAGACCAGGAACATTTGAAATCCTCAGCCGGACTGACTATGCATCAGCCGAATGCGGATTTACAAAAGCTGACATGACTTCGAATCTTGAAAGAATAAAAGAGGTTGTTGCGGTTATCAGGCAAAACCCGGCATATCTGGGTGGTGGTCTGTCTCGTGTTTCTTCGTCTCCGGGGTACGGGGGACAGGACAGTATTTTTCCGAAAATCATGAAAGTAAATCCGGAGTACCTGAACAGAAACCTTCCGAAATCGGCTATCCAGTTCATGTGGTTCAGGTCAATGCAGAACAAAGCCTATCTCAAAGGTATCCTCGATGACTGCCGGAAGCAGACTGAAAGGGGAAGCGGATGCGATCTTCCAAGGTTTGAACTTTCTTTCGGCATGACTTATATCCGTAATCTTTCATCTCTGATCGGAAAATAATACTGATCACCCTAAAATAAACCAGCAAATGATTAAGACGCCTGTTTCATTCATCCTGTTTTTGATGACCATCGTTTTAACTGCTCAGGAAAAAACCCTTCTGACCGACAAGCCCGGCACCTTTAAATGGCAGAAAGAAGCGCTCAATGGACAGGGACCTGACCTGTACGGTAAAACATGTGCCTGTACCAAAGCCGAATCGGATGCCATGCTTGGCAAACTGGAAGATCTGGTGCAGCAGTTCCGCAAAGCACCGGTGCTGGCTGAAAATAAAGGTTTCGACGGCGATTGCAGGCTTTATGGCGGTCGGTGCAGTTCTAAATTCGGATATCCTGTGCCGGCGAATATCAAATTCTGGTTCAAATCCTGGTCGCTTTACAAGGGGCAGGAAATCCAATGGGTGAATGAACCTCCCCAATGGATCATTGAAGTGAACCAGCTTGATAAATTCCGTGACAACGGTTTCAACGAGACCGATTTCAGCAATACCTACAATCCCACTAACCCTGCTTTCAGCGAAAAAGCACAGAGCGAGGCAACCGTCCCTCTAAACGAGTTGTTTTACGTTCCCGGAGTGAGGGAAGTGATAAACCCGGGAATTGACCGGTATGGTGACAATGTGGTAATTTACAATCCTGAACGGCCTCCTTACTGGGAACAGGTAACTGTTCGCGAAGCCTTCCGGTTGTTACTCAATTACTGGAAGTGTATGCCCGACAAAGCCGCAGTGGATGTGATTGTTCCTATGCTGAACCAGGAATTTGCAGGTTTTTCAGAAACCGAAAAAGATAACTATGCCTATTTCGGAGATCCTGAGTCTTTCTCGCGTATCGGGTCCAAAATGAATGAAACGCCGGTTGTACGCCCCAATCCAGCGTACTGGAACCTGGACTTGCCAAAAGCATCCATCCAGTTGATAGTTCTGGAAATGCCAAAACCGGAAGCAGTAAGTAGCACAATGGAAAGATACCTGAAAAACGGCGACGGATACTACTATGTTTACAGGTTGCTAAATGAGCTGGATATCAATTCACTCCTGCCGGTTATTGCCAAATAGAATGCCTCGACTTTAAAAACAAAAAAATGAGAAAAACCCTGCTTGTTATAACTCTTCTTCTGTTGACTATGATATCAGTTGCCCAGGTTCCCAAACCAGGCAAACCTGCCTTTATTGTTACCTATGAGGAAAGCGGGAAGTTTACGGATGTATCATGGCATTATAACGCCACAGTCAAATTCTCCCTTTCTGCCTCGAGCGGCTGGTTCTATGTAAATGAATCTGGAATCCCTGACTTTACGAAACTTATCGATTTTGATCCGGCCCGTTTTCTAAAACTCGATCCGGGGTCGATCATCGGTTTTTATCCGAGCGAGGTTGATGAATCAGGATCTGGAGACGCTGCGAATGCTGCGAGTTATACCCGTGTCCTTACTCCTGACGGAACCGAAACGGTGGTAGAGAATACCAGCGAGGGGACTAAGACCATCATCACTACAGAGGCCGACGTCAGGAGGAGATTTGGTATGACCACGGATGGGTCGGCCTACAACCTGAATGCCCGTTCATATCAAATTAACGGACTGGCAGAGCTTGAACGCACTGAGACTGGGGCTATCCTGCGGGCCTACACGTCTGTAGGCAACAACCTAAGCGACTGGGCAGTTTCCCAGGAGACCATGGAACAGGTCTTTCCCAAAGTTGAAACCTTCGTGCTCACAGATCAGGATATTAAGTCATGGCAGCAGATCTCAAGAACAAATGTTGTTTCCGGAAGCGGTGAAGATGAATATCTTACAGTCAAGCTATCAGTTAAAATGACCTTATCAGCAACTGCTGAGGTCACGCTTGAAGGCTGCTCAGAATTTGGTGAAGGTGAAATCGGAACCGTTACAGCATCAGGAGATCCTGGCGGTGGCACTTATGAATTCCGTGTCGATCCTTCTGACCTAATGTCTGTGGATGCTTCTGGTTCTTCGGCAACCCTGACCGGTTCCAGGCCGGGCCGCGGTACCCTGTATGTTGAATATACCGCTCCTGACGGTGCCAGGGCTGAGGCCTCAAAACCTGCCTCAATGGTGCGGATCAATGATTATAACGGCGGGGAGGCCATCCCGAAGATAGCGCTCTATGATATTGATGGCAAGAAAACGTCAGGCAAGCTGACAATACCCTACTCATCCGAACCGGATGAAGCACAGGAACTGGTCGATTTCGTCTCAGGCAATCCATCAGTATTTACCGTGGCTGCTTCTGCAGATAACCTTGATATTCAGGGACTGACAAAAGGGAAGGCCATCCTTGAAACCCAGGACAATTGCGGAAACACTACGGGCCCTACCGTGGAAGTGGAGGTAGTAAACTGTGATGATGAGACAATTGCAAGGCTTGAGAAACAGAGACAGGCAGCGACTGAAAACATGCAAATCGCTGCTAAAGAGCTGCAAAGTATTGCCGGATCGAAAGAATTTGAAAAGGCACGGGACGATCTTGTTGGTTCTACCATTGACCTGCTTGCCAAGGTAGGCCTTACTATCATTTCTGGTGGAAAAACGACTGGCGCCGTGAAAACGGCTGCTGAAATCGCTGATGTCGGATCAGGGTTGTCTGACATGCTTGCCAGCGGCAGCCACGAGGAGTTTTTTGTAAACGGTGTCAAGGCAGCAGCAGGTAAAATCTGGGGAGAGACTGTCAGTACCCTGATCGGGCTTACTGAGGTTGCTGTAGCCGCAGACAGGTTTTATGAGAACATCGGTGAGATTAAAATTCATGAGAATAACTTAAAGAACGCTTTGGAGAGTTACGAAAAGGCATTAAAGGCTCTGGAAGATGTCGTACGACGTCAGCAGATATGCAAAGGAGAAAAAACGCAGCCTCAGCAACA
The DNA here is from genome assembly GCA_963743775.1 of uncultured Bacteroidales bacterium. Taxonomy (GTDB): domain Bacteria; phylum Bacteroidota; class Bacteroidia; order Bacteroidales; family VadinHA17; genus SR-FBR-E99. Next base: position 260,125 of record CAVURA010000018.1, read on the forward strand.
GGAACCACCAAAGGCAGATCAGACACCGGAGCCAACTGATCCGATCCCGCCGACAGAACCGAAACCTAAAACCGACACCCCTCCTGCAAAGGAACAACCAACGGAAGAACCCGTAACTCCGGAACCGGGAGATGAAGAACCCCCGATTCCGCCCACGCCTCCAGCAAGCGAACCCCTTCAGGTGGGCTTGCCATATTCACCTGATGAATGCGGGTGCGGGAATGCAAAAAGCATCAGCATAAGCTCTGCAGGAATTTCAGCTCTCCAGGCTGGCTTAAAGAACATCGGCGACTGTGTTGAAAAGTTCAATAGCATCTCAGTGACCGATTATTCAAGTACCCTGAAAGAGTTGTCAGCTTTGACAGATACGCTTAAATCAGCTGCTGATGAAGATCCTGCCGTTTTCATGTTGAAGGCGAAAGAAGCCAAACCACAGCTTGATTCGTTGATAGAACGCACAAAATCGTACGGAGAAGCAGGGCAGGTTTTCCTGAAGGAGTTTGAAAAATGCCCGGAATCAGTTTCTGCCGGGATGGATGTTCTGAAATCAGCCATGACTGTCACCGTTGATTCGGTTAAAACCAACTACTGAAATATTTCCGGATATGAAAAAGAGAATTGTTACATGTGCTGCCCTCATAATTGTATTAGCTTCCGGACTTATTGCCCAGGAACTTCCTTTACTTACCGAAAAACACGGTACATTCGAAATCCTCAGCAGGACTGATTATACAGGCTATGACTGCGGCTACACAAAGGCTGAGATAACCGCCAACCTCCAGAGAATAACCGATCTGGTCAATGTGGTCAGGCAAAACCCTGTCCTCACCGACTTAAAAGGTTACGACGGCAGGGCGAGGATCTATAATGTCAACTGCAAATATGCCGGAGGGTACGGTATACCTTCACGGATAAGTTTTGAATTTGCTTCATGGTACAGGCTTAAGGACGGCACTCCTGCCAGGGGACTGATTGAACCTCCTGAATGGTCGCTTTATATCAATCAGGCAATACCAGGCTGGGGGGCTTCCTACGGCCATGATGCCAAGCACGGCTATTTCACAGCGCCGCTCAGAAAGAAGACCGTTGAACCGGGGATTGATGTTTACGACGGAGAGTGGTTCATTATTTACGACCCGTCAAGACCTCCCTACTGGATCCCTGTGACAGTCAACGAAGCCTTCGCAGCCGTAAGGGAAAGCATGAACAGCGAAAAGGACGAAGTCGCTGCCACGTACCTGAAGGAGTATGTAGAAAAGGAGTATGCGGAGATACCTGAATCGGATCGTGATAAGCGTGCATATTTTGGCGGAGGAGTCTCAAGGGTAAGCGCATCTCATGGAGCGGAAGGTCAGGACAGCATATTTCCTTACATAATGAAGGTAAATCCTGAATACTGGAACATGGATCTGCCAAGATCAGCAATCCAGTTGATTAATTTCAATTCCATTCAGAATAAGGAATATCTAAGGAAAATAAAGGAGGAATATCTTCAGAATAACAGCACCAGCTATAATGTTAAACGTTTTGAGGAATCATATGGCATGGATGATATACGGAGGCTGGTTCCGTTGATTGGGAAATAATCTGACCCGCTTTTACATACTTCATAAAATGAAAAGAACACTGTTTCTATTCGCGCTGCTCCTGCTTTGCCGGGCTTCATTTGCCCAGGTTCCCAAACCGGGGAAACCGGCATTTATCGTCAATTATAAAGAGAGCGGCAAAAACGCCAACGAATCGTGGAGTTATTCAGGAGTTGTTAAATTTTCGCTGTCCAACTGGAACGAACCACTCAGAGGAAAAGGATACACGCCGGAAGCCAGAAAACTGCCCCTTGACCTCGACCCCGGGGCAATTCTGAGACTGGAGCCTGGTCAGAAGCTCACTTTCTATCCCAGTGAAGTGGATGAGTCTGGTTCCGGCTCCCATGGCAGCTATACCCGCTTCCTTGGTACTGACGGTGTGGAAACTTTAACCGAAACAACGGATCAGGGTACTCGCACTGTTGTTATTGATGATGCCGGGTACCGGAAGGAACATGGCGTCCCTACCAATGAAAACTTCCTGCAGAATGCCCGTTATTACCAGCTCGACGAACTGGCAGAGCTTGAACGTACTGAAACAGGAGCTATTCTGCATGCTTATACAGCTATCGGCGACAACATAAGTGAGTGGGCTGTCGCTGATGAGGCATTTTATGAGGTCTGGCCGCAGGTGACAGAATTTGTGCTTACCGACAAGGACATCCAGGCATGGCAGCAGATATCGCGGACTAACACACGTTCCGGAAGTTACGATGAAGATAACATCACAATTACAATATCGGTGAAAATGGAGGTTCCTGACCTGGAAAAACCGGAAGTCATTCTTGAAGGCTGCTCGGAGCTGGGCATTGGAGAGTCAGGCCAGCTGACAGCATCCGGAGAACCCTGGGGAGGAAGCTATCGCTTCTGGGCTGAGCCTTCTGATGCACTGACAGTTCAGTCTGACGGTGCCTCTGCCACACTGAAAGGAACTTCACCCGGACGCGCGACCATTTTTGTGGAATACACCAGTCCGGAAGGAGCAACAGTACAAAAGACTAAGAACGGTGCCTGTGTGAAAGTCGATTCATACAACGGCGGGGAGGCCATACCGCAGATTGCCTTTTATGATGTCACCGGAAAACGTCTGCCAGGCATTAAAAAAATACCAGTTGCGATACAGCCGGGTGATGGAGCTGATCTTTTAAAATATGTCCCGGCTGATCCCGGCGTCATATCAGCAACCGGTATCGGGGAAGAGGTAGTTGTTCAGGGCATCCGTCAGGGGAAAACCAGTTTTCAGGCAAAAACACCCTGCGGTGCAACCACAGGACCAGTAGTTGAGGTTGAAGTTGTCAACTGTGATGATGAGACAATTGCAAGGCTTGAGAAACAGAGACAGGCAGCGACTGAAAACCTGCAAATCGCTACTAAAGAGTTACAAAGTATTGCCGGCTCGAAAGAGTTTGAAAAGGCACGGGACGATCTTGTTGGTTCTACCATTGACCTGCTTGCCAAGGTGGGCCTTACTATCATATCTGGTGGAAAAACGACTGGCGCCGTGAAAACGGCTGCTGAAATCGCTGATGTCGGATCAGGTTTGTCTGACATGCTTGCCAGCGGCAGCCACGAGGAGTTTTTTGTAAACGGCGTCAAGGTAGCAGCAGGTAAAATCTGGGGAGAAACTGTCAGCACCCTGATCGGGCTTGCTGAGGTTGGAGAAGCCGCAGACAGGTTCTATGAGAACATCGGTGAAATTAAACTTCAGGAGGATATCTTAAAGAGCGCTTTGGAGAGTTACGATAAGGCATTAAAGGCTTTAGAAGATGTCGTACGGCGTCAGCAGATCTGTAAAAGAGATAAAACGCAGCCTCAGGAACAGGAAGAACCCAAAGCAGACCAGACACCGGAGCCAACTAAACCGTCCCCGCCGACAGAGCCGAAACCTAAGACTGACACTCCTCCTGCAAAGGAAAAGCCAACGGAAGAACCTACAACGCCGGAACCGGGAGATGAAGAACCCCCAATCCCACCCACGCCGCCAACAAGCGAGCCCCGTCAGGTGGGCCTCCCGTATTCTCCTGAAGATTGCGGATGCGGGAAAGCAAAAAGCATCAGCATAAGCTCTGCTGGGATTTCGGCTCTTCAGGCTGGAATAAAGAACATCGGCGACTGTGTTGAAAAGTTTAATAGCATTGCTGTAACCGATTATTCCAACACCCTGAAAGAGTTGGCAGCACTGACAGACACACTGAAAACAGCTGCTGATAAAGATCCGGCCATATTCCAGGTGAAAGCTAAAGAAGCCAAGCCTCAGCTTGATTCGTTGATAGAACGCACAAAATCGTACGGTGAAGCAGGACAGACTTTCCTGAAGCAATTTGAAAAATGTCCGGAATCAGTAACGGCCGGAATGGAGGTTCTGAAATCAGTCCTGACTGTCACAGTTGATTCAGTCAAAACCAAATACTGAAATACCAGCCAGCCTTCAGAGGATTGCTCGTAAAGCTCTGAGCGTTACATAATTTCAGGAAAAGATTACATATTCACACATGCCCCAAATCCTTTGCTTACCTTTTTGTATCAAGGCTTCGGAAGACATAGAAAACTAGAACCGTTCAGACAGGTAGGTGGCCATCTCTTCCTGCATCTCACGGGCTTTTTCGCCGGCAGTTTCGGCAAAATGCTCTGAGCTGTCAGCATAGATGATCCCGCGGGATGAGTTGACCAGAAGTCCGCACTGCTTGTTCATACCGTATTTTGCCACCTCGGCAAGGCTGCCACCCTGGGCACCCACACCCGGTACGAGAAGAAAATGATCCGGAACGATCTTCCGGATATCTGCCAGCATCTCTGCACGCGTCGCGCCAACGACATACATGATATTGTCCGTGGTCCCCCATCTTTGTGAAACACTTAATACTCTTTCAAACAATCGCTGCCCCTTTTCGGTATGATATTGAAAATCATCAGCTCCCTTGTTTGAGGTCAGCGCAAGTATTATCGCCCATTTACCCGGATACGAGAGGAACGGCGTCACCGAATCTTCTCCCATGTACGGCGCAACAGTAACTGCATCAAAAGGCATTTCGGCAAAGACAGCCCTGGCATACATCTTCGATGTGTTGCCTATGTCACCGCGCTTAGCATCGGCAATAATGAAGATGTTTGTATCAAGCTTATTAATGTACCTCACCGTCTTGTCCAGCGCAGCCATCCCTTTCTGACCGTAAGACTCATAAAAGGCAAAGTTGGGCTTGTACGCCGCAGTGTACCTGTGCGTTGCATCAATAATCCTCCTGTTGAACTCGAAGATCGGGTCGTCAGCGCCGGCAACTGATGCCGGCAGCTTTGAAATCTCAGGATCAAGTCCCACGCAGAGGAAAGACTTTTTCTTAAGTGATGTTCTGAAAGAGTTCTTTCGAATTCATTGGCTATGGATCAGTATGAGCTTTCCTTCAGTCGCTCGGCGTTCTCTGCCATCTGAAGCTTGTCGAGGAGCTCCTGTATGTTTCCGTCCATCACCACAGGCAGGTTGTAAAGAGTCGTGTTGATGCGGTGGTCTGTGACCCTGCTCTGTGGATAGTTGTATGTGCGTATCTTGGCAGAACGGTCGCCCGTTGAAACCATGGTCTTGCGCTTTCGCGAAATTTCGTCAAGATATTTCTGGTACTCCAGGTTATAAAGACGAGTGCGCAGCTCCTTCATAGCCTTCTCGAGGTTCTTGATCTGAGACTTTTCATCCTGGCATGTGACAACGATACCCGTCGGAACATGGGTAAGCCTTATTGCCGAGTATGTGGTGTTGACACTCTGTCCGCCCGGACCTGATGAACAATAGGTATCCTTTCGTATATCCTCGCTCTTGATTTCGACATCAAATTCGCTTGCTTCAGGCAGAACGGCAACCGTGGCAGCTGATGTATGCAGGCGTCCCTGTGTCTCTGTCTGGGGCACACGCTGTACCCGGTGGACGCCTGATTCGTACTTCATTATACCGTATACACCCTCGCCTATGATATTAAAGACTATCTCCTTGTATCCTCCGGCAGTGCCTTCAGTGAAGTAGTTCATGTCAATCTTCCATCCGCGTGCTTCAACATATTTTGAATACATGCGGAAGAGGTCGCCGGCAAAGATACTGGCCTCATCGCCGCCTGTCCCGGCACGAATCTCCATCACGGCATTCTTGTCATCTTCGGGATCGACAGGAAGCAGGAGAAACCTGATATCCTCTTCCATGTCCGGTATTGTATTGAGAAGATTGTCTATCTCCGCCTTTGCCATCTCGCGCATCTCAGCATCCTTCTCACCGGCCAGGAGCTCCTTTGAGCTCTCGAGGTTATCAAGGGCGCTCTTGTATTTTTCATAAGCCGCTACAACTGGCTTCAGTTCTTTATATTCCTTGTTTAGCTTTATGAAGCGCTTCATATCCGACATAACATCCGGACTGTTGAGCTGCTCACCCACCTCTATGAAACGGTTTTTCACCCCCTCAAGCTTCTCAAGTATAAGATAGTTTGCCATGACATATTAATTTTCAGGGTGCAAAGGTAGTGAAAGAGAGGCAATAGGCAATAGTAAATAGGCAATAGTGAATTGTGCCTTTTACAAACTACTTATTATAAATTTATTAGAGCCCCACCACTGCCTATTGCCTGCTGCCTAATAGCTGAATTCCCCAAATGTACTCTTTATAGAAAGTTTTCGTGAGGGCGCAGGCTCGCAGTGCCCCACAACCCGGGCTTCAAGACTGAAGGCGGCGGCGATGTCAATTATAGCCTGTGCATCACCCGGAGAGACATACAGCTCCATGCGGTGACCCATGTTGAAGACACGGTACATCTCCGCCCATGGTGTGGACAAGCTCTTCTGAATGAGGTCAAACAGCGGCGGCACGGGAAAGAGGTTGTCTTTAATAACATGCACTCTGTCAATAAAATGCAATATCTTGGTCTGCCCGCCACCGGTACAGTGCACCATGCCGTGTATCGCGGGACGCATTGCCTCAAAAACTTTTCTGACGACCGGGGCGTAGGTGCGTGTTGGTGAGAGCACCAGCCTGCCGGCATTCACGCCCGGAACCGCTGTAGGCGCTGTGAGTGTCATCGCCCCGGAATAAACCAGTTTATCAGGTACTGAATGATCGTAGCTTTCAGGGTAGAGGGCGGCGAGGTATTTCTCAAAGACGTCATGCCGTGCGGAGGTGAGCCCGTTGCTGCCCATGCCACCGTTATATTCATGCTCGTAAGTCGTCTGCCCGAATGAGGCCAGGCCAACGATCACATCACCCGGACTGATATGGCTGTTGTCGATTACCTCGGCCCTGCGCATGCGCGCCGTGACAGTTGAATCGACTATAATTGTCCTGACAAGATCCCCCACATCGGCGGTTTCCCCTCCTGTCGACCAGATGCCAACACCCATGTCACGCAGCTCACCCAGGAATTCTTCAGAGCCTTCGATAATGGCTTTTATTACTTCACCGGGAATCAAATTCTTATTCCGGCCTATTGTAGATGAAATAAGAATGTTGTCCGTGGCGCCGGCACATAACAGGTCGTCAAGGTTCATAACAACAGCATCGCGGGCTATGCCTTTCCAGACTGAAATATCTCCTGTCTCCCGCCAGTAGACGTATGCCAGTGATGACTTGGTGCCGGCGCCGTCAGCGTGCATGATGTTGCAATACTCAGGGTCGCCGCCCAGGATGTCCGGGATAATCTTGCAGAAAGCGCCGGGGAAGAGACCTTTGTCAATACGTCCGACAGCGCGGTGTACATCCTCCTTCCCTGCCGAAACACCTCTTTCCGAGTATCGCGACCGGTCAGTCATAGTGTTGATGTTTGTTCTGCCACCTTCTCTATTTTGCAGGTACGTAATCAGTCTTCAGTACCCTGAACTCAGTCCGGCGGTTGATCTGATGGGCGATCTCCTTCTGTTCATCACTTGCCAGGGTGTTGATATACTGTTCCGTGAGAGCCACGCCTGAGCGCAGGAAGGGAGAATCCTGAACAATAGAGGCATCAACCATTTTAGGACTGCTTTCGCCATAACCTTTTGCCGTCAGCCTGTCCCTGGCGATACCTTTAGCAATGAGATAGTCAACAACAGCCTGGGCTCTTTTCTGAGAGAGATCCATGTTATACTCTTCAGTGTCACGCGAGTCAGTGTGAGACATAAGTTCGATAGTCACGTTGGGGTTATCATTGAGGGTCTCGATCAGCTTATCAAGAGAGACCATAGATTTAGGACGGAGGTCCCATTTGCCGAAATCGTAGAAAATATTCGGAAGCTCAATAGGTCTGTCGATCGGTGTAATCACAATTGTTGACATGAATTCACGGCTCTTGTCCTGCCCCCTGGTGGTCTCCTTCTCCTTGCCGTTGAGATACCCTTTCTTTGAAGCCAGGAAGATATAGTCTACCTCCGGTCTCAGGCTGAACTTGAAGTCTCCGACATTGCCTGTCTCTGCCTGCATATTCGCGCCGTCACTGGCAATGAGCTGCACCGTGGCACCCGGGACCGGCTGTCCGGTCTTTTCGTCCTTGACAAGTCCCGTGATGCTGAAAAGCAGTGGAGGCATCTCAAACATGAAGAGATCGTCATCACCTTTGCCCTTGCGGGTTGAGCTGAAGATACCTTTTTCGGCACCGGCTTCAAAGGTTATGCCGAAGTCGTCAGCAAAGCTGTTGATGGGTGGCTTCATGTTCTCCACCAGCCACCTGTCACCGGTCTGGGAGACAGCCCTGAAGATGTCAAGGCCGCCCATACCTATATGGCCGTCAGAGGCAAAATAAAGCGTTCCGTCATCACGAATGAACGGGAAGACTTCATTACCCTTTGTATTGATGTCCGTTCCAAGGTTCTCGGGACGCGACCATCCTCCACCGTGTGAACTGCGGTTTGAACGGTAAATGTCCTTTCCGCCGGCTCCGCCCGGGATGTCAGAAACGAAATAGAGGGTCATACCGTCGTATGAGATGGAGGGATGTGCCGCAACAAGTGAATCGGCAAGCAACTCCAGTTTTTCAGGGGCGGACCATTGCGTGCCCTCACGTCTTGAATACATTATAACGCAACCTTTTTCCTCGCGTTTTCCTGCTTCGCAACGGGTGAAATATACTTCAGTATAGTCTGCCGAGAACGAAGGTGTGCCGTCCTCGAACTCACTGTTCAGGTAGTCAATGGGAACGGGGGTACTCCATTTGCCTTTCTTGTCGAGCCTCGTCTCGAAAATATCCGTGAAATTCTGTCCGGTAGCCCCGTGCTCATTTTTTCCCTGGGCATCTTCACGTGACGAGGTGAACCACACCAGGCCGTAATCATCGCGGGCAAAGGCAGGGCTGAAATCTGAGTCTTTTGAGTTGACATCCTTCAGCTCATCGACATTATATGCTTCCGGTGAAGCCAGCCATTCCATAGCCAGCTCGCAGGAGCGAATCTCCTGCTCTGTACGGGGGTCTCCGGGAACAAGCTGTCTGTATCTCCTGAACTCCTCGATAGCTTCCGGGTACCGCCCCAGCTTTTTAATGCTCTCAGCCAGCCAGTACTGGGCTTCAGGTTTCGGGAAAGCCGATTTTACAGCTTTTTTATACCATAACTCGGCATTCTTCGGATCATTGATAAGACGATAACATTCAGATACCATAAAAACCATTTCAGACTTGAGCTGCTTTTCACGGGTCTTTGAATATACATCCTTGAACAGGTCAATGGCTTCATAATAGTTGCCTGATTCAAATGCAGTGCGGGCACGTTCCGATTTCTGTTTCTGCGCGCTAAGTGCAGCCGGAAGCAGCAGCAAAAGAATCAAAAACAGGATAAAGCTCTTTTTCATACAGGCAGCATTCGTTATACTGCAAAAATAACGAATGTAACCGATGTTTGCGTATGCTACCTCGTAAAAAGAAGCTCGCGGTATTTGGGCAATGGCCATATCTCATTGTCCACCACCAGCTCAAGCCGGTCAATATGGGTCCTGATTTCATCAAGGTATGGCTTCACTTTGCTTTCATAAGCAAGAGCTTTTTTGTACTCATCGTCAATCATATTGGCCTTTCTCCTTTCACCGATCATATCATTAACCAGCTTCTTGATCATCGATATATGATCTGAGATGGTCACTATAAGATCTTTCCGGGCCCCTGCCAGCCTCATATATTCATTTTCATCAAAGATATCCCTGAGTCCCTTCACATTCTCAACCAATGTAGTCATATAGGCTACTGCAGTTGGTACGATATGGTTTATAGCAAGGTCACCCAGTACACGCCCCTCAATCTGCACCTTCTTCGTGAACTTTTCAAGCTCCACCTCAACCCGGCTCTCAAGTTCGCGTTCGCTGAGAGTGCCCGTGCCTATCAGCGTCTCGCGCGCTGTTTCAGTCAGGTATGTCTTTATGGTTCGCGGAACACTCTCATCAGAGGAGAGGCCCCTCCGGGCTGCTTCACGGTGCCATTCCTCACTGTATCCGTCACCTTCAAACCTGATGCGCTCGGAATCAATTATGGATTTCTTGAGCACCTGGAAGATTGCTTCATCCTTTTTCCTCCCCTTCCCGATAAGGGCGTTCACCTCACGGGCAAAGACAGTCAGCTGACGGGCTACGGCGGCGTTAAGCACGATCATGGCTGAGCTGCAGTTGGCTGATGAACCGACAGCCCTGAATTCGAACCTGTTACCGGTAAAGGCGAAAGGTGATGTGCGGTTACGGTCGGTGTTGTCGAGAAAGATACCGGGTATTTTACCCAGACCAAGCTTGATCTCAGTCTTCTCCTGCGGAGTCATCTTCTTGTCTTTCACCTTGCTGGCAATATCTTCAAGGATATTTGAAATATAGCTTCCAAGGAAGACCGAGATGATTGACGGAGGAGCTTCGTGACCACCGAGCCTCCATGAGTTATTCTCATTGGTGACGCTGGCGCGCAATAACTCCTGATTGTCATTGACAGCCTTTACCACATTAACAAGGAACGTCAGAAACTGCATATTGCTTTTTGGATTCTTTCCGGGTGACAGCAGGTTAATACCGGTGTCGGTAGCCATGGACCAGTTGTTATGCTTTCCTGAGCCGTTAATTTCAGCAAAAGGCTTTTCATGGAAGAGCACCCTGAACTTATGCTTTCTGGCAACCCTGCGCATCACATCCATGATAAGCTGGTTATGATCAACGGCAAGGTTTGTTTCCTCATAGACAGGAGCACATTCAAACTGATTGGGTGCCACCTCGTTATGGCGTGTCTTGACCGGAATCCCAAGCTTATATGCTTCAAACTCGAATTCTCTCATGAATGATTTGACCCTGTCAGGGATAGACCCAAAATAATGGTCGGATAGCTGCTGGTCTTTGGCCGACTGATGACCCATCAGCGTACGGTCGGCCAGCACCAGGTCAGGACGGGCATAATACAGGGCCTCGTCAATGAGAAAATACTCCTGTTCCCATCCCAGTGTTCCGATAACCTTCTTCACATCCTTGTCAAAGAAATGGCATACTTCAACGGCGGCGCGGTCAAGAGCGGACAGAGACCGGAGGAGCGGTGTCTTGTAATCAAGTGCTTCTCCTGTCCATGAAATAAAGACTGTGGGGATACAAAGGGTATGGTCAACAATGAATGCTGGTGATGAAACATCCCAAGCAGTGTAACCGCGCGCTTCAAAAGTGTTGCGTATACCTCCGCTTGGAAAGCTGGATGCATCGGGTTCCTGCTGGACAAGCACCGAACCTGAAAAAACTTCAATATACGTTCCCCTGTCACCCCTGCCAACAAATGAATCATGCTTCTCTGCAGTAGCATCTGTCAGAGGATGAAACCAATGTGTAAAATGTGTGACACCGCGTTCCATAGCCCATGCCTGCATTCCAGTGGCTACCTGGTCAGCTATCGGCCTTGTGATGGGAGTTCCCTCATCAATAGCTGTAACTACTGCCCTGTAAGCTTCGCGGGAAAGATACCGCTCCATCTTCAGCAAGTCGAAAACATTTTCGGAAAAATATGAAGAGACTGGTCCTTTCGGAAGATCGACCTCGATAGATTCTCTTGAGAATACTTCCTTCAATGCACTGAAACGTAATTCTGCCATGATCTGATTTTTTTGCTAAAATAGATCATTTTGAAATACACCCCTATGTTTTTATACGTTTTTTTGACTTTTTATATCTTTTTTGGATATGAACCCTCAAAATATAGGGGTCAACTACAATATTTATGATTTTTTAAAATCTGACATACATTCAGCACGTCTGAAGATACCGTACATTGATTTCTCAAAATCAACTGACACTATCTTATATTCCGGAGTAAGTGTGAACTCATCACCCACACCGCTGGTGAGGAAGTTTATTGCCGCCTCAGGGAAATGGAAAGTGGTATAGATCACCCCGGGTTTGACAACATCGGTTATCTGCACCTTCATCGTTGTTATTCCGCGTGCGGAGAAGATCCTTGCAAAATCGCCGGTTACCAGTCCCTTGACAGCTGCATCTTTTGGGTGAACAAACAGCACGTCTTCGGTGACAAGCTGGTTATTGGGTGTGCGGCGGGTCATGGTACCGCTGTTATAATGCTCCAGTAGCCTTCCCGTGGTCAGGATATACGGAAACTGACCGGCATTATTTTTAAGCTCAGGTGAAATGTCAAAATCCCATGTATAAAACTTACCCTTGCCCCTTTTGAATGTTTCTTTATGGAGGATCTTTGTTTCAGTGCCGTCTTCACTCACAGGCCATTGTTTGCCGTTCTTGCCGAGATCATCCCATTTTACGCCCCTGAAGAACGCTACTATGCCTGATATCTCCTTCAGCATTACATCGGCAGAGTATCCCTCCTGCCGGTAGCCCATACAATTCATCATGTCAACCACTATCTGTCCGTCGGGCTTTGTTCCTTCAAGTGGCTCCACCACTCTCTGAACACGCTGGATCCTTCTCTCACCGTTGGTGAAGGTGCCTTCCTTCTCAAGGAAAGAAGATGCCGGGAAGATCACATCGGCAATCCTTGCCGTATCGGTCATAAAAATCTCCTGCACTGCAAGGAATTCAAGGTTCTGCAACGAGCTCCTGACATGGCAAGTGTTGGGATCAGTCTGCAGGAGATCTTCTCCCATTATCCAGAGCGCCTTCAGGTCGCCCCGGCCGGCAGCGGCGAACATCTCCGGAATGCGGTAACCGGGCACAGAGGGATGCTCAGCTCCGTAAAACGCATTGTAAAGAGCGATGTTTTCGGGTTTGGTGACATCCAGGTACCCTGCCCCCTGGTGAGGCTGGACACCCATATCAGCAGCCCCCTGCACGTTGTTCTGTCCTCGCAGCGGATTAACTCCCGAACCCTCTTTCCCGATATTGCCTGTCATCATGGCAATGTTCGCTATGAGTGTTATTGCCTTGGTACCCTGCCAGTGCTCTGTGACACCAAGCCCATGAAACTCCATGGCAGCATGAGCAGTGCCATATTCTATTGCGGCGGACCTCACCAGTTCACGACTGACGCCACATATCCCTTCAAGCTTGTCTATATCCAATGCGAGAAGATGGCTCCGGAACTCTTCCCATCCCTCTGTTCGTTTTTCGATGAAATCTTCATTTGTCAGGCCTTCACTGAGCAGATAAAATGCAAACATATTCAGCACAGCTACGTTTGTTCCCGGATTGATCTGGAGATGGTATTTCGCCAGTCGCGCCAGGTCGATCTTCAGCGGGTCAATGACAATCAGGGGTGTGCCGGACTCAACCACCGATCTGATACGCGCTCCGGTCACCGGATGCGCAGATGAGGGATTGGCACCTATTATAAGTATGCATCCCGTTTTATAAATCTCTTCAATCGAGTTTGTTGCCGCACCCATTCCGAAAGCCCACTGCATACCCATTGCTGTGGGGGCGTGACAGACACGTGCACATCCGTCAATGTTATTGGTCCCGATGACGATCCTGAAAAACTTCTGCATCAGGTAGTTCTCTTCATTGGTGCAGCGTGCCGAGGAGATCCCGGCCAGGGCATCAGGCCCGTATTTTTTCTTTATTTCCTTGAATCTTCTGACCGTGTAGTCATAGGCTTCATCCCACGACACCTCCGTCAGTACTCCATTTTTCCTGATCATTGGGGTACGAAGCCTGTCAGGATGATTATAGAATTCAAAGGCGAACCTTCCCTTGAGGCAGGTATGACCCCTGTTGGCTGCACTGTCAAGCGGAGCTTCTATCCCCCTGACGCGGCCATCTATCACCTTCACTTCCAGGTTACAGCCCACGCCGCAATATGTGCATGTGGTTCGTACAATGCTGTCTGCCACCAGGGTTTTTGTGGAGTACCTGTCTGACAGTGCGTTGGTGGGGCATGTCTGGACACATGCTCCGCAAGAAACACACTGTGATTCTCTGAAAGACTGATCATACCCTTTTATTATACGGCTCTCATGGCCTCTTCCGTGAATGCCCAGAACGTGCTCAGCCTGCAGCTCGTCGCATGCCCTGACACAACGATAGCATTTGATGCACTCCGAAAGATCAGACCAGATATACGGATGGCTCCTGTCCTTCTCATAATTTTTCACTGAATAAGGATACCGTACTGAAGAGCCTCCATGCGTAGCCACAACGCTCTGAAACTCTGTCGGAAGAATACCAGTCTCCGGATGAAGTCTGTCAGGCGGATATTCTGAAAGAACGAGTTCGAGAATATTGCGTCTCAGCCTTCTGATCCTTTCTGTTGATGGATAGATATAATAACCGGACGACACCGGCGTATGGCACGAAGCCATGATCCTGGCCGGGCCATCCTCTTTCAGTGCCACCTCAACCGAGCAGATCCGGCATGAACCGTAATTCTCCAGGTTATCTGACTGGCAAAGCGTCGGGATGACTTCACGCCCCGTGTTCCTGCGTACGAAGTCCAGGATAGTCTCACCCCCGTCAATCCTGAAAGGCACATTATCTATAAAGGCTGTGTTTTCCATCATCATGCCTTTTCTGGGGTGAAGTAACTCTCAAGTTCCGCGCTGAAATACTGCAGCGCATTTCGTACAGGCAGAGGCAACCCCCCTCCCAGGGCACACAGTGATCCAAACTGCATCGTCTCGAGCAGGTCGTCAAACAGTTGTCTGTCTATCTTCTTCACCTCACCTGCTGCATCTGCAAGCATTTCATGGCCACGTGCCGCTCCCAGGCGGCACGGGAAGCATTTACCACAGGATTCTTTTTTGTGAATTCAAACAGGTGTTCAAGCAGCCTGATCACCGGAAAAGTTTCTGGTACGGAGACTATCCCTGCATGTCCGAGCAGGAATCCCTCCCTGCTGAAAGATTCAAAATCGAGAGTCAGATCATCAATCCTGGATGCCGGCACCAGGCCACCCAGCGGTCCTCCTATCTGGAAAGCCTTTACCGGAAATCGTGTACCGCCTCCCATCTCATCAATGACACTCCTCAACGGTGTTCCCATCCTCACCTCCAGCAGTCCGGGCTTGTTAAAGGCACCATCCAGTGAAACGAGTTTGGTTCCCGACGACTTCTCCGTTCCGAGGGAGGCATAGACTGCACCACCCTCCTTAAGAATGTAGTGAATGTTGGCGAATGTCTCGACGTTGCTGAGCACCGTAGGTTTGCCAAAGAGACCGCAGACAGCAGGGAAGGGAGGGCGTGTGCGTACCTCCGGCCTCAGTCCCTCGAGGGAGTTCAGCAGTGAGGTCTCTTCGCCGCAGATGTATGCTCCTGATCCTTCAACCACATGAAACCTGAACGGGAATGAAGCCCTGCCTGATCCGCTCTCGGTGATCCCTGCTGTTTCAAGCTGACTGGCAGCCTCACGGAGCTTACGGACGGCAAGTGGATACTCACCTCTTATATATACAACCCCAGTGTCAGCCCCGGTGATAAGGCCTGTCATCAGCATCCCGAAGAGGACGGAATGGGGACGTTCTTCAAGAAGCCACTTGTCTGAAAAGGCCCCGGGGTCACCCTCGTCAGCGTTGCAAACGATATACTTTTGACCAGCCTCTGCATCACGCGAGGACATGACCTTTACATGAAACGGAAAACCGGCTCCTCCCCTGCCTCTCAGCCCTGACAGCTCAAGCTCCTTAAGAGCAGATGCGGTATCATGTATGTAGTCGCCGGCCAGCGAATAATAAGCAGTTATATTTCCCTCAGGGGTCAGCAGGGCAGGTTTATCCACATTGCTGGAGATCCTCAGTGAGGTTGCATGTTGAGCCGTGCCATCCATACGGATTTCACCGTTGACCATGAATGCATTATTCGAATGGCAGTGACCAAAGCAGGTCATCGTACCTATCTCATGCTCTGAGTATTTTTCCAGAAGACTCCGCTTCAGATCAGCCTGCCTGCCTGATGTGAGACAGGCAGTGCCGTCACAGACGAAGACCTTTTTCCCATAATGATCTTCATCCAGAAAATCATAAAACGAGCATACCCCAAGAGCAGCGGCCCTGCCTGTCATGAAATCATTAGCAAGCGCCGTAAGCCCCTCATCCTTTGAAGCATGGCCGTCACCGGCCACTCTTACAACTCCCTCGTACAGACCCTCTTTCAGGCCTCTTCTGGCAGAAAGTCCCCTCAGGTTCCGTGACATAATTTCATTTTTGTTTTACAGTTACAATATATTAATTTACTGCATGATATACGATGAACATGAGAATTATCACAATTAAGACGATGATAAAAAATGAGAACCGGTCACGGACTTTTGTTTTACTGAATTTTGTTATATTTGTCGCCTGTATTTTTCAAGAGGCACATTCAATTATATAAACAGTATTTAAATGGCAATACTTCAAACTTTGAGAGAGAAGGCAGGGATCTTCGTGGCAGGTGCTATCGGATTATCGTTGTTTATCTTTGTCATCAGCGATTTCTTTGGCAACAGTAATTCTCAACGCCGGAAGCAGCAAAAATATTACCAGCTTGCAACCATAGGCGGCGAGTCAATCACCTACCAGGATTTTGAAGCCAAAGTCCAGGACCTGACAGAAATCTATAAGATGTCAGGGTCAAGTGAGATTAATGAGGAGATGTCACAGAACCTCAGGGAGCAGGTGTGGCAGCAGATGGTTTCTGATAAGGTCATGGGCAAAACCTATCAGAAGGCTGGCCTGAGTGTTTGTCCCGACGAGGTCGAGATGCTTGTTTTCGGTGATGACCCTCACCCTATTGTCAGGCAGCTATTTACTGACCCTCAGACAGGTGCGTTCAATGAATCTTTCCTGGTTAACTTCCTCAAAGCAACGGAGACTGACGAAGCCACAAAGAAATACTGGCTATTCTTCGAGGACCAGATTATCAATGACAGGCTGAATACCAAACTGGTTAACCTTATGTCGAAAGGCCTCTATGTGACCAAACAGCAGTCAGAATATGAAGCAGGCCTGGCAAAGCAGACCGTTGCCTTCAGTTATATGGCTCAAAACTTTTCTGCCATCGCCGACAGCAGCGTAACAGTGAGCTCAGACGAGATAAAGGATTATTATGATGCTCATAAGAATGCTTACAAACGTACCGCTCAGAGAGACATGGAATACATGGTGTTCGATATTGCTCCCTCAGAGTCAGATATGAAAGAGGCTGAGACATGGGCAACAAAAGAAAAGGAAAACTTTGCTGCTGCAACAGATCTCGTTCAGTATATAAATCTCACAGCCGACACACGCCATGCCGGAATCTACCGGACTTTGTCAGCATTGCCCGAGAGCCTGCGCGGTCTGGCAGAGGGTGGTGACAAGTCTGTTGTTTTGGGCCCTTATTTTGAAGACGGATCATACAAGCTCGCCCGTATTGTTGGGATAGCCGAGAGGCCTGATTCAGTCAGGGCGGCTCATATCCTTCTCTCACCCAATGCAGGGAGGAGTATGGCACAGGCAAGAAGAGAAGCTGACAGCCTTATGCAGCTGATAAATGCAGGCATTGAGTTTAATCTCCTTGCCATGGCTAACTCTGATGACCAGGGATCAGCGCAGGTAGGAGGTGATCTTGGCTGGTTCAGCGAAGGCATGATGATTGCACCATTCAACAACGCATGCTTCAGCGGCAAAAAAGGAGACCTTGTGACAGTGGAGTCCACTTTCGGCCTTCATATCATCAGGATCATCGATCAGAGCCCCAAAGTAAAAAAATATGATATCGGGATTGTTGACCGCAAGGTTATACCCAGCAGCGGCACCAATCAGCGCATCTACGCCGAAGCTTCGCAGTTTGCGGGTACCAACAACACGTATGAAAAATTCAATAAGGCAGTGGCAGCAGGCAACCTGAACAAAAAACTGGCTATGAATGTCACTCCCGAGCAGAAAGAACTACCAGGCCTGACACAGGCAAGAGGACTGGTGATGGCACTCTTCCAGAACAGCGAGGAAGGCAGCATCGTTCTCGATAACAGCGACCAGGCTGTCTTTGAACTTGAAGACGTGTATGTTGTGGCTTACTGCACAAGGGTGCAGGAAGAGGGCATTGCACCGGTAGAATCAGTCTCTTCTGACATCAGGTTCATCCTGGCCAGAAAGAAAAAAGCCGAGGTGATCTCCGGCGAGATGAAGAAGCTGGCTGCCGAAGGCAAGACGATATATGATATTGCATCTTATTACAACACCACTGTGCAGGATGCCAGCGGAATCAATTTCAGGTCGTATTCAGTGCCGGGTGCCGGGATTGAACCGGGTCTGATAGCTGCTGCATCTGCATCAGAGGCAGGTGTGCTTTCAAAACCGGTAACAGGTGCCGACGGCGTTTACATGTTCGTTGTCAATACGGCAACTCCGGCAGCAGCAGAAGATATCGCAATGGTTACCGAACGCCTGAATTCCAACTACCAGATTCGTGCATCGTACGAGGCTTACCAGGCCATGCGCGACAAGAAAGAAGTGGTTGACATGAGGTACAAATTCTATTGATCTATATCATATCAAAATAAAAAGCAGGGGCAGGTCTGAGACCTGCCCCTGCTTTTTTATAATGCGGTTTCCGGCGGGGGTGATTTGTGTTTATTATTCCGAAGATTTGAACCGCTGCCTGACATTCTCCTCATCCATGTCCTTTGACAATGCATCAACAAAATCAGCCGGAATATTGTAAACATCAAGCATTATCAGCCCGTCAAGGCAGTTGTTAAAGTCCGGATCGACATTGAAACCGATGATCCTGGCATTTAACTCAAGATATTTCTTCAGCAGCACTGGTATCCTGTACCCCTTGTCAACATCACTCACCACCTTCTCAACCCTGCTGATGTCTTTTTCGGCGGAATCAATGATAATCCTGCTGTCAACACGCTTGTCAACCTGTACGTTGAACTTCTTCCTCGGTCTGATGTGTTTTGCCATCTCTGCATCATAGGAGTTGTCCCTGATGAACTCAACAATGAGCGATTTGGAGAAATCGGAAAATTCATTGCTTATGCTCACCGGACCAATGCAATACCGGTATTCAGCATGTTTAAGCAACACAGTCAGCAGTCCTTTCCACAGGAGGAACAGCGGCAGTGTCTTCCGCTGATATTCCGGCACGATGAATGATCTTCCCAGTTCAAGGGATTCTGAAAGAATTGGTTCAAAGGACCTGTCCATCCTGAACAATGAGTTTATATAAAACCCTTTCATCCCGTACTGAGACAGTATCTCCCTGCCCTTGCCAAGTCTGTATGCCCCGACAACAGAATCCGTATTATTGTCCCATACTATAAGGTGATGATAGTAAAAGTCGTATTCATCAATGTCCGTTGCCCTGTTGGTACCTTCCCCCACAGCCCTGAAGGTTATCTCACGCAGCCTGCCTGTCTCCTGAAAAATATTTGGTATGACCCGGGTAGGCGCAAATATCACGGTGAAGTTTTTACTTGAAAAGAGCTCATACGATTGTCGTATACTGTCGAACTCATCACGCAGCTTAGTCCTGTCAACAGGCGAAGCCACCGGAACCTGGCTGTGGTTGTGGCGCTGCCTTATGCCCGTATAGAAGGGTCTGGCCTCCAGCCCCGATCCCAGCGAGTAGGTCCTTGCCCTGAGGTAGCGCCCATAACGGGCAATGTCATGAAACTCATTCTGCTCGTTGACTGTCACGGGCTTGCCAATGCGTACCCTGATCACCTTGTGTCGCTTGTTAATGAGCTCTGAAGCCAGTCTTGCCGTTCGCAGCAGGGGATGGATGCGTCCGAGTATATGGTACCAGCGCGAGTTGGTTCCGTGGAAATAGACCGGTATAACAGGTACCCCTGCCATCCTGATCAGCCTGAGCACCGGCACCTGCCATTCACGGTCAGTGATCAGGTTCGATTCTGCCTGGTAAGTTGACACCTCTCCGGCAGGAAAGACAGCCGCCACATGACCATCCCTGACATAGCTGAGCGCTTCCTTTACCTTTTCAAATGATGAGTTGAAGTCCCGCGGCTTCTCAGGGGGATTAACAGGAAGAATATGATCCTTCAGCGGGTCAATCTTCTGCATCAGGAAATTTGCCGTTGCCTTGACATCAGAACGGTTCCCTGTAAGTATTTTCAGCAGAATAATTGTATCAATGCCTCCGAAAGGATGGTTTGAGACGGTGATGAAGGGACCTCCGGTGGGTATGTTCTCCAGATCCTTCTCAGATATTTCATACTTAATGTCGAGATGTTCAAGGATGGAGTTAATGAAGACAGTGGGATCGCTGTCATAAGCAGCCGAGTACACCCTGTTCAGCTTGTTATAGCGGAAAATCTGCATCAGGGCTTCTGAAATGATCATGCCGCCGGGAGTATCAATGTTTGTTGCCCTTGCCAGTTCCCTTGAGGTAAGCAGCTTCATTGGACTTCCTGAAGTATCTGAGGCACTGCGGCTTCCCATCCAAGCGGCATTATGTGCACACCGCTGATCCCTTTCTTGCCTTTTAGTCTGCTGATGGTCTCCGCCGCTATCTTAATACCCTCCTCCGCTACTTTATCGCCGGCATCAGACAGTCTTTGCATTATGGCATCAGGGACGGTTATGCCCGGGATCCTGTCATTCAGGTACCGTGCCAGGTGCAGTGTTTTGAGCGGACTTACACCTACAAGGATAAACACCCTGTCAAGCAACCCCTCCTTATCCAGGTTCTCAAGCCAGGGGTCAAGCCTGTCCGGATCAAAGACCAGGTTAGTCTGCATGAATTGTGCCCCGGCATTGATCTTCTTTCTGTCGCGTATGACCTGCAATACCGGGTCCTGTGCAAAAGGCGATGCTGCTCCTCCGAGGAAGAGTTTGGGCCTGTTCTTTATCTCCCTGCCATCGAGATATATACCCTCGTCTCTCATCCTTCTCAGTATCCACAGCATCTGAACAGAGTCGACATCAATGATATTGAGGTTACCGGTTGGCTTCACACCTACGCGGGGACTGTCACCGGACAGACAAAGAATATTATGGATGCCCATGGCGTTAGCGCCTAAAGCAAGCGACTGCAGGCTGTTGCGGGTGTTGTCACGGGCCGAGATCTGCATTACCGGGTCTGCACCAAGCGAGGCAGCCACTGAGGAGCATGCTGCGCTGGACATCCTGGGCACCGCCGACGAGCCGTCTGTGAAATTTATTGCAGTGACAAAAGGTTTGACAAGTGATATTTTCTCCCTGAGCTTATCTGTGGCGGCGCCCAGCGGAGGCATCACTTCGGTTGTTATGACGAACCTGCCGCTGCGGAGCTCTCTCTCGAGAATGGACTGCGGCTCAGAGACAGCCGGAGCATGATACTCCGAGTCTCCTTTCCACCAAACAGGCTGACGTATCGGTTTAAATACATCTTCATCGAGAACACTCCTGACACTCTTTCCTTTCCTTGCAGACGGGAAAATGATTTTGCGCAGACTTGTCTCTCTTACTTTTCTAACTACCTCACCCCACGTCTCTGTCCCTGCCCTGTCCCAGTCCACCGGCGGCAGCACCTCAAGCAACCTGTGCTCGCGGTGCATCCTTTGCGAACGCTTATAGATCAGGTACCAGGTGCATCTCCTTGAAGGGTCGACATAACAATAGCCGTTATTCACTCCACCGCAGGGACCGTTCCTGATGCCCTTCGGGCACTCCATATGGCAGATAAAAGCCGTCTCCTGAAGGAGGCAGTTTCCGCACATCCGGCACCCGAAGAGAGCTCCCTTGATCAGCCGCTCATTGAATGCCAGCAGGCGCGCTCCTGCTGACAACTTCCTGAAAGGTCGGAAGGCAGGCTGCCACCGGCGAACAGGAGTGAAGACGGCCATTGGAAATCAGATGATATACATGTTTATCAGTTGCTCATAAAGCTCCTGTTTCCCGCTTATTTTCTTTGGTTCACCAACTTTCACTGACAGTTTGCGCAGGCCTTCAAGAGTAAGCTTGCCTTTCTCATAGAGTGCGCCATCACCCTTGTCAAACGAAGTATATCTGTTCTTTCTGAGTTTAAGATAGTTTGAATCCTTAAGTATCCTGTCAGCTATCACAAAGGCTCTGGCAAATGTGTCCATACCGTTTACATGGGCAATGAAAAGATCTTCCGGGTCAGTGGAGTTGCGTCTCACGTGTGCGTCAAAATTGATGCCTCCTGTAGTGAACCCGCCAGCCTGCAGAATGACAAGCATTGCTTCTGTGATTTCATTGATGTTGGTCGGGAATTCATCTGTATCCCAGCCATTCTGATAGTCGCCCCTGTTGGCGTCTATGCTGCCAAGCATGCCGGCATCGGCGGCCGTCTGCAGATCATGCTGGAACGAATGTCCGGCAAGGGTTGCATGGTTGACCTCAACATTCAGCTTGAAGTCCTTGTCCAGACCGTAATGGCGCAGGAAGCCTATCACTGTGGCAGCGTCATAGTCGTACTGGTGCTTTGTGGGCTCCATGGGCTTGGGCTCAATGTAAAAGGTGCCCTTGAAACCTTGTTTCCTGCCGTAGTCTCTTGCCAGGGTAAGCATCATGGCCAGGTGCTCAAGCTCTCTCTTCATGTCGGTGTTAAGAAGGGAGAGATATCCTTCACGGCCGCCCCAGAAGACATAACCCTGTCCGCCGAGAGCGATGGTGGCGTCAATGGCGTTCTTCAGCTGCACAGCCACATTCGTCAACACGTTGAAATCAGGGTTGGTGGCAGCACCGTTCATGTAACGCGGGTTGCTGAAGACATTTGCAGTGCCCCAGAGCAGCTTCACGCCGGTCTCTTTCTGCCTTGCCTTAATAACAGGAACAAACTTGTCCAGACGTTTCTCGATCTCAAAGACCGGACCGTCACCAACAAGGTCGGTGTCATGGAAGCAGTAGAAGGGAGCTCCTATCTTTTCAATGAACTCAAAAGCCATGTCGAGCTTCGCCTTAATGCGGTCATCACCTTTCAGACCGTCGTAATGAAAGTCCCTGGTCTTTGCTCCGAAGGTATCGGTGCCGTCACCGCAGAATGAATGCCAGTAAGCAATCGCATACCGTAGTACATCTTTCATCTTTTTGCCGCCTACCTTTGCCTCAGCGTCATACCATCTGAATGCAAGCGGATTTTTTGAATCTTTTCCTTCATACTTTATCTTCCCTATCCCGGGGAAAATTTCACCATTTGATTTTTTAGCCATAATTCTATTTTTTATTCATATAACTGATTTTCAAGTATATCAACCCAGGTATTATATTTTTCTTCATAAATCTGAGCCAGTTTTTTGTCAGGTTCACTCGTACCTGTCGTCTTCAGGCCGCCGAAGGCCTCCTTTTCTGATTGATAGAATCCGCAACCTATGCCGGCTCCCCTCGCTGCTCCGGCCGAGCCGTCAGTGTTATAGAGGGTGATCACCGCTGATGTGAGTGACGAAAGCACATCGCGGAAGACTTTACTCAGGAACAGGTTTGACTCACCCGCCCTGATGACTTTGGGATTAATTCCAGTCTCTTTCATTATCTCAAGACCATACCGGAATGAATATGCGATAGATTCCTGGGCAGCCCTGAAGAGGTGGCCCTGACCGTGGATATTGAAATTCAGTCCGCGCAGGGAGGATGTTATGTCACGGTTCTGAAGCATGCGTTCAGCGCCGTTGCCGAAAGGCAGGATGAAAAGTCCGTCGCTGCCTGGTTTAACCGAGGCAGACATCTCATTCATCATCGGGTAGGTCATACCTGCCCCCGCGTTTTTCTTCAGCCATGAGTACAGTATGCCCGTGCCGTTGATGCAGAGCAGCACCCCAAGTCTCGTCAGTTTTTTACTGTGATTGACATGAAGGAAAGTATTTATACGTGAAAGAGGGTCAAACTGAGTTTCTTCCGTGACGCCGTATATCACTCCGGAAGTGCCTGCAGTGGTTGCCACTTCACCCGGCGACAGCACGTTCAGTGAGAGGGCATTGTTTGGCTGGTCGCCGGCTCTGTATGAAACGGGTATCCCTGCACGCAGACCCAGCTCCTTTGCCATGGCGGCTGTAAGGTTGCCCTGGAGGGAAAACGATTGCACCGGTTCAGCAAGGAGGTCAGGCGAAATACCATAATAGTCAAGCAGCTCAGCGGAGACGGAATTTCTCTTGAAATCCCAGAAGATGCCTTCCGAGAGGCCGGTATATGAAGTCCTTATTTCGCCGGTGAGCCTCATGGCGAGGTAATCACCCGGGAGCATGATCTTGTGTATTTTGTCAAACAGGGCAGGCTCGTTTTCTTTTACCCATGCCAGTTTTGATGCTGTGAAATTGCCGGGTGAATTCAGTAGGTGGTGGAGGCAGAAATCTTTCCCCATCCTCTCAAATGCCCTTTCGCCAATCTCCACCGCCCTGCTGTCACACCATATGATTGATGGGCGCAATACCTTTCCATTTATGTCAACAGTCACCAGGCCATGCATCTGGTAGGCAACACCAATTGCTCCGATTGTTTCCTTCTTACCACCAAGAGGTTCAAGGCAAGCCTGCAGCGCGAAGGTGAAGTTCTTCCACCAAACCTCAGGGTCCTGCTCTGCCCATCCGGGTCTGAGAGCTGATATTTCCATTTCTGTCGGAGGATAAGAAGCTGAAGAGAGTGTCATTCCTGTTTCTCCGTCGATGACGGAGACCTTCACCGACGAACTGCCCAAATCAATGCCCAGTAGTAACATGTTTTTATTATTAAGAATTTTCCCTGACTGTCGTTATAAAAGTACGGATATTTTCCGAAGAAGCGTCAGGCGGCATACCTCCGCCGCAGGACCAGATTATACGAGTACGGTCAGTGACAGAGCCCATCATGCTTTTCACTCCGGCTTCAACATCAGCCGGTTTGCCAAGTGCCAGGACATCTCTCGGAGGCAGGTTGCCCAGAAGGGTCACACTGTCACCTGCCAGCCTTCTGATTTCATCAATCGGATGGTTAAAGCTGAAATTGAAAAGGTTGATGCCGATCTCTTTAAGATAACCTGCTGTTATGACCCCGGCGGCATCATTGTGAAAGAAACGTACCCTGGAATTGAAGGTCTTATATATTCTTTTAAGATGGGGAAGGACAAATGTTTCAAAGTCCGGCTGTCCCAGAAAACCGACTATATCATCCAGCAGGAAAACACCTTCAATATCTTTGAATTTCTCAAACTGGAGAGAGAGCCAGTCAATCACAAAGTCGGTAATCACTGTCAGTGCCTTCTGCGCTTCCTCGGGAGTGATTGCCAGGGCCAGCATGAAGTCGGTGGTGCCGAAAAGAAAAGAGGCTATGTTAAGAGGACCCCGGCTGGAAGCGAACCTGTAATGACAGCCGTTCTCCTTCAGTTTGTTCTCGTATTTTGCCATCCTGCTTATAACGAATGGCAACAAACCATCAGTCCTGACATTAGGCTTTGCCAGTGAGGAGATTGCTTCGACGGTGCATTGCAGTTTCACGGGGTGGGGAAAGTCGTCTTCGGTCCACACCAGTTTGGCTCCGAAGGCGGACGGCTCGGTGCACATACCGTATTCGGCCCAGAAGCCGGGAAGGAACATGACGTCGGAAAAGGTCTTTTGTGCCATGAGATTGGCATCAAACCATGTCTCCCGGTCAGCAAAATACTCCAGTATCTTTGTTCCGTACCAGCCGGGAAGCCACGGACTGTCAATAATAAACCCCACAGGTTTTTCTTTCAGGACCTCTCCGTCGATTACCCTGAGAAGGGTTTCCCAGTGTCTGTCATTCATATACTCTCATTTGGAAATTCATGTTCTTTATTTTATTCCGGGGACATAATAAAATTTAAGCCCCCTGTAATACTCCAGGGTGCTGTCAGGTTTCGCAATGCCGTCCGGGAAAGGCCTGCGCGAGAAGGTCTGAAAATATGCCAGGCAGGCATCTCTCCACCAGTGTGCCTCTTTGACCTGTATGTTCAAAAGCTGCAGCACATGGTTGTACTGCTCACTGTCAATCTTCCCTTCAAGCGTCTCCCAGTAAGCTTTATAGCCTGCTGCCTGAAGCGCTCCTTCATTGTACCTGTAACAAAGCTCGTCCCAGAGAGTCCTGCCTGAACTCATCCGGTAATCCCAGGGCAGGTGATGGAACCATAGCAGCAGGTTCTCAGGGCATGTTGCCAGGTCATTGTAAATATCGTTCAGGGGAGGGAAATACTGACTCACGGCGTTACTGCCTGTCGTCGTCCGGTCAAAGCCGATACCTGCCGTATCGGCCTTGTGGTAATAGACGGAAGTCCAGTCAGCTCTTCCTCCGTCAACCCAGGGCCCCGGACCCCAGTGGTGCCCCTGCGCCATAATATGGTGCAGGCCAAGAGGTGTCATATAGTTAACGGCTGTCTCGCGCGATGAAAGCATCATTCTGCTGATGCCCTCCACCACCTCAGGGTCTTGGCTGATTGTCATTCTGATCCACTCATCTGCTATCGAGGCGGAGGTGAGAGAGGGCTTCCATGCGAGGCGCCCGAAGGCATACCAGTTTGCCTGTCCGAAAAGGTGACCGGTCCAGTTTCTCTCTGTTCCGATATTAGCCACCCCGGCCATACCGGTCAGGTTGTTGCCATACAGTGATCCATCAACCACATCTGCTACCGTTGAACCCTCACCGCGGGCATAGGTATCACTCTGGAGGCACTCTTCAAACAGCGGGGCAAGAAAGACGAGGTGAGTGGCACAGCCAAGATATTCCTGTGTTATCTGGAATTCGGGCATCTGGGATGTGGAAGGCATTGATCCGAAAAGAGGGTGAAAAGGCTCGCGAGGCTGGAAATCTACAGGGCCGTTCTTTACCTGCACCAGCACATTTTTACGAAAGAAACCATCAAGCGGTATGAACTCGTTACAGGCCTGCATAGCCCTGTCTACAGGCACATTATTATCATAGACAAATGCCCGCCACATAACCACCCCCCCAAACGGAGCGACAGCGTCAGCCAGCATGTTTGCCCCGTCAGCGTGTGTGCGGCCATAGTTCTGCGGGCCGGGCTGACCTTCGGAATTTGCCTTGACAAGGAATCCGCCAAAGTCAGGTATGACGGAATAAATCTCAGTAGCTTTGTCACTCCACCACCGTATGACCCCGGGGTCAAGAGGGTCAGAAGTGCCCAGTCCGCCGATCTCTGCCGGAGCGCTGAAGCGGGCGGTGAGATAGACCTTAATACCGTAGGGACGCATAATATCCGCCAGGGCTGCCACCTTGCGCAGGTACTGTGCAGTGAGCACAAGAGCATCAGCATTGACATTTGTGATGACGGCGCCGTTTATGCCTATGGAAGCATTAGCCCTTGCATAATCCTTATATAACGGTGATATATAATCAGGCAGCAGATGCCAGTTCCAGATCGAAAAACCGGCATAGCCTCGCTCGACTGTCCTGTCAAGGTTGTCCCAGTGGTTCAGGAGCCTCAGTGCAATGGCAGGCTTCTCCATGACCGACAGATCATTCAGGGGCGAGCCCATGCTGACCAGCCGCAGAAGGTGGAAGGCGCCGTACAGCACCCCCTTTTCACCGTCTGAGGCTATCACTATAATCCTTTTCCCTTTAAGCGTGACTGATCTTATGATATAACCCTCTTCGCCCGTCGTTCCGGGCTGTACATCAGGCAGAAGAGTTGCTATCATGGGTGAAGATTCAAAGGTACCTGCCACCACTGTGCCTCCGCGGGTGAGGTTTTTCACATCAGCAATTTTACGGCCTGTCATGCCCCCCAGGCCGGCAAGCAGTTCCTCATGTGCAGCCCTCAGCACCGGTGAATCTCCTGTCACCATCACAGCGTTAAGTGTTTTGCTGCATTCCTTCAGATAAGCCCTGTCGCTTAACTGATCATACTTCAACCACAGGCGGTAACCATCATCGCCGCTGACAGGCATCATGGAACCTAAAAGCCATAATATCAGTACTGTTACGCCTATACCTTTCATGCTGTTGGGGGATTACCTGATTTCAGTGACGACTGCCTGATTATGAGCTCATGACTCAGTATAATGGAGTTGACTTTTTCAAACTGTGTTCCTTCAAGTATCCGTATCATTGTCGACGCAGCTACATCACCCATAGCCCTTCCCGGGTAGTGAACCGTTGTCAGGTTAGGCTCAACAATACGTGATACCGGGTCGTCATTAAACCCCACAACAGCCACATCGTCGGGAACACGGTATCCTTTCTTTTTCAGTTCGCATATTATTGACACTGCCGTGGTGTCATTTGCAGTGAAAATGCCATCGGGCATCGATCCCCGGCTTAGCAGTCTCCGGATGATCATGTCACCCGAGCTGTCCATAAGGTCAGTAATAATATGAGAGTTGTCATCAAACTCCAGGGAGTTTTCTGCAAGAGCCTGCCTGTATCCGCGGAATCTGTCATTATAAACATTACGGTTCATGCTGCCGCCCACATGAATTATCTTTCTGCAACCCTGCTCAATAAGATGCTTTGTTGCATCATGTCCAGCCTTGAAGTTATCAATGACCACACTTACACAGTTGTTGCATTCAAAAACCCTGTCAAAAAAGACAAGCGGAATATCTTTCCGGAAGATATTCTGAAAAGAATCACTGTTCTTTGTCTCGTATGACAGGGATACCAGAAATCCATCCACACGGCTATTAAACAGCGCCTGGATATTGGCCTCCTCAAGAGCTGCAGACTCTTCACTCTGGCTTATCAGCAGCTGGTAACCGGAGTTGTTTGCCACCTTCTCCATTCCTGAGATGACTGTCGACATGAAGTGGCTGTCTATCCTTGGTATGATCACGCCTAAAGTACGTGTCCTTTTCTGTCTGAGGTTTGCAGCGAACTTATTATGCTGGTAACCCATCTCCTGGGCCGTGTGCATAATCTTTTTCCGAAGCTCTTTGCGGACCTGCGGGTTGTTGTTCAGGCCGCGGGAGACCGTTGAGGCTGAGATATTCAGCACTTTAGAGATGTCATAAATGGTGACCTCGGCTTTTTTCTTCATTCCAGCCATAATTTCTCAAAATAAGTAATAAAACAGAAATATTTGAAACAAAATCAAATATTTTTTGCAATCGGTTGCACATTTAAATCTTAATGTACACTTTTAGTTACGCTTAAAATTGTTCCGGGACGTGATCTGCTATGGAAAGCGCAGATTGTGTACAATAATGAACCTCTTATAATTAAATGATTATGCAACCGGAAACAGGAAAATTATCGGTTAGGGAGAAGATTGGCTACAGCCCCGGTGACGGTGCAATTGCGGTGTTGTTCCTTGCCACAGATTTACTCAACATTAAGCGCTGCGCCAATAAAAAAATCTTTTTGGAAGACTTCTTACAAAACAGGCTGATCGGTTATATCTGGTCTTTTCAAGAATGTTTTTCTTTCAGTCGTTTGTTAACATCATCAATTGTTCCACTAAATGGGCCGGGTGTTTCCATTTTGATTGATACAAGAGCAGCAGCAAACTTCAACGACTCCGGAACTTCGTGATCCAATCTGTGTGAGAGGTATGCAGCAAATGTTGTATCGCCCCTACCAGTTCTGCCAGCTACACTATTGTTGGAGAATTTTTCATAATATGTTTCCCCTTTAACTCTCGCAAGCACTCCCTCGGAATGTGTAATTAAAATTTCGGGACAACCCCATGATTCTACGATTATTGCAGCTTTTTCAAGATCATCTGTACCCGTAAGAAGTTTGGCTTCTACAACATCCAGTTTTAGTTTGTTCATCATAGCAGCAATTTCCTTTTTATCAGCAACATCACTAAACTCGTGGTTCTTAGTTATTGGATCCACGTGTCGGACAAAGCTCTGCATATCAACCGACAGGCTCGGGTAGTTTCTGGCTTTCAATCCCTTCATGAGTGGCATATCAAATTCGGTATCCGAAATTCCGGCCAGGTGAACACATGTAGAAACCAATTCAGGAACATCTTTGATGTCGATTATTCCGGCCGATTTGATAAGGGTCATTTCACGTTCATCGACATTTGCGGAAAAGTGTACCACCCTGTTATACGAAGTTTCTGCGCTGGGAATAAGATAACAATCAATGCCCAGATCTTTCATGGGCTGAAGGATCTCCTCGTCCTTTTTGGCCATTTTCGCAACGACAGCAACCTTCTTGCCAACCCTTGCGGCCACCATGGCTCCGCATAAAACAGCACTTCCCGGAGCTACACGTGGTTTCCCTCCGAAAGGAACGATTTCATCATAGCACATGTGCCCTATAAATGTAATATCATATTTTTTGCTCATACTAATCGACTTCTGATTTTTTGTACTTTATACTAATTTGTGCTTATTTAATTTATTCTTCTGAACCACTCAGCAACCAGGGATAGAAAGACATCAGGTCTTTCGGCTCGATGGTCTTGGTCTTGTTTTTCGCCTGCAGATCCTTGATGTAATTCATCACCAGGTGTGACCATACTGCGCCAGGCCGGGGATACGCTGCAACAATATAATGCGGACAGGGTTCTTTTTCACCAGCTTCCAGTTCCAGCTCTGCCCGAAGATTATCCGGAGTTGTCAGGGTATTTGCATAATTAAATACTACGCGATCCATATATTTGTATACCTCTTTACTTTCGTCGACCATTCCGTAATAATCCAGCAACTGGGCAAAAACATAATTCGTAGTGGTATACACATCCTGCCCCTGTTCCGATTCAACAGGCTCTCCATCCTTTGTTTTGCACATGGCCCAACCCATATACGAACGATTTGTATTATAGATAGCTTTGAGAATCTTTCTAACACGTTCTTCCGGAATTGCAGGTGCTTCTCCAATTGCAGTTAAGTACCACAAAGCGTCAAGCTGATTAGTCCATACATCCGTATTTGTATTTCCTGATTCAGGATCAAAGCAGGTAATGTAATATTCGAGTTTCTCACCTTTTTTATTTACATCTTCGCGCCATAATTTCTCAAAACTGCTCCAGGCCTTATCGTACTTTTTTTGGATGTGTTCCTCATCGGCCTTTTCACCAAGCATTTGGGCCATTTTGATTAATGCCTGGCATCCACCCAGAAACTGAGTTGCATCATACGCATCAGCTCCAAATAGTACCAGGTTATCAAACGTATTTTTAACATCGTCCGGATGCCCTTCAGGAATACCATCGTTGTCAAAATCGAGTTTCAGCAATGATTCCAGTCCGAACTTAAGGGTTTCCCAGTTCGATTTAAGAAATTCCATATCCCCCGTGAATTTTACATTGCGTAATACACGCATCATCAGTTTGGGATACAGATCGACCCAGTAATTATTATTATACCATGCGTAATCACTCACGTTACGCAGGGGATGGCCCTTAGGCATGGCACCGACATCATGGGCGACACTGCCTTTGGTCTTGAAATCATCACGGATCTGAGTAAGGGATACACCTTCATATTCCTCGCGATGTTCATTAAAATGCATCTGTGCCTGTACAAAAGAAGCATGATGATGATACCATCGGGGCGTTGGATCCACTGCCTGTATGGAATTGATAAACGCCTGGCACAGGTCTTTTTCCACCTTTGGGAAAAGCATCAGGAGTACCATCGAATACCAATCCACATCTGAAGGGTCGATATACGCATAGTCAAAACATTCCAGGAAGCGGGCCCGCTCACCGTTTTCATCATCGACCCAGACTATAGCGTTGGACAATGGAAAATGAAGCTCATTCAGCATTAACCTTGTCAGACGCAATGCTCCTTCACGGTCATTCTGATAGGCTGGCGTTGAGGAAATGTTATCAAAAATTCTTTTCTGGATTGTTATTGTGCGGTTCCACCATTGAGGATAACTGGTTAAAGCAATCTTTACCATATCCAGAGTCCGCGTTTTCTCTTCTTTGAAGTTTTTCAGATATTTTCTGTCGAATGTCTTACCGTCAATATAATGCTGTACCGGATAATCCAGAACCACAGCGAAAGGAATTGTCTTGGATTCATTCGGATTCAAAGTAAAAGTCAAACTGACAGCCGCGCCATAATCATTACGTTTAACTGGTCCACGCTTTTCATAAAAACTTCCATCTCCGCTTAAAAGAAGATCCCCTGAGTATTTATTCAGGCAGAAATAGGGTTGGGTATCCACGGCAACTCCAGGAACGTCTGCAACGGCAATCGCCATTCTGTTCTGACTTTCCTTGCTGCCCATAATTACACCACGGATACCGTCCAGCCGGAATTCTTCATGCTCCTGTCCTTTTACTGCCGCAGTGGCTACGAATACACTATCCTGATCGGTGGGTTTAAGCTCTTTTTCCTGGAGATTGACCAATGATGGTCTTGGTATTACGAGTGTGATCTGTTGATCGTATCCGGTAACATTTTCAACTACATATTCTTCAACGCCGAGCGGCATTAAAGTCTGTTCTCCACCGGATAGTAAAGGAGAAATCAGTCTTCTGGTGACCTTTACCTTTTCAAATTTATAAGCAATCTCCAGTGAGGGAGTTGCAATGGTCAACGCAATGTTCTCTTTTTCAATCGGAGCAGGATAATAATTTTTAACTGCGGGGATATCATCGGGAAGTTCTGTTTCACCTGGTAATTTCTGCGTCAGCATAATACAATCATCGCCAATACGAATATAGGGCGTTGAGCCGAACTGAACCGCTTTCTGATTCAACAGGATAAGACGACCAGCATTGTTAAACCGGTTATATAAACCGTACGGTGAAATACCGATCGAACAGGTAGGCGCGCCTTGCAATGCCACAGTATGCGGAAACTGAAGACATTTGGACATTCCCTGGAAATGCACCGACATGAAGTTCTCTTCGTAGATCTTTGCTATTTCAGTGCCATTAATTGTGTATATATCCTGAATGTTAAAGGAAGATGATTTTGTCATTTTATTCTCGCTTAGTGTTGATTATAATAAATATAAAAGGAGGCAACTTGCAGGCGCTATCACCCTTTAGATTAATCTGAACGCCAGTGTGGGATTTATAATCTTCACCGGCGCTCAGCATGTTAATTTAATCTTTCTGTTTTATAAGTCTCAGCACTTTCCTCCCCATACATTACCAGGTTTCTTCTCTTGCGATTTTACGGGCGCAGGGGCAGGTTCTTCCGGCAGATTCTTTTCAGCACTCAGATCGATCGGCATCCTGGTCGTCGGGTACGGTTTGATAGCACCAAACAGAAGATCAACTGAAGCCCTGATTGAATCAGGAGTGCCGGAGAAGTTGCAGACTACAGCATCAGCTACAGTGGTAGTGCCCTTCCGGTAAGGAAAGTTTGTTACAATAACTACAGTATGGCCAGCTGCCTTCAGCGCCTTGACCAGATGTGTATTATTACCCCGCTTTTCAATACGCGCGTAGTAGTTGGTCATGACAACAAGATCGGCCTCTTTGGCAAGTCGCAGTGCTTCTTCGATGTCTTCCTCTTCAGCATGGAATGGGGCATCGTCGAGAATGAGGTTAGTGGAATACCTGACCATTTGCTCGCTGAACATATGGGCATGACTGTACAAATCCTTTCCGAGAAATTCATAGGGGATGGTTTGCTCGATCACCAGAATTTTCTTGTCTTTGCTTAGGGGCAGCAGCTTTTTATCATCGCGGACTACCAGCAGAGCTTTATGCGCAACTTCCCGGGAGAAGTCCCTGTTTTCCTTACTTCTGACAATCCTGGTGGTTTCTTTCGGATCCATCTTACCGGCTTTTTTGAACAGGCCCTGATCGTATTTCCTGCAGAGCAGACGGCGCACAGCATCGTTCACACGCTCTTCAGACAAAGTACCGTTTTCCACAGCGCTCTTTATACCGAACAGACATTGTGAGCGGGATTCGTCGTCGGCCTTGAGCAGGATGGTGTCAACACCTGCTTTGATCGCCATGGCACACGCCAGTGGCAGGGGCCATTTCTTCAGGATTGCGGCCATACCGATTGCATCGGATACTATGATTCCGTCAAATCCCATTTCACCTCTCAGGAGATCGGTGAGGATCTTTTTCGAAAGGGTTGCCGGATATTCTTCATCATAGGCAGGAAAAATAGTATGGGCAGTCATAAGAGCCGATGCACCGGCATCCACACCAGCCTGGAAGGCAGCCAGTTCTACTTCCTTCATACGTTTCTTATCGCCACGACACACATCGAGTACATCATGCGCGTCGGTTGCCGAATCTCCACGGCCGGCAAAGTGTTTAATAGTTGCAGTGATGCCTGCATCCTCATATCCCCGGACAGTAGCATCGATGAATTTTGAGATAACGCTAACATTATCCCCGAATGAACGGACACCGATCTCAGGATTCAGCGGATTAATGTTTACATCGCAAACCGGATGATAGAACTGGGTTACACCAATTGCGGCCATTTGACGGCCCATCAGATTTGCTATTTTGTAAGCAAGATCTACATCACCAATAGCCGTAATACCCATCGGAGGAATAAACTGAAGAACACCGCCGGAAGTATAATCGTTCTTAAAATCACCTTCCATATCAATCGTTACGTGCAGAGGAATTCCCGAAGCCCGGTTCATAGCAATTTTCTGCAGATTGTTGAGTGCTTCAGTAAGCTCTTCAGGCGTTACACTCACGCCAAAGGCACGGGAATTGAACCATGTGTGCGCAATGTCGAAATAATCCTTGGGTTTCTTGAAATTTGGATCAACCTGTGAGCGTCCCCAATATAGATTTTTGCATGTTTCAAGTGCATAAGGTTCCAAACAAATGCCGCCTGCATGCAGTTTAGTAATTTGTTCGATCCCCGATGGTGTAGGGATAGCACCTCTCCAGGTGAAGGTTAGCAGCTGGCCGCATTTTTCCAGCAGACTCATGTTCGCGATTTTCGCGGCAACAAAAACATCTCTTTCTTTTGACATTGTGTTTCTCCTTATAATTTATTGTTTTCTGTAATATTGCGTTTGTCAGATGCGATTCGGATTACTTCAATATTTCTTGGACTTGTATTTTTTTGCCATCTTAATCATTTCATCAACCACACTCTTGGGCTGGTTATTGCGGTCGAAAAGTACAGGATAATCCTTTCTGCCGCGGATCGGGAAATTGTTTAACCATGATAAGCCGTCGTTCAATCCCCAAATTGTGACGCGATCCACTACATCATTGTATTTTAGAAAGAGTTCGAACATATCAAGTACGCGTTTGTTCCATTGTTGTTGAACTGAGTCGGGTACACCTTCACGATAGGGATCCATTTCTTTGGAATAAGCGAATTTGGTGGAAATATTTGCCCCGGAATACGGACTTGGAAGAATAGAAATATCCCATTCAGTAATAAGTACTTTCACACCTGCAGCTTTAAGTTTCTTAAAGCTGGCTTCTGTAGCGTCAACTGTAGGGTCGTCCATGTGCATGTGTGCCTGAGAACCAACCGCATCAATTCTGCATCCTGACGCCTTGAGTTCTTTTACAAGTTCCGCAATTGCATC
This sequence comes from uncultured Bacteroidales bacterium, assembly GCA_963743775.1. Lineage (GTDB taxonomy): Bacteria > Bacteroidota > Bacteroidia > Bacteroidales > VadinHA17 > SR-FBR-E99. Next base: position 295,373 of record CAVURA010000018.1, read on the forward strand.
GCATTTTGCCGGTTTTTCTACATTATAATCGTTGTAGTACAATTCTGCATTTGGGTCAGCTTCATGAGCAAACTGAAAAGCATATTTGATGAAATCCTTGCCCAGTATTTGGTAGAACTTGCTGTTACGGTATGTGCCATCGTCTTCAAAAGCTTCGTTGACAACATCCCAGCCTTTTACACGACCCTTATAACGACCTACAATTGTAATTATGTGCTGACGCATCCGTTCTTTCAGAACTTCAGGAGTGACATCTTTCCCACTTTCATCAACAAAGAACCACTGGCCTATTTGAGAATGCCAGATAAGACAATGCCCTGTTACAACCTGCTTGTTTTTTTCTCCAAATGCCACAAATTTATCTGCATCTGTCCATTGGTATTTGTTTTCTTGCGGATGGATAAATTGAGGCTTCATACAGTTTTCGGCAACAATGGTATTGAACTCTTTAGCAATCAATTCTGATTCTTTGGGGCTAACACCGTTAACTTGCTGCATATTAACAGCTACTCCGAAAAGAAATTTGCCTTTGGTAGCCCCGGCTAATGTCTTTTGCGCCATAGTGCATATGTTTGAAAGAATAATAATGGTAATTATTGCAGAAATAGTCTTGATTTTCATTTTATTCTATTTACTTAATTAAAATCGGTTATGCAACCCCTTTTTCCCTACGGGCCTTAAGGTCTACCTCAATTTTAACTTCCATTTTCTTATCAATTACATAGAAAAATAACAAACCAACACTCAGAAGAAAAGGGATGGAAGGATAAATACTGACAAGCATTCTTGCTCCTGAAGCGACAGTTTCAGGTTGAATAATTTCCTTGCCGGCAACCGCACTTTGTATAGGAATATATCCATATAAACCTAAGATCCATGCAACCAAAGCACCTCCAATTGAAAGCCCTGCCTTAAGTCCAACCAACATTGCAGAAAAGATGATTGCAGTTGCCCTGCGATTTGTTTTCCATTCAGAATAATCGGCAACATCAGCAATCATAGCCCAGAGAATGGGTATGGTAATCCCATACGAAAATCCATGCAGAATTTGCGAAGTGAACATTAAGATTACACTCTCGGGTTTGAAAAAGATAAAGATCAGAACAAAAAGGGTGGCAACGAGTAAGCAATACTTAAAAACATCCCGTTTACCAAATTTATCTGCAAGTTTTTTTGATAATGAAATCCCGACAATCATAAAGATTATGCCTCCTGCATTGAATAAACCAAAGCCGGCAGAAACCGGGTCTGACCCAAAGAAATTAATACCTAAACCTGAAAGTGCAGTAATAACCGGGTTAATAAATTTAGCAAGGGCAGCTTTATCTACGTAATTATTAAAATAATACACATAAGAACCTCCTTTCATCGCAAGAGTGATGAACACTAATATGGTTAATACAAGCATTATCAGCCAGGGTCTGTTCTTAGAAAGATCAGAGACGTCTTCTTTTATCGATGATTTTTGTTCCAAACTTGGAATAATGCGCTCCCTGGTCGTAAGAAAAGTTATGAGTAACATTACAGTACCTATTGCAGCCATCCATGTCATTACTGATTCAATCCCGGCGGCTTTATCTCCGTGGCCGGCATATTCAATAATTGGCAGCATAAATACCTGAACAAAGAACTGTGCAAACATTACTGCAACAAAACGATACGATGAGATACTATTTCTTTCTCCCATATCACCGGTTAATACACCGCTCAGAGCTGAATACGGTAGATTACTGGAAGCATACATCAACAACAATAAAGTATACGTTGCAGCAGCATAAATTAATTTTCCCTTGTATGCAAAATTTGGTGTTGAAAAGGCCAGTATAGCAACAACGCCAAGAGGAATAGCAGTAAATAATATCCAGGGCCGGAATTTGCCCCATCTCGAATTGGTTCTGTCAGCCAGTAATCCAATCAGTGGATTAAAACCAAATGCGGCAACCAGGCCGACAGTTAACATCACAATTGAGGCATCAGTGTTTTTCAGCCCATAAATATCTGTATAGAAATAAGCTAAATAAGTAATTAATGTTTGGAAAACCAGGTTCGCAGCAAAGTCTCCCAGACTATACCCTATTTTTTCGAACACTGTGACTTTTTGAGAAGCTAGGCTCATACTTTTTTATTATTAATTGATTATTAGCATACACCTGTTAATCTGACCCCATTCCGCGGAATCAGTTGATCATATTGAAGTCGGTCAAAAAATAAGCTTTTTCATGGAAAAATTGATTTAGCAAATCTATCATTTTAATTAATAATTTCATTTTTTTTAACCTATCCTTGCCTTTAATTTATAATTTTCCAATAATGGTCTTCCCTGCGTGCATCATGAGCGATCCTGTCACGGACAACATCGGCAATAGTTTTGCCTTAGATAGCCGTATTCCATCAGCAAATAATCAGATGTCGGATTGTTGTGGTTCATTTAAAAAGGGATACATTGACAATTAATCACTATCTTTGTTTTAATGTAGAATTGATATGGAACGTATTGTAAATCTGCATATAGAGAAATTATCGGAAGGCTTTTATCTTGCCATAGGTGAGAACGAGCATCTCTGCCGTGAGGCCTGGGCAAAGAACGTAAAATGACAGGAAAAAAGTTCTCCTTGATTGTTTTCTTCCTGTTTGCTTCTGTCCTTACCGCCGTGGCTCAACCCTCCATGCAACAGTGGGACAGTATAAGGAAGTTGACGGCAGCTGATCATCAGCTTATGATGTCAGCTCTTGGCATAACATCGCTCAGGCCGGGAGTTGACGGCATGAATCCAAACGCTTCAAATGCCGCCAACTACGATGAGGCCAAAGCCAATCCTTACCCTCTGCTGCCCGATCCCCTGAAGCTCAATAGCGGCAGCCAGGTGACAAATGCAAACGTATGGTGGAAGAAGAGACGGCCGGAGATAGTTGAGGATTTTGACAGGGATGTCTACGGACGTATGCCGGAGGGAATTCCCCCGGTTGAATGGCAAGTTCTCTCTGAAACCCGCGATACCGTTGGCCTGTATCCGGTAAAGATCAGAACTCTTGAAGGGCATGTGCGGAACCCCTCGTTCCCCGGACTGGCTGTTGATATACAGCTGACACTGACGGTCCCGGCAGACGCTGAAAAGGCTGTTCCGGTAATCATGGAGCTTGGTTTTATCTGGCCTGCCGGCATGCAGCCTCCCCCCTCAACAGGCGACCAGCCCCCATGGCAGGAGCAGGTGCTTGACAGAGGCTGGGGCTATGCCATCCTCCTGCCCTACAGCGTCCAGGCCGACTACGGCGCCGGACTGACGCAGGGCATTATCGGGCTGATGAACCGGGGAGAGCCCCGTAAGCCAGACGACTGGGGTGCACTCCGCGCATGGGCCTGGGGAGCAAGCCGTGCCCTTGATTATTTTGAGACTGACCCTTGGGCAGATGCCTCCCGGGTAGGCATTGAGGGCCACTCGCGATTCGGCAAGGCAGCCCTGGTGGCGATGGCTTATGACCCGCGTTTTGCCATAGGATTTATAAGTTCTTCCGGCGCCGGCGGGGCAAAGCTCTACCGTCGAAATGCCGGAGAGATAGTCGAGAACCTCGCAGCTGATGGCGAATACCACTGGATGGCGGGTAACTTCCTTAAATATGCCGGTCCGTTGACATGGGATGATCTGCCGGTTGACTCACATGAGCTGATAGCACTCTGTGCACCGCGTCCCGTTTTTATAAGCAGTGGAGATAAAGGGGACGGCTGGGTCGATGCCAGGGGTATGTTCATGGCAGCCGTTGCCGCAGGACCGGTATATAAGCTCCTGGGGAAAAAAGACCTGGGAACAGATCAGTTCCCTCCTGTCGGAATAGCACTCACAGAAGGAGAGATCGCCTTCCGCCAGCACAGCGGAGGCCATACTCCCGGCCCGAACTGGCCGGTATTCCTTGATTATGCCGGCAGGTATTTTAATAAATAAACATTCATATTATGAAAAACGCCTTCCCGTTTATAATAATATTTTGCCTTGCAGCACTCTGCCATTCATGTAAGGAAAAACCGGGCAGTGACGTTGAGGACCCGGTGGTTTACACCCTGGCTGTTGACCCCACAGTAACATATCAGGAGATGATTGGGTTCGGCGGTTCGCTGACATGGTACTCCGAGAGAATTATGACCAGCCCGGACAAGAACAAGATATGCCAGCTGCTGTTTGAGGATATGGGTATGGACATTGTCAGGTTCAAGAACAACTATTACCCGCAGGGGTACCCGGCTGTGAAAACGACTGATGTGATGGAGAATTCAGGACTGAAAAGTCTATTCACTGTGACCGGTCAGCTTAACGATATTGCCAAGCTGTATAACCCGGGAATCCTGACCCTGATCAGTTCATGGACTCCTCCGTCAGCTCTGAAGAGCAACAACAATCTCAGGCAGGGAACACTGAAAAAAGAGGGAGGTGCATACATGTATGAAGCTTTTGCCAACTACTGGGTTGATATGCTTGATAATCTTTCGTTCAATCCTGACTATATCAGCATTCAGAACGAACCTTCGTGGATCACCCCCGACTGGGAGACGTGTGAATGGCGCCCCACGGAGACGGCAGATTTTCCAGGATATGTTAATGCCTTTGATCTCGTTTACGAAAAGATCGGAACACGGCCCAACCCTCCAAAACTGATCGGCCCGGAAGCCGAGAATCTCGGTGTCAGCAAATTCGGCGGGAATACTTTTGAGGCGTTTTCCGACCCGATCAGGGACAAACCGCACCTGGCGGCCTATGCCTATCATACATATAACTGGTCTGCCACAACACCAATATCCGAAACTACATCCATGCTGAACATGGTACGTGACAACTACGGTAATAAGCCATGCATAATGACGGAATACTCCAACTTTTCATGGCTAAAAACCGCACAGTTTATAATTAATAATATCAATGAGGCGAACGCTTCAGCGTATCTGTACTGGCTTATGGCATGGGATGACGCCAACGCTCTGTCAATGATACGGATTACCAACAGCGGCAGTTTTACCGTCACTCCTTTTTACTATGTAATGAAGCACTTCGCCAAAAATGTGGATAAGGGTTATGACAGGGTAAATGCCACCAGCAGTACCTCTTCAATAAAATTTTCTGCGTTTGCCAATCCTTCCGGCACGAAAATCACTGTCGTAATTGTCAACCCGCTTTCGACGCCTGCCTATGTTGATTTCACGGTTAAGAACAAGACCATAAAAACAGTGAGTGCAGTACAAACCGTGGAAGGGAGTATGTATAAGGACCTTGGGGCAATAGCTGCAGATAAATATTTTACACTGAAGCCATCCTCTGTTACAACAGCTGTTATTGATCTTCAGTAAAATCCCAAAATATGATAAACCGGATCTTTACCATTAACCTCGTTGCTGCCGGACTTCTTCTGTCATCGGTTGGTTTATACGGGCTATCGACGGTCGTTTCGGCTGATACTTCATCCATTGTATCAACACAAAAAGCAGGATCAGCCTTCACCCTGGCTTCTTCGGGAATTTCTGCTGCCCTCGTCATCAGTTCCGATGACTGGCCCGGAGTGATCAGAGCCTGTACAGACCTTCAGACAGATATAGGAAGCGTGACCGGATCTACACCGAAAATGATTTTTGATAAACCTCCCCGTAAAAAAGAGATAGTCATTGCCGGAACAATCGGAAAGAGCCGGATCATTGAAAACCTCATCCGGAAGGGTAAAATCAATGTTGATGACATTTCGGGAAAATGGGAGTGCTATCTTATCCAGACAGTGACAGATCCTTTCCCGGGGGTAAAGAAAGCCCTTGTTATAGCGGGTAGCGACAAGCGCGGGACAATCTATGGTATTTATGAAGTCTCAAAACAGATCGGGGTCTCGCCATGGTACTGGTGGGCTGACGTTCCTGTCAGGAAAAGCAGTGAATTATTTGTCACACCTGGACGCCGTGTTTACGGGGAGCCATCTGTCAGATACCGGGGTATATTCCTGAATGATGAGTACCCTGCCCTCACGAGGTGGGTCCAGTACAAATACGGTACAGTGACTCCTTCCGTCAACCCGCCGGTACCCCCCGGTGTGGCAAACTACGGCAGTGAATTCTATTCGCACCTCTTCGAGTTGATACTCAGGCTGAAAGGCAACTATCTCTGGCCTGCCATGTGGAACAATGCCTTCAATGAGGACGACACACTCAACCCGGAACTTGCTGACGAATACGGAATTGTCATGGGTACCACTCACCAGGAGCCGATGCTGCGGGCACAGAAAGAGTGGGACCGCCGTTACAAGGAGACACTCGGCAGCTGGAGCTGGACAAGTCACTCTGACACCCTGATAAAATTCTGGCGCGAGGGGATCGTGCGCAACAAGGATTATGAGAGCATACTCACAGTGGGCCTGCGTGGTGCTGATGATACTGAAATGGGTCCTGGGGGTCCGGCAGCAAACATTGCGAAGCTGGAAAAGATCGTAGACGTTCAGCGCCGGCTCATTGCTGAAGAGCTGAATCCGGATGTGACTAAGGTGCCTCAGCTCTGGTGCCTGTACAAGGAGGTACTGGATTATTATAACGAGGGTCTGCGGGTCCCTGAGGACGTCACCCTCCTCTGGGCGGAGGATAACTGGGGTAACGTGAGGAGACTGCCTTCATCTGATGAACGTCTTAGAACTGGCGGGGCAGGCGTCTACTATCACTTCGACTACCACGGCGGTCCCCGCAGCTACCAGTGGATCAATACCAACCCAATCCCGAAGATATGGGACCAGATGTCACTTGCAAAACAGTATGGGGCCGACAGGATTTGGATCGTAAATGTAGGGCACTTCAAGGGTTATGAATTCCCCATGGAGTATTTTCTTTCACTCGCCTGGGATACCAAATCACATGGCGGTGATGATCTCCTGGAATACACAAGAAAATGGTGTGCCCGTGAGTTCGGACCTGACCATGCAGATGAGATTGCTGATATCATTTCAAAGTATACTAAATTCAACGGCCGCCGCAAGCCTGAGCTTCTGAGCCCTTTCACCTACAGTATGACTGATTACCGCGAGGCGGAATGGGTGGTCAATGAATACAATGCCCTTGCTGCCAGGGCTGAGGAGATACAGAACGAGTTGCCGGAAGAGATCCATGACGCTTTCTACGATATGGTGCTCTTCCCCGTAAAAGCCAGCGCACTTGTCAATGAACTGTATGTCACCGCAGGGAAGAATGCACTCTATGCCTCACAGGGAAGAGCGCTTACAAATGAGATGGCACAAAGAACAGAGGTCCTATTCCAGGCCGACACAGGCCTGATGGGCTACTATAACCGCACTTTTGCCGGAGGAAAATGGAACCATTTTATGGATCAGGCACACCTGGGATACACAAACTGGGCTGACCCTCCGTTCAACAGCCTCAGAGCTATAAAACTCAGCCGCCTCGAGGTACCGGAAGCTGCATCCATGGGAGTGGCTGTCGAAGGGTCAGACAAGTCCTGGCCGGGAGAGAAAACGCTTCCTTCCCTCCCACAGTTTGATATTTTTAACAGGCAGGAACGTTACATAGAGGTGTTCAATAAAGGCACGGAGCCCTTTGAATACTCGGTGACGACAGATAATCCATGGATAATCCTGAGCCACGCCGGAGGCGAAGTTACGGGTGAGCAGAGGATCGGCATCCGGGTGGATTGGGAGATGCTGACATATGGTACGCATGAGGCCTCCATAACGGTACACGGGACAGGCAGCGAGGTAAAAGTAGGCCTCTCTGCATTTAATCCTGCAGTACCTCAGGCTGCAACACTGAAAGGATTTGTTGAGGCTGAAGGATGCGTCTCGATCGAAGCAGAACATTATACGGATTTGAAAAATACTGAAGAGAGGTACTGGCAACGGATCGGAGGCTACGGCCGCACACTGTCAGCGATGCGCGCCACGGCAGTAACGGACGCACAGCCGGCAATGCCAGGTAAAGATTCACCCTGTCTTGAGTATCAGATGTACCTCTTTACGACAGGTGAGTTTGAAACCATCTTGCACGTTGCTCCCTCTTTGAATTTCCTTCCGGACAGAGATTTTAAAATAGGCATATCTTTCGATGATGAGGCTCCTCAGGTTATCACTGTTGTTCCGAAGGAATTCAACGCACAGAATGGCAACAGGGAATGGGAGAAGACGGTGATGGATAATACCAGGTACGTCAAAGCAGCGCTTTCAATCAGCGAGGCTGGCTATCATACTCTTAAAATATGGATGGTTGATCCCGGCATCGTACTGGAAAAGATCGTTCTGGATACCGGCGGTGTCAAACCATCATACCTCGGTCCTCCTGAAAGCTTCAGGAACTTTTGATTTGCGATTTACAATCAAGACCCTCAGACATCAGACATTTAGACCTTTAGACATCAGAAATCAGACCTTCAGACATGAGACTACAAACAAAACATTTACTGATAATCCTCCTGGCATTACTTTGTTCGATTGGTGCGAACTGCCAGGTCAGGCTGCCGCGGCTGATCAGCGACGGCATGGTGCTGCAGCATGGCGACAGCGTGAAAATTTGGGGCTGGGCTGCTCCCGGTGAAAAACTCACGGTCAGCTTTAATGACCATGAGTATCAGTCAACTGCCGGCACCTCCGGAGAATGGACGGTATGGCTCTCTGATCTGAATCCTGGTGGTCCCTTCAGCATGAAGATCGAGGCCGGCAATACGGTTATAATCAATGATATCCTTATTGGCGACGTATGGCTTTGCTCGGGTCAGTCGAACATGGAGCTGCCCGTAAGAAGAGTCCGGCCACTGTATGAAGCGGAAATAGCTGCGTCCACTAATAATTATATCCGGTCATTTACCGTGCCGAAGAACTACGTATTCAAAGAGCCGCAGAAGGATCTGGCATCGGGCAGCTGGAAAGCTGCAGATCCTGAGACCGTACTTGACTTTTCTGCCGCGGCATGGTTCTTTGCCAGAGATTTGTACGATACCTACCATATACCTGTCGGACTGATCACCTCAGCTTTTGGCGGATCACCTGCAGAAGCATGGGTCAGTGAAGAAGCTCTGAAAGAATTCCCTATCCATTACAATGAACTTCAGCAATGGAAGTCAGACTCGCTGATAAATGCTATCGCTGTCAGCGATCAGAAAAGAACAGAGGAATGGTACAGGAAGCTTCAGTTGGCCGACGAAGGGTACAAGACTCCCGGCAAGAAGTGGTACGATGCTTCGCTGAATACAGACGACTGGAAAACAATGACAATTCCCGGTTTCTGGTCGGCCACGGACCTGAAAGGTATCAACGGAGCAGTGTGGTTCAGGAAAGAGATCATTGTTCCGGCATCAGCGGCAGGTCAGCCCGGCACCCTCAACCTGGGCAGGATCGTTGATGCAGATTCTGCATTTCTGAACGGAACTTTCATCGGAACCGTATCCTACCAGTATCCTCCAAGACGGTATACGATCCCAGCAGGTGTATTGAAGGAAGGAAGCAATCTTCTGTATGTAAGGGTGATCAGCAATATCGGTGATGGCGGGTTCGTGCCGGACAAACCGTATGATCTGTCTGCAGGCGGCTTCACAACCAGTCTGGAGGGTGAGTGGAAATACAAGGTTGGTGCGGTCATGCCTCCTTTGAAAGGCCAAACCTTCCTGGGATACAAGCCCGGAGGGCTCTTTAATGCCATGCTGGCACCCTTGCTGAACTACCGTATAAAAGGGTTTTTATGGTACCAGGGTGAATCAAATGCCGGGAGACCGGATGAATACCGGACCCTACTGCCCGCCCTGATCATGGACTGGAGGCATAAATTCGGCCAGGGGGACATTCCGTTTATAGTTGTGCAGCTTCCCAACTTTATGGAAGCAAAGAGCACGCCATCGGAAAGCAACTGGGCTCTCATGAGGGAAGCCCAGGCGGAGGCGCTGAAACTGCCGGCGACAGGAATGGCTGTAACTATTGATGTCGGTGAATGGAATGACATCCACCCGCTGAACAAGAAGGACGTTGGAGCAAGGCTGGCTCTGGCAGCCAGAAAGGTAGCCTATGGAGATAATGATGTTGTTTATTCCGGACCAACATATAAGTCCATGGAAATAAAAAGACGAAAAATTATCATAACATTTTACAATACCGGTTCAGGACTCAATGCAAAAGGAGGCGGAATTCTTAAACAGTTTGCCATTGCCGGAGCAGACAAGCAGTTTGTGTGGGCGAGTGCACGGATAAGAGGGGACAGGGTAATTGTCAGGAGCAAAGTGATAAAGAAGCCTGTGGCGGTGAGATATGCCTGGGCAGATAATCCGGAAGGAGCAAACCTGTATAACCGCGAAGGCCTTCCTGCCGCCCCGTTCCGTACTGATCGGTAAGTACAGTCTTCCGTCTCCGAAAATCGCAAATCGCAAATCGCAAATCGCAAATTTCCCTGACCTTCAGACCCTCAGACTTAAGACCTTCAGACCATTGCCTTCCTGTTACGGTAGATACAGTTCTTATCGTCGCAGAGCTTGCATTGATATGGGGTATACCGGGCATTCCTTCCAATGCCAATGACCCCGCTGACTGACTTAATCGGATTCATCAGGGCCGATTCCGTCAGGGTGATCCCACAGAAATTGTCCTTGAAGAAGCTGAACAGTTGATGCTGTTCGGCCACATCCCAACCACAGTACCCGGGACTGAAGCGGTTGGTAATACCTTTCCCTAGAGCAGACATACTTTTGCGCAGTTCCTCCTGCATCAGGTCAGCTGCAGCTTCAACAACCTCCGAGCCGATGACATCGTAAACATAACCTTTCAACAGGTCGCCGCCCTTCATGCTGTTACGGCTCATCTCCCCGATAACCGGTCCGGCAGTGCAGATAAAGAGAGCAGCTTCTTCGGCATCTTTCATCTGGCGGTAAATAATCGGCTTGATATTGAACGTAACGCCTTCAATCAGCAGGGACTTCTCTTCACGGTTTAAACTAATTCCAGAAAAAATTATATACTCAGTCTTGATGCCGCCAAGCGGTAAGAGCTCTTCGGTGATTTCGTCAATAAGAATAGTGACTGGCTCGGGGGCAGTACCCGATTGGTATCCCATTGTCTTCTCCAGGGCATCAGTGCCAGGGAGCAGCTCTCTGAACGTATAAGTGAATCTGTTCAGGGGAGTATGGTGCTTTGATAGTGTTCAATGAACCTGATGGCATAATCATCCCTGCCCAGAATGAGATCAGCTGCACGCACGATACCTGTAATCTTCTCGGGATTTGCTATTGGGCATGTAAGTCCGTACATGATAGACATTGCCATATAGGCGCTGTTTATGTTCTCGCGGAGGGGAAGCCCGAAGGAGATATTGCTGGCTCCCTGTGTGATGTTATGTCCAAGCCTGTCGTGCACCAGTCTGATGGTTTCAAGTGTCACCCTGCATGCGTTCGGGTCAGCGCTGACTGCCATAGCCATCGGGTCAATGATCACATCCTCCTCTTTTATCCCTGCCTGAACGGCACGGTTAATTATCTTCTCAGCTATTTTCAGCCTTTTCTCCGGGTCGCTTGTAATGCCGTCATTGTCAAGAACGAGTCCGATGATGGCTGCGCCGTACTCCCTGGCAATGGGCAGAAGTCTTTGCAGCGATTCTTCCTCGGCATTCACCGAATTGATGAGGCATTTCCCTTTTGCTACCTTCAGTGCTGCTTCTATTGCCCTCGGGTTTGGTGAGTCCAGACATAGCGGAATGTCAAAATTATCCTGCAATGCGATGACAGCTTCGGGCAGCAGTTCTTCATCCACAACACCCGGGAAGCCCACATTCACATCGAGGACGTCAGCCATGGCTTCAATCTGAGCTTTCGCCAGAGAGAGCATGTATTCAAAATTTCTCTCCTGGAGAGTGGAGACCAGTTTCTTTCGCCTCGTCGGGTTGATGCATTCGCCGATTATCACTACCGGTCCTTCAGTATCAATTATGATTTCTTTTGTGTTTCCGCGCAGAATAGTTTTCATTTATTGCATTTTGATTTTAACCAGAGTGGATACAGAGTTGAAAACAGAGTTTCACTGTTATACAAAGTAGAAACTTTATTACACTGAACTAACTCAGCGTAACTCAGTGGTAAAATAACTAATTTTAAAACAATCTATGCAAGTGTCTTTAGATATTCGACTGCTCCCTGCGGATCCGGGGAATAGAAATCGGCTCCAATCTTATTGCAGAATTCAGCTGTTACCGGGGCTCCTCCGACAAGTATTCTCGTACCTGGATGTTTTATCTCAGGAAAGTAGACCGTTTTCCGCATATTTTCCATAGTCGTAGTCAGTAGCGCTGATAATCCTATTACGGCACCCGGATGCTTGTCCGCAGCCTGTATGAATTTCTCAGCGCTCACATCTACGCCAAGATCAATAATCTCCCAGCCTGCGCCTTCTATCATCATAGCCACAAGGTTCTTGCCTATATCATGAAGATCACCCGTAACTGTCCCGATAATAAAAACACCCCTCCTCTTTGCCTGGCCGTTCAGGTAAAAAGGCTTGAGGTGAAACATTGAGCTGCTCATTGCCTTGGCAGCCATAAGCATCTGCGGAACAAATATCTCATTCCTGCTGAACTTCTGCCCCACCCTTGACATGGCGGGAATAAGTGCCTCCTCAAGTATTTCGCCCGGACTTATACCTGCTTCAAGAGCATTTCTTGTCAATTCAAAAGCGCCCTCCTGGTCTTTCATAGAGGGAGGATATGGTGATTTGATGTCGATTTTGCCAAACTCGACACATACTGATAGTTTTTCAAGAAGGTCAGTCATACCAGAAGTTTATAACGGTGAAATAAGCCTTCCGCAGCACATTGTCTAAGGAATGGTAATCGGGAAAAGTTAATACGTTTAAATAAGGGATTAAGTGTCCGTGGAGAAGAACTCCACGGACACTTTACCCTAAATCAATCCTAATTACTAAAACTCACTATTCTTTGAAAACAAACTTTTCATTATCCGTGGCAAACACAATACTGCCATTTCATCGGACTAATATCCCGGGTTCTGATAAGCAACTTTCTCTTCCGGGGTCATTTCCATACCATCCAGCTGGCCTTGCGGAATGGGACGCAGGTAGTGCTTTGGTTCAATGGTACGCGTCACCGTCACCGGAGCGCGGTCTGTATACCCAATTCCGCAAATTTCATATGTATGAGCAATAGTTGCCCATGTTTGCGTACGTACGAGATCGAACCAGCGATAACCTTCGCCATAAAATTCACGCGAACGTTCCGCTAAAATATAGTCCAGGGTTATAGTCGCCGGCGTAGCCGCGATCATAGCAGCACTATTGTCTTCCACTTTGGCTACATTCCCGTTGTTGTCCCAGCGCCATTTCCCGGCACGGTCACGAAGAACATTGACCAGATCATAGGCGGTTTTGCCAGCCTGGGTTGTTGCGCCCTTAACAGCTGCTTCGGCAGCTACCAGGTAGAGCTCCGAAAATTTGGCAATGTTGAAAGGACGGGTACTGGCGGCATTCGGTTGTCCTAACCCGCCGGCATTGTCAGTGCGATAGACACCAAGTTTCCACAGCCCCGGATACGTTATTCTGCTTATGCCGCGCGGCCCTATCACAAAGTCGGCTCTTCCGGGTAATACACCTGCACCGATATTAGCGCCCGCAGCTGCGTTAGCCGCGTAAACAATAGATGGATCATCATCGTTCAGGAAAGTCAGCACTGCGTCACCAGGAACCACCGTCAAACCGTTTGCATTAACCAAAGACGCCGTACCGCTGTTTGAAGGATTTTTGGTCCAATTGCCACGGTAAACTGTTGTAAAGGTGCCGTCGTAACGGGAATCATTGGTTTTGTCGGCAAAAGTGTTGGTAATTACACCTATAGGTGGAGCCATACGCGTCCACGGACGGCCCAAAGGCTGTGCTGCTTCGCGCTGAACAGAACTTATACCGGAACTTCTGATGACAGTATAGTTCCACGTCAGCATCCAAACGGCAAAATTTTCCGGGGCGGCTCCATTGCTGTAAGTAAGACTGCTTGCGTTATAAAATTCGCTTGATTGCGTGTGGTCAGCGTAAAGTAGTATTTCCTTGTTGCGGTCGTTTTGCGCAAGGTTAACGTCATAATATGTTGCCTGTAAGCCGAAAGGACCAGGATTATCAATGGCAGTTACAGCTACATTGTATGCCTCCTGAAAATACCAGGCAGCATTATGTCCGTCAGGGTCAGTCCGGGGACTTTCAGGATAAGTGGGAATGCTGTTCGGGTTTTCGAGCCACCATGCATATGTCAGGTAAGCTTTTGCAAGAAACAGACGCGCAAGCGTTTTGGTTGCACCGCCGGTTACACGTCCTATATCCGGCAAATCGTTTATCGCTGTCAGCAGGTCCGGGAATATGGCTTTGGTATAGACCTCCGGCACGGTGTTGCGCACAGAGATTCTCACGGGGGTCGTGTTGAACTTCAGCTCCCCTGAGCCCATATCCAAAGGTACCCCGCCGAAAGTCTGTACCAGCTGAAAGTAGTCGAATGCACGAAAGAATCTGGCCTCAGCAACCAGCGCATCCGGAATGGTACCTACTGCGGCAGCATTCTCAATAACACCGCTGGCGGTGTTGATGTTGGAGAATGCGGCTCCCCACAATACGTCAGAACGGCTGCTGGTCGAAGAAATCGTCCCCACGCCGGAAAGGTCATGGTCCTTGAAGTTTCCATCGGCACTCTGGGCGTAAGTTGCTTCATCGGTACCAGTCAGGCAGGAGTTATAGTAATAGGCTTGTCCGTAAATGTATCGCAGGTGAGCGTACATAGCAGTCAAACCTCCCATAACACCTTTTTCGGTCTGGAAATAACCGGGTTCATAAATGCTGCGCGGCTGTTCTTCCAAAATATCAGTGCACGCTGCCAGGAACAACATCAACGCGGCTGTTCCTATACAAGTTTTTATATATATACTTTTCATCATACTTCTTTTTTAAAATGCCAAATCAAGACCAATCAAGTAGTTGCGTGTCGTAGGCGTGTTAGTGCCTATAGTCAGCAGGCGTCTCTGGTATGTACCTGTTGTTGCTGCATTTTCGTTGCCGTAAGAGTTGGTTTCGGGATCCATACCTGATTCTTTATTGTATGGCGAGAACATTACAAACGGGTTCTGTAACGTGACGTAAAGTCTCAGTCTGTCAAAACCTGCATTTTTGATCTTGCTGATATTGTCAATGTTATAACCAAGCGTCAGAGTGCGTATCTTCAGGTAAGATGCATCGAAATAACCCAGGGTATTGCCATACTTTGGATTGTCTCCGCTTAATATGCCGGCCGGGTTTGGATACTTGGCATCGGTGTTCTCCGTTGTCCAGTAGTCCACCTTTACGTTCCCCCTGCGTCCGGTCATCAAATTGAGGTAGCCTGATGCTGAATAGAGGGTACTGATGAGGATACCGCCGCTTTTAAAGGCGCCGACAGCGGACAGGTCAAATCCTTTGTAGGCCAGGCGTGTGTTGAAGCCACCCATAAAATCGGGGTCTACGCTCATGATTTGCCTGTCTTCGGGTCCGATTTTTCTTGTCGGTGAACCATCCTCGTTGTAATCGCCCACATATTTTACCTTAATCATACCAACATTCCCACCCGGTTCCAGGATTGACAGATATTGATCTCCCTCCTGCCAGAGTCCTATTTTCTCGTTGTCGAAGATTACATTAATGGGATAGCCCACGAACCACCAGTTGGCTTCATCCCGTGTTTGTCCTGAAGCAAGTGCTACCAGTTCGTTATGATTGGCGTAGAGATTGAAGCCGAGATCCCATGTAAAGCCGCTGGGGCTGTCCACTATCACGCCATTGAGTGAAAATTCCACGCCTTTGTTTTGGGTTTCACCTATATTTGCCATGTAGCTGCTCACGCCAGAGGTGGGGGGCAGACTGACACTCAGCAAAATATCTTTGGTATTCGTTACATAGTACTCAATGGTACCGGAAAGCCGACTGTTCAGTAAGGCGAAGTCCAGGCCATAGTTCCATGTGAGAGAATACTCCCATCCCAAATTTTCGTTGGGAAGCTGGGATACATAAAACCCGGTGGAGTACGCACTGCCAAAGTTGTAAGGCCTGGAGCTTAAACGTCCAAGTGTAGCGTAGGGGTCAATGGCCTGGTTGGAGGTTTGTCCAAAACCCACACGAAGTTTCAACAAATTTACCCATGTGACATTACTCATGAACGATTCGTTGCCGATATTCCACCCGGCCGATACGGCAGGATAGGTATGCCACTTATGTCCCTCCGCCAGCCTTGATGATCCATCGGAGCGGATGGTAGCTGTCAACATGTAGCGGTTGTCGTATGAATACATAACTCGTCCCATCCACGACATCAATCCGGTCTTATAATAGTTCTGGTAATCAGGGTTTACAGTAATTTCGCCTGCAGCCCGCCCCAGGTTGTAGAATTGGAATGCGTCGGCGGGAATATCCTTTGCCGCAATATTTGAACTGTTGTACATGTTTTGCTCGGCAGAGTACAAAGCTACTGCATTAACCTGATGCTTTCCGGCAAATGTACGGTCGTAGGACAGCAGGTTTTCAATTGCCCAGCCGGTGCCAAGTGAGTTACTGATAGAAGCAGTTGAAACGGTAGTAGGTGTGGAACTGAATACACCCTCTCCCGTGTAGCTGCCACTGTTCGTCATACGAAAGTTCAGACCAAGATTGACGCGATACTTTAAGCCCTCAATGCCAGGGATTTTAACCTCGCCAAATAGTGTGTTGTAGGAGCCATACGCTTTGGTCTGGTCTATCCATTTGTCACCCAATTCGTCTATAGTTTCTCTTGTATATACCCAGTTTTCATCCAATATCATCTTTACGGTTCTTTTAAACGTGCCATCCTCATTATATGGGTCAGAAATGGGAGAAGTGCTTATGTTACCGTAGATCCCCATGTTGCTACCCATAGAAATGGAATAGTTGTTATTTGAGTTGAACCCAAAGCGGAAATATTTGCCTATTTCCTGATCAAGAGTACCGCGTATCGAAAAACGGCTGTAGTTCTGCCCGGGCAATACGGCTTCATCGCGGTAGTAGCCCGCGCCGAAGCTGTAACTGCCATTTTTGGTGCCACCCGTAACGCCTAAATCGTGGCTTGTTACCATGCCATCCTGATAAAACAAGTCCTGCCAATTGGTATTTACATCATCGAATTCATCCACCCCGTTTGTGTACCTGCCGGATGCTGCACGGAGAGCAACAAATTCAGGTCCGTCCATCATGGGAAATTCGGCAAAGATTTTTTTCAAACCATAATAACTATTGTAGGTAAACTGTGCTTTTTGCCCTTTTTGCCCGCCGTTGGTTGTTATCAGTATAACTCCGTTGGCTCCGCGCGAGCCGTAAATGGCAGTAGCTGAGGCATCCTTCAGGATGTCAATGCTCTTGATGGAGCTGGGGTTGATATCGCTGATAGACCCTCCGAACGGGATACCGTCAAGCACCACCAGTGGATCATTGCTGGCATTCAGCGAACGTGTACCACGAACGCGGATTTGCATAGAAGCACCCGGTTTGGTTGAAGTTTGCTCCATATCCACTCCTGCTATTCGTCCTTGTAATGCCTGCGTAATATTGGAAGACGGCACATCGCGCATCTCATCTCCACGCATCGAAGCAACTGAACCTGTTACAGATTCTTTCCGTTGGGTACCATATCCCACAACCACTATTTCCTCAAGACCTGTCTCACTAAGTACCATTGTCACATTTACAACGGTCCGGGAACCTACGGCCACCTCCTGCGAAGCATACCCGACAAAAGAGAAAACCAAAACCTGATCAACAGTTGTCAGGGTAATCCTGTAAGCACCCGAGGCGTCTGATAAAACACCGTTAGTGGTACCTTTTTCCAAAACACTTACAGAAGGTAATGCATTACCTTCATTGTCCAATACAACTCCTGTTACAACTTTCGGTTGCATTAGGTTTAATCCGTCGGGGACGGATCCAGAGGCAAATGCCAGACCGGATTGTACCAGTATCAGCACCGCCATGAGCATGAAGCTCAAAAGTAGTTTCCCGAAGTATTTCCTCGCCGGAATACTTGGGCTGAAAGGATTTTTAATCATAAGATTTGAGTTTTAAGGTTTAATTTTTCGGCTATTTTTTGAGTCAATGACCTGTGGCCATTGTCTCAGGGTTTAGACTTTCAGGAAGAGGCTTCTTGTTTCACGAAGAATTGTCGCTTGTTCTCATAAGTGTTAATTTGTCTGATACTATTCTGAAATTATTATCACGCCTTGTTAAACAGCAATAAAGTTCCTTCAGCACGGGGCAGGGAACCAGGTAAAACTCATAACATCCTGATTCTCCGCCATATTTTCAAACAAAACCCTTCGATATTACCCTAAAAAATTATCTACGACATTGTAAATATAATAAACTTTATGAAAAATGCAACCGATTGCAAAACAATTTTTATAATTGAGAGAATATTTTTTAAAGAGAAACAAGGCTGAGCATTAATAAAGAGCCCCCGATTAATCGGGGACTCTTATATATGGAGCCGGGCTGCAGTACAGGGACATTGCAGCACCTTTATTATAAAAGAGACGGCGGGCGACTACTTCATGCTCATTATGACTTTTGTACCCGATGCAATCCCTGATTCATTAAATGCGTCTATACTGAAATAGTATGCCACATCTTTGTTCAGGCCAGTGAGCATCAGAGAACTGGTATCATAGACCATTACTGAAGAATAGAGCTTGCTTTTATCAATACCATATTTTATAATATAACCAGTGGCATTTTCGTCCTTCGGCCATTCCACCCTTGCTTTTCCCGGATCGGCATCTTCCCTGATTACTGTGAAATCATCAACAGTTGAAGGCACTTTGCCTTCCTTGCTGCCAAATATTCTCAGATCATAAATGGAAAACTTACCATCAGGAACCCTGACATTTTCAATTTTAATATATTTCGCCTTAACAGGTATTTCGAGTTCTGTATAGTCATGACAGGCATCATCAGCATTATTACTCTTATCAGCAATAACATTCCATGATTTCTTGTCATCGGAGGCGAGAATACGGTAACGATAGCTGATGTTTTTGCTGTCAGGTTTAAGATTTGATTCATTATCAGCGAAGTTTACCTGGATTGCATTCACGGTTGAGTTGTCATCCAGCTCAACGGTGAGCCATTCTCCCGATTCGCCGGTATTGGCCGACCACCATGTTCTGATATCTTCATCAAAGGCATTATTTACCGGAAAGTTATCCATAGCGGAAGAGGCTTCAGCTTTCTTTTTATAAGAGAGAAGCATCCATCCTTTAAAAAGACTTTCTTTTTCAAAATCAATCTTGCGGTCAGGCATAATAGTCGGATAATCTCCGAAAGCCGTAAAAGTTCTCAGCACACCATCCTTGTCGAATGCTGCAGGGAAGAGGCCGAGACGGCGTTCGAACATATGACGTACAGAAATAGACATTGTGGAAATATGCCAGTAATTTCCGTAATTGTCCTGGAATGTTGAGCTATGTCCGGCTCCTCCCGCAAAGCCTCCCGGTTTATAGGAAAAAGGGCTGTAGGTTTCATATTCAAACGGCCCAAGGGGTGAATCGGAAGTATAAACACCGTCAGCGTAAGTTTTATATTCTGTTCCGGGTGCAGAGTACTGGAGGTAATACCGGTTGTTGTATTTTGTCATCCAGGCTCCTTCATTCCACCCATTGCTTGTCAGCTCATTCTGTTCCCCCGGCACTTCCCAGCCGTACTTATCAGGATTATGCTCAATCAGGATTTCGGGTTCAGTAACAGCCTGCATTTTTGAATTGAGCCTTACCCCATAGATAGGAAGGATATTTGAACACCCCCAGTAAAGATATCTTTGTCCGTCATCATCGAGGAAGAAATGCGGATCCCACACTGCAAACGGCAGAGTATCACTCATGGCCGTCCAGTTATCCCGGAACGGATAGGTAGTGTAATAGAATGGTTTCCTGGCCGTTGCGGACGCAGAAAAATACACTGTATCATTTATTGTTATTGCATCCGGGGCATAGTCCTCGATCGGCAGTGATTTGACAGGAAGATACTCCCATCCCAGCAAATCGTCCGAATACCAGTATCCGCCGCTGTGCGATACAAACAGAATATATTTGTCACTGTATCTTATCATTGTCGGATCAGCAGCTTCCCGGTATGATGTGCTGTCGGTGAACTGGAACCGGTAATTAAGATCAAGTGGATTGCAGTAAGTTTTAACTTCCTGCAGGGTTTCGCCTGAACAGGAAACCAGGATGAGGAGATAAAATAAGAATGTCCTTTTCATTTTTCTGATCAATTAATAATATAGTATCACTGACTTTGTCTACCTGAATAAAAGCTGAGCCGTTTCAGTAAGGAATTTCCTGCAGTTCATCCATGTATGACCACCGGTGGTAACAAAAGTCTGGTGTCTGATATTTTTCTGATCCAGCACCTGGAGATATTCCTGGAATACGCCATAAAGTCCGTCTTCCTTACCGCAGCCAAGCCAGAATAGTTTCAACCTGCTGTTGGTAAGTTCAGGATCGGCAAAAGGAACGGCATTATTGCGGTCGAATTCTTCTCTTCGCATGCCGGGAGCATAACCGCATACATAGGCGAACAGGTCAGGATTGCCAAGTCCTATGTAAAGTGATGTGCCTCCACCACCTGAGAATCCGGCAATAGCTCTTCCTTCCCTGTCGGTCCTTACCCTGTAGTTTTTCTCAACAAACGGGAGGATGCAGTTTTTAAAATCCTTCTGGAATTCCTGCAGGTTTTCCCAGTTTCTCAATGAGCCTGATTCCTTGCTGATAACCGGAAAGGCCCTTCCATAAGGCATGACCACAATCATGGGTTTGGCTTTGCCCTGTGCTATAAGATTATCCAGTATAATATTCGCCCTGCCGACCCTGGTCCACGTTTCCTCAGTATCTGTCGTTCCATGCAGCAGAAAAAAGACCGGATAGCTCTCATTTAAGGACTGTTCATACCCGGGAGGAGTATAAATAAGCAGGGACCGTGTCCCGAGCTCATCTGAATAATAGTACCTGTATGAAACCGTACCATGCGGAACGTTCTGCACAGTGTAAATCTGCGCGGTATCGGCAGGTATCTCTATAAGGCTGTTTTGGAATCCTTCATTGGGAAATATCCATGAATTCCTCGGATCAGCCACCTGTATGCCGTCCACAATAAAACAATACGGATAAATGTCAGGTTCGACAGGTCCAAGGGTTATGCTCCATATTCCTTTATCATCTTTTGTCATGTTTTGTTGACCGGAAATAAACTGAGTACTGAGCTTTACCTCTTTTGCATTTGGCGCCATGAAACGGAAAATGACAGTTCTGTCTTTCAGCACCTCCGCCGAGATGAACTCCGGACCACCTGGCTGGCCTGATGTCTCAAACGGAAACAGGACTACTGCCAGAAGTGCTGCAAATACAACTTTACTTAGATATTTCATAGGAAAATAATTGTGTTATTTAACTGTTAAAACTGAAGGCATGTTGCTCTCATTAATTCTGAAAGGAAAGATAAAAAAACTTGTCCGATAATAAATTCACCAGACCGGAAACCTCTCCGGAAGAGACAATTTTTTTCTCTGGTTCGGATTTTATGACTTATTTTAAAAATCTCTGACTAAAAATCAAAAGTAATCCCCGCGGTTTATTAAGTCAAACATCAAAATTTACCTATATTTCAGCATGATAATAATGATATGAAAAATTCACAGGTTTTACTCAGTTGCATGATCATTTGCGGTTTTGTTTCCGGGAATCTTATGTCACAGGAACCGGCTGTGATCAAAATTGATTTTGACCGCAGGATAGGGGCGGTTGATCCGAACATTTACGGCGCTTTTGTTGAACCTATACGTACTGTAGTATATGGCAGCATATATGATCCTGAATCTTCTTTTGCTGATGATAACGGTTTCAGGAAAGATTTTCTCCAGCTGATCAGCGAGCTGAAGATACCGGTTGTCAGATGGCCCGGCGGAAACTTTGTATCAGGATATAACTGGGAGGATGGCATCGGCCCGAAGGAACTACGCCCGGCAAGGCTCGATCTTGCGTGGAACCAGGTGGAGACCAACCATATGGGAACTGATGAATACGTGAAGCTCTGCAGCCTCATCGGATCGGAGAACTTCATCTGCATAAATGCCGGGACAGGCACTCTTGACGATGCAAGGCACTGGGTGGAGTATTGTAATGTTGAAAAAGGAACATATTATTCAGAGCTCAGGAGGAAGTATGGCAATGAAAAACCATTTAATGTCAAATACTGGGGTCTGGGAAATGAGATCGACGGACCATGGCAGATGGGACAAAAAAATGCTGAAGACTATGTCAAGTTCGCCCTTGAAGCAGGTAAACTGATGCAGCTGGTTGACAAGAACATTAAATTGATCGCGTCCGGCGCTTCAAATTACAAGCCGGATAACAAATGGATTGACTGGAATGATTATGTACTGACCAATATGGCCGGGAACATTGACTATATATCAGTACACAGGTATGCAACCGAAGCCCTTACACCCGGCGACAGGAGTTTCTCCGGCATGATGTGCCTTGGCCTTGATATAGATCAAAAGATTGAGATGGTACAGGCATTGATTGAAAAGGCAATGCTGAAATCCGGATCTAAACGGCCTGTCTATATCTCATTTGATGAATGGGCAGGCGGATTTAGCAACAGCATTACATCTTCATTAATTGCGGCACAGCATCTGAACTCGTTTATCAGACATGCCGATATAGTTAAAATGGCTAATATCACCATGCTGTCAAGCCTTGTGGGTAATTCGCCGGACGGTGATTTCAAGAATGCATTATTCCACGCATTCTACCTGTTCTCCAATAATTGCCACGGGACAGCTCTCGATGTATATACCAGTTGTGAAAAATACAGTAATGATGTATTTAAAGATATACCATATCTTGATGTCACTGCTGTACTGAATGATTCAACCAGGATGCTGGTAGTAAACGTAGTCAACAGGCATGAGGTAAATGCCATCACTGCAGATATAGTTCTGCAGAGCGGCGATTTTGCCGGGAGTGCCAGCGTAAGCGAGGTAAACGGGAAAATGCCGGCGCCCGGTGATCCCAGGGCCCAGGAACCTGTAAACACAGTCATAAGTGACATTAAATTCAAGGGGAATACCATTAAGTACAGTTTCCCGGCACACTCACTTACGCAGCTCCGGATTCCCTTAAAATAGGGTTGTTCTCCGGACTGACAGTATTATAGTGTGAACCAATAGCTGAACTTCACCAGGAACATATTGTTCGGAAATACCTCAAACAGCTGATTCAGGGATTCTCCGTAAGAGGCCTGGGATGAGCTTGTGTTTCCTGTCCTGTCACTGGACCATACCAGGTAGACAGATGATCCAAGGCGATATTCCCATTTAGCTACAAGATTTGACCGGAATTGATGGAAATTGAAGTCCGGATTGTCAATTGCATAATCATATATCATATCGCCATTCTCGTCAAGCAGGTATTGTCCGCCGGACAACTGTGCATTTTCATAAATAATGAACCTGTCGTTGAATTCTTTGGCTTCAGGGTCCGTAATGTATTTGAACTCTGAATAGCTGCCGCGGGAGACAAACGGACTGCCGTAATACTGAATTGAAAACTCGGGAGTGATGTTGAGATCTGCCCTGAAGGTAAGACCGACAGTCTTCTGATCGATAGTGCCAAATATGTAGCGATCCGAAGAATTATAATCCAGGGTTGTGATATATTGCAGCAGATCATGGTTTTGCATTATACTGGCGCTAAACCCGATCCTCAGAACCGGGAACGGTCTGACAGAAATTCCCGGTTCGACAGAGTAATTGGTGCCGGAATTATCGCCTCTGCCCTGATAACCGTAATTGAGATTAAAAACAACCTTTTTTGACTGGTCAGTTGATAAATGACCCGATTCAGTAATTGTGAACGGCAACTTCATCTGAGGGCCACCCCTGAGAAACCTGGTGTCAGTTGCACCTGTAAGGTAAACGAGATCATTGCTGAAAATCCAATTGTTTGTAAATTCCGAGTAAAAAGAGAGCCTTGCTCCGGAACCCAGGTAAGTTCCGTTAAAGTTCCATGTATTGAACTGATTAAAATCGATGCTGTAAGTATGAAATACTGAAACCGGTTTAGTAATCTGGTAAGTAATAATATTATCATTTTTAATTTCATCTGCAAATGTCATGTATCCGAGGTCGTTCAGCTCAAGCCCGGGTGACAGCATGGTAAGGCTTGTTGAATATTTCCAGTGTTCCCTGGATAATCTTCCGATCTTAAATTTACCTCCAAAGCCTCTAAGCTGTGTCAGTGTGGTGTCATATCCCAGGTATCCGGCATCCGGACGCTGATAATACCTGACAGAGGATTCCTGCAGAGCAGTAATGGATTCCGTGCTGCCATTGATATTGCTCCCGATCAGCCGAGCATCAATGTAATATTCCTTTTCGTGCCAGTAGTGCAGGACATCAAGACCTCCTGTAAGGGCATTCTTTGAGAGGAATTCCAGACCCGGGTCATCGATAAATCTGCGGACCGAGGTTATCATGCCTCCCACGAAAGTGTTGCCCGCATTATATCCTTTCTGGATTCGTGCTACAGTGTAGCTTGTCAGAGGTTCAACCTGTCTGCTGGTTATATCACCCTCCGGATTACTTACCTGAGCCTTTTCATTAGCTGTCAGGCTTTGAATTATGCCGATGGATAATCCGTTTGAGGTTGTCCCGCTGAATTTGAGCGCACTCAGGATAGTAGTTTTATCCGGATACTTAACGAATGTAGTGTCATTTGCCTCCGGGACCAGCGAGGGAGCATGGCCGATGCGTCTCGAATAGAACAGGCTCTGATCATCAAATTTATAATCGAAAATAGTAAGTCCCTCCATGAAGAATGGCCGTTTTTCCTGATAATAAGTTTCGAAAGCAGTGAGGTTCATTACAGACGGATCGGATTCCACCTGACCAAAATCGGGATTCACAGTCAGATCGATCGTAAAATTGCTGGATATCCCGATTTTCGCGTCCAGGCCTGCATTACCTCCCCATGCTTTCCCGTCAGTTGTGAAAGGATTTCCTTCCACTTCTTCCATTGTCTCGAGGCTTCCAAGGGCAAAAGGCATGATCTCTATCCTGCGTGACTTTTTCAATCCCGTAATACCTCTCAGCTCGGCAAAATTATAAAGCATCCCGGGACCGTTTTTGGTCTGTTGTTCAAAATTACTCTCCTCAGAAAGTCGTGCAATCCATCTCCATGTATGCATTCCCCAGACCTGATCTGTTTCATTGCTGTACCTGAGCTGGTTGAGTGGTATTTCGTATTCAGCGACCCACGCTGAATCTTCCAATCCTGTTTTTACTTTCCAGACCGCATCCCAGTTGAAATCCCAGTTAATAGGGTTAAATAATATGAGGTCTACCTTCTGACCCCAGGCTGATACGGTAAATTCGAAACCGGTTTTGTAGTTGCGGTAGCTGTCAAATGTAATGCCAAGCATGTCGCCATTAAATTCATCACGATTGCCGGGTATCCTCAAAATCTTCTCGGGTTCGCCGTCGAAAGCCCGCATGGCAACATACAGGTAATGATCGTCATACTGGATGTTCATCTCAGTAGGATAGGTGGGTTCGGCTCCCTCATTCGGAATGAACTGATGCCAGTTACCGGCCCATGTACCTTTCTTCCAGCACTCATCATCCAGCTTTCCGTTAATAACAGGTGGCGGTGTCGTAAGCCGCTGTGTGACATAAACAGGTTGCATGTTTGCTGTTTGTACGGATTTAACAGTGTCTTGCAGGGGATCTGTTCCCTGAGGCGGTGGATTGGCGTACCCTTGAGCCTGAATCTCTGAAAATAACAGCACAAGCCATAACAGGGTTGTAAAGAGCTGTTTCAATGGTTTGTTATTCCACTCCCCACCGGCGAATAATATATATATTAATTGCATTTGCACTAAGATAATCGATTATTAAATACAATATCGGAAGACAGGAAATGATCCGACAAGGCCGCGATATACATCACTATCTAAGATTCCCGCCTGAACTAATCTTTTTAGCCTGATTTCTTTATAACTTTTAATTCTTTGTCAACATTTGCATAAAATGCGAAGACTTCTTAAATTTATAATTGTGAATTTTACACTTATTAGAATTCATTCCCTGCTTTCAGACAATGAATAAACCAACTCTGAATGAGATTAATATGAAAAGAGCTTTATCCTTATTGATAATTATGCTGTTTCTGGTTTATAATCTGTGTAATGGTCAGACGCAGGAAGAACAGAAGAGCAGGGTCATTATTCTGACTGACGTCGAAAATGAACCAGACGATACCGAATCACTTGTCCGCTTGCTGTTATACTCCAATGTGCTTGACATAAAGGGAATAATTGCAACAACCTCCGTTCACATGAAGAAGGAGGTCCACCCTGAATCGGTTCAGAGGGTCATTCAGGCCTACGGCAGAATTCAGGATAACCTTCTGAAGCACGAACCGGGCTTCCCTGAGGCTGATTCACTGTTGCAGATCGTAAAGCAGGGTTTGCCGGAATACGGGATGGGAGGCGTTGGAAAAGGTAAAGATTCACCGGGGTCGGACTGGATTATTAAAATCCTCGACGATAAAGATGCCCGGCCGTTATGGATATGTGTCTGGGGTGGCCCTAATACCCTTGCTCAGGCCTTGTATAAAATCCGGCAGACAAAATCTGAAGAAGAGGCCGCCAGGATGATAAAAAAGCTACGGGTATATACAATCTCGGACCAGGATGACAGTGGTATCTGGATGAGGAAAAACTTTCCCGATCTGTTTTATATTGTCAGTCCGGGTGGCTATGGAAGTTCTACATGGACTGCTGTAAACACTGCGATCGCAGGATTGAACAATGAAACGATAAGCAATAAATGGATTGCACAAAATGTCCAGCAGAACCATGGCCCGCTTGGGGCTGTATACCCTGATGTTGCGTATGGAATGGAAGGAGACACCCCGACATTCCTTTCATTAATCCCAAATGGTCTGAATAATTACGAACACCCTGAATGGGGAGGATGGGGTGGTCGTTATGAATTTTATCAGCCTGACTATTCGGCACTGGATACCAAAGGATTCACAGGTGGTGTGCCGGTGGAGTCCGAACCAAGGGCGATATGGACCAACGCTGCAGACAGGTATGCTCCTTATATATATAATGAATACGGACGGGCGGTCAGGAAAGATACCGTGGTCTTTAATGACAACAAGGCCACCCTGTTCCGCTGGAGGGATGATTTTCAGAATGATTTTGCAGCCAGGATGGACTGGTGCACTAAACCCTACCAGGAGGCCAATCATCCACCCGTTCCTGCATTGGGTCATCCGGAGCAGATTACAGTAAAATCGGGTGAAGGTTTCGTGCTGGATGCAAGTGGTACATCAGATCCTGACGGGGATAATCTCAGCTATCTATGGTTCCAATATCCCGAAGCCGGATCATATAAACAGATTATCCCGATGACTATGGCAGAAAACCTGTACAGGATCCCCTATTTAGAAGCACCGGTGGTGGATAAGGCAGAGACAACTCATTTCATTCTTAGGGTGACGGATAAGGGGAACCCGCCTCTTACAAGATACAAGAGGGTAATAGTGAATATCTTACCGCAATGATCATTACGGTTTTACTTTTCAGCGGAGGGGTTATTGCCCCGGTCAAAAAGAATATCTCTATTGTGAATTTCAATAATATAATTTAAATTGTAACCAGATGAAATACAGACAATTAATTGTGTTATCAGTAATGTTGATAACCGGGGGCTTATGCTTAGCCCAGACTGACAAACCGGCGATAGTCGAAGATTTTAAACCCTCAACCCTGAACCAGCCCGGACAGGAATTTCCACAGGTTAACTCGCAGGGCTATGCAAGATTTCGCATCATAGCGCCAGAAGCGCAAAGTGTTGTTGTGAGTCTTGGACTGGGCGGCACAAGGGGTGGAACACCTCTGACAAAGGCTGCTGACACCTCATGGGTCGGCACCACTGCCGGACCAATGGAAGAAGGCTTCCACTATTATCACGTGACAATTGACGGAGGTGTTTTTAATGATCCCGGTACGTTGAATTTCTATGGTTCCACCCGCTGGGAAAGCGGTATTGAAATACCTGCCCATGATCAGGATTTTTACGCACTGAAGGATGTGCCTCATGGTAAAGTACAGCAAATCCTGTTCCCCTCTAAAAGCACAAACACCTCCAGGCGGGCTTTCGTATATACACCTCCCGCTTATGATAAGGAGCTATCGAAACGTTATCCCGTATTGTATCTCCAGCATGGCTGGGGCGAGGATGAGACTGCATGGACTAACCAGGGCCGGGCTAATCTGATTATGGATAATCTGATTGCTGAAGGGAAAATAGAACCCTTTATTATTGTGATGACCTACGGAATGACCAACGATGTTAAAATGGGTGGCATCAGAAATTTCGATATAACGCCCTTCCAGACAGTCCTTGTGGACGAACTGATCCCTTACATTGATGGCAATTTCCGCACCCTGGCCGATCAGCCTCACCGTGCCATGGCCGGTCTCTCGATGGGCGGAATGGAAACCAAGACAATTACCCTGGCAAGACCAGATCTCTTTTCATATTACGCTCTTCTCAGCGGCGGCATTTACGCGCCGGAAGATATCAAGGATAAGTCGAAGGTCAAACTCATTTTCCAGAGCTGTGGCAGCTTCGAAAATCCCACTGGCATTATGAAGTCTGTAACCGCACTGAAGGATGCCGGTATTAATGCCGTCTCATATATTTCTGAGAATACCCGCCATGAGTTCCAGACGTGGCGGCGCAGTCTCCTTGAACTCGCTCCGCTACTATTTGTCAAATGAGAGTATTGATAACAAATGCACTCATTTTTAATATAACTGCAAATATATAATGTGAAATAGTTATTAAAATGAAACTAAGATATTTAAGCTTATTGTCAGCAATTATGTTAACAGGAGGGGTTTGTCTGGCTCAGACGAATCAGCCTGCCGCAACGGAGGACTTTAAGCCGGCATCTTCCAATCAGCCGGGTAAGCAATTTCCACAGGTCAATTCCGAAGGCCGTGTTCGTGCAAGTATATCAGCACCACCGGCACAGAAAGTACAGCTCGATATTGGCGGTGTCAGGTACGACCTGAATAAAGATGACAAGGGTGTATGGACCGGTGATTCACGACCACAGGATGAAGGTTTTCACTACTACCAGCTCATTATTGACGGGGCCCAGGTCCCTGATCCGGGAAGCATGTTCTTCTATGGCGCCAGCCGTTGGGGCAGCGGGGTAGAGATCCCTGCAAAAGACCAGGATTTTTATTCGCTGAAAAATGTTCCACATGGCCAGGTCAGGGAGAATCTGTATTTCTCTGCGATCACACAATCGTGGAGACGTTGTTTTGTTTATACTCCCCCTGATTATGAGAAGAACACCTCTGGCCGTTACCCGGTACTATACCTCCAGCACGGTATGGGTGAAGATGAGACAGGCTGGTCTGTTCAGGGTAAAGCCAATCTTATTATTGATAACCTGATAGCCGGGGGAAACGCTGTTCCGATGATAATCGTAATGGATAAAGGATACGCATCAAAACCAGGCCAGTCACCCTCACAGAATCCCGGAGAGCTTCGGGGAAGTCCCGGCGGTATCTCAACATTCGAAGAAGTCATGATCAATGAAATAATACCGATGATTGACGCCACATACCGCACTCTCACCGACCGCGGCCACAGGGCTATGGCAGGTCTTTCAATGGGTGCTAACCAGACTATCCAGATCACAATGAACAACCTCGACAAGTTCTCATATATAGGGGGCTTCAGCGGGACATCCAATTATCCGAATACTACAGAAATTGATACCGCAACATTTATGAACGGCAAATTCAAAGACGGAGATGCGCTGAATAAGCAGATCAAGCTCTTCTGGCTTGGACTGGGGACTAAAGAACCCAATCCGTTCCCGGGCTCTGTCGGAGCCTTTCGTGCCATGCTTGATAAGACTGGCATTAAACATGTCTACTATGAATCCCCGGGTACTGCACATGAATGGCTTACCTGGCGGAGGTGCTTATATGAATTCGCACCCTTGCTTTTTAACAAGTGACACCTCCTTTTTATTTACCATATAGACAGGCAAATTCAGATCAATATGAAAAAGTTAATCACCATTATGGCTGTGCTGGTTGTAATCAGCTACTCAGCAAGTTCACAGGATTTTGAAAAGCAGGCTCCTGCGGGATTTGACTCTCTCAGAACAGGGATCGCACATGGCAAAATCGATACCATAAAGTATTACTCAAAAACAGTGGGTACTACTCGCAAGGCTTTGATCTATACACCACCATCCTACTCGAAAAATAAAAAATACCCGGTTTTATATCTCTTGCATGGTATTGGCGGCGATGAAAAGGAATGGCTTAACGGAGGTCAGCCACAGGTTATCCTGGATAATCTTTATGCGGCAAACAAGATCGAGCCAATGATCGTGGTAATGCCTAATGGCAGGGCTATGAAAGATGATCGTGCTACAGGAAATATCATGGCGCCGGACAAGGTACAGGCATTTGCCGATTTCGAGAAAGATCTCCTGAATGACCTTATTCCCTTTATCGAGAAAAAATATCCGGTAATTAAGGACCCTGAACACCGTGCAATAGCAGGTCTATCTATGGGCGGCGGACAGTCACTGAACTTCGGACTGGGTAACCTTGACAGATTTGCCTGGATAGGCGGTTTCTCATCAGCTCCCAACACCAGGGCTCCTGAAGAACTGGTACCTGATCCGGAGGAAGCAAGGAAAAAACTTAAAGTACTGTGGATCTCCTGCGGTGACAATGACGGTCTGATAACATTCAGCCAGCGCACCCATGATTACCTGGACAAAAATGATGTCCCGCATATTTATTATATCGAACCGGGGGTACATGACTTCAAGGTCTGGAAAAACAGCTTGTACATGTTTTCACAACTCATTTTCAAACCAGTAGATGTTTCGAAATTCAATAAATACAGCCTGGCCGGTACCCCGGCACCTTCAAACGTCAGAAGAGCCAAATACCCCCAGATTTTACCCGATGGCAGGGCTGTCTTTCGTGTCAATGCTCCTGATGCACAAAAGATCCAGCTCGATCTGGTAAAGAAATATGACATGATTAAGAACGTTGATGGAGTCTGGGAGGTGACAACCGACTCACTGACCGAAGGATTTCATTACTATTCACTGATCATCGACGGGTTGGCAGTGGTTGATCCTGCAAGTGAGACATTTT
Source organism: uncultured Bacteroidales bacterium (assembly GCA_963743775.1). Lineage (GTDB taxonomy): Bacteria > Bacteroidota > Bacteroidia > Bacteroidales > VadinHA17 > SR-FBR-E99. Next base: position 326,660 of record CAVURA010000018.1, read on the forward strand.
ACGGGATGGGAAGGATGGCAAGCGGTATTGAGGTTCCCTTCAGAGGAGATGACTATTACGCGATAAAAGATGTTCCTCATGGGGATATAAGCATAAAGCGGTACTATTCCACAGTCTTTAACAGATGGCGTCAGTTTTATATCTATACGCCTCCCGGTTATGATACCAGTATAAACGAAAAATACCCGGTATTATACATACTGCATGGTGGAGGCGAAGATGAAAGAGGATGGGCCACCCAGGGCAAAACGGATCTGATACTCGATAACCTCATCGCTGAACAGAAGGCAAAACCTATGATCATTGTAATGCCTGACGGAAACGTTGATGCACAGGGTTTTGGCGATATGACTTTAATGATGTTTGAAAGAGAACTGAAACAATGTGTCATCCCCTTTGTGGAAAAGAATTTCCGTACGGAAACCGATCAGCAGAATCGTGCCCTGGCAGGCTTGTCAATGGGCGGCATCCAGACTCTTTTTGTCGGGATAAACAACACTGAAGAGTTTTCGTATCTTGGAGTATTCAGCTCAGGCTGGATCATGCCGGCACAGAATAACCTGGCTGACAAGCAATATGAATTCATGAAAGAGAACCTTGACAAGATCAACGGCAATCTGAAGCAACTCTGGATTTCAATGGGCGGCAAGGAAGACATTGCATATAACAACTGTCAGACAATGATGTCGAAATTTAATGAACTCGGGGTTAAATATACCTACAGTGAATATCCCGGAGGTCATACCTGGCCGGTATGGAGAAATAACCTGTACAATTTTGCACAACTGTTGTTCAGGTAGCATTTAGTTACCGGGTAAGATTAAAAAATGCAGGAAAGACGAATAAACAATAAATCCTGTATATAAAAGATAGGGAACAATTACAATATTAACCTGATACAAATATGAGACTTCTAAACTCATTGCTTCTGGTTCTTTCAATTACCGGATTAATTGGAATGACCTCATGTCAGACTAAGAAGCAGGACTTTCAACCTGATTTTGAATCTTTGGAGAAAGTGAATCCTGTTCCCGAATGGTTTAAGGATGCCAAGTTTGGCATTTATTTCCATTGGGGTGTATACTCTGTACCGGCCTTTGCAAATGAATGGTATCCTCGTAACATGTATATCGATGGATCGAAGGAAAACAAGCACCATATAGAAGTCTATGGCACACCTTCTGATTGGCCTTACAACAACTTCATCACCGGAGCGAATGACCGGCAGGGTAATTTTGTGCAGTTCGCACCCAGGCTCAAATCTGATGGTGGTAATTTTGACCCTGATGAATGGGCTCAGCTCTTTGCTGATGCAGGTGCTAAGTTTGCAGGCCCTGTAGCCGAACATCATGATGGATTTTCAATGTGGGCAAGCAAGGTCAATCCATGGAATGCAAAAGATACGGGGCCGGAACTTGACCTGGTGGGTCTGCTGACGGATGCCATCCGCAGGCAGAATCTGAAAGTTATACTTTCAATGCACCATGCTTTTAATATCACCGGCTATTATGATGCTGTGCCTCCGACAAGCGATCCAAGACTTCAGATACTTTACGGACAGCAGGGCAAAGAGAAGAACGAAGCTCTCTGGTTAAGCAAACATAAAGAAATCATCGATAACTATAAGCCTGATATCATCTGGCAGGATATTAATCTGCCCTTAATTTCAGAAAATGTCCTTCTCGGGTTTTTATCTTACTATTATAATAAGGCAGAAGAATGGAATAAAGAGGTTGTAGCGACATATAAGGATGGTCTGAACCCTAAATGCGCGGTGCTGGATTATGAACGTGGCGGCGCTACTGACATAACTGAAAATTACTGGCTTACTGATGATTTAATCAGCTCATCGAGCTGGTGTTATACAGAGGGAATTGAATACTATTCGAAGAAACAAATACTTCATGGTTTTCTCGACAGAATTAGTAAAAACGGCAACCTGTTATTAAATATCTCCCCAAAAGCTGACGGCACAATACCACAGGAGCAAAAAGACATATTATTAGCGATGGGGGCATGGCTGAAAAAATACGGCGAATCTGTTTATGCTACCCGTGCATGGGAAAAATATGGTGAAGGACCAACATTAATGGGAGCCAAACATGGCGTATTCACCGCACCCGCCGAGGGTACGGCCAAAGATGTCAGATATACCAGATCAAAAGACAACACTACACTTTACGCAATCTTACTGGGCTGGGATGCGGGCCAGAAAGAGATAACCCTGACTTCACTTGCATCGAAAAGCATTGATCTTCAACATCTTAAATCTATTATGCTCATTGATGGAGCAGCCGGAAAATACATCCCCCTGGCATACAGACAGGATGATGAAGGATTGACTGTCAGCCTGCCGGAGCGATCTTTTGAAGAGATGGCATATGTCATTAAACTCACCTTCAGAAGAAAAATCCCGGTATTAATATCAGTTCAGAAGTGAGTAACGACGTACTAATTGAGCTGTATTGATTTGGATAAACTTTTAAAAACAGATATGAGAAGACTATGAAAAGAGGTGTATTTATTGCCCTGGGTATAGTATTTACATTAAATCTATGGGGCCAGCCATTCCCTTACCAGAATCCAGGATTAAGCTCCGAAGAACGGGCTAAAGACTTGATTTCACGATTAACAATAAGCGAGAAAGCAGTCTTGATGTGCGATGTGTCAGAGGCTATCCCCCGTCTGGGCATAAAAAAGTTTAACTGGTGGAGCGAGGCGTTGCATGGCCTCGCCAATAATGACAGTGTGACTGTTTTTCCCCAGCCAATTGGCATGGCTGCCTCGTTTGACGATGAGCTTGTATATCGTATCTTCAGCGCCGCATCTGACGAAACACGGGCCAAATACAATGAAGCCAGGCGGAGAGGACAGGAAAATAAGCGTTTCCTGAGTCTTTCTGTCTGGACACCAAACGTTAATATCTTCCGTGATCCGCGCTGGGGACGGGGACAGGAAACATACGGCGAAGATCCTTACCTGACATCGCGCATGGGGGTATCAGTCGTAAAAGGACTTCAGGGACCTGCCGACGCTAAATATAGAAAGCTCCTGGCCTGTGCCAAGCATTATGCAGTTCATTCAGGACCTGAATGGAGCCGTCATTCACTTAATGTAACGAATGTTGACCCACTCGACATGTATGAGACCTATCTTCCGGCATTCAAAGCATTAGTCCAGGAAGCCGATGTAAGGCAGGTAATGTGCGCTTACCAACGCCTGGAAGATGAACCCTGCTGCAGCAATACAAGGCTGTTACAGAGAATTCTGCGTGATGACTGGGGCTATAAATACCTTGTCGTCTCCGATTGCGATGCTATTGCCGACTTTTATCGAGGCCATAAATTTTCATCTGATGCAACTCATGCAGTAGCACAGAGCATACCCGCCGGAACCGACCTTGAATGTGCATGGAACAACTATAATTATATGAAATCACCCGATGCTGTCTCAATGGACCTCATCAGGGAAGAGGATATGAATAAAAGCTTACTGCGAGTGCTGGTTGGACGTTTCGACCTGGGTGAGATGGACGATGATGATATTGTCCCCTGGACAAAAATTCCCGCCTCTGTGATAAATAATGAAGAGCACAGAAAACTTGCCCTGGATATGGCACATGAGACAATGACCTTGCTGCAGAACAAAAACAATATCCTTCCATTAAAGAAATCAGGAAAAAGAATAGCCGTGATAGGTCCTAATGCTGATAATGAAAGAGTGTTATGGGGAAATTATAACGGTACTCCTGTTCGCACCATAACCGTTCTTGACGGCATCGCTTCGAAGCTCCCGGCAAATAAAGTTTTTTTCGACAAGGGATGTGACATTATAGACAATAAAGTTCTTGAAAGCTATGTGCCCGGCTGTTCCATGGATGGCAGGAATGGTTTTAAAGTAGCTTATTGGAATAATAGTGACCTGGCTGGTGATGCTATTGCTGATCAACAGCTTACAGGTTCCCTGAAATTAGCGACAGAAGGTAAGAATGAATTGGCTCCCGGAGTAAACCTTGAAGGATTTTCTGCCAGGATTGAGACTGAGGTCACTCCTTCCAAAACTGAAGAGATTGTGTTCAAATACGGTGCTGTTGGTGCTTTCGAGTTACTGGTAAATGGTGAATCTGTAGTAAAATTTGAAGATTGGCGGAAACTGATTTCAAAAACTACTTATCCTGTTGAAGCGGGTAAAAAATATAAGATAGAAATACGGTTTACTCAGCGATACAACTGGCAGGCTGCCATCGAATTTGACCTTGGAAGAGAGACTGATCTGGATTTTTCCGGGTTATTGGCGAAGCTGAAAGGGATTGATGTTGTTGTATTTGTCGGAGGCCTCTCTAACTTGCTGGAAGGAGAAGAGATGCCTGTTTCATACCCTGGTTTCAGAGGGGGCGACCGTACGGATATTGAATTACCTGTAGTACAACGAGATTGCCTGAAAATGCTGAAACAGGCAGGTAAGAAAGTCATTCTTGTGAATTGTTCAGGATCTGCAATGGGATTTGTTCCGGAAACAGAAAGCTGCGATGCTATTCTGCAGGCATGGTATGGCGGCGAATCGGGAGGACAGGCCGTTGCTGACGTGCTTTTTGGCGATTACAATCCGTCAGGTAAACTGCCTGTAACTTTCTACAAGAGCATTCAACAGCTGCCCGATTTTGAGGATTACTCAATGAAGGGGCGTACGTACCGTTATATGTCTGATCCACTTTTCCCGTTTGGTTTCGGACTGAGCTATACTACTTTCTCGATCGGGACTGCTCAGGTCAGCAAGAATGAGATCAACAGTGGCGGAAGCATTGAACTTACTTGCCCTGTTTCAAACACAGGCAAACGTGACGGAACAGAAATCGTTCAGGTTTACATCAGCAAGGTAAACAACTCAGACGGACCACTTAAATCCTTAAGAGATTTTCAGCGTGTGAACATAGCCGCAGGCAAAACCCGTGAGATAACCATTGATCTGCCACGTTCAGCTTTTGAATTCTTCGACAGGGCAAGCGGTGAAATGGCTGTTGTCCCCGGTGAATACGAGGTCTGGTATGGAAACAGTTCTGACACAAAAGATTTGAAGATGGTGAATATCACGGTTCAATAATTAAAAGTCTGTTCGCATGCGTAATATCAGATATTAGTTATGCTACCGGATTGTTTAAATTATCTGAATAAATGTATAAACATGTTCCTCAACCAAGTTACTAAGCATACTGATCATGAAGCGTTTTAATATATTTCTGTGTGCAGTACTATTAATAAGCACAGGCAGCTACGGACAATCCTATAGCAGGACCGATCTGGGCATCAAATCTACAGTCGATACTATCGGGATTGAAATTCAATTCTTTAGCCCATCAATTGTAAGGGTACTGAAATGGCCCGAAGGCAGGACTTACGTTAAAGAGAGTCTTTCTGTTGTCAAGACACCTCAAAAGACGGTTTTTGGCATTAAGCAAAAAGGAAATGACCTGATCCTGAACAGTGAAAACCTTAAGGTATCGTTAAACCTCAAAAGTGGACAGATATCATTCATGGCATCAAAGTCCGGGTTGCTGCTAAGCGAAAGTGAAGCAGGCGTCAGGTTTACCGATTTCATTGATGCCGGTGTAAATACCTGCAGTGTGTATCAGTCATTTGTTCTCGATAAAAATGAGGCCATTTATGGATTAGGCCAGCAGCAGGAAGGAAAAATGATCCAGCGTAACCTGACATTAAATATGATACAGGGGAATACCGATGATTATATTCCTTTTTTCCTTTCGGTAAAAGGTTACGGCTTGTTCTGGGACAATTATTCACCTACTGTTTTTGAGGACAACCCTGAAAGCACCTCGTTCAAATCAGATGTTGGTGACTGCATCGATTACTATTTTATGTACGGAGGCAATGCCGACGGCGTGATTGCAGATATGCGCGATCTGACAGGCCAGGTGCCGATGTTCCCGCTGTGGACATTTGGCTACTGGCAAAGCAAGGAACGGTATAAAAGCCAGGACGAACTCGTAGGGGTGGTTAAGAAATATCGTGAACTTGGAGTACCGCTTGATGGCATTATCCAGGACTGGCAGTACTGGGGCAACAACTACCTGTGGAATGCCATGGAATTTCTCAATCCCGAGTTTTACAATCCGCAAAAGATGGTTGATGACATTCACCGCCTGGATGCACACGTAATTATATCTATCTGGAATTCATTTGGTCCTGAGACAAAACAGTACAAGGAGCTGGATAAGATCGGGGCGCTCATGGATTTTAAAACCTGGCCGGAATCAGGTTCGGAAAAGTGGCCGCCAAATCCCGATTACCCGTCAGGCGTACGAGTTTATGATCCTTACAATCCTGAAGCCCGCGATATTTATTGGAACTATCTGAATAAAGGTATTTTCTCGCTTGGCATGGATGGGTGGTGGATGGATTCGTCAGAACCCGACCATTTGCAATTCAAACCTTCCGATTTTGACAATAAAACATATCTTGGATCATTCCGGAAGGTTCGGAACGCTTTCCCGTTAATGACAGTTGGTGGTCTATATCAGCACCAGCGTGCCGTAACTTCCGATAAGCGTGTTTTTATCCTTACCCGTTCAGCATTTGCCGGCCAGCAGCGCTACGGAGCCAATACCTGGTCCGGTGATGTTGTGGCATCATGGGACGCATTAAGGAATCAGATTTCGGCAGGATTGAACTTCTCGCTTTGCGGAATCCCATATTGGAATAGCGATATCGGTGGATTCTTCCTGTGGAATTTCAAAAATACCCTTAACGATCCTGACTATCGCGAACTTTATGCGCGCTGGATCCAGTTCGGGGCGTTCTGCCCAATGATGCGCACTCACGGAACAGACGCTCCCCGCGAGATTTTCCAGTTTGGGAAAAAAGGAGATAAGGTGTACGATGCGATTGAAAAATCTATAAATCTGCGATATAGCCTGCTGCCCTATATTTATTCTGCGTCATGGGATGTCACGGCCAATCAGTCAACCATGATGCGGGCCCTGGTGATGGATTTTCCGGAAGACAAACAGGTTCTGAATATCAACGATCAGTATATGTTTGGCAAATCACTGCTGGTTTGCCCCGTAACCAAACCGATGTATTCAAAGGAAACCAAAGAAGATTTCAGCACCGTCAGAACAAGAGAACTTTACCTGCCAATAGGAACCGACTGGTATGATTTCTGGACCGGTGAAAAGTACACAGGCGGACAAACAGTGAATAAAGAAACACCGATAGATATCATTCCACTGTTTGTAAAAGCAGGTTCAATTATTCCTTTCGGACCAGAAGTTCAGTTTGCCACTGAAAAAAAATGGGATAACCTGGAAATACGGGTATATGAAGGTGCCAATGGAGAGTTCACTCTTTATGAAGATGAGAACGACAATTACAACTATGAGAAAGGGGCATATTCGACAATTACTTTTACCTGGAACGACAGCAAAAAGACATTAACCATTAATGACCGTAAAGGTTCGTTCCCCGGAATGCTCCCGGAGCGTAAATTCAATATCATAAAGGTAACCTCCGGCAATGGTACCGGAATGGATGCAGTTCAAAAGTACAATACAGTCGTAGATTATAAGGGAACGAAAGTTATGGTTAAGCTATAGTGTAGTCAATAACTTTCATTAAGTAAATGAATTAATAACTATTCACGTTGAAATATTCAAGGATTTTTACAATAGCAATTGTATTAATTACAGGCTATGTATCGGGCATTAATGCGCAGGTGAATATCCAGCGAAAACAGCTTTTCGATTATGACTGGAAATTCTTTTTAGGAGATGCACCATCGGCTTCTGCCAATGATTTTATTGATAAAAACTGGAGGTGTCTTGATTTACCACATGACTGGAGCATTGAAGGAAAATTAGATCCGGAAAACCCAACTGGTGGCGGTGGCGGTTATTTCCCCGCTGGTATAGGATGGTACAGGAAAAAATTCGATGTTCCTCCTGCATGGAAGGGTAAATTAATTTCAGTTTATTTCGAAGGTGTTTACATGAATTCCGAGGTATTTATTAATGGAAAATCACTTGGTGTACATCCGTATGGTTATACAACATTCAGTTACGACCTTACTCCTTACCTGGATTTTGGCGGGGAAAATGTACTGTCGGTAAAAGTCGACAATTCAAAGCAGATGAATTGCCGCTGGTACAGTGGGTCGGGAATATACCGCCATGTATGGATGATAGTTACAAACCCTGTACATGTTGCCACCTGGGGTGTTAATATCACCACTCCGCAGGTATCTGCGGAAAAAGCGACAATTCAGATAAAAACGCTGGTTAAGAACCAAACGAACTTGTCACAAAGCATCATTCTCAAAACCAGCCTTCTGAACATAAATGCTGACAATACAGGACACAATCAGACAGAAGTGGAACTTCCTGCAAACAGCGAAAAGGAAATTGAACAGCACATCACTATATCAAATCCATTGTTATGGACCCCTGAAACACCTCATCTTTATCAGGCTGAGGTAAAAGTTTTAATAGATAACAAAGTGATTGATGATACCAAAACTACTTTTGGTATACGTTCAATTAAATTCACAGCTGAGAATGGTTTTCAGCTTAATGGAAAAACCGTTAAGATTAACGGCGGATGCGTCCATCATGATAATGGTTGTCTGGGTGCTGCTTCTTTTGACCGGGCTGAAGAACGACGGGTAGAGCTTCTTAAATCCGCAGGATTTAATGCAATTCGTACGTCACATAATCCTCCATCGGAAGCATTTCTGGATGCATGCGACAGGTTGGGAATGATGGTAATTGACGAAGCTTTCGACGGCTGGAAAACCAGCAAAACCCCCTTCGATTATGCAATTTATTTTGATGAATGGTGGCAACGCGACATAGAAGCAATGGTATTGCGTGACCGTAATCATCCTTCCATTATTATCTGGAGCACAGGTAATGAAATAATTGAAAGGAAGACCCCTGAAGCTGTTGAAACTGCAAAAATGCTTGCAGATTGCATTCGTAAAAATGATCCGACACGTCCTGTTACCTCGGCTATGACCACCTGGGACAACGAATGGGCAATATTCGATCCTTTATTTGCTGCACATGATATTGGCGGATACAATTATCAGTTACATAGGGCTCCATCTGACCATGAAAGAGTTCCTTCGCGGATTATTGTTCAAACCGAATCGTATCCAAGAGATGCCTTCGCTAATTGGAAAATGGTGCAAAGCCATAATTATATTCTGGGAGATTTTGTCTGGACAGCACTTGATTATTTAGGCGAATCAGGCATTGGACGCTGGTATTATTCCGGCGAAAAACCTGGCGAACACTGGGAAAGTGATTTATTCCCATGGCATGCCGCTTATTGTGGTGATATTGATTTGACAGGCTGGAGAAAACCAATTTCTCACTATCGTAACATGTTGTACAATAATACCGAACATATCTATATGGCAGTACGGGAGCCTGAAAATGATACCTTAAAAATCAAGGAAACTTTATGGTCCGTCTGGCCAACCTGGGAAAGCTGGACATGGCCGGGTTTCGAAGGAAAGAAGATACAGGTTGAGGTGTATTCCAAATATCCAAAAGTCCGGCTGTATTTAAATAAGAAACTCATTGGTGAACAGTCAACAACCGAAGAGCAACAGTTCAAAGCTGTATTTGACGTTGCCTATGTTCCCGGTATCTTGTCTGCTGCTGGCGTTTCTGAGAATAGAGAAATAGAAACAATAATCCTTAAAACGTCAGGTAAATCTGCAAAAATCAGGCTGATACCTGACCGCATAAAGATCTCAGCTGACGGACAGGACTTATCCTTTATTGCAGTTGAAGTGACCGATGAGGATGGAATACTGCAGCCAAACGCACAAAACCAATTACATTTCAGTGTTAGCGGACCCGGAATAATTGCGGGGGTTGATAATGCAGATATTAAAGACCCTGATCCTTACAGTGGTACTACCCGCAAGGCATGGCATGGACGTGCTTTAGTTGTTGTCAGAAGTACAAGAGACACCGGTAATATTAAGCTTACAGTCAGTTCCGAAGGTATAACCGAAGCTTCTGTAATGATTAATTCTGATTTGAAATAATTTGAATAATGAAAAGAAAACAATAGTATTGATGAAAAGGAGAATCATAATCTTCTTGTCATTTTTTGTCTTATCAGCATTATGTGCAGGACAGACAATAATGTCTTATAAACAGACTGCTGAAGGAATTGATGTAAGTCTTACCGGAGGAATTTTGAGCATTCTCCCGATGTCAGATAACATTATGAGAATCAGGTTCTTTAATGATCCACAACCAAAAGATACGGAACTTGTTTTCATCAAGACACCACAGAAACCAGTTTTTAAAGTAACAGACACCCGGGATGCCTTACTTGTTAAGGGAAAAAAGATAACAGTTTCTGTCAGTAAACGATCCGGAACATTATCATTCGCTGACGATAAAGGGATAATATTCCTCAGGGAAAAAGAAAATACCCGCCAACTGATCCCTGGAACCGTTGGAGGTGAATCCTGCTTCATGGCAGAACAAAGTTTTGAATCCCCGTCTGATGAGTATTTGTTTGGACTTGGTCAGTTCCAGGATGGACATTATAACATTAAAAATATCACCCGAAGGCTGACTCAGGTTAATTCTCAGATTTCGATACCTTTTATCTATTCAAGCAAAGGATACGGGTTACTCTGGCACCAGTACGGGCTGACCGATTTTAATCCGACAGATAATTTTATTACACTCGAAAAACAGGAGATATCAACAGAGAATAACCAGTCAGCCGATGTTACAACTACCTCCGGAACACAGCAGCAAACACAAATACAATCAGTTTATAACGGTACCTTTAAGGTTCCTGCCGATGGAGCTTATTCTTTGTTTATTGATTACGGAGATATGGAAAGTCGTCATTTTATGATTATTGACGGGAAAACCTGTATCGATCAGAGTAACATGTGGCTTCCTCCAACGGTTAGTACACTGGTAAATCTAACAGGAGGAGAACACCAGATACAACTATCGTGTAAAGCGACCAATAATCCGGAAGTGTCCTGGAAACTTGTGGATAATCTTACCACTTTCAGATCACCCGATGCAAAGCTCCTGGATTATATTGTTTTCTTCGGTCCTTCGGCCGATGAAGTTATTGCTGCTTACCGTGATCTTTCAGGCAGTGTTCCATTGTTCCCTCTCTGGGCCTATGGTTTCTGGCAATGTCGGGAACGATATACTTCCGGTAGTCAGCTGGTGGAGACGGTAAAAGAGTTTCGAAAAAGAAATATCCCCGTGGATGTAATTGTACAGGACTGGCAATACTGGGGCAAAAATGGCTGGGGTGTTCCTATATTTGATGAAACCAATTATTCCAATCCTGCAGGTTTTATCAAAGAGATACACGATTTGAATGCACACTTTAACATTTCAATCTGGTCAAACCCTGATAGAAATTCTGCAACAGGTAAAGATTACGTGGCAGCCAATCTTTATATACCAGGTAGCAAGTGGTTAGATTATTTCAATCCCGTTACAAGGGAGACCTACTGGAACACCTTAAGAGATAATCTGTTTACTTACGGTGTGGATTCGTGGTGGATGGATGCCACTGAACCCGAAAACGATGCACTTAAAGGACAGGAAACCTACCTGGGACCCGGTGATTTTTATCGCCTTACATATCCGCTGTTTGTCAGCCAGGCAGTTTATGAAGGTCAAAGGAAAACAACATCCGACAAGCGTGTGTGCATTCTGACAAGATCGGCTTTCCCCGGTCAGCATAGATATGGTATCATAAACTGGTCAGGCGATATTGGTGGTACCTGGGACGCATATAAAAGGCAGATTGTGGCAGGGTTAAATTATACAATTACCGGTTTGCCTTACTGGACGACTGATATTGGAGGATTCTTCCGCTCCGGGGAATCACAGTATACGGATGAAAAGTATCATGAGTTACTTATCCGCTGGTATCAGTGGGGAGCGTTTAATCCCATCTTCCGGATACATGGTTATCAGTCTGAGACTGAACCCTGGAACTATGGCCAGGAGGTTGAGAATAATATGCGGAAAATGCTTGATTTGCGTTATCGCCTTTTGCCTTACATTTATTCAGAAGCTTTTAAGGTCACAAAAAATGGCTCCACAATGATGCGCCCGCTTGTAATGGATTTTATCGAAGATCCCACAGCCATTGAACAACCTTATCAGTATATGTTTGGAAAAGCTTTCCTGGTTGCGCCGGTAACGGAACCAGATGCAGAAGAGTGGAATGTTTACCTGCCGAAGGGAGCAGAATGGTATGATTTCTGGACCGGTGAAAAACAGACGGGTGGGCAAACGGTGAAAAAAGAAACACCGATAGATATCATTCCACTGTTTGTAAAAGCAGGTTCAATTATTCCTTTCGGACCAGAAGTTCAGTTTGCCACCGAAAAAAAATGGGATAACCTGGAAATACGGGTATATGAAGGTGCCAATGGAGAGTTCACTCTTTATGAAGATGAGAACGATAATTACAACTATGAGAAAGGGGCATATTCGACAATTGCTTTTAGCTGGAACGATAGCAAAAAGACCTTGACGATAAATGACCGTCAAGGTTCGTTCGCCGGAATGATGGCTGAACGCAAATTCAGCATCGTACGAGTGGCAGGAAACAAGGGCACAGGAATGGAGGTGGTTGAAAAGTTCGATAAAGAGATAACATATGAAGGAAAGAAGATTACAATTAAATTTTAATATTCCAATAAAACCCTGATTATGAAGATGCATCATTTCAGCCTGTTGGTACTGATCAATACCCTTTTCGGTATTTCAGTTTCAGCACAGACAACCCAGGCCCAAAACCCCATTATATGGGCAGACGTTCCTGACATGTCAGTGATCAGGGTGGATGACACCTGGTATATGAGCAGCACAACAATGCACATGAATCCGGGTGTACCCATAATGAAGTCAAAAGATCTTGTCAACTGGAAACTTGTGAACTATGCCTATGACATACTTGATGACGGTGACGCCATGACCCTCAGTAATGGGAAAAACGACTATGGAAGAGGGTCCTGGGCAAGCAGTCTGCGTTATCATAACGGCACTTACTATGTTTCAACCTTCTCCCATACTACCGGGAAAACTTATGTTTATTCAACAAACGATATTGAAAGAGGACCCTGGAAAGCATCGTCCTTCGCTCCTGCTCTGCATGATAATACCCTCTTCTTTGATGACGATGGTCGTGTATATATGATTTATAGCGCAGGAAAGCTAATACTGGTTGAGCTCAATGCCGATGCCTCGGGCATAAAAGAGGGAACAGCAGAGCAGGTGATTATTGAAAATGCGAGCGCCCCGGCGGGCGAAAACATCATGCTTCCGGCAGAGGGATCACAGATCTTCAAAGTAAACGGAAGATATTATCTGGTAAATATTACATGGCCAAGAGGCGGAATGCGTACCGTTGTCATCCACAGGGCCGACAAGATAACCGGACCGTGGGAAGGAAGGCTTGCCCTGCAGGATAAGGGTGTGGCCCAGGGAGGCATGATCGACACTCCTGACGGCAGATGGTTTGCATATCTGTTCCGCGATCAGGGTTCTGTTGGCCGTATCCCTTATCTGGTACCGGTAAAATGGGAGGATGGCTGGCCAGTCCTGGGCATTGACGGCAAGGTCCCAGACAACCTCTATCTCCCTGCCAGCCAGGGCCTGATCCCTGGAATTGTAGCCTCAGATGAGTTCAAACGCCATAAAGGAGAGCCTGCCCTTCCACTGGTCTGGCAATGGAACCACAACCCCGACAATTCCCTGTGGTCAGTAACCCGGAGGAAAGGCAATCTGCGGTTGACGACCGGCAGGGTTGATACAACCTTTACCCAGGCAAGAAATACCCTCACGCAGCGAACCTTCGGACCTGAATGCTCAGGATCAATTGCAATAGATGTTTCAAATATGAAGGATGGCGATTTTGCAGGCCTTGCATTACTGCAAAAAAAGTTCGGCCTGGTGGGCGTAAAGTATAACAACGGGACCAAATCAATTGTGATGGTTAATGCCCAATCCGGCAAACCGGTTGAAACTGAGAGTGTCACACTGAGAAAGAAAACCGTTTACCTGAAAGCTGAATGTGATTTCAGGAACATTACTGACAGAGGTTATTTCTTTTACAGCCTCGATGGAAAAACCTGGATTCCAATCGGAACACCACTTGAAATGGAGTACTCAATGCCCCATTTTATGGGCTACCGCTTTGGATTGTTCAATTACGCCACCGGTGAGGCGGGCGGATACGTCGATTTTGACTGGTTCAGGATCAATCAGGAAGTCAGTGATAACAGATAATTAAAATAATTAAATATCATAAACTATGAAGAACTATTTTCAAAGCAGACCTGGCGCCGCCAGAATGTCATGGTACACTTCTGAAGTCCTCTGCAGGTATTTTCAGAATGGCATCGCTGGCATTTATTATGAATTTCTGCCTTATTCTATTCTCAGGCTATTCCGTTGCGCAGACACTGAAACTGAACAACCTGGAATATTTTGAGACCCAGGGAGTAAACGTACTGGTCTTCAGTAACCAGTATAACGGAATGTTTTATGATGAAAAAACTGCCGGGATAGAGATCATTCATCACGGTGTGAGAACATCAACCGGTGGCGCGGTAAGGCTGCAGAACACGCCTGAACAGTGGGACCTGATACCCACAGTCGTCAGCCGGAAGGTTGATACTCTGAACAACAGTATTGATGTGGTTCTGAAATATACCGATTATGATTTTACTTCCAGGATCAATGTAACTGCAAAAGACAAAGGTGTAATAATGAGCGTTTATCTTGACAATCCGCTGCCAAAAGATCTTGAGGGACGCGCCGGGTTGAATCTTGAATTTCTGCCCGCTTCATATTTTGAGAAAACATTCCTGGCAGACGGGAAGCCGGGTCTGTTTCCATTATACCCTTCCAGTTCTACCACCATTGAACCTGACAGCAATAAGATCAGGCAGTTTGCCGGTCATTCAACATTTGACGACAGGGGCAAAGGTGAATATATCGTTCCCAAACCTATTGCTTCAGGTAAGACTATCATTCTGGCACCCGAGGACCCTGAACGTTTGGTGAAGATCCAATCTGCCGATGCGGAACTGATGCTGTTTGACGGACGAAACCTGGCTCAGAACGGATGGTACATTGTGCGCTCACTCCTTCCTTCGGGCAGAACAGGAATGGTGCTGCAATGGTACCTTGAACCAAATGCAATTCCAGCCTGGAAGAGGGACCCGGTTATTGGATTTTCACAGGTGGGTTATCTCCCCGGTCAGGAAAAGATTGCCGTTATCGAGCTGGATAAAAATGATTCTCCGTTAAAAACTGCAACAGTGTTCCAGGTAACACCGGAAGGAAAAACAGTGGAAAAGTTCAGCTCGGAGGTTAAACTATGGGGCAAATATTTCAGATATAATTACCTTAAATTTGATTTTACTCCCGTCAAGGACCCAGGTATCTATTATATTAAATACGGAGATGAATCCACCAATACATTTGTGATCGGTCCCGATGTTTACCGTGATATCTGGCATCCGACACTGGATGTCTGGTTTCCTGTACAGATGGATCATATGACAGTAAATGAAGCCTACCGGACCTGGCATGGTGCTCCTTACATGGATGATGCACTGCAGGCGCCGGTAAATCATCAGCATTTTGACGGTTACAGGATGGGGCCAACAACAGAAACAAAATACAAGCCCCTGGAGCGTATCCCGGGTCTGAACGTGGGCGGCTGGTTTGATGCAGGTGACTTTGACATTCAGACATTGTCACATGTGAGCGTCTTACTGAGCTTCGCTGATGCCTGGGAGAAATTCAAGAGTTGACCGTGATCAGACATATATTGACCAGGCAACACGTTACGTGGATATTCATCGTCCTGATGGCAAACCGGATATTTTGCAGCAGATTGAGCACGGGGCATTAAACGTGGTTGCACAGGTTGAAAACATAGGATATCCGGTAAGAGGTATCATTGTACCCAACCTGTACCAGTATCATCATCTCGGTGATGCAATTAATGAAACTGACAATCTTCCTTATAATCCCGATCTTAAGCCGTATGAGACGGACGGCAAGTCCAGCGGCACACCTGATGACAGGTGGGTATTTACAGGCAGGTCAGCATTCCTCGATTATGCCACCGCTGGTGCTCTGGCTGCTTCAAGCCGTGCTCTTAAAGGCTATAATGAATCCCTTGGGGACAGATGTCTGGCTGCTGCTGTAACACTCTGGAATGAAAACGTCGATAAACCCCAGGGCGCCAACCAACCTGCAGGAATGCAGATGTTTGCAGCCGGGGGTGAAATGTCTGCGGCTCTTCAATTGTTTATCACTACCAGAGAAGATAAATATTCCAAGCGGTTCACCGAATTATTATGGCCGTCGCTTGACATGTCGCCCGTTATGGGTGGGATGACTGCAGCCCTGCAGGCGTTGCCTTATATGAACAATGACTACAAGACAAAACTTAAGGATTATGTCATTAAATACAGGGAGGCTATTGACAGATATGACAAAAATAACCCTTATGGTGTTCCGCTGAATCCCAGAGGATGGGGCGAAAGCACAGTAATAATAAACTTTGCAATAACCAACTACTATGCTAATAAGGCGTTCCCTGAAATTATCGGTACTGAATATGTTTACAAAGGCCTGAATTATATATTCGGCTGCCATCCCTATTCCAATATCTCTTATGTTTCATCGGTCGGAACGCGATCAAAAAAAATCACCTACGGCAACAACAGGGCAGATTTCTCATTTATTGCCGGAGGTGTTGTTCCCGGCCTGATTCTGTTAAAGCCTGATTTCCTGGAAAACAAGGAAGACTGGCCTTTCTTCTGGGGTGAAAATGAATGTGTCATAGATGGCTGTGCCGCATATATATTTCTTTCAAATGCCGTAAATGATCTGAAATGAAAAATCACTTGTCAGTTATTTTTTTATTTGCATCAGCTTTATTATGCCAGAGGAACGCGGATGCGCAGAATCCAATTATTACTGACCAGTTCACGGCTGACCCCGCTGCAAGGGTGTTCAATGGCAGGGTATACGTTTATCCCTCTCATGATATCCGGGCCCCGGAAAGTTTTACCCGTAAAGACTGGTTCTGCATGGAGGATTATCATGTGTTCTCATCATCAAACCTCACAGACTGGACCGATCATGGCGTTATTGTAACCCAGGAGAAAGTCGAATGGGTAAATCCTGCCTCATACAGCATGTGGGCCCCTGACTGCATTGAAAGAAAAGGGAAGTACTATTTCTATTTCCCTGCAAATGTCAAACCCGGTTCCGGAAGAGGTTTCGGGATCGGGGTTGCAGTTGCCGATAATCCAGCCGGGCCGTTTATCCCGCAGCCTGAGCCGATTAAAAATGTCCACGGTATTGATCCCTGCACTTTTATTGACAAAGATGGTCAGGCATATATATACTATTCCCTTGGCAAAATCTTCGCAGCCAAACTGAATGACAACATGCTTGAACTTGCATCAGAACCGGTGGTTATGGAAGATCTGCCAAAGCAGGGGCTGGTAGAAGGTCCTTTTCTCTTCGAAAGGAATGGTATCTATTATATGACCTATCCGCATGTGCAGAATACTATTGAAAGACTTGAATACGCAATTGGTGATAATCCGATGGGGCCCTTTAAAGTAACTGGTGTGATAATGGATGAATTACCCAGCGGTTGCTGGACAAACCAACCATCGATCATCGAATTCAGTAATCAATGGTACCTGTTCTATCATGACAACGATCTGTCACCAAAGTTCGACAAGAACAGATCGATCAGGGTTGACAGTCTCTTCTTTAATCCGGACGGCACTATTCAGAAAGTCAGGCCCACATTACGTGGTGTAGGGATATCCAGTGCATCCGGGCAGATTGAAACAGACCGATACAGCCGCATCAGCCCGGAAGGTGTGTCAGTTTTTTTCCAGGATACTCTCAATCTCTTCAGGGGCTGGAAGACGATATTCCACAGCAGGAACGGATGGATACAATATAATGCAGTTGATTTTGGAAAAGATAAGTTGAAATCGGTTGAAGTAAATGCATCTTCAGCAGGGGACGGCAAACTGCAGATCAGGCTGGATAACCTGGACGGACCCATTATTGCAGAATTGAAAATTAAGAAGGGTTCCGGATGGAATGTTTGCGAGGCGAGACTGTCAAAGTTTCTGCCGGGGATTCACAACCTGATTGTGGTATCGGGAAGCGATACTCCTGTTGAGGTTGATTGGATAAGGTTTAAATAGATTATCTCTCATATTTTCAAGATGAAGACAATAAAAAGTAACCTGCTGCAATTTTGGATTCTACTCTTATTATCGACTTCGTGTTTTGCGCAGGTAAATCCGGTTAACAGGGTATTGACTGATAGTGCAGATTATCATGAATTCCGTTATACCAACCCTGTTACCAGGGATACTGGTATCTCAATGAGAGATCATTATATAATTAAGGTCGGCAACCAGTGGTTTTGTACGGGGACATCCAATCCTGTATGGACAGGGCATAACCCGGGTGTTCGCCTCCTTGTCTCTGATGACCTGGTTAACTGGAAGCATCACTCATGGATCATTAATGCAGGCAGACTGCCTGCTGACTGTCCGTATAACGGAAGATTCTGGGCTCCGGAAATCCATTATATCCAAAACAAATACTGGCTGACAGTTAACAGTGGAAAAATTACTGAAGAAGACCCAAAAGGCATGAAGACACACAGCATTTGGCTTTTTGTATCTGACAGTGTAACGGGACCATTTAAACTTGTCAACGGACCGCTTACCCCTCAGTACAACAATGATGCAACCATTTTTGAAGATGATAACGGGCAGACATACCTTTACTGCAGCGGTAATGGTCTTTTTCAGGCTGAAATTGACCTTCCAACCGGAAAGATCATCGGTCAACTTCAAAAATTCCTCGATAAAAGGGAGCCGGGTTATCCGGAATGGATGGCAGGAGGAATAGAGGGTCCTTTTGTTATAAAGAAAGACGGAATTTATTTCATGTTTTTTTCAACCTGGACCCGTGGCTATGAAGTGGGGCTTTTAAAATCAGGATCACCGCTTGGTCCGTGGGAACTGGTATCACGTGAACCAATTTTTGGTACCCGGAAAAAGGGATATCGTCCTGAGCTCGCTATCAGCGGAGGATATGCTGATTTGAAATTTCAGGATAGTGAAGATCCCTATTGCGAAACCGGACATAATGCCTTGTTCGAGGGGCCTGACGGGAAGCTGTGGAGCTCGTGTCACTACCTGATGTACGATAAGCGGCCATATCCGTATTGTTCTGAGCTCCAGTCATGGGAAAAGACACCTCAGATGGGAATTGAGCCTGTTATTTATGAGAATGGAGTTTTCTCTATCAGCGGTCCAACCTGGACAGAGCAAGTCGTGGAATATTAAATTCTTCTGACAGCATTATTGCGAGTCCTGTTTCGCAAAAGTCAGGAGTAGGACACAACAAAAAAGCCCCGACTGTTTCCAATCGGGGCTTTTGTTATAAAGTCGGCGGCGACCTACTCTCCCACATTTTGCTCTGCAGTACCATCGGCGCAGGAGGGCTTAACTTCTCTGTTCGGAATGGGAAGAGGTGGAACCCCTCCGCTATAGCCACCTTAAGACTTCAATATCGTGACATACTGGTTTTATTGTAAGTTTAATAAGACATTTCTCAGAAAGCTCACGGGTAATTAGTACTGCTCAGCTTTGATGTTGCCACCTTTACACTTGCAGCCTATCAACGTCGTAGTCTACAACGACCCTTAAGGGAGATCTCATCTTGAGACGAGCTTCGTACTTAGATGCTTTCAGTGCTTATCTCTTCCAAACATAGCTACCCTGCGATGCAGCTGGCGCCACAACAGGTACACTAGAGGTCTGTCCAACACGGTCCTCTCGTACTAGTGTCAGGTTCTCTCAAATCTCCTACGCCCACAACAGATAGGGACCGAACTGTCTCACGACGTTCTGAACCCAGCTCGCGTGCCACTTTAATCGGCGAACAGCCGAACCCTTGGGACCTTCTCCAGCCCCAGGATGTGACGAGCCGACATCGAGGTGCCAAACCGCCGCGTCGATATGAGCTCTTGGCGGCGATCAGCCTGTTATCCCCGGAGTACCTTTTATCCTTTGAGCGATGGCCCTTCCATACGGAACCACCGGATCACTATGCTCTACTTTCGTACCTGATCGACTTGTCGGTCTCACAGTCAAGCGCCCTTGTGCCATTACACTCTCCGCACGGTTACCAATCGTGCTGAGGGCACCTTGAGGAGCCTCCGTTACTCTTTTGGAGGCGACCACCCCAGTCAAACTACCCACCAAACAATGTCTCCCTTGCGGGATTAGATTCCAGGTAAATAAAGGGTCGTATTTCAACGTTGACTCCCTGACGCCTAGCGACGCCAGTTCACAGTCTCCGACCTATCCTACACATTACTTACCCAAAATCAATGTTAAGCTATAGTAAAGGTTCACGGGGTCTTTCCGTCCCGTTGCGGGTATCCGGCATCTTCACCGGAACTACAATTTCACCGAGCTCATGGCTGAGACAGTGCCCAGATCGTTACACCATTCGTGCAGGTCGGAACTTACCCGACAAGGAATTTCGCTACCTTAGGACCGTTATAGTTACGGCCGCCGTTTACCGGGGCTTCGATTCAGAGCTTCTTCCCATTGCTGAGAATAACCCCCCCTCTTAACCTTCCGGCACCGGGCAGGTGTCAGGCCTTATACTTCATCTTTCAATTTCGCAAAGCCTTGTGTTTTTGTTAAACAGTCGCCTGGGCCATTTATCTGCGCCCCCATATTAAACAGGGGAACCTTTTTCCCTAAGTTACAGGTTTAATTTGCCTAGTTCCTTAGCCATGGATCACTCGAGCACCTTAGGATTCTCTCCTCGACTACCTGTGTCGGTTTGTGGTACGGGCACCATATGTCTGAAGCTTAGGGGATTTTCTTGGAAGTCTGATTAGGAACACTATCCGTTCAGCCGAAGCCTCGCGGTACTATCAGGTTCGTCATCTCACAGCTATTAACCGTATGATATAACTACTCCCTTTAACCCGGTATTCCGTCACCGGGCGGTTCTTTCACTCCTCCGTCTCCCCATCGCAACACGCGGTGGTATTGGAATATTAACCAATTGTCCATCGAGATCGCCTCTCGGCTTACCCTTAGGTCCCGACTAACCCTGATCCGATTAACGTTGATCAGGAAACCTTAGTCTTTCGGTGGGCAGGTTTCTCACCTGCCTTATCGTTACTTATGCCTACATTTTCTTTTCCAGCCGCTCCAGTATACCTTACAGTACGCCTTCAACGCAACTGGAATGCTCCCCTACCAATGATGCTGTTACACACTATTCCATAGCTTCGGTGATATGTTTATGCCCGATTATTATCCACGCACAACCGCTCGACTAGTGAGCTGTTACGCACTCTTTAAATGAATGGCTGCTTCCAAGCCAACATCCTAGCTGTCTGGGCAGTCGCACTTCGTTTTTCCAACTTAACATATACTTCGGGACCTTAGCTGATGGTCTGGGTTATTTCCCTTTCGGCCACGGATCTTAGCACCCATAGCCTCACTCCTGAGCACCGTTTTGCAGCATTCGGAGTTTGTCAAGGTTTGATAGGCGATGAAGCCCTCTAGCCTTATCAGTAGCTCTACCTCTGCAAAACTCGACTCAAGGCTGCACCTAAATGCATTTCGGGGAGTACGAGCTATTTCTCAGTTTGATTGGCCTTTCACCCCTATCCTCAGTTCATCCAAAAACTTTTCAACGTTTACTGGTTCGGCCCTCCATCCCGTGTTACCGGAACTTCAGCCTGACCAAGGATAGATCACAAAGTTTCGCGTCTACCCCTACTAACTATACGCCCTATTCAGACTCGCTTTCGCTTCGGCTCCAACTCTTAAAGTTTTAACCTTGCTAGTAAGGGTAACTCGTAGGCTCATTATGCAAAAGGCACGCCGTCACCCCAACTTGCGTCGAGGCTCCGACCGATTGTAAGCAAATGGTTTCAGGTACTATTTCACTCCCCTGTGCGGGGTGCTTTTCACCTTTCCCTCACGGTACTAGTCCACTATCGGTCTCTCAGGAGTATTTAGCCTTGCGGGATGGTCCCCGCGGGTTCAGACAGGATTTCTCGTGTCCCGCCTTACTCAGGATACCAGCTATATCATAAATACGCTCCCGTACAGGGGTTTCACCTTCTGTGCCCTACCTTTCCAGGTAGTTTCAGTCTGTATTCATGATCATTATGCCGGTCCTACAACCCCGACTATGCCTAAACATTGTCGGTTTGGGCTATTCCCATTTCGATCGCCACTACTCTGGGAATCACTTTTGTTTTATTTTCCTCCGGGTACTTAGATGTTTCAGTTCTCCAGGTTTGCTTCCTGACTTGCGCCAGGATTCCAGGCCTTCAGCCTGGAGGGTTGCCCCATTCGGACACCTGCGGATATAACGGATATTTGCTCCTCCCCGCAGCTTTTCGCAGCTTGTCACGTCCTTCATCGCCTCTGAGAGCCAAGGCATCCACCATTTGCTCTTAATTACTTTCTTGAGTAATCTCTTATTAATCTTACAATATAAAAATTTATCAAATTTGATATCTTCTCTAAAAACCAGTATGTCAAAGAACCTATCGGGTCAACTTCTGACCCAAATATTTTAAATAATGAAGTAGTCACAGGCAATCAAGATATACCGTATTTGATCATCTCCAGAAAGGAGGTGTTCCAGCCGCACCTTCCGGTACGGCTACCTTGTTACGACTTAGCCCCAGTCACTAGTTTTACCCTAGGCCGCTCCTTTCGGTGACGGACTTCAGGCACCCCCAGCTTCCATGGCTTGACGGGCGGTGTGTACAAGGCCCGGGAACGTATTCACCGCGCCATAGCTGATGCGCGATTACTAGCGAATCCAGCTTCACGAAGTCGAGTTGCAGACTTCGATCCGAACTGAGACCGGTTTTCGAGATTAGCATCCTGTCACCAGGTAGCTGCCCTCTGTACCGACCATTGTAACACGTGTGTAGCCCTGGACATAAGGGCCGTGCTGATTTGACGTCATCCCCACCTTCCTCTCACCTTACGGTGGCAGTTTCGCTAGAGTCCCCTGCATTACCAGATGGCAACTAACGATAAGGGTTGCGCTCGTTATGGGACTTAACCCGACACCTCACGGCACGAGCTGACGACAACCATGCAGCACCTTGCAGAAAGCCCCGAAGGGAATTTCTATCTCTAAAAAATGCACTCTACATTTAAGCCCAGGTAAGGTTCCTCGCGTACCATCGAATTAAACCACATGTTCCTCCGCTTGTGCGGGCCCCCGTCAATTCCTTTGAGTTTCAGCCTTGCGGCCGTACTCCCCAGGTGGATTACTTATTGCTTTTGCTTAGCCGCTGACAGTGTATCGCCAACAGCGAGTAATCATCGTTTACGGCGTGGACTACCAGGGTATCTAATCCTGTTCGATCCCCACGCTTTCGTGCCTCAGCGTCAGTGTCGGCTCAGTAAGCTGCCTACGCAATCGGTGTTCTGTGTAATATCTAAGCATTTCACCGCTACATTACACATTCCGCCTACCTTAACCAAACTCAAGACTATCAGTATCAATGGCAGTTCTGCAGTTAAGCTGCAGGATTTCACCACTGACTTAATAGTCCGCCTACGCACCCTTTAAACCCAATGAATCCGGATAACGCTCGCATCCTCCGTATTACCGCGGCTGCTGGCACGGAGTTAGCCGATGCTTA
>CAVURA010000019.1:0-68090 GCA_963743775.1 uncultured Bacteroidales bacterium
TGGGCAAGTTCATCAATAAGAACGATATCAGGCTTCCTTGTTATAATAGCTTCCGTATCCGCATCCTCCAGTCTTGTACCTTTATAGTCAACAACTTTCCTTGGAATTATTTCAAATCCCTTTATAAGCTCATTAGTATCAGGTCTGTTATGAGTTTCAATATACCCTATGACAATATCTTTCCCGTTTGATTTATCAATGTGTGCAGATTCAAGCATCGAGAAAGTCTTACCAACACCTGCACACATACCGAAAAAGATTTTCAACTTGCCCTTTTTGCTTTGGTCCTCTTCAAGTTTTATTGAGGCAAGTAATTCATCAGGATCTGGCCGTATATTATTGTAATCGTTCATTTAAGACTATCTATCTTCAAATTTAGGAGAAATACATTGATCCGTGGTTCACCAAGAAATGAGAACTGACGATTTTCCGTTAAATCATTTACCAGATCAATAAGTTTATCCTGCTCTGCTTTGTCCATTTCTCTTGCCTGAGCAATCCTGCTTATCTGTAATAAAGCTGCTATTGGAGAGATATGAGGATCCAGACCACTGGCAGAAGCAGTAACCATTTCAGGAGGAATGTTCAAATCCTCTTTTATTTTATTAGCCTGAGAAAAATCTTTCTCTTTCTGAGTAATTTCTTTTATTAAAAGCGGGTTTAAAAGACCAAGGTTTGATGCGCCTGAAGGGAGAGGATTATAGTTATTGAATGAAGGCCGCGACCAAAAATATTTTTGACTATCAAAATTCTGCCCAATTAGTTCTGATCCTATTATTACTCCATCCCTTATAACAAGACTTCCCTGAGCCTTATTGGGTGAGAAGATGGAGGTGATGATTGTAACAAGCCCCGGATATACCAGCCCGGTAAGAATTACCATTAGCACCAGAAATTTTAACCCTGTAAGAAATTCCTTTTTCATTTCTTTTTCAAATCAGATGAAGAGAATTCAGTAAAATATCTATCATCTTAATGCCTATAAATGGAGCAACCAATCCACCTGCTCCATAAATAAAAATATTTCTTGTAAGTACCCTGCTTGCTGATAAAGGCCTGTAAGTTATGCCCTTAAGAGCCAGGGGGATCAATGCTATTATTATTAAAGCATTAAAAATAACTGCGCTGAGAATTGCACTCTCGGGAGATGCCAGGTGCATTATATTGAGTGCAGATAATGGACCTGATAAGCCAGATGAAGCATATAGTGGTAATGCCAGTGCAGGGATTATAGCAAAGTATTTTGCTACATCATTGGCAATACTGAAAGTGGTTAAAGCTCCGCGTGTCATAAGTAATTGTTTTCCTGTTTCGACAACTTCTATCAGTTTTGTCGGATTACTGTCAAGATCTACCATATTTCCAGCTTCTCTGGCTGCCTGTGTCCCTGTATTCATAGCAATTCCAACGTCAGCCTGTGCAAGAGCCGGAGCATCATTTGTCCCGTCTCCTATCATACCTACAAGATGTCCTTTTGCCTGTTCCAGTCGTATCCGTGATAATTTATCTTCTGGCCTGGCTTCTGCCATAAAGTCATCTACTCCGGCCTCCGCGGCAATTGCTGCAGCAGTCAGGGGATTGTCACCGGTAATCATAATGGTTCTGATTCCCATGGTCCGAAGCTGTTCAAAACGGGATTTAATCCCCCCCTTTACTATATCCTTCAGATTGATAACACCTAGCACTTTAATATTGTCCGTCACTACCAGTGGAGTTGCACCCTGCATGGCTAAGCGGGTGACAGTATCCTTTACATTTTGAGGATAGAAACCATTATTATCTTCAATAAACTTTTTAATAGCGTCCGGGGCACCCTTACGATAGCTTTTAATTTTCCCATCCGGCAACCTGATATCAATACCGCTTATCCGGGTTTTAGCTGAGAATTTTATTAAAACTGTATCTCCGGAATTCAAATTTCTTTCTCTCAGGTTGAATTTTTCCTTTGCAAAAACAACGATTGAACGACCTTCCGGTGTTTCATCGGTTAAAGATGAAAACTGAGCAGCATTTGCAAATTCCTCGATTGATATCCCGTCAGCAGGGATAAAATCTGTCGCCATTCTGTTACCTAATGTTATCGTTCCGGTTTTATCAAGTAGCAGAACATCTACATCACCGGCAGCTTCGACCGCCCTTCCACTTGTTGCAATTACATTTTTCTGCAGTAACCTGTCCATGCCACTTATCCCTATTGCACTTAAGAGTCCTCCAATAGTTGTAGGTATAAGGCATACCAGGAGGGAAATAAGTACCGGAAGAGTTAGATTCATATTTTGTGGTAATCCTGAAGATTTAAGACTGTAAGAAAAAAAAGCAGGAAGTGTAACCACTGCCATAAGGAATATTATTGTCAATCCGAATAATAAAATAGTCAGCGCAATTTCATTTGGGGTTTTTTGTCTTTTGGCACCCTCGACCAGGGAAATCATATGATCAAGAAATGTATTGCCCTGCTCAGCTGTTATTTTTATAATTATCCTGTCGCTTATTACCTTAGTTCCGCCAGTCACTGCACTTCTGTCACCTCCACTTTCACGAATAACAGGAGCTGATTCCCCTGTTATTGCTGATTCATCAACACTGGATATCCCTTCAACAACTTCCCCATCAGAAGGTATTATTGATCCTGCTGAACAAACTACAAGGTCTCCTTTTTTTAATTCTGTAGCCCAGATTTCCTCTTCTTTTCCTGAATTAAGCCGGATTGCTTTGGTATTTATCTTGCTTCTCCTGAGGCTTTCTGCCTGTGCTTTTCCTCTGCCTTCTGCAATTGCTTCTGAAAAATTTGCAAACAGTACCGTAAACCATAACCATAGAGAAATCTGAAGAACAAAAACGGAAAATTGACTTGAAAACAGATTATGAAAGAACACAACTGTCGTAACTACTGCTCCAATCAAAACAATAAATATTACCGGATTCTTGATCTGGTTTGAAGGAGCTAATTTGACAAAAGATTCTTTCACAGAAGCAAGCAGGATCCTTCCTGTTAGAAGTTTTGTTTCCTTTTTTTCCTTGGATTTCATTGAATAATAAATAATTATTTAAGAAGTAATAGATGCTCTACAATCGGGCCTAATGATAAAGCCGGAAAGAATGTAAGTCCGCCGACAATTAAAATAACAGCAATCAGTAGCAAACCGAAGAGCCAGGTATCTGTTCTGAAAGTACCACTTGATGATGGCGTAATTTTCTTGACAGCCATGTTTCCGGCAATTGCGAGAACAGGAACAATGATCCCAAATCTACCTATCAGCATTCCCAGCCCAGTTAGAATATTGTAATAGGGTGTATTCGAATTCAGCCCTGCAAATGCACTACCGTTGTTTCCGGCTGCCGAACTGAAACAATAGATTATTTCTGAGAGTCCATGTGGTCCGGGGTTATTGACACCTGATAAACCGGTCGTTGTCAAGCAACTGACTGCCGAAAATACCAGGATTACAAGGCTTGGTGCAAGAATTGCCAGAATAGCCATTTTTACTTCAAAAGCTTCAATCTTTTTACCAAGAAATTCCGGAGATCTCCCAACCATTAAACCTGCAATGAACACTGTCAGTATGATAAACATTATCATGCCGTATATTCCCGATCCCACACCTCCGAATATCACCTCTCCCAACATAATATTAAACATGGCAATCATTCCTGCAAGAGGAGTAAGACTATCCATCATCGCATTTACTGAACCATTTGATGCTGATGTTGTCACAACAGACCACAAAACACTGTTCCCAATTCCAAAACGAGTTTCCTTTCCTTCCATATTGTTACTCAAACCATGTATAAATGAAAATTTACATTCCGAGTAATAAGAGACCACCAGGCCAGTTATGAGAAGTGTAAACATTACAAGAAATATAGTCCAGCCCTGTCTGCTCGAGCCAATGAGCCGTCCATAAGTGAAGGTGAGTGCTGATGGTATTAACAGGATTGCCAACATCTCCAGAAAATTGGAAAATGGAGTAGGATTTTCAAAAGGATGGGCACTGTTTGCATTAAAAAAACCCCCGCCATTTGTTCCGAGTTGTTTTATAGCGACTTGCGAAGATACCGGACCTAAAGGAATGATTTGTTCGGAACCCATTAATGTGGTCGCCTTCACATATGGATGGAATGACTGAACAACTCCCTGACCAGTTAGAATTATTGCCAATAGTATCGAAAGTGGCAACAGGACATATAGTACGGATCTTGTAGCATCCTTCCAGAAATTACCAATATTGTCAGTAGTCTTTCTAACCAAACCTCTTATAAGTGCCAACAAGACCGCAATACCTGTTGCTGCACTTAAAAAATTCTGCACTGTAAGACCCGCCATCTGCACCAGGTAACTTAAAGTTGTTTCACCACTATATGATTGCCAATTGGTATTTGTCACAAAGCTTATTGAAGTATTCAATGCCAACGACAAGGATGGAGCAGACAATTTCTGTGGATTAAAAGGCAAATAATTTTGGCAGAGCTGAAGAAAAAACAGAAAGAGAAAACCCATGAAATTAAAAACCAGAAGACTAAATGTGTATTTCTTCCAGTCCATTTCTTCTCCTTCACATGATATTAACCGATAAATTGCTTTTTCTACTGGTTTAAATAACGACTTCAGAACATGACTCTCATCCAGAAAGACCCTGGCCATATATCTCCCAAGCAAAGGAGAAAATACTAGAAGTACAAGCAGGAAAAGGCCAATCTGTATAATATCGGAGATATTCACTGATTACAATTATTAATTATGAAACATCTTTTCCAGGAGCCTTATTAAAAGATTACCAAAATATAATATACCTGCTACTGAAATGAGTAAAATAATTACGGCCAAAATAATATTCCAGTTCATTTTTTAAGATTTGTTATTGTGACAAAAGTAATCCGGAAGTTATAAAGGCGTTATAAAGAATTGGTTCACAGGTATAAAGAAATTATAAATTTAAAAAATCATCAATATAAACAGCGATTTAAGGTCTATGTACATTCCATATCTTTTTTTCTGACTTCTTAAGAAGGCAATTTTTAGCTTTGCTCCCTTTATTTTGTCTGAGCCTGAGTAATAGATCTCCGAACGGTGAAACGATAAGGTCAGAGGTGAGTCACCTTAAACGATTTGAGATATGTCTCGCTATATTAAAGCCACGTGTGAGCACAAATGAAATGCAACTGAAGTTTTGGACTTCCATAATTAGCTAAAAAACATTTGCAAATACTTGAATTATTTTATAAATTAGGATAAAAATTTATCTATTAGGTGTTTATCTCAAATGATTAGACAGATGTACCGACTAAATATTAACCTGATTTTAGCAATTCTGATGGCTTTGATGACTGTCAGCAGTTGTGAAATCTTCTCAGATGAAGCAACCGATAAGAATTGTAAGGAAAATGAACTGGATAATGCTATCACATTGATTATAAGCGCTGATTATCAAATCAACAGGAATGAAAATAAACCGGATGAGTTTCACAATCTGATGGACGCCTATCAGATAGATTTTATAGGAACTGTAAGAAAAATGGATTGCAGAGATGATGAAGCTGAGTACAGTGATTTTGTTACATCATGCTATCCTGCAGACTTTACAAGCGGACAAAGTTCATTTACCTGTTCGGTGGATGATTTTCAGTTCTTTTTTACAAATAAAATGGAATACGTAATTGTTACTTTCTATCTGAAAGCCTATTTTAAGGATACTAAGATTTACGACTCTGCCGAATTATCAAAAGCCTCATTGCGTATCAGAGACTG
Source organism: uncultured Bacteroidales bacterium (assembly GCA_963743775.1). GTDB lineage: Bacteria > Bacteroidota > Bacteroidia > Bacteroidales > VadinHA17 > SR-FBR-E99. The sequence continues at coordinate 5,747 of CAVURA010000019.1, forward strand.
GGATGCTGGTGCTGATCATTATTTTATGAATTTTTTTGGAGCATCTGGCTGGCATGATATATCAAAATAGGTAAATAAGTTCTTGATTAAAAAATCTTATGAGATTTTTAGATTAAGCCCTCGGATCACTTCGGGGGCTTTTTCTTTCTTTGGCACGCTGAGAACAATCTTTGGGACGCATCGTAAGTTCCGTTATCCGATTAAGGTCGAACTTTGCATTTCAGTCAGGTGTCAAAATAAATTTGACTTCGGCTTTTCCATGGCGTAACTTTGATATAACAATCACTATTAATAAATCTGACTCAATAACTTACCTATGGAAAGAATTACTGTGTGTTTTTGTGCCTGTATCATTTTATTTGGGTGCAACCGCATTCCTAAAGCCGATACCAGTAAGGAAACAGACACATTACGTTCGATTGAGGATCAATTTGTTGAAGCGGCAAGGGCAGGGGATATTGATAAGATTCTCGGCTTTTATGCCCCAGCTTCAGTGGACATGGCTTTTAATGTGCCAATCAGTCTTGACCAACAGGCCAGGCGACAGGCAATAGAATCATGGTTTGCCTCAATTGATCCGAAATCTGTTAAGAATACTACTGATGACATCCAGGTTTCTTTATCCGGTGACCTTGCTTTTACAAGAGGGACAAGCTATCAAAAGAGTCCTGATGGACTTACTGAAGTGTCAGGGAGATGGGTTACCATCTACAGGAAAATTGATGGTAACTGGAAAGTAATCGTGAACATAGACCATAATGACAATCCTTTATCCACAACAACAAACTAAAACCTATCAACTATGAAAAAGTACTTCTTGTCTATTGCGTTTATTCTTTTCGCAGTAATCACATCCGGACAATCATTCGAAAAAGGAAACTACGTAGGTTTTCATGTGTTAACCATAACTCTTAATCAGGGTGTTACTATGGATCAATATCTTGATGTATATAAGAATAAGGTAATGCCTGCATATGAGAAAAATTTTCAGAGTAAGTGCTATTTAATTAAGAGTAGTCGTGGGGAATGTGAAAATTGCGTTGGCGTGATTATAGCCTGGAAATCTGAAGCAGATTGGAGTAAATTCTGGAATAAAGAAGGCGGAACAACTGATTTAGGACAAGCCGCGCTGGATAAGCTAAAGCCGCAAACTGAAGAAATAAAAAAATTAGGCACATACACTTCAAAATACACTGACTGGATAGTTCAGTAGAGTTTGTTCTGCATTGTCTCAGAGTTTCCGGTAATCAACCCCGATAACTTTCTTTTTCACTGTGCACCTTGGCTTAAGAGTGCTACCTCTTCAATAAAAATAAAAACCGCTGTAAGTAATAGACTTACAGCGGCCAGCGTGATCCCGGGGCGACTCGAACGCCCAACCAACAGAACCGGAATCTGTCATTCTATCCATTGAACTACGGGACCGTTACGCCTGCAAAAGTAACCCGACATCCGCACTTTTCAAAACTTATCCCGGAAATATGTCCCACCCATACCTCCCTCCTGATGCTTTTTTGCCAAAGTTTCCTAATTTTGCGAGCCATAAGCCCAAACCTGAAAAAGGAAATGAAGGATTACAATTTCAGCGAGATCGAAAAAAAATGGCAGGAGTACTGGGAAAAGAACAGAACTTTCAGAACTACTGACGATCAGTCAAACCCACATAAGTTTTATGTCCTTGACATGTACCCCTACCCGTCAGGCGCAGGATTGCATGTAGGTCACCCTGAGGGCTATACCGCAACGGACATTGTTGCACGCTACAAGCGCATGAAGGGATTTAACGTCCTTCACCCCATGGGCTGGGATGCTTTCGGCCTTCCTGCCGAACAGTATGCCATTCAGACAGGAACACACCCCTCAATCACCACCCGACAGAACTGCGACACCTTCCGCAGACAGATCAAAGAACTGGGACTGAGCTATGACTGGGAACGGGAGATAAACACCACAGACCCGGGATATGTCAAATGGACACAGTGGATCTTCATCAAACTCTATAATACCTGGTACGATCCGCAAACAGAACGCGGGCGCGATATCAATGAGCTTCCCATCCCACTCGATGTGCTCAAGTCCGGCGATGAGGCAAGAAAAAAATACATCGACTCAAAGAGGCTGGCATACTATGACAATGCACAGATATGGTATTGTCCTTCATGCCGTATCGTCTGCGCCAATGAAGAGGTGCTGAACGACGGAACACATGAAAAATGCGGTAACATAGTGGTACGCCGCAACCTTAAGCAGTGGATGCTCCGTATCCCCACATACGCCGAAAGACTCCTCAGCGGGCTTGATAACCTCGACTGGCCGGAAGGTATCAAGGAGATGCAGCGCAACTGGATAGGACGGTCAACAGGTGCTGAGGTCGATTTTAAGGTGGACGGACAAGATACAATCATCTGCGTCTATACCACCCGTCCCGACACTCTCTTCGGTGCCACATACATGGTACTGGCCCCTGAACACCCGCTGGTAGCGAAAATAACAACCCCGGAGAAGAGTAAAGAGGTGGAAGCATATATCAACTCTGCATCGCTGAAGTCCGATCTTGACCGCACTGACCTCGCAAAGGAAAAATCAGGCGTTTTCACCGGAGCCTGGGCTGTCAATCCTGTCAATAACAAAAAAATACCTGTCTGGGTAGCCGATTATGTTCTTATGGGTTACGGTACAGGCGCTATCATGGCCGTGCCGGCTCATGACGAACGTGACTTTGAGTTTGCAGAAAAATTCGGACTGGAGATAAATTGCATCCTATCACCCGATGTCACTGACCAAGCACAGAAACAGAGGATAATTTCAGGCAGGGAATGCTGGACAGGCGACGGTGAATATATCAACTCATCATCCGGTGAGCTGGGCATCACACTCGACGGGCTCAACATGGAAGAAGGATTAAAAACCATCACTGCCTGGATAGAGCAGAGGAATATCGGCATGCACCGGGTCAACTATAAACTGCGCGACTGGCTCTTCAGCCGCCAGCGGTACTGGGGTGAGCCGTTCCCCGTCATTCACTGGGATGACGGACGCATAACCCTCCTCGATGAGAGTGAGCTGCCTCTTAACCTCCCTGACCTTGAAGTGTATGAACCAGGAGAGAACGGGGAATCACCCCTTTCAAACGCTACCGAATGGCTGTATGTCACAGACAAAGACGGCCGCCGGGGAAGACGCGAGACGAACACCATGCCGCAGTGGGCAGGCTCATGCTGGTATTACCTGAGATTCATCGACCCGAAAAACGACCGGGCCATCTTTGATAAAGAAAAAGAGAAGTACTGGATGCCCGTCGATCTGTATATTGGCGGAGCTGAACATGCAGTACTGCACCTCCTTTACAGCCGCTTCTGGCATAAGGTGCTCTTTGACCTTGGAATCGTTTCAACCGATGAGCCCTTCGCCAAACTTTTCAACCAGGGCATGATACTGGCGTTCGCCTATGAGACACCTGCAGGCGCCAAAGTGTCATCGGATCAGGTCACCGAACGCGACGGCAAGTATTTCAATTCGGAAACAGGCGAGGAGCTCAGGCAGATAGTGGCCAAAATGTCAAAGAGCCTTAAGAATGTCATCAATCCCGACGATGTGATCAAAAACTACGGAGCCGACTCACTGCGCCTCTATGAGATGTTTTTGGGTCCGCTCGAAGCCACAAAACCATGGGATGAAAAGGGCGTCAAGGGAGTTCTCGGTTTTCTGTCAAGGGCTTACCGTCTTATTGCAAACAGCCAGAACATCACAAGAGGTGAAGAAGACCCCGAAATACTCAGGTTGCTTCATCAGACGATAAAAAAGGTTACCGACGACATTGAGAATCTGCACTTTAACACTGCCATCTCAGCAATGATGATATTCCTGAACGCTGCAGTGAAAAAGGGAAAGATCACCCGTGATACTGCCCTGACTTTCATAAAGATACTGTCACCATTTGCTCCTCACCTCGGAGAGGAACTCTGGCACCTGGCAGGAAATAAAAATACGCTCGCATACGAGCCCTGGCCACATTATGAGGAGAAATACCTTAAGAGTGACACTTTCGAATGCCCTGTATCAGTCAACGGGAAAATGAGGTTTAAAATCGAACTACCCGTTGATTTGCCACAGGAAGAGGTTAAAAAGATTGTGCTGTCGGACGAAAGAGCCGTAAAGTGGATCGGCACTGCCACTCCAAAAATAATCGTAGTTCCCAACCGTATTGTAAACATTGTTGTATGAGGATCCCGGAGATCAGATTCGTCCTGCTTGCAGTTTCCTGCCTGGCACTGTACTCATGCCTCCGGACTGCACCGGCGGAGACAGCTCAGGCGGTTGGCGGATCCGATACCGCCGCCTCGGCTGTTGCAACGCCTGATACCCTCAGGATTATCCACGGCATCCCGGTTGATTCTTATAATGTGCTGACCGGAAAAGTAAAGAGGAATCAGTTCATCGCCGAAATTCTCGCTTCCTATAAGGTTCCGTGGAACACTATTGAAGAGCTCCTGAGAGAGAACAGGGACGTATTTGATCCGAGGAAGGTGCGCACCGGTAGCAGTTACTCGGTGTTCCTGACAAAGGATACATTGAACAGGGCAGATTATTTAATATACGAACATGACCCGACTGTCAGTTACATTTTCTCACTTAAGGACACACTTACCGTTACCAGGTATGATGCCGAAGTGAAAAAAATGCTCAGGTATTCATCAGGCACAATATCAACCTCACTCTGGGAAGCGGCTATGGAAAACCAGCTCAACCCCAACCTCTCAGCTGAGCTGTCAGAGATATATGCCTGGACAATAGACTTCTTCGGTCTGCAGCAGGGAGACAGGTTCAAGGTCATTTATGAGGAGGAATTCATCGGCGAAGGAAGCATAGGTATCAGAAAAATACATGCAGCTCTGTTCGAGCACGCCGGCAACTCCATATATGCCATTCCCTACATACAGGACAGCACTATGTCATTCTATGACACCACGGGTGCCAGCCTGCGGAAAGCATTTCTTAAGGCGCCGTTGCGATATTCACGCATCAGTTCACGCTTCTCAGGGGCAAGATACCATCCTGTTCTTAAAATAGTCAGGCCGCATCACGGAGTTGACTATTCAGCACCGACCGGAACACCTGTAGTATCCATCGGCGACGGTAGGGTGACACAGACAGCATTCGAGAACGGATCCGGAAGGATAGTGCGTGTAACACACAACAGCGTATATTCAACTGCATATATGCATCTGTCGCGCTTTGGCCCGGGAATAGCTCCCGGTGTCTATGTTAAACAGGGCCAGGTTATAGGATACGTAGGCAGTTCGGGATTATCGACCGGTCCTCATCTTGATTTCAGATTCTACCGCAACGGATCTGCAGTGGATCCGCTGAAGGTGGAAGCCCCGCCTGTGAACCCTGTCGCACCGGAACAGATGGCCGGGTTTGAGAAGGTGGCCAGGGGTTATATAGACCTCTTAGAGACCATAAGCTACTAGCCGGTAAGAGTGTCAATAATGCTGCTTATCACAGCAGGATAATGCTCATATTCAAGGGCATGCACTCTTGAAGCCAGAGTGTCTGTATCGTCCCCGGGCAAGACAGGGCATCTCGCCTGAAAAATAATATCACCGGAATCATAATGTTCATTCACAAAATGAATTGTTATCCCGCTCTCGGTGCAGTGGCTTTCAAGCACGGCTTTATGCACCCTGTCACCAAACATCCCCTTGCCACCGAAGCCGGGCAGAAGAGCAGGGTGAATGTTGACAATTCTTCCCTTGTATGCTTCAATTATCCGGGCAGGAACAAGCCACAGAAAACCCGCCAGAACGATCAGATCAGTTTTCTTTCTTTGCAGGATAAAGAGCACCTCTTCCGTCTCGTAAAATTGTCTCCGGTCGAAAAAAAACACATCAACGCCGAGTGCGGCAGCCCTTTCCAGTACCTTAGCCTGAGGCTTGTTCGACAGGACCATGACAACTTTTGCTTTTTTTTCATTCGAAAAGTATCTGATAATGTTTTCTGCATTGGTTCCGGCACCTGAGGCAAAAATAACTATGTTCTTCATTATCTGATATTTACTAATTTAAATTGCATAAGGAGCCGTCACCCCAATTAATAAGTTAAAATATTGAATTACTTTGGCTTATATTTGTGCCGGTATAAATTTCCGGTAATTTGTTTGAATAATTTGGTACAAATATATTTCTTTGCGTAGTTTTTAAAACGAGTATTAACGTAAAATTGAATAGTATGTCTGACATTTCAACACGAGTAAAAAAGATCATCGTTGAGAAGCTTGGCGTTGACGAAGCAGAGGTTACCCTTGAAGCTCATTTCACAAATGACCTCGGAGCAGATTCTCTTGACACCGTCGAGCTGATCATGGAATTCGAAAAAGAGTTTAATATCGGAATTCCTGATGACCAGGCAGAAAGTATCAGCACCGTTGGCGAAGCCATCAAGTATATAGAAGAAAACGCAAAGTAGTTTTCTTCCAATAACCTATAATGAGGCGGGTCGTAGTTACCGGGATGGGGGCCCTGACCCCCATCGGCAACACTCTGCAGGATTACTGGAAAGGTCTTGTTGAAGGGGTCAGCGGTGCTGGCCTTATCACTCATTTTGACACCACGAAGTTCAAGACAAAATTTGCCTGTGAAATCAAGGGCTTCGATCCTGCAAACTTTTTTGAAAAGAAAGAGGCCCGTAAAATGGACCGCTATGCTCAGTATGCCCTTGTTGCTGCTGACGAAGCGATCAAAGATTCAAAACTTGATCCTGACGCCGCTGACAAGGACCGTTGCGGTGTAATATGGGCATCAGGTATTGGAGGAATTGAGACATTTTTCGATGAAGTGAAAGCGTATGTAACGGGTGATGGAACTCCCCGTTACAGCCCTTTCTTCATTCCTAAAATGATCAGTGACATAGCCGCCGGGATGCTCTCCATCAAGTATGGTTTCAGGGGTCCGAATTTTGCCACAGTGTCCGCGTGCGCATCTTCCACAAATGCCCTTATAGACGCCTATTATTATATCCTCCTGGGGAAGGCTGACGTCTTTATTGCCGGCGGCTCTGAGGCAGGCGTGAATATTGTGGGTGTGGGAGGCTTTAACAGCATGCAGGCCCTTTCAACGAACAATGATGAGTTTGCCACTGCATCACGGCCCTTCGATGTGACCAGGGATGGATTCGTGATCGGTGAAGGTGCCGGAGGGCTGGTTCTGGAGGAACTGGAGCATGCCAGGGCAAGGGGCGCCAGGATCTATGCTGAAATAATTGGATCAGGCCTGACCGCTGACGCCTACCATATCACCGCACCCCATCCGGACGGCATGGGAGCATTCAATGTGATGAGACAGGCTATCCTTGAGGCAAAACTCACACCCGCAGATGTTGATTATGTCAATGTCCACGGTACTTCAACACCTCTCGGTGACATAGCAGAAACCAAGGCCATTGTATCGGTCTTCGGAGAACATGCTTACAAGCTGAATATCAGCTCCACCAAATCAATGACCGGACACCTTCTGGGTGCTGCCGGTGCCATTGAAGCCATTGCGTCAATTATGGCAGTGGTTAATGACATTGTCCCTCCAACTATCAACTTCAGGAATCCTGACCCTGCCATAGATCAGAATCTGAACCTGACTGTCAACAAGGCACAGCACCGTCCCGTTAAGGTGGCGCTGAGCAATACCTTCGGTTTCGGAGGGCATAATGCCTCGATTTTGATCAGGAAATTTGAAGAATAGTGTTCCTCCTTCGCAGGAAAGAAAACAACACTCTCGTACATGACAGACGCGAATTTCGTTTGCACCTGAAGCAATTGCTTGGCCGCAAGCCGGCAAACCTGCGCCTGTATGAAATGGCTTTCATTCACCGCTCCGCTTCATACATCATGCCTGACGGCACAAGGATAAACAACGAAAGACTCGAATATCTCGGCGATGCAATTATTGACGGCATTATCTCCGACTACCTTTTCCATCATTACCCGGAAGCATCTGAAGGCCTCCTGACAAAGGCCAGGGCACGTATCGTCAGCAGGGAGACGCTTAACCAGCTCGGTATCTCCATGAAACTTGACAACCTTATAATATCGAACCTGTCGTCGGCAAACACGCCGCCCAATCTTTTCGGAAACGCGCTGGAAGCGCTCATCGGTGTGCTTTTCATTGATACGGGCTATACCCGGACAAGCCGCTTTTTTATTGATAAGGTTCTGAAGAAATACCTTAACCTTGATGAAGTACTGACCTCGGAGACAGACTATAAGAGTCTGATCCTTGAGTATTGTCAGAAGAACAAGATGAAGCTTCATTATTCGTTTCAGGAGATTCCTGATCAGAAGAATTCCCATCCACAGTTCAGGGTTACTCTTGAGATCAACACTGAGACTATAGCTCAGGGTGAAGGGGCATCAAAGAAAGAAGCTGAACAGGAAGCATCAATGATTGCCTGGAACAAAACCGTAATACAACAGATATGAGCCCGGCAGGAAAAATAACGAAACACATCATCAAAAGCGAAGAGGTACCTGCATTCCTGTTCCTTGGAATTGTCTCCTCTGAACCGGACTACCGGCTCTCGGTGATGCTTAACAGGCATCTGGGCATCGATCTGCGGAAAAAACCGGAAGAAATAACAGAAGGCTCCGGTGAAAAAACTCATTCCTATTCGGTTTTCACCACCACACCTTTAACCTTCTCCCTGATCTCAAACAGGAGCATGGGGGGGACTCTTTTAAGGAAGCTTAAGAATATTGACTTCCTGCTGAATATACACGGCACACCGGACAGGAAGCTGGCAGAGACCCTTGCAGCCGCCGTAAGGGACATCCCTGAAGTAACAGCAGTGTTCATGTTTGACAGCAGAGACCTGGGCGATAAAAACATCGCTTTGCTTGTACTGTAAAAATGAAAGAGGAGACAATTTCTTGCCTCCTCTTCAGTGTTAACCCTAAAACTAACCTAACCTATGAAAAAAACTCCAAATATACTATTACAATTTTCGTGCCATTAACAGTACAAATATGAAGGAAATTTTCGGACTGATCTCTTAACGATATGTTAATTTATTGATATTTAACACTTTTTTAACTTTCCCAGCCCCTGAAATTTTCCTTTAATAGTTGTTAAAATTCGTTAAACCACTGTAATAAGGCTCTTTAAAGTTACATTTGTCATAAGATGAAACGTGAGTACACAGTCCTGTTAGCAGTCTTTTTCTTTTTAGCCATTTCGGCCCTGGTTTTCATCCAGGTCAGGTGGATAAACAGTGTATCAGGCGCTGAGGATCAGGCTTTCAGGTTCGGTGTCAACGATGCGTTGAAAGAAGTTGTCTCGGAACTTGAAAAAGCAGAGACCTATAACCGTATAATAAATGAAATCAACCCGGCTCCGAGAGGAATTCAGGGAGATGATGTAAGCAATGGGGCTGAAAGTAAGTCGGCAGAGGAAAGGCTGCTGGAGAAATATGGCTTCCATCCCGGTGTCAGATCAGTGGTTGTAAGCAGGGCGGGGCGAACATATCTCCTGCGTTCTGACAGTATACCGTCTGAATCCGCCCCCGGCGACACTGAAACTGAAGCATTGAGCCTTACTGTCGGTGCCACTGCCCGGATGACAAGCAAGGTTATATCCATTGAGAACATTGTCAGCCGTATCCTCCATGAGACACCTCCGCTGCGCGATCGGTTCACTTCCGATGAGCTTAACCGGCAGATAAGACAGTCACTTGATGCCGTTGGCATCCATCTGGGATACGAGTGTGCCGTAAGGGGCGATTTCGGCGGAATAATATATCGCTCTCCCAACTACAGTGAGAGGTCCGGGGCAAACAAATACCTCCGTCAGCTCTTTCCCAATGACCCTGTTCCCGGCAACAACATCCTGTCAATATACTTCCCTGGTGAGGAAAAGTATAAATTCAGCCGGATAGCCTTCATGGCGACCGCATCAATGCTTATAGCGCTTTTACTGATTATCCTCTCAACAAGCACATTCATTGTCATCTTCCGCCAGAAAAGGCTCTCGGAGATCAAGAGTGACTTCATCAACAACATGACGCACGAGCTGAAAACCCCGATAGCAACCATTTCGCTGGCATCACAGATGCTCGCTGATCCTAAAATACCGGAGAAATCAAGAGACACGCAAGGACTGGCTTCCGTCATCAATGAGGAGAGCAACAGGCTGAGGATCCTGGTTGAAAAAGTGCTTCAGACTGCAATTTTTGAAAAGTCGAAGATTGAGCTTGATAAACACAGAACGGATATACACGAGGTGATACTCAGGGCTGTTGATGCATTTAAGCTGCAGGTTAACGGCCGTGGCGGGGTGATATCCACTTTCCTCGACGCAGCGGATCCGGTGGTGCTCATCGATGAAGCCAATTTCTTCAATGTTTTTATCAATCTCATCGACAATGCTCTCAAATATACAAACCAGGTTCCTGAGATAACCGTTTCCACAAGAACATATAACAAGGGTATAACAATAACTGTTTCTGATAATGGTATCGGCATCCCGAGGGAACATCAGAAACATATTTTTGAAAAATTCTACAGGGTGCCGTCGGGCGATACGCATAATATCAAAGGGTTCGGGCTGGGCCTGAACTTTGTGAGTAAAATCGTTGAAGAACACAACGGCACTATCAAAGTGGAAAGCCAGATAAACAAAGGCACCAGAATAATCATTCATCTTCCAAAAGATCAGTCAAAATGAAAAGAGTAAGCATCTTACTTGCTGAAGACGATCCCAATCTGGGTCAGTTGCTGAAAAATTACCTCAGCGTGAAGGAGTACGAGACCGTGCTGGTCACTGACGGAGCTCAGGCGCTGAAGCTATTCAGAAAAGATAAATTCAACCTCTGCCTTCTTGATGTGATGATGCCTGAAATGGACGGCTTTACCCTGGCAAGGGAGATAAGAGCGATAGACCCGAATATTCCGGTTATATTCCTGACAGCCAAGAACCTTAAACAGGATGTCATTGAAGGATTTAAGTCAGGAGCTGATGATTACCTGACCAAACCCTTTTCGATGGAGGAGCTGGTGTACCGCATTGAAGCCATCCTCAGGCGGTCATCCAGGCGTGAGAATGAAGCGCCCATGGATCAGTATACTGTCGGGGGATTCACTTTTGACGTCACAAAACAACTGCTGACATTCCAGGGACAGTCACAGAAACTGACTACAAAGGAGTCCGAGCTTCTCGAATTGCTTTGCCGTAACCGCAATCAGATCCTGGAGCGCAATTTTGCCCTTAAGTCAATATGGATTGATGACAACTACTTCAATGCCAGAAGTATGGATGTCTATATCACCAAGCTGCGCAAGTATCTCAGCAAGGACAGGAAGGTCGAGATATTAAATATTCACGGCAAGGGATACAAGCTGCTCTGCTAAAAAGATACCCCGTACGAAAAAACCGGACGAGGTATGAGTTCAAGGCAGTTTCATCTCAGTCGAGCTTCAGCACTGCAAGAAAAGCCTGCTGCGGAACCTCCACATTACCGATCTGCCTCATCCGTTTCTTACCCTTCTTCTGCTTCTCAAGCAGTTTTCTCTTTCGGGTTATATCGCCTCCGTAGCACTTGGCAGTGACATCCTTGCGCACAGCTTTAACAGTCTCCCGTGCAATGATTTTTGCACCGATTGCCGCCTGGATAGCAATATCAAACTGTTGTCTCGGGATAAGTTCACGCAGCTTCTCACACATCCGTCTGCCAAAGTCATAGGCATGGCCCCGGTAAATGAGCGTTGAGAGAGCATCGACCATCTCACCGTTAAGCAGTATATCAAGCCTGACAAGGTCTGCTTTCCTGTAATCCGTTAAATGATAATCGAAAGATGCATAACCCTTGGAAATGCTCTTGAGCTTGTCATAGAAATCAAAAACTATCTCTGAAAGCGGCATGTCGAATGTAACCTCCACCCTGTCGCTTGTCAGGTAGACCTGGTTCTTCATGGTGCCTCTCTTGTCAATGCACAGCTTTAAGATTGAACCGAGATACTCTGATTTTGAAATGACCTGGGCATATATGTACGGCTCCTCTATCTCATCAATGGTGGTTACCGGTGGCATCCCCGATGGATTATGCACATCAATGATGTCACCCTTTGTTGTCAGCACCCTGAATGAAACGTTAGGCACAGTGGTGATGACATCCATGTCAAACTCCCTGTCGAGGCGTTCCTGGACAATCTCCATGTGCAGCAAACCCAGGAAGCCGCAACGGAAGCCGAAGCCAAGGGCGGCAGACGATTCCGGGACAAATGTCAGGGAGGCATCGTTGAGCTGAAGCTTTTCTATTGAGGCTCGGAGATCTTCGTAATCATCGGCATCAACAGGATAAATACCCGCAAAGACCATCGGCTTCACATCTGCGAAACCTGATATTGCAAGCTGACACGGACGGTCAACGTGAGTGATGGTATCCCCCACCTTAACCTCGACTGAGTTTTTTATTCCTGAAATAATGTATCCTACATCGCCGGCGCTGAGTACATCTCTCGGCTCCCTCTTAATCTTGAGCACACCTATTTCATCAGCATCATATTCACTGCCGGTGTTTACAAATTTCACCTTTTCATGTGGATGTACAGTGCCATGGGCGATCTTGAAATATGCAATGATGCCCCTGAAAGAGTTGAACACTGAGTCAAAGATGAGTGCCTGCAGCGGAGCCTCGGGATCACCCTTGGGAGGGGGTATCTTTGAGATGATTTCTTCCATGATACGGTCAACTCCCATGCCAGTGCGCGCACTGGCTTCGATGATGTCTTCGCGCTTGCACCCGATAAGATCTACAATCTGGTCCTTTACATCCTCAGGCATGGCGCTGGGAGAATCCATCTTGTTCAGCACAGGAATGATCTCAAGACCGTGTTCTATAGCCATGTAAAGATTGGAGATGGTCTGTGCCTGTATGCCCTGGGTAGCATCAATCACCAGCAAGGCACCTTCGCAGGCGGCTATCGACCGTGAGACCTCGTAAGAGAAGTCAACATGCCCGGGGGTGTCAATGAGATTAAGATAGTATTTCCTGCCATCCTGCTCGTAATCCATCTGTATGGCATGGCTTTTAATTGTGATGCCCCTTTCCCTCTCAAGATCCATATCATCCAGAACCTGGTTCTGGAATTCACGTGCATCAACAGTCTTAGTCTTCTCAAGCAGCCTGTCCGCAAGAGTGCTCTTCCCGTGATCAATGTGTGCTATTATACAAAAGTTGCGTATGTTATCCATCTGGCCAGGCCGGTTCATTTCAGGTGCAAATATAGGTAATTTGACCCTTTATTTATCGACTGCGGTTGCGGAGATCCCGCAGTTCAGTTTCCTGAGCTCATTACGGAAAAAGATGAAAGTGATTACAGCAGCTACAAGGTCTGAAACGGGGTTGGCGATCCACACACCTTCAACACCCCAGAATCTCGGAAGGAGAAGTATAAGAGGCAACAACACTATTATCTGTCTCAGGAGGGAAAGGAAGGTGGCAAGCTTTGCCTTTCCAATAGCCTGGAAGTAACTTGAGGCGATTATCTGAAAACCTATAACAGGCAGAACGGCGCAGTAGATCCGAAGGCCCATTATACCGGCCTGTCTGAGCTCCATATTATCACTGTTAAAGATGCTTATCACCAATCCGGGGATCAGCATGCAGATCAGCCACCCTCCCGTAGCCACGAGGGTGGCGTATTTGATCGCCTTTACGGCAGTCTCTTTAACACGGCAGTACAGCCCGGCGCCGTAATTGAACCCGATTATAGGCTGTATAGCCATATTTATTGATATTATTGTCATCACCATCATCATGGTGGCGCTGTTGACAATGCCTGCCGCACCAACAGAGATATCTCCTCCGTATTTGATGAACTGTGTGTTCATTATGGCAGTTATAACACTCGCTGCCGCATTCATTGCAAAAGGAGCAAAACCGATTGAGACAATGTGTTTTATTATATAGGGATCGGGGTAAATGTTCGGAATGACGAGTTTTACGATGCTCCTTTTACCGCGGAAATGGAGCAAAACCCATGCAAACAGGATAAACTGCGAAAATATTGTCGCATAAGCTGCCCCCTTTACTCCCATATGAAAACCAAAAATCAGTATCGGATCAAGAACGATATTTACTCCGGCACTGATAAAAACGGAGACCATCGCGATGCGCGGATTGCCCTCCGCCCTGATGATGTTATTGAGTGCGTAGCCTGTCATTGCGAATGGTATGCCGGCCAGGATGATAACAAAGTAATCGGAAGCGTATTTTAATGTCTCAGGTCCTGCACCAAACAACATCAGCACCTTGTCACGGACTAAAAATCCTGTTATCATCAGAACAATGCCCAGGGTGAATGCAAGGAACAGTGCATTTCCAAGTATCCTGTTTGCCCTGTTATAATCCTTTTCTCCCAGGCTAAGAGAGACGCGTACTGCCGAGCCAATTCCAACAAGCATCCCGAAAGCCATAATAATTATCATCAGGGGAAAGATCACACTGAGACCTGCGAGGGCAAGGGCATCAACTCCCTGGCCTATGTAGATCCGGTCAACGATGTTATACAGGGCGCTTGCCATCATGGCTGCAAAAGCGGGGACAAAGTAACTCCACATCAGTTTCCCGATTTTCTCGTGCTCAAGGTTACTTACCTGTCGTGGATCTGCCATGAATTAAAAATAATTCAGCAAAGATGAGACGAATTCCTGAACCGAACAAACTATAGTTTATGAGCCCGGTGAAGCCTATAATGAATAAAAAAAGCTGCCCTATTCCCGGAGCAGCCCGTTATGAATAAAAAAAAGCTGCCCGTTTCCGGAGCAGCTTTCTTTAAGTTTATCAGTTGTTACATCATGCCTGGCATACCGCCACCCATACCCGGGTTCGGAGCAGGATTATCATCCTTCTCCTCAACAACCACTGCCTCGGTTGTCAGAAGCATACCTGCTATTGATGCAGCGTTTTCAAGAGCGATCCTTGCAACTTTAGCAGGATCAATAACGCCGGTCTTGAACAGGTGCTCATATGTATCTGTCTGGGCATTGTAACCGAAGTCACCTTTCCCCTCACGCACTTTCTGCATGATTACGGCACCTTCCTTGCCAGCATTGATTGCTATCTGACGCAGAGGTTCTTCAATAGCCCTCTTAACGATGTCTATACCTGTATTCTGGTCATCGTTATCGCCTTTGAGTCCTTCGAGGAGTGGAATAGCACGGATATAACCAACACCGCCGCCGGGGATAATACCCTCTTCAATTGCAGCACGTGTTGCATGGAGAGCGTCATCAACGCGGTCCTTCTTTTCTTTCATCTCCACTTCAGATGCAGCTCCTATATAGAGTACAGCTACACCGCCTGCCAGTTTGGCAAGTCTTTCCTGAAGCTTCTCCCTGTCGTAATCAGAGGTGGTAGTGGTAATCTGTTGCTTGATCTGGCCGACGCGGGCCTCTATCATCGACTTCTCACCGCCGCCGTTAACGATGGTGGTGTTTTCTTTGTTGACAGTCACTTTGTCAGCAACACCCAGATCGGTCATGGTTGCATTCTCAAGCTTCATGCCTCTCTCTTCCGAAATGACGGTGCCGCCTGTCAGGATTGCTATATCCTCAAGCATCTCTTTCCTTCTGTCGCCAAAGCCCGGAGCCTTAACAGCACAAACTTTGAGTGAGCCTCTCAGACGGTTGACTACCAGTGTGGCAAGAGCTTCACCTTCAACATCCTCTGCAATGATCATGAGACCACGGCCACTGCGGGCAGTCTCCTCAAGAACAGGCAGAAGATCTTTCATCGATGAGATCTTCTTATCATGGATCAGGATGTACGGATTTTCCATCTCAACTTCCATCTTGTCAGCATTCGTTACAAAATAGGCTGAGATGTAACCGCGGTCAAACTGCATACCTTCAACAACCTCAACCTTGGTCTCGGTGCCTTTGGCTTCTTCAACGGTGATAACTCCTTCTTTCTTGACCTTGTCCATTGCTGTTGCAATCAGTTTACCGATCTCTTCGTCGTTGTTTGCGGAAATGCGGGCTACCTGCTCGATCTTCTTCAGGTCATCACCGACGCTCTGAGACTGTTTCTTAAGACTTTCAATAACTTTTGCGACTGCCTTATCAATGCCTCTCTTCAGATCCATCGGGTTAGCGCCTGCAGTGACGTTCTTAAGACCCACACTGATCATGCTCTGTGCAAGTACAGTAGCAGTGGTGGTTCCGTCACCTGCGTTATCGGAGGTCTTGGATGCAACTTCCTTCATCATCTGAGCGCCCATGTTCTGATAGGGATCTGACAGTTCAATTTCCTTTGCCACTGTCACACCGTCCTTGGTGATCTGTGGTGCTCCAAATTTTTTCTCAAGCACAACGTTACGGCCTTTCGGACCCAGCGTTACCTTCACGGCATCAGCCATACGATCAACACCTTCCTTCAGAAGGTTACGGGCTTCAATATTGAATTTAATTTCTTTTGCCATTGTTATTCTGTTTTACGGTTGTTACGAAATATAAAGGACATCAGTCTGTGACAGAAGGAGATAGTCGGTACCGTTAATGGTCAGCTCCTGACCGGAGTATTTGCCATAGAGTACAACGTCGCCTTTTTTGAGTTCCATCTCTTCATCCTTTTTGGCAGCACCTACAAGAATAACAGTGCCTGCGCGGGGTTTTTCCTTTGCTGAATCGGGGATAATAATACCGCTGGCGGTCTTCTCTTCAGCCTCCTGAGGCTTGATGAGAACCTTACCTGCCAGCACTTTTCCTTTTAATTGTGCCATTTTCATTAGTTTTATAAGTTAAACAATATTTTTCCTGTCTGAGAATGTCATAATCTGTGCCAAATGGTTTTTGGCAAACAAAAAGTGTCAGTCCATGACAAACTGACACTTCATGTATAATATTAATGTCATTCTTATTTGTTTCCACCGTCAGTCTGCGGCTCTTCCTGCGGAACAGGTGTTGGCAGGGTCGGAATGGCAGTGGGATCCTGGGCTTTTTCGATTGATGACTTGATGACTGATTCCTGGCTCTGTCCTCTTGGTATGGAAGCCGTAGCCACAATAGAAAGCAATACTATTGCAGCGGCGAGTGTCCATGTTGATTTCTCGAGGAAGTCAGCCGTCTTTCTGACGCCCATCGACTGGCCGGCAGATGTAAAGTTTGCAGCCAGACCGCCTCCCTTTGAATTCTGCACGAGAACAACCATTATTACAAGAACGCAGGCTATAAGCACCAGGATTGTAGCAAAAATATAAATGCCCATTGTTTCTTTATTTTATTAAATCGTTTATCTTTTCAATACGGCCTGCAAAGTAAGCACTTTTTTCCGGATATTGCAAAGAGAGCTTTTCATAAATATTTATCGCTCTGCTGTAGTACCCCTGGTTTATATAGATCTTTGCCAGCGTCTCGGTAATAAAAGAACCTTTCTCTTCGGCACCTGTCTCCGAAAGGTCCCTGACCGGCTGTGTCTCGGTAAGTGTCATCCTTTCAAGTGTCGGGCTGCTCTTTATGAATCTGTCAATCAGATCCTGGGATGACAACTTTGTGGGGGCTACTTCCGTTGCCGGTTCACTGTCCTCAATGAACTCCATTAACTCCTCAGCCGCCGGCTCCTGTTCTGTTTCATCTTCCTCAACAATTGCTTCCGGTTCCTGGTCCGATTCTTCCTCCGCGGCAATTATCTCCGGCTCCCGGGCTGCTGCTGCTTCCTCAACAATTGCTTCCGGCTCCTGGGCTGCTTCTTCTTCCGTAATAATTGCTTCAGGTTCCTGATCCGCAATTACTTCCTCAATAATTGCTTCAGGCTCCTGTTTCTCAATTACTTCAATAACAATTACTTCCGGGACAGGAGCAGATTCCACTTCCCCGAAATTTACTGCCGTGGCATCGGTAGTTTCTGCTGCGGGCTCCGGCACCCTAACGGGTACTGAGGTCAGCTCCTGAAGTCTTGCCTCAATCTCTGCCATGAGATCTTCCCTGGTCCGGAGGGCTGATTCTTCCGGGATATGAGTAGTTACTGCCACATCAGGGATAACGGAAGGTAGTTCTTCCTCCACGGATGGTGCCACGACCTCCCCGGAAACAGTGAGAATTTCTTCCAACGGCGGGGCTGGGACCTGCTCCTGCGGGATTTCTTCCGGTACAGGCTCCTCCTGCGGGATTTCTTCCGGTACAGGCTCCTCCTGCGGGATTTCTTCCGGTACAGGCTCCTCCTGCGGGATTTCTTCCGGCACAGGCTCCTCCTGCGGGATTTCTTCCGGTACAAGCTCCTCCTGTGCGATTTCTTCCGGTGCAGGCTCCTCCTGCGGGATTTCTTCCGGTACAGGCTCCTCCTGTGCGATTTCTTCCGGTGCCGCCTCTTCCTGCACCGGTTCTTCACGAATGATTTCCTCCTGTGCCACCAATTCCCTGGTGACCTCAGGCTCCGGCGACATGAACAGATAGTGATAGAGCACCTCCCTGTCCGAAACAGAGAGGGCTGATGCCTTAAGCTGAGAATCAAACCTTACATCAGCATTCTCCTTCAACCCCCGCAGAAGCACCAGATGGGCGGAATGAAACCAGGGAAAAAGGACTGTCAGTTCCCTCAAACCCTCGAGATCTCCGGGGCCCGGCAGGGCACCGCCGGCAACAAACCGGTTGAATTCATTCCTGTTCATGGATATGGATCACCAGTTGACAAAAGCCTTATTAAAAATATCCTCGATGAGCATCTTACTTATCTCTTCTGCCAGCTCAACCTCCACTGCACTCAGATCAAGTGAACTGTCATAATCCTGATACCTGGTGAACGTCTGCTCATAACTCAGGTCGGTATCGACAGTGTTGACGAACCTTACCCTGACGCTGATCGAAAAACGGTTACTGGCAGCCTGTTCATCGCCGCTGACTGTAAGAGGCTGTGTTCTGTAGTCGGTTATGTCGCCCTCAAAGGTGACATCGCCTCCTGACGTCACCATATCAAGGTTTGTCTGCGCCTGGCACATATCCATCAAAGCGTCAGTAAGCTTCTGCGACAACCCGGGTTGTACAAGACTGGCCCTGTTCTGGAAGTTCGATACGCTGAAAGTCTTAACCTGAGGCGAAACAGATACCCCTGAAAAGGAGTAGCCTATCTTTACCCCGCAGCCCTCCGTAATGACAAGGAGACTTAACGTAATAATTATCCTTGTAATGTTACGAGTCAAGACCATATTCCTTGATTTTTCTGTAAAGGGTTCTCTCTGAAATACCCAGCTCAGATGCTGCCAGTTTTCGTTTGCCGTTGTTCTTGTCCAGTGCTTTTATTATCAGCTCCTTCTCCCGGTCGGTCAGGGACAGTGATTCTTCAACCACCTCTTCAGTATCCTGAATATCATTTCTCTCCCTGGGAGTTCCGAAACTGACCGCAACAGGCCGCAGCGGTTCAATGCTCTCCTTGCGTACCGCAGTTTCGTTGAAGAGATTACGTGCTGCCCTGACACCTGTCTCAGTGAGACTTGCAGGTTCTCCTCCAGAGCTCAGCATTTCATAAACAAGATTTTTCAGGTCATGCATATCGCTCTTCATATCGAAAAGCACCTTGTATAGTATCTCCCTTTCCGAACTGAAGTTTTTCCCATCGGGGTTTCTGACAGGAACGGGAAGACGTCCGCTCTCAAAATCAGGCAGATAGTGTGTCAGCATGACAGCCGTAACTTCACGGTCCTGCTCAATTACGGATATCTGTTCCGTAATATTCTTGAGCTGCCTGACATTACCCGGCCAGTAGTAATTTATAAGCATCTCCCTGGCCGGACCGTCAGGCCTGATGGCAGGCATACGGTAGCGCTCAGCGAAATCAACAGCAAATTTGCGGAAGAGCAGGATGATATCTTCACCTCTCTCCCGGAGCGGAGGCACCCTCACCGGCACAGTGTTGAGCCTGTAGAACAAATCCTCGCGGAACCTGCCTGAAGACACGGCCTGAATAATATCAATATTGGTGGCAGTTATTACCCTTACATTAGTCTTCTGCACCTTTGATGATCCAACCCTGATGAATTCCCCGGACTCGAGCACCCTGAGAAGTCTTACCTGTGTTGAGAGAGGAAGCTCAGCCACTTCGTCAAGGAAGATGGTTCCTTCGTCGGCGACCTCGAAATAACCCTTCCTGCTGTCTGTCGCTCCCGTGAAGGCGCCTTTTTCATGACCAAAAAGTTCTGAGTCTATTGTTCCTTCGGGAATGGCACCGCAGTTGACTGCAATATAAGGACCATGCTTGCGCAGGCTGTAGGTGTGTATCACCTGCGGAAAGACTTCCTTGCCTGTGCCGCTCTCACCGGTGATAAGCACTGAGAGATCAGTGGGGGCTACCTGAACAGCGATGTCAAGCGCCCTGTTAAGCCCTTCATGATTGCCGATAATCCCAAATCTCTGTTTTATGCTCTGTAACTCCCTCATCAGATACCAATGAACTGCGAATTTACGACTTTTTTGGATTATGTTATAGTGGATTCTTCAGTAAAGCGAATGCCGGAAATTGTTGACGGGAAGCCGTAATCTGTAAACTTTTGCATCGCTTCATTGTTATAATCATTGAGTTATAAATAATGAGAGAGAGATGAATGCTGGAAGCAGAACATATTCAATAAAGGATCTTGAAAACTTCTGTGGCATAAAGGCCCACACGATCAGGATGTGGGAGAAACGATACGGAATACTCACACCTGAAAGAAGCGATTCAAACATAAGACACTATACCGAGGAAGAGCTCAAGAAGCTCATTACAGTCTCAATACTTAACCGGAACGGCCTGAAAATTTCGAAAATTTCGCAGCTGAACGACAATGATCTGCTGCATGAAGTTCTGAGGAAAGAGTCTGGCGACGAAACCGGTGACGGCACATTTAAGCCCGGCGACCTGATTATTTCAGCACTGAGGTTCAGTGAGGAAGAATTCAGGCAGAGACTTAATCTTTTTATCCGGGAACTGGGTGTCCGGGAGGCTTATATCCAGGTGTTTTATCCGCTGATGCAGAAGGCAAAGGCACTTTGGCTGACCGGATGTATCTCAAAGCCGCAGGAACAGTTCATCAGGCATGTAATCAGGACCGTGATTATTTCGGAAGATATGTCTCTGGACACTGCCCTTACCGGCAAGAACGCTGCCATTATCAATTTGGGCGGTCATGAGGCAGAGAACAATCTGGTATTCCTCAAGTACCTGCTCAGGAAAAAAGGCATTGAAACTGTTTATACTGAAGGCACCCTGTCTGCGGAAGACATAAGAGGCATTCATTCCATCAGGCCTTTTGCAATCCTTGCCGTTAACCTGCCGGCTTCGGAACCTGATGATGAGGTGAAAAGATTTTCCAATACCCTGACCCGTGAACTGAAGCTTAAGAAAGTACTTGTCACCGGACGGTATGACAGCAGCGGATCGTGGGTCAAGGGTAAAACAGAAGCTGTCTGCTCTCCCGCCGGACTGGCAGAATGGGCAGACAGCCTCTGAAAAATTTACTCCCCCCGGGATTTTCTAAGGCAATATCCTTACAACTATTGAATCTGCAATCTGCAATGCCGTTGTCAGAGTGCTGAGGTCCGTGAACAGTTCTCCTGTTACTCCGGAAGGATGACTGTGGCCTATCGGGTGCATGACGTACCTGTCATGCAATTCCTTCTGATCTACAACGCTTTCATATACAACCGCCGGCTGAGCTGAATGCAGGTAGTTATCGTCTCCCGGAAATTTGTCATTTGTCCAGTACTCATTCCAGTCCCAGTTCTGATTGATCTCAAACATTACCCTGAATTTCCGGGGCAATGGTCCGTCAGCGCGGGTAGTGAGCGTGAAACTGGTGGTGGGTGTAGCACCGCTGTATGCATCAGGAACAGGGTTCTCCGGTTCTGGCATATACAATCCGTCAGAAGCTGCAATGCCGCGCTTGTGTGACCAGTAAGGCAGGGTCTGGGGAGCCCGTTTAGGTGCTGCTACCCATTTTCCCGAGGCATCTGACCCGTATTTGAAAATGCCCGTGGCAATAGTATTGGGTACGAACAGTGTCTGAATATAACCGTCCTGCTCATCCTCAAGCCATACGGCCATAAGCGGGTAATAAAGCGATGCCCCCCCGTAAAACTTCACTTCAATTGCAGGTCCGGTACCGGCAGTGTTTGTCTTTACTTCAGTAAACTTCTGCCTTTCGGCAACCTTTGACGCGGATGGCTTTGCCGAGCACGCGGCAAAAAACACCATTAAAACGATTATAACGTATTTCATTTCTCTCCCTGTTAAATTTCAATAATGATGCCGACAGTTGGTAAAACAGTCCCGATGTCAGCCGGGACAAACTTGAGAAGATAACGGGTGGCATCCTCAGGATCTATCAGTGGCACACCGGCCTCATCCGTCTGCTGGATAAGCAGATCAGGCTGTTCAGCCTTGAAATTCAGAATGTTCTGTATGTCAGCATACAGCATCAGTGACCATTTTTTGAAATAGAACTGCTTATCAACCCTCACGTCAAGCTGGTTAAAGGCCTTAAGCCTCTCAGTGTTGTACTTTGCATAATCGAGGTAACCCTGACCGGTGGCATCCCATGCTTCAATAAGCGAGGATTTCTCAACATCATACGGTGTATAAGGCGCTCCTCCGACATACCTCCATTTGAATCCCACATTCCAGGTTTCACCAATTTTCTTCGTTGCCGTCAGGCTGAAGAGATGCCTGTTATCCCATGCCGTGGGAATATAAATACCGTCAGTGCCTTTAAACTCGCTCCTGACGAAAGTATAGGAAAACACTGCATTCAGACCTTTCAGCTCCCTCATGCGGCCCATGAGTTCCAGTCCGTACGCCCTGCCCGTGGAAGTCGACACAAGCTCCTCGTCACCGAAGATGCCGTAACCGGCGCTCTTGGTAGACAAAGGAACCTGATCAGCGACTGAGAACGGATAGTCATTGTATTTTTTGTAAAACCCTTCCACGGTGAACTGAAGGCTTTCTTCCGGAATAACTTCAATGCCTGCCACTATATGATCGGCATATATGTATTTGATCCCGTTTTCCTTATTGATATAATTGCCGGAATTATCTTTATACCCCAGTGAAGTATAGGGCGGAAGCTGATAATAGCGGCCTGTGTTGAAATTCAGGTTGACAATTTTTGTCAGTGCATATGATGCTGAAAAACGGGGCGAGATCTGGGTAAAAGGATTGGACATTTCGGGCGAGTAGCTGTTGCCGTCGGTGCGCAGACCGAATGAAAGACTTAGCTTCTCATCAATGAACGATTTGCTTACCTGACCGAAGGCCGAGTACTTGAAAAAGACAAGGTTGGTGTTGTAAATCTCGGTTTCCAGTCCGGTGTCAGTATAGACCTTCCTGAAGGTGTCATTCCTGTAACGCGACATCTCAGTACCTGCACCGTAGCTGATCCTGAATGTGCTGGGGTAAATCACGTTTCCCTCATACCTCAGCCTTATGTCACCCTCTCCGCTGTTATAATCAAGGGTCTTGTTATCAGGGTTTGACTCATCATTGTTAAGGTACTTGTACTGAGTGTTGTTCAGGTAGTTGCGGCTTAAAACAACAATGTCCGAACCATTTGAACGAAAATGCCTGTAAACAGCGCCCACTGTATAGCTGTACTGCTCCTGTGTCGGTATATAACCCAGTATATAGCGCTGGTATTCCGTCTCATTCGCATCAAGGTTCAGTTTGAAATCATCCTTCGCGCCAATGCCGAGTATTGTCAGCTCATTCTTCTGGTCAAAATTGACCTTGTATTTGAACTGAAAATCGTTGTAGGTGGGAAGGAACGGCAGACCCAGCGCTCCAAACAGAAACTGCAGGTATGACCGCCGCGCGGATACAATGAGGGAGCTCTTCTCTCCTGCCGGTCCGTTGTAGGTGAGGCCAATGTCCGAAGCGCCCAGTGTCGCCCTGAGCGTTTTCTTCTCCTTGTTGCCGTCGATCAGGCTGAAATTCATGACTGAACTGAGGGCATTGCCTCTTGATGCAGGGAATGCGCCGGAGAGAAAATCAACCGATCTGACAAAATCGACATTGATTATGCCTACTGGGCCTCCCGAAGCCCCCTGTGTTGAGAAGTGGTTAAGATAAGGTATCTCCACATAATCAAGGAAAAACCTGTTTTCATTGGGCCCTCCTCCCCTGACTATAACATCATTCCTGAAAGCGGGTGTTGAAGCAACGCCCGGAAATGACTGAATAACCTTCGAGATGTCACGGTTACCACCAGGGTTCAGTTCGATCTCCTGAATGCCAATGATTCTTACCGATACAGGACTCTCGATTTTTTTGCGGAAAGGTGATGCCTTGACAACAATGTCAGAAATGCCCACAACGGTTGATTCAATCGGGATTGTCAGGTTAACCTCGTTACTGTTGGTTACCATCACTCCTTCCGAAACATAGGGCTTGTAACCAACATATGAAACCCTCACCTCCACAAATCCGGGTTTCAGTCCTGTGAAGAGGAAATTGCCGTCAAAATCGGTCATGGCTCCAATGGTGGTGTTCCATATCACAACGCTTGCAAACGGAACCGGTTCGTTGGTCGTTGCATCCAGAACCTTTCCGCGGATGGTCCCTCCGCCCGATTGTCCGGAAAGATCCAAAAACACCCCGGCTAACAATAGGAAGATTATATAATGAGCTTTCATAATTTGTGCAGTTTTTATGAAACAAACCAACAGACGAGGTAAAAAGTTCAGCAGCTATGAAAACTTTTTATAACAAACCCCCGAAATATGCCTCCTCTGCAGTGAGATTGATGAACGGTGATTTCGCCTTCAGGTCAGCGATCCTGTCAAGCATTGCAGTGGCAAAGGAAGCCGTTTCCCGCTTTTCTCCGGTGAGGCGGTGAGCCATTGCCCTGGTGATCCTTGCAGCCTCATTCCAAAGCCTGAGTGTGGGACTGTCAAAAAATACCGTCGCAAATTTCTCCCAGATATAATCGATGGCCGTCTCTGAGGGATGAACCATATCGGCAGCATAATACCTGTAATCGCGAAGGTCATCCATGAATATCTCGTAAGCCGGGAAGTACCCCTCGACGGATGGATGGCTCATCAGCTCCTCTGCTGCCAGAAGAAGATGCGCCTTGCTGATCTGGTTTGCATGTGCACCGTCACTCAGGTGGCGGACAGGACTGACTGTGAACCAGACCCTCAGCGCTGGGTTGAGTTCCGCAAGACGGTCAAGCGTCTCCTTCCATCTGGCAGCAATCTCATGTGGTTCAGCCAGTCTGCGCTCGAAAAGCGATGAGGGCAGCTTATGGCAGTTGGCCACGATGGCTCCATTCTCCCTGAGATGGTACACGTATGAAGTGCCGAAAGTCACAAATAGAAATGATGCCCTGCGGATGAATTCAGAAGCTGCCCGGCTGACATCGTTGAGCCTTTCTGTAAGAACATCCCGCTCATACGATGAAAAGGCAGTATGATGATCAAGGCTCATATAACGGTTACCGTAGAGGTACACATCATCTTCAGCGTACCGGTATGAAGCTGCAAACCTGTCAAGGGCACCTGCCACCGAAAAAGGATTGAAGAGCGTGCCGTGCGGGTTTGTCATCACATCGAGCTTCCCCGATGCCAGTCTGTACCCGATCTCACTGGCAAAGCACGAACCCAGGAACATGACCGGTGTAATGAAGGTGATTTTACCGGACGAAACAGGGAGGGTCACTTCGGTTCGCAGTTCCATTTTACATATTATAATAATGTGTCAATCCACTCGATGATGAACTCAAAGTGCTCCTCTCTGAGTAAATCATTATGAAGCTCATGATAGCCTCCGTCCCACAGCTTCAGTGTAGCTCGGGGAGCTGCAGCAGCAACCTCCATCGTAGCTGCAGCCGATGTGATCATGTCATTTCTGCCGTGTACAAGCAGCAGCGGCAGCGTGATTTCGGAGGCCCGGCTAAGAATTTCCTTTGCGGCGCTGGTTATCGACCCGAATATTCCTGCCGAAATAATGCCATGAACCAGCGGATCGGTCCTGTACGCTTCAACCACCGCGGGGTCGCGAGACAGGTACTCTGTCTTTAAGCCTGATGACTGGGTCATCCCGGGCATGATCCGGCTCGCCACTGAGGCAAGCAATTGTTTGGCCTTCGGCGGCTCAAACGCCAGGTTGATCCACGGTGAGGTAGCAATAGCACCAGTCAGGGAAGGTTTTCTACGGATAAGATAATCAAGAACTATACCGCCGCCAAGACTGTGACCGTAAATTAACTGCGGGATGCCTGGCAACTCGGCAGCAATATCCTTTAAAATTATATCAATCGAGTCAAATATAACATCGAATGGTGACATCACCCCGCGCCTGCCACCGGACAAGCCATGACCCGGCAGGTCAAAAGCTCTCAGCGAGATACCCTGTTCATTGAACTTCGTCGCCCAATCGCTGTATCTGCCCGAATGTTCTCCAAAACCATGCACAAGGAGTATGACTGCCTTTGGTGTAGCCTCAGTATCAAATTTATACGTTGCTGTTTTTCCGCAGGGATATTCTTTTGTCTCCATAAGATCTTTTTTGTAAAGATAATTAAAAGATAACTGAGGAGCCTGTCTTCTCTCATTGCCATTCTTCCTCCCTTTAATCATGCTCCAGGCATGGAAAAATGGCCTTTTCCCTTCCTACTCCAACCGGAGGACAGGTTGGAGGTC
Organism: uncultured Bacteroidales bacterium; assembly: GCA_963743775.1. Lineage (GTDB taxonomy): Bacteria > Bacteroidota > Bacteroidia > Bacteroidales > VadinHA17 > SR-FBR-E99. The sequence continues at coordinate 32,398 of CAVURA010000019.1, forward strand.
AGAGCGTCCGCTACAATCAGTAAATAAAATAATACCTTTGTGTCCTAATTTATACAAGTATCCTTTAATGATCTCACTATCAATTATATTATGTTTAGAATCAATGTCCAAAACTCATCAAATTATCACAATAAAGGATATTCGGATTTGTTTATCTTAATATGTTCGTTTAACTTTGCATCAACAAACACTAAAAATGCTGAGAAATGACTGCAAATGAATTCACATCAAGCATAATAAGTCTGAAGGGCAATCTTCAGAAGTACGCTCTCAGTCTTACACTCGACCGCGACAACGCACTTGACCTCGTTCAGGACACGTTCCTGAAGGCCATACAGAATCAGGACAAGTTCGTGGATGCCACGAACCTCAAGGCCTGGATCTTCACAATTATGAAAAACACCTTCATCAACAATTACCGGAGGAAGATGAGGGAAAATACAATGATGGACGGTACTCAGGAGCTTTATTATATAAACCTTCCTTCTGACAAGGGAAGCATTTCACCTGATTCGACTTACTCAGAGAATGAGATCGAAAAGGCCATTGAGGCCCTGCATGGCGATTATCGTCAACCCTTCCGGATGCATCTTAACGGATATAAATATGAAGAAATAGCAGAAGGGCTCAATCTCAAGCTTGGAACGGTGAAGAGCCGCATCTTTTTCGCACGCCAGAAGCTGATGAGCGTTCTCAGGGATTACAATGGTTAGGTTTGAGTTTTAGGTTTATATCAGGGAGGGTCTCGGAGAGGTCCTCCCTGTTTTTATGTAGTAATACTGGCAGGCTTTTTGACAATATTCCGGGTAATCTTCTTTTTAAATACCTTTATAAAAAATTTAACGGCAATGAAAAAATTCTTATTTGCAACACTTTTAGCCCTGGCACTTACGGCATTAACGACTGAAGGTCAGGAGAAGTATATCGCATCAACCGTCAGCCAGGTAACTGTCTTCCGCCAGGGAGCCCAGTTATACGGCGAACTGCCCATCTCAGTGCAGTCAGGCACCGTCGACATAGTGGCCGGCGGCCTTTCTCCGTACATTGATCCCAACAGCATACAGGTAAAAGGTGAGGGTGATTTCATGATTATGGGCGTCAATCACCGGAATAACTACCTTGAGAATCCAACCGAGACAGAAGCCATTACCGCACTGAGGGACAAGATCGAGGCACTTACAGTGAAAATCGAGAATGAACAGACTGCCGTTGATGTACTCCTTGAGAAAGAGCTTTTCCTTAAATCGAACTATGATGTTGTTACAAACAAATCAACAATTACTCCCGACCAGCTTAAAGTACTGATGGATCTGTATTCTTCAAATATAGAATCAGTCAAGATGGCTGTCCTCAAAAAAAACAGGGTGATTAAGGAATACAATGAAGAGAAGAAGAAGCTTGAGAGCCAGCTGGCGGCCACGGTCGACAAGTCGAAGCTGCCCACCGGCGAGATAGTCGTGACTGTTACAGGAACAAAAGCTGCCACCGGGAAGCTGAAGCTTTCTTATGTTGTGATGAATGCGGGCTGGTACCCGGCTTATGACATCCGGGTTGACGATATCTCATCGCCGGCATCAATCATTTACAGGGCAAATATCTGGCAGAACAGCGGTATCGACTGGAAGGATGTAAATGTAAGTCTGTCGAATGCCTCACCTATGACTGCAGGTGCGCTCCCGACTCTGAACCCGTGGTTTATTGACTTTTATTATCCTAATGAATACCAGGGACTGAATGAGGTAGTGATAACTGGTTATGGCACCAAATCAAAACCCGCAGCCCGTAATGAAAAAGCTGAAGATGCCATGATGATGGAGCAGGAGAGCGCTCCGCTGCCTGTCACCGTAAGCGAATCAACCATCAGCTTCAGCTTCGACGTGAATGTACCCCAGACCATCCTGTCCGACGGCAAGCCGGAGGTAGTGGAGCTTCAGAGACTGACTGTTCCTGCAACATACAGCTACGCAGCCACACCCAAGCTCAACGGCTCAGCCTACCTTATGGGTTATATTACAGAATGGAATCAGTATAACCTTCTGCCCGGCGAATCAAATATTTACTTCAGCAACACCTTTACCGGCAAAGGCTATATCAACACTGCAGAGCTGACTGATACCCTGCCGGTATCGCTCGGAGCAGACAATAATATTACAATTAAGCGCGAAAAAAGGAAAGACTTCACCTCTCAGAAACTGATTGGTGCCAACAAGGTTGAGACGATGTCCTTCCTTATTTCGGTACGTAACAACAAGAGCCAGGCAGCTGATGTTAAGCTCCGTGACCAGATACCTTTGTCACAGAACAGTGATATCACCGTTGAAGCTACTGAACTCACAGGAGGTGTCCTCAACCGGGTCACCGGAGAGATTGTCTGGAGTTTCCGGGTCGAGCCGCGCCAGACCAGGGAGATTGTACTCACCTACACTGTTAAGCATCCCAAGGACAAGAAGGTGATCCTTGAATAGCAGATACTTTCAAAGAATAAACACGCGGGGTTATTAACACCATGTTAATAACCCCGCTTTTTTAGCGATAAGTGCCTTATTAACAGTAATTAAGTCCCGTTAATAACTCTGTGCATTTCCTGTTCTTTCTATTATGGCATTATTAGCTTAAAAAATTTGACAGGTAAATGTCCTCTTCCTATATTTGTCAGACCATGTGAGCGATAAAGGGTCGCTCTGAGGTAAGAAGGTTCTTTCGAATGGTTTAATTATCACTCTGAAATTACATCAGACTTCAGAGTCTCACGCTGAAAGATCACGGTCTTAAGGCGTCCGTCACGGGTGCAGGCTGAGAGGCCTTCCCATCCTGGCGGTCTGACGGGGCAATCTTCAAACAGTGTAACAACCGGGCGAGGAGAGCAACACAAATGCAGGCTGAAAGCTAATAAAGCAGCACAAGTGCCCGTTCAGAGAAAGGAACATCATGCCACCCAAACCGGCGAGGATAGGGTGGAGATGGTCCGGGCAGGACAGCAGCTATCCCTTCGGGGAGTGTCCGGTCTCAGGGGTTCATGGCTCCGCGTCCCGGTATGCGCTTCGTAAAAGCCGCAAGGCGATGAAAAAGCACAGAAAAGACACCGGAACAAAGTCCGCACTTCCTTCGGGGAGACCGACAGACTTCGGAAAGGCAGGAGTAAGAGAGATGAACCGGCTGTAATAACAGTAGCATGGCGATTGTGACGGTCATGGCTGTCACTCGTCGGAATGGGAACTTATACGTACAGTATGGTTCCCATTCGTGTTTTATACCCATACCAAAAAAAAGGGGCTTAACGCCCCCTGATGACACCCCTCTTCGAGTCCCTTATAAACCTTAAGATATATTCACGCTCCTCCGTCGGAACAAAATTGGCGGTGATATGCTCCAGTGCCTGCGCAGTATTCATTCCCATATTGTAAAAGGCCCTGTATATTTCATGCAACTCATGAATCTTTTCCTTGCTGAATCCCCTGCGCTCAAGCCCTACCACGTTTAATCCCATGTAAGTCATTGGTTCCCTGTCCGTCTTTATAAACGGCGGCACGTCCATGCGCACCTTTGATCCGCCTCCAACGATTGCATGAGCACCGATATGTACAAACTGGTGTGCCATCGATCCGCCGCCGAGGATAGCCCAGTCACCTACCTCAACCTCACCGGCAAGGCCAGTATATGATACAAGTATCACGTGATCACCTATGATACAGTCGTGCGCCACATGACAGTACGCCATTATCAGGCAGTCTTTCCCGATAATTGTCTTTCCTTTGGCCTTCGTTCCCCTGTGCAGGGTGGCAAACTCCCTGACTGTTGTATTGTCACCTATCTCCAGGGTTGAAGCTTCGTTCTCGAACTTCAGGTCCTGGGGTATGGCCGACACTGAGGCCCCGTTAAAGATACGGCATCTCCGGCCGATACGGGCACCGTCGTAAATAACTGCACCGGGACCAATCCAGCTTCCGTCCCCTATGACAACATCACCCTGTATATAGGCAAACGGTTCAACGATAACCCCTTCGCCCAACCGGGCTTTCGGATCAATATGTGCTAAAGCTGAAATCATATATTGTTACCTGTTCTTTATAACCTGTGCCGTCATCTCGCCCTCGGCCACCAGCTTCTGTCCCACAAAAGCCTGGCTGTACATGATGACAATGTTACGTCTGATGGGTTCGGTGAGATCACACCTTATAATTATTGTATCTCCGGGTACAACCTTGTGCTTGAACTTCATCCTGTCGACCTTAAGGAAATACGTCGAATATTTCTCCGGTTCATCAACATTGCTGAGCACAAGTATTCCTCCCACCTGTGCCATGGTTTCTACAATCAGCACACCCGGAAAAACATGTTCATCCACAAAATGACCCTGAAAGAAAGCCTCATTGTAGGTCGTGTTCTTCATCCCTATTATATGAGTTTCAGTCAGCTCAAGGATCCTGTCAACCATCAGCATGGGAAAACGGTGAGGCAGAAGCTTTTTTATCTTCTCGATATCCATCACTGCCGGTTTTGTTGTATCAAGCAGCGGTATCTCCTTCTTTGTCGCCTGTCTCTTAATCTGCTGACGTATCAGTCTCGCAAGCCTGGTATTTGAATAATGCCCCGGGCGAGTTGCAACCACCTTGCCCTTAATGGGCTGGCCTACAAGCGACAGGTCGCCGATCAGGTCAAGCAGCTTATGCCGTGCCGGTTCATTGGGAAACCTGAGCTTGGTGTTGTTCAGTACCCCGGCGTGATGCTCTGTTATGCCCGGTTTGTTGAACATCGTGGCTATACGGTCAATCTCTTCCTGCTCAACCTCACGTTCCAGGATCACCACTGCATTCTCCATATCACCGCCTTTTATCAGTCCCATGCGGAACAGGGGTTCCAGCTCATGAAAGAAAACGAAAGTGCGACTTGAGCTGACCTCTTTTTCGAAATTCCTTATGTCATCAAGGATGGCATACTGGTTCCCGAGGATCTTGGAATTATAGTCAATCAGCACATGAGCGCTGAAGTGGTCATCCGGATAAACAATCAGGTCAACACCATGCTCCTCATCCGAAAAAGTGATCTTTTCTCTTATTACGTAATAGTTACGGTCATCCTTAAGCTCTGTTATCCCGGCCTCCTTTATGGCCTCGACGAACATATGTGAACTCCCTCCCATTATCGGTGCCTCGGGAGCGTCTATTTCAATCATTGCATTGTCGATACGCATCCCCGAAAAAGCTGCCAACACGTGCTCAATGGTCGCCACAGAAGCCTCACCCTGTACCAGGGTGGTTCCCCGCGATGTCTCCGTCACGTTATCAGCTATAGCATCTATTACCGGGTTGCCGGGCAGATCTACACGGCAGAACCTGTATCCGCTGTTTGCGGGTGCCGGTTTGAAAGTAACTGTAACATCAACTCCCGTATGCAACCCTTTACCTCTGAGAGTAACATCTTTAGCCAGGGTTGTTTGCTTTTCACTCATCGATAACTTTTTAAAAATCGGTACAAATAAAGTAATTTTTTTTCGAATGCTCCAAGCGAAAGGAATATATCTGTATGAGGTTCAACCGATTTCCCATGGAACACCGGGGAAAACTATTTGTTTTTCAAGGAATCAACAGTCTTTAGAAGTTCCTCCAGTTTTTTATTCAGTTCAGGAAGTTTGATGAAGTATTTATAGCTTCGGATAAACATTCTGGCTTCAATGGCGGGAGAACCAAAGACGCTGGCATTCTCCTCCTTAATGCTTCCGCCTATCCCGGACTGAGCGCCTATCTTGCATCCGTCAGCGATTGTTGCATGACCAACTAACCCCACCTGACCTCCCATCATACAGTTCTTTCCGACTTTTGTCGAGCCTGCGATGCCTGACTGTGCAGCTATAACGGTATTTTCACCGATCACCACATTGTGTCCGATCTGCACGAGATTGTCAAGTTTGACACCTTTTTGCACCACGGTGGAGCCCATTGTTGCCCTGTCAATGCAGGCGTTGGCTCCTATTTCCACATTATCTTCCAGGATGACATTCCCGATCTGTGGTATCTTCATATAATTGTTGTCAGCCGCCGGGGCGAAGCCGAATCCGTCAGCCCCGATCACAACTCCGGCGTGCAGCACACAGTCATTGCCGATAATGCACTCTTTATAAATTTTCACCCCGGGATACAGCTTGCAGTTGTTGCCTACTTTCACGCTGTCGCCGATGAACACGTGCGGATAGATGCTGCATCCGTTTCCAACGAAAGCATTCTCAGATACCACCGCATATGCTCCGATATAAACATCTGTGCCAATCGTGGCACCATCTTCAATAACCGCTGTGGGATGTATCCCCTTCTTTGCGGGTTTTGCCTGGTCATACATTGCAAGCAACAGTGCCAGAGCCTGATAAGGATCCTCCACCCTGATCAGGGTGGCTTTTACCTCCTTTGCAGGCTTGAAGTCATTTCTTACAAGTACTGCCGAAGAGCCCGTGGTATAGATATAGGTTTCGTATTTAGGATTTGAAAGGAACGAGAGTGCCCCTTCATGTCCCTCTTCGATTTTTGCAAAGGTGTGCACCTTCGTCTCGGGATTACCCTCAACCGTGCCCTTGAGTAACTGGGCTATCATCGCGACTGTAAATTCCATTTTAAGATGTTTTATTTTGTAAATATTTCTTTTGGATAGCAGAGGTAATATTTCGTCACCTTCTCTGACAGTGCATCTTTGTCAAACAGATCAGATACAGCTGTGATATCTTTGATTGTTCCGTTCTTGAGTCGTATGCGTACCTCCGGTGTACCAGGCGCATATGTCTGGTTATAAACGTCTCCCGTGTTGACATAAAATCTGACTTCGTCGTCCCGGAGATGCAGGATGTCTTTTGCCTTCTTTGCCAGTTCAGTCACCTTTTTTTCGTCAAAGGGACTGTTTTGAAGTTCAATTCCCAGGAGGTCTCTTGTTACGAAGCGCCGGCACAGGTCGGCAAGCACTTTGTCTTCTGAGTTCATCCACACCTTTGTCGATGCAAATATATCACTCTCATCAAGCTCCAGAAAACGGCTGATCATTTCGGTTGGATTCTCACCGCTGCCCGGACGGTGCCGCTGTTGAAGGAAATATGTCAGGGCCGGTGTGGCAAAGAGTACGGTTCCACGGGCTGTCATCTCCCTGGCTCTTATCAGCAGATCCGTAAGGAGATTTTCAGCAGATACGACTGTTCGGTGGTTATATACCTGCCAGTACATCATACGCCTGGCTATCAGAAACTTTTCAACTGAATAAATGCCTTTTTCATCCACCACCAGCCGGTCATCAGCCACATTAAGCATCCTGATAATCCTGTCAGATCCCACTGACCCTTCAATGACTCCGGTAAAAAAACTGTCGCGTCTGAGATAATCCATGCGGTCCATGTCCATCTGCCCCGTCACCAGATCATGGAAAAACTTCTTCGGGTAGGTCCCCTTAAAGACAGCAATGGCGTCGGTGAGCCTGCCCTCAAACTGACTGTTCAGCTGCTCCATTATCATGAGCGACATCGTCTCGTGAGGCATATCCTCTATCAGAGAGTGCTCAAGCGCATGTGAAAAAGGACCGTGTCCAATGTCATGCAGCAGGATGGCAACCAGCACCGCCTCTTCCTCTGCCGGTGTAATATCAATATTCTTGGTCCGGAGGGTGTGTACCGCCTGTGTGGTCAGGTACATAGCTCCAAGACTGTGCTGGAAGCGGCTGTGTACAGCGCCCGGATATACATAGCTGGAGAGCCCAAGCTGCCGTATGTTTCTCAGCCGCTGAAACCACGGATGGCTCACAAGGTCGAAAATGAGATCACAGGGCATGGAGATAAACCCATATACCGGATCATTGATAATCTTGTTCTTGTTAGTCAAATACCGCTGAGTTAATGTTTTAAAATAATCAATTGTCCCCAAAATTACTTCAGAAAAGCTTCACATACAAAGTAATTGTTGAATATTCACACCATGCTTCATTTGTTATTTAAAAAATGATGTTATCTTTGCACCGGAATAGAAGGGGGTACGAATGGCCTAGGGGACAAAAGTCCCCTATTTTGTTATCAAAAAACAGACGATGATTACAAAAGATCATATAAGGAAACTTGCAGAGCGCCATATAATCGGCACCGGCATCTTTCTGGTTGATGTAAGGCTGAGCAGCACCGGCAGGATCACTGTCCTCATTGACAGGAATGAAGGCGTGACCATTGACGACTGTGCTTCGATGAGCAGATTTATCAGCAGTGAACTGGGAGAAGAGGTTGGAGATTTTGAACTTAATGTCTCTTCACCCGGCCTTGAGATGCCCTTTCTGGTAATCGAACAGTACCGCAAGAACGAAGGTCGTCTTGTAGAGGTGGTTTCAAATGACGGCTCCCTGGTGAAGGGTACTCTCATGAACATCACCCACGGCGGCTTTGACCTGAGAGTTGACACAAAAGAGAAGAAGAAGGAAGTCACCTCAGTGATCAGATCATTTAATTATGAGGATGTTAAGTCAGTTAAAGTAATAATATCATTCAAATAACAGAATTCATTACCACAATGGAAAACGTTAATTTAATCGATACCTTTTCAGAGTTCAAAGAGCTGAAGAATATTGACAGGCCCACCATGATGAGTGTGCTCGAGGATGTATTCAGGGGTATGCTAGCCAAAAAATACGGTGCGGCAGAAAACTTTGACATTATTGTCAACATCGATAAGGGTGACTTTGAGATCTGGCGTAACCGTGAGGTTGTTGAAGATGAGGCATTCACCGATCCAAACACCCAGATACCCCTCACTGAGGCGCATAAGATAGATGAAGACTATGAGGTGGGCGAAGAGGTTTCTGACGAGGTTAAATTCCTTGACTTCGGCCGCAGGGCTATCCTGGCCCTCAGACAAAACCTGGTGGCACGCATCCTTGACCTGGAAAAGAACAATATCTATCTCAAATATAAAGACCGTATCGGCGATATCGTCACCGGTGAGGTGTATCAGGTATGGAAACGTGAGACCCTTGTCCTTGATGATGACGGCAATGAACTGATCCTTCCGAAGGGAGAACAGATCCCCTCCGATCATTTCCGCAAGGGTGATACCATCCGCGCGGTGGTCATCAGGGTAGAGATGAAGAATAATACTCCCAACATCATTCTCAGCCGTACCTCCTCTGTCTTCCTTGAAAGACTTTTTGAACTGGAAGTTCCGGAGATATTCGACGGTCTGATTACGATTAAGAAAATCGTAAGGGTGCCCGGCGAAAGAGCCAAGGTGGCAGTTGAATCCTATGACGAACGCATTGACCCTGTAGGAGCATGCGTGGGCATGAAAGGATCAAGGATACACGGTATCGTACGTGAGTTACGCAATGAGAACATTGATGTCATAAACTTCACTTCAAACAATCAGCTGTTCATAACCAGGGCGCTCAACCCAGCAAAAATATCGTCGATCAAGCTTATCGAATCAGAGAAGAAAGCAGAGATATACCTGAAGCCCAGTGAGGTCTCCCTGGCCATTGGCAAGGGCGGGCTGAACATCAAGCTGGCAGGACAGCTTACAGGGTATGATATTGAAGTCTATCGTGAACCGGATAACGAGGATGAGGAAGACGTCTCTCTGGATGAGTTTGCAGATGAAATTGAAGGATGGGTCATTGATGCGCTTAAAGCCATTGGTTGCGACACTGCCCGCAGTGTGCTCAGGCTTACCGTGCATGACCTTGCAAAGAGAACAGACCTTGAAGAGGAAACAATAAAGGAAGTTGTGAATATCCTCAAGGCGGAATTAGATAAAGAATAAGCTTCTCCCGGACAAAGAAGAAATGATTGAATATTTATTTAAGAGGTTACTATAAAGGGATATATGACTGAAGACAAGAAGGCCATACGTTTAAGCAAAGCAGCCCGCGAATTTAATGTTGGGATACAGACTATTGTTGATTTCCTGCACAAAAAGGGAATTGAAATCAGTCATGACCCCAACGGCAAAATTCCTCCTGAGGCATATACACTGATACTGAAAGAGTACAGCGGCGACCTCAGTGTTAAAAAGGATGCCGATAAACTGGCTCTCAAAGAGAAGGTTACTCTCAAGAAGTCGCTCTCCATCGATGATATGGCGACAGTTAAGGAAGGTGATTCATCAGAGCCTGATGAAGATTTCCTTATTACCGACATCTCGGGCATGAAGAAGCATATTGACCTGCATACCGAGGTTAAAAAACCGGAGATAAAGACCGTTGGCAAGATTGATCTTACGCCTCCGGCCAAAACAGTGAAGAAAGAAACTGCACCGGTACCGGAAAAGACCAAAACGCCTGAACCTGTTGTCCCTGAAATCACGCCTGCTGAATCTGAAACTGAAACGGCCAGACTGAAGAAAGAACCAAAGGTTGTAGGCCAGGTAGACCTCGAAAAACTCACCGGCAAGCCGGAAAAGGGAACCAGGAAAACCGCTCCGAAGACGGCTGGCGTGGAGCCTGAAAGCGCTGTACCTGTTACAGAGCCAGTGGCAGAACAGCCTCTTGCCCGGACAGAACCGCCGGAAGCGCCTGTTGTGACGCCTGCCGCCCATGAAACCAAAGAAGCTGAGATCTACCGTCCGGGTTATGAAAAACTTAAGGGCCCTACGATCCTTGATAAAATAGAACTGGTGCCTGAAGTCAAGAAGACCAAGGAACAGGTTGCTGAAGCACGGCAGAAGCATGATGACAGGAAAAAGCGTGAGAGGATAAAAGCCAGACCAAGGGAAAAAGTTGCCCTCGACCAGGCTCCGGGTCAGGTTGCCGAAGTTAAAAAAGACAAGAAGCCGGTGAGCGGCGGCGGCCCGAGGGACCATCGCCCCGACAGGAAGAAATCGTTCCGGGCACTGCGTCCTGAAGTTGACAAGGAAGATGTCTCCAAGAACATAAGGGACGTGAACCTGCTCATGAGCAAGAGTAAGTCCAAAGTTGCCAAATACCGTCGTGACAAGAGAGATGCCGTCAGCCAGAGAATGAGGGATGACACCGATAAGAAAGAACTCGAAAAGAGTGTTCTGAAAGTCACTGAGTTTGTTTCTGTAAACGAGCTGGCGACCATGATGGACGTTCCGGTGATTGATATTATATCTACCTGTATGAGCCTCGGCCTTATCGTCTCAATAAATCAGAGGCTTGATGCCGAGACAATGGCTATGGTGGCTGAAGAATTTGGTTTCACCGTTGAGTTTGTCAGCGCTGAGCTTCAGGAAGCGGTAAGGGAAGAGGAGGATGAACAGGTTAACCTGGTTCCGCGTCCGCCGATAGTCACAGTCATGGGACACGTCGACCACGGTAAGACAAAACTACTTGACTATATCCGCAACACTAACGTGATCGCGGGTGAAGCAGGAGGAATAACACAGCATATCGGTGCTTACAGCGTGTCACTTAACAATGGAAAGATCATCACTTTCCTTGACACCCCCGGTCACGAGGCTTTCACAGCCATGCGTGCAAGAGGCGCCCAGATAACCGACATCGTAATTATCGTTGTGGCTGCCGATGACGGCGTCATGCCTCAGACACGTGAAGCGATCAACCATGCACATGCAGCAGGTGTACCTATAATATTTGCCATCAACAAGATTGACAAGCAGACAGCTAATCCTGACAGGATACGCGAAGAGCTTGCCTCAATGAATTTCCTTGTTGAGGAGTGGGGCGGCAAGTACCAGTCACAGGAGATTTCAGCCAAGAGCGGACTTAACATTGACCTGCTGCTTGAAAAGATCCTTCTGCAGGCTGAGATGCTTGACCTGAAAGCCAATCCTGACAAACTCGCCCTCGGCACCATCCTGGAGTCTTCCCTTGACAAGGGACGCGGTTTTATGGCAACCATACTTGTGAAAGCAGGTACGCTTCATCTCGGTGAGGTTGTTCTTGCGGGTTCATCATTCGGCCATGTCAAGGCTATGTACAACGAACGTAACCAGAAGGTTGATGAAGCCGGACCTTCAGAACCGGTTTTAATTGTCGGTCTCAACGGAGCTCCGCAGGCTGGTGACAAGTTCAATGTCATGGAGTCTCCCAATGAGGCAAAAGAGATAGCTACCAAGAGAGCGCAGCTGCAGAGAGAGCAGGGATTGCGCACACAGAAACATATCACTCTTGATGAGATCGGTCGCCGTATTGCGATAGGAAACTTCCAGGAGCTTAATATCATTGTCAAGGGCGACGTGGACGGATCTGTTGAAGCTCTGAGTGATTCACTTATCAAACTCTCAACCGAGGAGATACAGGTTAACATCATCCATAAGGCCGTCGGGCAGATATCTGAATCTGATATCCTTCTTGCTGCTGCATCCAATGCAGTGGTGGTTGGCTTCCAGGTAAGACCGTCGCTCAGCGCACGAAAACTTGCCGAGAAGGAAGGTATTGATATCCGCCTCTATTCAATTATCTATGATGCTATTGAGGAGATCAGGGCAGCAATGGAAGGCATGCTTTCACCTGAGATCAAGGAAGAGATAGTGGCTACAATTGAGGTACGGGAGGTATTTAATATTGGTAAAGTCGGCACCATCGCCGGATGTTTTGTCCGCGAAGGCAAGATCACCCGTAACACCAAAGTCAGGGTCATACGTGACGGTATCGTGGTTCATACCGGTGAACTTGGCTCACTCAAACGGTTTAAGGATGATGTGAAAGAAGTTACTTCGGGCTACGAATGCGGACTGAATATCAACGGTTTCGATGATATCAATGTAGGGGATGTTGTGGAAGGGTACCAGACTGTTAAAGTCAAAAAGACCTTATAGAATTTGCGATTTGCGATTTGCGATTAAATTGACTTAATAAATCGAAAATCGCACATCTACAATCGCAAATAAAAAAAGAGGCTGCCCCTTCGGAGACAGCCCTTTTTTTGTATTATTATTTATGAATTTATGCTCCGATAAGTTTCATATATGCCCCGGCATCAAGCAGCGTATCTATTTCTGACAAATCATCCACAGCAACTTTTATCATCCAGCCTTTACCGTAGGGATCGCTGTTGACAAGCTCTGCTGCATCGTCAAGCTCCGAATTCTTTATGGTTACAGTGCCGCTCACAGGCATGAAAAGATCAGACACCGTCTTCACTGCTTCAACAGTGCCAAAGACTTCACCGTGGCCAAGCTTCTCTCCCATGGTCTCTATCTCAATGAAAACTATATCGCCAAGCTCACGCTGTGCAAAGTCAGTAATACCAACAGTAGCCTCCTTGCCTTCAACAAGAACCCACTCATGATCCTTGGTGTACTTCAGATTTGCAGGAACATTCATCACTTTAAGATTTAATTAGTTTAACTATTCCGGGTAAATGTCAGGTTGTCAAAAATACATCTTTTTTAATATTAAAAAACTGATTTTCGGATTATTTAACCTTACCTGTGAAGCTGTTACTGCACAAGGGTAAACCTGAGTGAGAAGCCGAAATTGGTGTTGGAAGTACGGAAGGTGTTGGCCACAAACGGGTCATTCAGGTTATGATCGGCATATATCTGCAGCATGAATCTGTCGCTTAACACATAGTCAGCGGTGACTCCCACGGTGAAGACCTTTTGGCCGGCGACGGGCTGATTGACATCTTCTATCAGCTTGCGGGCAAGGGTCTTATTATTCCTCATGGAAAAATCAAGCCTCAGGTTCAGGTCGCTCTCAAGGGCACGCTGACCTCCCCTTGACTTCAGGGTGATTGCCACATTGTCAAACCTGTAACCGGCCCCTATGGTGATCTCATCATTCCTGATATCGGCTACCTGGTTGCTTGCCAGGTTAAGGGTGACGGTGCGCGACTTGCGGTACTCCATCCTGGTCGTAAGCGAGTTCTTCCATCCAAGGTCAATATTGATCAATGGACTGAATTGCTCATTGATAACAACAGCGTTAATCTCGAATTGCGGTATGAAGTTCGAGCTCATGTCACGTATCATGCTCAACCCGGAGGCATCCGGGTCATAGTAGAGACTGCTGTTAAAGGAACCGATTGTATATGTTGATCTGTACTGGTGTGAGAGGCTCACAGAATTGAATACTTTTCTGACTGCGGCGAATTTTGTCAGTCCTTCAAAATTTATACGCCAGTTGGGCATCATATGAATCCACGAGGGGAAAGTCTCCAGCGTGATCCTTTTCGGGTCTCTCTTCGTGTAAGCAGCCAGGAACGCCGGCACCAGAACCTCGCTTGATGTCTTGCCGTAGCCGCTTGCGTAGGGTCCTTCAACAGGCTCCCCGGTAATCGGGTCAACGTTCGGGTCATACGATGGGTCAGTTGCACTGCGCTCATCACCCCGCCTCTGTGAGATAATGGATGTATAGTCTTTGAAATTTTCAAATGTCTTTGAGACGTAATCACCTGACTTTGGTATCTTCTCGAAGGCTGTACCCCAGGATATGACTGAGATGGTGAAGTTACCCGTCATGCGGGTGTTGCGCGTGCTGTCAGGGAAGTTGCCGTTACTGTCGGCCCTCAGGTATGAAGAAATCGTCTCTGCATAACGGCGGTCACTGGTGAGATCGATACGCAGGCCGGGGAACGGTTCGATATTTGCCCTGAGGTTTATCTGTTCCCGCTGACTGTATACCGCAGGGTTGTTCAGCAGGGTGTCCTTCGTAATCCACCCGTTGCGGACCGCCTCATCAAAGAAACGCTCATCAGTCCTGCCTGCCAGAAAACGCCATCCCGGCGCTGACATACCCTCGTAGTTCTGTTGTCCAAGAAATGTTGCTCCCGGAAGATAGCCCGGCAAAATATGCCCCTGATCACTTGTATATGTCCCTGAGACGTTCCGTACCATCATAAGGGCACGGATAAGATACCTCCCGGCAACACTGGCCATGCTGGGCTTCTTCTCCACCCTGCCCTTCACTACAATGCTCGCATTTGTGACGTCAGTATCGGGTGTATAGTCTATTCTCATGTCAGAAACAATGTCGAATTTTCCGGTCACCGGCGTACCGTCAGAAGCTGTCACGGTGACGGTGATATCTTTTGTTTTGAGGTTATGGTTTACAATTCTCGGCTTGCCGGCCTTCAGAGGCAGGCCGTTCCTGGTGTGAGTGACCTCCTCATATCCCAGGCTCATACGGCTTTTTGCCCCGGGCTGTGTCGTAGCCTCGACCTCCTTGAGGAATTTGCTCTTGGTATAGAGATTGGTCAGATTGGCCTGTACAGTGAGCTGTCCGTTACTTGAGTTTTTGATTGTATTTCCTGTCTCAATGTTCATTGAATCAGGGAAGATTGTGCCTGCAAGCCAGTCATACCTCGCGTTGTAACGCAGATTGGAGGTTACCCATGATAAAAGCGGCAGCTTGTTCACGGGAATATTATAGTTGATGTTGAACAGGTGATAGTAGTTTGTTGTCCGGCCAAAATTGGAGAGGCTTGTCATGACTGAATCACGCCATTCATCATAGATATCAGGGTAACGTTCCTTGTCAACGCCGCCCTGGGGTTCATCGATGCGCGCAATTGTGCTGGCTGTAAAGTCGAACTTCAACTGCTTCGTGATATCGTACTTTATATCATAGAACCACGACCACTGAAAGTCCTTTGTAAAAGTGGGCTGGATAAGCAGGCTGGAATTGTTGATATTGCGTGTCTTGACTTCGTTGTAATAACGGTAGATGTCAGTTCTGACTGTTATATGCTTCGGGAAGAGATAGATATTGAAGTCCTTTAGCAGCCTGAGGGCGGGTGAGCTGAACAATCCCGATTTCTGGAAGGGTGTATAGTTTTTCGGCATTGCCTCATAGTCGTATGATACGCCTGCCCTTCGGGTCTTTTCAACGTCAATCTCAGTTTTGGTGCCTGAGTTATATATCTCATTAAAGGCATAGCTTACTGACAGGTTTGCAGGGTCCCATGCATGTGGCTTCTCTCCCCTTCGTGATGTACCTGCATTACTGACTGTTATGGTAGTACGGCGCAGATAATCCTCCGCCAGATTGAGTATAGAATCCCTTTCTGCCTTGTTCGCTGCATTGTCAAGGGCATCATTCAGGGGAACATCCGGATTAAGAGGGTCATACTGCGGCCTTATGCGGTTCTCTGAAAAGCCCATATAGACGGGTATCCGCATGGCGGCTTTTTCAGGGAAGAATTTCCCGAGTTCCAGGTTCGATGACAGATCGTACTGTATGACCTGCTGCATGCTGCGTTCATTTACCTTCTTCTCGATACTTCCCCATCCGGCGGTGCTTGTCTGTCCGACAAGGTTAACTGTGCCAAGGTCAGCAAGGTGAGCCTGCAGCTGAGCGTTGGCAGCCCAGCCTCCGTCTTCACGGAAGTCGCTCAGGCGCAATTCGTTTATCCACACCTCGGCTGACTTGGGTGCGCCATCGTCATTCAAGGGATTACGGGTCCTGATCGGGTTCCTGACACCTGCCATAACAACCTTTACGTTGCTCAGGTTGGGATTACCGCTTATGGAAATGCGGGCACCGTCGATAGACACTGAATAAACATCGCCTTCGCTCAGCGTGGATCCGCTTGCACGCATTGCATCGTCGCGTGCCTGCTTGGCATCGAGAAGTTTCGAGAGGTCAATCTCCACCTTGTTCTCTGCAGGCCATACAATGGCTCTGTCTGCATCGCTCTCGTTGCTGTACATGCCATACGGAGTAAGCTTGAGAGGTATTTCATATTCATAGTAGTTATTCTTGTGATCTGAGCCCAGCCTCACAAACACGGTTACCTCATCTTCCAGCAAAGGCTCGCCTATCAGCGCTTCAGCATGCACCTCCATCTTCAGTTTACGGTATTGCCGCATGTCAAGAGAGACATCCTTATAGGTCGCCCTGGCATCACCGTCGGCAAGCTCCCTGACACGCAGCACCATCGACTGCTCATTGAGCTGTGTCAGCTGCGGGTTGGCTGGGTCTATCACACGGTCAAAGCCCGGAGGCAGAACATAATTCACCGGTTCCTTGCCGGCGTTCTCCTCAATGCTCACCGAGCTGATCTCAAAAGTACCATCCTCCTCTTCAGGGATGGTGATTCGTTCACCTCCTTCAAAGAAAGTGAGATTATACTTGCGCCACTCTGACCTGACAAGCTCAAGACGGGCAAAACGCATTATCAGATCTTCATCGAAGTCGCGCATGAACATACGCAGGAACCTTATCGATTTGAAATCACGTATCGAGCCCATTACCCTTTCGTAATCAGTTATTGGAATCTTGAACTGGTACCACGTCACAGGAGATTTTTCTCCGTTGGCAAAGGTGGCAGTGTAATCGACGGCATCAACAATAAAATTTCTTCCGACAACCATATCCTCAGGCCTGAGGCTGACATGATACTGGTAGTAACTCTCCGTTTCACTCAGGGTGTTGTCGCGGTTTATGTCTTCCATGTCAGGCAGTGTCGAACCACTGGTGGGATATGATTCTTCAGACATCTCAGAAGTGGGTGAGTTGCCGTCGGTGCCGTTGAAATGCTTATACCTCTCAAGAATGCCCAGCTCATAGAGATCATAGTCGCTGCCGCGGAAATAATGGAAGTCATCATTCGACGGATCCATAAAGATCGAGTCAAGCACCTCCGGGCTGACCACCACACCGACGGCCTGGAGAAAACTGTCAAAGAAAGTAAGTTCGTCTTCATTGCTGAGACCGTCAAGTCCCACATCCTGGTAACGCCTTGACTGAGGGTCATTGTCAAAAGCCTGTACCACAGCCTGCACGGTAGGCACACGTCCCCAGACCGTCGTGTCAACGTTAACCAGTACCGATGATGTTGGCAGCCCGTTCTCAAACATCTTGCGCGAATCCCGGAGGATATCCTCCGATATATTTCCAAGATTGAAATAGAGATCACCACCGTCATGATCAGGATTCTCAACGAAGGGATCCATGACCCAGAATTTGAGATACTGGATATTAGCCGATTCAAAGTCATTTGTAAGAAGCTCGCGCATCATCCCTCCCCAGCGCGTGCCGGGGTTATTCAACAGTCCGTCGGAATTGATACCGGCTGAGTAACTGCCAGGTGAAACATCGAAGTTGTACGGGCCCCTCTCATCAGGATAAAAGGCTACGTTAAGCACTGATATATTCGTCGGGATACCGCTGGCAGACTCTTTATACGGGAATATCTCCGTCTCGTATATTTCCCTCACGAAGTGGCTTGACTGAAGGTCGGGGTCAGCTTTTATATGATCAGGGGTGGTTGATCCGTTGCGCAGAAACAGGGGGTCGATAACGTACCACGCCGTTCTGGCCCTGTTGAAACCTGACCGCAGATCCTTGCTCAGTCTTGCTTCAGGGAAAAGCTGATCCTGTCCCTGCGGCACACTCGCCAGTGACCATGCATTGAATGCCCGCAGATCAAGGGATATCTCACTGGCTTCAAAATCATCGATATAAACGGCTCCTTCAGATGTGATTGCCTTACTGTGCCCCGGGACAAGCTGTGCAAACTCACCAAAGAAATCTATTGATGAGGGTGCATTGGTCTCAATGAACGGCAGCCAGTCAACAGCATTTGTAAGAAATGTCGACTCCGCCCTGTAGGATGCATCAAAGCCGAAAATGGTGTTGGAGATGGGATCATCACCGTAAGTGACTTTCTGGGTGTACGGCCTTTCGGTAAGATGCAGTACGGTACCTCCGAGGTTAAGCTTGTCGGAGACCCTGTAATTAAGATGGGTTCCGAGGAGCGATTTGGTCTGCAACCCGAAGAACTGGTTGCTTTCAAGTGAGACCTGAACAGGTGTTTCGGATTCAATAATGGCAGCGTTGATGATCTTGACCGAACCGAGATTGTAATCAACTGTATAATCCACATTCTCGGTGAGTGTCACACCTCCCGCAGTCACCTTCACAGAACCTTGCGGTATATTGGCAACGTTCAGCTTTATCTCCGAGCCCGTGGCTGATGTAAACTGTCCGCTGAGGATGTACTTGTTCTTCTCCGCCATCTGCCTGGCGACCGTCTGGGTTGAATCATAAAGTTCTGTGAAAACGTATTTTTGAATCTGTTCAGGATCAGTTAAGTACTTGAGCAGGTGTCTCCCGAAAGGCTCCCTCACGGGGAAGATAATGCGCCCCTTGTCGGCCATCACCGTGACGCCGTCAACAAAGTCAAATAACCCGTCAGGCACCCGGTCAAGCTGTGAGTTGAGCTGATCAAGCCCAAGCGCCTGCAACAGCACCTGGTCGCTTATCGGTGTTCCGGGAAGGTAGTTCAGTGCGTTGCCTGTCTTGTCATCCTGGTACAGTATGTTGACTTCAAATTTACTTGCCTCAATACGGCCCGAGCCGATATTGTAGATGTTTTTCATCATCAGCTCCCACGTGGGTATGCGCGGACTGAGTGTAGTACCCTTCAGCAGCTTAAGGATCAGCGCCTCAGGAGCATTGATACCGTCTGTGGAGAACTCCCCCACCTTGAACACCTCACCGTTGTACGTGTATTCATAGGCTACCGCCAGCACCTCATCATTGTTCAGCGCCACATTCAGTGAGACGTAACCAAGCTGCTTGTTTACAGTGTATTCGCGTTCGGTAAGCTTACGTGCATTCTCAATTTTTTCGTAATCGCGGCCAATCTGAAAATCAGGATACAGTGAGGCAAAGGCATCAGCCACCTGGTCTATGTTCCTCACACTGTTGTAGGTGGTATTAAGTTCGTTATACAGGGCATTGCTGTTATTAGCCGGATTTATCGGAGAGCCCGGCGTGCTCTGGAACTGTGGAATTGTATTGTAAATGTTCGCCTGGTTCTCTGCAAGGTCTAGGAAGGCAACGATATTACGGTTGCTTACATCTTCAAAACGGCTGGTAGCGTTTGTGATCCAGACCTCGATCTTTTCGATGTTCAGTCCGGTGCTTACTATCGGAAGGTTCTCGAGTGCCACATCAAAGTTATCCTTGAAATTCTGTGACAGGAAGAAGTGCCTGTTGGCTTCATAATCATCGACCGTGATCTCATAGTCAGTCAGCTGAGCCCCTCCCTTCATCTCCACAACGGATGACTCGCCCTTCTGCTGTGAAAAGATCGTAGTCATTGTCAGCTTGCCGAACTGCAGCTCGCTTTTCAGTCCAAAGAGGCTGTAGCTTCCGGTGATAAGCGTGCCGTTAAGAGGAAGGGTGACATCTCCCGCCTCAAGTTTCTGAATGATCTCGTCCTCCTTGCCGGAGTATTCCAGCTTTGTGCGGTTCTCGAACTCGAACATCGCCTCGGTGTTGTAGTTGATGCCGAGCTCCATTTTGTCACCGATGGTGCCGGTGACGTTCATCTGTATCTTTTCCTGAAAGTCGAAGGTAGGGATGGTGCGAAGATTCTCCGACAGCGTCGGGTTCTCGGTATGCGAGATGTTTATTCCGAAGATGAGTTCGGCCGATCCCTGCGGCACGATGTTTATCACATTGCTTCCGAAGATCTTGTCAAAGGTCTCACCCCCGACCTCTATCTGGGGAATCAGTGACGATCTGAAACCGGTGACATCGCCCCGGAGGTTCGCGTCCCAGTATTCACGCATTGCCTGGTCAAACTCGAATTTCCTGTACTCATCCGGATTCATGAAGACAGGCTTGCGGTAATCGAGGATGCCTATCTTCTGATAAATTATATACTGATTATTGCGGCCGTCATATTCGACATTGGTGGTGATATTTGACGGGTTGTCAAGATACAGGGGGGATGATTTCCTGGCTTCCCATGGGAGGGCAGGATCAGCGTTGAGTTTCAGGATGGAATCGGCGGCAGTCTGGGCAGACAAAGACAGAGTGGCAACTGAGAGGGCGACTAGAAGTCCCCCCCTGATTATCAGACCTCTATTTTTTAAATAAAACTGCAATCCGGCGCCTCTGATTTATAAGAGTTTCAGCGCCCTCCTCACTATTTCTTCCACCTGAAGGTTTCTGTTCTCTTTCAGGAGGTTATCAATAACCTTCGTGGCGCTGTTCCTGGCAAAGCCAAGCATTACTAAAGCAGATAACGATTCTTCGCGCGCAGTATTGTCGGAAAATGCAATAATTTCACCGGAACCGGCATGTTTTTCCACCTTGTCTTTCAGATCGACAATTATCCGCTGAGCAGTCTTTAATCCGATGCCTTTTACCGACTTGATAAGATTGACATCGGCATCAGCGATTGCCCGTCGCAAATCAGCCGGTTTAAACGATGAAAGCATGATACGGGCAGTACTTGCACCGACGCCTGAAACAGAGATGAGCTGTCTGAACAGATCACGCTCCTCGGCCTCGGAAAAACCGTACAGAATGTAAGCATCTTCACGAATGGCTTCGTGTACCAGTATCTTGCAGGTGACCGCTTTATCAAGCGCGGCATAGGTGTTCAGTGAAATGTTGAGATTGTACCCTATACCGTTGCACTCAACCACCACACAGGCAGGATTGAGTCCGGTGACTTTTCCGGTAATATATTCAATCATAGGGCAGGATCGTAATTTTCCGGTTCGGGAGGAAGCTCATCCACATGATCAGCATGTATCTCAACCTTCTGAGGCTGCAGCGGGTTGAGCAGAAGCTCATCGTACATCTCCCTGTTGCGGAAGATGTCACAGGCAGTATAAATAGCCTGGCGCATCGAATTGCCCGAGGCTTCGTTTTTGCCGGTTATGTCGAACGCAGTGCCGTGTACGGGTGAGGTCCTGATAACCGGTAAACCAGCTGTATAATTTACACCAGTGTCAAAGGCAATGACCTTGAAGGCGCCAAGCCCCTGATCATGATACATGGCCAGTACGGCATCAAACCTGCTGAAGGCGCCTGATCCGAAAAACCCGTCGGAAGAGTAGGGCCCGAAAGCAAGTATCCCCTCCTCATTGGCTTTGGCAATAGCAGGTATGATTGTGTCTTTTTCCTCCGTGCCCAGCAGACCGTTTTCGCCGGCATGAGGATTGAGGCTGAGAACGGCAATGCGCGGTCCGCGTATAGCAAAATCGCAGAGCAGTGAACGGTTCATCAGCCTGAGTTTGTGCATGATTAGCTGCACTGTAAGAGCACCGGCAACATCTTTCAGCGCCATGTGTCCGGTGACAAACCCTATCTTCATGCTCTCACATAACATGAACATCAGCACATCATTAGCATTGAGCTTCGACTTCAGATAATCGGTATGCCCGGTAAAATGAAACTTGTCCGATTGCATGTTATGCTTGTCTATGGGACCCGTGATCAGAACATCGATCTTATGAGCCATCAGGTCAGCCACACCTGCCTCCAGCGCTGCCAGAGACGACTGCCCTCCTTCGGGTGTCGATTTGCCAAGCTCAACACGTACCTCATCGCCGAGACAGTTAACCAGGTTCGGTTTCCTGGGATGTGCCTCATCAACGGACCTGATATTATTGAAGCTGAAGTTGGTTATATTAAGCACCTTGCGGTGATAAGCCGCTACCTTGGGTGAACCGTAGACAACAGGTACGCAAAGATCCATGATTGCCGGCTCGGCCAATGCCTTGATGATGACTTCATATCCGATACCGTTGATATCCCCGTGGGTTATCCCGGCAATTATAGGTTTTTTTTCCATTATTATTCCGGTATTTTGAACATGCAATGCCGTGTTCAGGGTTGTAAAGTTAATTAAATTATTCAATGATTTAGCTATATTGTATTACCTTTGCGGTCACCGTTGACAGTGCGCAAGGTATCATAAAATGGCAGCCGGAGAACATTTGTACAGAAAGATTTCGGAGAGGAAAAGGATCACTGCCGGAGAGGCTCTTGATCTCTGGAATGAAGCCTCCCTGGCTTTGCTTTTCCGGATGGCTGATTCTGAACGCCGCCGCCGGCATAGTGATAACCATGTGGGATGGATGATAGACCGCAATGTCAATATCACCAACATCTGCTTTTCCCAGTGCCGTTTCTGCAATTTCTGCCGTACGTCAAAGAGCGATGATGCTTATGTAACAACTGATGCCGAATACGACAGCAAGATACGTGAGCTGATCGCACTTGGAGGCGATCAGCTTCTCCTTCAGGGGGGAATGAACCCTGCTCTTGACCTGGATTATTATACCAGCCTCTTCAGAGGTCTTAAGGAGCGGTGGCCGCAGATAAAACTGCATGCCCTTGGTCCCCCTGAGATCGTTTACCTGGCCGCAAAGGCGAAGATAAGCTTCCGCGATGTTCTTACTGCACTGAATGAGGCCGGCCTTGACTCTCTTCCCGGCGCCGGGGCAGAGATACTGGTTGACAGGGTCAGAAAAAAAGTTTCCCCGGCAAAAGCTACCGCCGATGAGTGGCTGGGAGTCATGCGCGAGGCGCACAGGTTAAATCTGCCTACGTCGGCGACAATGATGTTCGGGCACGCTGAGACTGTGCCGGAACGGATTGAACACCTGATTCGCCTGCGTGACCTGCAGGATGAAAGGCCCGAAGGACATTTCGGTTTCATCACCTTCATCCCGTGGCCGTTCATGGACCGCGGCACATCACTTGCTGATAAAGACGGTATTCGAAGCAGTGTCACAGCGGCAGACTACCTGAGGCTGGTGGCCCTGAGCAGGCTGGTCCTCGATAATATCCCGAACATACAGTCATCAATACTAACCGTGGGCCGCGATACCGCAATGGTCTCACTTCATGGCGGCGCCAACGACCTTGGCTCGGTGATGATAGAGGAGAATGTCGTCAGCGCTGCCGGTGACGCCTTCAGGGTCAACCCTGAAGAGATGAAACAGATTATCAGGGATGCGGGATTTATTCCGGTAAGGAGGGATCAACACTATGTTGCTGTCGGGAATCCCGGCAATTAGGAACTATTCATGAAGCCTTGTGAACAGGATCTCTTTAGGAAGTCTTGCGAACAAGAGCTCTTCAGTTAGCCCGGTGAACGGTGTACATCAGCGCCTCTACCTGACGCAACAACTCTCTCTTTTCCTCCCTCGGAGCATAGACAAAGCCGGTCACTATTACAGCCCGTGATGTTTGCGGATCAATGAAAGCACAGGAGATGAACGGCCCTCCCATAAAGCCTCCTTCAAGGGTCCATAATCCGCGCATTTCAATATAGTCAGTATTGTTACGCCTGAAGGAACGGCAGCTGACTGTCGTTTGCTTTTCAATGACCATGAATGATGCGCCGTCAGGGCCTTTTATTTCTGCCGACATAATCTTTTCCGTCAGGTCCGCAAGCTCGATGCATCCTATCCTGGAAGACGGGCGCTCACCGACAGATACTATCACTGACTGCGTTGTCGCCTGTGTCTCGGCAGAGATGATCACGAGTCCTTCACGGGTGAAGTCAGTTCTGTAGCCAGCCGGCATGATGATCTCATAGGCGCTTTCGCCTGATCTGACAATGTTCCTTTTCCTGCCGGCCGACTCAGAGATCCATGCAGTGAGCCTCTCCCGTTCAGCATCGTTGATGTGCCGGCGGATTTCTTCTGCATTTTTACTGATGCATAACGCCATGCTGGCCGTGTCCGGTGCCGTAATACTGATCACGAGTTGCGTCTCTGC
Organism: uncultured Bacteroidales bacterium; assembly: GCA_963743775.1. GTDB lineage: Bacteria > Bacteroidota > Bacteroidia > Bacteroidales > VadinHA17 > SR-FBR-E99. The sequence goes on from CAVURA010000019.1 coordinate 56,806, forward strand.
CCACCTGTTCCGTTCATATGTCACTTCCGGGTCAGGCTTGTTCCCGTCAATTGCTGTAATTATTATGTTGCGGTGAGAGACCAGAATGTCGCGGAAGCCCGCGGGATTAACGGGCTGCAGGTCGAAAGCAGGCTCCGGTTGAGGCAGGCCTATGAGAACAGGTGCAACCTCCTCTCTTAATGCTTTTCCGACGGACCCGTCCCATAAAGCCTTTTCTGTCACCACCATGACATCTCCTGTTGAGCCGGTGACATTGGGGAGTGTTCTTGTCAGTGATGAGTCTCCGCAGGAGGCCAGCCCAAACATTAAAACAGATGAAAGCGTTAAAAGGCTTCTCATTGCTCCCTTGTTGAAATAAAAAGCCTGCACTCACATGCAGGCTCTGTCTTCAGATATGCTGATATTATCTTGTCTCCCCGGTATCTTTTTTGATATCCGTGCTGTCTGTGTCCTTTGCTTTCTTAAACTCCTTCAGTCCCTGCCCAATACCCTTCATCAGTTCAGGTATCTTACGGCCGCCAAAAAGCAGTACAACTACCAGTAATATGAGGACAATCTCAAGAGGCCCTATCTTTCCCATGACGTTTATTTTTTAATTACACAAATGTACAAATTCTTTATCAATGGACATTAATTGCTGTCAAGATTCACTTCCTGATAAGTTTAAGGATATCGTTTCCGTTGGCAAATATCAGCAGGGCAAACAGTATAACCATACCTGCAATCTGGGCATATTCCATGAACTTGTCGCTTGGTTTCCTTCCGGTAACGACCTCGAAGATCAGGAACATAACATGCCCTCCGTCCAATGCAGGTATCGGAAGAATGTTCATCACTGCCAGTATCAGTGAGAGAAATGCGGTCAGGTTCCAGAACGACTGCCAGTTCCAGCTGCCCGGAAAAATATTCCCGATTGCAATAAAGCCGCCCAGTGATTCGTACGCCTTGGTGTCTTTGGTAAATATCAGCCTGAATTGCTTCAGGTAGTCCTTGGTTGTATTCCATCCCTTGGTTATACCGGCAGGGATAGCCTGAAAGAAGCTGTAGTGCTTTGTGCTGAGCTCCAGAACGCTGCCCGCTTCCCTGAAAATACCCAGTATGCCTGCTTCTGTTGGGCTCACTGTGAAATCAACCAGCCCGCTGTCTCTCCTGACAGTGACCGTCAGAGGGGTGCCCTTGTGGGAGGCAAGATAACCCTGGAACTCGTCATACCAGGCAAACTCGATGTTGTCAAGCGCCACTATTTCGTCTCCGAGACTCAGGCCTGCTTTCTGTGCTGGGGAATCCTTTGAAAAATCGGTGACTACAAACGGTCCGAAGGGTACCCTGGCATCCAGGACTGCATCAGGGCTCTTAAGTAACAACGGTATGAACTCGCGGCCGATTGGGACATCAACCACAGTACCCTGGCGGTCAACGGTTATGACCTTCCGGTCGTTAAGGAGTATGTCGGGGACGATTGCATAGAAGTTGTCAACGGGCTGATTATCAACCGAAATGATCTTATCGCCGTTGCGCAGACCCATGGCATAACCCGTCGAGTCTGTAAGAATGCCGTATTTGACATTGGCGGCAGGGAGATATGTCTCTCCCCAAACACTCAGGATAGCTACGTAAATTAACAGTGCGAAGATAAAGTTGAAGAACACGCCTCCAAGCATTATCAAAAGACGTTGCCATGCTTTCTTGGATCTGAATTCATAAGGTTGCGGAGGCTGTTTCATCTGCTCACGGTCCATCGATTCGTCAATCATGCCTGATATCTTGACGTACCCCCCAAGAGGAATCATGCCGACGCCGTACTCGGTCTCGCCCCACTTGCGTTTAAAAAGCGCAAACGGCCAGTCGAAGAACAAATAGAACTTTTCAACCCTTGTCTTGAAGTAACGTGCAAGGATAAAATGGCCGAATTCGTGGACAATTACGAGTATGGAAAGCGAAAGCAAAAGCTGAATGATCTTTATTATAACTGTCATTTTTTCTGTGTTTTACTGATATATTCCGCAGCAAGTACCCTGCTTCTGCTGTCAGTCTCCTCATAAACGCCCAGGGAGGCTTCGTTGTTGTATAATGTTTTTTCAAGGACATACTCTACCGTGCCGGCTATTTCCGTGAAGCCAAGTTTATCCTTCAGAAATGCTTCAACAGCCACCTCGTTGGCAGCATTAAGGGCACATGGCATGTTACCACCTGCCTTTAACGCCTCACGTGCAAGAGTAAGGTTGCGGAAACGCAGTATGTCGGGTTTTTCAAAGGTCAGCGAGCCAAGCTCTGCAAGTGAAGGACGCGGCAGGTCCGTCGTGACCCTGTCGGGATATGTAAGTGCATATATGATAGGCAGGCGCATATCAGGAACGCCCAGCTGTGCCTTCAGGGAGCCGTCAGTGAACTGGACAAGAGAATGGATTATTGACTGCGGATGAATGAGCACTTCTATCTTTTCGGCAGGTACGCCAAAGAGCCAGCGGGCCTCAATAATCTCCAGCCCCTTGTTCATCAGTGTTGCCGAGTCAATGGTTATCTTGTTGCCCATGCTCCAGTTGGGATGACGCAGTGCCTCGCCGGGAGTGACTTTCGCCAGTTTGTCGGCGGGTGTATTGCGAAATGGTCCTCCCGATGCTGTCAGGATGATCTTTTCAATTGATTCATGAGGCTCGCCGTTTATGCATTGCATTATGGCTGAGTGTTCCGAGTCTACAGGAAGCAGCCGGCAGCCTGTTCTGGCTGCAGTGCCGGTTATCATCTCCCCCGCCACAACGAGTGTCTCCTTGTTTGCCAGCGCAACCTCCTTGCCTGCCGCGACGGCGGCAGCTGTGGGACGCAGTCCTGCAAAACCTACAACGGCAGCGACGACTGTATCAACATTTGCGGAGGCAGCGACGGCTTCAAATGCCTCCTGTCCGGCCAGCACCTCAATCCCAAGACCGGCAAGACCGTCCCTGAGTTTCTTATAAGAAGCCTCGCTTCCGATAACAACCGTCTCAGGCCTGAAGAGTTTAGCCTGCTTCATCAGCAGGTCAGCATTGCTTCCGGCTGTTAGCACGGTGACCGTGAACATGTCCGGATACCGCGATACTATTTCGAGGGTCTGCGTGCCTATTGATCCTGTTGATCCGAGGATAGCCAGTCGCTTGTGCATCTGCCTGTCTGCTTTCAGAAGAAGATATATTTTGAGGGATCAAGGGCCTCGCCGTTATGCCACAGCTCAAAATGAAGATGCGGTCCGGAGGTATAGAGCTCACCCGAATCTCCGACTATGGAAATGGCCTCACCAGCCCACACCCTGTCGCCCATTTCTTTCAGCAGCCTGGCATTATGTTTATAAACTGAAACGAGGTTATTACGATGCTGAATCATCATCACAAAACCTGTCTCCATAGTCCATCCGGTCATTACCACCGTGCCGTCAAGGGTCGATGAAACCACCGCCTTTGGCTGGGTAACAATGTCAGTGCCGTAATGTCTTGTGCGTGATTCAAAGTTGCTTGATATAACACCTTTTACAGGCGGGAAAAAGTGGATGTTGGCAAGGCTCGTGCCCCGCTCGGCACCTGTGGTGCCTATCGATAGGTTGTATTGTTCCTCCTGTTCGACACGCGTTCTGAAGATCGAATCTTCGGTCGATTTCCGGAAGACAATATTACCGTAGTTGCGGGTGCTGTCTCTCATGGCTACGCTCTCAATGGGCTGTCTGCCAGAGATAACATCGTTAAGATCATTGAAATATTTGTCCCTTATAACCAGTTCACGTTCAAGCGAGTCAAGCATCAGCGCATTCATGATTATATCACGTCTCAATTCCACACTGGGATAACCCGGGATGAATTCGCGCAGATTGGTGAAGGCTATCAGCGAGGTGTTGATGCCGATGATAAGAAGCACGAGCAGGGTCATTGCCAGCAGGGCATTTGATTTGGTAAGACGTACGCGCCATACCTCTTCAAAAGTCGTGTCATTGAATATGGCGAAACGGAATTTGTCGCGCCACTTCCCTTTTCTTTTTTCGTTCTTAGCCATCAGAAAATGCATCAGAGGGCACAAAGATAGCAATCATGTTGAAAATGCCTACCACCCAATTCCGTAATCCTCCCCGAAATTGCTTGACCCTCCCCAGAAAGTACCGTGCACATGATCAAATCCTATTGCGTTGACAGGACCTGAAGTCTTCTCCTGAAAAGAAAGTCTGTATCCTCTTTCGGTGAGTTCTTTTCTCACCCATTCCGGCATGCTGTTGTTCAGAACAAGACCACCTGTTATTTTCTCATGTTCACCGAAGCTTGAATACATCTGCAGCGTCTTGAATGAGGGAGCCTCGCAGGCCTCCTGTATAGTCATGCCGAATTCAGCCACATTCAGGAAGAACTGGAGCAGCAGCTGGTCCTGTTCATCACCGCCCTGTTTGCCAAAGGCCAGGAACGGTTTCCCGTCTTTCAATGCCAGTGTGGGCGTCAGGGTCACGCGCGGCCGCTTGCCAGGCGCCAAAACGTTGAACGGGTTCTCTTTCTCATCCAGCACAAAGCTCTGCATCCGCTGGCTCATGCCAATGCCGGTATTGCCGGCGATGCATGCAGGTATCCAGCCCCCGCTGGGAGTGACGGAGACAACCCAACCTTCTTCATCAGCGGCCTCAATGGAGGTGGTGCCCGACTGAAATGTCTCAAGGAACCTTCCATATTCCTTTGGATCATCGATTGGGAAAATACTTGTGTTGGAGGCGACCCATCCATTAAGCAGCGTTCCGAACGGATTAGTTTTTCCTTCAAAGGGATAGGGATCTCCGGGCCGGATGTCGGGATCGTTCCGGTCAGGATTGATCAGTCTGCTTCTCTCCTTGGCATATTCCTTCGACAGCAGTCCTTTCATGGGTTCTTCCGGAGGAAAAGCAGGATCGCCGTAATAGAAATCCCTGTCGGCATAGGCAAGGTTCATGGCCTGATAGAGAGTGTGCACATATCTGGCAGAGTTATATCCCATCTCTTTCAGGTCGAAGTTTTCAAGTATGTTGAGTGTCTGCAGCATTACAGGACCCTGGGTCCACTGTTGCAGTTTATACACCTCTATTCCCCTGTAGGTTGCCATCAGCGGTTCTTCGATCTTCACCTTCCACTGTGCCAGATCGTCTGCGGTGATCAGTCCTCCCTGTTCGCTGCTGCCCCTTACTAACTCCGTGGCAATGTCTCCTTTGTAAAAGCGGTCATAGGCTGCATAGATAGCCTCCTTTCTCGTTTTATTCTTTTTGAGTGCTGTCTGTTCTGCCTCAACAAGTTTTGTCAGTGTAGCCAGCAGGTCTTTCTGAACAAATACCTCTCCTGCCGAGGGCGCCTCCCGCTCTTCTCCGGCATGGGGCAGAAATACTTTTGCAGAGTATGGCCACTCCTTTATCCTTGTTTTTTGTCGTTCGATGGAGTTGGCTGTCTGTGCTTCAATCGCATAGCCTTCTGCCATCTGCATCGCCGGTGCGAGCACCTCCTTCAGGCTCATGGTGCCGAATTCGGCTAGCATGGTCATCAGTCCGCCCGGCGTGCCCGGTGTCACGGCTGCCAGAGGGCCGTACTCGGGAGGGTATTTCATGCCCTTCGATTTGTAGAACTCTGCCGTGGCGCCTGTGGGAGCCACACCAAGAGCGTTTATGGCGATGACCCTCTTTGTATTCGGGTTATAGATGAGAGCCTGTGTCTCGCCACCCCAGCTAAGCACATCCCACATGGTGCATGTGGCGGCGAGCATTGCGCAGGCCGCATCGACAGCATTGCCTCCCTGGTTGAAGATCATGGCGCCTGCTGTGGCTGCCAGCGGTTTCCCGGTGATTGCCATCCAGTGTTTTCCATGCAGCGGCGGTTTCTGTGTGGTCACAGGAAATGAGTTGAATGACTGTGCTTCAGACATAATGAATATGCTTATGAAACTGAAAGAAATAATTATTTTTTTCATCACATTTCCCTTATAATACCGGATAGTGTCAAAGTTGTCCGGCCCAGTTGCAGATAGTTGTTTTTTCTGCGTCAGTAAGTTTTGCTTCAGGACTATTCTTAAGGAATTTCTTCGGAGGCATCTTGCCTTTGGTCACCATCTTTACAATGTCTTGTCCGTTTGAAGTTTGCTCTTCAGCGGAATATTCACTCCACTTTGTAAAATTGACGTGCATCTTAGCCAGTGAACTGCCGTCGTCAGAATGGCAACCTATGCAGGATTTTTCAAGGATAGCTGTCACAGCTGCAGGGACGGGTTTGGACTTTCCGGCCTCGTTCTGGACGCCTTGTGCCTTAACCGGGTTGGTGATGCAGACTATAAAGAGAACTGCACTTGCGGAAATGATGGTTTTAATGTTTTTCATGTTGATTAGATTTAATCTGTATTAAGTGATTCAAAGATCATTTAATGAAAACCGGTCATAAAGATATACAGACATATTTTAAAAAACATTTTATCAGATAATATTTCACACCAGGTGATCAGAGCCACGTTATAAAACCATCCATATGTCTTAATTTCAATCTATTGAATAAATGTCGTGTGAATGACGTGTAAAGGACAACCAAAATATTTCGGCAATCTGTTTTTCAGTCGTAATATTGCCTTGTACTTAAAATACACCGCCATGAAACAACCGGAACTCGGAAAAAAAATCGTAGAACTTCGTAGGGAAAAAGGGCTGACCCAGGAAGAGCTCGTCGACAGATGTAACATAAGTGTCAGGACACTTCAGAGGATTGAAACAGGAGAGGTCACACCTCGGGTATACACGGTAAAGACTATACTGGCCGCTCTTGATTATGACCTGAACAGGATATCGGACAGTGAGAGCAGCTTCTTCGGCAAAATAAAATTGTTTTTCAAGGACCTGTTCCTCATAGATATAGATCAGGACAAGCCTGCTGATTATCTTGTCAGGCAGCTGAATATTGCCTGGATACTGGGGTTAGTATATTTCATTGCAGGTTTCGCTGAAGCGCCGGCGGAATACTTCAGGATGGAGGAGGACAGGATGATTTTCAGCACCGCGTTTTATGTAATAATGAAGGTCACAGTGCTGGTTTCGTTTTTCTTTTTCCAGCGTGGGTTTATTCTTATCGGGTTTATTTATAAAAACTACCTGTTGAAGATCGCCTCGTATATTCTTATTTTCTGCATGGTGCTGTTCATTGGGTATGATATTGCATCAGTATTTAATAATTCAATTGAGCGTGAGTTTATTCTGGCAGGTGAGGCAATGACGTTTGGCGGTGCATGTATTATTTTCGGGTTCTCGCTCACAAGGCTGAGCAATGCAGTTGGTTCGATAGCCAATTTTGCCGGAGTGTTTGAGATAGTGGCGGGGTGTTTTTACATCACGGTCCTTTTGTTCTTCATTGGAGATATTTTATTGATTCCTGCAGATCTTTTCGCGATTGCAATTCTTTATAAAACAGGTGAGCTTATCAAATCGAAGCAGCAATAATTAATTCTGTTTTTGATATTAAGAATTTTGGTTGTATATTTGCACCCGATATTGCGGGGTGGAGCAGTGGCAGCTCGTTGGGCTCATAACCCAAAGGTCGGAGGTTCGAATCCTCCCTCCGCTACAAAGAAAAAGCCCTGTCGCGAAAGCGACGGGGATTTTTGTTTTTAGACAGAGCTGAGCTTGCTCAAGCGAGGGATAAAAACGAAAAGACCCGACAGATGCCGTAGGCGGATGCAGGGTTCTTTTCTTTGCATAAGCTCCCCATTTGAGGATCATGAGCGAAGAGAATAATCCTGCTTTTTTGAATTAAGGCGGATGCAGGGCTTTTTTTTTGACCTTTATACTTTATTTCGTATCATTAAGCTATGGATTCAGAAAATACATATTACATCCAGTTACAGGAACATCTTGATAAGCTGCCCATTGGGTATCCTAAAACAAATTCAGGGGTAGAAATAAGGATTCTGCAATTGCTTTTTACACCCATCGAGGTAAAAGTGGCTCTTTGCCTGAGTCTGGGAAATGCTTCCGTGGAAACGGTAAGGAAAAGACTTGATAAAAAATTCGGGATTTCTTACGAGCCCGATAAGGTAGCAACAATACTTCATGATATGTTTATGAAAGGTTCTATTAACAGGTCCAATAAGGAGCCATTCAAATATAGCAATGCAATGCTTGCAATTGGGATGTTTGAACATCAGCTGGGTGACTTAAGCAAGGAAATGATGGAGCTGGTTCATCAGTACTTCGATGAGGGTTTTAATGATGAATTTTTTAAGTCTTCATTGCCTCAGTTACGCACAAGTCCACATATAAAGGCTATTGTCCCGGAATTTAATATCGCCACATACGATAACATGCGGAAGATTGTGGAGAAGACAGATAAGTCCATACAGGTGGCAAATTGCGTATGCAAGGAAGGGGAGGCAATACTTGGTAAGCCATGCAAACAAACTAACGATATCGAAGTATGTTTGATGTTTGATGCTAAAAGTTATTTAGACAGGGGAAAGGCCAGAACTATAACTAAAGACGAGTGCATGGAAATCATTAACCGGGCCGAAAGGGAAGGATTGGTCCTGCAACCCGGGAATTCACTTCAACCATTTTGTATCTGCCTTTGTTGCGGGTGTTGCTGTGGCGTTCTGACCTCTGCAAAAAAATACAAGAAGCCTGCTGAATTAATTGCGCATAATTTTTATGCAAAAGTGGAGGAAGAATTGTGTAATGGCTGCACGCTTTGTGTTAAGAGATGTCAGATGGATGCTATTCAAATTGAAAATAAGAAAGCAATTATTGACCTTGATCGATGTATTGGATGTGGCCTGTGTGTTACTACTTGCAAAAAAGAAGCGCTGAGTCTGCTTGTAAAAACTAAAAAAACGATCCCTCCCAGGAATGCGGCGATGTTGTATCTGGGCATATTGAGCGATAAAGTAAGCAAACGAAAGATGATGGGGAATATGTTAAAACTGCTAACGGGCAGGCAACTTTAGAAAAGAAGGGAGCCTGGGTAAATCTTTGAAGTCTTCAATTCATTTTACCATCAAGAATATGCATAATACAACCCCTTTGAGGATCATGAAATAATCCTCCCTCCGGTACAAAGAGGATAGCTATCTGCCGGCTATACTATACAAATCCACTTAGTTACAAAGAACCTCCAACAGACAAAATAGCTATCAGGTCGGTTTAGGTCTGGCTTGAGATTAATCAGATTAATTTTGTTTAGAAGCGTTATCTGTTAAAGCGTTTAAAATAGGGACAACCCATTTCTCTTTATCAATGTCATAAACGATAAAATCGCTGTCGAACTGCCAGTATGCCCAGCTAAACCCCAGCCTTTCAGCTGTACGCGCAACATAAGCAGTATAACGAGCTCTCGATTCCATGTCTGCTTTATCGTAAGATCCGAATTCTCCTAAAAAGATCGGACGGTCATGTGCTTTTGACCAATCAGCTGCAACCTTTAATTTTGTGTCGACTTCCTCTTTTTCTTCTTTAGTGCCGGTCCAGGTTATGCCACTTAGGCTTGCATTCTCAACAGACCATGGAGCTCCCTGATGTGTAAATTTCATCGGGTGATAAAAATGAACAGTTACGATGATATTTTTGTCCTCCTCAGGCAGAACCAGGGTCGGCAAAGACTCTATACCATTCCAGTTACCAGGACCAATAATAAGCGTGCGGGTTGGATTGGTAGTGCGGATTATTTTCATTGCCTCTGTAAGAAATGTGTTCCAAAGCTCGGGTGTGAGCTTCCCGTTTGGTTCGTTCAATATTTCAAAAATCACATTATCGGACTGGTCTTTGTATCTGGGCGCCAATTGCTTCCAGACAGAAAGGAACATTTCTTTCTTTGCAACCGGATCAGCCGCCATGGCATTGAATTCGTGCAAGTCAAGTATAACCATCAGATCGGCTTCAAGAGCATTCTTTACTGCCCAATCTAAAGTTTCCATCCATTTGGGATTGATCCTGTATTTGCTATTCATATATGAAAAAGGATGCAGGTTAATACGAACGTTTGAAAATCCTGCCTCTTTGATCATTTTAAAATACTCTTCTTTGAAACGGCCTTTGGTATAATCTTTCCACAACTCCTTGTCATAGCCGATAATATTTACTCCCCGGCCAAGTCTTTTGTTTTGGTCATTTGCTACAATATCTTGTCCGTACGACTTACTGTATGAAGAAAAGAAGAACATTAGCACTAAACATAAAATGGTCGATTTTTTCATAATTAGTCTTTAAAACTTAAGTTAATATTGTTAGTTCACTTTTTGAAAATTTATGAAATCGTAATTCATCTGTCCGATTTCAACTGTATGAATGGTGAATGTTTGCAATCCTTCTTTTAAAATAATATATGCAATATTGTCTATATAATTCCAATGATGCCATTGTCTCCAGGCAACAGAATCAGCAGGCACAAAAGTTGAAGGGACTGAGATAGGTCCTGATATATCTTTATCATTTACCGAGAATGATATTTTCCCATTCTGGTTAGAGGTGTACATCAACCCGAGCTTATAATTGCCGGCTTCTTCAACTTTGATTGTGTATTTTGTCCATTCGCCAGGGCTAGTCCAACCCACATAAAGCTGATCTTTTTCAGGTTCAACGAAATTAAAAGAATTGTTGTCGATTGCAGGTTCCCTGAATTTTGTATAAGAAATATCAACTGCTTCACTTTTGCGAAATTCATTCAGATAAGAGCCATCAGAAGGGTTCAGGTGGCCGCTTCCTGAATTGATAGAGTCATTATCATGGTATGCTACTCCTTCACCACCCAGATCATAATACTCGCATTGCAGTTGTCCTGGAATAATCTGAGCACCATTTTTATAAGCAGAATCTGCATAAGGAGTCCCGCCGTAATTCCCAATACTGATTTTGGGATTGCATCTATGGAATAATATTGTGCTCAAAAAGATTATTCCAAAGATTAAAGAGATTCTTTTAAGTTTTATTTTCAATGCTCAGATTTTAATAATTTAATTAGTCCCTTTTCAAATGTAATGCTTATAATTAATAAGTGCAGTACCATACTTTGAAAAATCATCAGCCTGCCTTATGATTAGGGTCATGTCTGCAAATAGGGTACCTGAGCTTGCTCAGGGGAGGGATAAAAATAAAATCCCGGCAATCTGCATATTATCGTTTGTGAAAGCCTGCATTCAAAATATTATTAAATTTATTGGAATTTGCGGCACAAAGAGCACCGGATGTGTGTTTGAAAAATATTCAAAACAAAAAAATATCTGACCATGAAAAGCAACAGGAGAACATTCATAAAAACAGGCGCACTGGCAATTGCCGGCTCTGCCTTCCTTACCAATGC
>CAVURA010000020.1:0-37409 GCA_963743775.1 uncultured Bacteroidales bacterium
GGTTCGATCCCGGCTCCGGGTACAGAAACGGAAGAAACAGATTTTTTATCTGATCCTTCCGTTTTTTTCTTTTGTGACTCTTTAGTATTCTGAAATACCCAGGCAAGGATTTTGTTGTAAGAAGTGGTTCAATATTGTTCCTCATCAAGAATAATTCTTTCAGGATAAGATAAAAATATACTTAAGGTAAACCCCCGGAACTGATTTTCAAGGGTTGTCAAATATTCCCTGATAACTTAATTAAAAGTCTCGCGGAGTGTATGATATCTCGGTAGCTGAATAATTATATTTACCTTTAGTGGACATATAGGCGGCTTGTTAATTATAAGAAAGGATATGCCATATTTTATGACCAGTTAAAATGGAACTATAAATAAGCCAGATATATCCCCATACTTTTTGTTATAAAATATATGTTCAAATTTTTACGAAATATTGATAATAAAAATTATAAAGCTGGATATGGTGGCTTAGCTATTTTTAAATTTATTGGTCCTGGTCTGTTAGTAACTGTTGGATTTATTGATCCCGGAAATTGGGCATCGGACCTGGCCGCAGGGTCAGATTACGGATATGTACTCTTATGGGTTGTAACCCTGTCTACAATCATGCTCGTTATTTTGCAGCACAATGTGGCACATCTGGGGATTGCTACCGGACTTTGCCTCTCTGAGGCTGCAACTATATATCTTAAACCCCGATACTCAAAAATTCTGCTTTCTTCAGCAATGCTGGCATCAGTCTCTACATCATTAGCCGAGATACTGGGGGGCGCCATTGCATTAAGAATGTTATTTAATATACCTGTAAGAGCAGGAGCAATTCTGGTTACCATATTTGTTATGGTAATGCTATATACAAACTCTTATAAAATTATTGAGAAATGGATTATAGCATTTGTTTCAGTAATTGGATTGTCTTTCCTGTATGAACTTTCTCTGGTAAATATTGATTGGAATTCCGCAGTTATCGGATGGGTTGTTCCGTCGTTCCCCAAAGGATCCATTATTATTATTATGAGTGTATTAGGCGCTGTTGTAATGCCTCATAATCTTTTCCTTCATTCCGAAATCATTCAAAGTCGTCAGTGGAATTTGAAGGATGAAAAAATTATAAAGAAGCAATTGAAATTCGAGTTTGCTGACACCTTATTTTCAATGATTATAGGTTGGGCAATAAACAGTGCGATGATACTTCTGGCGGCTGCAACCTTTTTTAAAGTCAGAACACCGGTTTCACAGCTTGAACAGGCGGAACAATTGCTGGCTCCCTTGCTGGGCAATCATGCGCCAATTGTTTTTGCAATAGCACTTTTATTTGCGGGTTTAGCTTCAACTATTACATCCGGAATGGCTGCCGGATCAATTTTCTCAGGTATGTTCAGGGAACCATATGATATTAAGGATAATCATTCACGACTCGGCGTTGCTGCATCACTGTTAATTGGGCTGGGGATTATATTTTTAATATCAAACCCGTTTAATGGACTAATTATATCACAAATGTGCCTGAGTATTCAATTGCCCTTCACTGTTTTTTTACAGGTTTACCTCACTTCTTCAAAAAGAGTGATGGGAAAATATAAAAACACAATTCTTACTAGAGTTTTGCTCTATACTATTGGTGCTATCGTGACACTTTTGAATATTGCATTATTCATTAGTATATTCAATTAACCATCTTTTTACAATGCCATATAAATCTAAATTCTTCCGAATAGGTTTGTGAAAAAATTCAGTCAGGGGTGCAGAAACGGAAGAAACGGATTTTTGGTCCGTTTCTTTTTTTTACAAATACTCTTCGATAAATTCACCAAACATCAGTATCCGGTCACTACTGCTCCGGCTGAATAACATATGTTCGAAGTCTTTAGCTTTCACCTTCAGATCAATATCCTTCAACCGTTCTTTTATTGCGGACTTTAATTCCCCGGAATTACGAATTCCTTTTCGTTCAGTGAGAAAACTGTAATCCGGTTTTGTCTGTCCTAAAAGGAACATCAGATCGTAAAAATCCCGGCCTTTCCCCCTGTCGATTACAGCAGTTGCCTTCATGGAGCAAAGTACCGGATCTGGCGGAACAGGAAACGGGAAGTAAAAACCACAACCCCTGATGTTGACGATAACCGAGTGGTAGTCAACTTCCTGATCCTGAGCTTCTATTTTGATCAGGAATCGCTCCTCCCTGTGTCCGGAAAGCCCCAGATCAAAAAGCAGCTGCGGAAAGTAAATACTTCTTCTGTAGGCAGTGAGCTTCGGGCCCTCTTTGTCTTTTGCCTCAACCTTGTATCCGCTGCGCTCCAGAAACCGTATGACATCATCACTCATCTGCATAAATTCTGATGAACTTACGTCCTTGCAGTCAAAGTCCAGATCCTCGGAGAACCGATCGATACCCTTTACCAGCCGAAGGTTTGAGCCACCAATAAAGCTAAGCTTACGTATGTACGGCGTTGCAGAAAGATAGTCCAGTATCGACAACTGGACGTACTCCTTTAGCATGCTCTTTTCAAAAATTGAATTCCCCCAGATTTGTGCCGGGAAGAAGTTCCTTATGAGATTTAGATCTACCATTTCAATCTGTTTAAATATTATGTACAGCCTGAAGTATGTTTATTCGCCTGGACAGAGCCTTGTTTCCAATACGATTGGCATATTCGAGCAATCTCTCCATATTCAGTTCCTCTCCCATGAAGGACTCATCCAGACGGAGTTCTGAAATTTCATGCTCAGAATTATAGAACGGATACAGGTACAGAAGATCAATCAAGGCCTTCTCAGGTGTTGCGAACATTATCCGTCTGCCGCCTTCCATCTCCTTCAAATCATATCCGAACATAAGATCGTCTTTTACATTTTTATACGAGTATTCTCCAAAGCCATTACTGAAAATCGCCGTCTTTAACGTGGTAACGCTGGTGATTTGTATGACTGCTTCAGGAATTATTCCATAAAATGACAATGCTGTATGTAACGATATATATGAAGGCTTATATATCCTGTTTGCAAAATACCAGGCGAAATCTTTCTGCTCCTTATAGTCAGGAAATGCATAATACCCCTGACGCATCCTGACCAGGTAACCCTTCTTTACCCAGCGTCCGAGATTATTCCTGTCGAAACCGGGATAAGCTGCAAAAACCTGATCTGTACTGAAACAGGCCAGAGATACAAATCGGTTTCTGAATTCTATAAAATTCATATTTTTATTTCTACTACGCAGTAAATATAGTGCATTTTAGAAACATAATGAAATTTATTATGAATTTTTTTCTTTACCCGGGGAAACCATTAAAATCATATCCCGGCTTCGGAATCTGTGCTGCCCAAGGATTCAAAGGGCTTGGTTACTCCCACGTGATGACGGAAATTCTCTTTTTCCCGTCCATCTTGACAGTCAGGTTGTTTTCAAACCGGACATGAGTGACATACTTCCTTTGTTTAACGATTTTCTGCTTCTTAAGTATGTCCCAGTCTAATACGGAGTTCTTTTGATTATGCTGAACAGAGAAATATCCGACGTTCATTGATGTTACATTGTGGAAGAAGTGCGAACCTGACGAGGCATCGAGCGGAAAATCATCAAGACTGGTTTCGATAATAACCTTGGCATTGCATATCTGAGGCCATGTTACCGGAATCCCGATCCACCGGTCGACAGTTCCCCAGCGCCCCGGCCCCAACAAAATATACTGTGTACCGCTCCTGATCATCTCTTCGTTAAAAGAGGCTACCTCAGCAGCAATTTCAAGGGTTTTGGTTTTGTCAAAATCGTCCCGGTTGACAAAAATCACATCACGGATATTGTTTATCATCCCATTGCCCATACTTTTTTCCGCAAAAAGCATGATATGCGTCTTGTCTATCTCATCCATATTGACATCATAGTCAAGCGATGCACCTATAATGGGTTTGATCTGCAACAGGTAAAACGAAGCTTTATTTTTACTATCCCTGGTCAGATCGATAGCAAACTCAATTTCAACCGGAGTGCCAAGCGCTTCCTTTACAATATCCAGGATCTCCACCAGCGTTTCAGCCAGAGGTATGTACCGGTATTTCAGGATATCAGCAAAATTGATAATCCTTGGTCCTGCCTTGTCGGTTCCCGGGTAAACTGTTTTATTCTCGGCGGAATAAACTGACGCACAGTGTTTAATCACTCCGTGCCTCTCAGCATCCTCTATGCTTAACCGCACCAGTCCGGCGGTATCTCCCTCGAGGAGATTGAATTCCTTCTTATCGAGGTCAACAGCTAAAAGCTCAATCTGTGAATTCAGATACTGATCCTTTGGAGTGTTTATTTCAAGGTTCGGATATTTCGGAGAAAACCTGAAGGCCTTTTCGCCTTCAACCACGTAAATCCCCAGACCCACCCCGATGACAGCAAACCCGTCTTCGGGCTGCATATAGCTGTAAGGATAATAATTATATGACTGGCTTACTCCGCTGATATGAGGATAATAAGTATTTTCATATTGCTCACCTACAACTTCCTGAATTATAACAGCCATCTTTTCTTCTTCAATCTTGTAATTAATGGCATTGATATAACCCCGGGCTGTATCAGAATATATGGATGCATATACAAGCTTGATTGCATCCATAAGTTGTGTTAACCGGATTTCAATATCTTCATTGATATTTGGCAGGAGATAGGTTTCAAAAATACCCGCAAAAGGCTGCATCAGGGAATCCTCAAATAGTCCTGAGGAACGAACGGCCAGCGGTTTGGTTATTTTCTCAAGTATAATCCTCAATTTCGTTTCCAAAGCGGAAGAAAGCTTCCCTTCAATAAACAGCCGCTTGATTGTTTCGTAACTGGTTTCTGTATAAATTTTATCCCTAAGGTTGTTGTTATCGAGGAAACCCTCAAATTCATCGGTGCCTATTATGAATGTACGTGGTGCTTTGATGTTAATCCCCTGGACATAATTTGATATGTCAAAATTATAAATCAGGGTGTGTATAAACGCCAGGCCCCGTCCTTTCCCCCCGAGCGCACCTGTTGACAGCAGGATTATATTGCTTTCTTCAAGGATCAACGTCTCATCAAACTCAACAATTTTGCCTTTGTTCTTCTCGTATTTAAGCTTCTTTACAACATTTATAAGGTAATCCCTCAGGCTTTCGGCATCCCTGAAATCGCTTATTTTCTTTGGTGCAATTTCCCTGGCAAGCTGGATCTCACCCCTGGCAGTAAGCCATAATGAAAAATGATTCTTCTTCGCGTGGTATAACAGTGTTTCAATCGGAATGGATTGAAGCTGTTCCTCAAATTCATTCATGTTCTTGGCGGTGCCGATTGTTTCTCCGGCTCCGTCCTTGTAGATAAAATCACCAAATCCGAGATTGTAGCTGATGAAGTATTTTATATCCTGGGCGAGTGTGTCTGAATCCTTGTAAATAAATACACAGTTTAATTCTTTTGCTTTCTTTTCATTTGCCTTGTCTGACGATTGTATTATGGTCGGCAGGTCGGGAATTTCAGACTTGATGAATTTAACCAGCTCAAACCCCGCGTTTTCATCGAATTGTCCCTCTTTTTGAAATTTCACATCAGATATTAAACAAAGGAAGAATTCCTTGTATTTGTCGAAAATGTCGATTGCCTCTTCATAATTTGTTGCCATCAGGATCTTGGGACGAACCCGCAGACGAAGCAGCTTATACAATTCATCCATGGAGCTGACGTCTTCAATAATACGCCTGGTCTGTTCCATCACACTGTGATAGAGCAGTGGAATGTAACGCGAATAATATTTTGCCGAGTCTTCAACAATCAGAATGATACGACTGTAACCTACCTTGGTGTCGTTCTCAACGTTGACGTGGTCCTCCAGTTGTTTGACCATTGCAAAAAATATCCTCGAATCGCCATTCCAGACAAAAACATTGTCGATAAGATGTGTTTTCTTCTGTTCGGTCTGAAAGAAATGTATGAATTGATTGTTATTGAGAAGTAAATAAATGGGAATGTATTTGTACAGTGATTTCAGTTTTTGTGCAATTTCCATCGGCCCCTTCTTATCAATGCCCACCATGATAATAATCAGGTCGAAATGCTTGGAATAGAGCTTTTCAAAGGCTTCTTCAAATGACCCCACACCTGTGATTCTGGGTATGGAAGTTAAATTCAGCTGGTAATAAACCCCCAGGATATAATCGGAAAATTTGCCTTCACGTTCAAGGCTATAGGCGTCATAAAGATTTGAAATAATCAATATCTCCTTTACCTTAAACTTCATCAGATCATGGAATACATCACGATCATAGTTGTTCTTCTCGAGGAAATTCTGGAGGAGTTTTCGCTTGTTTAACAGAAAATCCCTGGCTGCCTGGAATTTTTGCTTGAGCTCTTCATCATCCCTGTATTTCTTTATGGCAACCTCACCCTGCAGGGTGTTTAAATAATTGCAGATCAGGGTTGAAATATTATTTATCAGATCTCTTTCCTCCTTCATAAACGGACCTTCGTCTATGTCGGGAAACTCTTTAGTATAGAAAACCTCTATTTCACCAACCTTGTCATCGATTGTGAGGAAAGGCTGCCGTTGCCTCCACTTGGTGGATTTAAAATTTGGTGACATGTATTCCTGACTGTCATAGCTGATACGCGCAACCGTGTATTCCGGATATTGCCAGGCGTCAGGGATTATGTAAACAATTTGTTTCAATGCATTTTCGACAGATTTTTCAGCCTGAAGAATTGACGTGGTTTGATTGATGCACGACAACTCTTTCAGACGTTCTGTCTTTTCGTACATGATTTTCTTTAATCCTTTTTCAGTGGCAATGACCCTGTCAAGCCCGTAGATAACATTAATAAAGCCTGATATTAACAGTGCGAGAGTTTCAACAAACTGTTTCTCCTCTTCCAGGAACGGTTGTTCATCAGTTTCCGCATCAAAACCTGAATAAAACACCTGAATCCAACCCCTTTTTCCTGAAATGGTCTTGAAAAAAACTTTCAATACCCAGAGTGTCTCAATAAACCCGGATGACAAGAATTCCTGATCATCGTATTTAATGCGCGAAGCAATGTGCTCGGGAGACCGGAATGCCTGCGGAATAACCTCAATTATCCCGGTCAGTGTGGTATCTATCGAAAGCCCGTTTCTCAGTATCTTCGATATCTCATTAATACACGCAAATATCCTGTTGGGTTCGTTTATCTCACTGCTTTTTGCGCCCTCCTTATCAGAAGGATACCTTATTTCATTGCCTTTGATTATGTTTAAAAAGCCGGCAATCAGGTTTGCCATGTTACCCAGAAGTTCCTCCTCAGACTTCAGATAAACCTCCTTATTGATGACCGGAAAACCGTTCAGGTAATAGAATTCAATCGTACCTGATTTACTGTCAATTGTCGTAAAATCCTCTTTTAAGCTCCACAGGTATGTTTCGAAATTTTTATCTGAACTCAGGTATTCTTTCCCGTCATAAATGATCCTTGCAACAGAATATTCAGGATACTGCCATGATTTTGGCATATTCCTGCAAATCTGCAAAAGAGTGTCATCAATGTTTTTTTCTTCGCTGGTTATCCGTGAGCGCTCCAGTTTGATTCCGGTATCTTCTTCAACAACATCTGATTGACTTAGAGCCTGTTGTGAGTTTAAGTAGTTACAAACAATCGTGGCTATGTTTTCAAGCAATTGCCTCTCCTCGTGTAAAAAAGGACCCTCATCAGCCTTAGGGAACTGTTTTGAATAGAAAACATCAACGGCGCCCCATCTTTTATCATACGTTTCAAATATTTGTTTTTGAATCCATCGCGATTCCTTGAAATTCTCAGGCCGGTATTCCTGGCCGTCATATTTTATACGGGCATAAGCATATTCTGAGTATTGCCATCCTTTGGGTATCTCCTTTACTATTTCATAAAGCGTATTTTCGACCGACTCCCTCCTGCTGATTATCTTGTTTATCAGGTAAATAATCGACAAGCCTTTCTGGCTTTGGATTTTTTCAGCCAGAAGTTTCTGCATTTCCTTTTGCCAATGCGATATATCTTCCATCGTGTCGTAAGGTCAAGAAATACTAAAATCCGAACGGTAACTATCTGAATAATAACCCGTTCATCCGCTTCATAAAATTTATACCCTGAATTAAAATAATATGAAAGTTATAAAAATATCCCGATTAATTTTTGTCTGAAAGTTATAGTGTCAAGGATTTTAATTATATAAATTTGTTAATTATCACGAAACCCTCCTTAAAAAAATCAAAAACCATGTCCAAAGCAGTTGAAGAATTCATGGCGAAAATCATCGCCAAAAATCCAGGTGAGATTGAATTTCACCAGGCAGTAAAAGAAGTAACGGAATCTATTATGCCGTATATTGAAGAGAACCCGAAATACAAGTACCCCAAAATTCTGGAAAGAATAGCCGAACCTGAAAGGGTAATAATCTTCAGGGTCCCATGGATGGATGACAAAGGTGAAATTCAGATCAACAGGGGCTACAGAATTGAAATGAACAGTGCTATCGGACCGTATAAAGGTGGTCTGCGATTCCATCCTACCGTGAATTTGGGTATCCTTAAGTTCCTTGCTTTTGAGCAGGTCTTCAAAAATAGCCTGACGACCCTTCCCATGGGTGGTGGAAAGGGAGGATCGGATTTCGACCCCAAAGGAAAAACTGACAATGAAGTAATGCGTTTCTGCCAGTCGTTCATGAGTGAACTCTTCAGGCATATCGGGGCAGATACTGATGTGCCTGCCGGTGATATCGGCGTGGGTAGCAGGGAAATTGGCTTTATGTTTGGCCAGTATAAAAGACTCAGAAATGAATTCACAGGTGTACTGACCGGAAAAGGGCTGGAATGGGGAGGAAGTCTTATCCGCCCGCAGGCAACAGGATATGGACAGGTCTATTTTGCTGAGGAAATGCTCAATACAAGAGGTGACAGCCTGAGAAATAAGGTCTGTACTGTCTCCGGATCGGGAAACGTGGCACAGTATGCAACTGAAAAAGCAATTCAAATGGGTGGCAAAGTGGTTACAATGTCAGACTCAAATGGCTATATCTATGATCCTGATGGAATAAATGAGGAAAAGCTTGCCTACGTAATGAATCTGAAAAATGTAAAAAGAGGCCGTATAAAGGAATATGCTGATAAATACAAGTGCAAATATGTAGACGGAAAGCCGGCACCATGGGAAGTTCCCTGCCAGGTTGCTTTGCCTTCAGCTACTCAGAATGAAATATCAGGTGCTGATGCTGCATTGCTGATCAAGAATGGCTGTTTCGTGGTCTCTGAAGGCTCCAATATGCCGTCAGTTCCTGATGCAGTCGAGATATTTCTTAAGAGCAGGATCCTGTATGGCCCCGGTAAAGCCGCCAATGCAGGCGGTGTAGCCACTTCCGGTCTGGAAATGAGTCAGAATTCAATGCGCCTGTCATGGACAAGCCAGGAAGTTGATGCCCGCTTGCATCAGATAATGAAGGATATACATGCCACCTGTGTGAAATACGGGATAGAAAAAGATAAATATATTAATTACGTTAACGGAGCCAACATAGGCGGATTTGTTAAAGTCGCCGAGGCAATGCTGGCCCAGGGATTGGTCTAGGCTAATCAATGATGGATAACCTCAGAAAAAATACCTTCAGGGAGCCTTCCTTTGAGCTGCTGATGCATAAGAGAATTCAGTATGTCTTATTGATCTGCAGCAAATACGATGCATTTATTCTGGAAGAAGACGGGAAAATTGATGAAAAAATATTCAATGATTATGTCTCATTCAA
Organism: uncultured Bacteroidales bacterium; assembly: GCA_963743775.1. GTDB lineage: Bacteria > Bacteroidota > Bacteroidia > Bacteroidales > VadinHA17 > SR-FBR-E99. The sequence continues at coordinate 9,755 of CAVURA010000020.1, forward strand.
TATACGTTACCCTCCGCAGTTTATTCATGTCGCTTCTGCATCAGAGGCGATGGAACTGCTGAGCAGAAGACAGATCGATCTGATTATTAATATGCTAAGTATCAGCGATCTGGATCCTTTTGAACTTTCATTGAATATTAAGAAGCTTTATCCCGAAAAACCCATTGTAATCCTTGCACCGGATTCAAAGGAAAGCTCCCTCAGGTTAAAAAACGAGGATTTATCATGCATTGATTATGTTTTCAATTGGCTGGGAAGCACAAATATCCTTTTCCCGGTCATTAACCTGATTGAAGATAAATTAAACGCAGAGGAGGATAATAAACACGAGGGAGTACAATCGATATTATTAATTGAAAACTCGGTTAAATCGGCTACGATTTATATACGGCATCTGTACAAAATAATCCTTGAACAGTCGAGGGATTATATGATTGAGGGACTAAACGAGCATCAGAAAATGATGCAGATGCGGGGAAGGCCTAAAATTCTGCTCGCTACAAGTTATTCTGAAGGACTGAAATTATTCGAAAAACACAAATCACAGCTCCTGGGTGTAATTACCGATGTAGACATAAGCCCTGATGAACCTGAATGGAAAAGCACCATTGAAGATTTTTTTAAGCAGATAAAAGAACATGACCCTAACATTCCTGTCTTAGTTCAATCTGCAGACCCTGAAAATGAAAAACTGGCAAAAGAATACGGAAACGGCTTTTTAAACAAAAACTCCAGGTCTCTTGCGGCGGAGTTAAAAGCCTATATGAAAAGTTATTTCTCTTTTGGCGATTTTGTTTTTACTGATCCTGAAACAGGAATGGAAATCGCGAGGGTTTCAGATCTGCAGAATTTTCAGCGCAGGCTGTTTGAAATTCCTGATGATTCGCTTCGTTACCACTTATCAAGAAATCATTTATCCAAATGGCTTTATGCGCGCGCTTTGTTTTCACTTGCTGAATTCTTAAGGAAAATCAGCCTTGATGACTTTGACAGCATCGACCAGGCGCGCCGTTTTATTTTCGATGCCATTGCCAATTTCAGACTTAACAAAGGGCACGGTGTTATTGCCGAGTTTTACCGGGAACACTTTGATGAATACCTGACATTTACAAAAATAGGCGATGGATCAATCGGGGGGAAAGCACGTGGCCTGGCTTTTCTGGATAGCATAATCAAGCAAAACCAGTATTTTGAAAGTTTTGAAGATACGGTAGTTTCAATACCGCGAACAGTAGTGCTCAGTACTGATGTCTTTGATGAATTCATTTCTCAAAACAATCTTTATGAAATAGGTTTATCGCATCAGAGTGACTTGAAAATTCTTGACGCTTTCGTGAGAGCGAAACTGCCGGCAAGAATTCATAAGGATTTATATGTCTTCATTTCAAAAATAAATGGCCCGGTGGCAGTGCGGTCATCGAGCTTACTTGAAGATTCACATTTTCAGCCATTTGCGGGAATTTATTCCACATACATGATTCCCAAAGCTGAAGACGATGTGACGATGCTGGAACTGCTGAGTATCGGGATAAAAAGTGTGTATGCATCGGTATTCTTCAAGGGCAGTAAAGACTATATGACAGCTACTGCAAACCTGATAGAAGAAGAAAAAATGGGCATCGTTCTGCAGGAGGTTTGCGGACAGAAATATGGAAACCGGTTCTATCCAACTATTTCAGGTGTGGCAAGATCAATTAATTTTTATCCCATCGAACCTGAAAAATCAGAAGACGGATTTGTCAGCCTCGCTTTTGGTTTGGGTAAATATATTGTCGACGGTGGAATGGCTCTCAGATTTTCACCAAAATACCCACGTAAGGTTTTGCAGCTGTCAGACACTAAAATGGCCTTGCGTGAAACCCAGCATGAATTTTATGCCCTCGATCTTGACCCGGCCAGTTTTGTCCCCAGTACCGATGATACTGTAAATCTCCTTAAACTGCGAATTAGTGATGCTGAAAAAGATGGTTCGCTGAAGTTTGTGGCTTCCACCTACGACTACCAGAATGATATTATCAGAGATGATATAAGTGATGCCGGCGAAAGAATAATAACATTTGCCAATGTGCTGAAGTATGACCTGTTCCCCCTGGATGAAATTTTGAAAACTATCCTTGAAATCGGACAACAACAGCTGAACAACCCTGTTGAAATTGAATTTGCTGTTAACATTGATCCGGAAAGAAAAAAGCCGGTTTCATTTAAGCTCCTGCAAATCAGACCAATTGTCGAAAATACTGAAAGAATCAAAGATAAACTGGAAGAGATTCCTCTTTCGGATACAATCATTCTTTCAAACTCAGCCCTGGGAAACGGAACTATTAACGGGATATGTGACCTGATATATGTTAAAACTGAAAACTTCACTGCAGCAAAAAACCAGGAAATTGCAGCTAAGCTCAATGAAATAAATGACGGGTTTTTAAAAGAGGGGAAGAATTATATATTGATCGGACCCGGCAGATGGGGTTCAAGTGATCCGTGGCTCGGAATACCTGTCAAGTGGCCGCAAATTTCTGCCGCCAGGGTAATAATTGAATCAGGACTAGATAATTACCGTGTCGATCCGAGCCAGGGAACTCACTTTTTCCAGAACCTGACAGCATTCAGGGTTGGCTACTTTACAATTAACCCCTCTATTGGTGATGGTTATACCGATTTTGGTTTTTTATCCGCTGCTGACACCTTTTTCGAAGATCAGCATTTAAGGCATATAAGATTTTCGGAACCGCTGGTCATTAAAATCGATGGCAGGAAGAAAATCGGGGTTATACTGAAGCCGAAGAGTTGATATTACCCGGTGTGTGATTTAATGACCTTTTGCCATATTCGGCCTCCAATTGCTCCCTGCTGATTGGTTTGCCGTGTCCCGGAAGGAAGGTCTGACAACCTGTATCCAGCAGTTTCTTCCAGCTTCTCATAAGCTCATCAACGTCATCGGCAAAAGGCGGGAACGGACTGCCAGGCATGGTGCCTATAATTGAATCTCCGGCGATGGCTATTAAATCATCTATGATGGTTGTTGCGCCTCCCGGTGAATGGCCCGGAGTATGAAGAACATAACCGTTTATCCCAAAGCGGTTGAGGTCAAAGGTGTCAGCGAAAGTGTGATCAGCCCTGCATGGATCGTATTTAAAGGCTGGCGCTATCTTCTTCCCTATGCTGACGATCCCCTTTGTGAGGGCATAAGTGCCTGAAGGTATCGGTGTATCGCCATGTGCCAGTGAAGCACTTTCTGCTTCCTGCACTATCACCTCAGCACCATATTCCCCTGCAAGCCATGCTGCATTGCCGGCATGGTCAAAATGAGTATGCGTGAGCACTATCGCCTCGGGAACAATTCCCTTTCTGGCCAGGGCATGTTCTATCCTGCTCCTGTCAAAGAATATACCTGTGTCAACAAGTATGATCCTGCTATGGCGGCTGACGACATAAATATTGCATCTGGCGGGCGTGAGCGTATATATCGAGGTGCCCCTTCCTGTATCAGAAATCTCAATCATGCCTCTAAGTTAAATACTTCCGGAATTTTTATTATCATTCCTGTACGGGCTTAAACTAAAATACTTTAACTTTAAAAGGATATTTAATTAAATATGGGAATCATCCCTTGTTATCAGGTAGATGCATTTACCTTCGGTCCTTTCACCGGCAATCCGGCGGCAGTATGCGTTCTTGCTGATCCGCTGCCTGATGATCTGATGCAGAAGATAGCCGCCGAGAACAATCTCGCAGAGACCGCTTTCATAATGCCTGAAGGTGATGATTTTCAAATCAGATGGTTTACTCCCCTGGTGGAAGTCGACCTGTGCGGCCACGCAACCCTTGCCTCGGCTTTTGTTGTCCTGAAACACCTGAAGCCAGAAACACAAAACGTGACATTTAATTCACCCCGCAGCGGTAAATTATATGTTTCACTGAAGGAAGAAAAGCTCGAACTGGACTTCCCGACCGATAAACTGAACAAATGCCAGCTTCCCTCCATAATAAAAGAGAGTCTTGGCTCTGAACCCCTGGAATGCTTCACGGGAAGAAGTGATTACCTTCTTCTTTTCGGCAGCGAGGCAGAGATACTTGCCATCAGACCTGATTTCAGAAAACTGGCCAGGGCTGATGGCCGGGGTATAATAGTTACTGCCCCCGGGTCAGATGTCGATTTTGTCTCAAGATTCTTTGCACCGCAGGCCGGTATAGATGAAGATCCTGTCACAGGGTCTGCACATACTACCCTTACTCCCTTCTGGTCTGCCAGGCTTGGTAAAAAATCAATGACAGCCAGACAGTTGTCTGAACGGGGAGGATATCTCGAATGTACCCTTAATGGCGACCGTACCCTTATTGCGGGACGGGCTGTTTTATTTCTTAAAGGCGAAATATTTGTTTAAAACTGACTGATATGAAAAAACTGTTATTATCTGATTTTAGACTGACAACCAGCATTTTGACTGTGGTTTTCATTCTTATTTTAACTGGATGTAACAAGCAAAATGACAATCCCTCATTCGCTTCAAGCGAGTACGTAGTTTTTGCATCGAACTCTCTTGGGATGCACTGTCTCAATCCGACTTATGACCAAGCCGTGATTCTCCCTCCGTACAATACAGTTCTGGCACAGGTTGTTAAAAGAGGAAATCCGCCTGTTATAACAACCAGCGGAGTTACCGTGGAATACAAAATAATTGGGAACACTTCATCGTACGGCAAGCGTCAGTACGGAGGTTTCTGGGATAATGTCACCGCTTTGTTTGGTCTGCCCTCGCTGCAACATGACATAGGGCTCACTGGCAACGGGCTCAGCGGAACGATGGCTGCAACCTCAGGGCATTTTGAAGCTACCGGAATACCCATCGTTCCTGTCAATGACCAGGGTATATGGGATCCTTTACAGGTGGCAGAGATTACGGTAAAAGACGGTTCCGGACATACTGTCGCAACGACAAGGGCCACGGTACCAACTTCTGATGAGATCAACTGTGCGAAGTGTCATGGTACGGATCCATTCAACGATGTTCTTTCCAAACATGACGATAAGGTAGGTACATCACTTATGCAGTCAAAACCTGTTCTCTGTGCAGACTGTCATGGTTCGGAGGCTTTGGGAATGTCCGGAAGGGGATCTTCCGGCAAATATCTTTCAGAAGCCATTCATGGCTTCCATGCAGACAAGGGAGCAACGTGCTATGACTGCCACCCCGGCCTGACAACAAAATGTAACCGAAGCATAAAGCACACGGCAGCTGACGGTAACTGCATCACCTGCCACGGTACGATGGCTCAGGTAGCATCATCAACCAGCACCAGGGTGCCCTGGGTTAATGAACCATCATGCTCCAACTGCCACATCAGTGTAACAGGTGTGGGCTCAACATCAGCCCTTTACAGAGAATCAACAGGTCATGGAAACATGATGTGTTCATCTTGTCATGGCAGTCCTCATGCAATGGTCCCCTCATCAAAAGATGTTGATAATTACCAGGCAATGCAGTACCAGTCTTACAGCACCTCCCCTAAAACACTTGGCAGTTGCGGCACATGCCACGACAGCTCAAGAGGTGTGAGTGATATGGGTGAATATGCCGGGATGCATGGCGGGAGTAACCCCGAGACAATGAACGGATGCTTTATCTGTCACACATCAGTAAGCACCAATACCAGCGAGTGGCCGCACGCCTACACCTGGAAAAACAGCAACAAATAGTCGCCGGCAGATTTCAGCAGTTTTTCGAAGGGCACTTAAGCAACAGACTTAAGTGCCCTTTGAGTTTCTTTGAATTGGCTGCAAAAACGATTAAGTTTGTCGCTCGAATTGAATTAGGATGACGAAGAAGGATGCCGTACACCCTTACGGTGAAAAACAGGCACAGTTTGACAGACGCTACCTGCGCATGGCAGGGGTATGGTCTGAGAACTCCTATTGCCAGAGAAGACGTGTGGGTGCTCTTATAGTGAAAGACAAGATGATCATCTCTGACGGCTATAACGGGACACCCTCAGGTTTTGAAAATGTATGCGAGGATGAAAACAATGTGACCAAGCCATACGTTCTGCATGCTGAAGCCAATGCCATCACCAAGGTTGCAAGATCAAACAATTCAAGCGAGAACTCGACCCTCTACATTACGGATTCACCCTGCATGGAGTGCGCCAAGCTTATCATCCAATCTGGTATCAGGCGCGTTGTATACAGCAACCAGTACCGTAACCTTGACGGTATCGAACTCCTCAAACGTGCAGGCATCGAGCTTGTTTATATCGACATAGAAGAAAAGAAAAATGAAATATAACAGAGCATACCTTCCGCTTATTATAGCAGTAGCATTAGCCATCGGAATTCTGGTCGGGTTTTATATGCCCCACCCTCAGAACGGACTTTATACCAACTTCCCTCCATCGAACGATAAACTCAGCCGTATACTCGATATTATCGAATCTGATTATGTTGACACCGTTGACCGCAACGCGCTTATTGAGGAAGCCGTTCCGGTGATGCTGCGCAAGCTTGATCCGCATTCGGTTTATATCCCGGCACGGGACTTGGCGCAGGCAAATGAACCCCTGCAGGGTAACTTCGACGGTATAGGCGTCACATTCCAGATGCTTACTGATACGGTCCAGATAATCAGCACCATATCCGGAGGTCCCTCAGAGAAAGCCGGCATCATGGCAGGAGACAAGATCATCTTTGTTGGTGACTCACTTGTTGCCGGGAAGAGTATTCCTGATGAGGACGTAGTAAAAATGCTCAAAGGCCCGCGCGGTACAAAGGTAGATCTGAAGATCGAAAGGAAGGGAACGGATTCATTACTGCCCTTCGCCATTGTTCGTGATAAAATCCCGATCTACAGTATTGACGTATCATACATGATGTCTGATGATGTCGGGTATATCAAGATCTCAAACTTTGCCCTGACCACTCATGATGAGTTTAAGAAAGGCCTGAATGAGCTGAAAAACCAGGGCATGAAAAAACTTATTCTTGACCTCAGAGGTAACTCCGGCGGGGTGATGGATGCAGCGACGATGATCGCTGACGAGTTCCTGCCGGAAGGAGAGCTGATAGTCTTCACCATGGGTAAGGCAAAACCCAGGGAGGACGTGAGGGCTACATCGAATGGCGGGTTTGAAAAGGGCGAGCTGGTCATCCTGATTGACGAATGGAGCGCCTCCGCCAGCGAGATACTCGCGGGCGCCGTGCAGGATAATGACCGTGGCACGATTATAGGCCGCCGTTCATTTGGCAAAGGCCTCGTGCAGGAACCGGTGACCTTCCGTGACGGTTCAGGAATGAGACTCACAATAGCACGTTACTATACCCCTACCGGCAGATCAATACAAAAGCCTTATAACGAGGGTGTAGACAAGTATTACGAAGACCTTGGCAACAGGTACATTCACGGCGAATTCCAGGATGCCGATTCGATTCGTGTTACTGACACACTCCGTTTTACAACTCCCGGAGGAAAGATCGTCTATGGCGGGGGCGGAATTACACCGGATATATTTATTCCTATCGACACCACCGGCATATCAGAGTATTTTATGGCAATCAGGAATTCCGGGTTGCTATACAGATATGCACTTAAATTCACTGAAGACAATCGTGAGACAATGAAAAAATATCATGATCTGAAGTCGCTCGACCAATGGCTTTCAGGACAGGATCTCATGGATAAGTTCATCAGGTACGCTAAAGACAACGGGGTTGAGCCCAACAGTGAACAGATTAAAATCTCGGAGAATATAATTTACATTCAGCTGAAGGCCTACATTGCCAGGAATATGATTGACAACAAGGGGTTCTATCCCTTATGGGAGAAAATAGACAAGACCCTGCAGGATGCCCTGAATTATATCGAGACTAACTGATCTGGGAGATTTATTATTACTTTTTGTGTGTTTCCGGTTTCCAGTTGAGTTTCCGGGCAAATGCGCTGATAAGCTCAGCCGATGGCCCTGGTTCTTCAATAAACCCGAGATGTCCTGATTTTTCGAGTATGACAACCTGAGCATTGTCCGGAATTCTTATACTCCTCATGGCTGCCTCCGGGCTGAAGTAGCGGTCATCCCTGCCCAGTATCCACAGTAACGGCACCTCCCCTTTTTCTATTACGGAAGTTCTCCGGGGCCTCACCATCATGCCGTTAAGTAATGCAACTATTCCTTCGGCAGGGTTACCGGAAGCCAGTTTTCTAAGCTGAGCCAGCTCTGACTGCATAACCTTCAGGTTACGTTCAGCAAACATCATCGATATATTGGCTGGATACATTATATTCTTTTTGCCTGCAATGACGACCTCTATCTCTCTCTTCCTCTTTAATATGCCCTCCGGTGTATCAGCATAAGGATGTGAGTGGAACAGCACATACCCGGCTAACATATCCGGATATTTTTCCGCAAAAGCCAATGCAGCATACCCGCCCATTGAATGACCGGCAAGCAAAACCTTTTTTTCGCCTGCATCATTCATAACAGCCATCACCGTCTCTGCAATAAACTCCATGGTATGCGTATCTCCGGCCACACCCGAACTGCCGTGTCCCGGTAGGTCCATCGAGATTACCCTGAATGTTGCAGTTAGCAAGTCTGACAGGGGCCTCCACGCATCTCCCGATAAAAGGTAACCATGCAACAGTACCACAGGCTTCCCCTTTCCTTCGACACTGTACCTGACAGTAATGCCTTCAAACTGTATTGATCTGTTCATATTAATTTGTTTAGGCAAAGAAACTTTATAAATTTACATTGAAGAAAGGATTTATACTGATCTTTCAAATTAACTCTGAACTCAAAAGTACTAGGCCGATGAACAAGATATTATTTTCAGCTGTCACCAAGAAATTCGTGATGGCCCTTGCCGGACTGTTCCTGCTCCTTTTCCTTCCGGTTCACCTGGGTATTAATCTGCTGTTACTAAAAAATGACCCGGAGCCTTTCAACAAAGCCGCTCTCTTTATGGCTACCTTCCCGCTTGTCAAGGTGATAGAGATCTTTCTGTTACTTACAATTTTAGTGCATATTGCTTACGGGATATTCCTGCAGATACAGAACTGGCTTTCAAGGCCGGTAAGATACGCGGTCAGAAACAAATCAAAAACCTCGGCATTCTCAAGGTTTGTGTTCTGGACCGGAGGGTCCGTGCTGATCTTTCTGGTCATACATTTCTTCAATTTCTATTTCATGAAGATTGGACTGGTTGATGGTAACCCGGAAGATTTTCATTCTGTGGCTTATCAGCTTTTCAGTATTCCGGGATACGTAATCCTTTACTGGGTTTGCTTTATCCTGCTTGGTTTCCATCTTTATCATGCCCTGCAATCAGCTTTTCAGACCCTGGGGCTGGCAAATGAATTCTGGACGCCTGTCATAAAGGCCATATCGCTGATATATGCTATTGTCCTGCCGCTTGGCTTTGCGGTAATACCTCTTGTAATCTGGCAGTTAAAATAACCTGAAGAACCGAAACGTAATGATAACCCTGAACGCAAAAATACCGGAAGGTCCGCTTGAACAGAAGTGGACAAGGTACAAATCCGGCTCAAAGCTGGTTAATCCGGCAAACAAAAAAAAGCTTGACATCATAATCATCGGTACAGGACTGTCGGGTGCCGGAGCGGCATCTTCGCTGGGTGAGCTTGGATACAACGTCAAGGTATTCTGTTACCAGGACTCTCCGCGCCGGGCACATTCGGTTGCGGCACAGGGAGGCATCAACGCGGCTAAGAATTACAAGAACGACGGTGACAGTACGTACCGTCTCTTTTATGACATGATAAAGGGCGGGGACTTCAGGGCGCGCGAAGCAAATGTCTATCGCATCGCTGAGGTCAGCAACCAGGTCATTGACCACTATACGGCTCTCGGTGTTCCATTCGCAAGGGAATACGGCGGTTCACTTGATACGCGTTCTTTTGGCGGCGTACAGGTATCACGCACCTTTTATGCAAAAGGGCAGACAGGGCAGCAGTGCCTTCTTGGCGCATATTCATCACTTAACAGGCAGATCAAAGCCGGTACGGTTACAATGTATCCACGCAGGGATATGCTTGACATTGTTGTCATCGACGGTAAAGCACGAGGTATAATAGTACGAAATCTGATTACAGGTGAGATAGAAAGGCATTCTGCGCATGCTGTCGTTCTTGCCACCGGCGGATACGGCACAGTCTATTACCTCTCCACGCTGGCCGTCAACTCCAACGCCTCCGCTGCCTGGAAAGCCTATAAGAAGGGGGCCGCCTTTGCAAATCCCAGCTTTGTTCAGATACACCCTACCAGCATACCGCAGCTGAATGAATTCCAAAGCAAACTTACCCTGATGTCAGAGTCACTGCGTAACGACGGGCGGATCTGGGTGCCTAAAAACAAGGGCGACAAACGACCTGCCAACGACATACCGGAAGAGGAGAGAGATTATTATCTTGAACGCCGTTATCCGACCTTTGGCAACCTGGTACCGCGTGACGTTGCCTCAAGGGCAGCCAAGGAGAGGTGTGACGCCGGATACGGCGTCGGAAAGACCGGTCTTGCAGTCAACCTTGACTTCCGCGATGCAATAAAAAAACAGGGTAAAAAGGCGATAGAAAACAAGTACGGCAACCTGTTCGAAATGTACAGGGACATTACAGCCCTCGACCCGTATGAAGAACCAATGCAGATCTACCCTGCCGGTCATTATACAATGGGCGGACTGTGGGTTGACTACGAACTGATGACCACTGTTCCCGGCCTCTACGCCATCGGCGAGGCCAACTTCTCCGATCACGGAGCAAACAGGCTGGGAGCCAGTTCCCTGATGCAGGCTGCCGGCGACGGATATTTCATCCTTCCTGTAACCATAAGCGGTTACCTGTCAGGAGAGATCAGAACTCCCAGAATACCAACCACAAGTCCGGAATTTGAGGAAGCAGAAAAAGGCGCCAGGGAAAGAATAGACAAACTCCTTTCCATAAAAGGAAAACAGACCGCTTCAACCTTTCACAAACGTCTCGGTAAGATAATGTGGGACGACTGCGGTATGCGGCGTAATGAGGAAGGACTTAAGAAAGCGTTGCATCTAGTTGAGGAGCTCAGGAAAGAGTTTTGGAGTGACCTTATCGTGCCCGGTGAAGGTTCCGAGCTGAACCAGGAGCTTGAAAAAGCCGGCAGGGTGGCTGATTTCCTGGAGCTGGCAAAGCTGATGATTACCGATGCACTGAACAGGAAAGAGTCATGTGGCGCCCACTTCCGCGAGGAAAGCCAGACTGATGACGGTGAGGCAAGGAGGAATGATGCAGAGTACTCATACGTCGCTGCCTGGGAATATAACGGTGATAATGAGCCTGTGCTCAATAAGGAACCTTTAAAATTCGAGTTCGTTGAACTCAAGGAGAGAAGCTATAAATAAACTACCCCAATTATACTGTATATGAAGCTCAGACTGAAGATATGGAAACAGAAGAATGCAAAAGCGAAAGGTGCTTTTACATTCTATGATCTTGACGGCGTCTCACCTGACATGTCGTTTCTTGAAATGCTTGATTCCCTGAACAAGAAGCTTGCAGAGGATGGTAAAGAACCGGTGGCCTTTGATCACGACTGCCGCGAGGGGATCTGCGGAAGCTGCGGAATGTTCATCAACGGACAGCCTCACGGTCCGGTACCCGGACTGACAACCTGCCATCTCTCAATGAGGTATTTCAGGGATGGTGAGACAATAGTCATAGAGCCATGGAGAGCCAGACCGTTCCCGGTGATAAAAGACCTGATTGTCGACCGCAGTGCCTTTGACAGGATACAGGTGGCAGGAGGGTTTATCTCCGTCACGGCGGGTGCAGCTTCAGAGGCCAATTCCATACTTGTCCGGAAAGTCGGACAGCGACAATGCTTTTGATTCGGCCATTTGCATAGGCTGCGGAGCCTGTGTGGCGGCGTGCAAGAACGCTTCGGCAATGCTGTTCGTCTCAGCCAAGATATCTCAATTCTCTCTCCTTCCCCAGGGAAAACCTGAAGCTAAGGAAAGGGTGCGTGCGATGATAGCTGAAATGGACAGACAAGGCTTCGGCAACTGCTCAAATACAGGCGCGTGCGAGGCACAGTGCCCGAAGAAAATTAAATTATTTAATATCGCCAGACTCAACCGGGAATACTACAAGGCTTTCTGAAATATCACAGTAGCGACACCCTGCCGGGGCATCGCTACATGATACTATCAACCAATTTTGTTATAATTCTTACCCCAGGCAGGTACTTTCTATTTCTGCAACCGTCTTTGGTGCCGTCTTCCCGAGCATCCTGCATCCGGTGGATGTGATCAGTACGTCGTCTTCAATCCTGATTCCGCCGAAACCAAGCCAGCTCTCAGCCTTTTCATAATTGATGAACTGAGTGTACATGCCTTCTGCCTTCCATTTGGCCAGCAGCTCAGGGATAAAGTAAATCCCGGGTTCGACAGTAAAAACATGTCCGGGTTTGTATGGTAACGCAAAACGAAGTGATCTGAGTCCGAACTGGGTGCTTCGTTTTACCTCGTCATTATATCCGACATAATTTTCTCCCAGGCTTTCCATATCATGCACATCCAGTCCCATCATGTGACCCAGGCCGTGCGGCATAAAGAGTGCATGGGCGCCTTCCTTCACAGCCTCGGCGATATCGCCTTTCATCAGCCCGAGATCTTTAAGACCGGATGCAATTATACGGCAGGCGTTAAGATGCAGGTCGCGGTTTGAAATACCAGGCCCGGCCATCTTGATCGATTCAGTGTTGGCCTTCAGGACTATCTCGTAAATCTCCTTCTGCCTTGGTGAGAAGTGACCCCCGACAGGAGTGGTACGAGTCAGGTCAGATGCATAATGCAGCAATGATTCTGCACCGCAGTCTGTAACCATCATTCTTCCTTCCCTGAGAACATTGACATGCAGATGATTATGGAGGGTCTGACCGTTAACACTCAGAATAGTGGGGAAAGCTGGTCCGCCGCCCTTTGCCCACGCAATACCTTCAATTGTTCCGAATATCTCCCGTTCAGTCATTCCCGGCTTGCACATGCGCATGGCAGTGGTCTCCATGTCACATGCCACATCCTCTGCTTTCTCTATCTCGGCAATCTCAACATCTTCCTTGACAGACCTCATTGAAACCACAGCTCTTATCAGTTTCTCGGAGGCTTTGGTTCTCATCTGGCAGGGGTTTTCGCGGAGAAGGGCTCCCAGAGTCATCTTTGTCTCCGCTCTGTACGGCGGAAGGAAATGGACGGTTCTCTTTCCGGAGAGAGCCTTTTCAATGTAATCATTCAACTTTGACAAAGGCATACTGTGCTCAACTCCCACACTGGCGGCAAGGTCAGCAACTAAAGGCTGAGGCCCCATCCACACTATATCGTCGACATCAAAATCGTTGCCGAAGATACAGTCCTCCCCTGAGTTGAAATCAATCATGCCGGTCAGCCCTGGCAAATCAATTCCGAAGAAATAAAGAAAATCACTGTCCTGTCTCCAGTGGTATGTGTTATCGGGATAATTAGCCGGAGATTCGACGTTACCGGTAAAAACAGCAATGCCCTCATTCATCAGGGACTGTAGTTTCTTACGGCGATTAATGTAAATTGCGCGTTCAAACATTTTATTTTGTTTTTGGATTATTTCACTGTACTAATTTACTAAGTGCTGTTGATATTTTTCAGGTTATCAACAATTTTTATGTACGAAGGGTGCTTCCAAATGCGCAAATAGTTTACATTCGCATCATGATTTGCTTCAAAATATAATGTATGCCGTACCGCCGCTTGCCAAACACTGATTCAGCACGTCTCCGGGCTATGAAAAAGGCTCTGGATATGAGCAAGGATATCCCCCCGTTCAGACTGGCCTTCTCCATGAAGACCCTTGTTAAGATGCAGGGCTTTCTTCCTGTCTTTGAGAATGCTATCAGCCATCAGCGTCAGACACTCGGCAACCAGGCAGAAAAGGTAAAGACAAATCAGGAGACGGCCCGAAAAGCCAGAATATACATTACTCACTTTCTCAGGGTCATGAATATGGCAATAACCAGGGGCGAGCTGCCTGCGGAGACCAGATCGTTTTACGGCATCGCCCCGGGAGATGCTGCGTTACCGTCGCTGGCCACCGAGAACGAACTTGTCGCATGGGGGAAGAGGATTATCGACGGGGAAGAATACCGGATAAGGAAGGCGAACATGCCGGTTACAAATCCTTCAATTGCAGTGGTCAAAGCCCGATACGAGAAATTCCTGGAAACACGCAATCATTATAAAACTATAAACAGACGAGCCGCGGAGTGCGTCAACCGTACTTCCGAATTGCGCCGCGAAGCTGATGAATTGATCACCTTCCTGTGGAACGAGATTGAAGCCAGCTTCTCATCCCTGACCGAAGAAGAAAAAAGGGGCAGCGCTGAAAAATACGGGCTGGTATATGTCTTCAGGAAGGGCGAGACGACGCAGACAAACCTGTCACCTACCCTGTTCGAAGTAGAATAGAGTCACCAATAATCTGACCTTGAAACTTGGCAACACCATATTAAGAGAGCAGCCTCTCTTTCTTGCTCCCATGGAGGATATCACTGATCCTTCATTCAGGTATGTCTGTAAGATGTTTGGAGCTGACTTCATGTTCACCGAATTTATCTCCTCTGACGGGCTCATCCGTGATGGTAAGAGCAGTGTCAAGAAGCTTGATCTGTTCGATTATGAAAGACCTATAGGCATACAGCTTTACGGACATATCATAGAGTCGATGGTTGATGCTGCGGTTATGGCCAGTGAGGCAAAGCCTGATATTATTGACATTAATTTCGGATGCCCGGTGAGAAAAATTGCAGTCCGCGGGGCCGGCGCAGGAATGCTTAAGAACATCCCGCTGATGATTGAAATGACATCCGCAATAGTTAAGGCTGTTAATATTCCCGTTACAGTGAAGACAAGACTGGGGTGGGATGAAAACAGTAAGATTATCGTAGAGGTTGCAGAACGTCTGCAGGATACAGGTATTGCCGGGCTTACAATACACGGCCGGACCAGGGCTCAGATGTACCGTGGAGAGGCTGACTGGACACTTATCGGAGAGGTTAAGAACAACCCGAGAATGAAAATACCCATTATCGGCAACGGCGATGTGAACGGACCCGAAGTGGCAAAAAAAATGTTTGACAGATACGGCGTTGACGGAATTATGATAGGCAGGGCCACCTTCGGCAGACCCTGGATTTTCAAGGAGATACGCCATTATCTTGACACCGGCGGGATTCTGCACGAACCAACCGTTGATGAGAAAGCAGATCTTGCATTGCTTCATCTTGACAAATCACTGGAGCATAAAGAGGGTAAGGCGGCAATACTGGAGATGCGACGGCACCTCTCAAACTATTTCAAGGGATTGCCAAATTTTAAAGAGACACGTCTCAGATTACTGACCTCTCTTGAAATTGATGAAATAAGGCAGATTATTGAAGAGATAAGGGAGAAATGGGGTGCGTGCATCAGTGATGATGCTACAGGCATTTATGGTATCTGATATGCCGCCGGTTCTGTCTTTTGCGGGATATGTATCCTGGCGTACAGTTTTCGGACATCCTTCCACCTGTAAATAACAGCCATTATTAAAATAAAGATCAGCGACATGATCACAAGATCCCTGAAATCCATCCATGGGTGGATCTCCATCTGCTCATACATGGCAGGAGTCTGCAATGCCGAATCCTTGTTTGTAATAAAGACCGACAAAAATGCATTGTTGGCTGTATGAGCACCAATAGCCAGCTCAATACCGTCGTCCATCATTGTCAGGACTGCAAAGACAAGTCCGAAGAAGACATACTGTGGAATCATTGTCAGGAAGCCGTACTCCTTTACTTCCGGGTTTAGCCCGTGCATCAGTCCGAAAAGAACTGATGTCACAACAATGGGAAGCCATCTGTTTCGGGAAGCAACTGCAAAACCCTGCATTAGATATCCTCTGAAGATCAGTTCTTCAAAACCTGCCTGAAAAGGTATGGTTACCAGGGCCAGCACGGCAAGAACTATCAGTGAGCCCGAAGTATTGTTAAGAGCAAAATTGTCAGGATTGGTCTTTAGGGAATACAAAAGTCCCAGAGCACCCAGTAAAGTCCATACAATGGCCGAAATGAAGATCCTTCCCCAGCGTATTCGTTTTCCACCGTTGATGACCGTGCTAAATGTGCGTTCATGAAGCGGTTTGACAAGCAAAACAATAGTAAAAAACGCAAGTATGAACGGAAAAACTGTCAGGAGAAAACCAAAATTGAGATTAATTCCCATTGCCTCAAAGTCAGGCATCCCTCCTCTTTGAGGAATCACACCGCCTGCATAAGTGAACATCACCACCATAAGTGGAATTGCTCCGATCAAGTTAGACGCAAGAAACGGAGCGGTTGTCCCTGCCAAATATCTCTTGACTGAATTCTTCCCTTTGAAAGGTGCGGTTATAAATGCACTATCCTCCTGCACTGGCACGTCATTGATGTCGTTCACTTCCATGAAGCAATAATTTTTTAGAATTCTGAACCCGGCCTGGCAGGGTAGTCAATTGAGTAATGAAGACCGAGGCTCTCCTTTCTGTTTTTAGCCATTTTTATGACCAGATAACCGGCCGCAATAAGGTTTCGCAGTTCAATGAGTTTTCTGGATATTGTTGACCTTTTGTATAGGTCTTCCGTCTCCCGGTAGATGATCTCGAGTCTTGTCTTTGCCCTTGCAAGGCGCAGGTCTGATCTCACAATACCCACGTAGTTGCTCATTATCATCTGCATTTCCTTGTAGTTCTGGGTTACAAGCACCATCTCCTCAAGGTTGGTGGTGCCATGGTAGTTCCACAAGGGTATATTCTCTTCAAACGACAGGTCACCTACCCGTTTGCGGGCATCTTCAGCAGCTCTGTGGGCAAATACAGCAGCCTCAATCAGTGAATTGGATGCCAGCCTGTTCGCTCCGTGGAGGCCGGTTGACGAAACTTCCCCGATAGCATACAGACGGTCTATTGAGCTCCTCCCGTCCTTGTCCACCCTGACTCCCCCGCAAGAGTAATGAGCCGCCGGAACAACGGGGATCATCTGTCTGGTGATGTCAATATTCTCCGAGAGGCATTTCTCATAAATATGCGGAAAATGTGATTTAAGCTCTTCAGCATTAAGGTGAGTACAGTCGAGATAAACAAAGTCGTCACCTCTGATCTTCATCTCATTGTCTATCGCCCTGGCAACAACATCACGCGGCGCGAGAGAGCCTCGTACATGATATCGGGCCATGAATTTTTCTCCTTCGCTGTTCCGCAGCTCGCCTCCAAATCCGCGGAGGGCTTCTGTTATGAGGAAAGAAGGCCTGACGTTGGGATTGTAAAGGGAGGTCGGATGGAACTGTATGAATTCCATGTTCTCAATGACCCCGTTCGCCCTGTGCACCATCGCCAGTCCGTCGCCGGTTGCCACTTCAGGGTTTGTGGTTGTAAGATAAATATTGCCGCATCCTCCTGTTGCCATGACAGTCACCCTGGATAAGACCGTCTTCACCTTGTTGCTGTTCAGGTCAGCCACATAGGCTCCGTAACACTTGATATCCTTCCACTCCCTGGTCACATATTCACCAAGGTTATGCTGGGTCAGAAGGTCAATGGCAAAATGATTTTCGAAAATCTCAATGTTTTTATTCTCCCTTACTCTTTCAATAAGTACTTTTTCTATCGCAGCCCCTGTTGAATCCTTATGATGGAGGATCCTATGCTCGGAATGGCCTCCTTCCATTGCCATATCAAGCCTGCCGTCAGCCATTTTGTCAAAATCAACCCCCATATCAATCAGCTCATTAATTCTTGCGGGGGCCTCACTGACTACCATTCTCACAACCTCCTCATTGCAGTATCCGGCGCCTGCAACCATGGTATCCCTGACGTGCTTCTCAAAATTATCAGGCTCGTACATCACTGTTGCTATCCCACCCTGGGCATAGTTGGTGTTGCAGTCATCAAGCACAGTTTTGGTAATGACACATACTCTGCCATGAGCCGCAGCTTTCAGGGCAAACGACAAACCGGCAATACCGGAGCCGATTACAAGAAAATCACACCTGACTTTCATATTGATTTTTTCAGGAAAGGAAAACAAATATACAAATTGATTTCAGACTATTCCATGGATTGTAAAACAGCGGATTTTAATTTACTTTTGCCCGGTTACCAGGCAGAATCTAAAATTAATTATGGCTCACGAAGATATCTTTAAGAAACTTGTCTCTCATTGCAAAGAGTACGGGTATGTTTTTCCCTCAAGCGAAATCTATGACGGACTGGGAGCCGTATATGATTACGGGCAGTACGGTGTTGAACTGAAAAACAATATCAAAAAATACTGGTGGGACAGCATGGTCCTGATGCACGATAATATTGTAGGACTGGATTCTGCAATATTCATGCACCCGACAATTTGGAAAGCTTCCGGTCATGTGGATGCTTTCAACGACCCGCTGATTGACAACAAGGACAGCAAGAAAAGATACCGTGCCGATGTTCTGATTGAGGAACACCTTGAAAAATTTGCCGAGAAAATTGATAAGGAAGTTGATAAGGCCAAAGCCCGTTTCGGGGAAAAGTTTGATGAACCGTTATACAGATCTACAAATCCACGGGTACTTGAAATAAAAGAGAAGTACGAGTTGCTGCACAGGAGGTTTGTAGAGGCTATGGCAGGGCCAGACCTCGCCGCCCTCAAGCAGATAATAATTGACAATGAAATTGTATGCCCGGTCTCCGGAACTAAAAACTGGACTGACGTACGGCAGTTTAACCTGATGTTTGCAACAGAGATAGGCTCTACCTCCGACGGTGCAATGAAGATTTTTCTGCGCCCCGAAACCGCTCAGGGCATCTTTGTGAATTTCCTTAACGTGCAGAAAACGGGCCGCATGAAGCTTCCCTTCGGTATTGCCCAGATAGGAAAAGCCTTCAGAAATGAGATCGTTGCCAGGCAGTTTATTTTCCGCATGCGGGAGTTTGAACAGATGGAGATGCAGTTTTTTGTGAAGCCCGGAACAGAGCTTGAGTGGTTCAGACACTGGAAGGAGACAAGGATGAAATGGCATCAGGCCCTGGGCTTCGGAGAAGAGAACTACCGGTTCCATGATCATGATAAGCTCGCACATTACGCTAATGCTGCAACTGACATCGAATACAAGTTCCCATTCGGTTTTAAAGAGGTCGAAGGTGTTCATTCAAGGACCGACTTCGACCTTAAACAGCATCAGGAGTTCAGCGGAAAGAAAATGCAGTATTTTGACCCTGAAAAAAATGAATCATACATTCCTTACGTTATAGAGACATCTATAGGTGTTGACCGTATGTTTCTGCAAGTTGTAGCTGCCTCATATTATGAAGAAGACCTCACTAAGGAAGACGGGGTTCCGGACAGCCGTGTTGTGCTCAGGCTTCCACCTGTGCTTGCTCCCGTGAAACTGGCAGTGCTTCCGCTTGTCAGGAAAGACACGCTGCCGGAGATCTCGCGGAAGATAGTCGATGAACTTAAATTCGACTTCAATTGCCAGTATGACGAGAAAGATTCAATCGGTAAGCGTTACCGCAGACAGGATGCTATAGGCACACCGTTTTGCATAACTATTGACTACCAGACCGTGGATGACGGAACTGTGACGATAAGGTACCGTGACACCATGCTTCAGGACAGGGTTCCCGTTTCACAGTTGAGGGCCATTATTGCCGATAAGGTCAGTCTGCGTGAGCAACTGAAGAAACTGTAAGATGAGGTCGAAGCCGGCTAAGATACTTATCATCACATATTACTGGCCTCCCAGCGGAGGCGCCGGCGTACAGAGATGGCTTAAATTCACCAAGTACCTGCCCTCGTCAGGATGGCTGCCTGTTGTCCTTACCGTCAAGCCGGAATTTGCCGCATATCCATTCAAGGACATTTCGCTTTACGGAGAGATACCGCTGGATGTGGAGATACACAGGACCAAGGCCATAAATTATTTCTCACTTTATAACAAGGATCAATCGAAGATACCGCACTCGGGTTTTGCCTCCGGATCTGATAATAGCAGGAAAAACATTATCAGCCGGTTCATCCGGGGGAATTTTTTTATTCCTGATCCCCGCAAAGGATGGAACAGGTATGCTTTCCGCAAAGCCTGCGAACTGATAAGAACTGAAAATATCAGCCATATCATTACCACCAGTCCCCCGCATTCAACACAGCTGATCGGCCTGAAGCTTAAGCGTAAATTCCCACATATCAAATGGGTGGCCGACCTCAGGGATCCGTGGACCGATATCTATTACTATGACATGTTCAAACCATCCTTTCTGGCCAAAATGGCTGACAGGGAAATGGAAAGGAATGTACTGACAAAGGCGGATACTATCATTACGGTTGGGCAGACTCTGGCTGGAATCCTGGGAAGCAAAGGAGAAAAGATATCACATAAGATTCATATCCTTCCGAATGGCTATGATGAAGAGGATTTTGAAGGTATCCTTCCGATTATTCCCGAACAGTTCACAATAACCTATGTGGGAACGCTTTCTCCGTCCTATCCTGTTAACGGGCTGATTGAAGCTGTGAAAGGTCTCAGGGTGAATGACAGACCGGTCAGTCTGAAATTCGTTGGTACCGTCCCGGAACCGATACAGGAACTGTTCCCCGTTGATGAAGAGGGTAACCGTCCTGATTTCATCCATTATTGCGAACACCCTGAAGCTGTCCGGTACATGATGGAATCGACTATGCTTCTGCTTATCATACCCGATCATCCT
The DNA here is from genome assembly GCA_963743775.1 of uncultured Bacteroidales bacterium. Classification (GTDB taxonomy): domain Bacteria; phylum Bacteroidota; class Bacteroidia; order Bacteroidales; family VadinHA17; genus SR-FBR-E99. Next base: position 30,526 of record CAVURA010000020.1, read on the forward strand.
TCGAACAAATCAATTCTTACAGGTAAGATTTTTGAGTACCTGGCAACGGGAAAACCTGTTCTCCTGCTGGGACCTGCTGACGGTGACGCAGCTCAGTTAATGGTCAAATGCGGCTACCAGGGTATCTTCGATTATAATGATGTGCAAGGCATCAGGAGTTTCATCCGGAAAGTTTCTGAAGGACGTCAGGTAACAAGCAGCGGACATCATCTGGAGTATTCAAGAAGGGCACTTGCAGTCAAGCTCGGAGATCTGCTGAATTCCCTGCTATAACCACTTCTTTACCCGGGCAATAAACGGATCAATCAACATATTCATGTCATCCGATAGTTTCCAGAGGTAAACCCCTGCTGTAAAGAGAATTGCCACCAGAAGGCTCCTTAAAATAACATCGGGCCATAATGAAAGCCCGGGCATAAGGTATCCTGCCAAGGCCGCACCAAGGCCTATAATGGTCATCCGGAGATGTGTCCGGTTGTATGGCCAGATGCCAAATTTCCTGCCTACGACCACAACACTCAGCAGATTGTAAATAATATTGGAAATCATTGATGCGATCGCTGCACCGGTTATCCCGAAAAGCGGGATAAAGATCAGACTGGTGCCGACAAAGAGGACAATGAGAAGAAACATGAGCCAGGTCTGATACCTGTAAAGAGCAGAGGTACTGAGAACAACACTGTTAATTCCTGTTGAGACGCTGAACACATTCCCGATACTGATCAGAATAATGACCGCGGCACCTGTACCGTACTCATTGGGTAACAGACGGAATATGTTGTCAATGTTAACCATGAGCCCGATAAACATCAGGAGCCCTATCGCATACTGGTTTATACTGCTCCGCAGGTAAAGGTCGTCAATGGTAGGCAAATCATTTTTTTTCCATGACTCGGCAAGAAATGGAATTGAAATTTTAGCCACTGATCTCCCCGGGATCGTTATCAGAATTGCAAAATATGACGCTATTGCGTAGATGCCTGCCTGCCCTTCCCCGAGAAACCGGTTGATGAATACTTTATCAAGGGTGGTAAGGATCGATGAACTGAATCCGGTCAGTATTCCAAAGAATGAGAGCATGAGGATCTGTTTCTTCAGTTCAGGTGTGATAAATCCCGGCTTGAACTTCAGGGAAATCTCCCCCCTGATGACAAGGTAAACAATGATAATAACCAGCGGTATTCCCTGGCTAACAACATAACCGAATATATATCCGTCAAAGTCAATTACCCCGGTCCAGAAAAGGCAGATAAGGGCAAAGTTTAATACCCTGAACAGGAACTCCTTCAGAAAGGTGCCAAGGACTGCATCATACAGTACCTTATTGTAGTTGTCAAGGAGGTTGAACAGCAGTGTGATAAGGAGTAATGCGGGAATATAAAACGAGTATTCGGAGATCAGCGGCGATCGGTCAATGTTGTTCTCCACAAAGTGAGGGGTGTAGAATTTCATCACAATCAGTGCCAAAATGAAACCCGTGAGGGTTATGGCCAGTGACAATACAAAGAAACCGTTGTGTTTTTTATTCGGATCCCTGAAATAGGGAAACAGCCTGTTTATGACATTGGTGAATCCAAGACCCGAGAACTGAGAGAGTATGGTGGCAAATGACAGCAGTACCTGTACCACCCCTATCTCACCCGGGGTGAAAACTTTGGGAGAGAGCAGTATAATATTGACAAACCCGAGTCCTGCTCCAAGATAAGACCATGCTGTTCCGCGTAGCGTCTGCTTCTGAACTATTCCCATCTCAATCTCTTGTTCCGGCAAATGTATAATAATATACTCATTTGATTTAAAGTTCAGTTGGTGTATTTTTGTCGGGTGATACTAAACCCGGCATGAACCCGTAAAGAGTGATTTATGAAAGATAGTTTCCTGAAATCTGCTGTTCCGCACCTCGTTGCAGTTCTTATCTTCACTGTTCTCTCATTTGTATATTTCTATCCCGTTCTTGAAGGCAAGAAGATCAATGCACATGATACGAAGGTCTTTGAAGGTTCGTCAAGAGAGATCCGTGATTTCCGTGCAGAATACGGGAAGGAGCCTTTGTGGACCAACTCCATGTTCGGAGGTATGCCGGCATACATGATCTCTGCCAAATACCCCGGTAACCTGTTCAAGCATCTCGATGACCTGCTGAAGATCTATAAAACCCCGGTTGCAGCATTGTTCCTTTCGATGCTGGGCTTTTACATAATGCTCCTCCTTTTCAGGGTCAATCCCTGGCTGGCGATGGCAGGAGCCATTGCATACGGTTTTACATCATTTCTGTTCGTCAGCCTGTCGGCAGGGCATAATACCAAGGTCTATGCAATGGCATGGATGGCTCCTGTAGTGGGAAGTGCCGTTTATGCCTTCCGGACAGATGGCTTTAAGGGCGCCGCTCTTTTCTCCCTCTTCCTTTCCCTTCAGATCATGGCCAATCATTTTCAGATAACATATTACACATTTATTATTCTTATCGTCTTTGGTATTTATGAGCTGATCGATGTCATAAAAAGAAAAACCTTCCCTTCCTTCCTGAAAAGCTTTGGATTGCTGGTTGCGGCAGCCGTGATTGCTGTGGGGGTCAATTTTGCATCTGTTTATTCGACCTGGGAGTACAGTAAAGAGTCAACAAGGGGGCAAAGCGACCTGTTAAAAGACGATGCGAAGGAAACAAAAGGACTTGACAAGGAATACATTACACAATGGAGTTATGGTGTAGACGAGTCGATGACTTTTCTAATTCCCGATTTCAAGGGAGGGGCTACCGCGCAGTTCTCTGACGGCTCGCAGACGGTTAAGGCACTGCGAAAGAACAAAATGGGCCAGGCAAAGGATCAGGTGTTCAGATACTGGGGACAGCAGCCATCGACCAGCGGACCGGTGTATTTTGGAGCCGTGGTTTTGTTTCTTTTTGTCCTCGGGCTGCTGATAATAAAGGGGAAGGAGAAGTGGTGGATACTAACGGCGGTATTGCTTTCCCTGCTCCTTTCATGGGGCAAGAACTTCATGCCGCTGACATCATTGTTCATCGATTTTTTCCCGGGATATGATAAATTCAGAGCCGTATCCATGATCCTGGTTATCGCCGGTGTCTGTGTTCCCCTGATGGCTGTACTTGCACTTAAAGCAATAACGGAAGGAACAGTGACCGTCGAAAAAACCGTAAAATCAGTTAATTATCGCCGCCGGAGTGACCGGGGGCCTGGCTCTCATATTCTTCCTTATACCGGGGCTCGCCGGCTCATTCCTGAGGCCTGATGAAGCCTCAATTCCTGATTCCTTAAGCTGGCTCAAGGATGCATTGATTGAAGACCGGAAAGCAATGATACAAACCGATGCCCTGAGGTCGGCAGCATTGATAGCGGCGGGAGCAACACTGATCTGGTTCTTTGTCAGGGAACAAGATCAAGCTTGCACCTTCCCTGATAGGCCTTACACTCCTCTTCCTGATAGATCAGATACCTGTTGATGCAAGGTATCTTGGCAGCTCAAATTTTGAAACCAAAAGATCGTCGGAAAATTCATTCGCCACTACCGCCGCTGACAAAGTCATCCTGACGGATAAAGGTGAATACCGGGTGCTCAATCTTACGGTATCAACATTCAATGATGCGTCCACTTCGTATCATCACAACTCCATCGGAGGCTACAGCGGGGCCAAGATGAAAAGGTACCAGGAACTTACCGAGGCAAACCTGTCTGATGAAATAAGTTCCCTTATCGCCATGCTCAAGACTTCAACTTCATTTGAGGAGGCTGAGAATGTCATGAAAAACCTTGGTATCCTTAATATGCTCAATACCAAATATATAATTCTATCCCCTGAAGCCCCTCCGCTGGTAAATAAGCATGCTCTGGGTAATGCCTGGTTTGTTGAAAAGGTTTCATTGGTTGAAAATGCTGATGCAGAGCTTCAGTCAATCAAAACAACCAACCCCGCAGAGGTAGCTGTCGTTGACAGAAAATTCGGGGACCAGGTAGTTGTAAATGATAACCCCGGATCACCAGCAGACAGTATCTGGTTGTCATCATACAAGCCTAACCTGCTTATCTACAAAACAGAGACCTCAACAGCCAGGGTTGCAGTATTCTCAGAGATATATTATCCAAACGGGTGGCAGGCATATATTGATGACGTTCCGGCAGATCATTTCCGCACTGATTATGTGCTCAGGGGAATGGTCATCCCTGCCGGAAGTCATACAGTGACTTTCAAATTTGAGCCACAGTCATACAAAACCGGTAACAAGGTGTCGCTGGCAAGTTCGGTTATTCTGCTTGCAATGCTGATCTATGCTGCGGTCTCTGGTTTTACGGCTTTTCGGAAGAATGACTGAAACGGGTTCATGCCTGGTATGCGGAAGCACCGGAACGGAGGTGCTTTTCACTGTAAAAGACCATCTAGTCAGCGGTGAGGATTTTGTGCTTAAAAGGTGCAACGTGTGCGGCTTCACCTTTACGTCTGACCCTCCCGATGAAAAGGATATCTCGAAATTTTATTTATCGGAAGATTATATTTCCCATTCCGATAAAAAGCAGAACCTCACAGACCGGGTATATCACCTTGCCAGGAATTATATGCTGAGGAAAAAATTCAAGCTGGTATCCAAAATTAGCGGCAGAGAAAAGGATGCTCTGGTTGATATAGGCAGGCTTAGGGAAGGCGGTACGCTGGCGGATGTAGAAAGCGGCAGGGGAAAAAGCACGCTGGTGGATATAGGAAGCGGTACAGGCTATTTCGCCGATTATATGACCAGGAAGGGATGGAACGTCACCGGGATTGAATTAAGTGAACCTGCCCGGGAGTATTCAATCTCGAGGTTTGGCCTGACGGTCATCTCCCCCACGGAAATATCAACAATAAAAGATGGATCCGCCGACTGTGTAACACTATGGCACGTGCTGGAGCATCTTTATGAGCCCGTGATGTGGCTGAAAGAAATAATGAGAATACTAAAAGATGACGGGACATGCGTCATTGCCCTTCCCAACTTAAAATCAGCTGATGCCGGGTGGTTCGGAAATGAATGGGCTGCACTTGACGTTCCGAGACACCTGTGGCACTTTTCACCCGCAACATTGCAGGCATTTATTAAGCGGCATGGCTTAAACTGCACAGAACTCAAACCAATGCCTCTCGACATCTATTATATTGCCGCACTGAGCTATAAAAACAAGGGATACAGGCTTCCTCTTCTGAGGGGTACCGCCACAGGATTATTCCTTACTGTCCGGTCACTCTTTAAAAAAGACAGGGCGAGTTCACTGATCTATGTGATTTCAAAACAGCGCGGTTAATACCTGTCGAGCCAGCGGAACTTCCTGGATGTGTCTCCAAATCTGATGGCCATGACAAATTCATGGGAACCGTATGTGGATCTCTGGATCGACTGCAGCGTCCAGTCAAATGAATATCCGAAGTAAAACTTATCCTGTCTGACACCGACGTTCGCGATGATGGCGCTTCCGGTTCGAAAGGTTGCTCCGATCCAGAATTTCCTGTCATAATTGTATGTCAGGCCTATGTCTGCCTGAGGTCTTAACTGCTCTGACATTTTTACAAGAAGAGAAGGCTGCAGAATTGTTTTAGCATCCAGCTCGAAGTCATAGGTTCCGAAGAGATAATATGTCCTCTCTATCTTCAAATCTTCATATGCCTGGCTTCCAAACTTAACAAAACCCTCCATCAGCTCCAGGGCTGAAAACCCAAGCGAGTATTTCCTGTTAAGAAGAAAGACCCCGAAATTGAAATCAGGCACAAATATTCCTTTCCTGAAATCAGAATTCAGCCATGGTTCATCCGGGTCTTCAAAATGAATCTGGCTCTCATCCATCTTGTAAAAATAGCCCGTCAGCGCCAGTCCGAATGAGAGTTGTGTCTGACCGTCAAGCCATAGGTGATATGAGTAAGATGTCGAAAAACCCGTTCGTCGGACGAGGCCGTTTATGTCTGTGAATATATTGGCTCCCAACCCCACACGACCGGTGGTACGGGGTTTGAATATCTTCTTGTCTAAAATATTATCGCGGATAATATATTTCTGTTTGAGAAGCCTGGTCTGTACACCTAGCGAATAGGTCTGCGGCGCCCCTTCATAACCAACCCATTGCTGCCTCGTGGTCAGGTTAATGCTTGTGTAGCCGTCACTTCCCGCAATAGCCGGATTAATAAGATACCTGTTGTACAGATACTGACTGTAAATGGGCAGTTGCTGTGCATCGACAGTTGCAATAAGGAGGAATGCAATAATGATTAACAGTCCCTTTTTCACTTTAACTGGCCCTCTGCTTTTTTCCATAGCTTACCTGACAATACTTATATGTCCGACTATTGGTTTCTCGCCGTTATGAAGGTCGATGGCATAATGATAAGAATCCATTGGTAGTGCTTTGCCGTTGGAGGCCCGTCCGTCCCATGGTTCGGGGTATCCCTTCTCCGATTTCCATACCATCTCTCCCCATCTGTTCAGAACGATCACCTCAGCCTCAGGATAAAGGGCTATCCTCGTTATATTCCAGAATTCATTTATTCCGTCCCCGTCAGGTGAGAAAATGTTTGGTATGCCAACGCAGATCTGGTTGACAGGTGCAAGTGTGAGTGAATCGGCCACTGAACAACCGTTATAATCAGTTACAACGACTTTGTAAAGCCCTGCCATAAGACCGGTTATCTCCGCGGATGACATGCCGTTGTTCCATGTAAAATTATACCCTTCTTCTCCGCCCGTTACATCTGCGATAATGCTTGCGTCAGTACTTTCGGGGCAGAATGGATCAACCCATGTAAATGTGATCAGCAATGAATCCGGCTCTGTCAGTGTCATTACAGTATCGGCAGTACAACCGTTTGCATCAGTGATTATCACCTCATTGAATCCGGCTCTCAGATTTGT
>CAVURA010000021.1:0-6662 GCA_963743775.1 uncultured Bacteroidales bacterium
ATCATCCTCGTAAGCAGAACAGGCAGGCCGATGAAACGCGAGACGGATCTTATCGACGTATGGTTTGACTCTGGAGCAATGCCCTATGCACAGGCACATTATCCCTTCGAGAACAAAGCAAATTTTGCGGAGATGTTTCCCGGCCGACTTCATTGCCGAGGGCGTTGACCAGACACGCGGATGGTTTTTCACTCTCCATGCCATCGCAACAATGATTTCTGATTCGGTATCGTATAAGAACATCATCTCCAACGGCCTCGTGCTCGACAAGAACGGCAACAAGATGTCGAAGCGGCTGGGCAACGCCGTTGATCCTTTCAGCACCATAGACCAGCACGGCTCCGATCCGCTGCGGTGGTACATGCTCACCAACGCGCAGCCGTGGGATAACCTTCGCTTCGATATTTCCGGGGTGGAAGAGGTTAAGCGCAAGTTTTTCGGCACCTTATATAATACGTATTCCTTCTTTGCCCTCTACGCCAATGTGGACGGGTTCACCGGGAACGAGCCGCAGGTGCCGATGGAGAGAAGGCCCGAGATAGACCGCTGGATCATCTCGCTGCTGAATACCCTCATAAAAGAGGTCACCGACCGGTATGACGATTATGACATCACCCCGGCAGGCAGGGCTATTTCGGAGTTCGTCACCGAGAACCTATCCAACTGGTACGTGCGCCTCAACCGCAAGCGTTACTGGGGCGGCGGGCTCGATGAAGACAAGCTCTCGGCCTACCAGACTCTGTATACATGCCTCGAGACAGTGGCTATACTGGCCTCTCCTGTCATACCTTTCTTCACTGACCGCATTTTCACTGACCTCAACTCGGTCAGCGGCAGGGATAAGGAGGGCTCGGTGCATCTTTGCGCCTTCCCGTCATATAATGAGAAGCTGATTGACAAGGCTCTGGAGGAGAGGATGGAGATCGCACAGAAAATGTCGTCGATGATCCTTGCGCTCAGGCGCCGGGTGAACATCAGGGTGCGGCAGCCGCTTGCCAGGATAATGGTGCCTGTCAGCGACGGCAGTTTCAAAAACAACTTCGAAGCAGTCAAATCACTGATACTTGCCGAGGTGAATGTCAGGGATGTTGAATATGTGGATGACACTTCCGGATTGCTGGTGCGAAAAGTCAAACCTAATTTCAAACTTCTCGGTCCCCGTTTCGGGAAGAAAATGAAGGAGGCAGGAGCTGCTATTCTGGCCCTTACTCAGCCCGAGATAGCAGAGTTCGAGAAACTCGGAACCCGCAATCTGGAGCTTGACGGTGAGGTTTACCAGATCACCACCGATGATGTGGAGATTATCTCGGAGGATATCCCCGGATGGCTTGTCGCCAATGAAGGCCGGCTGACTGTCGCCCTGGACATAACCGTCACCGAAGAGCTTTTACACGAAGGCATCGCCCGCGAGTTTGTGAACCGCATACAGAACATCCGCAAGGACTCCGGTTTCGAGGTCACCGACAAGATAAAGGTTATCATTGAGGATCTGCCTTTTATATCCGTTGCCGTTAAAAAGCACTCGGACTATATTGCCTCCCAGACGCTGGCGCTGGAAATTTCCCTCGCCCCTTCTTCTGAATTGACTTCTTCCAACATCAAAGAGGTTGATATAGAGGAGCAGGTGGTGAAGGTTCTGGTAGAAAAGGTTAAAGGTTAAAGGAGAAAGGTTAAAGTGGTTTAATCTTGCGCGTTCCGAATGGAGAAGGGCTTCGTTCGGCCTTATTTGGGTTAAGGCGTATCTGATGGTCAGAAATATTATGTCCGGCGATCCGACATCAAAAACTTGCGGATATTGACGTGTTCGACACCCTTAATTGAATTTCTGAACTGCTTGTCTGTCGTTATTACAATCTTAGGGTAATTATCATTTATCTCAAGCAGATTGCCGAATTCGCGCGCAATAGTCGTCTCGCTGTCCAGGATTAAGGACACCTGGATGTATATAGTTTCATTATTCCTTGTCGCAATAAAGTCTGTTTCATGATTGCCTTTCCACCCGGTTCTCACTTCAAAACCACGATAAAGAAGTTCATTATGTACAACATTCTCAAGAATCTTTGCCCTGTCGTCAGGTTTGTATCCGATTACTGAATTACGAATGCCAATGTCTTCAAAATAGTATTTTTCGCCCGTTTCAAAAAATCGTTTACCTGTTATGTCAAAGCGAGTCACCCTGTGAACTAAACATGATTCAATCAAATAGCCGATATAGGCCTGCACCTGGTTGGGTGCCATCATAATCCTTTGCGACTTTAAAAAATCACTTATGCTTTTCGCGGAAAATAGTGATCCGATATTATCTGAAAGGTATCGTATCAGCTGCTCAAGAAAAACAGTATTTCGTAAGCTATGCCTGGCAACAACATCACGATAGACAATTGTGTTGTAGATGTTTCTGAGGTATTCAAACACTATTTCTTCAGTTAATCCGAGATTTTTCAAGAATGGCAACCCTCCGAACAAGAAGTATTTCGCCAGATTCTCGTCTGTATCGTCCAGGTTATGAAAGACAAGAAACTCCGAATATGTAAGGCTGTAAACCTTAAATTCCATGGTACGGCCTCCTAAAAGTGTGGCCAGCTCTCCGGATAACAGATTTGCATTACTTCCGGTTAAATAGATATCATTGTTACTGTCCAGCAGTAACGAGCGTATTGTTTTCTCAAATTCTATAATATCCTGAACCTCATCAATGAAGATATAATTTACCTGTCCTTTCAGTTTTTTTGATTCAACATAGCTGAACAGGTCGGTATAACTACGTATAAAATCGAACTTTATATCCTCTTTGTTGATATAGATAATATGAGCTGCAGGGTTTTCATTTAGTATCCTTTGCATGATCTGATACAGAATATAGCTTTTCCCTGCCCTCCGCTGACCCGTAAAAACCTTTACTACAGGTTTCCTTATAAAAGGCTCAACACGTGTTGTATATACCTCACGTATAATAAGATCCGATGGAACATTGAATGAATTCATGTTTAAATCATAATTATAGCTTTCTACAAAAATACAAATTATTTAAACTATACTTATAATTTATGATGATTATACACAATATTTAATTTATACTTATAATATTTTATTGATAATAATTATTGCACCTTTTGACTTGCGACTAAGAGTTGGAAGCCTTCGCCGGCACTTTTGCCTCCGGAATAATCATATTTTTATAGTCCGTGAATTTATCGTAACCACCATTACTGTAACCGCTGTTACAATAAAAAATGTCATAAGTGGCGTGTGCATTTTACAATTATGGAATCAGATTCCAAATCTGTAATGAAATATTTCTTCAGTTAAAGGATGTCAAAAACTCGTTGCCCGAGGGTAAAAGTATCATCTTACTGTTAATGTCCTTAAGAACAAGTCCTCAGGGTTTAAGGGCAGAAGGACATGTGACTGCAGGACAAAACAAGTATCTTTGCATCATAGAAATTGATACCGATATGTTTTCAGGAATAGTAGAGGAAGCCGCGCCGGTGGTGCGGATTGATAAGGAAAAGGATAATATTCACATCACCATGCGGTGTTCATTCACCGGGGAGCTTAAGATCGATCAGAGCATATCGCACAACGGAGTATGTCTCACAGTTGTGAAAAAAGAGAGCGATACCTACACCGTGACCGCCATACGCGAAACCCTCGAAAAGACCAACCTCGGACTGCTGAAACCGGGCGACAAAGTAAACCTGGAGCGGAGCACCCGACTCGACGGCCGTCTCGACGGGCACATGGTGCAGGGTCATGTCGACCTCACCGCCACTTGCACTTCTGTCAGGGAAGCTGAAGGGTCATGGTACTACACCTTTGAATATGAACCCAAATCTCTGGAACATCTCACCGTCGAAAAGGGTTCCGTCAGTGTCAACGGTGTCAGCCTTACGGTCGTAAACTCGAAGGATACTTCATTTGAGGTAGCTATTATTCCCTTCACGCATGAGGTGACTAATTTTCACCAGATAGAAAAGGGTACGGCTGTCAATATAGAATTTGACATACTGGGCAAATACATTGCGAAGATCGTCAGGCAGCAATTGGGCAGAGTCTGAGTGTTGAAAGGTTGAGGGGGTTGATGGAGCTGATGGCTTGAAGAAGTTTATGTGTTGATAGGTTGAAAAAATCGCAAATCGCAAATCGCAAATTACCATGTCTTTCGCTGCAGATAAACGCAAAATAGTGGTTGCCATTACGGGCGCCAGCGGGGCAGTGTATGCTATGAGCCTGATGAAGCGTCTGCGCGAACTGCCGGAACCACCGTCAGAGGTTGCGGTAATCCTGACCGGCAACGCGGAAGAAATCATGCTCTATGAAACAGGTACTATATATGTTCCATCGGGTACGGAGAAGCTATGGGACAATAAGGATTTCAATGCACCCTTTGCCTCCGGCTCATCATCGTATGACACTATGATAATTTGTCCCGCTTCAATGGGTATGGTTGGCAGGATTGCTCACGGTGTCTCTGATGACCTCATCACCCGTGCGGCAGATGTGATGATGAAGGAACGCCGCCGGCTGATTTTGGTGCCACGTGAAACGCCGTACAGTCTGATACACATCAATAATATGAAGCTTCTGACAGAGGCCGGCGCGGTTATCTGTCCTGCCACACCTTCTTTCTACAGCCGGCCGCAGACAATAGATGATCTTGTAATGACTGTTACAGACAGGGTACTCACCCTGGCAGGATTCACCATTGACATTTTCGGGTGGAACGAGTAGAATTACATAAACGCATGAAGACTCTGCTCAGGAGGCATCATGTTCTGAGCATTGCCACGGTAAGCGAACGCGGTCCCTGGTGTGCTTCGTGTTTCTATGCATGGGATGAGGAGAACAACACCCTGGTCATCACCACCGACACAACAACCCGTCACGGCTCCGAATTTTTAACTAATCCTTCCGTTGCAGGAACTATCGCCCTTGAAACCTGGAGGGTTGGCAGGATAAGGGGTATACAGTTCACCGGGCTGATAAGAGAACCATCCGGCGAAGAGCTTTCCCGGGCGAAAAAAATCTACCTCCGCCGCTTCCCTTACGCCGCCTTTACTGAACTTCATCTCTGGACCATCACCCTCAACCACATCAAACTGACTGATAACAGACTGGGGTTTGGGAGGAAAATTATCTGGGAATAATTATACCTGAAAACATTGCTATTGCCAATAATTAATGTTATTTTCGTGATTATTATCACATAAATGGCATTAATTGCGTGATATTATGGATATACACAGACATATTTCAGGTCGGCTGGTCAACTGGAAGGATAAACCTTCCCGTAAACCTTTAATCTTGCAGGGAGTCAGACAGGTTGGTAAAACATGGCTCCTGAAGCATTTTGGTTCTGCGTATTTTGAAGATACAGCTTATTTTAATTTTGAAAAACAAAAGGAACTGGCACAGTTTTTCAGTACTACCAAAGACCCCGACAGGATCATTGAAAATCTTGCTCTGATTCACGGTAAGGCCATTCTGCCTCAAAAAACTTTTATTATTCTGGATGAGATACAGGAGTGCAATGATGCACTGAACTCATTGAAATATTTCTGTGAAGAGCGTCCTGATTATGCAGTAGCCTGCGCCGGATCGTTACTGGGTGTCGCAATGAGCCGCGGCAGTTCGTTCCCTGTTGGTAAAGTTGATTTTTTACAGCTTCACCCAGTTACCTTTTCGGAGTTTCTTGCGGCAGCGGCACCGGAGTTATACAGTTATCTCGAGCAACTGGATAAGGTGGAACCGATCCCTGATATTTTCTTTAATCCTCTTTGCGAACAGTTAAAGAAATATTTTATCTCAGGAGGAATGCCCGAAGCGGTGGTAAAACTTCTTGATGAAAGTGATATAGCAGGCACACAGGATGTGCTTCAAGGAATAATCAATGCATACCTTCTTGATTTCTCAAAACATGTTGAAAACAAAGACATCCCCAGAATAAACTTCATCTGGAACTCGCTACCGTCACAATTGGCAAGGGAGAACAAAAAATTTTTATATCAGGCCGTCAGACCAGGTGCAAGGGCAAGGGAATATGAAGATGCACTACTTTGGCTTATTAATGCAGGACTTGCCATCCGCGTCAACTGTTCAACCAGGCCGTTCATTCCTCTTGCAGGCTACGATGATCTTACAGCTTTTAAGATATATCTACCTGATGTGGGTGTGCTTCGCCGGTTGGCTTTACTCGATCCGGTAGCTATCACGGAAGGAAACCGGCTTTTTACAGAGTTCAAGGGTTCATTAACCGAGAACTTCGTTTTGTCCGGCCTTCTTGCACAGTTCGAAGTTGTGCCACGATACTGGAGATCAGGCAATACGGCTGAGGTAGATTTTCTCCTTCAGAGTGGGAATAATATAATACCGATAGAGGTAAAATCAGATGAAAATGTCAGAAGCAAAAGCCTTGCTTTTTACCGAAAAGAATACCACCCGCTGTTGAGTATCCGATTTTCCCTTCGTAATTTAAAATTGGATGATGGTCTTATCAATATTCCGTTATTCATGGTTGACTATGCGGGGAAACTGATACGCAATTTTAATGAGGACGTTTCTGCAAACAAGTAATCTATAAATCTTTCGCAGAGCCTGCCCCGAGCTCCTTGCTCCTTGCACCATGCTTTACACTGTTGCCTTTTTTAATAACTTTACGAATC
>CAVURA010000022.1:0-34823 GCA_963743775.1 uncultured Bacteroidales bacterium
AGTCCATGTTTTCACTGGCAACCATGATCTGTGGATGAAAGATTACCTTGTGAAAGAGTGCGGAGTTGTGATGCACCATCAGCCTTTCATCACAAAAATCGGAGATGAGGAATTTTATCTTGCACACGGAGAGGGTCTGGGAACTAGCAGCAGGGGGTTTAAGATCATCCTCGGCATCTTTAACAATAAGTTTCTGCAGAGAGCCTACACCGCTCTGCATCCTGCAATAGGAATGGGATTTGGCCATGCCTGGTCAAAGAGCAGTCGTCTGGCAAAACATATTTCAGTGCCTTTCATGGGTGAAGACAGGGAAGACCTCATCCGGCACACACGCCTGATGGTGAGCAAAGGATGTGGTGCCCGCTATTATATATACGGTCACAGACATCTGCCGATGACCTTTGATGAGAACGGTATAAGGATGATTATTCTTGGCGACTGGTTCAGCCTTAACAGCTATGCCGTCTATGATGGCAGCGAACTTAAACTGGTCAGCGAGCCTTTAAACCCTTAGCCCTGACCCTCACGGTAAGGACATAATAAGAGTATTCCTCATTCACCTCTTCAAACGTATATTGCAGCTTATGCCCTGACCGCCTGGCCATCTCGAGCAGACCCATATAACCAGTTGAGAGCTGACTCATATCCTGCCCTATCAGGGCAACCTTCAGCAGCCTCTTCAGTCCCTCTTCATCATAATTGTTTACCATGTCAAGCTTCTGCTTTAGATGTTCAATATCGCTTGTCCTGATGAGATTGCCGGAAGTGATTATATATGAAGACGGGGTTTTTCTGATCATTGCCAGTGGAACACCGTACTGACGTTCAGCTTCAAATCCCGGACTGTGCTGGGTGACATTCTGTAACAGCTCTATCAATGTTGCAAAGACACGTTTATGGAGATTATGTTCCAGTTCTGCCTCAAGCATTGTGGTTTCACTGAAGTTGAGTAATTCTTTGCTGATGGCATGTGACATAAGGCCGGCCCAGAGGAAGTAGATGCTGTTCGACTTCATCATATGCTCGAGGTTCGCGATCTTCTGCCCGCTAAACGGCTCTCCCGTCCCGGGCAGGTTTACTCCCAGTCCCCCGGCATCAACGGTCTTGCTGAGGATAAAGTAAGAATATTTTTTATCGACAGGGAAAAAGTCATATTCCAGCTTGTTGCCTGTCTTGCGTGCCATCTCTATCAGGCCAAGACCGGCACCGCCCTTATGTCCTATGTTTAAATCCTGAAGCATAGCCCTGTAGACCTCCCTGATTTTTTCAGGGTCAAGGTTGTTGATCTTCTCAAGGTTTTCTCTAAGTCCTTTGACCTCTTTGGTCTTTAGCGCATTACCGGTGCTGACGTTATAACCGTCGTTGGTCTTGGTATATACCACCAGCGATGTAACCTCATCACCGGTTGCCGAGCCGTGCCTGGTTATGTTCTGCAGGTTCTCGAGTACGAACATGAAAAGTCGTTTCCGCCCCAGCAGACTGAACGCTGACAGCTCCATTTCTTTCTCAAGCAATGTCAGAAGAGCTACTGAGTTGTCTCCTGTTACCTGACCGCGATAAGCAAACATAAGATGCTCATTCAGCAGTTTGTTTCTTAGCTTCTTTATTAGCTCCATATTATCCGAATGATATGGATAGATACCTTATTCCTGCCGCAAAATAAGCAAAAAAGATCAGTGTTAAAAAATATTAAATGATTTTTCACCCGGCCCAGCCTTCCCGGTCGAGGTTGCGGTAGTTGATTGCTTCGGCAAGATGATCGGGACAGATGTCTGCAGAATTATCGAGGTCGGCTATTGTCCGCGCCACTTTCAGTATCCTGTCATATGCGCGGGCTGACAGGCCCCGCATCTCCATGGCGGCCCTGAGCAGTTTCCCTCCTGTCTCATCCGGATGGCAGTGTCTGCGTATCATTGACGAGGTCATCTGAGCATTGCAGTGGATACCGTCAGCTCCGGCGAAGCGTGCCGTCTGTACTGCCCTGGCCCTGACGACCCTCTCACGCACCGTTGCTGATGTCTCAGTGACGGTGGTGCCCGCAAGCCTCTCATAATTTACGGGAACCACCTCGATATGGATATCAATGCGATCCAGTAACGGACCGGATATGCGGTTGAGATACTTTTGCACCATACCGGGCATGCATGTGCATTCCTTATCCGGGTGATTATGAAATCCGCACGGACAAGGATTCATTGAAGCCACCAGCATGAAAGATGCGGGGAAATCGCAGCTCAGCCTTGCCCTTGCTATTGTGATGATTCTGTCCTCCAGCGGTTGACGCAGCACCTCCAGCACGTTACGCTTGAACTCAGGCAGTTCATCAAGGAAAAGCACGCCGTTGTGTGCCAGGCTGATCTCGCCCGGCTGAGGCACGGTGCCTCCGCCGACAAGGGCGATGTCTGAACACGTGTGATGGGGGCTGCGGAATGGCCGGATAGTCATCAGAGGTACGTGGCTGTCAATCTTACCTGCCACTGAGTGGATCTTGGTTGTCTCCAGCGCCTCCTCAAGGGTGAGGGGAGGGATAATGCCCGGGAGACGGCGTGCAAGCATGGTCTTGCCTGACCCTGGAGGGCCAATCATAACTGCATTATGCGAGCCAGCCACAGCAACCTCGAGGGCCCGCTTGACGTTCTCCTGCCCCCTGACATCGGAGAAATCAGAATCATATCTGTTCCCTTCCTGGCTGAAGAGAGCATTCATATCCACCTTAAGGGGAGCGGGGTTGGTCTCGCCGCGTACATACCGCAGTACCTCCCCGAGGCTGTGCACTCCGTAGACGTCTATGCCATCAACCACAGCAGCCTCGGGAGCATTCTCTGCCGGCACCATCATACCACGGAACCCTGAAGCCCGTGCTTGCAACGCCATTGGCAGGACACCTCTGACGGGTTTGATTGTGCCGTCAAGCGACAGCTCCCCAGTGAGCAGGAGGCCGTCGAGCCTGCTGCCGGTGACCATTTCAGCGGCGGCGAGTATCCCCACAGCCAGGGGCAGGTCATACGATGCCCCTTCCTTGCGGATGTCGGCAGGAGCCATGTTGATGATCACCTGCCGTCCGGGCCATCTCAATCCAACGGCACGGAATGCCGACTCAATGCGTTGCTGACTCTCCTTGACTGCAGCGTCAGGTAGTCCCACCAGCATATAGCGCACCCCGCGGGTGACATCTGCTTCAATTGTCACCGGAACAGCCTCAATGCCAAATACGGCAGCGCTGAAGGTCTTGACCAGCATAGTCCTGTATTTAATAGCACAATTGGAAATGCAGTATCAAATATAAATAAACTGAGGATAATCTCAAAATGAAAAATAGCCCGGGGCAAAAGGCACCCGGGCTACAACCATCTACCCAAAAAACTAAATTGCGGTACCGCCTCTTTCGCCGGT
Source organism: uncultured Bacteroidales bacterium (assembly GCA_963743775.1). GTDB lineage: Bacteria > Bacteroidota > Bacteroidia > Bacteroidales > VadinHA17 > SR-FBR-E99. The sequence continues at coordinate 3,394 of CAVURA010000022.1, forward strand.
ACGTATCCTGATGCATTCCTCAAGCGGGGTTATGAATATCTTTCCGTCTCCCACACTGCCTGATCCGTTTGTTCGGGCAGATTTAAGAATGGTGTCAACCGTGATGTCAACGAATCCGTCGTTGACTGCTATTTCGATCCTAATTTTCGCGATCAGGTCAGGTACAATTCTCTGACCTCTGTACATCTCCTCAATTCTCTGCTGCCCATGGCCTGATACCCGGCTTACAGTTATCCTGGTAATCTCTGCTGCAATAAGTGCTTCCCGTACCCTGTCGAGCTGTACTTCCCGTATTATAGCTGTAATAAGTTTCATAACTAAGGTATTTCAGATTGTTAACTTGGATTAAGCATTCCGTAACCTCTTTCACCGTGATATGCTCTGTCCAGACCCGCCATCTCATCTTCTTCGCTCGATTTGATTTTCACGAGTTTATCCAGAACAAAGATTATTGCAAAAGTCATTAAAGCTGCAAAGGCTATAGCAATACCCACGGCAGCAGCCTGAATTCCAAGCTGATTCCATACAGTCCATGTCCCATCTGAAGATGCAGCAGCTGCCTCCTTCATCCATGACCTCCGGATGAAGAATGAGAGGAACATAGCCCCGACTATTCCTCCCACACCGTGAATTCCGAATGCATCCAGGCTGTCATCGTAGCCCAGCCTGTTTTTAACCTGGATAGCCGTGTAACACAATATGGAAGCCAGAATACCGAGTATTAATGCCCCGTAAGGCTGTACCACACCTGCTGCCGGTGTAACTGCCACCAGTCCTGCGAGTATACCGCTGGCAAAGCCGAGGGCAGTTGCTTTCCCCTGGTGAAGACTCTCAATAATGATCCATGAGAGGGCCCCTGAGGCTGCTGCGACCTGTGTTGCCGCAAGAGCCTGGGCTGTGCTGAGTCCGCTTGAAATACTGCTTCCGGCATTGAAACCGAACCATCCTACCCATAAAAGGCCGGCTCCAAGCATTGTTATCACGAGATTGTTGGGCCGTATAACCCGGTATGGATAACCCCTTCTCGATCCAAGATAAATTGCAACCACCAGCCCGCTCACACCGGCTGATATATGTACTACGGTTCCGCCGGCAAAGTCTATGGCACCCCGGGCCCCAAGGTTATAAAGGAATCCGTCGGATGCCCATACCCAATGACATAGAGGGTTATATACCAGAAGGCTCCAGAGTGCTATGAAAAAACAGTACGCCTTGAAAGACACCCTCTCCGCGAATGCTCCGGCGATCAAAGCAGGGGTGATGATGGCGAATTTCCCCTGGAACATTGAGAATACATACTCAGGAACTCCTGCTTCAAGAATATTTGTGTCGATCCCCTTAAGAAAGAAATAATCATTATTCCATCCGAAAAATCCTCCCAGCACATTGCTTCCAAAGCTCATTGAATAACCGACAACCACCCAGAGTATACTTATTATCCCCATTGCAACATAACTGTGCATTATGGTTCCCAGCACGTTTTTTGACCTCACAAGTCCGCCATAGAACATTGCCAGTCCCGGTATCATTAAAAGTACAAGCGCTGTTGAGGTGAGCATCCATGCTGTTGCACCAGTATCTACTATTGCACCGTCAGAAGCACAAAGGCCTGCAATTCCGGTGAAAAGCAAGAATATGGATAACACGCCCCTTCTCAGGATGATTTTCATGTTTTGAAATTTTTAATCTAAATGCGTTTTTCAAAGCAAAAATATGTATTTTTCAGAGATATTGTGATTTTTTACTATATTTTTCACCTGATACCCTTATTTTAATGGGGTTTATTTCATTAATTTATATATTTAATCATTTATACCCCTATTTTATATGGGGTCTGACAATTATTTCACATTTTTCAAAACAACAATAATTCCGGAGACGTATAAAAAACGGGGCGCCCTGATTGACGCCCCATTCTTTAACGGTCGGAAAAACTTAATGAAGCCTGAATTCCCTGTTACATTTAAGACAGGGACCAGCTTGCACAGGAATTAAAACCCTGAGAAACGTAGAAAGAATCAAACAATGCTCATTTAAGAGTGCTGGTTGCGGCTTTGTAATTATCAGTGTAGCCGTAGTGTGCGGTAAAGATATACTGCACGCCGTCCAGCCCCGTGATATTGTCCATTGATCTTTTTGCCCTGCGGGCGTTCTTGTTGATTATTTTCGGGAAGCGCACGATTGCGCCGTTGTGGAGTGCTACCGCGTCACCGGTAAAAAGGTATTTATCGTTGACAATGTAACAGGTTGACCCTGCCGTGTGGCCGGGTGTTGGTATCATGCGTATCTTTAAATCCCCGATTCTGAAAGATTTGTCTTTCAGTAATTTATAGTTCTCAGTATCAATTTTATTGCCGAACCAAAGGAACCTGCCCGTCTCTCCGTTAATGACCTGCTCCTCATCCTCCGGGAGATATATCGTCGCCTTATCAAACAGGGAGATCCCTCCCGCATGGTCACTGTCGGAGTGGGTCAGCAGGACTGCCGTTACATTGTCTGGATCAATATCAAGTTTCTTAAGCTCGTCCTTCACTGCGCCTTTTCTTATACCTGCGTCGATGGCAACGTAATGATTCCCGTCCTTCACCAGGTACATATTCACATATTTTGTCCTTACAGAGTAGACATCGTCAGTCAACTGCCGGGTCTCTGCAGGCATCATTTTTTTCATCGCCGATTTTGCAATGATGAGGTAAGAGACCATAAAAACAATAATGAGTGCCACGATCCCCGCCAGGGCCCACATGAGTTTTTTGAAGAACTTTTTCATACCATTCAGGTTTATCATGCTAATTTAAGAATTTTCACCAATCGGACTATGCGAAGCTTAAAGACCTCGGGATAGGGCGCAGCTTATAAATACAGATCTGGCTCTGACGGATACCGGGGTGCAGCGAATAGACCTTCAGACACTCAACACTTCAACTCTTCAACCCTCTGACTTAGATCTTTTCCCTTTTGTCTTTTATCTTAAAAAACTAGCCTTATCCCTTGACATTCAAAAAATCTTGTTTTATCTTTGACCAATTGGTTAAATTATTCAGTTAAACTTAATAGTTAAACCTTATGGTTAAAACTAAGGAGACCGACAATCAGACCCGGGACAGGATTTTCAAGGCAGCTTCGGATATATTCGAAGAAAAAGGGTACGACGGGGCGAGGATGCAAGAGATTGCAGACCGTGCAGGTATAAACAAAGCGCTGCTGCATTATTATTTCAGGACAAAAGATCAGCTCTTCGCAGCGGTATTCCAGGTGCTGCTTAAAAAAATGTTCGAGAAGCTTATTTCCATCTTTATGGAAGATATTTCATTCCGAGACAAAATAAGGAAGTTCTTTAATGAACACATTGAGATCCTGATCAAAAATCCTAAACTGCCAATATTCCTGCTTAATGAGGTCTCACATAATCCGGATCTCGTGGAAGGTATCCGCGAGACACTCCCCTATGACCAGCTACGCAGCGTTGTCTTCCAGAAACATGCAAAGGAGCTGAAGGGTTACGGAATAAAAAAAGACGACATGCCACAGCTTATGATTACAGTTGTTTCACTCTCCGTCTTCCCTTTTGCCGCACGTGATGTTATTAAAATGATGATTCCGGAGGTAGGCGACAATAAAAAGTTCATTGCCTTTATGCGCGACAGAAAGGAGTTTGCTGCCGATTTTGTCATTACTGCCTTAAAAAACCGCAAGAAATGAATAAGCTTATTGTTGCAGCGATGCTGCTTATCCTGTCTCACGCAGCATTATCGCAAAAAACCGTGACCCTGTGGCAGTGTTATGACTCTGCAGCTGTCGCCACTCCATTGTCGGGTGAGGGAGCACTTTATTCAGAGGTCTCTGCACTCCGTGATCAAGAACCTGTCGTCAGCTTGGCTGCCTCCCTTGACGTCAATGGCAGCTTCGTCTATAACTCTGATATCCTTGATATTGCACAGATATACGGACAGCTGCCAGGTACCACCGGGAGTAATTCCGTCAATACCACATGAGCAGTACCGTGCCACCTTCGATGTCGGCCAGGTTATATGGGACGGAGGTGTGACGCGCAGCGCCAGGGCTGTGGAACAGGTTGTCAATGAACTGAATATGAAGCAGAATGAGGCTGATGTTTACCGGCTGCGCGAACAGGTAAACAACTATTATTTCTCCGTATTGCTCGTCTCAAGCCAGATTGATGTGACCGAAATCCTGATATCGGATCTGGAGGCAAGGATCAGGGAAGCCTCCTCAGGCGTCACCAATGGCGTCGTTACCGCCTGTTACTGTCGATGTATTGACGGCAGAGAAAATAAAAGCCGGACAGCAGCTTACCGAGCTCACCCGCCGCCGTCAGTCGCTTGTCAGTGCCCTGGAACAGATTACGGGAATGACCGGACTGCAGGACGCCTCTTTCCCGCTGCCGGAAATCACCATCTCCGGAGACGAAATAATTGACAATCCCGATATGCGTCTCTTTGAGGTCCGCAGCCGTCAGCTGGAGATGTCAAAGGATCTTCTTAAAAGCCAGCGTATGCCAAAAGCCTTTGGTTTTGCACAGGCTGCATACGGCAACCCTCCGGGCAGTAATTTTTTCTCCGAGACGGCGGATTTCTATTATTCAGTGGGTGCAGGGTTCAAATGGAATATCTTCGACTGGAATAAAAACAGCAACGAGCGCAAGTCATTCTCGATACAGCAGGAACTTATTGATATCAGACGCAGTGCTGCCGAGGAGTCTCTTCAACGATTACTTACTGTCAGGATGGCGGAAATAGATGCTCAGCGTGAGGCTGCTGAGCAGGATGATGAGCTAATCCGGATCCGGACGAAAATTGCCGGTGTAGCAGCCTCGCAGCTTAAAAACGGTACTATCACAGCCTCGCAGTATCTTACCGAGCTCAACAATGAGAAGCAGGCCGTTATAAGTGCTGCCGTAAGGCAGATAGGCATCTCACGTGCTGAAGTGGACTATATTTATATTACTGGAAACAACAAATAAACTATATATGAAGAAGTTTCTCATACCATGTGCTTTTTTGCTTCTTGCCTGCAGTTGCGGCCGCGGGGAGAGTGATGCTGATGCCTGGGGCACCTTCGAGGCGGAAGAGGTAATCATTTCGGCCGAATCATCCGGCAGGATCGTCGTGATGAATGTCACCGAGGGCAGTGAACTGGCCGGCGGGGCCGTCATCGCCGTCACCGACACCACTATGCTGGTTCTTCAGCGTGCAGAGCTTGCGGCGGTGACGGCGCAGGCGCAGGCGCGCCTGGCGGGCATTGCGGCGCAGGACGCCGTGATACGCCAGCAGATGGAAAACATCAACGTAAATATTGAGCGTACACGCCGCATGCTCGCTGACGGCGCCGCCACGCAGAAACAGCTCGATGACCTGACAGGCCAGGCCGATGTGCTGAAAAAACAGGCCGACGCCAATAACACTCAACGACGAACCGTAACGGCTGAATTGCTGTCCGTGGATGCCAAACGCGCGATCCTTAACGAGCAAATAGCCCGCAGTACCGTACGCGCCCCGTTTGACGCTACAGTCATTGATAAATACGCTTCGGCATACGAGATCACCGCCGCCGGTAAACCCCTTGTGAAGCTCGCAGACATGAAGACAATGAAGCTGAAAGTGTGGGTCAGCGGGGCACAGCTCGCAAGGGTGATAACAGGAGCCCCGTGCACTGTGCGCATCGATGATGGTGAGAAAGGATTCAGAACCTATACTGGAACTATCACCCACGTCTCTGAAAAAGCTGAATTCACCCCAAAGATCATTCAGACCAAGGAGGAGCGCGTCACACTTGTCTATGCTGTAACTATCGAGCTGTCCAACGACGGTACAATAAAGTCAGGCATGCCCGGTGAGGCTATCTTTCAGTAAGATGGCAGCGGCAGAGGCATATAACATTACCCACAGATACGGCAAGGTCACCGCCCTCGACGATGTCTCCTTCACCGTCGGCGACGGAGAGCTGTTCGGCTTCATCGGTCCTGACGGTGCCGGTAAGACAACCCTGTTCCGGATCGCCGCCACACTTATCATACCCTCCGGCGGCAGGATGACCCTCCTCGGCCTCAACACGGTCAGCAGGTACAGGGAACTGCGCAATTTCATCGGGTATATGCCCGGCAGGTTCAGCCTTTACAATGACCTTACCGTGGAGGAAAACCTGAACTTTTTTGCCACCATTTTCGGAACGACTTTAAAGGAGAACTATAATCTTATTGAGCCCATATACAGACAGATAGAACCGTATAAAAAGCGCCTTGCAGGAAAGCTCTCAGGCGGCATGAAGCAGAAACTGGCTCTGTCGTGCGCACTTATTCACAGGCCAAAGATCCTGATACTCGACGAGCCCACCACTGGCGTCGATGCCGTATCGCGCACGGAGTTCTGGGAGATGCTGGCAGGATTGAAGAGGGAAGGCATCTCCATTATTGTCTCAACGCCGTACATGGATGAGGCCCTGCGCTGCGACCGCATCGCCCTGATCCAGTCGGGCAGGATACTGGGCATCGACACCCCTGACAACATCCGCCGCTCATACAGCCAAAAGCTCTACGCCGTCACACACCCCGATAAATACAAGCTTCTCCTTGCGCTCCGCTCTTTACCCCTTACTCCACGACCCATGCCACATGCTCCTGGCCCCATGCCCTCACGCTTTGAGGGACTTCCCCTACGCCATCCTGCGGATCGCCAGCTTGCCCTGAGCCCTGAGCCCTTCGGCGATTCCGTTCATATAATCCTCCCCGAAGACACAACACCTGAGCAGGTGATTGCTGATCTTGAACTTGCCGGCCTCCGCGGTGCAACCATTGCAGAAATCGTCCCGGGCATCGAAGACGTCTTCCTTGAACTCATGAAAAGAAAACAGTGATGGAACGTGAGAAAGTGATAGAGGTTGAAGGACTCGTGAAAAAATTCGGCACATTCGTTGCTAATGATCACCTGACCTTTGATGTTTACAAAGGCGAGATATTCGGGTTCCTTGGAGCCAACGGTGCAGGTAAGACCACCGCAATACGAATTCTCTGCGGCCTCTCGCGGCCAACATCCGGCAAAGTCAACGTTGCCGGCATAGATGCAAACCGGCCGGAGGAAATCAAAAAACGTATTGGTTACATGTCACAGCGCTTCTCTCTTTATGACGATCTGACTGTGAAAGAGAACATAGAACTCTACGGAGGCATCTACGGCATGACCATGAAAGAGATCCGTCCGCGTACGGAAGAACTTCTCACCAGGCTCAGCTTCAACCAGTACGGTTACACCCTGATAAGGTCACTGCCGCTGGGTCTGAAACAAAAACTTGCCTTTGCAGTGGCAGTGTTTCACAGCCCTGAGATCGTCTTCCTTGATGAGCCTACCAGCGGTGTTGACCCTATCACCCGCCGGCAGTTCTGGGAGATGATATACGAGACGGCAGCACGTGGTATAACAGTCTTCGTAACGACACACTATATGGATGAAGCTGAATACTGCGACAGGGTGACCATAATGAATGAAGGCAGGATAGTCGCCCTTGATACTCCCTCAGCCTTGCGTGAGAAATACAGTTCTTCCTCAATAGAAGAGCTGTTCGTGAAGATTGCACGGCCAAAAACAGAGACAGTATGAGGAGGTTCATGGCATTTGTAAAAAAGGAGTTCCTCCATATCTTCCGTGATTACCGCACTCTGATAATTCTTTTTGGATTGCCGGCAGCGCAGATACTCATTTTCGGATATGCTGTCCGCACTGACCTCACCAACGCATCAATTGCGGTGCTTGACAATGCCCATGACGAGGTCTCCTCGGACCTGATCCTGAAGCTTGATGCATCCGAGTTTTTTGATATTAAGTATCATCTCAGCTCGTATGACGAAATCGATCCGGCCTTTAAAAAGGGTCAGATCAAGGCTGTAATTATTTTCCCGCCTGATTTTGCGGAAAGGCTTACGCGTGAAGGCAATGCTGCCGTAAGTATCATCGCTGACGGTTCCGAGGCTAACAACGCTAACCTGGTAACAGGCTATACCACTGCCATCCTGAACGATTATTCGGCAGGACTGACCCAACAGCTTACCTCAGCAATGCCGGTGATCATTCCCGAAGTGAAAATGTACTTCAATCCTAACCTTGAAAGTCATTTCATGTTTGTCCCTGGTGTTATAACACTGATACTAATTCTCATAAGTGCTCTGATGACATCTGTCACCATTGTTCGTGAGAAAGAGTTCGGCTCCATGGAGGTGCTCCTGGTTTCGCCACTGAAACCGTGGCAGATCATCGTCGGTAAGGTGGCACCCTATTTCTTCCTTTCACTTATCAATGTCATCGTTATACTGTTGATGGCCTGGTTCGTCTTCGGCCTTCCGGTAAAGGGAAGCGTAGCCTTGCTTATAGCCGAATGTATGCTCTATATCCTTCTGGGCCTGTCAATCGGAATTTTTATTTCTGCCTCGGTACAGAAAATGGAAAATGCCATGTTCATCTCTTTCCTGGGACTGATGTTGCCCAGCCTGCTGCTCTCCGGATTCATCTTCCCCATTGAAAATATGCCGAAGGGCTATGATTATTTCAGCATGATACTACCCCCAAGATGGTTCGTCGAGATAATCCGGTCGATAATGATCAAGGGCGCAGGCTTCATTTATATCTGGAAGGAGACACTGATACTGGTTGTGATGACGCTCTTTTTTATGTTTCTCAGTGCCAGGAAATTCAAGGTAAGACTTGAGGAGGGAGGGAAATGAAAAAGCTGATGTTCCTGCTGAGAAAAGAGTTCCGCCAGATAAGACGCAACACGTTCCTGGCAAGGGCAATCATAGCAGTGCCTCTGTTGCAGATGCTCCTCCTGGTGCCGGCAGTCACCTTTGAAATGAAAAATATTGATCTGGCTGTGACGGACAATGACCACTCTCCTGCATCACGGGAGCTCATCTCCAGGCTGAGCGGCTCATCATTCTTCCACATCTGCGCCACACCGCAGAACTACACGCAGGCTGACGCCCTGCTGCTTGCCGGCGACGCTGACATGGTGCTTATCATCCCGGATGATTTTTCCGAAGGGATGACCGGCGCCGCCACCCCGCGCCTCCAGGTGCTGGCTGATGCCGTCAACGCTACCACTGCACAACTCGGATGGAGCTATCTGGTATCAGTCGTGCGCGATTACAACCGCGATGTGATAATTAACCGCGGCGCTGCACCGTCAGCCATTCCAGGCCTAAGCGTCTCACCGCGGTTCTGGTATAATCCTTCCCTCAATTATAAATATTATATGCTGCCCGGTGTCCTTGTGATACTGATAACGGCAATAGGTCTCATGATGTGCGGTCTCAACCTGGTGAGAGAGAAAGAAATGGGAACAAGTGAGCAGATGAATGTTACCCCGGTGAAAAAGTGGGAGCTCATAGCCTCAAAGGTGATCCCCTTCTTTCTCATCGGCCTCTTTGACCTGGCGCTTGGCCTGACAGTCGGATGGATAGTCTTTGACATACCGTTCGAGGGCAGCCTCCTGCTGTTCTTTGCCTGCGCCGCTATATTCCTTGTTGCCGTGCTGGGACTGGCTCTATTCTTCTCAACCATGGCATCTACACAGCAGCAGTTTCTTTTTGTCGCATTCTTCTTTGTGATGATATTCGTCCTGATGAGTGGAATATTCACCCCCACCGAGAGCATGCCGCTGTGGGCGCAGCAGTTCAACCTGGTGAACCCCGTGGCTTATCTTATGCGCATCAACAGAATGGTTATGCTGAAGGGCTCGGGGTTTAATGATATAGCCCGTGACATGGGGGCTCTGGCGATCCTGGCCGTGACCTTTATCAACTTCGCTATCCAGGCATACCGTAAAAGGGCATAAATCTGCATTCTCTTTCAAAAGGCCCCCGTAAAATCTGCCCCTGCTTAATTAATAATCTTTTACCTTAGCATAAAACTCCCTGAAATGAAGCGACTAGCGGTAATAATCCTCCTCTGTCTGACCATAACCTGTAACCGGGCACAGAACTACCCCTTTCAAAACAGCAAACTCAATGATGAAGAGCGGCTCGGCAATCTCATCTCACTTATGACCCTTGATGAAAAGATAAACTGCCTCTCAACAAGGCCATCAGTAGAGCGTCTGGGCATAAAAGGCACCAGGCTTGTAGAAGGTCTTCACGGACTTGCGCTCAGCGGACCTGCTAACTGGGCTGTCAGAGGTAAAGGTAAATCGGTAACCACCACCTTCCCGCAGGCAATTGGACTGGCACAGATGTGGGACCCTCAGCAGCTTGAAAAAGTGGCAGCCCTGGAAGCAGAGGAATGCCGCTTTCTTACACAAAATCAACGTTATGCCAGCGCAGGACTGATAGTCCTTGCACCGAACGCTGACCTGGGACGCGATGTTCGCTGGGGCCGCACGGAAGAATGTTATGGCGAGGATGCCTGGCTGAATGCAAGAATGGTGGTCGCTTTCGTAAAGGGTCTGCAAGGCGATGATCCTGTGTACTGGAAGACAGCGTCGCTGATGAAACACTTCCTTGCCAACAGCAATGAAAACAACCGGGCAATCAACTCATCCGACTTTGATGAGAGGCTCTTCCGTGAATACTACTCCTATCCATTTTATAAAGGCATTACGGAGGGAGGTTCCCGGGCATATATGACTGCTTACAACAAATACAACGGTATTCCGTGCATAGTCCATCCTGTGCTTAAGGCTGTCACTGTCAACGAATGGGGACAGAACGGAATTATCGCTACCGACGGCGGCGCTTACCGGCAGCTGGTAACGCAGCACAATTACTATCCGGACCTCAAGGCAGCTGCCAAAGGTTGCCTGGACGCAGGAATAACAATGTTTCTTGACGATTACAAGAAACCGCTTGCTGAAGCAGTGAAGGAAGGCCTGATCAGTGAAAACGAAATAGACAGGGCTGTCATGAGCAACCTCCGGGTGATGCTTAAGCTGGGATTACTCGGAAATCCTGCTGACGACCCGTACTCGGTAATAGGTGTCACCGATACAGTTTCACCATGGTTAAAAGCGGAGACTAGGGAGCTTGTACGCGAAACCACTGTCAGGTCAATCGTTCTGCTGAAGAATGAGAACCAGACGCTTCCGCTTAAAAAGGATAAAATAAAAACCATCGCCGTGATAGGACCCAGCGCAAACCTGGTTGTGTCTGACTGGTATTCCGGCACGCCACCGTACAGGGTCACAGCATTGCAGGGCATAAAAAATGCCGTGGGCGATGATGTGCAAGTACTGTTCGCGGCTTCCAACAAGGCAGACTCAGCCGTCATAGCTGCAGCCAAAGCCGATGTGGCTATCGTATGCATAGGGAACCATCCCCTGGGCTACGGACTTGGCTGGGGAGTGAACTATGTAGCCAGCGATGGGCGTGAAGAGGTTGACCGACAGGCTTTGTCACTTGAACAGGAGGACCTTGCTAAACTTGTCTATGCTGCCAATCCAAATACGGTACTTGTACTTGTCTCAAGCTTTCCGTATACAATTAACTGGTCAAAGGACCACATACCAGCTATCCTGCATATATCGCAGTCAAGCCAGGAACTCGGCAACGCCCTCGCGGATGTCATTTTCGGTGAGAGCAGCCCCGCAGGACGCCTGGTGCAGACGTGGCCATCGTCAATCGATCAGCTGCTTCCCATCCTTGAGTATGATATCCGGAAAGGCCGCACATACCAGTACAGTAAATCAGAGCCGCTATTTCCGTTTGGCTACGGTCTCAGTTATACAATATTCAACTATTCCGATCTGCGTCTTGAGAATAAGTCCGCCAGTGACCCCGACACGGTAAAGGTTACTTTCAAACTTGAAAACAAAGGCGATTACGACAGTGACGAGGTTGTTCAGTTATATGTCAGCTTCCCTGAATCAAAAGTTGAGCGACCTGCAATCGCTCTGAAGGGTTTCAGAAGGGTTCATGTCAGAAAGGGAGAGTCACAGATCATAACCATACCGTTAAAGACGGACGATTTGAAATACTGGGATGTTGAGCGTCATGCTTTTGTTCTCGAAAAGGGAAAGGTAAATCTGAATGTCGGTGCCTCATCAGCTGACCTCAGGCTGCATGCCTCTGTTGAAATAAAGTAATCAGATCAGTGGACGGGCTGCCGCAACTTTTCAGGCGATGGTTCAGATCACAAGACCGGCTGTTGCAATGGCTTCTGCGGTTTCCGGATTTTGAGACTGGCTACTGCAGCGGCTTCTGCGATACCTTAGATCAGGAGACTGGCTTCTGCGGCACCTTATAGAGCAATTTCAGGTCATACCCGAGACTGCGGGCTTTGTCAAGTATCTTATTGTAAGTGACATCGTCCATCTGCGGCGTGCGCGACAGAATCCAAAGGTATTTGTCGGCTTTGCTGCCAATCAGTGCCCACTGGTAATCAGGATCCATATCCATAATAAAGTAATCCGCGTAGAAAAACAGGAAGAAAGAGACCTTCAGATGGCCATCAGTAGGTTTGCCAGCTAGCTTAGCCTTTCCGACGGCTGTGTCATATTGGCCGTCAAGGGTGTTCCTGAAGCCTGCATTTTCAACCCTCACCTTGCCATCAGAAAGGAGGGAATAATTGGCTGTGCATCCTACAAGGCCTTTCTCAAAGGAATGAGGGAAGCGTGCAATCTCATACCATTTGCCGAGGTAGCGGTTCAGGTCGAAGTTCTTAATGCAGGGTCTCTGTGCCATAGTGGGTTGAAGGATAAAAAATAATGCCAATACTGCAACTGCCAGTCCGGCTAATGAAAGAGCTTTGTTTCGGTTCATGATGCAGGTTATGAAAATGACTATTCAAAATTTAGCAATCAGTCCCTGTATTCCAACACAGGATTAAGGGGTCATAAAGTCTTGCGCCGTAATCATAACTAAAGAAGTTCAACTTGACCAGGTTAAGTTTTGTAGCAGGTTTTTAAGTTCGGATAAACTTTCTGAAGCCGTTTTCCATACAATATCCGTATCAACATCAATGTAATCATGAATGAGAATATCTCTCATCCCCGCCATATCTGACCAAGGTACATGAGGATTAAGGACCCTTAACTTTTTAGATATCCTTTTAGTTGCTTCTCCAAGAACCTCCAGCTGTCTGATAACTGCATCCTGTGTTAAAAAGTCGTCCGAAAAGGATTGATAATCTTTACTAATGATATAGGAATTAATTCTGTCTATACTTTGGAGAATGTGTTCGATATAAATTCTGTCATCTTTCATTCAAAGATGACTTTCAGATCTTTAAAAATGAGTCTTTTAAGTCTTTCATTTTTAATTGAAGACTCAGTGACCAGGTCAATATCCCTGCCTAGAATCTGCTTGAGCTCTCTGTGTATTCTTGCCAGGTCAAGCAATGAAATTGTCTTTTTGAATTTAACAAGAATATCAATATCGCTTTCCGAAGTCTCTTCTCTCCTTGCAAAAGAGCCAAAAATCCCAATCCTCTCCGGATTATAAGGCCTGAGATATTTTACGATACTGATATTTATTTCATTCTGATCCATGACAATACAAATATAATGCATTTTTTATTTTACCGGTGAGCTAATTAAGACTGACAAGGTTGACAATCATTTACAGATGTCTGACTGATCATTCCAAAACTTCTAATCTCTTCTATCGTCTATACCAAAGCTCATTGATAATATCCCACCCTCGCCGTCACCGGCCAGTGGTCGGAGATGAAGACCCCGTCTTTAATGATCTTGAATGTCTCATGCGACCGGACCTTCATGCCGTTGCGGACAAAGATATAGTCGATGCGGCCCTCGCCCTGAGCATCCTTCCACCCGTTGAAAGTATAAATCTCCCCCGCCGGAGCCATCTCTGGAATGTCATATGAATCAACTGCAAAGCCGTCTGCCTTCATCCTTGCAATGGCGAGACTCCCGGGAAGCGCATTGAAATCACCCGTTATCACAAAGTTATTTTCTCCCGTCAGCTCTTTCACCTTCTCCAGCAACACCCCCGAGCTCATCACACGTGCAGAGTCGCTGATGTGGTCAAAGTGTGTATTCATATAAAGCAGAGTGTCCTTCACTGTCTTGTCATACAGTCTCACCCAGGTCGCTATGCGTGTCAGCGCGGCACCCCACCCCACCGAACCCGGCACATCAGGTGTGGCAGAGAGCCAGAAGGTACCGCTGGCGACCGGACTGAACCTGCCGAGGCGGTAAAAAACCGGACATGCTTCCCCCTGTTGCTTGCCGTCATCACGACCTGCTGCTACTGAACCGTAACCGGCAAGGGCAGAGTCAAGATACTGGTACTGGTGCCACAACACCTCCTGCATCCCCAGCAGGTCAGGCATCTGATCATTGATAAACCCTGCTACAATAGGAGCCCGGTTGGGCCATGCATTGAGACTGTCAACGGGTGTGTCCAACCGTATGTTAAAAGTAATCACATCAATATCACTGCTTTCTTCAGTCTTGCATGATACAATCAACAGGACACAAAAAACTGATGCTATCAATATTTTTTGCATGATCGTGAATTTTTTTAAATGTAAAAAATAACCTGCAGAGGAGGCATTCCAAAAAAACATTATCTTTACATCACTATCCATTCTTTTCGCGAGAAAAGTTTTGGTTTATAGAGAAGAGGGGAGAGATTAGGCTCTGAGAACCTCTAGCAACCGCAGAATACAATATCCTGAAAGGTGCTAACACCTACCCTGAGAAGGGAATTATAAATTGAAATTTTTGCGAACCGCCGCAAGCCAGAGCAAAAATTTTAAGACAGCAACGCAGGTTGCTGTACAATGCTGTATATTAGTATTTTAATTATTAAATATTATGTCGAAGAAAAGAACCATAGAGGAAATCAACGACAAGATCCGCAAGGGAAAAGCCGTTGTACTTACCGCTGAGCAGGTCTCAGCGATGGGTAAGGATATGACACCTGCCGAAGTGATGAGCAGGGTCGATGTTGTCACCACCGCCACTTTCGGGCCTATGTGCTCGTCAGGCGTTTTCATCAACTTCGGTCATTCCAGCCCGCCTATGCGCATGGAGAGGCTTACGCTGAACAATGTCCCTGCCTATGGCGGCATTGCTGCCGTGGACGCCTACCTTGGAGCTACTGAGACCGCCATGCCCCATGACATATACGGAGGAGCGCATGTGATTGAGGACCTCATTGCCGGCAAGGATGTGCTGCTTCAGGCAACAGGAAAGGGTACAGACTGCTATCCGCGGACGGAGATAAAGACCCTTGTAAATAAGAATTCGATCAATGAGTTTATTATGTTCAACCCGCGCAATGCCTACCAGAACTACAATGTCGCGGTGAACAGTACCACGAAGATTAAGTTCACATATATGGGAACCCTACTGCCCTCATTCGGCAATGCCAACTTCTCCACATCCGGTGAGCTGAGCCCACTGCTCAATGACCCCGAGATGCGCACCATTGGCATCGGTACCCGTATCTTCATGGGCGGAACCACCGGGTATGTAGCGTGGAACGGCACGCAGTTCAACACCGGAAAACCACTGAATGAAAACGGAATCCCCGTAGGAAACGCAGCCACATTGTCTCTCATCGGAGATGCAAAACAGATGAGCACCAGGTTTATCAGAGCTGCATATTTTGAAAAATACGGCGTCTCCATTTATGTGGGAATTGGAATTCCCATCCCGGTAATTGACGAGGACATTGCCTCCAGGGTGCTGATACGAAACAGCCAGATAGAAACCAATATAATCGACTACGGATCAGGCAATTTCGAGGTGCTGGGACGAATAGACTACGAAAAGCTTTTTTCCGGGAAAATTACTTTAAAAGGAAAAAAGATACGTACCGCTCCTCTCTCAAGTGTAAAGGTGGCGCGAGAGATAGCTGACCTGCTTAAAAAAGAGGTCGCCGAAGGACGCTTCTTCCTCACCGAGCCTGTGGCGCTGTTCCCGAAGACGGCAGGACTGAATAAACTGGAGATAAGAATCTGACAAAAACCAAAAATCATGACAAGCAGAAGATTTGTGCTGACATTCCCGCCTGATGCGACGGGTGAGCCGATAACATATAACCTGATCAAGAAATACGACATCATGGTCAACATTGTAAAGGCCGATGTCTCGCCCGGACAGATAGGGCACCTTGTAATGGAGATGACAGCGCCGGGAAAAGTGCTTAAGGAAGGTATGGAGTACATCAGGCAGCAGAATGTGGAGTGCGAACCCATCGACAAAAAGATAAGTTACAGGAAGGATCTGTGCATCCATTGCGGGGCCTGTTCGGCAGTATGCTTCCCCGGCGCTCTGACCATGGGACGTCACACCGCTGAACTGACCTTTGATGCTGAGAAATGCGTGGTGTGCGAGCTCTGCCTGAAATCGTGCCCCCTCAACCTCTTCTCGATAGATATTGGCTAAGAGCAGCATATACGAGCCTCGTCTCTACCGTGAGTCGATGGGTAACAACAGGTGGCACAGCTTCAGGTCGGCTCTCCGCGAGACCGACCTGTGGATAGCTGTTGACACAGCCCATTACAGCGGCGATATCGAACAATTTACGATGGATCGCATCAGGTTTTATCGCAGTGTGCTGGAAAAACATATTGATAAATATCCCGAATTCGCCACCTCCCTGGTACCTGTCGCGGCGCCGGCCGGGGTGCATCAGATGGTGACCGACATGAGCGAAGCCGCACAGAAGGCGGGTACCGGCCCCATGAGTGCCGTGGCCGGCGCCATATCAGAGTTTATCAGCAGAGACATTCTTGAAGAGTACGAAGCTGATGAGGTGATTGTCGAGAACGGCGGAGACATTTTCATGAAGCTCATCTCTCCGGCAACTGTTTCGGTCTTTGCCGGCACCTCGCCCCTGTCGGACAAGATTGGCCTTGTTATAAAACCCGAAGAAACCCCGTTGTCAGTCTGTTGCTCGTCGGGCACAGTCGGACATTCACTCAGCTTCGGCATTGCAGATGCCTGCATGATAGCCTGTCGCTCAGGAGCGCAGGCTGACGCTTATGCAACTGCCTTCTGCAATGAGGTTAAAAACAGTGAACAGGTGCAACAGGTAACCGAAAGGGCCCTTCAAAAACCTGAAATAATCTCCGTGGTTATCATCGCGGGAGATAAGGTCGGTCTGGGAGGTAGTATTGAAATAAAAATGCTGCAGACGGCCTCCGGGTAAGGCCATTTTTAAAACCGGGGTAAGACCAGGACCCTGAAAAGAGATTCAGATCTTTTGCGGATAGCCGATCACGTTTCTTATCTGTTCGTAAAGGGGCTGCAAATGATTGTACATCTTTGAATAGACCTTATCATACAACTGGTTGTACATCTCAACATTCCGCTTGTCGGGGATAAACTGCTCACCGGTACGGGTCATTGATCCGGCAGCCGTGGTATGGTCACTGAAGAACTTCATGCCCACGGCAGCATCTATCGCAGCACCAAGAGAGGAAGTCTCGTAGGTGTGCGGCCTGAACGTAGGCAGGTTAAAGACATCCGCGGTTATCTGCATGGCCTGCCTACTTTGCGAACCGCCGCCGGAGACTATGATCCTGTTTACGGGGACCTTAGTCCTTTTTACAGTCCTGTCAAGCCCCTCCCTGAGTGAATAAGCCAGTCCCTCAAGAATAGCCCTGTAAACGTGTGCCCTTGTATGAACATCACCGAAACCTATTATGGCA
Source organism: uncultured Bacteroidales bacterium (assembly GCA_963743775.1). Lineage (GTDB taxonomy): Bacteria > Bacteroidota > Bacteroidia > Bacteroidales > VadinHA17 > SR-FBR-E99. The sequence goes on from CAVURA010000022.1 coordinate 21,018, forward strand.
CCCTTGGCTTCCGTTCCGGGAGTCTTCAGTCCCGGCGACCAGTACGGCTGAAGTGTAAGCCCCATCGAACCCGCCGGAATATCTTTTATCATATCGTCAAAGAGCTCTTCGGCAGGCCTTCCCAGCTGTTCTGCCAGTTGTATCTCCTTCAGTCCGAACTCTTTTTTGAACCAGTTTATCATCCAGAAGCCTCTGAAGATCATTACTTCCGTGTTATAATAATCAGGTACGGCGCTCGGATACGGCGGGAAGAACGGGATGACTTCAATATATTTCTTATGTGTTGTCTCTACAGTAGATGTGGTTCCGTAGCTTAAGCAGGCCACATCGGGCGAGACAACGCCCGACCCCAGAACTTCGCATGCCTTATCTGCAGCAGCGGCAATCAGGGGCAATCCTTCCGGAATGCCTGACTTTTCGGAAGCCTCCCTGGTTATGTATCCAAGGATCTCGGACGGTTTCACCAACCTCGGAAGCTTATCCCTTTCAATGGGATACATTTTGGAATACATGTGGCTCTGGTCGGCCCACTTTTGCTTTTTATAATCAAATGGAAGATATGCCACTGTACAACCCGTCGAATCAGTGAATTCACCCGTCAGCGTCCATGTCAGGTAACCGGAAAGGAGCAGGAACTTGCTGGTTTTTTCCCAGATATCCGGTGTATTCTGCATTATCCAGTTGCACTCACCGTTCTTTACCGTGAACACTACGGCTTCGCGCATGCCCACAACGCTCAGCGCCATCTGCATCAGTTTGCCCGGGTATTTATCCACCGCGCACTGTCGCTGATCGAGCCAGGTAATCGCCGGCCGCAACGACCTGCCATCCTTGTCAAGATTAACCAACGTGGACCGCTGGGTAGTAATCGTTACGGCTTTTATTCTGGTCTTCTCATACGTTGTCGTGCTCAGTAGCTTACTCAGGGTTTCAAACATCCTGTCCCTGAAGTATTCAGGTTGCTGTTCAGCCATCCCCGGACCTACAGAGAAATACGGCTCAATCTCGGTTTTTACAATCTGGAGTACATTCCCGGAAAGATCAATCAGGGAAGCCCTTACCGACTGTGTACCGCAGTCGATGGCCAGTATCAGTTCATCTGATGAATTCATATAATCGTTTTTATAGTCCCAGTGTTCCTCCGGGGTTCATAATATTGTTCGGATCAAAATGTCTTTTCACTGCTCCAAGCGCTGCCATCGAGGTCTTTCCAAGGTGTCTCTCCATCCACGGGGCGAGCACCCTCCCCACACCGTGGTGGTGTGAAATTGAGCCTCCGTTTTCAAGAATCGTATCCACCAGCCCCCTGTGGAAAGCTGTAAAGTCACTCTTCTCATTCCCCTTATCCATTGGAGTGAGGAAGGTGAAGTAGAGGTTAGCACCGTTCTCATATACATGCGATATATGTATCATTATAAAGGCTCTGGGACGGGCATTTACATAGGCATGTGCTGCGGACCATACCCGGAGCAGGTTATCCCATGTAACCGCAGTCTCAAGGGTGTCTGCCATGATGCCGATATCCATCAGCGGGTCGCGCATGTATGCGCTCGAGTATCGCTGTGCAAGCCACTTTCTTACCGGGCTGCTGCCGATAAACATACCCTTGCTCTTTCCGGCAGTATGCTTTATCTTTTTCAGAACGAAGGCCGCATAATCTTTTTCACCTTCGACGGCAACAAACATGATTGACCGTTTACCCGGAATAAACCCAAGCGTCTTCAGGAACCTGTCGGATATACTGTTGTCAAACCCGCTGGTTCTGAAAGCAATATCCGTTTCATCGGGATCCGATATTCTGAACAGATGGGGCCTGCCGTATTCGCTCTGGATTATTCGGCGCATCGCCTCCACCGCCTGTTCAAATGATCTGAAGATAAATGATGCCGATGAGGTGTTCTCCGGGCGATAAATATGCATGTGAAGCGTGGCTTCGGTTATCACCCCGAGGGTGCCCTCGGAACCGATGAAAAGTCTGAAGATATCCCATCCCTGTGCTGTCCGCGGAAACTCCTTCGTCTCTATGACGCCTGCCGGGGTGACAACCTTCAGTGCAACGACCATATCCTCTATCTTGCCGTACCCTGTCGAGGCCTGTCCTGCTCCCTTGGCAGCAATCCATCCTCCTACGGTAGAGTATTCAAACGACTGCGGGAAATGACCGCAGGTGTATCCGTTCCTGTTCAGCTCCTCTTCAAAAGCCGGCCCGAACATCCCTGCCTCAACCGTAACGGTTTTGTTTACGGTGTTCAGCCTGACAATCCTGTTGAGGTGCTTTGTCAGATCAAGTGCGATGCCTCCCTCAGGCGCCCTCAAGGCCCCGGTAACAGATGACTGTCCGCCCACCGGTATCACCGGTATCTTCTCTTCATTGCAGTAGGCAACGATCTTAGCAATTTCATCATGACTGTTAGGTGCCACTACGGCATCAGGCGGATTTGGAACCCGGTTAAGCCTTAAGTCAAGCAGCTCATCATAAAATTTTCCGTATGAATATTTTGCGCGGGAATAATCATCCGTCCAAATATTCTCACTGCCAACAATGCTCTTCAGAAATTCAACCTGGGCGGGCTTCAGCATAGGGGGCTTGTCCAGCTTCACGGTCTCCGTCCCGGGGAGATGCTTCACACCAAAGTCAGAGTCTGTCAGTCCAAACTTCTCCTTTATAAGCTTTTTCATCAGGGGCTCAACCTCTGCTTCCCGCTTGTCGCCCCATTTCAATATCCCGCGATACGTAAGATCCATGTCCATGCTCTTAAAATAATTCATACACCCTCATCATTGAAGCAACCTCCTCGTCAGCCCTCTTTCTGTCCCAGTTCAGCATTTCCGATGCGATGCCTGTTATTTTATCTATGATATCTTTGCCGGGGTTACCCAGAGTCCCCGTTCCCGTCCTTCTTAACATAATATCCCTCAGCGTCCGGGCGCATTCATATTTTATTGCATAGACAACTTCGGCCAGTATCTCCCCGTCATGACTCACCACTTCGGCATACCGGGGCTCATCTCTCGCGATCTGAAACACCACTTTGCTTTCGGTGCCGTAATTCCTGCTCACATATTCGATGGTGTTCCTGCTAAAGTCCTTGTAGTTGAGGTGCTGCCTTATCATGAACTGTCTCATGTCCCTTATTTCGCAGCCTGAGAGATAAAGGTTGTCAGAGACAGAATCCGAGAGCACCCTGTCGAGCTTCGTCGAGACCAGTTTCAGAACTTCCCGGGCCAGCCCTCTGCTGGTGGTGTACTTCCCTCCCTCGACGGTGATCATGCCTTCGATGCCGTCAGTGGAGTTATCATATACTTCGTACTTTCTTGATGTCTCGTAAGACCCTTTGGTCTGGTCGTCCACCAGTGGCCGCAGCCCCCCGTAAGCGTGCAATATATCTGAAGCAGAGATATTTTTCCCGAAATTCTCATTGACACCCTTTAAAATCTCATTGATGCTCTCCATTGAAACACGGTATTCATCAGGATTGCCGTAAAACTCCTTGTCGGTGGTACCGATGAGCGAATGATCGCGCCACGGCATTATCATCATGTGCCCTCCGTCTTTTCTCTGAAGGGAGACGACATGGTTACCGGCAATCTTTTTTGTGATTATGTGAATACCCTCCGAGCGCTTGACTTTATGTGCCGGGGAATCTTTTTTCGATGCCAGGTTGAGGATTTTGTCGGCCCAGGTCCCCCCGCAGTTGACAATCAGGTCAGCACGAACATTTTTAAGCTCACCTGAAAAGATATCCCTGACCTTTACCCCGGTGATCCTGTTATCATTTTCAAAAATAAAGCCCTCGACAGGAGAGTAATTCGATACTCTGGCACCGTATTCAGCTGCAGATTTGACGAAAGCAAGAGTCAGCCTCTCAGGGAATATGCTCTGATAATCAAAGAAATAAAATGCATTCCTGAGATTCTCCTTGCGGAGGTTTGGCTCCACCCTGATGGTTTTTCTGTGTGAGATCAGTTTATGGTTCTCGAGCTTCTTGCCCTTGTCCCATGTGTCTTTTTTGTCATACGACAGCATATCGTACAGGTACATGCCCAGGAGAATCTTCCAGATATTTCCTCTCCATTTTTTGTAGTTGGGCATGATAAAAGGGAGAGGATAGACAAAATTGGGAGCGATATTGCCAAGGATCCTTCTTTCACGGAGTGATTCGCGCACAAGCCTTATCTCCCCGTTTGCCAGGTACCTCAGGCCCCCGTGGATCAGCTTCGAGGTTGCCGCGGAGGTGGCGCCTCCGTAATCCTTTTTTTCAAACAGGGCGACTGAGAGACCGCGTGCAGCAGCGATGTACGCCACAGCGCCTCCCGTGATGCCGCCACCGACGATTATCAGGTCAAACTTCTGTGCGGTCTCTTCCTCGATATACCTTTTAAGAACCATATGAAAAGGCGTTTTTAAAGTAAGCATGTAAGTTACTTCAAAAACGCCAAACAACATAATGGAAAGACCTCTCCCGTCTGAATATCGGTACGGGAGAAGGTCCATCCATCTCAGCCCTGTCTTTTTTGAGCCAGTTATTCCTTAAACAGCCTGTATTTTGCCGAAAACATCATCAGGGCTGCAAGCAATACAAACAGTCCTATGTTCCCGGCCAGGAAAGCATAATCCTTAAGCGCCAGAAGCACGAAAATGAAAACATAAAGAATGGTCAGCAGCCCGCTGATGACAAGCACGATCCACCACTTCTTCAGCAACGACCGGAAGAAAGCAGAGAGAAGGCCTATGGTTGCCACCGACGAGATCAGGTAAGCCGGATTGAATCCGACAAGTTCGCTCAGTGAGGTAAGCAATGAAAAGAACAGTATCAGCGCCATAGCCACCAGCAGATAATAAAAGATGTGAATGCGCTCCTTCGACCTGAGCTCAATAATGATGAGCACCAGGAAGGTCAGGGCAATGAAGAGCAGTCCGTACTTTGCGCTTCTTTCCGCCTTGGTGTAGTGATCAGCCTGCAGGATCAGGTCAACCCCGAAAGCATCGTCAGAGGGAGTGTAATTCTTGCCAGTCCATCCCTGTGGAAAACTCCTGTTGAGATGCGTCACCACCCATCTGGCTGTGAAACCATCCTCTTTCACATCCCTCTCTGCCGGGAGGAAAGTGCCCATGAACGAAGGAGCATCCCATGCTGAGGCAAGAGATACTTCTGTCGTTTTTCCAACAGGGGAGAATGAGATGTTGCTGCTTCCCCTGAGGCCAAGGTTTACGCTGAAGTCGCCTTTAAAACCACCTGGTATTGCCGGGTCTATCGCCACCGGGAAGGAGATGCCTTTTTCGAAGAGATCTGTCTGCCCTGCTCCCGGCTGAGCGATGATAACCTCCTTGTTGAAGTTCATCTCGACCTTGTCCCTGATACCCTTGTTATCTGAGACACCAATTGAAATATATGCCTGGTCCCAATTGTAGATGTAATCGTTCAGATGCTCATAACCTGCTATTGAGAAATTGCCTGTCATCTGAATGTCAGAGTCATAGACCACCGTCTCATAAATACCCCTGTACCTTTTCTCCGGCATCAGCCTGCCGGTGATCTTCAGGTCATCGGGAAGGATGTGCATTGTTGTGGTTACATATTGGCCGTCACCCGAGATCACCTTGGTTCCGGGAACGTTCAGCACCGGACCGGTGATCGTCTGCGCTGCAGCCCACAGGTTACCAATCTCAGTGCGGGCGGTCTCAGCGTTCCTGGATCGTTCCCTGATAACATCCATGATCAGCGCCAGCGGTATCAGCAGCATAAGACCCAGAAAGCCCAGAAGAATCATTTTTACAGTCATCGACTGGTACCATTTTTCCTGTTTAATAATTTCATTTTCCATTTTAATTGTTTTTAGAGTACTTTGCGTTTCAAAGTGTTTATATAAAAAAATTATTGTTTGTTTATCAGATCTTCGAGTGCGCTTATATGTCGCCGGAAGTTTTCCATACCTTCTTCGGTAATGGTGTATTTTGTATTGGGCTTGCGGTTAATGAAGCTCTTGTCCATCGATATATAGCCTGCCTCTTCAAGCGCCCTGAGGTGGCTGGCGAGGTTGCCGTCCGTCACCTCAAGCGTTTCCCGGAGGCTGATGAAGTCCATGCTGCTGTTGACCGCCAGCAACGACATGATACCCAGCCTTACCCGGCTTTCAAAAGCCTTGTTGAAATTTTCCAGCACTCTTTTCATCCCTTGTATCTGAGATGCATGAACAGACCGTAACCTATATGAATTACACCAAAGCCGAATGCCCAGATAAACACCGACCATTGCGGCAGGAGAAGGCAGACAAGCCCTGTCAGTACCTCCAGCACACCAAGCCAGTGTATCTCACCAAACGTGAATTTGCCGGCGCTGATGACAGCCAGTCCGTAGAAGATAAGGGTGGAAGCTACGGTCACGTTTCCGGGAACCTTGCTGAGTGTCATGAGAATAAAGAGGCCACCCGTTATCAGCGGAAGGAGAAGGCTTGCCAGCATCCTGCGTGTTACGGAAGTCCATGCGTTTTGTCCGCTTTTCCTTGCCTTCCGCGATGAAAAGATTGCTGCAGCCGCGAGCGACAGTACAAGCACTGCTGCCATGTCAGCAAACAGAAGAATGACTGACCTGTAACCTGCCGGGTCAGCTGTCAGAGGTACCGAGTACCACTCTTCTGCCGCCGGGGTTCCGGCAATAATCAGATTCGCCACCACAGCTCCGGCAATGGCAAGCAGGCCGGCAACTATACCGGATAAGCCGCTGAGCGACAGGAACCTGGAGGATTCTTCCATTATCTTCTTAATGACCTTTATGTCTTCAAGATGCTGATCTGGCTGGTTCATATAATGCTTTTATAGTACTTTGCGCTACAAAGTAAAACATTATTCTTATATCAAACAACTTTATGAGAATTTATTTTTATCCGTCAGGCAGTAATCCCTTCAACCCTGATTATTGCCGTTTCACCGGTTTTAGAAGGTTATGGAATATTTTTTGTTGCCTACATTTGCAGAAGTCAGAAACGTAATTTTATGAAATCCACAAGGAGCAGGCTGGTCATTATTAATCTTCTCATATCATTTGTCATCGCCCTTTTCATGGTGTTGCCAATGTTGCTGGGCGTGATGGGGTATGATATTTTCAACAGGCGTCCGGCACCTGCACCACTGCATCTTATATCATTCTGGCATGTTACCAGGGAAGGATTGCTTTATTTCATTATGGTATTCATTCTGCTGACAGTAAATACAATTAAGAGCACAAAACTCAGCCAGGTTTATAAAATTCTTACCAGCCTGGCTTTCACAGTTATATTTTACTTTTTATTCACAGTTATCAGGCCGGTTCTCTTTATGCCGGAGCGGCCTGAAGGCAGTCCGTTTCCGACTGCTCCTGCCATGCAGCAGGGGAGGCCACCCTTGCCAGGGATGCCCGCTATGGCGCCACCAAACGGTAACTTCAGGCAAGGCAGACTAGACTACCGAAGGGTTACTGAATTCCTTTTCATATTTGTTATCACGACGCTTCTTGGTAAAGTTCTTGAACTCATCAATGTGCAGCAAAAGATGCAGCTCGAGAACGAACAGCTCCGGTCGGAAAATCTTCAGAACCGCTATGATGTCCTGCTGAACCAGATCAACCCGCATTTCTTCTTTAACTCCCTTAACTCACTCGCCTCGTTGGTTCGTGATGGCCGGAGTGATAATGCATTGAAATATATCGACGAGCTGTCAAACACCTATCGCTATGCCATGCAAAGCCCCGGGAAAGAGCTTGTATCCGTGGCAGAGGAACTGGAATCACTGAAAGCTTACAGCTATCTGCAGCAGATCAGGTTTGAAGACAAGCTCTTCATCGAAATAGATGTTGATGAGGAGGCAAACAGGATGCTTCTGCCGGTTCTGTCGCTGCAACCACTGATTGAGAACGTGGTAAAGCATAATATCATCAGCACAGATGCCCCGCTGACCATCACAATAACAGGAAATATCGAAAGTATAACTGTCCTCAATCCTGTTAGACCCAGGCAGAACAAGGGAGAGAAGAGCGGCACCGGATTGAAGAACCTCTTTGCAAGATACAAGCTACTTACCGGACATGACCTTTTAATCGAAAACGGAAATACCATATTCAGTGTAACCCTCCCGCTGGTAAAACCTTCTGAGTTATGAGAGTGTTGATTGTTGAAGATGAGACAGCTGCCGTACGTAACCTGAGATCGATGCTCCGTTCTAATGAACCGTTTGCGGAGATTGCCGGAGTTACCGACAGTGTTAATGGTACCGTTGAATGGCTGAACACCAATAATGCGCCGGATATTATCTTCATGGATATCCACCTGGCCGACGGTGATGCGTTTCTGATATTTGATAAGGTCAGGGTACTGGCGCCGGTAGTGTTTACCACGGCATATGACGGGTATGCCCTTGAGGCTTTCCGCGTTAACAGCATCGATTATCTTCTCAAACCTGTTCAGCCTGAAGAGCTTAAAAGATCGCTTGACAAATTTAAGAGGCTGACACGCATTGAGCTTGACGCTTACCTTGACAGAACCGATAAGAGCATGCAGCATGTCACAGCTCTTAAGAATTTCCTCATACCGGTCAGGGACAAGATACTGCCTCTCGCACTCAGCGAGATAGCATTCTGCTATACGGCAAAGGAAAAAGTCACCGCCTACACTTTCGACAACCGGCGGTTCCCCCTTGACAAAAGCCTTGATGTCCTTTCCGGAATGCTTCCTGAAGAGAATTTCTTCAGGATAAACAGACAATTCATTGTTTCCAGAAACGCTGTAACCGATATGACAGTATGGTATGGCAGCCGGCTCTCGGTAAATATTTCCGTGGAAACACCCGAAAAGATCATTGTCAGCAAGTCAAGGGTCCCGCTGCTGAAGAAATGGTTAACAGGCTGATCATAAAACTCTGCATAAAAAACCCGATAAAACCAAACCAGCTCAACCGCCATAATCATCAGTTAACTGACAAAAAAATGTTTCCATGATTAATTGCATTGCGATAGACAAAGACGGTGAAGCGTTGGCTGAACTAAGCTCCCATATTGAGAAGATACCATTCCTGTCGCTGGTCGGCACATACTCCAATCCGCTGGAAGCCAACGGTATATTGGCCAGACGTGGCGTCGATCTTGTATTTGCAGATCCTGATATGAATCCGATCAACGGTATTGATTTCATAAGAAGCCTGGTCCATAACCCAATGGTGGTTTTCATTACAAATAATCCCGGTTATGCCGTGGAGGCTTACAGTTCCGGTGTGCTTGATTACATTGTCAAGCCTCTGACGCTTGAGCGGCTTATCCGGGTTGCCAATAAAGCCTATGAGCTGGCCCTGCCGTATAAAGAAGCTGCGACGATACGCAACCAGGCAGGCATCTCAACGCCATTTGTTTTTATGAAGGTCGATAACCGTATGCAGCGGTTCAGAACAGATGATATACTCTTCATTGAAGGATGCAATGATTATATCAGGGTCTACACTTCCGGATCAAAGCCTGCACTAGCTTCGATGAACATGAAGAATATTGAGCGCAAGCTGCCGCAGGGTCATTTCTGCCGTGTACACAGATCATATATCGTATCACTGAGCAGAATTGACTCGATAGAGCATAAGCGGATCCGTATCGGCGAACGCGTTATACCGGTAAGCAATTCATATTATGCCGTTCTGCTTCAGGCTATAGATCTGGCGGTGCCCGCATAAGCAACAGTTTATTCATATACACGTTTAAGAAACATCCTTTCAGACATTGAAATGCTGATGGTGATACGCATATAGTCTTCCCGTATGAGACCTTCATTTGTGGTTCCCCTTTTTCCCAACCCCAATCCTATGTTTAATTGTCCTCCGCCCCGGAAGGGCAGCCCTGCACCTGCTGTAAGCTCCATGTTGAGCGGATTGACCCCATTAAGAGTAAGATATGAGTTGGAGATGATGAAGCCGGCCTGGTATTCAATCATTTTAAAGTAATTCTTTGGAGCAACTCCTGTGGGAATATAAGCTATACCACAATTTAATTTATGAGTATCGGTAAATCTGAGCCTGGTGAGCGGATCTCTGGTCTCCGACCACTTCTGGAACCGGTAGTCTGCAGCTATGACCATTTCCCTGCCGGTAAGAGAAATGCCTGCACCCCAGCTCTCCGGGATAACTATTTCTGAAGAAGCTGTGTTATCATCGAATAATGAATTCCCTGAAGCATCTTTCACCACCAGGGAGTTATCAAACAGAAGGCTGGTTTTATAGCCATATGTAACGCCGGCAGAAAAAACCATATTCTCCGATAAGGGCTGCTTGTACAGCATTCCAAGAGTGAATGAGGCAGTGTTGGCTGAAGAATTTCTGTTTAGTGTGATCCCGCTTTGTGATGCCTCGCGATCGATATTCCCGAAAAGAAGCATGAAATCCACACCTGCCGAAAACCTGTTTGTCAGTCTGATTGAATTCAGGAATGAGAGGCGGGTAATACCCCCGGAACCCTCTAACAATGTTGTTGTTTTAGTATCTGAACCCTCAACATTATCCTCATTTTCAACTTTATAATTGACAGTTGAATAGGGTTGCATCGACAGTGCAGCTGACCATCGCGGGGTTAAATGCGTACCTGCCGCGATTCTGGTAAAATTGGCGCTGAAAGCCTTCTGGGTGACCGCGCCGGAGGTGAAGACTGATCCTTTTGCTGATCCTGTTAAATCAAAAATGAATGTGGCGGTGTCAAGTGCAGCCAGAGCGGCCGGGTTGGCAGTGTTAAGAAAATGAAGGCCGGAAAGACCTATAGCCGTAGAGGCCATCCCCGTTGTCCGGCCGCTCTCACTTAGCTGCAGCTCGCCTATTCCGAACATTGAATATGGAGAAATATTATCCTCCTGTGCCGATGCTGCCACAGTCAGCATGCAGACTGTTACATATATACAGATCCTATTTGCTGTCATAAATGAGATACCTGATTTTTAACTTGATCCTGCCTCTCTCATGAGAAGCGTCACCTGCGACGAGGGTGTTAAGAGAGGTTGCAAGCTTGTCCTCAGGCACTATCAGCTGCAGATTCCTTTTGTTGATCCCGATGTTGCCAAGCTGGTCGGCCAGGAATGTGGTTATGTTATAACTATAGTATGTTTCAATATTATACAGGGCATCAACCACCATGTCACCGGTCTGGAGGGCGTCGCCTGAATAGTTTGTAATGGCACTCACTGCGACATCATCCTCATCAGAGATATAAAGTGTGAGACCTGAAGGTAGAGGTACGGCATTGGAATATGTTCCTTTTACCGGGTAAATGAGCAGTTCCGCATTTATCACAGTACCGAAATCACCAAGCTCAAGAAGATTGTTGAGGTAAGGAAACTCAATTTTTACATATGAGGCAGTGAGGGACTGTACAAGCACCATGTTTTCAGTCTCTGAAGAGGGTAACTCATGACCCTTAAGGCCTTCAAAAGGAGTGTCATCCCAGTCAGTTGTCACACCGTAGAAGCACCTCTCCTCCAACGGGGTGATGGAGATCACTTCCTCATGCCGGGTCTCGGTCGAGTAGTGATAATAAATACGTATACACATGCTTGTGTCACTGACATTAATACCGAGGATGTTATTGCTGTGCTCTCCCCCGGTGACGGTAAAACCTTTCAGGTATGCCATGAAACGATCCTGCGAGCCCAGTGTCACTTCGTCATAACTCATTATCTTATGCAAAATAGAGGTCCCGAGACTGTCGGGCAGCCTCACCGATATGGATTCGCCTCCAAGAGGATGAGGCTTCAGGGAGAAGCTGGCCATAGGGACAGACCCGTGGGACACCTGCCTTGTACTGTAGAACTCATCATCATCAGGCAGGGTAATGACCTCGTCAAGGGGGTATATGTTGAACAATTGATATTTGGTTGTGTCACCTGTCCACACTCCGTTTAGCGACATAACCAGTGCAATTGAGTCAAACTTTATTTCTGCGTCCGGAGGATCCTGCGTTGAGGGGACATCGAACGCCATATAAGCAATGCATTCTGTACGGCCGAATGTCGTATCGCTATAACTGCCGGCCATTACGGAATTTTTGCCCGAGGTAACTAGGGAATCAATCGAGACAGTGCTCATCCTGATACTGCAGGTGTCAATGATGACTGTGCGGATGTCGGTGTCAAGAAATTTGCCTCCCATATTGAATCCATCACTGCTGCATGCCGTCGTCAATGCAACATACAACAGCAATAAAACATGCACAGGGCACCTTGCGATTTTCATTCTGATAATAAATTTCTGATGATATCACGCAAAGAAAATCCATAAGAGACAATGAATAAAAAGTATTCTACAAAGTCATCTGCTGAGGCTGTAAGGACCGCTTCCGTTCAGGTGAACCTGTTTTCCGGCTGTTTTTATGATTCGCCGCCGATAATGCCCATTTCACCTCCTGCAATATGCATATCGTAGAAGATTTTTTGAACAGCTGTTGTCACCTGATACATTCGCAGAACGGTTTAATATGTTAAATGAATTATAAATGAATGACAAGACGATACTGACAGCCCTTTTCCTTGCTATGGCTTTGCTCGCGGTAGGATGCGATGATGATGATGACACTGAGTATGGTGACTGGGTAAAGAGTTCAGACTTTGACGGCGTGGCGCGGTCCGACGGCGCTTCTTTCAGCATAGGAGAAAAAGGATATGTATTCGGCGGCTATGACGGGAAGAACCGGCTTACTGACCTGTGGGAATATAATGCCGCCCAGGACTTCTGGACTCAAAAAGCTGACTTTCCGGGCTCAGCCCGCATAACCTCCACCGCCTTCAGCCTTGACGACAAGGGTTATCTGGGTACAGGATACGACGGTGACGACTATCTCAAAGACTTCTGGGAATATGATCCTCAGGCCAATACATGGACCCAACGTGCCGACTTTGGCGGCACCGCCCGTTCAGGAGCCGTCAGCTTCGGAATTGGCAGTTACGGATATATGGGTACAGGCTATGATGGCCACTTTCTTAAGGACATATGGAAATACGATCCGGGCAACGACACATGGACACAGATCGTCAGCCTCGGAGGCTCGAAGAGAAATAACGCAACAGCATTTGTATCAGGAGGAAAGGCTTATGTTGTGTGCGGTGTGAATAACGGATCATATGTCACTGACTTCTGGCGCTTCGACCCTCAGACTGAATTATGGACCGAACTGAGGGAAATATCCGATGCCACCGATGATGATTATGACGATGATTATGCAATTGCACGTGCATATGCACTGGCAATGATAATCGGTGACAGGATCTTCTTAGCCTGCGGTGAGAGCGGATCACTCCGCTCTGATACCTGGGAATACTTCCCTGACACTGACCTCTGGGAAGCTGTAACAGATTTTGAGGGTTCTGCCCGTACAGGCGCCCTGACAATACATACATCCTCCCGAGCCTTCGTACTAACGGGGCGAAGCAGCACTTACCGTTTTGATGATATGTGGGAATATCTTCCGGATCAGGAGTATGACACTGGTTACTAAAAAAAGAGCTTTCTACTCAGCACTGCTTCTATGCTTTGCAATGTTGTTTTTTGTTGTTTTCTTCACAGGCAGGGATAAAACGAGACTTACAACTTTCAGGTCAGGGAGTGGCTGGGGCTATGCCGTTTCCACTCAGGGGAAAGTGGTTATCTGTCAACCTTTTATCCCTGCCATTGAAGGCAACAAACCATTCGCGACAAAGAGCGATGCAAAAAAGGCAGGGAAAATCATTGTAACCAGGCTCATTGAAGGCGCTGAACCTTCCCTCTCAAAAGACGAGTTACTCAGAGCCGGGGTCAGGATAATCTGAATCAGAATCCTG
>CAVURA010000023.1:0-16297 GCA_963743775.1 uncultured Bacteroidales bacterium
CCTTCGTTTCGTCAGTCACACCGACCGGACTGCTACTCCGAGCCTGCCGAAAATCGTACCAGGCTCCCCAAAAAGAGCTGCGCACAAATAATATCCAACCTTTAGGATTGTCTCCCGCTATCGTGATGATAGTGAGACCAATTGAATAAAATTATGCTCAGCCTTTACAAAATCAGACTTCTAATTTAATTTAAATGCAACAGATACCATACCTTAATTTGACCAAAATGTACTTATCATCCGTAAAAAGCACTCTGACTAAGACAAAGAATTCAGTCACTCTTTTCACGTCAAGTACCAGTTGCGACTTTTCAGTTTTTAATTAACAACCGTTGCAATTTCAAATCTTTGAATTTACATTTAGCATCACAAAAAGCGGAAATGGTGCCGCAGAATTAATTAATTGCTAATCAAAAAATTAAAGCCATGACAAAAGGACTCGTTACCAAGAAAACACAAAAGAAAGAGCCGACGAAAAGCCTGAAGGAAAAGCGTAAGGAAAAAAAGGAAAAGAAAAACACAAAATAGGATGCTGCAATCCGGGCAGTCCCCGGATACATATAATACTCTCTTTCATCGAATTCAGGGTTAACAGTCACATGTTATATGACTCGTGACGGTTTTATCTTTTTCTAACCTCTTTGCGCCCCTTTAATCTTCGTGCATTCCTTCTGCACCTCTGTGATCCGGAGATACTAATCATAATTTTTATAACATTCCTGCGTTTAAAATGTTGAATCCTTGACATTGTATTAACTTCATACCCCGGCCCAACGAGAAATTTAAGGAGCCTGATGAAAAAGAACAACAAGAAGTCGCCCTTCCCATGGACTTCTGTGAGTATGCTCATATTCACGGCCGCTGTTCTTACAACACTGATATTTATTTATTCATCCGGACAAAAGCAACGTATCATTACCGATGCTTCTACCGAGATGGAGGCCGTGGCGCAACTTAAAGCCGACCAGATAGCACACTGGCGGAAAGAAAAGCTCAACGACGCCAGACTTATTCACGAAAACGTCACCCTCGTTGAACATATTGATGCCATGTTCATCAAGGAAAGGAATAAATGGGAGAGGTCGAGACTGACCCAACTGCTCAACACCCTCATAGAGAATTATGACTTTCACGGTGCCGTCCTGCTCGATGCAGGAGGCAACCCGGGACTTGCCGTGCCTGCATCTGAGGCAGTCATGGGCGAATTCCTCCGGTCACGTATTACAACAGTGATATCAAATCCCGAAATTTCTCTTTCCGATTTCCACTCAGCAAAGCCTGTTCCGTATCTTCATCTCGATCTTATCATACCCATGAAGATGCCTCACGAAGGCGATACTGTGCTGGCCGGTATTCTTGTCATACGCATTGATCCGGAGAAGGAACTTTTTCCGCTTATATCCACCTGGCCAACGCCGGGAAAGACCGCTGAGTGCATCCTGTTCCGGTTTGATGGGGATTCGGTCACTTATCTCAATGGCTCCAGGCTGGCAGGGTTCGATAAGCTAGTAACAGTTCCTGCCGGCGAAATGGAGCTCAAAGCGCTCAATCCGCCAGCCGAAGACCAGAGGGTTCATACCTATAAAGATTATACGGGAACCGAGGTTGTAGCTTCAGTTAAACAGGTCCCAGGCACCGAATGGTATCTGGCTGCCAAAAAGGAGACACCTGAAGTTCTTGCAAGGTTTAACCGCGAAATAGCAATGCTGTGGCTGATCATGGGTCTAGTATACCTGGCCCTGGCAAGCATCGGTTACCTTATTACCAAATCTACAAGGACACGATACCTGAGGGAAAAGTACAGGGAGGATCTTAACAGACAGGCCATCATGAAGCATTTCGACTTCGTGATGAAGCATGGAAGCGATATTATACTGCTTATTGACAGCGACATGAATATTGTCGAAGCCAATGAACGCGCAGTAGAGACCTATGGCTTTCCGCGTGATAAGCTCATCGGAATGAACATAACCGATATACGGACATCAGAGGAAGTTCCCATGCTTGCCAAACATGTCCAGGAGCTCAATAACAAAGGTTCGTCCTACATCGAAACCGTTCACAAACGAAATGACGGGACAACATTTCCAATTGAGATCAGCGCATATACCGTTGAGGTGGAAGGTGCACGGTTTTACCAGAGCATCGGCCGCAATATTGCTGAACGCAAGCGCGCCGAGGAGGAGATGAAAGAGAGCAACAAGAAGCTGAGCACCATTATCAATAACCTCCGGGGGGTGGTATTCCGCTGTGACAATGACGCTGAATGGACCATGCAATATATCAGCGACGGCATCTACGAGCTTGCCGGATATCTTCCCAACGAATTCATTGGTAACAAGATAAGGTCATTCACATCGATCATTGATCCTCTGGATACAAAGAGAGTGTCGGACGAAATCAATAATGCTCTCAGTACCGGTTATCTCTACACTATCGAGTACCGTATCATTACCTCGGCCGGCCATAAAAGATGGGTATGGGAGAGAGGCCGGGGATACTATGAGAGTGATAAGCTGGTAGCCCTGGAAGGCTTTATTTCAGATATAACCGACAGAAAGCGCATTGAGGAAGAACTGATCAGGGCCAGGGATAAGGCAGAACAGAGCGATAAGCTCAAGACAGCATTCCTTCATAATATCTCACATGAGATACGTACCCCCATGAACGCAATCGTGGGTTTCACAACATTGCTTGATTCACCTGAGACTAATGATGAGAGCCGCAGACAGTACATTGACATTATTTACCAGTCGAGCAACCAGCTTCTTTCAATCATTACTGATATTGTTGACATCTCGAACATTGAGACCGGACTTGTAAAAGTGTCGCGTACCGATGTCAACCTGAATACACTGATCAGGAATCTCTATGAGCAGTACCGTCTGCGTGCCCAGCAGCAGGGACTGGTATTGCAGTTCACATCGCATCTCGATGACAATCAGTCAAACGTTCTCACGGATGAGACCAAGATCATACAGATCTTCTCCAATCTTCTGAACAACGCACTCAGGTTCACCCGGGAAGGCAGAATTGAGTTTGGCTATGTCCTAAGGGGAGACACAGTGGAATTCTTTGTAAGTGATACCGGGATAGGTATTGCTCCGGAGCACCAGGTGAAGGTTTTCGACCGCTTTTATCAGGTTGAGACTCCCAGCTCGAAACAGTTCAGCGGGACAGGCCTCGGGCTCTCAATTTCAAAGGCCTATGTCGAGCTGCTTGGCGGCTCAATATGGCTCATCTCGAACAAGGGGGAAGGATCACTTTTCTGCTTCTCAATACCTTACACCAGGACTGTGGAAATCCAGCCTCCGAAGAAAAAAACAGTCCGCAAAACTAAAACTTAAAATTTCCCGTAAAAGCCACCGGAAGCCGCCGGATAGTGCCGGAGACCGCCGAAGACCTTGTTAAGGCGCCAAATGCCCCGATCCGGTCTCAATTACCTCTGCTGTTCTTTTTGAAATTACTTCTCTGCCTTCTTTATTTCAATTCCCAGTTCGTCAAGCTGTCCCTGACTTATTGTCGAAGGAGTATCAATCATCACATCACGGGCCTGGTTATTTTTCGGGAAGGCGATGAAGTCGCGGATGGTATCCGAACCACCCAGTATTGCAGTCCATCTGTCAAATCCAAATGCAATTCCTCCGTGAGGTGGAGCGCCAAACCTGAAGGCATTAAGAAGGAAGCCAAACTGTTTCCGGGCTTCTTCTTCTGTGAACCCCAGCGTTTTAAACATGAGCGACTGTGTCTCAGGATCATGTATACGGATCGATCCGCCACCTATCTCAGTACCATTGATTACCAGGTCGTATGCATTAGCATGCACTCTGGCCGGATCGTTCTCCATATACTGAAGATCCTCCGGCTTTGGAGCAGTGAAGGGATGGTGTTTTGCATAAAACCGCCGTGTCTCTTCATCCCATTCCAGCAGGGGGAAGTCGGTCACCCACAGCGGCGCGTATTTTGAAGAGTCCCTGAAACCCAGGCGACGACCTATTTCAAGACGCAGCTCGCCAAGGGCGGAGAGAGTTTTTTCTTTATCCCCTGCCATTATCAGTATAAGATCGCCCGCACCGGCTTTCATCACCCCGGCAAGACCCTTCAGGTCATCAGCGTTATAGAACTTGTCAATAGAAGATTTTACTGATCCGTCGGCCTCCATTCGTGCATAGACAAGTCCCTTCGCCCCTATCTGCGGGCGTTTGACAAACTCAGTAAGTTCGTCGAGCTGCTTACGTGTATAGACGGCACATCCTGGTGCACAAATACCTCCGACATACTCAGCGCTGTCAAAGACCGCAAAGTTCCTTCCCCTGACCGCTTCAATAAGTTCAGTGATTTGCATCCCGAAGCGTATATCGGGTTTGTCCGAGCCGTAGAGGTTCATCGCATCATTATATGAAATGCGTGGAAACGGGTTGTCAAAATCAATCCCTTTTATCTCATGGAACAGATGTCTGGCCAGGCCTTCAAAAGTATTCAGGATGTCTTCCTGGTGTATGAAGGACATCTCACAGTCTATCTGTGTGAATTCAGGCTGGCGGTCAGCGCGCAGATCCTCATCGCGGAAGCATTTTACTATCTGGAAATATTTGTCGAACCCGGCAACCATCAGCAGCTGCTTGAAAGTCTGTGGGCTCTGTGGAAGAGCATAAAACTCACCGTTATGGAGCCGTGACGGCACCACGAAGTCGCGTGCGCCCTCAGGGGTGGATTTGATAAGCACCGGTGTCTCAACCTCGATAAAGCCCTGGCCGTCGAGGTACCTTCTGACCTCCTGTGCCATCTTATGTCTCAGAATGATATTCGAACGCACATTCTGCCGGCGAAGATCAAGGTACCGGTATTTCATGCGCAGCTCATCACCCCCGTCAGTATTTTCCTCAATGGTGAACGGAGGCAGGTCAGAGGTGTTCAGCACCGTGATGCTTTCCACAATTATCTCAATGTCTCCGGTGGCAAGCTTCGAATTTTTATTACTTCGTTCAGCCACAGTGCCGGTGACCTGTAACACAAACTCACGTCCCAGTTTTCTTGCCTGGTTGCAGAGATCAGGATTGGTTTCCATGTTAAAGACCAGCTGTGTAATTCCATAACGGTCACGCAGGTCGATAAACGTCATCCCGCCAAGGTCCCTCGAGCGCTGAACCCATCCTGCCAGCGTAATCCTCTCCCCTTTATTGCTGATAATCAGCTCTCCGCATGTGTGTGTCCTGTACATTTCATTATTATTGAGGTAACAAAAATAAGAATTATTCCCGGTAATAAACGGTAATAACTTTCCGTCATATTTTCATCTGTTTTTTTCTAAAATTGCAGAAATTCCGGTTTATTCCTCGTTATGGCCAGCACTCTGAAAACAAAGACTGCAAGGCTTTCGGTGATGTCAAATACTTTGCTCATCGTCATGAAGCTTGCTGTTGGTCTGTTGACCAATTCAGTAAGTATTCTCTCAGAAGCCATTCACTCGGCGCTTGATCTCGTGGCGGCCCTAATAGCCTTCTTTGCGGTAAGGATATCCGGTAACCCTGCTGATGAAAGGCACCCGTATGGCCACGGTAAAACGGAAAACGTATCGGGCGTCATAGAGGCAGGACTTATTTTCATTGCATCGGCATGGATCATTTTCGAGGCAATCAGTAAACTCATTCATCCGGAAGAGCCAAGTGTGCTGGGACTCGGAGTGCTCGTAATGGCTATTTCGGCAGTGGTCAACACCTTTGTGTCACGCCGGCTTTATAAAGTGGCACGTATCACCGATTCTGTTGCACTGGAAGCCGATGCACTCCACCTCAAGACTGACGTCATCACCTCTGCCGGTGTCGCCATAGGGCTGACATTGATGTGGATCACAGGATGGCATATCCTTGACCCGATCATAGCACTGGGTGTGGCAATGCTAATTATATATGAATCTGGGATGCTGCTGAAAAAGGCTTTCTCCCCTCTGCTTGACACTGCCATTTCGCCCAATGAGCTGAAAAAAGTGAAAGCCATCCTTAAAGAGATGAATGCAACCTATCACAGCCTGCGCACACGGACAGCCGGTCATCAGAGATTTGTCGAGTTTCACCTCGAGGTCCCCGCCAAGGAAACCATCGAGGTTATCCACAGACAGTGTGACCATATAGAGGAGAGGCTTGAGAACGAATTCAGGGATATCAGTGTCGTCATTCATCCTGAACCAAAAAGCTGATTCCATGGAACACGGGGATGATGAATATTTTATGCGAATGGCGCTTGCCGAAGCTCAAAAAGCTGCTGAGCGCGACGAAGTACCTGTAGGTGTTGTCATTGTGGCCGGCAAGATCATCATATCGCGTGCACATAACCTGACGGAAACGCTCAATGACCCGACAGCTCATGCGGAGATGCAGGCCATTACGGCCGCAGCATCTTACCTGGGAGGAAAATATCTGACTGACTGTACCATCTACGTCACAGTGGAACCGTGTATAATGTGTGCCGGTGCACTGGCATGGAGCCAGGTTTCGGCAATAGTCTACGGCGCATCTGATGAGAAGAAAGGGTACACAACCACAGGCGTGCAGATCCTCCATCCGAAAACAATGGTCCGCAGCGGAGTACTCGCAAAGGAGTGTTCCCTGATGATGAAAAAGTTCTTCGCGAAAAAGAGAGACTAGCCTGAAACAGCACCTGATAGTTTTTTGAAAGATAATTCTTAGATTTGTTTCAAATGATAAGATTATGACCATCGATAACGGTCAGAAAATTGTTGCATTCAGACTGATTGGGTTTATAGCAACACTGATATATGTTTTATATGTCTTCATGGCATATTTCCCGGAAATCTTCCGGCATGTCATGGCGAAGGACACCGTCCATATCATGACTGCCGCTGTAACTGTGATATATCTGCTTCTCATCTTCTATCCGGCTATAATGAAATTCAGATACATTTATTTCTCTGCTGATGAACGTGGTATCACTCTCAGATGGTACAAGACCGGACTTATTCCGGGTGACAGCAAAAGCGTTGAAATCCCGGCTTTACAGTTTGCCGGATACGAGATCACTGCCGGCATGATGGGTATGCATCATTATCTCACCCTTTATCAAAGGGTACAGGGTCAGAAAGCCGCATACAGCCCTGTAAGCATAACCGCACTGTCAGCCATCCAGAGAGCCAAAATTGAAGAGGTTCTTAAAACCTATAAATCAGCAGGTTAATCCTGTAATCATAAAACATGAGTAAAGTCATTTTTCATGACTGAAGGTTGCCGCACCTTTGGAAACGATTTGATTTTTAAATAAATCACACTTAAAATATATATCGCAATGAAAGTAAAATCGATTCTGGCTGATCTCGAGAAAAAACATCCGGGTGAAGTCGAGTTTCTCCAGGCTGTCAGGGAAGTCCTCGATTCTATTGAGGAAGTCTACAATGAGAATCCCAAGTTTGCCAAAGCCGGCATACTGCAAAGACTCGTTGAACCTGACCGCATATTAACATTTAAGATTCCTTGGATGGATGACCAGGGTAACGTACAGGTTAACCTCGGTTACAGGGTACAGTTTAACAATGCTATCGGCCCGTACAAAGGAGGCCTCCGCTTCCACCCGACTGTTAACCTCTCCATCCTTAAGTTCCTGGGATTTGAGCAGATCTTCAAGAACTCTCTTACGACGCTTCCGATGGGTGGCGGTAAGGGTGGATCAGATTTCGATCCGAAAGGCAAATCTGACAACGAAGTGATGCGTTTCTGCCAGTCGTTCATGCTTGAGCTCTGGAAACTGATCGGCCCTGAGACCGACGTACCGGCAGGTGATATCGGAGTAGGCGGACGTGAGATAGGTTTCCTTTACGGTATGTACAAGAAACTTGCACGTGAGAATACAGGCGTTCTTACCGGAAAGGGATTAAACTGGGGCGGATCACTCATCCGTCCTGAGGCTACAGGTTTCGGCGGGATTTATTTTGTAGTTGAAATGCTGGCAACTAAAAAGGAAACCATTAAAGGCAAGAAAATTGCCCTCTCCGGTTTTGGAAACGTTGCATGGGGCGCTGCTCTAAAGGCATCCGAGCTGGGTGGTATCGTTGTAACGATATCCGGACCTGACGGTTATATCTACGATCCTGCAGGTATTACCGGTGAAAAGATAGACTACCTGCTAAAACTCCGTTCCTCGAACCAGGATATCGTTGAGCCTTATGCAAAAGAATTCAAGGGATCAACCTTTGTAAAGGGAAAGAGACCGTGGGAAGTCAAGGTTGATATTGCTCTTCCGTGTGCTACACAGAATGAGCTGAACGGTGATGATGCAAAGGTGCTGATTGAAAACGGCGTCATGCTTGTCGCTGAAATTTCAAATATGGGATGTACACCTGAAGCAGTTGAATTATTCCTGAACCATAAACTGCTCTTTGGTCCGGGCAAGGCTGTCAACGCGGGAGGTGTGGCTACCTCTGGTCTCGAGATGACGCAGAACTCAATGAAGCTCAACTGGAACAAGGAAGAGGTTGATGACAGACTGCACTCAATTATGGTCAACATACATAACGCATGTGTAAAGCATGGCACAGGTAAAGATGGTTTTGTCGACTATGTGAAGGGCGCAAACATAGCCGGCTTCCTCAAGGTTGCCAACGCTATGCTTGATCAGGGTCTTATTTAGTACCCGATCTGATTGGTTTACACCGTAGCCCTCCCACTGAGACTGAGGGTTACGGTGTTTTTTTATCTGATTCTGTAAACACTTCCCGGGCAAGGGGTGATCAACCCTGCCAGCTCCATCTGGAGCAATACGGTGGAAAGTTTGTATACAGGGATTTCAAGCACCCGTGCGAGCGTGTCCATGGTCAGGTCACCGTCCGACTTAAGCGCATCATAGACTTTCTTCTCGTTGTCTGTCATTCCGGGAAAGAGTTGCGGTTGTACCGCCGGAACAGATAGTGCCGAGGGTTTCCATCCAAGCAGGTACTCAATATTCTCACAGTTTTCAACCAGGGCTGCCTTATTGCACCTTATAAGAGCGTTGCATCCGGCTGACCACTCATCACCGGGACGGCCGGGTACAGCCATGACATCGCGGTTATACGAGGCAGCAATGTCGGCTGTGATTAATGCACCTCCCTTGATTCCCGATTCCACAATCAGTGTGGCATCAGAGACGCCTGCGATGATCCTGTTGCGTCTGATAAAATTATTCCTTTCGGGAAGGGTGTCTGAAGAAAAATCCGTCAGATGACCTCCTTTCTCAAGCATCGATCTGGCAACGCCTGCGTGAATGGAGGGGTACATCGATTTGAGACCGTGACCCAGGACTGCAATAGTAGGCAGACCGTTTGCCAGTGCGGCCTTGTGGGCAGCGATATCCACTCCGTAAGCCAGGCCGCTGATGATTATCAATTCCGGAAAATGGACCGATAATCCCGCTACAATTTTCTGGCACAGTTCACGACCCCGTTGCGTTGCATTGCGGGTGCCCACGATGCTTAATATACGTGATGCGTTGAGATCGGCATTACCCCTGAAGAAAAAGGTGACGGGAGAATCTTCGCACTGACGAAGCCGGAAAGGGTAATCGTCGTCAAGGTAATGGAATACTTTGATCCCATGTTTTTCGACAAACTCAGCCTCCCTGGCGGCTGCTTCTAGATAATCACGCCCTGCCACAGCTTTTGCGAGGGTCTCTCCCACTCCGGGGATTTTTGTCAGGTTACGGAACGGTTCACTGAAGACGGTCTCCACGCTGCCTGCATATGAAACAAGTTTGCGTGCAGTGATATCTCCCACACCCGGAATCATTCCAAGTGCAATCTTGTGCACAAGTGAAGTTTGTGACATATGTAAAAATGTTTGCGAGACATAGTAAAATTAAAAAGAATTATGAAGATATGCAAGAGGCAGTGCAAAGGTCCTGAGGTCTGAGGTCTGATGGTCTGAGGTCCTTCAATCACGCAATCATGGCGTCATGGAATCTGGTACCAGAAATAAGTTCTGATTTCTTAATTCGTTTGTTCGGATGTTCGTTTGTTTCAATTTTCTACTTGCTCTTTGCTCTATGCTCCATGCTCCATGCAGCCTCAAAAAATATTACTTTTGCCTCATGCAAATAATAGACACTCATTGTCATTTATACTTGCCGGAGTTTGATGCTGACCGGGACGAAGTGGTTAAAAGATCAGTTGGTGCAGGAGTACAGACTATACTTATGCCAAATATTGATTCAACCTCGGTAGCCTCCATGCTTGCTGCAGAAGAGAGTTTCCCGGGGGTCTGTCTGCCGATGATGGCTCTGCATCCAACGTCCGTGAGGGAAAATTACCGGCAGGAGCTTGAAGAGGTGGAAGCGCGGCTGCCTGAACATAAGTACTATGGCATTGGAGAGACCGGTATCGATCTTTACTGGGATAAGACGTTCATTAATGAACAGCTGATCTCATTCAGACGTCACCTGGAACTTGCTGAGAATTATCAATTGCCTGTGGTGATACATGCACGCGAGTCACTTGATGTTATCATCCGCGAATTAAAGACCTTCGGCTCCGGCCGTGTCACAGGTGTATTTCATGCTTTCCCCGGAAATGCTGAGGAAGCAAGCCAGGTTGTTGCGATGGGCTTCATGATCGGAATAGGCGGTGTGATAACCTTCCGTAACAGCCGTCTGGGAGAAGCTGCAATAGAGGCCGGTATAAACAAAATTGTCATTGAGACTGACGCACCCTATCTGGCGCCCGTACCGCACCGCGGGAAAAGAAACGAGAGCAGTTACCTGACAATGGTGATCGATAAGTTGTCTGAGTTGCTGGCCATCAGTCCGGCAGAAGTTGCTGACAAAACCACTGCCAATGCAAAAAAACTCTTTAAGATTTAGAGAATGGAAAAAGGCGTATCAATACTTATAATATATACCGGAGGTACCATAGGGATGGTCAATGACCCGGTGACCGGAACGCTTATTCCCATCGACTTCAGGCATATTTCAGACCAGGTACCTGAACTGCAGCGATTCGGATTTAACCTCGAGACAATCACCTTTGATCCGGTGATTGACTCCTCAGATGTCAGTCCTGACACATGGATCAGAATTGCAAACACAATTTTCGAAGAATATGATCATTTCGACGGATTCGTTGTGTTGCACGGAACTGACACCATGTCATATTCAGCCTCTGCTCTGAGCTTTATGCTCTCAGGCCTTGAGAAACCTGTCATCTTTACCGGTGCCCAGTTGCCGATCGGTGTTCTTCGTACCGACGGGAAGGAGAATCTGATTACTGCCATCGAGATTGCCGCCGCCCGCGAGAATGACCTGCCACTTGTGCCTGAGGTTTGTATCTACTTCGAAAACAAGTTATTACGAGGCAACAGAACCATCAAATTCAGCGCTGAGCATTTCAATGCTTTCGCCTCTCCCAACCTGCCGCCGCTGGCAGAGGCGGGCCTGCAGATCCGATATAACCGCAATCTGATACGATATCCTACGGTCAGACGTCCTCTGAAAGTATCAGCAGAATTTGATACCGGTGTGGCAGTACTGAGGCTCTTCCCGGGTATCGGGCAGGGTGTTGTCAGGTCATTGCTCAGAACAGAGGGGTTGCACGGACTCATTCTTGAGACTTATGGCACCGGTAACGCACCGACGCTGGACTGGTTCCTCGGGGAGATCCGTTCGTTCATAGCGGAGGGAGGCATTGTGCTCAATGTCACTCAATGCCCGGCAGGAAACGTTGAGATGGGACTGTACGAGACCTCGGCAGGACTGCGTACCGCAGGAGTTATCAGTGGCAGTGATATCACCACCGAGGCTGCCGTTACAAAGATGATGATTCTTCTTGGCAGCTCGTTGCCTAAGACGAGGGTCGAGGCGCTGCTGTCAAAATCCCTGTGTGGTGAAATGAGTTGAACACGCTGCTGTCAAAATCCCTCTGTGGTGAAATGAGTTGATCTCGCTTCCGTCGAAATCCCTCAGTGGTGAAATGAGTTGATCACGCTGCTGTCATCATTTTTTTTGTAAATTGCGCCGTTTTTCCGGAGAGATGCAGGAGTGGCTTAACTGGCACGCCTGGAAAGCGTGTGTACCTCAAAAGGGTACCGGGGGTTCGAATCCCTTTCTCTCCGCAATCCATGAATGACCCCGCTGACGGCGGGGTTATTTATTTTACCGACAACGCGTTAAAGGAAAGCCTTTAAAAGCGGTGGAGGGAAAATAAATAAGACCTGAAAGGTCATTCATGGATTGCAGGTTCTCCCGGCAGGGGATCATGAGCGCAGCGAATAATCCCAGCACATACCCGCGGTGCCGGAGCACGTTCTTCCTTCGGGGATCACGGGCACAGCGAATAATCGCTCTCTCTTCGCAATGACCTGACGGACCTGAAAGGTCAACTCATGAAGTTTTTTTCGGCTTAAGAGTAATCTGTATAATACACCTAGACACAACCCTTTGGCCTCAGTATTAATCTGAGAGACTGATCGTAGGTGAAATATTTCCAGGCCCAGTTGATGAATATCATCAGTTTGTTTCTTACGCCTATAATGCTCATGAGGTGAATAAATAACCATATAAACCAGGCAAATGCACCCTGAAAACGGAAATGGGGCAGCTCGACAACAGCCAGATTTTTTCCGACAGTTGCCATTGTTCCAAGATCCTTATATGAGAATTCCTTAAGAGGTTTGCTGTTGGATAAATTTATAAGGTTCGCGGATAGTAATTTAGCCTGTTGTATCGCAACCTGTGCTACCTGAGGGTGACCTGAAGGGTATTTTTCCTCAGTCATCAATGCTATATCACCCAGGGCAAAAATATTATCATAACCCTTTACTCTGCAAAACCTGTCCACATACAAACGGCCTCCCCTGCCATAGTTCTCCTGCGAGAATCCCGTTAGCTTGTTTCCTGCAATGCCTGCTGTCCAGAGAATTAGTCCTGTTTTGATAATTTCACCCGTGCTTGTTGTAACACTCTTTTCATCACAGTCTGTTGCAAGAGTCCCAGTCAAAACTCTGACCCCGACTTTTTCAAGAAATTGCCTGGCTTTTTCTGATGATTCAGGTGACATTGCATTAAGCAGCCTGCCAGTTCCCTCCAGCAGATAAATATTTGCCGCTTTGTCTTTCAGCTCGGGATAGTCTTTATGAATAACGAACTTATTCATTTCGGCAAGAGCCCCGGCAATCTCCACACCTGACGGGCCACCTCCAATAATCACAATATTCAGCAGCCTCTCCTGTTCTTCCATGTCAGTGGTCGCAACTGCGTTTTCAAAATTCATCAGAAGGGTGTTTCTCAGATCAAGAGCCTCAGCAATGGATTTCATTCCTTTTGAGTAACGTTGCATTTTATCCGATCCAAAAAACGAATTTGTCGCACCGTGGGCAAGCACAAGAAAATCGTATCTTATTGTCCCTAAAGACGTATTGAGCTCATTATCTGTTACATTAACTTCTTTTACTTCCGCTTTGCGGATATAAAAATCTACATAATCCTGAAATACTTTACGAATTGGAAATGTTATTGAACTTGCATCCAGACCAGCTGATGCAATCTGGTAAAACAAAGGCTGGAACTGGTGGTAGTTGTGCTTGTCGATAATGACCACCTGATAATTAGCTTTCCGTAACTTTTTTGCAAGCGTCAGCCCGCCAAATCCGCAACCTACAATAACAATCCTTTTCTTGTCTGTTGAAGGAATATTTATCATCAGTTTCAGGGTATAAGCAATGTCTTCGTTACATACATAATGATGTCACAACCAGACAAAAGTATAACAATTTTTTGTGTAATTCTTTGTAGCAGACCCCGATGTCACAAGCTATTTGTTTTAAAGAGCCACACGACGATTGTACTTTGACGTTTTTTTTTATTTTTGTTAAAATTTCCAATAATAACCGACATAAATGAAAAGAGTTATCCTACTTATGGTTTTTGCAGCCTTACTTCTGGGCAGGTCCCAGACCTCACAGGCACAGACAGACCAGACTGCAACCACAACCCAGCAACTTACCGAACAGTCACAAACAACTCCCGTCCAGGGTGAAAAAGTTCTCCATAAAGAGATCAAGAGACTCTTCATTGAAGGCGGCGCAGGATTTATGGGTACGATTCTTTTGTGCCTTATCTTCGGTCTTGCCATCGCTATAGAAAGGATCATCTACCTTAACATGGCGACAACAAATACTGAAAAGCTGCTGGCGAGACTCGACAAAGCCCTGAAAGAAGAAGGTCTCGAGGCGGCTAAAGATATCTGCCGCAACACCAGGGGACCGGTAGCAAGCATCTTTTACCAGGGCCTTGACAGAGCCCATGAAGGTGTTGAAATGGCAGAGAAATCCGTTGTGGCCTATGGCGGTGTTCAGGCAGGATTGCTTGAAAGGAACCTCTCATGGATTTCACTGTTTATCGCTCTTGCTCCCATGCTTGGGTTCCTCGGAACGGTTATCGGTATGATTCAGGCGTTCGACGCCATTGAGCAGGCAGGTACAGTTTCCGCCACCATCGTCGCCGGCGGTATCAAGGTTGCCCTTATTACTACTGTATTTGGACTTGTAGTGGCAATTATACTTCAGATTTTCTACAACTACATCCTTTCAAAAATCGACAGTATCTCCAACCAGATGGAAGACTCCTCCATCTCACTTATAGATATGCTGGCCAGATACAATACAAAATAACCGGTCATGTCAGAACAAATCAATAAACTAACATCAATCCTGCTGTGGGTTTTAATGGGCCTCACAGTGATCTTCGCCATACTGTTCTACATTGGAGGGGCGGTGCCGGGGACTGAGGGAACGAGATATGAAGAGCCCAGGGTAACCAATCTTTTCATTGTCTACGCATATATACTTTTATTCATTACTGTTATCATTACCCTGTTCTTCGGTTTGCGGAATGTGGTGCAAAATCCAAAGGGTCTGAGACTGTCACTTGTGGCTCTCGGTGTCGGTGCAGGGCTCATAGGCCTGGCAGCATTGCTTGCTGATAACACTGTCCTGGACCTTCCCTATTATAAAGGCAGCGACAACATACCTACTACACTTTTCTGGACTGACGTGGGACTGTTCGTTGCATACTTCCTTTTAGTGCTCGCTTTCCTGGCAATCATTTATTCAGTGATATCCAGATATTTTAAAAAATAACCAGATAGTCTGCCATCAGGCAGAATAAAATAATTAAAAAATGGCAAGAAGGCAAGTACCGGAAATAAATGCAGGCTCAATGGCTGACATTGCATTCCTCCTTCTTATTTTCTTCCTGGCTGCTACCACGATGGACTCGGATACCGGACTGATGAGGCAGCTGCCCGCTATCCCGGACCCTAATGTGCCGCAGGATGTCAATAAGATCAACGACAGGAATATCCTTGAGGTGAAAGTCAATAAGGATAATTTGCTGCTGGTTGAAGGAGAGTTGACTGAGTTCAGCCAGCTGCGGGAAATTGCCGGCAGGTTCATCGTTAACGCCGGTGACCTTCCGGGTATGCCTGAAAAAGAGGTCGTTAATCTGCCTTACTTTGGTAATGTTCCTGTTACAAAGGCAGTAATATCATTGCAGAATGATATCGGAACAAAATACGGTGTTTATATTGCCGTGCAGAACGAGCTTATAGCTGCAAGGTCAAAATTGCGTGATGACCTGGCGAGACAGCAATTCGGTGTTCCATATGAAAGACTCGACGAGGACAAAAAAGGCGCTGTTGATGATTATTACAAGGTCCCCATTTCGGAAGCTGAACCAAAAAGGATAGGAGAAAAATAAAATGGCAAGGTTTGTAAAGACAGGCGGCAGAACCGTCAAGGCCCTCAGTACCTCGTCACTCCCTGACATAGTATTCATGATACTCTTCTTTTTCATGGCCGTCACCACAATGCGTGAGACAGATGTCATGGTAAAGGTACAACTGCCTGAGGCCACTGAAGGAAAGGTGCTTGAGAAAAAGTCGCTGGCCAGCTTTATTTATATCGGTGAGCCCCTCGCAAACCTGCAGACTTTGTATGGAACAGAGCCTAAAATTCAGCTCAACGACACATTCAAGGAGATTGCTGACATACAGGATTTCATTGCACAGGAGCGTGAACAGCTCAGCGAGGCTGACAAGACAAAGATGCTCGTAGTGCTGAAGATCGACAAGGATGCCCGGATGGGTATTGTCACGGAAGTAAAACAGTCCCTCCGCCGGGCCAGCGCCCTGAAGATCATGTATGCTGACGTCAACGTTGACAGGATAACATTCCTGCAATAGATTAATTACGTCAGAGTAAACTGTACCATCTTATGTCCTCAACGCCCTCAAACCTTGCAGGCGACCCCGGGAACACGGGTAAAA
>CAVURA010000024.1:0-14420 GCA_963743775.1 uncultured Bacteroidales bacterium
GGTTGTGGCTCCGGCCATCAACAGCACGGAAAATATGTGTTGTGGTACGACACTCCCGCAAGGGAATGGACCGAAGCTCTTCCTGTCGGTAACGGCAGGCTTGGTGGAATGCTGTTCGGGAACCCTGCTGTCGAAAGATTACAGGTAAATGAAGAGTCTTTATGGGCCGGAATGAATATTCCCAACAACAATCCCGGGGCTCTTACACACATGCCTGAAATTCGCAGGCTAATTCTTGACGGCAGGATACCCGAGGCTTTTGATCTTTCTGAAAAATATGTTGCCGGCATACCCGGAAAGATCAGGTCGTACCAGACACTCGGTGATATTTACTTTCAATTTGCCGACTCCGCCGGCAAGATCACCGACTACCGCAGGGAGCTTGACCTTGAGACTGGTATCGCCAAAGTGAGTTTCAAAAGGAACGGCAATAAAATAGAATACGAAATCTATTCATCAGTGCCTGATAATGTGATGGTTATATCGATGAAGTCGAAGAAGAAAGGTGGCCTGAACATGTCAATATCCATGCAGCGCCAGCAGGATGCTGTCATAAGTGTCAAGGATGGCCGTATAGACATGGAGGGGCAGGTGATTGACAGTGACGACCCGGCGATGGGACCGGGAGGTGCCCACATGAAATTTTTTGCCTCTCTCCTTCCCACGGCTTATGACGGAAAGTTGACACATGACAGTAAATCACTGATATACAGTGAAGGTACTGAGCTGGTAATGTTTTTCAACGCAGCTACGGATTATAATGTCGACGGACTGAATTTCGACCGGACAATAGACCCGCGCAGGAAATGCACTGACGCCATCAGCACCGCCTCGTGGAAATCGTTTGAGCTGCTCAGAAAAACCCATATCGCTGAGCATGCTTCTATGTTTGACAGGGTCAGCCTGCGTCTTGGAAAGGATAACAAAGCGGACACCATACCCACTGACGTGCGCCTCAGGAGGTTTCAGGCAGGCGGCGATGACCCGGGACTCATCGCGCTCTATTTTCAATACGGACGATACCTGTTGATGGGATCATCGCGCGGGACGGCACAGCTCCCTGCGAATTTGCAAGGTATCTGGAACAAGGATTACCTGGCTCCCTGGGGCTCGGACTACCATGTCAACATCAACCTGCAGATGAATTACTGGCCAGCTGAGGCATGCAATCTAAGCGAAACTACCGATCCTTTGATAACCTTCATGGAAGAGCTTACTGTTCCGGGAAGTGTCACTGCCCGTGAGATGTACGGTGCGAAGGGGTGGACAATACATCATACAACTGACGTATTCGGCAAGACGGCCGTGATCGACGGTGTATACTGGGGCATGTTTCCCCTGGGAGGGGCATGGATGACTCTTCCGCTGTGGGAACACTATGAGTTCACAAACGACACCGCTTTCCTTCGTGAGAGAGCTTACCCCATCATGAAGGGAGCAGCTGAGTTTATAACTACTTTCCTGTTTGAAGATAAGGAAGGTCAGTTGGTCACCGCTCCCACTTACTCCCCGGAAAACAGTTATATTGATCCTGTCTCCGGAAAAGAATTCAAGCTTACCTATGCCCCGACAATGGATAACCAGATCATCCGGGAGGTTCTCACAAACTGTCAGAAAGCTGCTCATATACTCAACACTGATACCGGCTGGGCTGACAGCCTTCAGCAGACCCTGGACAAGCTCCCTCCGGTCAGAATTGCTTCCAACGGCACTATAATGGAGTGGATAAAGGAATATGAGGAGGCTGAGCCCGGCCACAGGCACATGTCTCATCTCTTCGGGCTTCACCCTGGCACACAGATCACGCCGGAAACACCTGAACTCTTTGCTGCTGCACGTAAAACGCTTGAGCACCGGTTAGAGAACGGCGGCGGACACACCGGCTGGAGCCGGGCATGGATCATAAATTTCTACGCCCGCCTTCGGGACGGGAATGAGAGTTACAGGCACCTCAGGCTGCTGCTCGAAAAATCAACACTGCCAAATCTCTTTGACAACCATCCGCCATTTCAGATTGACGGCAACTTCGGCGGTACGGCAGGCATCGCAGAGATGCTGCTGCAGAGTCAAAACGGTGTGGTGCACATCCTGCCTGCGCTGCCCGATGCATGGCCGGAAGGGTCAGTAACAGGATTGAAAGCCAGAGGTAATTTTGAGGTTGACATTTTCTGGGAAGAAGGAGCTTTAAAGGAAGTCTTTGTCACCTCTTTTTCCGGCGTCCCATTGACAATGAACTATGCGGATAAGAGTATTTCCATGAACACCGTAAAAGGTGCCACCTATAGATTTGATAAAGAACTGAAATGGATAAAGTAATTCTGTTTATTGCATTTAGCCTGCCTGTAATTTACCTCTCAAAACGGACCCTTTTTGATATAAAAAGCCATGGATTCCCGCGATTCTTCGGTTGGGAATGCATCATTGCACTCTTCGTGGCAAACTACAAATTCTGGTTTGTTGAGCCGTTGTCGGCAAGACAGGTTATTTCGTGGGTACTGCTTGCAATTTCTGCTTACATGTTAGTCGCAGGTGCCTTGCTTCTTAACAGAGCCCGAAAGCCAGGAATAGTAAGGGTAGATGAAAAACTCTTTAAATTTGAGAGGACCACAGAGCTGGTAACAACAGGGATATTTAAGTACATCAGGCATCCGCTTTACGCGTCGCTGATCTTTATTACCTGGGGTATTTACTTCAAGCATCCCACGGTTATAATGACTTTAGTGGCCCTGCTCGCATCGGTGCTTTTTTGGTTTACTGCCGTGGGTGACGAAAAGGAGTGTATTGCTTATTTCGGTGACAGCTACCGGGACTATATTAAAGGAACAAAAAGATTTATACCATTCTTAATCTGATATGAGAAGTTATGGCAATTCCTACCTCACGAACAAAGGAAAAGGCAGAAATCAGGATAAATGAAGAACTCTGCACCGGATGCGGTCTGTGTGCGGAGGTCTGCTCTGATTTCGGAGTTGTAATTGAAAATGGCAAAGCTATGGTTGGCAACAATGCCGTTTTCGGGTGTGTCGGCTGCGGTCATTGCATGGCGGTCTGTCCTGAAGGTGCGATCGAAATACACGGAAGAACATTATCGCCGGAGGACCTGTTCAACCTTCCGCCAAGAGAGAAGGCCGCTGACTATGAAAAGCTCCTGGTACTGCTGCAGAGGAGAAGAAGCACCCGTGAATTTGACGGCAGACCCGTTGAAAGTACAGTTATAGATAAGATCCTGGAGGCAGCTGTTACGGCCCCTATGGGCCTCCCTCCTTCGGATGTGAACGTGCTTGTCCTTGACAGCAAGGAAAAAAACAGGGCATTTGTTAAGGATTTTTGCGAGTTTCTGGAGACGATGAAGTGGTTTGTTTCTGACTGGTTTCTAACCCTGATGCGTCCTTTCTGGGGTAAAGCCAGCAATGAGATGTTCCGGGGCTTTGTCAAACCATGTTTCGATATTTTTATCTCAAGGATGAAAATGGGTGAGAATGTCGTGACCTATGATGCTCCGCTGGTGATGTACTTCTACGGGTCTCCTTACACAGACCCTGCCGATCCAATTGTTGCTGCAACGTACGCAATGACAGCTGGTGAATCGCTGGGACTTGGGACCTGCATGCTGGGAGCAATTCATCCTCTGATCCAGTACGGGAAAAAAGCACGCAAATTCAGGGAGAAATACGGAATAAAGTACCCCAGCAGGGAAGGCTTGTTTGTAATATTCGGCTATCCGTCAGTCAAATACAATAAAGGAATTAAGAGGACCTTTGCTTCCGTCACAGGGATGAACTAAGCTTAGTACAGCATCCTTACCCGTATTGTACCTTCTATTGATCTCAGCTCCCTGATGATGCTGCTGTCAAGTTTACTCTCCGTGTCAATTATTACATACCCAACATCAGCATCAGTCTGAAGGTATTCAGCCGCAATGTTTATGCCCTTCGATGTGAATACATAATTCACCTCTTTCAGCAAACCGGGTTCGTTTTTATGAATATGGAGGAACCGCTGGGCGTTGCGGTTAGGCTGAAGCGATATCTGAACAAAATTAGTTGCGCCGATTGTGTCTCCGGTATCGCTGTATCTCACCAGCTTTTCAGCCACTTCAGTGCCGATGTTTTCCTGTGCCTCTGTTGTGCTGCCTCCCACGTGGGGCGAGAGGATGACATTTTCAAACATACGGAGGTCCGAGACAAACATATCGCCGCTTGATACAGGTTCTTCAGGAAAAACATCAAGCGCAGCCCCAAGGATATGCTCACTCTTGAGTGCGGATACCAGGGCAGGGATGTTTACAACCGAACCCCTTGAGGCATTGATCAGACACGATCCTTTTCTCATGAGGGCAAGTTCCTTTTCACCTATCATGTCACGCGTGAGGGGTGTCTCCGGCACATGCAGTGTTACCACATGAGCGACAGACAACAGCTCCTCCAGAGTTGAGCAGGCTACAGCCTTTCCCAGGCTTAGCTTCTTTGCGATATCGTAATAATAAACATTCATGCCAATGGCCTCTGCCATTATCGATACCTGCGATCCTATATGGCCATACCCTATTATACCCAGGTTCTTCCCGCGGATTTCGAATGAATTACTGGCTGATTTCAACCAATGCCCCTTGTGGGCAGCGGCATTCT
Source organism: uncultured Bacteroidales bacterium (assembly GCA_963743775.1). Taxonomy (GTDB): domain Bacteria; phylum Bacteroidota; class Bacteroidia; order Bacteroidales; family VadinHA17; genus SR-FBR-E99. The sequence goes on from CAVURA010000024.1 coordinate 4,629, forward strand.
TTACCGGAATGTTTCGCATCAGGAGGATACATTCGGCGATAACCAGTTCAGCTACAGAACGGGTATTGGAAAAAGGAGCATTAAAAACCGGGATGCCCCTCATTCGTGCTGCACGACCGTCAACCTGGTTGGTTCCGATGCTGAAACATCCTATTGCAAAGAGCTTTTCAGCCCTGCTTAATACATCTGCAGTAATCTCAGTACGCGAGCGGATTCCTATAATATTTACATTCTTTATTTTAGCTTTCAGGGCAGTATCATCAAGTGAGCCTGGCAGAGTTTCAATATTCGTGTATCCGTTGGCTGTAAAAAAGTCAAAAGCACTTTTATGAATTCCCTCCAGTAACAAGACTTTAATCTTATTCTTTTCAAGTGAGTATTTCTGTAACATTTTTGAATAAAAAACCTATTTAATTAATCCGGGGTTTATAAAATAAATACGGAGGCCAATATAACGAAATATTTTAGCTGTCATGTTTCGGTTGACTGAATGTTGAAAAGTACGGACAGCGGAACTTCCATTATGACACAATTATGTAAAAAGATCCTTTTCAAAATCAACCCTTAAAACGGGCGGTCAGAACCGGTATGTGATATTATGCAGTAAAGTCGCTCATCTCCCGTATGAATAAAGGCTTATATTTGACAGTCTTTTTATGATTTAAAATGAAAATAGCTGTTACCGGCGCTTCAGGACATGTGGGCGCCAACCTGTGCAGGATGCTGATTGACCTTGGTCATGAGGTTAAGGCTCTGAAACACAATAGCACAAAAGGCATCGAGGATCTCGGTCTTGAATTTGTGCCCGGTGAAATCAACAGTGAGGCTGATCTCAGAAAACTCTGTTCCGGCTGTGAAGTGGTATTTCATCTTGCTGCCTGTATAAGCATCCGGAAGAACGATAATAGCTGCCGGAAAATAAATACTGACAGTTGTGTTACTCTTCTCAAGGCAGCAAAGGCTGAAGGTGTCAGAAAAATAATTCATTTCAGTTCAATACATGCCTATGAACAGGAACCACTTGACGTTGAGCTTGATGAAACACGCAACCTTGCTCTGGAAGGAGGGGCCTCATATGAAAGGTCAAAGGCATCGGGCCAGAAAATAATGACTGAGGCATCATCACCCGAGCTTGAAGTGGTTGTTTTAAATCCGACGGCAATAATAGGACCTAATGATTTTCAACCTTCCCTGCTCGGAAATGCCATAATCAGATTCTTCAAAGGGCAGAACCCAAGCCTGCTGCCAGGCGGGTATAACTGGGTTGATGTCAGGGATGTATGCTCTGCCGCAATAAATGCAATTGAACTCGGTGTCCCGGGTGAGAGTTATTTGCTTGGAGGAAGTTGGCAAAGCCTGAAGACTATGGCTTCCACGGTCGAAAAACTCGGAGGTCATAAAGCACCCTGGTTGTGCCTGCCAATGTCAGTGGCCTATCTTGGCGCGATTTTTTTGAACCTCCATGCCACGATCACGAAAAGTGTCCCGTTATATACTGCAATGTCGCTTGAAACACTGGAACACGGTCATATGAATATCTCAAGTAAAAAGGCTGCGAAGGCTCTTGGCTTTTCTCCCCGTCCATTTAAAGAGACCATGGCAGATACAATAAACTGGTTTAAAGAAAACAAATACATCTGATGAATAAAGCGACATTTGACCTGTTAGTCTGGCTCTGGACGGTCATTGCTCTGGTAATTTTCCTCGTCCTCATGTTCGTGACCGCGCCCTACGGCAGGCACTCGAATAAGAAATGGGGAATAACCATCCCGGATAGGACCGGGTGGTTCATTATGGAGGTTCCGGCACTCATCATTTTCCTGTATTTCATTATTACAGGAACAGCTGAGAAGACCGTGACCATATGGATCATTGCATCATTGTATGTCGCTCACTACCTCAACAGGGCGGTGATCTTTCCCTGGCGGATACGCGTCCGCGGCAAGCAGATGCCGCTCGCGATAGCGCTTATGGCTGTCTGCTTCAATTTTGTGAATGCCGGCTTCCTGGGTTATTATGCAGGCTCACTCCATACACATTTCACAACAGGCTGGCTGAAAGATCCCCGCTTTATTGCCGGGCTGGCTATCTTCATAACAGGAATGGTGATCAACATTTCATCTGATGAGAAGCTGATCCACCTGAGGAAGAAAAGCAGTGGCGATTATCAGATTCCCCGCGGCGGGTACTTCGAGAAAGTATCATGTCCAAACTTTTTCGGCGAGATAATCGAATGGGGAGGCTACGCAATCCTGTGCTGGTCACTTCCTGCATTTTCCTTTTTCATATGGACCTTCTGCAACCTGGTGCCGCGCGCACTTTCGCATCACAAGTGGTACAAGAGCCGTTTTGCCGATTATCCTCAGGAGCGAAAAGCCATCTTCCCATATATTTTGTAATTTAACGGCAGATAATTTCTGTCGTGAAAAACTTTGATCTAAGTTACCGGTCCAGGTTTGTATGGCTGGCCGTTTTCGCCGTGGCGATGGGCTTCCTGGAGGGTATTGTTGTCATTTACCTCCGGGAATTGTACTATCCTCAGGGATTTGGTTTTCCGCTGAAGACGATGCTGCCGGAGCTGGTCAGCATTGAATGGATCAGGGAGACTGCCACACTCATAATGCTGGCGGCTGTGGGTATCATTGCGGGCAGAAACAATCTCCAGAGGCTAATGTATTTTCTCTTTGTATTCGGAGTATGGGACATCTTTTATTATGTCGCCCTGAAACTTCTCATTGGCTGGCCGGCCTCCCTCCTCACCTGGGACCTGCTTTTCCTGATTCCCGTATCATGGCTTAGTCCCGTTCTTGCTCCGGTAATATGTTCCGTGACGATGATCGTGATGGCAGTGTTGGTAATCGGGAAACAGGAGAAAGGTTTTACAGTTGATTCACGGCCAGTTGACTGGACACTGATCGCCGCAGGTGCGGCTATTATTCTCTTCACCTTTATGGTTGATTATATGAAACTGACCATTGACAGCGGTGTACTTGGATCAGAAAACTCCTCCGGCACCAGGGAGCAGTTGATTAATATGATAACAAATTATGTACCTGATAAATATAACTGGTTCCTCTTCATAACCGGAGAATTGATGATAATGGCCGCTACACTGAAAATAATGATTCAAACAAACAGAAAATGAAAAAACTACTTACGCTTACTGCTATGATAACCTTGCTGCTCTCCGTGACAGGTTGCAGAGGAGGAAAAAACAATTCTTCAGAGAGTGCCGATCCTTATCTCTGGCTTGAGGAGATTGAGGGAGAAAAGGCTTTGGATTGGGCAAGAGCACAGAACAAGATCACAGATGAAGCATTCACCAGCCTGCCTCTCTTCACTGAACTGAGAGACAAGTTCCTGACGGTGTTTAATGACAAGGAAAGGGTGATCTATCCTGATATGATCGGTAATAATGTTTACAATCTGTGGCAGGACGAAAAGAACGAACGCGGTATCTGGAGGAGGATGTCAAGGGAAGATTTTCTGAATGGTAAAAATAACTGGGAAGTGGTTCTCGACCTCGACAAACTTTCTGCCGAGGAAAACAGGAAATGGGTGTTTGGCGGAGCCACCTGGCTGGGTCCGGAGTATAACCTCTGCCTGCTGAACCTTTCCGACGGCGGGAAGGACGAAAGTGTGATAAGGGAATTCGATGCCTCAACAAAAACATTTGTTACCGGCGGTTTCACGGTTAGCGAAAGCAAGGGCAGCGCCGCCTGGATTGATGAGAACAATATTCTCGTAGCGACAAATTACGGTCCCGGAACCATGACCACGTCAGGATATCCCTCAATAGTAAAACTATGGAAAAGAGGTGCCGACCCGGCCGGGGCAGAAACACTGCTTACAACAGACACCGCCACAATGGGAATCTTTGTCAGTAGCATGAACGTCAGAGGCAAACAGTATACCTTCGTGGATTTAAAAAAAGGATTCTATGAGACTGAGACATTCCTCTATACAACTGAAGGCCTAAGAAGAATTGAGGTTCCGGCAGATGTAAATTTTTACGGTATGCACGGAGATGATGTGCTTCTTTATCTCCAGTCGGACTGGACAATAGGGAATGAAACATTCAAATCCGGATCGCTCGTAAGCTATGATCTTCCCGGTTTTCTATCGGGCAAGATTCTGGTAAGAACCATCTATCAGCCTGAAGAACGGACCAGCTTTGTCTCGGTTTTGTCAGCAAAAGATTTTGTAGTGGTTTCAACAATGGAAAATGTTCAGGGCAAACTGAAGATTTTTCGCTCCGAGGAAGGCAAATGGGTGGAGAATCCCGTTCCTGTCCCTGAATTCGGAACGGTCTGGCTTGTCTCTGCAGATGATCAGACTGATGACTACTTCTTCTCTTTCAGTAATCCGTTGACACCATCAACTTTGTATTACGGCGATGGTGACAAAATTACCGTGCTTAAGAAACAGAAGGAATATTTTGATGCATCAGGGATGGAAGTAAATCAATATGAGGCAATTTCAAAAGACGGGACTGCAATTCCATATTTTATTGTTCACCCGAAAGATATGGTCTGTGATGGCAAAAACCCGACACTGATATATGGTTATGGCGGATTCAACATTCCATACCAGCCGGGCTATAGTTCAGTAGCCGGCATTGGCTGGCTCGCGCAGGGGGGTGTTTATGTCATCGCCAACATCCGTGGCGGAGGTGAGTTTGGTCCTGCATGGCACCATGCGGCACTTAAAGAAAAACGCCAGAATGCATATGATGATTTCTTTGCCGTCGCTGAAGATATTATCAGCAAAAAGATAACCTCTCCGCAGTACCTTGGGGTTTATGGCTGGAGTAACGGAGGGCTGCTCACTGGTGTGGCACTGACCCAGAGGCCTGATCTTTATAATGCAGTGGTTATAGGTGCGCCTCTGCTTGATATGAAACGCTACTCTCACATGCTTGCCGGTGCCAGCTGGATGGATGAGTACGGTAATCCTGATAATCCTGAGGACTGGGCATACATCAGCAAGTTCTCCCCGTATCAGAACGTGAACAAACAAACCAGTTATCCCGAGCCGCTCTTCATTACCTCAACCAAGGACGACAGGGTGCATCCGGGCCATGCACGGAAGATGGCAGCGAAAATGATTGGCATGGGTCACCCGGTTTACTATCATGAGACAATTGAGGGTGGTCACGGGGCTGCTTCCACCAATGCACAGGAGGCTGAGATGGAGGCCCTTACGTATACCTACCTGAATAAGAAGCTGATTAACAAGTAAAAGTCCTGAAAAAGAAGACTGCCGGCTTGGGGGCCCGGCAGTCTTCAGCATTAAAACGGACTTATTTAAAGAAAGAAGGTTTTAGATATTGATGCTTGCTTGCAACATACCTGGCGAAAATATTCTGTAATTATGAAGATTTAATGAAGAAGGAGACAATTGTGACACTTCTTCTGTCCCCGGTTACCTAACAACCTGAATACTTTTTACTGAAATTTGAGATATTTCCCAAGGTGAAATAAAATTTTATACATTTATGGAGCCTGATTATTTGATTGATTAATTGGCTGACAAATCTGAAAACCTGAATTATGTACAGTGCGATGCTGACTGATCTGTATTTATCAAATATTTTGTTCCACCTCACTTAACCGATTATGTCGAAAGAGAAGCAGGAGAAGGACGATGGAAATCCGGACCTGGATAAGGTAATAGAAACATCGAGACGCGATTTTATCCGTAAGGTCACCATCGCCGGAGCAGTGACAGTCACAGGTGCTGCAGCCGTGTACTCGGGTCACCGTTTTGAAAAAGGGAAACACCGGGAAGGCATGGTCAGGGTTCTTACCGAGGACAACCGGCTTGTTGAGATACCCGTTGAGCAGCTGAAGGATTTCAAGCCTGATCTGAAGATGCTGCAAGGCCGGGGACGCGAGGGTATCAGCGGCAGAAAGTGGGTCATGGTGATCGATCTTTCAAGATGCAGGAATGCGAGAAAATGTGTGGAGGCGTGCCAGCATGCGCATCACCTGCGCCCTTACGAGTACCACCTCAACACGCTGGTTATGCAGGAATCTGCAAATACGCCAACCTATTACATGCCAAAACAATGCCAGCATTGCGACAATCCGCCATGTGTCTCTGTCTGTCCGGTTGATGCCACCTTCAAGAGACAGGACGGCATTGTGCTTATCGACAATGAACGCTGCATCGGGTGCCGCTTTTGTATCGCTGCCTGCCCCTACTCGGCAAGGATCTTTCACTGGCAGGAACCCTCGATGGCAGAGGCTGACAAAGACCTGGAGTATGATGTGGAGCTGAACGTGCCACATAAGAAGGGAACAGTCACCAAGTGCCTGTTCAGTGCCGACAGGCTGCGCGAAGGAATGCTCCCCTACTGTGTCACAGCCTGTCCCAACGGAGTGTATTACTTCGGTGATGAGAACGAAGATGCCGTCACCAACGGAACTACCAAAGCAACGGTACGACTGAGCGAACTGCTGGAAAAGAACGGGGCTTACAGGCTCATGCCCGAGCTTGGAACAAAGCCGAGGGTATATTACCTGCCTCCCAAGAACAGGCTGTTCGACTTTGAAAAGGGTGAGAGTAAAGAGTATAAGGAAGAAACGATCTAAACAAGCAACATCATGGAGCAAACCCGTTTCAACACTCCTGAAGAACAGAAGAAAATTGATTCCATAGCTGCGGATATTTTAAGAAATGTAGGAATTAACAAGGGTTTTATACTCTGGATGGGATTTCTTCTCACTCTCCTGGCCTTATGCCTCCTGGCATATACAATTCAGCTGAGGAAGGGGCTTGGGGTTACCGGACTCCGTGATTTTACAAGCTGGGGAATGTATATCTCAAACTTCGTATTCTTTGTGGCGACCAGTCTTGTGGGTATGCTGATCAGCTCGGTTCTCGGTATGATTGGTTACCAGTGGGTCAAGCCGATTTCACGCATTGCAGAAATAATTGCCATTGCCTTTGCCGCTGTAGCCGGGTTGGTGATCATATCTGACATGGGCCGTCCTGACAGATTACCCTATCTGTTCAGGTTCGGACGTGTACAGTCTCCCATTCTATGGGACGTGACCGTAGTGACTACATATTTTGTTCTTAGTCTGCTGCTTTGGTTCTTTCCGCTCATACCCGACCTTGCCATTTCAAGGAGCAGGATGGAAGGAAGGCCTGCCTTCCTTGTTAAAGCTTATGAGATTCTTTCATTCAGGTGGGAGCACCATGAGGCACAGTACAAAATAATGAAACAGGCTGTACGGATACTGCTTATACTCATCATCCCGACGGCATTTGCCATACACACAGTGACATCATGGCTCTTCGCCGTTACGCCCAGAACAGGCTGGGACAGCACGATCTTCGGGCCTTACTTCATTTCTGGCGCTTTTGTATCAGGGACGGCCGCAGTGATCATTGCAATGTATTTCTTCAGGGTAAATTACAGGCTTGACAAGTACCTGACGGAAGAGCATTTCGAAAAGATCGGCCGGGTGCTGGTACTCGTGTCAATAGTATATCTGTATTTTAATCTGAACGAGTTCCTTGTACCCGGTTACAAGATGAAGACCGCTGATGCTATCCATCTCCGCGAACTGTTCTCCGGACAATTTGCCCCTCTATTCTGGAGTGTCCAGATCCTCGGTTTGATAGTACCCATAATCTTACTGCTGTTCAAAAAAATACGCAGACCATTGCCAATGCTTATCATATCCCTGATCGTTCTTGCAGCCTCATGGCTTAAGAGGCTTATCATCGTTATTCCTCCGCAGGCTCATCCGTTCCTGCCGGTACAGAATGTTCCGCCTGAATGGACTGTTTATAAACCAACGCTGATTGAGTCGGCTGTAACCATGGCCTCGATACTGCTTGTACTGATCATCATAACCGTTCTTTCAAAGCTGTTCCCGGTGATACCAATATGGGAGATGGCGGAAGACAGCAATAACAAATCCGTTAACATCGAAAACCAGTAACAACACATGAATATGAAGAGCGTCATTGTGGTCATCTGGTGCCTGGTCCTGTTCCCTTCCTTTACAAGGGGCCAGGAGTGGATCGTACCGGAAGAGAAAAAAGGCAGGCTGAGTACTTTCCCGTTCTCCGACGAGACAAGAAAAGAGGGTGAGAAACTCTATACCGTCAACTGCATGTCATGCCATGGCAACCCTGGAAAAGGTAACTACCTGGCCCTTGTTCCCGTGCCCGGTGACCCTGCCACAGAAAAGATCCAGAGAAACACCGACGGAGAGATCTTCTATAAAGTTACTTCGGGAAAAGGACAGATGCCTTCATTCCGGAGTGTCCTCACAACAGATGATATCTGGAAGACAGTCTCATATATCAGAAGCTTCAACAAAAGTTATGTTCAGCAGGTAATGCAGGTCATCACTTCCTCAGCATATCCCGGAGCAGTGATAAGCATGAAGTTAGCTTATGACGCCGCAGAACACGCTCTGACCGTTATTGCCATGGCCGCCAATGAAGAGAAAACAGTGCCCGTCACCGGGGCCGGCGTAAGACTTCTTGCCGGCCGGTATTTCGGCATGCTGCCTGTTGATGAGGAGAAGGTGACCGACAGCAAAGGCAATGCAGTCTTCATGATCCCGGAGGACTTGCCCGGTGATACAGCCGGCAACGTCAGAATCAGTGCCAAATTTACTGACGAGGAAGTATTTGGTGCAGTTTCAAAAGATACTGTCATTAAAGCAGGTGTAATAACCGTTCCGGTCAGCCTGGTGGCGCAAAGAGCCATGTGGAACAATGTAAGAAAAGCCCCTGTCTGGATCATCCTTGCCTATACCCTGGGTGTCCTTGCAGTTTGGGGCTTCATTTTCCTGGTGATGATGAAACTGCGTGATATATACACTATTGGCAGTGCACTCAGAGGTAAACTCCATGACCCCCAGGAACCGGAGGCAATTCAAAAACAAGCAGAAATATGAAAAACTTAACTCCTGTCGGCAGGATCCTATTCGCCCTGCCATTTGCGATATTCGGGATCAACCACTTCCTGATGATGGATTACTATGTCGGGATGCTGACCTCATTCATTCCTTTTGGAGGATATACAATCATTCTGACGGGGATGATACTCATTGCAGTGAGCATAAGTATTATCACAAAGAAATTTGTCAGGCTTTCAACGCTGGTCCTTGCAGGGCTTTTGCTCATGTTTATTCTTACAATCCATATCCCTCATCTCATTCACGGGACCGACAGACCCATGGTTCTTATCGCCCTGCTGAAGGATATCTCGCTGATGGGCGGATCACTGATGATAGCAGGCATGTATTCAGACGATGAAAAACAAATAACGCAGAAATGAAAACAAGACATCTGGTTGCAGCAACCCTGTTGCTTTTTATCCTGCCGGTTATTACCGCACAGGATATAAAGAAAGCGGACTATAAGTTTAAGGATGTGGAAATAGGTGTTGTTGAACACCTCGGTGACACCATCCCGCTGGACCTCTGGTTTTTCAATGAGGAAAACGAAAAGGTTACTCTGAGAGAGCTGATTGACAAACCTGTAATATTGTGTCTGGTCTATTTTGACTGTCCGAACATTTGCAGTCCTCTGATGGACGGTGTTGCCGATGTCGTGAGCAAAATGGACATGAGTATCGGGGTTGATTACAAGATTATAACCATCAGCTTCAACACAAGCGACACCCCTGAGAAAGCCAGGGAAAAGAAAGTGAATTTTGTGCAGCGTATCAGCAAGGAGCACCAGAAAGACTGGATCTACCTTACCGGGGAACAGGAAAACATCAGCGCCATAACTGAAGCTGTCGGGTTTAAGTACAAA
>CAVURA010000025.1:0-19721 GCA_963743775.1 uncultured Bacteroidales bacterium
ATCGCGGTCGTACCAAAGCTGGTTCAGGTCTTCAACATCTTTTCCCTGCTGTTCAACCCAGGTATAATATTTCAGGTTATGGATAGCTTTCCGGTCAGTGTAACTGAGCTCTTTCATGTTGTCGGTCCGTGAGCCGGCCAGACATTTCTCAAAGTCCCTGACAGCCTGCAGGATATCATACTCACCTCTTTCCTGATTCAGTTCTTCAAGTCTTGACCTGTACATTTCCGCAGAGTCGGTGGCAATTGTTACGATAATATCATCAGCCGTCATTTCAAAATATCTGGCTGTCTTGATGGCCGATATAAGATTACCGATGCCGGAGATGCCCAGCAGAGGCAGATTACTGACAACATCTTTGGGTATCCCGATTGACCTGAGGTAATCCTGCCCCTTTTTCTCATTAAAGAGACGGAAAGTCTTCATACAGTCTTCATCGTCTATGGCAGTGACAACATCGGTGTTTTTCACATTATGTACCCACGGGACATGCTTGTCGCCAATGCCCTCTATCCTGTGTCCGCCGAAGCCGTTCATGAGGAGTGTGGGGCACTGGAGGGCTTCCGAGGCTACCACCTTGATGGCAGGGGCTATGGTTCTCAGGTAATCGCCTGCCGCAATTGTCCCGGCCGATCCTGTTGCCGAGATATAGGCTGCGAGCCTGCTACTGGCTGTTCTTGTCATGATTGCAGGCTTCTTCAATGGCATGGCCGGTGACATTATAATGCCAGGCGCTATTACCAAACTCATCGAACTGGTTGAAGATGATGCATTCGGGACGAGTACGTCGTATCTCCCAGCATTTGTCATAGATCTCCTTTACATTTGATTCGCATCCCGGTGTTGCAATGACCTCTGACCCTATCACGTCGCGCAGCCAGGTAAAACGTTCCTTGCTCATCTCCTCCGGAAGGATGGCAACGGATTCTGTTCCCATGAGTTTCGAATCGAATGCGCCGCCCCTGCAATAGTTGCCTGTCGATGGCCAGACTGCCTTGTGCCAGGTGGGGTCGAAGCCACCGGTGGTTATCCTGGGAGCAAGGCATCCGTATGCAGCACCGACTTTATGGGCGCCTGTCGGGAACCATTTGCCGGTGAGAATGATGATGCGCGCTTCCACCCCTGTGAGTGCTGCCGGAAGCTCAATGAAGTTGACATTGCCGTAGAGGCCGCCCTTTTCAACCGGCTCATTCTTCCATGTAATGCGGAAGAGATTAAGAGGATTGATATCCCACAGGCCGACCTCTTTCAGGCCGGATTTGATTTTTTCGGGAATCAGATCAGGATTCCGTTGCTGTTCGAAGGTGGGAAGGATGATGCCCCGTTCCCTGAAGCGGTTGACGGCATTTTCAAGCGCCGTCTCACTTGTAATTTTATCAATAGGCTGGATCATAATATCCGTTGGTTTGGGAAAAATCAGATTTGCAAGTTAACCATTATGCAGATAAAAAACCGGTATCCTTTGTCATGCGTGCAGCAGGTTTTCAGCTGCCTTTAACAGAACAGACATCTCCGCGGCCTGGCGGAAATGAGCCTCCCTGACGCAGGGTGTATTGAATTTTGCCGAGGTCAGGCGGAACTCCTTCTTGCTGAACGTGGCTGTCACATAGTCATTTTCAAAAACGTACTCATCCGGAAATTCGGAGAGGGTTGTAATGTTGCCGTTAAGTTTATATATCAGGTTCTTTTTGTTTCTCAGCACCGAGAGGAAGTAACCCTCTTCAGCCTGGTTGAATGACGGGACTGTCAGGTAAAACTTTGGCTTATCCTTCCAGGGAGCACCGGCAGTGGGGCAGAAGGTGTTGCAGTTGCCGCACTCATTGCAGAAGTTGGCGATATTGATTATCTGATACTTCTGTTTAATCTCCAGGGAGCCGTCGTCTGAATAGTGTATCTCTCCGTTTTCGGCACTGGCGGCTTTCTGAAGAATGAAAGTGCGAGGGGTTAAATTATAAGAGCGGTTGGCAAGATTGGGGCAGACTGTGGTACATATGCTGCACATCTCATCGCACGAGAGGCATCTTTCTGCTTCATTTACCACAGTGTCACGGTCCTGTGTCATGCTGACAAGGCTGAAGGTCCTCCGCTGTTCGGTGGTCAGCTCCGCTGGTTGTTCTGCACTGATGCGTTTTGAACGCCTGATCAACAGCTCCCTTGTCGAAAAACTCATATTCTGAACCGGCTTTTCAATGGAGAAATCTATACCTGCATTCCGGATTACCTGTTCTGCAGCTTTCCTGCCGTCGCCTATGGCGTTGATGGCTGTGGATGCCCCTCGCATGGCATCTCCGCCGATGTATACATTTCCCAGCCGGGTTTTATAAGTACCGTGTCCGGCAGCAAGCTCTTCGCGACTGGCAAAGCCGATATCCGTCAGCTGGCCTATGGCAGATATTATTGTGTCACATGGTATCTCAAAGGCTGACCCTTCAATCTTCACAGGAGCCGGTCTGCCGGCCTTATCGAATCCTTTCAACTCCATCCTGCTGCACTGAAGACCTGCCACCCTGCCTCCTTGCTGAAATACTTTTTCAGGAGATGCAAGTTCAATTATTTCCATTCCCTCCTCGATCACCGCTTTTATTTCGCCCTGGTCGGCAGGCATCTCGTTGACTGTGCGGCGGTAAACGATTGTCACCCTGCCATCTTCACCTGCCAGGCGGTATGCTGTGCGGGCTGCATCCATGGCAGTATTGCCGCCTCCGATGATGACCACTCTTTTGCCGATGCCGGTCTTCTCACCCTTTCTTGCGCGGAAGAGGAACTCAAGTGGCTCAAGTACGCCTGCCGCATCTGCTCCATCAAGTTCAAGAGGGGAGGAGAGCTGGGCTCCTGACCCGATAAAGATGTAAGAGTAGTCTTTTTTCAGCGACACAAACTTAGCTGTGTCAACAGGAGTGTTGTAATTAATATTGACTCCCAGGTCCGTTATGCGCCTGATATCATTGGCAACTGCTTCATCAGTCAGCCGGAAGCCGGGGATAGCGTACTGCACCATCCCTCCGGCCTTTGACTTTGCTTCGAACACATCAACCCTGAAACCCACCATCCTGAGATAATACGCAAATGACAGTCCTGATGGTCCTGCCCCGATGACGGCAGCACTGAGGCCGTTATCTGCAGCCGGCTTGAGACGTACTTCATCCTGTTCGGAAATGAAACGCTTGACCTCGCGGATCTGCAGGGGATCATCATAGTTGATCCTCGTGCATTTGCCCTGGCAGAGGTGATCGCAGACCATTCCTGTCACGGAAGGAAATGGATTGGTTCTCAGAATGACCTCATAAGCTTTGTCAAACTGTCCCGCTGCTGTAAAACGCAGGTACTCGGGAATATCCTGGCTGGTGGCACAGGTATCACGGCACGGTGCGGAAATGCAGTCAAAGTAGCCAAGGGGGCGGTCAGTTTTTATGTCAGGGGGTTTAATGTATTCCCTTCTGTACTCTTTACTGGTGAGGACTTCAGCACTGTAACGTGACAGGTTGTATAAGGCTGCTGCCGTCAGGTCTTTTTGGCCGGCCAGCCTGGTAATATAGTCGTCAATGCCGTCTGCGGCTTTGCTTCGAAGGGATTTATTCAGCTCATCAAAGTACTGGTTCAGCCTCATATAACCGCCTGGCTTCAGGAGATCGGAGCAGGTGGTCACCGTCCTGAACCCGCATGATAAAAGGTCCGATATGTTGAATGCATTTGCACCCGCAGAAAAAGAAAGCAGCAATTCACCGGAGAACTCTTCCTGCAGCTTTCTGGCAAGATTTACAGAGATCGGATGGAGCGCCCGGCCACTCATGTACATCATGCTGACATCATTGCCAAAGACATTCTTATTATTCAGTGATTCAAGGGTATTCGTCAGTTTCAGGCCAAACTGAAGCTTGTTTTCCGCGGCTGTTTTCTGAAGAGACTTTATTATCCTTACAGCATCCGGATATTTGAGGTCGTGCCCGAATGCTTCATCAGGCACGATTGTCTTGAACCTTAGTTTGTCATTCAGGATTTCTCTCAGCATCTCAGGGCCGAGCAGTGTCGGGTTCAGTTTTACGAGGGTATGCAGCTTCCTCTTTTCGAGCAGATAGCGGGCAATGTCTTCTATCTCATCTGCCGGACAACCATGCATTGTCGAGAGGGTGATGTTATCAGATATTGCCGAAGGGATTCCGATAGCGGCAACGGCAGGATAAATACCAATTATTTCATTAATCCTGCCGGCGAGCTCTTCGCTGCAATCCCCCATCTTGTCAATGAACCACTGAACATTGGCGTTCAGGATCCCCTGAAGGTTGTAACCTGCGCTCATGTTGAATACAGTCCCCGGATCATTTCCCCATCCGAACCTGTGGTTAAGGATGTGGATTATTATCCAGGCATTCAGGTATTCATCAAAGCTCTCTTTTATTGTAAGCTCCTGGGACCATTCACAGTTATAGCCCTCGTCCTGCATATCGATGCAGGGTTTCGGGACTTCAATCTCATCGAGGGTCTGTACTGTCTTGAGTTCAATATAACGGGAGCCCATTAGCCAGGCTGCAACAATGTTCTGTGCAAGTTGTGTGTGTGGCCCCGCTGCAACGCCCAGCGGCGAATGCAGCCTATGTCCGAATATTTCTGTTCTTAAGGGTTCATTTTCACGGGGAGCGAAAAACAATTCCTGAGGAATTCCGAAAACACCTGTTTCGTTGTCAAGCTCGTGCAGTAAGAGTTTGAGTAGCTGGCTCAGGGAGACTGGATAGAATTTAGCGGGCATAGAGTCTCATCAGGATTTTTTCAGGTGTCAGGGGTGCATCATAGTCGGGCTGCCATTGAGGATTGAATGCCTTCACTGCGTTCTGCAGGGCGAAGAAAGCTCCTATGCCATACATTAACGGCGGCTCGCCCACAGCCTTTGATTTAAAGATGGCCAGCTCAGGCCCTTCTGTCTCCAGGGCATGGCAAACGAGTACTTCGGGGGCGGAATATATATCCGGCACCTTATATGTGGAAAGGCTGTCGGTCAGCATGCGGCCTTCCTTATTAAACAGGACCTCTTCCGTTGTCATCCAGCCGATACCCTGCATCACCCCGCCTTCAATCTGACCCATGTCTATCGACGGATTGAGGCTGTTACCGAAGTCGTGCACTATCTGTACCTTTTCGATCTTATATGTGCCTCGCAGACAGTCAAGCCTGACGACGACAACTGCCGTACCGTATACATGGTAGGCAAAGGGCTGGCCTTTCTCCTTTGTTTTGTCAAACCAGATTTTGGGAGTGGCATAATGGCCCTGCGCTGACAATGATACCCTGCTGATAAAAGCTGTGGTCACCAGTTTTTCCCACGTGATATCAGTTGATGAACCGTTCTTAAGAACCTTTTCATCATGAATTTCAATTTCTCCTGGGTTGCAGTTAACTGTTGCGGCAGCCACAGACTTCAGTCTAACCAGAAGCTCGTTGCAGGCTATCAGAAGCGCATTGCCATTCAGATCGGCTCCTGAGCTGGCGGCTGTGGGTGAAGTGTTGGCAACCCTTGATGTGTTGGTGGATTCAATCTTTATCCTGTCTGCGCTTACAGAGAACACTCTTGCTGCAACCTGTACAAGCTTTGTGTTGACACCCTGCCCCATCTCAACTGCTCCCGTACTTATACCTATGCTGCCGTCCTGGTAGATGTGAACGAGGGCACGGGCCTGGTTCATCGATGTATTGGTGAAGGAGACGCCAAAGCATACCGGCATGACGGCCATTCCTTTCCTGTATAATGTTTTTTTGCTGTTGAAATCAGAGATCTCCTTTTCGATATTACCAAGATCAAAACTCCTGTCAAGGGAAGCATAACACTTGCCAATATTTACCTCTTTAGCTTTCTGGCCAAACTGGAACTCGTCGTTTTCCTTCAGGAAGTTCGCCTGCTGAATCAAACGGGCAGGCACCTTCAGCTCACGTGCCGCCATCGCAATGGCAGCCTCGATAACGAACATCCCCTGCGGGGCACCGAAGCCCCTGAATGCGGTGTTGGGCGGCAGGTTGGTTTTGCAGCTGTGTACAGTCACCTCTGTGTTCGGGATAAA
Organism: uncultured Bacteroidales bacterium; assembly: GCA_963743775.1. Taxonomy (GTDB): domain Bacteria; phylum Bacteroidota; class Bacteroidia; order Bacteroidales; family VadinHA17; genus SR-FBR-E99. The sequence continues at coordinate 6,048 of CAVURA010000025.1, forward strand.
GTAGGCGTTTGTCGAATGGAATAATGTCCGTTCCATTATCGCCGGGGAGAGATCAGCGGCAGCGCCCCCGTTCTGGTAAAGAACTGCCTGAAAAGCCTTTATCCTGAGATCTTTTGTAAGTCCTATCTTAAAATCGGAGCTGTAGGGGTGTCGCTTTCCCGTCATGCGCATGTCATCTCCGCGGTGCAGGGTGATTTTGACAGGACGGTCAAGCAGGTATGAAGCCAGTGCTGCCATGACAGCCACACCTGTGGCCTGGTCTTCCTTGCCGCCGAAAGCGCCGCCCAGCCGCGTCACATCCACCTCAATATGATTCATGGGGAGGGACAGGACCCTTGCTGCCACTTTCTGAACGAGCGTCGGTCCCTGTGTGGAAGAGTGAATTTTTATACCTCCGTTGCCGGAGGGATAGGCATAGGCACCCTGCGTCTCGATGTACAGATGCTCCTGGGCGCCGCTCTCAACCCTGCCCTCAATGATATGATCGCAACCTGACCAGGCAGCAGATATGTCACCCATCCTGAACGTACGCGATGGAATAAGCAGAAGGCCTTTCTCTCTTGCAAGACGTGGGTCAGTGATCACTTCCAGCTCACTGATTTCTATTTTGATAAGCTTCGCGGCTTTCCTTGCAGTACGTTCATCAGTGGCAACAACAAGCGCTACGGGCTGACCCCTGAAATGAACTTTATCCTGCGCAAAAAGCATCTCATCAGGAATAATTCCTCCGATGTCATTCCTGCCCGGGATGTCTTTCCATGTAAAGACCTTTTGAACGCCGGGCAGCGACATCGCCTCGGAGACGTCAAAACGGTTTATCTTCCCGTGAGCGGCAGGGGAGCAAAAGACAACTCCATGCAGGCAGTTTTTCAGAACGGGTATATCGTCAAGATAGCCTGATTTACCTGTTACATGACCGGTGGCATCGAGGTTGTTCATAGCTCGTCAATACTGATATTCAACCTTTCGGGGAACAGCCTGAGAAAATGAGCAATAAGAAGCTGTCTCAGAAGCAACCTCTTGTATTGTTCGCTGCCACGGACATCACTGATAGGGGAGATCTCTTCCTGCATCACCATGTTGGCCTTCAGGATGATCTCCTCAGTTACGGGCTTACCGGCGAAAAACTCACATGTCTTCCTGAGAAACAACGGAACAGGACTGACACCTCCTGCTGAAAGATAACATTCACTTATATTCTGACCCAGCATTGTCAGCTGCATGGCGCTGTTGACGCTTGCAATATCCAGGTGGGTTCTTTTGCTTACCTTCTCAAAGCTGAAAATGGCAGGCTCGGGCTTATAATCAAATGATATACTGCTTATAAATTCTCCGGCAGCAAGGTCAATCTTTTTGTAACCAAGGAAAAAATTCTTCAACGGAACATTCCTGATCTGCCCGGCTCCTTCAACGGTCACTTCGGCATTGAGCGCAAGAAGCATGACAGACATATCTCCGATTGGTGATGCGTTAACAATATTACCTGCGACAGTGGCCATGTTCCTGACAGGTTCGGAGGCGATGAGCTTCATATAAGAAGGCAGCTCCGGAATAAATCTCATTAGCGCCGTAGAATATTCCACCTCGCTCATTGTCACCGCTGCTCCGATGAAGCACCTGCCGTTGGAAATATTGATACCATGCAAGTCTTTTCTGTACTGAAAGGAAACGATGTCAGTTCCGCCCAGTTCTTCAGCCCTCTGTACCATGAGGTCAGTCCCGCCGGCGATTCTGATACCTTTATCTGTGACTGGAGGCTCAGCGCTCATTATTTGGGCAAGTCTTTCAGCAATAGTAAGGAAGTAATCCGGAAGGTGCTTCTGTTCCACCAGCCACCTGACCGGGTCACTGATATTTTTATTTTTGAGGGTATCTGCGATCGCTTCTGCTGCCTTTTCTATTGATTTATAGCCTGTGCACCGGCATATGTTACCACTTACCGCGGCTACGGCAGTTTCTGCTGATGCTTTGATGTCAGCCAGGCTGTACGCCGTAAGCGACATGACAATACCGGGTGTGCAGAACCCGCACTGGGTGGCTGAATTAACCACCAGGGCCTTTTGTACCGGCGACAGATGCCCGGTGTTTATCCCCTCCACTGTGACAATATGCTTTCCGTGTACATTGACAAGGGGCGTCAGGCACGAGACGATGCTTTTATAGCTTACAGTTCCGTTTACCATACTGCCCATGAGCACCGTACAAGCCCCGCAGTCACCTTCGCGGCAGCCGATCTTTGTACCGGGCAGTCCCATTTCATACCTGATAAAATCAAGGAGAGACGATCCGGCTGCGCTTCCTGTGATGATCTTCTCATTGTTCAGTATGAATGTTATCATCTAACAAAGATAATTTAAACGGTATTTAATATAACTTTGATTTCCTTTCAATTTAAAATAATGCCATGGATAACATAAGTACGAGGATCAGTGAGCTCGCTGAGAAATACAGGGACTATACTGCCGGGAACCTGTCGAAACTAGTCAGGATCAAGTCATTGTCGACTAAGGAGAAGTATGTGCAGCTTGAGCTGAAGCGCCAGATGGAAGAGGCCGGATTCGATGAGGTTTTCATCGACGGTCTCGGCAATGTCATCGGACGCATAGGTCAGGGTAAGAAGGTACTGGGCATCGACGGCCATATGGATACCGTTGACCTTGGAGAACTGCAGAACTGGAGCTTTGAACCCCTGGACGGTCTCATTAAAGACGGCTTTGTACATGGCCGGGGGTCTGTGGATCAGAAAGGCGGACCGGCAGCATTTGTCACCTCCGGAAGGATTTTAAAGGAGCTGGGATTTGATAAAAAGATCACAATATATTTCGTTGGCAGTGTGATAGAAGAGGACTGTGACGGACTTTGCTGGAAGTATATTGTTGAAGAAGATAAAATCAGACCCGACACGGTGATACTCACCGAACCCACTAACCTGAATCTTTACCGGGGTCACCGGGGCAGGATGGAGATGCATGTGCATTTTTACGGCAGGTCATCCCACGGCTCAGCGCCTGAGCGCGGGGTGAATGCCATCTATATGGCCTCAAGGGCAGCCATGGAAGTAGAAAAGCTTAATGAAAGGCTGGCTCATGATGAGTTCCTGGGCAAAGGCAGTATTACGATATCGGAGATAATTTCAAAGAGCCCTTCGCTGTGCGCGGTGTCAGATTATGCCCGCATTCATCTCGACAGGAGGCTGACTGCCGGCGAGACCAGGGAGACGGCTGTAAAAGAGGTGGAAGAGATACTTAAAGGAATCAATGCAAAGGTTGATCTCCTCAATTTTTCGGAGATAGCTTACACAGGCCTGGAGTACGGAATGGAAAAATATTATCCGACATGGACCGTGCCCGAAGAACATAAGGCTGTTCAGGATGGTGTTACAGCGTTCAGGAGCCTGTTCGGCAAAGATGCAGGCATTGGTAAATGGACCTTCTCGACAAACGGAATAATGACCTGCGGAATTTATGGCATTCCGACGATCGGCTTCGGACCTGGAAATGAAGTGCTCGCCCATTCGCCTGATGAAAAAGTCCCGGTAAGCGATCTTGTCACTGCTTCTGCCTTTTATGCTGCATATGCCTATGAAGCAGCGAAGTAGTACCTGCATACAGAAAATATGATCTATGAACAAGAACAACTGTCTCTAAAGCTGCGGTATCCTAAGGAACAATAAGTTATGAGTTTAGAAGATAAAATTGAAAAGCTGGGCAGGGTGAAATCCGGATTGGCCGGCAAGGATTTTCTGCTTACATGGGAGAAGAGTGAATCTGACCTCCGGGCAGTGCTTGATGTTGCAGAAATTTTGCGGGAGATGCGTTCTGCAAACATCTCCCCGAGAGTGTTTGACACAGGTCTGGCTATATCCAATTTCCGCGACAACTCCACCCGCACACGCTTTTCTTTTGCTTCGGCGAGCAACCTGCTGGGTCTGGCTGTGCAGGATCTCGACGAGGAGAAGTCGCAGATAGCACACGGTGAGACTGTCAGGGAGACGGCGAATATGATCTCCTTCTTGTCTGATTTTATTGGTATACGTGACGATATCTTCCTGGGAGAGGGCAATAAATATATGCGTGAGGTCGGGGAGGCGCTCGACGAAGGATTTGAAAAGGGAGTGCTGCCAGTGAGACCGGGGATCGTCAATCTTCAGTGCGATATGGACCATCCCACACAGGCGATGGCTGACCTGATGCATCTGCGGAATGTTTACGGCTCCCTTGAGAACCTGAAGGGGAAGAAGCTGGTGATGAGCTGGGCCTATTCTCCCAGTTACGGCAAACCGCTGTCAGTCCCGCAGGGAATAATTGCACTCATGACTCGCTTCGGGATGGATATTGAACTTGCTTACCCTGAAGGATACAACCTGATCCCGGAGATAACAGAGCTTGCAAAGAATAATGCCCTCAGCAATGGCAGCACGTTCAAAATCAGCCATTCAATGGATGAGGCAATGAGGGATGCGGATATTGTCTATCCGAAAAGCTGGGCTCCGTACCATATAATGCAACAGAGAACGGAACTGCTTAAAAAGTCTGACAAGGCAGGACTTAAGGAACTGGAAAAGGTGTGTCTTGCCAATAATGCCAGGTTCACCGGATGGGAGTTTGATGAAGCGAAGCTAAAGCTTACAAGAAACGGTGATGCTCTGTATATGCATTGTCTTCCGGCCGATATCAGCGGCGTGTCATGCGAAAGGGGAGAGGTCAGCAAAGAAGCATTTGAGCGTTCAAGGATTGATACATACAAGGAAGCAGGATTCAAACCGTATATTATTGCTGCCATGATGCTCACGAACAGGTTTGCAGATCCGGCCGGGATTTTACACAACATCATGGAGAGGAATCGCAAACGCATTGGCTAACCAATTGTCCGGAATAAATATTTACCGGTTATTTCCGGGGACGTCATTTTCCCGTTTTCAATTATCACATTGCCACCCTTGATTACGTAATCTGCAGTGCCTTTAACGGGCATACCCTCGTAGATATTTATATCGCAATTCTGATGGTGTGTTCCGGCTGAGATGTTTTTTTCATGATCAGGATTCCATATCACCAGATCGGCATCTGCCCCCGCAGCTATCTCCCCCTTACGCGGGTAGAGTCCGAATATTTTTGCCGGCCCTGTTGAGAATATATTAACCATTTGGTTAAATGTTAACCGATTGGTTAAAACGCCATGTGTATACAGTAATTCCAGCCTGTGCTCCACTCCTCCGGCTCCTCCCGGAATTTTACGGAAGTCGTTGTCGCCTGCCCTTTTATTCTCCATTGTGAAGGGGCAATGGTCGGTTCCGACAGTGCTCACGGTACCGTCACCGATGGCATCCCATAGAGAATCAGAGTCATTCTTTGTTCTCAGCGGAGGGCTCATGACATATGGTGCTGTCTGCAGGAACTCCCCGCAGTATTTTGAATTATCAAGCAACAGGTATTGCGGGCACGTTTCTGCATAGACACTCTGTTGGCGAAGCCGGGCTTTCCTGATGTATTTAAGCGATTCCGACACTGATACGTGGACTATGTACAGCGGGCAGTGTAATTCCAAGGCCATTTTAATTGCTTTTTCCACTGAAGCCGCTTCAGTGACGGAAGGCCGTGAAAGTGCATGGTACAAAGGAGAAGTATTGTTCTGAATGAAGAATGAATTTCGGAGTTTTTCGATCTCGTCACCCTGCTCGCAGTGTGCGGTGACTGTCCCTCCTGCTTCGGCAACACACCTCATTACACGAAGGAGGTCTTCATCACCTAGGCCAACAGTACTTTTATAAGCCATGTAGACCTTGAATGAAGTCACTCCCATTTTTATGCACTCCCTGATCTCATCGCCGGTGGTTTTTCGCCATTCGACAGGACTTACATGGAAAGCATAGTCAGCCAGGGAATTTTCTGCTTCCCGTATTCGCTTCTCAAGGGCTCCGGGAAGTGATTCTCCTCTCGCGGGTGTGACAAAATCGAGAATAGTGGTCGTGCCTCCATAGAGCGCTGCACGGCTTCCCGTGAAAAAGTCGTCTGATGAAAATCCCCCGGCTACAGGCAGGTTCATGTGAACGTGCGGATCAACCCCGCCGGGTATAAGGTACTTACCGCTGGCGTCAATAATCCTGTCAGCTTTATCCTCAGCAAGGCAGGGCCCCGTCCGGACAATTATTCCATCCATAATAAGCACATCTGCAGCACTGCCATCAGAGCTGTTTATGACGGTGCCGTTTTTGATCAGAATTTTCATCAGTTTCGGGTCAGTGGTTTATTTTACCTCTAAGATAATAAAAAGGGGAGGTGGAAGCCCTCCCCTGTGATTCACCAGTTATGGTTCCTGAGAGACGTTGTATGCAGCGTCTCCAGATACTTCAAGCTGCCAGCTCCTTGAAGGCTGCAAGGACAAGAAAAACAGGCCACACAACTGCTTTCAGGAAGCCCAGGACCCCCATCCAGAAACCTGTGGCGCCTCCGATAAAATAGATTGCAGCCCCAATGAGGCCCAGGCCATAAACTGCACCTGATGTTGGAGCTCTTTCATAACGTTTTTCACACATGCTCATTTCCTTTTTTGTTAAGAGTTGATACTTAAGGTGGTTATTCCCATTCCTCCAACTAAGGTATACATTTTATAATTATCGAACTCCGGAAACATAAGAAGCGCTGACAGTAAAAGTCTGGGGAGGGAGGAAAGCCTTTTTGCAAAAGGGGTATCATCATTTAATAACTTTTACCTAAAACTCCCTGAATTGTGAATAACTTATTGGTATTGCTTTACCTAAAGATTTAATTTTGCGGAACGGGCAGCCCCTTCACTGCCTTGCCCGACCGGGCAGCAGACGTAGCAGACATTGACGAATGAATATTTGACAAACATTTGACAAACACGGGGCTGCCTTTTTTTTGTCAGAAATTCAATTCTTGCCGGAAAGCCGGAAAAATGATTTTATTGCGCTGATTTGGGCTTCCCAAAAAACGTGGTTAGCCATCCGGCGGAAATGGAGGTGAAATCGGCTCCGCTGCGGATAATCGCTCCTGTACTATATGCAAATTTAACGGAATTCCGTTTACCGATGGGTAACACCAGAGTACCACCAATACGTGAGTTGGATTGCCGGTCATCCATTTCAACCCCGTCGACAGATGATCTGCCCCCGGTATAAAAGGTCATGTCAAGGGCTACCCACATGAGGGGTTGAATATTGTAACTGATATGGCCCTGAAATGACCCAAGCGGATCCTGGGTACGTACTGAAGTTCCCGGGTAGTAAGTGTCATTTTTGGTAAAAAGCCAGATACCTGAGTAGAAGTCAAGAAGCCATCTTCTGCCAATAGGCTGTGAAATAGCAATTTCCGGTTTGAAAGCCCATCGGGAGGTGCCAATATTGATTAGTTTGTCAGGGAAATTCTGGCCTGTGGGCGCTGTTATGCTGAGACTTGTACCCAATATTGTCTTTCGCGGTGCTGTTGCCATCTCTGCCGGTGTAATGGCCGGGGCTCCAAGCAATAAATATGAGAACCTGAGACGCATGTCGCCAAATCCTGAGCGTGATGTACTTTGCGGTTCACCTCCTATAGTTGCCGTTACATCACCCCATGCATACGGTAAGGCAACAGAAGCCTGGGCTGTCTTGCCAAACAGACTGAATGAATGAACAACGCCAAGTGACGGCGATCCTATTTTGGCCTCCAGATCTTCGACAGGAAGGGTAGCATCAGTAAGAATCCCTCCCTGTGAATAACCAAATCCCGCAATAACAACGGTCACATTGACGGGGATCCTTGCATAAGCCCTTGGATCAAGATCCTGAGCTTTAGTATTTTCAACGGAAATCAACAGGTAAAAGACCAATAAAGGAATGTAAATTGGTTTCATTCGTTTATCTCAGCCAGGCGGTTCCTAAGACTATATAGAAAGCGAAGTCCTCATTACTAACAGCAAAGTCCATACCCGCATTCATTCCGAGTTTACGGGCCATCAAGTATCTGAATCCCGTACCCAGGGTGGAGACGCTTTTACCCTCCTCAAAATCAGCCAAATTTGCGAATGCATTTCCGAAGCCTGTAAAACCTGTGACCGTCCATCGTTTATAAACATTCCAGTCCACCTCAGCCTCCATGACCATGACATTTTGATTCTGGTATTTCATCAGCGGGGCTCCTCTCAGGTTGATTATCGGCCTGGCATAGTAGGGTACATCACCCAGGGAATAATTGCTTTCATGCCTGAGCCCCAGGAAAACTTTTTTGCCTGCGGGGACATACCCGATAAGCGTCAGCGCAATTCTGCCATATAATGCATCACCTCCGAACCATGTGTCACTGTAAGTGCCTGTGAGGCCAAAAAACAACCCGGATGTAGGACTGAAAACATTGTTTCTTGAATCAAGTTCTATTTTTAATGAAGCTTCACTGAGTGTCGAACTGAACTCGGTTCCTTCGTATTCGGGTATGTCAAGAGGGAGCTCAAAAGTATTGTCAGTATCCAGCAGAAGATAACTGCCTCCAATGAAGAAATTAGAACTTGCAATCCTGAATTTGATTTGCTGGACAAGGATCCAGGCATCCAAATTCAGATTTACAGGCTCACCATTCAGGAGGTCGATGTCCCCGGAGCCGTAAAAGCCTAAATTTGCATTGGTCCTGGCCAGGGCTCCCAAATATCTTATCCTGTCATGTTTCCAGTATCCGGCATGAAAGACACCGGCAGCCCAAGTACCGTTAAGGGTACCGGCGCCCATCACTCCGGTCATGCTTGGCGGACCATGCTTTTCTGAATAGGATGAATGGAACATGACAGCCGCCAAAGCAATTCCGTAATCCACCGCTGGCTCTGTAATTATTGTCGGCACAACCAGCACTCCTTTCTTGTTAACAAGCCAGTCGCTTATGTCAATCGCATGATCAACGCTGTCACGAAATGAAGAAAAGGATTTTGCCTTTTCCTGTGCATTAATACTCAGGCATGTTAAAACGAGGGAAAGGGAGAAAACCAAATATTTTGAGTTAATCATCCACTGATAGTTTACTAATATTTAATCTTAATCCTTTCAGGCAAAGTCCTTAAAGGCCCAGGAGCTCCTATTGCACTCTTTGCGAATAGTCCTGATTAACAGCATCAATTCTCATTTTTTGTGCCGGCATATTCAACAGGGTTGTTGATCCATGGTTTACACCCGTGCTGAATTTTTCATATTTAACTTCACCGTCAACAGGATCCTTGCCTAACAGGCTTGAGAATTTCTTGTTAAGAAAAAGATTTGTGGCAGCTTCAACCTGGACAGTCAGTTTATCTCCTTCAACATAAACATTTTCCGCCGTGGCTTCAATAATCCCGTCTTTTTCCGTAACAGTTGCCTTGCCGAAGAAATCGATCAACTGACCTTTTGTCATATAGGTATATGCAAGGGATAGGTCAAGTGCTTTCCCCACATAATCCATTTTATCTTCGGCTGCATTTTCCTGAACCATACCACGAATTCCGCCTTTCTTCTTTACGGAACTTTCAGAATCTATGATCTTCGTCTCAAGTTCACCGGCCTGATTAAAACTGAATTCTGTAATGGTGGTAAGCTTTAGGACATTTTCCACATAGACATCAGCTTTTCGTTTCCATATAAAAGCCTTCAGCTGCTCTGTGTTGGCTTCATCAGCCTTATTGATAGCCAGCGCAAGCTGATCCTTATCTATCTGTGCAGAGCACAGCATCGCCGGAATAAGAAAAATAAGCAGTAATAGCTTTTTCATACATATGTTTGTTTAGACGAGATTTATTCCGGATTATATCAGAATTTAAAGCCGATGCCGCCGCTGGCAGTGTTGATCCATCCGTCTTTGTACCAGTTGTTCGATGCCCAGGCGATTTCATATTCCCCGTTTATAAAGATGTTATCCTTAAGGAATATCATAATACCGGCGCCTCCTCCTCCGTAAAATCCGAAATCATTGTCACTGATTGTTACAGCTCCTTCCCTTTCAAGGGCAGCGAACTGGACACCAAGTGCTCCTTTTACAAATAACTTAACTCTTTCCTTGCCAAACATTACTTTGGGTGCGTAATAAACCGGGAAAGAATTTACTGTGCTTGTAACAGCCAGCTCACCGGCATTATCCGTTGCGGAAAGATGGATATAGCCTACCGAAAATCCATGTGCAAACATACTGCCTGAAGGATTGAATTCATACAGGCCATTAATTCTATAGCCGGTACCTTTAGTATCAGAGTCTTCGATATTCGCAAACGCATAACCACCACTGAGGGTTACCATGTTTTCCTGTGAAAATGCTTTAAATGAAAGCAGTAACAGAAACAGAACAAAAATTTGCTTTTTCATGATGTTTAGAATTTTTAATTATGGATTATAGATTGTTTAAATTCTCATTATTATTCGCCGCCGTTTAACCGGTGCATGCCTTCTATCAGCGCATGCCATCCGTAAATCAGAGTAACACGAAAGCCGTCCATTTTCAGGTCTTCCGGCTCACTGTCGTTGACAGTTGTGGAGTAGGAAATATTCAGCTGCATATTGTCATTTATCACGTAACCGAGGGTACCGCCCATTCCGAGGTTGTTCAGGGAACTGCCTTCAACACCGTCAATTGTAGCCTTGCCGCCGGAATAGGAGATGACATCAAATGAACCCCAGAACCTCTCCATGAAATCCCTCGTAAGATGTCCTTCGAGCTGATACATCGGCTTGGTCTCCATTGTCTCGCCCATAAAATCAGTGTTATCGCTGAACATCCAGATGGCAGGAAGCAACTCCAGTGTGGTGCGCTTGCCAGGCACCCACGAACCTAACTGCCAGACAATAGGCAGGCCTACACGTCCGTACCAGCGGTTCTGTCCGATATTGACAGGGCTGGTATTGTCATATGCCCCGAGCGGGACAGCCAGGCTTCCGAGAATATCGACTGAAAATCCGGGTTTATACCTCAGCATGTCGGGAATGTTCATAATTGCCTTTGGTCCGATCACGTTTACGCTGACCTGCAACATGGGATCGCCAAATCCTCTTGCAGTTTTGCTGTAGTCAATCCCGTTCAGCGAGAGATCACCTGAGATCCTGCCCATCGGGAAAAGTACCGAAACCATTGCGGAGCGCTTGCCCAGAGGCAGCATTTTTGCGTAGCCGGCTATGCTCATGGTTGCCGTAAAATCTGAGCCGGGAAAAACAGTGTTCGAAGGATCCATGGGGTTGGCATTGCCACCCATTGAGTTTGCTATTACAGGAACGGCATTGGTTCCCATCAACCCCTTCCAGTAAAACCGTGCTCCGTCTCCCTGAGCTTGAGCTGCATCAGGCCAGCTTAAGATCAGGATAAAAACGATCATTATCAGATTCCTTAAATGCAAGGAGCCAAAGGCAGATAAATATTTTTTCATGGTGATTATTGCTTTAGTTCTTCGGAGTAGTCATTAATTCTTTAGGAGGTACGTACTGTCGCTTATATGACAGGGGCGGAAATCCTGTTTCAACAGGGACTCTCGCCGGTAACTGATCAGCCAGTGTTTCAAAAGGTGTCCGGTTGGGGAGAATAACGTTATTCTCCTTTGCATATTTGTCCCATAACAGTAACATTTCCTTCACTTTTCCCGGATTCTCCGCGGCAAGGTCATGCTTCTCGGCCGGATCAGTAGCAAGGTTAAACAGCTCCCAGTCAGATTTGCCCAGCGGAATAACTTCCCACCGCAACTTCCAGTCGCCCTGGCGGATTGCGCGATTGCCGAAGATCTCCCATGCTATATAATCGTCCGCGGTGCGGGGAGACTCTGCCTCATTGGCCAGCACGCCGGACCATGACTTTCCGATAAGCTCTGGCAGCTCACGTCCATTATTTTCTTCAGGATACCTGGCACCCGTGATATCAAGGATGGTAGGCATGATATCTGCTATAAACATAAGCCCGTTGTTTATACTTCCCTTCTCGCGCTTGACGACAGGGCCGCTGACGACAAGTGCATTCCTTATTCCGCCTTCGGCAAGCCAGCCTTTATACTGGCTGAATGGGGTCATTGAGACCTGGGCCCAGCCCGGACCATAACCAACATAAGAACCCGGATCGCCCCAGGCATTCGGATTATTTTGAGACCATTTCATTGCAAAAAACAGATTGTCGCGGGTTCCGGGTGTACCTGCAATCATTGCGCCGAGATCGTTCCCCTCCGCACCGTTGTCTCCAAAAATGATGAAAACGGTGTTTTCGTATTCTCCGATTGCCTTAAGATGATCTATAAGCCTGCCGATGTGATAATCCAGATTCTCTACCAATCCGGCATAGAGCTCCATTTTTCTTCCCAATACGGCCCTTGTGCCGGGTGCCAGGATGGAATATTCAGGTATGAACCACATACGCTCAGCCAGGACGCTGGATTCCGGCACTATACCCAGTTCTTTTTGCCGCTTCAATCGTTGCTCCCTCAGCATATCCCATCCGAAATCATATTGCCCGACATGCCTGTCGCGCCAATCCTTCGGAAGATGGTAGGGATCATGGGGCGCCTGGTGTGCGACATAGGCGAAAAACGGCTTGCCGTCACCGTGATTGGCATCGATGAAGCTGATGAGCTTGTCAGTATAGGTTTTTGTAGCGTAATAGTCCTTTGGAAGCTTTGTCAGGTATTTGCCATCCTCAGTAAAAAGGGTGTTGGGAGTCAAGGCATTCATATTTGTCATATCCCAGTAGCTGCCCATCCCGTCAAGCATGCTGAAATCGCGTTCGAAGCCGCGGGCTGCAGGGATTTTATCAGGCGACTTTCCCAGATGCCACTTCCCGACCATATATGTATGATAACCAACTTCTTTGAGCAATTGGGGAATTGTCACCACGCGGTTATTTAGATCTCCTTCATACCCGTCTTTGCCCTCCTGGTTGGGTGCTGTCCATTCGTTCATATTGCCGAGGCCGTTAAGGTGTGTATCCACACCTGATAACATCATCGATCTCGAAGGTGAACAGCTGGCATGGGTGTAGAAATTCGTAAAGCGAACTCCGTCTGACGCCAGGCCGTCCATGTTGGGTGTCTTGATCTCGCTCCCGAACATACCCATATCTGAATAGCCCATATCATCCGCAAGGATGATAACGATATTTGGTCGCCTGGCTTCTTTCTGCGGATTTGAAGTCTGGCCGTAGGCAACCTGTAACACTAAAAGCAGTGTACAGCTAATTAAAAGACTCTTTTTCATACAAATTCTCGTGTTTGAAATCTATTTTAATAGTGTTATTTTCAGTAAACAGAACCATTTAGCCTCATTACCAGCAATTTGACTTTAGTTATTGATCAACTGCATTCACTTCTTCAATTTCTCCGGGCCGCCAACTTTTGTCAAACCATCCATCAAGAGGATAATAAAGACGCAAGATAACGTACCAGTTCTTACCGGGGATAGTCTTTACCCAATTTTTTTCTCTTCCTTCAAATGGCTTAGGACCGAACCAGACATCAACCGACCCGTCACTGTTGTACAAAAGGTCTTTGCTTGTATTAAAAACTGAAGGCCATGACTGATCAGTGCTTATTATTGAGCGGTTAGTCGAATCATATACAACAATAGACCAGAACTCTGAGGCAGGGATATCTGATGGCAGATGCAACTTGTATTCCTTACTGCCTTCAAGCAGTCTTCCTTTAGAGTCGTATGATATTATATGTTGCATTTCCCCTTCCGGAGAATTTACATGAGAAACTGTC
>CAVURA010000026.1:0-47605 GCA_963743775.1 uncultured Bacteroidales bacterium
AGTACCGAAACCATTGCGGAACGCTTGCCCAAAGGCAGCATTTTTGCGTAGCCGGCAATGCTCATGGTTGCCGTAAAATCTGAGCCGGGAATAACAGTGTTCGAAGGATCCATGGGGTTGGCATTGCCTCCCATCGAATTGGCTATTACAGGGATGGCATTCGTTCCTATCAATCCTTTCCAGTAGAACCGTGCTCCGTCTCCCTGTGCATGAGCTGCATCAGGCCAGCTTAAGATCAGGATAAAAACGATCATTATCAGATTCCTTAAATGCAAGGAGCCAAAGGCAGATAAATATTTTTTCATGGTGATTGTTGCTTTAGTTCTTCGGAGTAGTCATTAATTCTTTAGGAGGTACGTACTGTCGCTTATATGACAGGGGCGGAAATCCTGTTTCAACAGGGACTCTCGCCGGTAACTGATCAGCCAGTGTTTCAAAAGGTGTCCGGTTGGGGAGAATAACGTTATTCTCCTTTGCATATTTGTCCCATAACAGTAACATTTCCTTCACTTTTCCCGGATTCTCCGCGGCAAGGTCATGCTTCTCGGCCGGATCAGTAGCAAGGTTAAACAGCTCCCAGTCAGATTTGCCCAGCGGAATAACTTCCCACCGCAACTTCCAGTCGCCCTGGCGGATTGCGCGATTGCCGAAGATCTCCCATGCTATATAATCGTCCGCGGTGCGGGGAGACTCTGCCTCATTGGCCAGCACGCCGGACCATGACTTTCCGATAAGCTCTGGCAGCTCACGTCCATTATTTTCTTCAGGATACCTGGCACCCGTGATATCAAGGATGGTAGGCATGATATCTGCTATAAACATAAGCCCGTTGTTTATACTTCCCTTCTCGCGCTTGACGACAGGGCCGCTGACGACAAGTGCATTCCTTATCCCGCCTTCGGCAAGCCAGCCTTTATACTGGCTGAATGGGGTCATTGAGACCTGGGCCCAGCCCGGACCATAACCAACATAAGAACCCGGACTCGCCCCATGCATTCGGATTATTTTGAGACCATTTCATTGCAAAAAACAGATTGTCGCGGGTTCCGGGTGTACCTGCAATCATTGCGCCGAGATCGTTCCCCTCCGCACCGTTGTCTCCAAAAATGATGAAAACGGTGTTCTCGTATTCTCCGATTGCCTTAAGATGATCTATAAGCCTGCCGATGTGATAATCCAGATTCTCTACCAATCCGGCATAGAGCTCCATTTTTCTTCCCAATACGGCCCTTGTGCCGGGTGCCAGGATGGAATATTCAGGTATGAACCACATACGCTCAGCCAGGACACTGGATTCCGGCACTATACCCAGTTCTTTTTGCCGCTTCAATCGTTGCTCCCTCAGCATATCCCATCCGAAATCATATTGCCCGACATGCCTGTCGCGCCAATCCTTCGGAAGATGGTAGGGATCATGGGGCGCCTGGTGTGCGACATAGGCGAAAAACGGCTTGCCGTCACCGTGATTGGCATCGATGAAGCTGATGAGCTTGTCAGTATAGGTTTTTGTAGCGTAATAGTCCTTTGGAAGCTTTGTCAGGTATTTGCCATCCTCAGTAAAAAGGGTGTTGGGAGTTAAGGCATTCATATTTGTCATATCCCAGTAGCTGCCCATCCCGTCAAGCATGCTGAAATCGCGTTCGAAGCCGCGGGCTGCAGGGATTTTATCGGGTGACTTTCCCAGATGCCACTTCCCGACCATATATGTATGATAACCAACTTCTTTGAGCAATTGGGGAATTGTCACCACGCGGTTATTTAGATCTCCTTCATACCCGTCTTTGCCCTCCTGGTTGGGTGCTGTCCATTCGTTCATATTGCCGAGGCCGTTAAGGTGTGTATCCACACCTGATAACATCATCGATCTCGAAGGTGAACAGCTGGCATGGGTGTAGAAATTCGTAAAGCGAACTCCGTTTGACGCCAGGCCGTCCATGTTGGGTGTCTTTATCTCACTTCCGAACATACCCATATCTGAATAGCCCATATCATCCGCAAGGATGATAACGATATTTGGTCGCCTGGCTTCTTTCTGCGGATTTGAAGTCTGGCCGTAGGCAACCTGTAACACTAAAAGCAGTGTACAGCTAATTAAAAGACTCTTTTTCATACAAATTCTCGTGTTTGAAACCTATTTTGATATTGTTATTTTCAGTAAACAGAACCATTCAGCCTCATTACCAGCAATTTGACTTTAGTTATTGATCAACTGCATTCACTTCTTCAATTTTTCCGGGCCGCCACTTGTTGTCAAACCATCCAGCAAGAGGATAATAAAGACGCAAGATAACATACCAGTTCTTACCGTGGATAGTCTTTACCCAATTTTTTTCTCTTCCCTCAAAGGGCTTAGGACCGAACCAGACATCAACCGACCCGTCACTGTTGTAAAAAAGGTTTTTGCTGGTATTAAAAACTGAAGGCCATGACTGATCAGTGCTTATTATTGAGCGGTTAGTCGAATCATATACAACAACAGACCAGAACTCTGAGGCAGGGATATCTGATGGCAGATGCAACTTGTATTCCTTACTGCCTTCAAGCAGTCTTCCTTTAGAGTCGTATGATATTATATGTTGCATTTCCCCTTCCGGAGAATTTACATGAGAAACTGTCATTAATGCTACATTAAATAATAAGGTTATTTCTGATCTTACTATGAGGAATGTAAAATTATGCCTTATATCACCTATGCACAATACCAATCAATGCGTATTTTTTCTAATTTTGCTGCTAACCGTTAGATTAAATAGCTCGTGACTGAAGAAAACCGATCATACGAATTATTTTTCAGGTTCATCCAAACCTATTTGCCGGCTGGTTTCAAGGACATCGACCGGCATGACCCCCTGATACTGGAACTCGAGGAATTTACGAAGACCAATAATCAGTTTTTCTATGTTGCCGATATGGTCCGCATGAAGTTCGAGTTTACCAGCCTGAGAAGCAAAGAGATGCTGGGCATTGAACCGGAGGAATTAACTTCTTATCATTTAAAGGAAGCAACCCATCCTGATGACCTTGCGAGACATGGACTGGGCATGGCCCAGTTAATTAAAATAGCCCATGAACTTGCTGTCGCAAAAAATGGCAGCAGGTTAATTTCATCAAATGTCAGGTATCGCAATCCCACGGGAAGTTACTCCGAACACCTTGTTCAGTGCTGGTTTTTTTATGCCCAGGCTCCCTTTCCGGCAGTCTGGCTGTTAGATGTTCACACTAATATCGGGTGGTTTAAAAAGATGAAAAACGGTTACCATTATTATCTTGGCGACGACATCAAATTTTTCAGATTCCCTGATGGTGCCCTGTTGATGCATGGCCCTGTTTTTTCAGACCGGGAGTTTGAGATCATAAAACTGATACACTCAGGCCTCAGCAGCGAACAGATCGGTGAAAAATTATTCCTGAGCAAATATACAATCGACACCCATCGCAGGAATATTCTCGAAAAAACCGGCAAAAATCATATCTCAGAACTGATTTATGACCTCCACGAGAAGGGATTACTTTAAAGTTGTCATGTAAGTGCTGCTTTTTTGTGATCCTCACCTGGCAGCCTCAGTCTCCATCTCTCCTTCCATAAAAATCTCAGGCCTATCCTTAATTAAAGTAATGCGGGGGGCAAAGCTGGGCAGGGAGCGAAATTTGCCCGAAGCCGTGGCGGGAGCGCCCGACAGGGCTGGCATGTGTAGCGGGCGGAGGATGAGGGTAAATTTGTCCTGCCCGGCGCATTTTCTTTGCTACTTTCTTTGTGCGTCCAAAGAAAGTAGAGAAAAACCCTCGCAACAAACAAGAAAAAACTCACTAATTCTATTTTGATATTTTTATGAGCACTTTTATTACTTACGTAAACGATTTACAGTGCATTAAAGACATTCTCATAACATGGTTTTTCCTACTTTTGATAAAAAGCAGAAATGATAAGATCTGAAATTAAAATATTTAAATCAAAAGACGGGAATACTGAAATTCAAGTTAAACTCGACAACGATACCGTTTGGTTAAATCAATACCAGCTTGAAGACTTATTTCATACCGACAGATCTTCAATTAACAGACATATCTCAAACATCTTTAAATCAAAAGAATTAAAAGAAAAATCAACTTGTGCATTTTTTGCACAAGTTCAAACAGAGGGTGGTCGAGAAGTTACCCGAAAAATAAAGTTCTATAATCTGGATATAATTATTTCTGTAGGCTATAGGGTTAACTCTAAACGCGGGACAGAATTTCGAATATGGGCAAACAAAATTATAAAAGAATATCTCATCTAGCCCTAACACTTATGATTGCAGTTAGCAAACCAGAAGAAAAAGAAACCATGGTGAAGGTAATTGTTAATCTAATCAATAAAAGAAATTAACGCCAGGTCATTGACTGAAGACTTTTTGGCCTCAAAACTTGTTTCGTACGTATAATATATTTATATTTGTACGGACAAATATAATTGCAATGGATACGAAGCTGACTATAAAACTTGATAATGATGTAATCTCCCGTGCTAAGAGATATGCTCAACATCGAAAAACCAGTCTCTCCAAAATGATCGAATCTTTTTTGGACTCGGTTACAAAAAATGAACCTGACGATATTGAGATCACACCGCTTGTAAAAAGTCTTAGTGGTGTTATCAAGGTGCCGGAAGATTTTGATTACAAAAGAGAGAGGACTGATTACTTAATTAAAAAGTACTCATAGGATGCAAAGCATATTCATTGACACCAATATTATTCTCGACCTTCTTGCACACAGGATGCCATTTTATACCGAAGCTGCAAAATTATTTTCGCTGGCTGATAAGAAAAAGGTAAAACTTTCTATCTCAGCACTTTGTATGGCCGATTTAAATTACATCTTATCAAAACAAATTCCTGAAATGGAGGTAAGAAAAATCTTAAGAAAATTCAAAGTACTTGTGAATGTTCTCCCATCGGATGATAAGATAACTGACCTTGCATTGAATTCGGAATTCAGGGACTTCGAAGATGCTATACAGTATTATACTGCGATTGAGAATGATCAGGACTTAATCATAACCAGGAATCAACCTGATTTTAAGGAAAGTAAAATCCCTGTCATGACAGCTGGAGAGTTGATAAAATCGATAAAAAAATGAAGTCAGCCATTTTGCACGCAAAAAAAAGGGAGCCAGTTTTATCTGACTCCTTCATTTTTTGAGTGTGGGACGTGCAGGATTCGAACCAGCGACCTCTTGCGTGTGAAGCAAGCGCTCTGAACCGACTGAGCTAACGTCCCGGGGGGGGCAAAGATATATAACCTCGGGATCAAAGTTACACCTTCTTAAATACGAAGCCAATTTAATTTACTATCCGGCGCAATTGCAGCCGGATAGCCAGCTTGCGACACAAATTAATGTTCAGGTACAATACTTTCGCATTTATTGATTAAATTGGTAGAGGATAAGGCATAAAACGCCGGAAAGCATATGGAATCAAAAACTCACTTTACAGAACAGCGCAAAACCATTGAAGAACGTATTGCTGAAGGCAAAGCTCTCCGGGTGAAATTCCCGCGGATCAATCAGGGCAATTACAAACCGTCAGCCAAACGTGCTGATCCTGTTGCTTTTCTGGAAGCACAGGGCAAGACCCGGCTGAAACAGCTGGTTCCAATACGTTATGCACGGATGCTTACTTCATCGTTCGCTTTCCTGCGTGGAGGCGCCGGCATAATGGCCGCCGATCTGGCTGCCGGTGTTAAACCTACCGGAATAACGGTCCAGGCATGCGGTGATTTGCATGTGGCGAACTTTGGTGTGTTCGCTTCCGCGGAACGCAAGCTCATTTTCGGTATCAATGATTTCGATGAAACACATCCGGGCCCGTGGGAATGGGATATGAAGCGGCTCGTGGCAAGCATAGTCGTGAGCTGCAGGTTTCTCGGCGGTGATGACACCCTGTGCCGTGAGGGAGTAAGGGCGGCGGTAAGGTCCTATCGGAAGCACATGAAACAATATGCACATATGGGGTACTTGGATTTATGGTACTCGACAATCACTGAAAAGGATATTATAATGTCGCTACCTTCGTCCGAGCATAATTACCTGAAAAGAATAACAAGCAAGGCCCGGGAAAGGACAAATATGCAGGTGCTTGGCAAGCTCACCGACATTGTCGACAATAAATACCGCCTGCGTGAGGATGCACCTTTTATTGTGCGTGAAACCCATACCCAGTCAGGCATACCGGTTGATGTAGCCTTGGGATTGTTGCTCGAATCTTATGTCAGTTCCCTTGCCGATGACAGGAAGGCGTTGCTGGACAAGTACCGGGTTGTCGACGTGGCAAGAAAAATAGTAGGTGTGGGCAGCGTGGGAACACGGTGCTGGGTTATTTTCCTTGCCGGAAACAGTTCCGATGACCCTTTGTTTTTACAGGTAAAAGAAGCTCAGCCTTCCGTGCTCGAACCATTTGTGCCGGGCGGTTCTTATTCAAATAATGGCCAGCGTGTGGTAGCAGGACAGCGGCTTATACAGGGTGCACCCGATATCTTTCTCGGTTGGGGGGAAAACTACGGGTACCATTTTTATGTACGCCAGTTACGTGACATGAAAGGCGGCGTTGAATTCGTGCCAGGCAAAGTGGTCATTGAACGTGTTCCTGATTACAGCAGCCTGTGCGCCTGGGCTATGGCACTGGCTCATGCAAAATCAGGTGACGCTGCCTTGCTCTCAGGCTACCTCGGCAACAGCGATGAACTGGATGAGGCAATGGTCAAATTTGCTTTTGCATATGCCGACCAGAATGAGAAAGACTATAAGGCATTGGTCAAAGCAGCCAGGAGCGGAAGGATTAAGGTTGCGAAGGAAGCAAATTAATTTTCCCTGAGTTTGCTTCCCGGCAGGCATCCGGATTTGCTGACCGTAATTGCCACTTTACGCGGAATTTGTATATTTGATCCACGTAAAAAGATATTACCTGAATGAAACGCATTTCAATTCTTCTGGTATCGCTTGTGTTACTTGCTGTAACTGCAAACGGCCAGCAAAAAAAAATATACACTCACACCGGTCTCGAAATGATTTTTTCATTCGCTGATGTTGAGCAGAACGGAACATACTATGGTACCCCGCTGAGATTTACACCGGTCATTAATATTGAAACGTTTGTCGCCACCGATATCAGCACCCACTTCGGGTTGTTCACGGGACTGGCTGTAAGGAATGTCGGCTATGTCTTCGATGAATATCACGACTTTGCCGAAAATGCAATCTACCAGAAGAAATTCCGCTCCTATAACCTCGGAGTCCCTGTGGGATTCAAGATAGGTGACCTTAAAAAGCTGTTTTTATATGCAGGATATGAATTTGAGGTTGCTGCCCTGTATAAGGAAAAGACTATTGAAGCAGGTGATAAAATCGATCAGAAGGTGGAGTGGTTCAGCGACAGACAGGATTTATTCCAGCACGGGCTTCTGGTTGGCGTACAGTTTCCAAAGGGAGCTAACCTGAAATTCAAGTATTACATCAGTGACTTCCATAACCAGGATTTTATTGACAAAGACAACCACAAGCCTTACGAGGGGCTTAATTCAAATGTCTTTTACTTCTCTTTTAATATAATGCTCTTCAGGAACCGGAAACCATACCTGTTCGAATAGAATACCCGGATGCCACTGAATTAACCCGTCAGCTTTTTGAACCAGATTCCCGATAGCGAAAAGAGCAGCAAATCAAGGCTTGGATTGATTCTGCATCTTCATCCCCGCAAACTGAAGGCATCAACATTGCGGTTCAATCTTACTTTCGGGCTTGGGGGCATGGCCGCCATTCTGGTGGTTGTACAGGTGGTCACCGGGCTGTTGCTGAAGTTCCATTATGAGCCTTCACCGGAAAACGCTTATAATTCAATTCTGAACCTGCAGGACAGCCTGCTGTTCGGCAAGATGCTGCGCAATATCCACCACTGGAGCGCAATAGGACTTCTCTGGGTTGCTTTCCTGCACATGCTCAGGGTTGCTTTTACAGGCGCTTACCGCAAACCGAGACATGCCACCTGGATATTCGGGCTGGCCCTGTTGATACTCGTTGTTTTATCGAATTTTACAGGATATCTTCTGCCATGGGATCAGCTCTCTTACTGGGCTGTCACAATAAGCACAAGCCTGCTGGCATACGTGCCCCTGATCGGAGATCCGATCAGGGAGGCACTGCTGGGAGGGAAGGAAGTCGGACAGGCCACCCTGACCAATTTCTTCAACCTGCATACCGGCGTAATCCCGTTGCTCCTGGTGGCTTTTATGGCATACCATTTCTGGCGTATCCGCAGGGCGGGAGGGGTCATCGTGGCTGAAAAGGATAAAGATGGTCCCATGGTTGATACCAGGCCTCATCTTGTCAACAGGGAGTTTGTCGTGGCTATGGTGCTGCTTGCCCTTCTGTTCATAATCAGCAGCCTGTTTGACGCACCTCTCAGGGAGAGAGCCAACCCGTCATTCAGTCCTAACCCCGCCAAGGCGCCATGGTACTTCATGGGCCTGCAGGAGCTACTGATCCATTTCCATCCCTTCTTTGCGATCGTGGTCTTCCCTCTGACCGTATTAATTGCCGCCTGCTGGCTCCCTTATATCAGACTGGAAGACAAAAACCAGGGCATCTGGTTTTTGTCAGAAAAAGGTATCAGGTCAGCAAAATTCGCACTTGCCTCCGGGGTTGTTTTTACTGTTCTTTTCATCGGGTTCAGCGAGCTGCTGCCTGATCCCGAAGTACTCCTTTCATCCGTTCCGTCCCTGATCACCAAAGGACTTATCCCCTTTGTAATACTTGCTGTGACACTCTATTTCTTCCTGAAATATATTCGGCGGAAGTTCTCATTGAACCGGTCGGAGGTTATTCAGTCGGTTATTATTATAATGATCGTGTCGTACACCGTTCTGACCCTGACCGGGATATTTTTCAGGGGGGCGGGAATGAACCTCATGTGGCCGTGGAAGGTGTGATACGGTCAGAGAAATTCTGAGAGATGAAGAAAACGGTCAATAAAACAGGAGGTACAGGGGAAACCGGCAGGAGGGATTTCCTCAAGAAAGCCTGGATGATACTGGGTACTGTCGCCGTTGCAGAGCTTGTATTTTTCATTGTCAGCCTGCTGAAGCCGTCCAGGGAACTAAGTAAGAGCAAGCCCGGCTCAACAGTCAGAATCATCGGGAATGTTGATGATTTTCTTCCGGGTACGGTCACACCTGACCGGATAAACAAGCTTTTCATAGTCCGTGAAAGCGACGGCGGTTTTCTGGCCCTTTCACTGATCTGCCCTCATCTCGGTTGTTCGGTTCTCTGGGATGAATCAAAAAAGCAGTTTGACTGTCCGTGCCACTCATCGGCATTCGACAAATACGGGGTTGTGATCAATTCTCCTGCCCCGAGACCGCTTGATTATTTCCCTGTGACCGTCGAAGCAGGAAAAGTCAAAGTGGATGTCAGCCTGAAAGAAAAACGAAGGAAATTTGAAACCAGCCAGATGACTTATGCCATTTAATGAAGGAAGCGATACAATGAGATCCTGGAAGATCGCAGGGTTTACGGCGACAGTCATTCTGGTCACTGCGTTTCCGGTATATTTCGCCCGCATGTCTCTGGACAAATCAAAAGGAAAGGTCGAAGAGGGTGCTCAGTTTGTGGGGAGAAGCACCTGTATCGAATGCCATAAGAAGGAAGACGATCTGTGGCTCGGCTCGCATCACGATCTCGCCATGGATGTAGCTAATGACACAACCGTCCTGGGTGATTTCAATAATTATGAGTTCAGACACAATGGCAAGACACACCGTATGTTCAGGAAGGACGGTAAGTTTTACATCAACACGGAAGGCCCGGCCGGTGTTTTCGGCGATTTCCAGGTCACCCATACATTCGGTTACACTCCACTGCAGCAGTACCTGGTACCTTTCGAAGGCGGACGACTGCAGTGTCTGCCCATAGCCTGGGATACCGAACGTGGCAAATGGTTCCACCTGGGTGATACCGTTTACGCAGGGCAGGATATCAAACCTGACAACTGGCTGTACTGGACCAACCAGGCCCAGAACTGGAACGGCATGTGCGCCGACTGCCATACCACCAACCTGAAGAAGAATTACGATCCTGAGGCAAAGACCTTCAACACCACATGGTCGGAGATCGACGTCAGCTGCGAGGCCTGTCACGGTCCTGCCTCGGACCATCTCATCTGGGCGAACCTGCCTGAGGGATCGAGGCCGGCGGATGTGAATACCGGTCTGATAGTCAGAACCAGGGATCTGGATAACAAGGAATTACTCAATGTATGTGCCCGCTGCCACTCGCGCAGGTCGATACTGGGCGATTACGAAGATGACAACAGCGACCTGCTGAACTATATGATCCCGCAACTGATCACTCAGCCAATCTATCATGCCGACGGGCAGATCCTGGATGAGGACTATGAGTACGGTTCGTTCACCCAGAGCAAAATGTTTGAAAAGCTGATCAAATGCAGTGACTGTCATGACTCACATTCGGTAAAAACCAAGGAGCCTGATAACCGGCTTTGCCTTCAGTGCCATCGCCCGGATATCTATGATACCCGCCGTCATCATTTTCACAAGCCTGATCCCGGTACAGGAGAAAACCGTCTGATAAACCGCGGAGAGCCGGAGTATGTTGAGGGTTCAGGAGCCCAGTGCGTTAACTGCCACATGGTCGGCAGGTACTATATGGGAAACGATTACAGGCGCGATCACAGTTTCAGGATACCCAGTCCTGCCATGACCCTGAGCATAGGTACACCCAATGCCTGCAATGACTGCCACAAGGATAAAACGACGGCCTGGTCGCAGGGTTACATGCAGAAGTGGTACGGAGAAAAAACGCGGCCTCATTACGGTGAGACCTTCGCAGCAGCATCGAATGGAGACCGAAGCGTCATACCGGATCTCATCCTTTATGCCGGCAATGAGCTGTTCCCGCTGATGGTGAGGGCCACGGCGGTGCATTTCCTCGGAACTTTCAACACGGCAGAAAGCAATGATGCAGTTGACAGGGCGCTCAGCGACCCTGCCTCGCTGGTCAGGCATACGGCTATCATGAGCTTTAATTCGACTAATGCTGTGTCATATGAAAGGTTGCTGATGCCACTGCTGAACGACCCTGTAAGGGCCATACGCGCTGAGGCAGGGATAAGGCTCTCGGAGGTACCGGAAAACCAGCTGAGTGTACCGGCAAGAAAAGCCAGGAAAGCTGCCCTGGAGGAATACAAGGATATTCACCTTTATACTTCCGACTTCCCGGGAGGACGTTACAATCTTGGTATCATGTATGCCAATGCCGGAGAATTGGAGCAGGCTGCCCAATCTTACCGCGAAGCACTGAATATTGACGGGCTCTTTTACATGGCAAAGGTGAATCTTGCCATGGTGTATGCACAGCAGGGGAAGAATGATGAGGCTGAAAAACTGCTTCGTGAAGTGCTGATTGAAAATCCTGAGATAGCAGAGATAAATTACTCTCTCGCCCTTTTGCTGGCCGAAACGGGCAAATATGATGAAAGCAGAAAGTTCTTTCTGAAGGCCGCTGAGCTGATGCCGGCACAGACCCCGGATATTATATAACCTTGGGTTGCTGGAGAATTCCCTCGGAAACACGGCAGCGGCTGAAGGGTATCTTCTCAAAGCGCTGGGCCGCGAGCCTGACAATTTTGATTTTCTCTATGCCTTAGCCACTTTCTATCTTGAGCATAAGCAAAATGCCAAAGCCCTGCCATATGCAAGGCAAATAGTCTGAGAAATTTCCGCAAAATCCGGCAGGAAAGCAATTGGTGGAGGCTGCAAAAAAGCAGTGACATACCAAGACATGTCACTACTCCTGCTTATTCAAAAGGGAAAATCCTTTTGAAGTCTTTTTGCATATCAATTACCAGCCAGTTTTTAAGCTTAGCTTCTTCCAGGGCGGTCTCCAGGTGACCGCTGAGGGTTTTTACATCATAGGCATATTCACGGATACTGTCAGTATGATGTAGCAATACACAAAGACTCTTGTACTTCGACCCGCTGGTATATTGCATCATTGCCTGGTCACCGTCGCTGTTGCCGCCGCAGAACACCGGTACCTTGCCGATGAACCGATGAATGGCAACAGGCTTGGCAGCAGCATCGTCAATGAAGGGTTTGCCGGCAATTTTGATGATAACAGGCTTCCCGTCCTTTACCTGATATACGGCCTCTTCATAGCTTCCCACCACCTGCCACGAAGGGATGCCATAGACTTCCTCAGTCCATGGCCGCATAAAATCAGCTCCTCCGCCACTTACAATGAATGTTTTAAACTCATTTTCGCGCAGGTAACTCAGCAACTCGAGCATAGGCAGGTAAACCACCTGGCTGTAGGGTTTCCCGAACCGGGGATCTGGTGTGGTGGTTAGCCACGTGTATGCTGCTTCGCTGAACTGCTGCTCAGTGATGCCTGAATGACTTACGGCCATCACTTTTACCAGTCCGGCCTCTCCGATTTTCGGTAAGGAACCCAGGCCCCCGTTCAATGCTGCTTTCAGGACCGGATCTTTCTGCCACGCAGGATTCTGCTCCGCTCTTGCCTTCAGGTAATAGAAGCCAAAAACAAGTTGTGTTGGTACAGGCTGTTCAGGCCACAGTGTGCCGTCATTGTCAAACACGGCAATCCGGTCTGTTACAGGTATAAAGTCGGGTGAGGCGGTATCTGTCACTGCCTTGACCCAGGATTCAATTGCCTGCCGTGGTGTTTCAGCCCATGAAACCAGCACATCTGCCTGTGCTGCATCTTTCAGAGGCGTTGCAGGTTGATGATGGCGGCAGGATGAAAGAGACGAAACCAGGATCAGAGGAGCCAGAAGGAAAGATATTGCTTTCATCATTGTATCTTGACTATCAATGGGTTAATGATAATGGATTATCTTCCTGTATTTGCGCCTTGTTCAAGAGACTTGAGCACCTGGTCGATATTAAAGCTGGCTGATTTCTGTCTCTGCGGGTACTCCTTGAAAGTCTGCAGAAACTGGGCAACTACTGTCTGCATCGGCACAAAAGCCCAGAACTTGTCAGTCATCCACCTCGCGGACATGAACGATTCTGAGTAGTCCTCGAACGGATCCATCCGCAGGTTTATGATCTTGGGGAAGGTCAGCGGAACCGGAGGGCCAGCACTAAACCAATCACCCGGCAGCGCGAAGTGAGCCTTCCAGTCGCGGACCCTTACGGCGTTCAGATTACCGTTGTCGTCGAAGTAAAAGATCTCATTCCGTTTGCTCGGGCCTGTGCCTGAAAGCATCTGCCGTTGATCATATCCGTCAAGATGAACCTTGAATGGTTTGCCGTTGGCGGTGTACCCTTTCAGAAGCTCTTCCTTGATGTTCGGGTCACCTGCTGCAGCAATCAGCGTTGGTGTCCAGTCCTCGTGCGACATGATACCGTTAAAGATTGTGCCGGGTTTAACTGTCCCGGGCCAGCGGACGAGGCAGGGTACGCGCATGCCGCCCTCCCATGTGCTTCCCTTCTCGCCACGGAAAGGTGTGGCGCCGCCGTCAGGCCAGGTAGCTTTCTCGGCACCATTATCAGTCGTGAAGATCACGATGGTATTGTCGGCGATGCCCAGATCTTCGATCTTTTTGAGCAGGGCTCCGACGACGTCATCGAGCTCCGCCATCCCGTCAGCGTACAGGCCATATCCCGTCTTGTCACTTGTACTCAGGAGAGAGCCTGGTCCAGACGTGCATCCTTGTTGAGTTATGCCAGATGAAGAACGGCTTGTCTTCTTTAACCGCACGTTCCATGAACGAAAGCGCGGCATTGAGGAACTCATTTTCCACTGTCTCCATGCGTTTTTGGGTTATCGGACCTGTGTCCTCTATCGTCTGCTTTCCGACCTTGCCAAAACGCGGATCAATGGTTGGATCATCGATATTGGTGGCCTTGGTCCTGAGTGCTCCCCGCGGACCAAATGTCTGCCTGAACTCCGGTGACTTCGGATACTGAGGATCCTCAGGCTCCTCTTCAGCATTGAGGTGGTAGAGGTTACCGAAGAACTCGTCAAATCCATGTACTGTCGGAAGGAAAACATTCCGGTCTCCGAGGTGGTTCTTGCCGAACTGCCCGGTGACGTAGCCCTGGTTCTTAAGGAGATCGGCGATGGTCGGATCTTCAGGCTGCAGGCCGAGCGCTGCTCCCGGAAAACCTACTTTAAGTAATCCGAGACGGAACGGGTGCTGGCCGGTGATAAACGCAGCCCTGCCGGCCGTGCAGCTCTGCTGCCCGTAGTAGTCTGTGAAGATCGCTCCCTCCTTTGCCAGTCTGTCAATGTTGGGAGTCCGGGAACCCATCATACCCATGTTATAGGCGCTGATGTTGCTCCAGCCGATGTCATCACCAAATATTACGAGGATATTCGGTCTGCCTGACTGAGCAGGTTTTTTAGCCTGTGCGCCTGCCGTTAAGGTCATTAATGTGCTGATTGTCGCTGTAATCAGCAAAAACGCAATAAAACGGTTAGATTTTTTCCTCATCATGTTTTGTATTAGTTAGTATAATTTGAGAAAAAAGATTAACCGAAAGGTTCAGTCTAAAAAGGTATTAAAAAATACTCACATATATACTTGAAATAATAGAAAAAATATACCTGTAAAGGATATTTAGTTATAAAAATCATAGGGAAATCAATTACCTGAGGCTGCTAAAAAGTAAGAGGGGAGGTTAATTATTCTTTTAACCGCCCCTCCGTCAGCTATTATTTACGATTATCCTCCCTGCGCATCAGGAAAAGTGCAAGTGTGAGAATTAATATTGCACCCGGTAATATCAGTGAATTAAGTGAATGGCCTTCAGGTGTCAGCAAAACATGAAGGCTGAAAATAACCAGGGTAACAAGTATTGCTTCCCAGATAAGCACTTTTAATCCTTTCAGGTCATTAAAACGAAGCCATAACGGGACCTGCTCATCGGGGGTCTTGTCAAAAAGAAACAAGCGCGCGATGCCCAGTCCGAAGATCATAAATATAATCGCAAGCATAAATGCATCAAGGCCATTCATCACATTGAAATCCTGCCTTGAATTCTTCATTAGGCATAAATCCATTCTGGATATAATACATATAGCCTTTGACAGACATGACAGCACCCCCTATTAAGAAAAAAAGAGAGCTGACAAGCATTATGATTACCACGATAATCATAATGTACCGGAAGCGAAGCAGTTTCTGAAACATGATGATGTGAATTTAGTTCAATAAAATGACATACACCTCTTTTAAGCAGAAAGCGGGATGAATTTCCTGGTCAGGTTTTCATGCTCCCGCTTTCCGTTCTGTTGGTTTTCCCTTGTGATGAATTGAGGGAAATCCGTAAAATTATTGTGTTACTATTTCACTTCCACCACCAGTTTGGGTATTCTCCCGTTGAATTTCGATTTGGCTTCAGCACCAATTCTTTCCACTACCGGTGTGGCCAGGTCAATGCCCACATCAGCCGTTTCATCAGCCGAGAAAATGCCTGGTTGAGTGCGTTCAATCCTTCCTTCACCTACTTTTTGGTCATCGATATAAATTGTGCCTAAACCGCCTTTACCAATGCCACCTCCATCGTAAGCAAAATCGAACTTAACAGTATGTTTGCCAGGTGTCAGTTTTTTATTTGCGGACACAGTGAAGCGTTGCATACCCAGGAAATTATAGTCGTAAGCGGGAACTCCGTCTTTTACATAAAGAGCCCATCCGCCAAAACGTCCGCCCTGTGCAATAAGAATACCGTTTGCTGTCTTACCTGCAGGTATTTCCACATCAGCTGCAAGTGTAATAGGCCTGTTTTTAATATTGATGAACACATTTTCAGACATGCCTACCATTCCTTCAGCCAGTGTGAGCGATGAACGACCACCCATGATATCGGGACGACCTACATTTCCTGCAATTATACGCTCCAGGTACGGTCATCAATGGGTAATACATGGTTCTTTTCCGCCTCTTTCATGAACAGATCCTGCAACTCTTTCAGTTTTTCAGGGTTCTGGGCTGACAGATCATTTGCAAGGCTGAAGTCATCAGGAGTATAGTAAAGTTCCCAGATATCTTCAGTTAACGGCCTCCTTGGTGTGGGTTCCCATGGTGCCCTGTGGATGGTGCGTGCATACCAGCCCTCGTTGTAAATAGCACGGTTACCGGTAATTTCAAAATATTGTGTTATGTGTTTTTCTGCGGCGCTGGCATCATTAAATGAATATACCAGGCTGGTTCCGTCCATAGGGATTTGCTCTATACCGTTTACGATTTTTGGTTCAGGCAAAGCGGCAGCTTCCAGGATAGTTGGTGCCACGTCAATCACATGGCTGAACTGGGGACGCAGTCCGCCATTGGCTTTGATGCCTTTGGGCCAGCGGATAGCCATGCCCACTTTTGTTCCACCAAAGTCCGAACCGACCTGCTTAGTCCACTGGAAAGGTGTATCGAACATTACTGCCCAGCCGGCAGCCATGTGCGGATAGGTTTCGGGGCCGCCCCACTTGTCATATTTTTTGAGCATGTCCTCAACTGTCTCCTGTACACCGTTGAAATAGGTCATCTCGCTGTACATGCCATTAGCGCCACCTTCTGCGCTGGTACCATTATCACCATACACAAAAATTATCATGGTATTGTCTGCCTGTCCGGTTTCCTCAACTGCATCCACCAGCCGGCCAATTTCATGATCGGTCATATCCAAAAAGCCTGCAAACACCTCAGCCTGACGGGTAAACAGCTTCTTCTGATCAGCGGTTAAGCTATCCCATGCCGGAATGGCCTCGGGTTTTGGTGCCAGTTTAGTGCCCTGGGGAACAACCCCCATTTCGATTTGACGGGCCAGGATTTGCTCGCGCATAACATCCCAGCCGCCATCGAATTTACCTTTCCATTTGTCGATGTATTGCTGAGGCACGTGATGCGGGGCATGTGTTGCGCCCGGGGCAAAGTACATGAAATAAGGCTTGTCGGGCGTTAATGCCTTTTGATATTTCATCCATGCTATGGCCTGATTGGTCATATCGTTCATGAAATGGTAGTTGGGATCTTCCGGTAATTCAACCACATGTGTGCCATCATACACAAATGGTGCCCACTGGTTGGTTTCTCCTCCGAAAAATCCATAGAACTTATCAAAACCCTGACGGTGCGGCCAACGGTCCATCGGGCCTGAAACACTGGTTTCCCAGGTGGCCGTTTCGTGCCATTTGCCGAAGGCTCCTGTGCTGTAGCCGTTCAGGCGAAGCATTTCTGCAACGGGAGTGACATTTTGAGGAATTTCACCTGTGTTCCCAGGGAAACCTGTTGCCATTTCGGTAATGAACCCCATGTTATTCACCTGGTGGTTGCGTCCGCTTTTAATTGCCGCCCGGGTTGGAGAGCACACAGCAGTAGTGTGGAAATTGTTGTAGTAAATACCCTCACTGGCGATACGGTCAAACGTAGGGGTACTTACCGGTCCGCCAAACTGGCTGGTTCCGGCAAAACCGAGGTCATCAAGAAGGACCAGTATTACGTTTGGCGCCCCTTCGGGAGCTTTTACTTCGAACCGCTCCGGCATAACTGCATTGCGGACATCCAGTTCAGTGAAGGTTGGCCGTTCGGGCGCTTTTACCGGCAGAACCGTCCGGTCAATGCCGTCAGCAGAGGCTGTGACAGCCGGCTGGTCAGCTTTCTTCTGGGTGCACCCGAAGAGCAGAAGTCCGGAGAACAACAATAAAACAAATGATTTCTTTTTCATAGAAAAAATATTTAAGTACTCATTATTTATTTTGAAAGATCGTAATTAAGTCGTGTAAATTTAAACTAATCAGGCAATGTGGACAATACCTATAATAGGGTATTTTTTTCTTTAGAGCTAATTTTCAATTTATTCATTCATTTTTAATAGCTAAGCAATCAGATTCAGCAATTTTTTTACCAGTTCAAAAAATGGTACTTCAACAAGAACCACAAAGATAAATGGTAAAGCTGTCATAACCCATAGCGCTATAAAATCCTTTAATCCGAATGGAACAAACCGCATTTTTAACGTATTATTTATTACGCTGCTGAAGTCAGTGGTAGCTGAATAATCAGGAACAGCTAAGTCTTCAGCAGAAACCTTGTCAAAATCCTTTGAGGTCTTTTTCTGAAGCTCTCTGAAAAGGCCATTGGCAAAATCATTGTTTTCAAAAATCGCCTTATCCCTGGCGTTTATCAGTTTGGAAATAAAAGATAAAAGAGGAACTGCAAACAAAAGGGTAATAATGACAAAATAAATAAGGAAAGAAATTTTCAAGTCTGAAACATGAGATCCTCCGATGAGTATAGCATCAATCATTCTTCCTGCCACTGCTGCTGAAATTGCAAAGGCCACGGGTGTAAAATACCGGATGGAATAGCCCAGGAAGCCCAGCCCTCCGGACAGATCCGGGTGAACTGTGTAAATATTTAAATTGAGTTTTGAAATTTTACGGAGGATTAGGGTCCACACAATTATGTACACTAACCAGCGATAGAACAGAAAGAGAACAACCGGCCTGCTCACCAGTAAGTTCCACCATCCTGCAAAACTGGGAATTACTTCAACTCCCGTGCTTAGAGTGTTCCAGGTATGGAGCGATAAGTCGGGATTATAAATGAAACCCACAAGCAGGGAGTGAGCATAACAAACAGCAAAAATTGCGAGATCAGTCCAGCCTGAACTCAGAAACCGGGATTTACGTTTAATGATCTCATCGAAAATGCCCCGCTCCTCGCTTCTTACAATTCCTGATTTAACGAACTGCCCCAATACAAGGTCCAGTTTTGGCATGATGATTCTTTGGGCAAGGATCAATACTGGCATTGAAATTAAAAGCCGGGTCTGTGTATCGAGGTTTGAAATAAAAGAAGTACTGACATTGCCTGTCCAGAATGTATGATTAAGAATTGTTATTACCGCCAGGGGCAACCAGCAAACCAAAAGCGGTAAGAGCACCATAAGCAGGGCCGACTTACTGCCACTTCCCGTGATGCCGATTCTTTTCAGCATCCTGTTAGAAGTATAATCTTCAGAATAAAAACTCATATTCAAACTCCTTTTTAATCACAATCAAACTTAATTCAAATATTGGTTTTTTTGACCGGTTCATAGTAATTTCCTCAGTGTTAAACCTATCTTTGTAAATAACGTATCAGCGGAATTAACTAAAACAGAGCATCTATGAAAACCGGGATTACAAAAGGGCTGTTATTTATCATTATGACATTGATGATAGTTTCTTGTCAAACGAGGGATGATAAGAAAGGAACGGCAGTGATTGACACAGAGCAGGTAAAAAAGGAGATTCAGGCAAAGGAGAATGAATTTGCGGAGGTCTACAACTCCGGAGAAATGAAAACCATCGGATATTATGCAGATGATGCAATTACTTTTACTCAAAACTCCCCGGCCATAGTCGGCAAGCCCGCAATAATTGAGTATCTGAAAGCCCATATTGATTCCTTGTCAAAGAACAATAAGATATCATTTCAGACCAATGAAGTGTTTGTGTCAAACGATGCTAATCAGGTGGTTGAAATTGGCTATTACAGAGTGGTTGACTCTGCCGGGACTTTAATTAATTCAGGAAATTATATGAGCCTGTTTGTGAAAAGGGATGGCAGATATGTCAGTCTGAGAGATATGAGTGCTTCTGATATTCCGCTCGAGTAAAAATATCCGGACAAAGAACAAAAAAGGCTATCCTGTCGCGGTAGCCTTTTTTATTGAAATCTCTTAACGTCTTCTGCCTCCTCCGCCACTTCTGGCACCGGAGTATGAACCAGAACTACTTCTCGACGAGGGTGATGGAGAATATGACCTGGATGCGGACGGTGAGCCGTAATTGGATTTGGATGAAGAAGACATATTTGATGATGATCCGGTAGACGGACGGGTTGATGCTGACGATCCTTTTGACTGACTGGTTGATGGTTTTGCAGCAGAAGAAGTACTCTTTGACTGACTGGTTGATGGTTTTGCAGCAGAAGAAGCACCCTTCGACTGACCGGTTGACGGTGATGCAGAAGTTCCGGTTGATGGCCGTGTCGATGCAGAAGTGCCTGTTGACGGTCGGGCCGATGCATTATTACGGTTATAGTTACCGCTGGCATTATTATGGTTCACGGTATTGGAACTGTTTCTGGAATTATTGTAATTGTTATAATTATTTTCATTATGAATTACTACTGTGTTACCATGACCACCATAATAACCGCCGTGGTGATAATAATTATTATGATGATAAACACTGACTGCCATTACGGTAAAAGCTGCACGATAAGGAGGATAATATCCGTAATAATATGGCGGATAATATGGTACGTAAACAGGCGAATAAACATATTGCACTATTGGTGCTGATTCAACGACTACAACAGTTGTCGAGGCCGGAGCTGCTGCAGTAACAGGATCCGTTCCGGTATAGGCAGGATTGGGAGTAACAGCAGGAGCTGCAGCTTTGGGTTCAATAACATAATCTTTACCATACAGATCCTTATCACCGACAATCTGCATCGTAACCTTCCCATCCTTATCCTTTGATACTAAAATCACCGCTACATCCTGTATCTCCGTTTTGCTTACGTCAACCTGAAGTATAAATGAAAAATCAGTGTCTTTCTGCTTTGTCACAACCTTTATGAAATCAACAGTATCATTAAGATCCAGGTCGAGATTATTGATCCCTGTTTCCTTTAAATTCAGGCTCTTTTCAAAATCCTCAATGGTCTTTGACTTTTGAAAAAGATCGAGTGTGGCAAAGAGATCGAGATTATCACCCGGCAGGCCTAATAAAGTTGTATCATTCTCTGACTGAGAAAAAGCCGTAAAGCTCAGCAAGCTTAAGGTTAGTATCAGAAATGGTAAAGAGCTTTTTTTCATGATATTACAAATAATTACAGATGAATTCATGCTCAAATTTACAAAAAATATCATTGGTGCTCAAAATACATTCAGATCAACAAGCCGCCCAGCTTGTCATAAGATCTGCATTATCCTTTCACTGACGGTTTTGCCCTGCGTAACAATGCGTCACCCTCGCTTTCGCTATCGAAATGATACAATTTAGCTATGGTAATCCGTTTTGCAAGCACACTGCAGGCAATGCTTGCAAGTAGTGCTCCGGCCACCGGGCCAATCAGATAGATCCACCATCCGCCCCACTGTCCGGAAATAACTGCCGGACCAAGACTCCTTGCAGGATTGGTGCTTGTGCCAGATATGGCTGCTTCCAGTGGAACCATTATTGCATAGAGAAACGGAAACATAAACGGGGTAAACTGACGGATTTGCCTGAATCCGATGAATAAAACAAGAAGTGAAACCATGGTAAAGGTTGTGATAATCTCTCCCAGCAGTACGGTCTGTGTTGAATAACCTTCTCCCGGGAAGGTAGCACCGAAATCCACGCTGCGGCCCATCTGACCCCAGATAAACAGAGGCAGGCAACCAAAAATCGCACCGGTCAGCTGAGCCAATATGTATGTAATGGCAAGACGTCCTTCAATCTTACGAAACAACCAGAACACCATCGTAACAGCGGGATTAATATGTGCTCCGCTAACTTTTCCGATGGGGGATAGGGCAATTGATGCACCAACAGATCCAAACAGGAAGCCGGTTATCACCTGACGAAGCTTCACACCAGGAATAAGCTGTGCCATCGGGCTGCCGGATCCAAACATGAAAATGACGATGGACAGGCCTGCCAACAATAACAATCCTGTTCCGAAGAATTCCGCTGCAAAAAACTTCGAGCGATATTTCAGATATCGTGCATTATTCTGATCATCCATAAGCCTGAATTAGTTCATGTTCAAAAAATGCATGCAGTTCGACTAGACTATATATCAGAGAATTGAATGACTACCTTAATATCGTCCGGTTTCCTTTCGAGAGCACTTAGAAAATTCTCGGGTTTTTCGCGCCGGGTGATGAGTTTTGAAAGCCAATTCCTGTCAGCTTTGGCCAGAGTTAGTCCGGCCCTGTACCATTGACGCTTATTGGCGTTTACACTCCCTACGATAACGTTGTTCCGTAACACAGCAGATGCAGCGATATCGGCCAGTACACCGGCGCCAGTTGCTCCTCCCTGACCGACTCCTGTCAGACATAAGATACCGCTCGACGCGATTTTCTTAATGCAATCGGCGATTACCAGTCCGACACCTGTACATTCAACAATAGCATCCGGTTCAAACGGCAGATCAGCTACCCTGCCAGAGTGGTATGTAGCACCAAGTTCCCGGACAAGGTCAGGCTTGGACCCGGATTCCATCCTGTCGAGTACATGTACGTCTTCAATACCCCATATTTTCAGGCTCAGGGCAGCCAGAAGTCCTATAGGCCCTGCTCCCGTAACCAAAACAGTACGAGGTTCCCAGTACGACCGGCGGCCAATCATTCCTATCTGTTCCATAGCCTTGGTAACAACAGTAGTAGGTTCAAGAAGAACTCCCAGAATACCAAGTGTCGGATCAACTTTAACAGCATATTCAGGTTCTATTCTCCACCGCTCTGACATATATCCATGTATCTCCTTAATACCACGTTCGGTGTAAAGGCCGTTACGGCACATATCCCATTCCCCTACTGCACAGTTAGGGCAGGGGACAGGATCGGGGCGACGGACGATTCCAACTACAAGATCTCCTTTTTTAAATCCGGTTGATGTACCCGGATCTATAACACGACCCAGTGATTCGTGGCCAAGGATAAGGTGATTTTGCCCGGGAGGGGCCCAGCCATATTTCCCTTCCACAATTTCAACATCAGTGCCGCATACTCCGACGGCAATGGCTTCAACAAGTATTGACCCATCACGCATATCAGGTTCTGGCATATCCATATACCTAGCAGTTCCGCTTTTTTTTGGTTCAACAGTAATTGCTTTCATACTGGCTATTTGGTTATTAGTTTTTGTTTCTTTTCATCGGGAGCTGCCTTCTGCTTACCTTTGAGAGCACTTGTCTTGCCTAAATGCAGAGAATCTTCCATGGACATTTGTGCGAACAGCTGCATGGTCCGTGCTATAGTGCCAGTCCAGCCGGTCTGGTGGCTTGCACCGATTCCTGCACCGGTGTCTCCATGAAAATATTCATGGAATTGTATATAATCGCTCCATAGCTTATCCTCCTGAAATTCCTGAATGTTCCCATACACCGGTCTGCGTCCTGATTTATCGCGCAGGAATATGGCTGAAAGCCGCCGGGATATCTCTTCGGCTACCTGGTAGAGATTCATCTTATTCCCCGATCCTGTTGGGCATTCTATCAGAAACTCATTTCCATAATACTGGTAATAATTAAGAAGCGCCCTGACGAGTATCATATTCACCGGCATCCATATTGGTCCGCGCCAGTTGGAATTTCCACCGAACATTCCATTATCAGAATCGCCCGGTAAATAGGAGACAGTAAATTCATTATCACCAACACGAATTTTGTAAGGATTGTCTCCATGTACCCTTGAGAGAGCCCTGATACCATATGGACTTAAAAATTCTTTCTCGTCCAGCATTACTGTCAAGACCCTTCGCAAATTTTTCTCATTCAGAACCGATGCCAGGAACCTTCCGTTCTGCCCGGGTTTGCCGGGATTATGGATAAATGCAGTTAGTTCAGGTTTGGTTGACATGAAGTTTGATAATTGCTTATTAACTTCAGGATATTTCTCCCTCAATTCCTTATTATAAACAGTTACTGCACATAAAGGGAGTAAGCCTACCATCGACCTGACTTTAAGTCTTTGGGTATCTCCATCGGGCAGACAAAGAACATCATAAAAAAATCCGTCAGTTTCATCCCACATGCCTCCGTCTTCATCAGCACGTATCATGGATGATGAGATCCACAAAAAGTGTTCAAACAATTTCATAGAGATATCGACATAAGCCGGATTGACCAATGCCAGCTGTATGCTTATTTCCAACATGTTCTGGCAAAAAAGAGCCATCCAGGCTGTC
Organism: uncultured Bacteroidales bacterium; assembly: GCA_963743775.1. GTDB lineage: Bacteria > Bacteroidota > Bacteroidia > Bacteroidales > VadinHA17 > SR-FBR-E99. The sequence continues at coordinate 23,966 of CAVURA010000026.1, forward strand.
CCATCAGCCTGTTCGAGGTATCCTCCCGTTGGCAGGGCAGAACTCCTGTCGAACACTCCGATATTATCCAATCCGAGAAAACCACCCTCAAAAGCATTATTTCCTGCCCTGTCCTTCCTGTTAACCCACCAGCTGAAATTCAGCATCAGTTTATGGAAGGAACGTTCCAGCCACTCGATATCACCTTTGCCGGAGGTTGCCTTTTCAAGGAAATAAGTGAATATTGTTGACCATGCATGCACGGGAGGGTTCACATCTCCAAAATTCCATTCGTAGGCCGGTATCTGACCGTTGGGATGCTGATAGTCTGCACGCAGCATTAATTCCAGTTGTCCCTTTCCGAAATCCTCATCAACAAGTGTAAGCGCAGTAACATGAAATGCCAGGTCCCAGGCAGCATACCAGGGATATTCCCACTTATCGGGCATGGAGATAATGTCTGAGTTGTTCATATGATGCCAGCGAGCGTTACGGATTTCCCGCTGCCTCGATTTGGACGGGTTAACACCATGCTCCTTCAGCCATGTACAGACATCATAATTGAAAAACTGTTTTGACCACAACATACCTGCAAGCGCCTGCCGCATAACATTTGATTCATCAGAGCCCAGCGAAGAGGGAATAACTGTGGCATAAAACTCATCAGCTTCCTTAAGTCGCGATTTGAATATGTTATCAAAACCGGTACCGAAGGCAATTTTCTCCTTCTTATCTGTTTTTTTACCTGCCACAGCCATTTTTGTAAGCCGCAGGTTCAGTGTTTTAGATTCACCTCCCTTTATATTCAGAATATACTGAGCTGCGGCTTTTGTACCGGTTTTCTCAGGATTTACAGCATTTTTCTGTCCCATGACGATATAATTATTTATACCGTCTTTTACATAAGGGGTTATGTTAGGAACACCAGCAAGCCTGTTGATATTTGTTTCATTATTTGTAAAAAGCAGGTCATTTGCTCCGTTTGCACTGAACAACCATTTTCCGATATCTTTATGCGAGGCTTCTATCAAACCTGATTTCTTATTGAGAGTGACCTGTTTCAGTACCGGGATCTCTTCGCCCTCTTTATTATGCCATGTATTGCGGAACCAGAGTGTTGGCAGAACAGTCAGGGAGGCATCGTCAGCTCCGCGGTTATGAACAGTGATGCGGATCAGTATGTCTTCCGGTGAGTCTTTCGCATATTCCACAAAGACATCAAAATAGCGGTTGTCATTAAAGATGCCTGTATCCAGTAACTCATATTCAGGCTCATACCGGCTTCGACGGCGGTTAGTGCTGACAATATCATCATAAGGATACGCTCTGTGAGGGTACTTATACAAATACTTCATGTAAGAGTGGGTAGGAGTGGAGTCGAGATAGAAATAGTACTCTTTCACATCCTCACCGTGATTACCCTCGCTGTTGCTTAATCCGAACAGCCTCTCTTTAATGATGGGATCATGTCCGTTCCATAAGGCCAGTGCAAAGCAGAGCAGCTGTTTATCGTCGGAGATACCTGCAAGTCCGTCTTCGCCCCAGCGGTATGCACGCGAACGGGCCTGGTCGTGCGTTAAATAATTCCAGGCGTCACCGTTTTCGCTGTAGTCCTCACGGACAGTTCCCCATTGACGTTCGCTTAAATAAGGTCCCCATTTTTTCCATGGGATATTCTTTTGCCTCGCCTCTTCCAGTCTTGATTTTTCAACACAAATATCACCCTTCGCTTGCTTTTTCATTTTTTCCCATATTTTTCTTTATCAGTTCCGGCAGTTCATGAAGTTCTTTACTCAGAAAATAATTCAGGAATGTTCTTATTACTGCAACCGCTCCAAGCTGTATAAGATTTTCATAAGTCGGGGCAACAGTTGTTTTCACAATGTCAGCAGCAAGCTGAAACTCAAGTGCCAGTACCAGCCATCCGCCAAACAATAACCGTAATCTGTTGTACATTGGAGAATAGTGTTCCTGCCTTCTTTTAAGCAAAAGAATAAATGCTTTGACAAAGCCTACTGCAATACATAAAACGGCTGTGAATTCCAGGGCCAGTGCTACTACCTTGACGAATTCTTCTAATATTAATTCTGCTGTATCCATAAATTCATGAGTTTATTGTTTGTTCTGCTTCGGATTTATTTTCTACTGTTGCAGCTTCCTTTCCGGCCTTCCTGCCCATAATAGGGGCAATAATGTAACTGAGGATTATAGTCCACAGTGTCCAGATGATAACCATTGCCACCATATTTGGTTCTACATTCGGAATGGTCAGAACACCAATCAGAACAGCAGCTATATTACGTGTACCTATTCCGAGTGACATAACTACTTTCTCGCTGCGCTTTAGCCCGAAACCTGTATAATAAGCGATCACTCCCATAACAAAAGAGAAAATTGTAATTGAAAGCATAGCCATGCTTCCGGCAGTGGCCCACATCTGCCCTGAATAAAGAATAAAACAGAAGATAATTGTCAGTAATGTAGACAAGCCCGAAAACCTGTTGTACATTGGAGAATAGTGTTCCTGCCTTCTTTTAAGTAAAAGAATAAATGCTTTGACAAAGCCTACTGCAATACATAAAACGGCTGTGAATTCCAGTGCCAGTGCTACTACCTTGACGAATTCTTCCAATATTAATTCTGCTGTTTCCATAAATTCCTGAGTTTATTGTTTGTTCTGCTTCTGATTTATTTTATACTGTTGCAGCTTCCTTTCCGGCCTTACCCATAATAGGTGCAATAATGTAACTGAGGATTAAAGTCCACAGGGTCCAGATGACAACCATCGCCACCATATTTGGTTCTACATTCGGAATGGTAAGAACACCAATCAGAACAGCAGCTATATTACGTGTACCTATTCCGAGTGACATAACTACTTTCTCGCTGCGCTTAAGCCCGAAACCTGTATAATAAGCGATCACTCCCATAACAAAAGAGAAAATTGTAATTGAAAGCATAGCCATGCTTCCGGCAGTGGCCCACATCTGCCCTGAATAAAGAATAAAGCAGAAGATGATTGTCAATAACGTAGATAAGCCTGCCAGAATCTTTACCGGTTTGAAGATCTTATCGGCCACATTACTTGCATAAGTCTTGATCAAAGCGCCAATCAATAAAGGTAAAAGCACTGACATAGAGAGTGGTTTGAGGAGCGACATAACACTTAAATCTATCCCTTTCACCAGCACTGGTGCTATCAGCGGCATTAATATGGAAGTTCCGATAGCTGCTACCGGGATGAAGGCTCCGGCGAAGACAACATCTCCCTTTGCTTTCGGGAGAAGCGGCGGGAGAAATGGTGCACACGGAGCAAGACTTCCAATCAACAATACTATTACGTACATATTATCAAGCGGGAGTAAGAGTGTGATCAGAAATGCTATTGCGGGACCTACAATCCAGCCCAACCCGAAAGTGAGACCAAGAAACTTTGGATTTGCAGCTGTCCTGAACATCTTGCCCAGGTTAGTCTGAAGACCCATAACCAAAAGGTTTGAAACGGTGAAGACTAACACCAGCGGATTAAATATTGGCTGACAAAACTGAATTATTTCGTTCATGACTTTTGTTTTTTAACGTTACACAGCACGGTGTGAACGGGCCAGCATACCGCCCGAAATATTCTTTACTTTGAATCCGTTTTGAAGAAGGATTCGTGTTGCGTAATATGAACGCTGAGCAGAGCGGCAGAATACAGCTATATCACGATCACGAGGCAGTTCTGCAAGGCGTGAACGCAGCTGCGGAAGAGGAATATTGACTGCACCGGGAACTGATTCTACATCTATTTCGGGTGGGTTACGCACATCAAGAAGAAAACTGTCGCCAAGTGTTTCCCAGTGGCATAGCGGCATATCACCTTTTTGAATATCAGCCGCAATCATACCTGCAAAGTTGACGGGATCTTTTGCGCTTCCGTACGGAGGAGCATAGCTGAGCTCAACCTCTTCAAGGTCATAAATCGTACATCCCATCTGTATTGCCATAGCAAACGAATCGATTCTCTTAGCTATGTTATCTTCTCCAAGCACCTGTGCACCAAGTACTTTTCCGTCAGATTTGCGAAACATGAACTTAATGACCATTATCTTGGCCCCCGGGTAGTATCCTGCATGTGAATTAGGGTAGAAGTAGATCTTTTCATAGTCTTCATCTCCAAGTCTTTTAAGTGTCTTTTCGCTTACCCCGGTCTGTGCTATTGTGGCTTTGAAAAGCTTGCAGATCGAAGTTCCCTGTGTTCCGCGGAATTTTGAATCACGCCCGGCAATTACATCGGCAGCTATACGCCCCTGGCGGTTAGCTGGTCCTGCAAGAGGTATAAGAGTCCACTCTCCTGTAACGAAATCCTTGACTTCCACAGCATCACCTACTGCCAGGATATCGGGATTGGATGTAACCATGTGTTCGTTCACACGAATGCCTCCTCTTTCACCGATCTCTATTCCGGCCATCTTTGCCAGCTCAGTTTCGGGTTTTACACCGATAGCCATTATTACTACATCTGCCTCATGCTTCACACCTTTTTCCGTAAGCACTTCTATTCCTCCGTTCTCACCCTTCTGAAATCCTGCCACTCCGTCTCCGGTCTTCACCTTAATCCCATGTCTTTTTCATGTATCTTTTCACAAGTTTTGCCATCTCAGGATCGAGCGGTGGCATAACCTGTTCCAGTTTCTCCAGAAGCGTAACATTCAGACCGCGTTCAACAAGGTTTTCAGCCATTTCGAGTCCAATGAATCCTCCACCAATTACTACAGCCTTTTTTGGTTTTGAAACAGTATTAACGCCTGTAAATGAATTACCTACAGACCTGTCAATATCTTTTTCAAGCCATTCACGGATATTCTTTGCATCGGCCACTGTTCTTACTGAAAAAATACCCGGAAGGTCCAATCCCGGAAGTGGTGGCCTGATAGGCGCTGCACCTGGAGAGAGAACAAGTTTGTCATATTTTTCAGTGGTCACTTCTCCTGTCAGGTTATTCTTTAGCTTAACGGTTTTCGCCTTTGCATCAATGCCTACTACTTCACAGTTTGTCCTGCAATCCATGGCAAAAATTACCTTGAACATTTGCTCGGTCGCAACGAGCAGGCTTGATTCTTTTTCAATAGTACCACCAACATGGTAGGGCAGTCCGCAATTAGCATATGATACATATGGTCCGCGTTCCACCATCAGGATCTCGGCTTTTTCATCAAGCCTGCGGAGGCGTGCAGCACATGAAGCGCCACCCGCAACCCCACCAACGATAATTACTTTCATAGTTTTTGCTTTTAAATTGTTCCTACTTTATTGAAATTAAATTTACGGCTAGTTTTAACGGGTGACAATACTTAACAATCCGTATTTATCTTAACCAGCTCAGCATTCATAGCCGGAATAATTATTAATCATCCAGGCTGGGATTATAAAGTGCACCTATAATTCCTTTATTCAACCCTATCTTTATATTTAACCTGAAAATATTATCCGTATATGCCAGTCCGTTACTTTCAGAGGGTGTAAATTGTGCATGGTAAATAAACTCAAACCTTATCGGAGCAGATTTCATTACATAACCCAGTCCACCGCGAATACGTAAGGGATCAACCTCCATTTTATCAAACCGAAAATAGGGTTCAACATCTGCCAGCGCATAAAAGCTCTTTGGCGTCCAGGCATTTCCCCTGGTTGTTAATGGTATTTCAACGCCGAAGCGCACACGAATACGGCTGTAATTGTTCCAATCTTTCGTTTCACGATCCTGGAGCGCCCGGTATTCATAGCGGGTGAAGTTATAGATATTCCATTTTAATGAATTGGGCAGAAAAAGTTTTACACCTGTAAACGGCCGTAATTCAAGCAGGTTGGCTTTACTTTCATTATCGGTTAATACTCCGATCAGACCTCCCCAGATCTGAATCCATGACTTTGGTGTGTATGTTGCACACGGCCAGCCAAGGTAATAAGTCTGGTAATTCTTTACAGGATTCCACACGTACCCAAGGTATCCGAATCCTCCGATTTTCTCTGTAACCTTATGACTGGGGAATAAGGTAATCCTGTATTCGTTTCCAATATCATCCTGTGCCTTTGAAGCCAAAGAGCTTAAGAATATCAGGATAAAAAGAAAAGCTGATTTTATTTTTTCCGATTTCATGTAGTGTATTTAAGTGAAGAGACTTCTTCGGTAAATGGTATCAAGAGCAATTTGAATACTCAAGGTTCTACCAGTCCGAAGTTATCATTTTTTTGGAAAAACAAAGATCGCTGCCGCCCTGACACCAAAAGCAGATTTGCCACCTTCAGGGGCAGCCACGTGTATGCGGGGTCCAACCTGAAGCTGCAAAAGCTGATTCCCGAGTTTTGTCAGCCCACCGGCCATAATATTAATATATGCATTGGTAGTGTTTGCTTCCCAGTTAAATGTAGCTTCAGAATTCACCGTTAGTCCTGCTCCGCTTTTCCAGTTATATGTTAAAAAGGGTTGCAGGTACATCTGGTTTACATCAGCTCTCTCTTCATCGCCGGCCACCGACCATATCTGATTCATCAAAAAACCGTAGGTCCACCCGTTCTTTTGTTGCAACACAATTACTGTCGGGCCAACGCCAAATTTTTTGGTTCCCAGAAAATCATCGGTTGCGGTAGGAATTAAAAATGCCGCTCCAACGCCCCATACAATACCATTTTTTACCACGGCGTTTGAGATCCATCCGCTTACAAGGGCATCCGAAAGTCCTATTTCCTGAGTGCCCTCGCCGGTAATGTCGTATTGAGCGATTATGGGCACAATATACCGTGTAATCAGACTGTATTTTGCATTGAGACTGAAAGGAACAATGGGTTGAAAGTTCAGGGTATTTTTTGAACCATTATAGTCTCCTATGCCAATATCCATATTATTCTGAAATGGCACGCTGATCAGTGCCCCAATAGGATTTGCCAGTTTCTTGGCAATCGCTGCAGCATCATCTGTTGCCGGCTTAGGTGCATCCTGTGCCAATGCTGAAACAGTGTATAAAACACTGATAAGTAAAAGGCTGAACAATCTTTTTAGCTTCATGTTTCAATTTTTTAATTCGCTATCTGCAATTATTTATATGTTAAACGCCTTCTTTATCTTATCCACATAGTCGAGTTTTTCCCAGGCAAAAAATTCAACCTTTTTCTGATATACTTTCTTGCCGTTACCATTTACAGCTACAGGGTTGCTCCCCGGAACCTCGTAATACACATCAACATTTGCCGAATAACTGTCACGGCCAAAATGACCGTAAGCAGCCGTCGGGGAAAAGATCGGGTTTTTCAATCCGAAACGCTGAACGATAAAATAAGGGCGCATTTCAAAAAGTGTTTTGATGGTTTTAGCGATCTCTCCGTCAGAAAGCATATTGCCTTTGCCGTCTTTCACTTTTGCGGTTCCATAAGTATTTATGTATAAACCAACCGGTTCTGCCACGCCAATTGCATAAGCCACCTGAATCATGGCCTGGTCGCAAACTCCGGCAGCTACCATGTTTTTGGCGATATGCCTTGCAGCATAAGCGGCTGACCGGTCAACTTTCGAGGAGTCTTTACCTGAGAATGCTCCACCTCCATGGGCGCCATGTCCGCCATAAGTGTCCACAATAATCTTTCGGCCTGTAAGCCCGGAGTCACCATGAGGGCCACCGATAACAAATTTTCCGGTTGGATTGACCAGAAGCCTGTAATTGCCGGCAAACAGCTTTTGTACCCTCACGGGTAAAAGTTTCTTTACCCGTGGTATCAGAATTTTACTGATATCTTCTCTCATCTTGTCCTGCATGGCCTTTTCTGCAGCTTTTTCAGAAGCATGTGTTTTATCCTTTGGCAGAATAAATTCATCATGCTGGGTGCTGATCACGATGGTGTCAATACGAAGCGGTTGATTATTGTCGTCATATTCAACAGTCACCTGCGATTTACTGTCGGGTCTCAGATATTTCATCTGCTTTTCCTCATGCCTTATTGTTGCCAGTTCCTGAAGTAACAGATGAGCCAGATCAATTGTCAGGGGCATATAGTTATCCATTTCACGACAGGCATAGCCAAACATCATTCCCTGGTCGCCTGCACCCTGGTCTTCAGGGTTTTCGCGCACAACACCCTGCCTGATATCGCGTGATTGTTCGTGAATGGTTGTGATTACACCACATGATTCAGAATCAAATTGGTATTCTGCTTTGGTATAACCTATCTTTCTTACCACTTTACGTGCTGTTTCCTGCACATCCACATAACCTTCCGTCCGTACCTCGCCACCGCATACGACCAGTCCTGTTGTCAGAAAAGTTTCGCATCCGACTTTTGATTCAGGGTCCCATCGCAGGAACTCATCAAGCAAGGCGTCTGATATCTGATCGGCAATCTTATCGGGATGGCCTTCCGAAACTGATTCTGATGTAAATAAGTATGACATAGCTTATTGTATTAAATATGAGTACAGGTTATATTTTAGATTCTTCATTCCACAATCTATTCCTGCTTCCCCGCAGCCAGATTATTTGCCCGCATCTCTTCCCATTCCTCCAGGCTTTTTGGAGTATAAAACCACTCCTCTGCCGATACCGGCTCAAGCTCAAGCGCTTCAGGATCACATGCAATCACGCAAACACCGCAGCCGATACACTTGTCCCGGTTATATTCCGGGAGGCCATCATCACGGTTACCATCGGTATGTGCATAGGTGGGGCAACGATCGATACATATTCCACAGGCAGTACATTTATCGTAATCTTTGACAACCCGATAGTTTGAGGGCTGGCTGGGATAGTGATTGTTAAATACCCCACAGGCGTAACGGTCGCAGTTGCAGCCGCCAACGAACTGAGGGCTTTCAGCGCTCATCTGAAATCCGTAGGCTGCATTGCTCACATGCCCCATCTGCTCAAGCTTACGAAGTAGCTGGTCAGCTTCCTCCCGGTCAAGCACATGTTCTCCCAACGGGACGCTTGGCGGTAGTCCTAAAAAACCGCAGCGCTTCAACGGATAACGGCTGTCGTCTTTACCCAAAGCCTCCATCTCCTTTTTACATACGCAATCCATTACCAGGAAACGTTCATGCCGCTTTAAATGAGCGTCAATATCAAGGTGTGGTTCCATCACCGCCATTAACTCAGGTTTAAGCGAGCCCCTGACCGGAACTACGCCAAGCACGCCGGGCCGCGGAGCAAGTATCCGTTCGCTGCCACCTTCTTCCATGTACTGGTGGAAAAGCTCGGCAAATTCTTTGCCCTCAATTCGCATACATGCTTCGTACCAACCGATCATAAAAGGACCTAGCCGGAACAGCGAATCTTTTCCGGGAGGTGGTGCCGGCATGCCCGGATAAGAGGGTGGTCCCTGCATACGAACAAGTTTGCGGGATATCAGCCCACTGAGTATTACGACAGCATCTTCCTCCCCGATTCCTGCCCTCCTGGCGATATCGGCGGGGTATTCGTACTTTGTGGTTAAGTAACTTGCAAGTGAAACCTCATCTGGAGAGAACACCAATTTGAGTAGTTTGACTTCCACCCCTGATTTCATTCTGGGAAAGCCCTGAGGCGTTGCATCAAGAACATTTGCAAGGCGTTCGTAAACATCTATTGATTTATCATTATTGTCCATTTTTTAACCGCCTCTATACGTTTGATTTATTTGAAGAAAAGTTCCCGGAATAAATACCAAGTGATCCCGCAATCTTCAGGAATTCACTATCGGCAGACACTGTTCTGACTTTATCGATTACTTCTGCCAGGGGCACATACCTGATTTCAGGAGGAACGAAGGCCACCATTACTCCATTTTTTGAGGCTTTCAGTGCCTGAACAGCCCCTGCCCCGTATGCCATTCCCAGCTGCAGGTCAACGGCGGTGGGTGTTCCACCTCTTGCCCAGGGTCCGACAACAAGCGGATAAGTCTCCCGATCAATGAGCAATTGCAGTTCCCTTGCCAGCGTTTCGGCTGTCTTTCCAACCGGAATGATAACTTGCTCGGATGCTTCACCAGTTGACTGAGGCGGTATCGAAACGATGCGGGTGGAACCGGATTTCTCTTCGCCGGGTTTTTTAAAGAGTTTCACGCCTTCGGCTACAATCACAAGGCCATAAGGTTTCCTGGATGAAATCTTTTCATCTAACCTGCTTGCCAGCATATTAAGATTACAAGGAATTTCGGGCATCAGTACCGCATCGGCAGAAACTGCAATGCCGGCCTGCAATGCCAGCCATCCTGCCTGCTCACCTATTACTTCCACTACGGCAATTTTGCGGGCCGATTTGGCTGCCTGTTTTGCACGTCCTAGCATTTCGATGGTAAAGCTCAACGCACTGTTAAACCCAAAGGATACCGAAGTCTCAGCAATGTCATTCTCAATCGATTTCGGAATACACACGGTATGCAGCCCTTTGCGATGAAGTTTATGCAGAATGCCTATGCCCTGGTTACCTACTACCGAAATTAATGCGTCAATGTCCTCTTCCTTCAGCCGTTTTAATATCTCATCAGAATGATCCGCTGCGTCGTTATTAAGAGTGGTGTCATGAAACGGGTCAACCCTGGGCGCCTGACCTAGGGTACCTCCTTCAGAGAGATCGAGGGCTGAGACAGTTTGAGGGCTGAGAGTAACCATTCCGCCATCGGGGTAACGATCGGGGTGCAACAACCCTTCAAACCCATCGCGGATTCCGACAATTTCCCATCCCAACTGACCAGCTGCCTGGGAAGCTCCTGTAATAATTGTATTAATTCCTGGAAGATACCCGGCACCCACATTGATTGCAATACGACGGAGAATGCCTCCGTGCCCGACATGTTTAATCATAATTATCCTGTTATATTTTTTTAGCTTCAATTACTTCTTCCATCCGCTATCCTCAATTCTTTTTTTTCAATACGCAATCCAAAATTTCTTCCTACTTCTCCTCTTCCATATTCTTAATGCGCGCCTCTTCCCACCCGATAAAACTGGATGGCACATGGAACCATTCTGCTTCCGATACCGGCTCCAGATGGAGCGCACCCGACTGGCATCCCATGCCACAGGCACCACATCCTACACATTTATCCCTGTTATAAACCGATCTTCTTCCATCTTCAGTTTTTTCCCAGGTATGTGCAAAGAACTGGCAACGCCTGATGCACTCACCACAGTTGGAGCATTTGTCGTAATCCTTAACTGCCCGGTAGTTCGATCTTTCAACTGATTCAGTCAGTTTGCCCATTCGCCCTCCCTGTAATATTGTGCAGCAACAACCGCAGCAATGACAGGCGCCGACGAACTGGGGTTCTTCCGCTCCCATTGTAAAACCATAGAACCCCTCAATGACCATGGTACCCATGTCATCGAGTTCTTTCCAGCGACTGATCGCCTCCTCTCTGGTCAGCACGTTTTCAGAGAGAGGTGTTTGTGGCGGCAGGCCGACAAAGCCACAACGCTTAATGGGCATCTCGCAACTATAGCCCTGAAATGCCACCTTTTCCTTTTTACATACGCAGTCCAAAACAAGAAAGCGTTCATGCCGCTGAAAATGGGCTTCGATATCGTTGTGTGGTTCCCGCTTCAGCAATTCCGGCTTCAGTGAGCCGAGGTAAGGTATGACACCCTGCGGGCCAGGCCGAGGCGCATAGATTTTTTCGCCTCCCCCCTCAATAACATATTGCTCGAAGATTTTTGCAAATTCTGAACTTTCAGGCTTAACCTCCTGGAGGTATGATTCATACCAACCAACGAGGAAAGGGTAGAGCCTGTATCTCTTCACACTCTCTTCCCTTGTCTGACCTGGTTTTGCTTCTACTTTCCCAAGTCCCTTAACACCGGTTTCAAGGGCAAGTGTATCCCTTCTGACCATGCGACGGGGTATCATACTCTCGAGTAATACACTTACCTCGTCTTCAGGAAGGCCTAAGCGTTCAGCAATTTCTGCAGCAGTCTCCAGCTTGCGGCTCAAAGTGCTGGCAATCAGGGCCTCTTCTGGTGAAAAGACCATTTTAATCAGTTTTATTTCCGATTTTGAAGGAGTCCGGGTAAAACCGGCAGGAAGCGCATCCAGCGCATCTGCAAGTTTTTCGTAAACATCTTCGGATATTTTAGTTTTATCCATAACAGAGTCTCTTTAAATATTTATAACCGATTACCGAGGTAGACTCCGAGGGACTGTGCAATCCGCATAAATTCGCTTTCGACGGGTACAGTTCTCACTTTGTCAACAGCATCCTTCAACGGCACAAACCCTATATCAGGTGGCATAAAAGATACCATCACCCCGTTTTGTCCTGCTTTCAATACCTGAATTGAGCCGGCACCATAAGCCATTCCCAGCTGATGATCGGTTGCGGTAGGATTTCCACCTCTTGCCCAGGAACCTATTACTAGCGGATAGGTTTCTGTAGCTATCAGTTTCTGCAATCCGGAAGCAACAGTTCCTGCAACCTGGCCTGCCGGTATATCCGGGGAGGGCTTCACCGATAATTTATTGTCCTGTTTTTCTGAGTAATCAACGAGCTTTGCACCTTCAGCTACTACTACCAGTCCATAAGGTCTCCTGGCTGATATTTTATCTTTTATTCGTTTTGCCAGGTTTTTCAGATCGCATGGAATTTCAGGCATCAGCACTGCATCGGCACGTACGGCTATACCTGCCTGAAGTGCAATCCACCCGGCATGTTCACCCGGAACTTCAACAACAGCAATTTTACGTGCCGATCTGGCTGCCTGATATGCTTTGTTAAGCATTTCGATGGTAACGCTAAGGGTGCTGTTGAATCCAAATGATACTGCAGTAGAAGCAATGTCGTTCTCGATTGACCGTGGGATACAAACAGTATGGAGCCCTTTGAAATGGAGCTTTTGCAGAATGCCAAGCCCCTGGTTACCCACGATGGAAATCAGGGCATCGATGTCTTCTTCCTTCAGTCTTTTTAATATTGCATCGGAAAGATCAATTTCTCCTCCGGCGGCAGAAGAGGCATGGAACGGATCAACCCTGGGCGCCTGGCCAAGAATACCGCCGGTGGCAGGATCGAGGTTTTCAATCAGTTCGGGGCTGAGGGGAATTAGTCCTCCCTTAGGATAGTTTTCAGGATGCAGCAGTCCTTCAAAACCATCGCAGATGCCGATCATCTCCCATCCCAGTTTACCGCCGGCAATGGCTGCACCCATAACCACAGCATTTGTGCCGGGAACAAAGCCCGAACCTACATTAATGGCAACGCGCCTGTGCGTGCCGGCATGTCCTAATGATTTAATCATATTATTTTATAAAAATTCAAGTATTCTCAATTCTAATTCAGCCTCACCATTTCAAGTGCATTATTCGGACAAACCGCAATACACTCGCCACAACCGGTGCATTTAGTTTCATCAATTACAGCTTTCCCAGGCAACATCTCGTACTTCCCACTTGAAAGACAAACTGCTGAAGGCATTCGCTGAGGTCCTTCAGATATTGCTTTTTCAGGACATACTTTTATGCACTCACCACTGCCTTTACAAGTATAGAACTTCACTTGTGCCTTGTAGCCGGCTCCTTTTAGAATATTTTCATTATTACTCATCATTAACTCCTTTAAGGGTTTAATAATAATTCAATTTATTCTTTAGTTCTTCCAAAGGCTTTATCGATCATATCCTGGAATCGCTGAACCACTTCAGCCGAAGGTGTTTTGTAATCGTCGAGTTCGTAAACAACACCAAGCGATTCATACTTACCCAGTCCAAAACGGTGATAGGGCAGCAATTCATAATCAATCACATTTTTGTGCGGTTTAATGAATTCGAGAACTCCCAGCACATGTTCATCATCGCAGTTAACCCCCGGGATGAGTGGTGTACGGGCAATAAAATCAGTGTTTGGGAAAGATTCGTAAGCTTTTTTGAAATTCGCAAGAATACGTTCGTTACCAACACCGGTCCATTTTTTATGACGTTCTGAATTCATCAGTTTTATGTCGTGAAGCACGGTATCTACATGCGGAAGCACTTTCTCGAGATTCGCCCATGGTGCATTGCACGCGGTTTCAATAGCGGTATTAATTCCCCGGTTGTGGGCTTCCTGCAGCAGAGCTGCGGCAAAGTCGGGCTGAAGCATCACTTCGCCACCACTCATTGTCATACCTCCGCCGGAATTTCTATATATGGAGGCGTCTTTCTCCACTTCTTCCATCACCTGAGCAACCGTCATCATCTTGCCAAACATTTCGAGAGCGCCGGTGGGGCAGAGAGCTACCATCTCCTCAGTAGTGTCTACGGCCAGTTGCCAGTTCACTTTTACCTTTGAATCATCCCCCTCCACAAAATAATAAGCTCCTTCAGGGAAGGGTGTTTTCAGGCAAATGCCGCACTTCTTTCCTTCACATTTTATCGGATCATACGAAACTTCCGGCTTCAACCTAATGCTTTCAGGGTTTCCGCACCATTTACAGCGCAGGGAACAGCCTTTTATGAAAACATTTGTGCGGATACCGGGGCCATCATGGCTGCAATAGCGCTGGATATTCAGTACTCTGCCTGTTATATCCAATATATTATTTGTTTGATTTGTCATGATTCTTGCCTCCTTATTTTCCAATGTAAATACCAAGTGAATCCGCCACTTTAAAAAACATGCTTTCAGCAGGTATCGTTCTTACTTTGTTAATGGCTTCATCCAGCGGAACGAACTTAACATCCGGAGGTACAAATGACACCATTACCCCACTATTACCTGCTTCGAGTGCCTGAATAGCTCCTGCACCGTAAGCCACTCCCAGCTGGCGATCGACTGCCGATGGTGCACCACCCCTGACCCAGGGGCCAATTACCATTGGAAAAGTTTCTTCGGCTATGCGAAGTTGTAATCCTTCAGCCACAGCCTGTGCTGCCTGGCCTGACTTGTGAATGACAAATTCACTGTTTGAATCGCCGGTTGCCAATGGCGATAACGAAGCTTTAAGTGAGGATACGGGTTCTTCATTTTTGGGTTGATTGATAATTTTTGCACCCTGAGCCACGACAACCAAACCCCAGGATTTTTTACCTGACATTTTATTTTTCAGGTGTGTGGCCACATTTTTAAGATCAACCGGAATCTCAGGAATCAGTACCGCATCTGCAGCAACAGCAATGCCGGCTTGCAGGGCAATCCACCCGGCTTCCTCTCCCTGTACCTCGACCACTGCAATTTTATGAGCCGCCTTAGCCGCCAGACGAGCACGGTCGAGCATATCTATGGTAAAGGTAAGCGCAGTGTTAAACCCAAATGATACTAAAGTTGATGCAATTTCATTTTCGATGGATCGGGGCACACACACTGTATTCAATCCTTTTTTGTGAAGCTGGTAAAGAATAGTAAGACCTTTTCCTCCTACGATCGAAATAACTGCATCTATCTTTTCTGCTTTTAATTTTTTCAGAAGTTCATCCGACATGTCCACCTCTTCCACCATATCGTCCTTGTTGATTGTGCGGACATTAAAGGGATCAATTCGCGACGACTGGCCAAGTACACTGCTTGTGTTCGGATCCATATTAAGCGTCTGAGGATTGATATCAATCAATCCGCCATTGGGGTATTTTTCGGGATGAAGAATGCCTTCAAATCCATCGAGAATACCTACAAGCTCCCATCCTGATTTGCTTGCAGCAAGGGAGGCCCCTGCGACAACGGCATTTATTCCGGGAATGTAACCGGCGCCTACCATAATTGCAATGCGCCTGTGACCTGTTTCTTTACTCATAATTATTTCTCCTATTATATATTTTGATTAAGTTTTCCTTCGGAAATCAATAAGTAAGGCATGACAAGCGCCATGCCTTACTTTATTGCTCCTTTTTATCATAGCTCTATTCGAAACTCTGCAGGGTACGCTCAATGACCTCGTCCTGCACACCCTTAGCCAGTTTGGTGAAGAACGCACTGAAACCGGCTACCCGAACCACAAGGTCACGGTAATTTTCAGGGTGCTTCTGTGCGTCCCTGAGTATTGCAGTGTCCAAAACATTGAACTGGATGTGATAGCCATCGTTGTCAAACAGGGTTTTAACCAGGCGAAGCACATTATCCCGGCCCTTGCGGGTCTTCAGCTGATCGGGAGGGAGCTTCATGTTCATGTGTGTTGCGGTGTACTTAATGGCATCCTGACTCTTCGCCGCAGACATTACGAGCGCGGTAGGCCCGTTGACATCGGTACCCGGCATAGCCGACAAACTTCCATCGGTTAGCGCCACTCCGGCTCTCTTGCCGTTCGGCAGGGCACCCGTAACAAGCCCCATCAGGTTGTGGATGCTCTTGGTATAGGCATCCGGCGCTGATTTGATATCCTGGCTGATGTAGTTGCCACCGCCATCCACCTTCTGGAAAGCTTCGTAGATACTATTGGTCACCCTAAGAGTCAGCTTGTTCACTTCAGGAATGTCGTTGCCATATTTTGGAGCATCATAGCACATCTTACGTACATGCTCGTATCCCTCCCAGTTGGCGGCCAGCGCCTTTTTCAACTCGGCCATGGTGATCTTCTTGTCATCATAGACCAACTTTTTCACCGCCATAAGCGAGTTGGCAGCGTCAACACCACCGACAACGATTTGTGCAGTTGTGTAGTAATTGGCTCCGCCATTCCACACCTCGGTGCCGGTTTCAATGCAGCCGCCAGTCAGGAGCGAGCGCCAGGTTGTCGGGAGGAAGTCAGCGCACAACATGCTGGCAATCCAGGCCCCCCGGCGAAGAACCTCCTCATTGAAATCTAATTGCTTTTGGAATGCCGCGTAGAGATCTTCGAAGGTTTTGAAGGTCTCGGGATCACCGGTCTTGGGTCCGACCTGCTGTTTGGTGCGTGGATCGAAGCCATCATTCATTGTCAACTCGATTATCTTTCCAAGGTTAGGCTGCCCTTCAACAGGGTGGCCTGTTTCGTATGGAACGTATGAACCCACACAGGCGCCGATACAGGTGCGCCTGGCTTTTTCGAGGGTGAGGCCCTTCTTGGAGTCAGCAAAGAGATTCAATGCGCGCTTCACCATCACATCGCCATTCACGAATTGAGGCATACCTATTCCGGTCCCTATTACATCGAGGACCTTCTCCAGGAATTTGCCGCTCATTCTCTCCGTATAGCAACATGTCAAAGGAGGCTGTGGCAAATGAAGGTAGTTACACGCATCCAGGACCACAAAATCCATTTCTGCGGTGGCATCATCTCCATCTTCAGTAAAGCCGCCGAGCGTGATGCTCTGACCCAGGTCGGCAGAGTTCTGTAAGGCAACCTTCTCGCCGTAGTAATAGCCGATCTCATTCAGCTTGATAACGAGGTTCTCGAACATAAAAACTGCATCATCATATGTAATCAGACCAGCAGCCTTGTCAGCCTGATAGAAAGGCTCTAAATTCTGGCCCAGGTAAGCCTCAGAATAGCCGCAACCCACCTGCTCGATCTCTGCGACGATGTGACAGAAGAAGTGGCACTGGATGGCTTCCCGCAGATTGCGTGCCGGATGCTCGGGCACCCATTCGCAGGTTTCGGCAATAGCTATCAGCTCTGCTTTTCGTGTTGCGTTCTTTTCTTTTGCCGCCATTTCCCTGGCCAGTTCAGCATAACGGTGAGCCAGGCGAATAAAGGCTTTCATGACAATGAGACTGGCTTCATAGAAAGCGAACTTGTCCGCATTCGGCAGCCTCATTTCAAGGGCTGCCTCCCGCTCTTCAACCTCTTTGATCATGCTGGCAATCCCTTCCCTGTAAACCCTGGGATAGTTAAGGTTGCCGCCGCCACCGGGCCAGTCAAAGAAACTAACAACATTGCCTGATGAATACGAAGGTCCCGGATCAAAACCATACTTTCTTTCGAAAATATCAAGTGTTCGTGGCTTAAGTGCACGCTTGTCCCAGTATTCGAGTGCCCACTGATTAGCCTTCTTGTCTTCCGGAGTCCTTGCACTTATTCTCAATCGTATTCTCCTCTTTCATCCAATCCACCTGCCATTCAGGATAAGTATAGATGCCATTGACTGTGCTTGCCATGGCGCCCACGAAAAGATTGTCGTCTATATACAACTTTTTCCTTTCAAGCAGGGTTGCCATAAATTTGGCTCTGCAGATGATCGGTTGGTAACCGGCAGCGTCATCGTATACCTGTTCCATGATCCTGACCCGTTCAAAATCAACCTCAGCAGGAGTGCTCCTGAGTTGTTCTTTCAGCCTGTCGATTCGTTCTTTATCGACTTTTACCTTTGCTGTTGCTGGATTTAATGTTTCTGTTTTCATTTCTACTTCTACTTTTACATGTATTGTTTAACTTGTTCTGGATATTTCACATTTGATATTATTATGGTATTATTTTCTTTTTTATAATCTGAGCAATTCTGAAAAACTGACAGTTGTATCAGCCTGTTTTTTCAGCAGTGCATTAAGTTCATTTGCTGTTCTGATGCGGCTGGCATCAATTTCGAGAATCCCTTTCCTGAAACTTTGTATAGTGTATCTGAAACTGTTGTTATCCAATAGTTCGCACCTGATAATATGATCAGTCGGATCATCGCATTCCTGTTTACATTCGTGGCAGAAACCGTAAAGAATACTTATCCCGTTTACGACCTCCTGCGATGTCCATTGCAGTTCCCCATATCCTCCAAATTCATTGTGCCATACATGATTCCATCTCCTTATGTCGTGCCGCCAGCCAGAAACGGAAATTTGCCTGGTATCATCGAGAATGCCTGCCGGGGGTACAATCAGTCCCGTTTCAGTCCCAAGGCATGAGTTGTTACTGCTTAGTTCCGGCCAGTTAAAGATCACCTCACGCTGAAATTCGCCGTTTCTTGAAACCTTTCCCGACCAGCTTCCTCCAAAAAAATCACGAAATAATTTTGCTGTTAACTCAGCCATAATTCTATTAAATATTGAAGCGATAAAGAGAATTACTTTTTAAAATTTAAAATAACAGCATCTCCGATTAAACAAAATTACAGGCCGCCTGAAACGCAATACCGACGTGTCGGTATTTTTACTATATTTGCAGCCAAAGTTATATATTAAGCTCATATTCAGCTAATTATGCTTCAGCCTTATAGCTATAGCCTCTTTTTTGATTTTATTGAATCCTATCTGCCATCAGGGTTTCTGAAAATAAATCGTGAAGATCCTATTATGCAGAGGCTGGAGCAGGTAATGGAAGAGAATGATCAGTTTTTTTCTCTTGCCAATTTAGGGAAGATGCAGTTTGAATTTAACAGTAAAAGGAGTCTTCAAATAATGGGTATACTGCCGGAGGAATTTCATCCCGGTCATTTTCAGGATGCCATGCACCCCGAGGATTTTCAAAGATTTGGTCTGGCCAGAGCACTGGTATACAGGATTGAGCATGATATTTTCATTCCCAAAAAAGGAAGTAAAGTGTTGTCAACTAACTTCATGGTTAAAAATCCTGCAGGCGGGTACACTAATTTACTCTTTCAATGCTATATATTTTATACACCAATCCCTTACCCTGCAGTATTTGATCTTCAGGTATATACCAATATTGACTTCCTTCCGGATGAAAAAACAAAGTTTTCATCATTATCTGGGTGACAACCTTTCTTTATTCAGATTTCCTGATAAAGACCTGTTGAGTATTGGCATTAATTTATCTGCCCGGGAATTGGAGATCATCATGCTGATAGAGAAAGGCTTTAGCAGCAAACAAATCGCCGAAAAATTATTCCTGAGTGTTTTCACCGTGAACACCCACCGATCCAATATCCTCGAGAAATCAGGCAAACCGCAGATCTCTGATTTTATTTACGACCTGAAGGAGAAGGGATTGCTTTAAAAATTATCCAAATATAATCCGCCCTGTTTATTGCAAAATGTCAAAGAACCTGAACCGAGGTCAATGCAACGGTCCGGATATTTTTTTTCTAAGATCTGCTCTTCCCGCTTTTTACAGAATCCTGAAATACTTCCCAACTTAATTCGGCACCTGCTTTCATATCCTCCCAGGCATTTCCGCTTGCTTTCCTGATTTTGGCAACTTTATTCTGCAACTCTTCTTTTTTTAAGAACAGATCTTCTATCTGTTGCCTGTACTCAGCTTTTACCTCTGCCAATGCCTTATCTGCAATCTTCTCGAGCTCATTAATTTCACTCTCCAGTTCTTTTAGCCCGGCAGCCAGCTTGTCTATATATTCTCTGTGATTTTCCAATGCCGGGGTTTTTATATGAAAGAAAAAAATAATTGAATTTCAGATTGCCATTATAGGTATCTATTCCTCAATCAAAGTTACCCCTCGTATAAACTGATGGCAATAGTGATTAATCTGTATTTTTTATACCTTTAGCGGTTAAAACATTATAACATTCTCTCTTTGTGAATAATATAACAGCTAAATACGAGGATTACAGCCTGTTTTTCAAGTTTTTTACAACCTTTTCACCGGGTAATTTCAAAGGGATAGCCAAGGATGATCCGCTGTTGATGGAGCTTGATAGCTACATGGACCAGAACAATCAGCTTTTTTATATCGCCGATGTGATACTGCTGGAAATAAAATTCATGAGCAAAGGAGTTAAAAGGATGTTTGGGGTGGAACAGGATTCCGTTACTCCCGGTTTTTTTCTTACAACCACGCATCAGGATGACCTGAAAAGACACCGGCTTTCCAGGACAAAGCTTTTCAGTGAGGCTCAGGATATATATATTCAGAAAAGAGGCACAAGTATCATTTCATGTAATTTCAGGGGAAGAAATCCGGAAGGCGGGGGTTATACTGACTATCTTTATCAGGGCTTTAGTTTTTACAGTAAAATTCCTTACGAATCCACATTTCTTATCCTGGTAATTACAGATATTTCCGGATTTCAGAATATCCACAAGGGATTTCACCATTACATCGGTAACAATCCAAAAGCCTTCCGCTATCCTGATGAAGAGCTCCTTTCTACCGGACTTCTTTTTTCCCATACCGAATTCAGGATTATTGAACTTATAGATGAAGGGCTGAGCACCAAGGAGATTTCCGAGAAACTCTTCAGGAGTCCGCTGACAATCAATACACATCGTACCAATATCATAAAGAAAGCCGGGAAAACTACTGTTACAGAAGTGATCCGTGAATTGAAAGCAAAAGGGCTACTATAGGTTTGTTAACCTTTTATGATCAAGACTTTACACTTTGGACTTCAACTTCGAAGCGTACTGTTCTGGCTGCTGTGTCAGGGGAAGCAATAATCAACTTATGCCGTTCAGCTTAAAGATGATCCCCAGAAAGAGAATGACCCCAATGATCGTAATGATTACTGATATTAAAAGAGAATACCTGGGTCGCTTAACGTCATATTGCTTCCTGTAGAATCTTATAGTTGATACGTTTTCAATCGTACCCAGTACCAGGGAGAGGATGCCCATACCTATCATTAATAGGCCAATCACTTTAGGGCTTGAAATGCTGGAAATTACCCTGTCCAATGCCTGGAGCTGCTCTCTCTGATATTCAAGGAACTTATAAATAGTGAACCCAAAGCTTATGAGTGACAGGCCGGTACGCACCCATGCCATCAGCGAACGGTCAGCCGCCATCACAGTCCGCTCAACCGCCATATAATTAGGATCCGGCTTCCTGCCTTCCTGTTCCTTATTAGCTAATGTTGTTTCATTTTCCATAGTAACCTGTTTTTAGTTATCAGTTCCAGAATATAGCTGCCATAATTAATACATAAACTCTTATCTGCTTTAATGGTGGTATTTATTTTATAAACATTGTTCATTTTTTCTTCAGAATTGGTTTTAAGCTAAATAAGGGCGACAAATCCAGTTTGTCGCCCTGTATAACTTAGCTTCAGCTTCAGGCTATTATTTGCCTGAAGCGTTATTCTCAGAATTTTCTGACCGTTTACCCGATGCGTCGTCCGGATTGCAGCGGATCAGCTGCTGAAGGCAACTTCGCTGTTGTCCTTTTCTTCCACTCCAGTTCAAGCAGTTCCCTTGCAGCCTGCTCAAGAAATTCCGGAGCAGCCCATTTCTGAACGTCAAAATCGTTTTTGATATAACCATGGCTTAACATGAAATCCTTACCAATCTCGACAGACCTCAGGTTTTGTGGTGAGAGGTTGGGAACAAGGTCTATATGCTTGATACCTTCGTATGTGTGTTCAACATCCAGATAGAATGTCTGTTTGTCGAGGATGGCTGCTGCAGCATGTTTATGTTCATTTGCCCATCGCCCTGCTTTTATCATGCCTTTCAGGAATGTAACAGCAAGCTCGGGATGCTTTTCGGCCATTTCAACTGTACAAGTAATGGCAGCTGGTATATTTGCTACCTGAAGCGTCCAGTCAGGATACCTCGACAGGTCTTCGATTGCCTTGAAGTTGCCAGTTGCTTCAGAAAGCTGCTGTAATGGTCCACTCTGAATATACATTGCATCAATAATGCCCTTTTCAAGCGCTGTCTCAAGAGGACGGAAAGCAAGGTCGTGTTTATGATCGCGGCGCAGCCATAATTCCGAAGGGTTTTCCATCTCAGGACCCATCATCTCAGGATTATCATACCAGTCGTCAGCGTAGGGGAATTCAACGATCTCAACATCTTTCCTGGTCATCCCGTTCATTCTGAGCATCAGCTCAATGCCCTGCTCTTCCTGTATGCCCCACCAGTCGGTTTTGATCTTGTTCTGACTTCTTGAGAGTCCGATTTTTTTGCCTTTAAGATCTGCCATCCGGTAAATATCATCCCTTGAGCGTACCATCATTGCTCCACCTTCACGTGGTGCATGGGTAACTCCCAGAAGAACTGTCCTGCGGATATCTGCATGAACATGTATAGGAGGAAACAAGCCGCCAAAGCGGATAATATTATCCAGATTATGAATATAATGCGGGTACCAGTCGTTCTCCTTGCGGGCACGGAGATAAAGGTATGTAATACCGATCTTCTTATATTCTTCCTTGGTCCAACCAAGTTCCTGGTCTACATTGCTTGCAGATACAAGAGGGCAATTAGTGTAGTAAACCTCTTTCCAGTTCAGTGGTACAGTTTTTAGCTTGCCTTCCTTTTTTGCGTTTGCAATAATGGCATCCATATCCGGAGCTGTTCTTTTTGTTTCGCTTGCCATATTCAATTGGTTTAAAGATTATACTTTAATAGTTAAAGCCATACATTATAATTCTTTCAGATCCAAAGACATGTCAAAATTAGAGCCACTCAGGACGCTGGTCAATAGTTAGTAATCAGTATTTTTTCTATTTTTAAGGAATATTTTCGAAGTATGGCTGACTTTAAATCAGATATCAATGACTGATTACCAGGATTATAGCCTGTTTTTCAATTTCATGGATACTTTTTTGCCGGTTGCCTATGAAGGGATTGACCGCAATGATCCTTTGCTCCAGCAGCTTGAGATTCTGATGGAAGATAAGAATCAGTTTTTCTATGTTGCAGACATAATCCGGCTCAAGGTCATATTTACCAGCAAACGCAGTATTCAAATGATCGGTATTGAGCCGGAGGAGGTCACCCCATACCATTTTATGGAAAGCGCACATCCTGATGACATTCAAAGGCTTAACCTAGGCAGGTCCAAAATAATAAATCTGGCACAGAATCTCTTTATCGCAGAGAAGGGATATAAATTAATGTCGGTTAACTACAGGTTCCGGAATCCTTCCGGGGGATATTCCAATATCCTGGTACAGGGATATTTGTTTTTTACATCCGTACCTTATA
>CAVURA010000027.1:0-6016 GCA_963743775.1 uncultured Bacteroidales bacterium
GCCACTCCCCCGGTCATGCCTGACAGGGCCAGGATACGCTCTTCGGGTTCACTCAATGTGTGCTTTTTGGTCCGGAACAAATTGTCAAGCCCCATACGGTACGGCTCAAGTTTAGGCTCTGATTTGATGAAACCATCAATCACACTCCAGTCGGCAGTCAGGATTTCAGGCTCGATAAATGCTGCTTTGGCTCCGAAGTCAGAAAACATCTGCTCCAGTTCCTGCTTCATGCCGGTATATTTCATATCACGGGTGTCAAGATCCGAGCTCATGGAAGCATAAGTATATAATTTATATGCCTCCTTATTGACCTCCGTACTGAATTCCATGCATTTCAGCAGGTTTGCTGCCGATGCGGTAAGTGTCCCCCTGAATTTTGTCACCTCACCAAGTTTAACCGCGATGCCGTCTTTGGCTGCGCGCCAGTCAGCATCGGACTTGTAGATGTCAGTCAGATCCCATTTATATTTATCGGGGATCTCTTCCCTTGTTTTCTGGCCGTAGCCTTCGATGTAGAAAAGCGTACTGAAAATAACAAGGAATGCTATTCTCAGTGATAATGTAAATTGTTTCATCTCTTTGTAGTTAGGGTTATTGTATCTGTAAATGGATTAAATAAGCCCGGTCGGCTTACAAACCCCCAGGTCAAAGTTATATATTCTTCAGCACCAAATCAACTTCTCTTGCTTTTCGGTGCAATTGAAGCACAGAGCCAGCTTACGGTCACAAATTATTGATACAGGTACATATATTATGGCATTTATTGACTAAATTAGGGGAGGATTAGGCATAAAACGCCGGAAAGCATTTATGGAATCAAAAACTCACTTTAAAGAACAGCGCAAAACCATTGAAGAACGTATTGCTGAAGGCAAGGCTCTCCGGGTGAAATTTCCGCGGATCGGTCAGGGTAATTACAAACCGTCAACCAAACGTGCTGATCCTGTTGCTTTACTGGAAGCACAGGGCAAGACCCGGCTGAAACAACTGGTGCCTATACGTTATGCACGCATGCTTACTTCATCATTCGCATTCCTGCGCGGTGGCGCCGGCATAATGGCCGCTGATCTGGCTGCCGGTGGTAAAACCACCGGAATAACAGTCCAGGCATGCGGTGACTTGCATGTGGCCAACTTTGGAGTGTTCGCTTCCGCAGAACGAAAACTTATTTTTGGGATCAATGATTTCGATGAAACACATCCGGGCCCGTGGGAATGGGATCTGAAGCGGCTCGTGGCAAGCATTGTCGTTAGCTGCAGGTTTCTCGGAGGTGATGATGCCCTGTGCCGTGAGGGAGTAATGGCAGCGGTAAGCTCCTATCGCAGGCACATGAAGGAATATGCACATATGGGGTATATGGATTTATGGTACTCGACAATCACTGAAAAAGATATCATAACGTCGCTGCCGTCCTCCATACAGAAAGGGCTGAAAAAAATAACCACGAAAGCCCGTGGCCGGACTCATATGCAGGTGCTTGGCAAACTCACCGATATCGTAGACAATAAATACCGTCTGCGCGAAGATGCACCGTTTATTGTGCGGGAAACCCATACCGAGGCAGGCATACCGGTTGATGTAGCCCTGGGATTGTTGCTCGAATCTTATGTCAGTTCCCTTGCCGATGACAGGAAGGCGTTGCTGGACCAGTACCGGGTTGTCGACGTGGCAAGGAAGATAGTAGGAGTGGGCAGTGTGGGAACCCGGTGCTGGGTTATTTTCCTTGCAGGAAACAGCTCAGATGATCCTTTGTTTCTTCAGGTAAAGGAAGCACAGCCTTCAGTGCTTGAGCCTTTTGTACCGGGGGTGTCTTATTCAAATAATGGCCAGCGTGTGGTAGCAGGACAACGCCTTATACAGGGTGCGCCCGATATCTTTCTCGGTTGGGGGGGAAATTACGGATACCATTTTTATGTGCGCCAGTTACGTGACATGAAAGGCGGCGTTGAATTCACACCGGGCCTGGTCGACATTAAACATATACCTGACTACTGCAACCTGTGCGCCTGGGCCCTGGCACTGGCGCATGCAAAATCAGGTGACGCTGCCTTGCTCTCAGGCTACCTCGGCAACAGCGATGAACTGGATGAGGCAATGGCCAAATTTGCTTTTGCATATGCCGGCCAGAATGAGAAAGACTATAAGGCATTGGTCAAGGCAGCCAGGAGCGGAAGGATTAAGGTTGCGAAGGAAGCAAATTAATTCTCCCTGATTTTGTCTCTCAGGGAACCCGGATTTACGGATCCTGATTGCCGCATTACGCGGAATTTGTATATTTGATCCACGTAAAAAGATATTACCTGAATGAAACGCATTTCAATTCTTCTGGTATCGCTTGTGTTACTTGCTGTAACTGCAAACGGCCAGCAAAAAAAAATATACACTCACACCGGGTTAGAGGTGATCTTTTCATTCGCTGATGTAGAGCAGAACGGAACAGACTATGGTACCCCGCTGAGATTTACACCGGTCATTAATGTTGAAACGTTTATCGCCACCGATATCAGCACCCACTTCGGGTTGTTCACGGGACTGGCTTTAAGGAATGTCGGCTATGTCTTCGATGAATATCACGATTTTGCCGAAAATGCAATCTACCAGAAGAAATTCCGCTCCTATAACCTCGGAGTCCCTGTGGGATTCAAGATAGGTGACCTTAAAAAGCTGTTTTTATATGCAGGATATGAATTTGAGGTTGCTGCCCTGTATAAGGAAAAGACTATTGAAGCAGGTGATAAAATCGATCAGAAGGTGGAGTGGTTCAGTGACAGACAGGATTTATTTCAACACGGTATTCTGGTTGGCGTCCAATTTCCAAAGGGAGCTAACCTGAAATTCAAGTATTACATCAGTGACTTCCATAACCAGGATTTTATTGACAAAGACAACCACAAGCCTTACGAGGGGCTTAATTCAAATGTCTTTTATTTCTCTTTTAATATAATGCTCTTCAGGAACCGGAAGCCATACCTGTTCGAATAGAATAACTGTATGCTTCTGAATTAACCCGTCAGATTTTTGAACCAGATTCCCGATAGCGAAAAGAGCAGCAAATCAAGGCTTGGATTGATTCTGCATCTTCATCCCCGCAAACTGAAGGCATCAACATTGCGTTTCAATCTTACTTTCGGGCTTGGGGGCATGGCAGCCATTCTGGTGGTTGTACAGGTGGTCACCGGGCTTTTGCTGAAGTTCCATTATGAGCCTTCACCGGAAAACGCTTACAATTCAATACTGAACCTGCAGGACAGCCTGCTTTTCGGTCAGATGCTGCGCAATATCCACCACTGGAGCGCAATAGGCCTTCTCTGGGTTGCTTTCCTGCACATGCTCAGAGTTGCATTTACAGGCGCTTACCGCAAACCGAGACATGCCACCTGGATATTCGGGATGGCCCTGTTGATACTCGTTGTTTTATCGAATTTTACAGGATATCTTCTGCCATGGGATCAGCTCTCTTACTGGGCTGTCACAATAAGCACAAGCCTGCTGGCATATGTGCCCCTGATCGGAGATCCGATCAGGGAGGCACTATTGGGAGGGAAGGAAGTCGGGCAGGCCACTCTGACCAATTTCTTCAACCTTCATACCGGCATAATCCCGTTGCTCCTAGTGGCTTTCATGGCATACCATTTCTGGCGTATCCGCAGGGCGGGAGGTGTAATCGTGGCAGAAAAGGATAAAGATGGTCCCATGGTTGATACCAGGCCTCATCTTGTAAACAGGGAGTTTGTCGTGGCTATGGTGCTGCTTGCCCTTCTGTTCATTATCAGCAGCCTGTTTGACGCACCTCTCAGGGAAAGAGCCAACCCGTCATTCAGTCCTAACCCCGCCAAGGCGCCATGGTACTTCATGGGACTGCAGGAGCTACTGATCCATTTCCATCCCTTCTTTGCGATCGTGGTCTTCCCTTTGACCGTTTTAATTGCCGCTTGCTGGCTCCCTTATATCAGACTGGAAGACAAAAACCAGGGCATCTGGTTTTTGTCAGAAAAAGGTATCAGGTCGGCAAAATTCTCACTTGCCTCCGGGGTAGTTTTTACTGTTCTTTTCATCGGGTTCAGCGAGTTGCTGCCTGATCCCGAAGTACTCCTTTCATCCGTTCCCTCCCTGATCACCAAAGGACTTATCCCCTTTGTAATACTTGCTGTGACACTCTATTTATATCTGAAATATATTCGGCGGAAGTTCTCATTGAACCGGTCGGAGGTTATTCAGTCGGTTATTATTATAATGATCGTCTCGTACACCGTTCTGACCCTGACAGGGATATTTTTCAGGGGGGCGGGAATGAACCTCATGTGGCCGTGGAAGGTGTGATACGGTCAAGAAATTCTGAGAAATGAAGAAAACGGTCAATAAAACAAGAGGTACAGGGGAAACCGGCAGGAGGGATTTCCTCAAGAAAGCCTGGATGATACTGGGTACCGTCGCCGTTGCAGAGCTTGTATTTTTTATTGTTAGCCTGCTGAAGCCGTCCAGGGAACTAAGTAAGAGCAAGCCCGGCTCAACAGTCAGAATCATCGGGAATGTTGATGATTTTCTTCCGGGCACGGTCACACCCGACCGGATAAACAAGCTTTTCATAGTCCGTGAAAGCGACGGCGGTTTCCTGGCCCTTTCACTGATCTGCCCTCATCTCGGTTGTTCGGTTCTCTGGGATGAATCAAAAAAGCAGTTTGACTGTCCGTGCCACTCATCGGCATTCGACAAATACGGGGTTGTGATCAATTCTCCTGCCCCGAGACCTCTTGATTATTTCCCTGTGACCGTCGAAGCCGGAAAAGTCAAAGTGGATGTCAGCCTGAAAGAAAAACGAAGAAAATTTGAAACCAGTCAGATGACTTATGCCATTTAATGAAGTAAGCGATAAAATGAGATCCTGGAAGATCACAGGGTTTACGGCGACAGTCATTCTGGTCACGGCGTTTCCGGTATATTTCGCCCGCATGTCTCTTGACAAATCAAAAGGAAAGGTCGAAGAGGGTGCTACAGTTTGTGGGGAGAAGCACCTGTATCGAATGCCATAAGAAGGAAGACGATCTGTGGCTCGGCTCGCATCACGATCTCGCCATGGATGTAGCTAATGACACAACCGTTCTGGGTGATTTCAATAATTATGAGTTCAGACACAATGGCAAGACACACCGTATGTTCAGGAAGGACGGTAAGTTTTACATCAACACGGAGGGCCCGGCAGGTGTTTTCGGCGATTTCCAGGTCACCCATACATTCGGTTACACTCCACTGCAGCAGTACCTGGTACCTTTCGAAGGCGGACGACTGCAGTGTCTGCCCATAGCCTGGGATACCGACCGTGGCAAGTGGTTCCACCTTGGCGATACTGTTTACGCAGGGCAGGATATCAAACCAGACAACTGGCTGTACTGGACCAACCAGGCCCAGAACTGGAACGGCATGTGCGCCGACTGCCATACCACCAACCTGAAGAAGAATTACGATCCTGAAGCAAAGACCTTCAACACCACATGGTCGGAGATCGACGTCAGCTGCGAAGCCTGTCACGGTCCGGCCTCGGACCATCTCATCTGGGCCAACCTGCCTGAGGGATCAAGGCCGGCTGATGTGAATACCGGTCTGATAGTCAGAACCAGGGATCTGGATAACAAGGAATTACTCAATGTATGTGCCCGCTGCCATTCGCGCAGGTCGATACTGGGCGATTACGAAGATGACAACAGCGATCTGCTGAACTATATGATCCCGCAATTGATCACTCAGCCTGTCTATCATGCCGACGGGCAGATCCTTGATGAGGACTATGAGTACGGTTCGTTCACCCAGAGCAAAATGTTTGAAAAGCTGATCAAATGCAGTGACTGTCATGACTCACATTCGGTAAAAACCAAGGAACCTGATAACCGGCTTTGCCTTCAGTGCCATCGCCCGGATATATATGACACCCGCCGTCATCATTTTCATAAGCCTGATCCCGGTACAGGAGAAAACCGTCTGATAAACCGCGGAGAGCCGGAGTATGTAGAGGGTTCAGGTG